>JBHLLT010000003.1:0-194799 GCA_048938855.1 Promethearchaeota archaeon
TGTCTGTAAGTGACTTCACGTCTATCGGCTTGTCACTATAGATCGGGTTATCCGGCTGTGGAGCCATGTGGGAAACGTTCGCCTTTTTTAGAGAGAAATATTCCCCCGGCTTCGCGTTATCGTACGCATTTCTAACCATTTCAGAGATTGCTTCTATTTTTCTTTTATGTATTGCTAGTTTTTCTTCGCTCATGTCGAACACAGGGTTGGGATTATTGCACAAAACGATCTTTTTTTCGTATTACTTTCCATATTTTTGTTTAATTCCATTAATGAAGCAAGAGATTTTATGTTTAAATTACTTTTTAATTTAACTGATTTATATTATTAATCATTTTATTTAGTTGATTATATGTATGAATGAGGATATTTTTATTGTTTCAGCAGAGTATGGTAGGTATCTTGTTGAATCTAAATCTATAATAACTTTAATATTTTTCTTATACTGAAATTCGCATTGTTCATATTCATTGTAGACTATCTAATAGATTAGAAGAGACATGACCTTTTAATCAGATTATTTAATGCTTTATATTATAATCAAGAGAAGAATTTCTGGTTAGATGATCTCTTTTTTCCAATTATGTTGTTATAGGTTTTTTCATATCCTCTTCCAGTTCGAATTTTCTTTTTTTGCGCCGTGCCATTTCAACAAACGCCTCTATACGTGTAATCATACCTGCTTCTCCCGAATGTTCGTCCATTGTAATTTCCAGGAAAGGTAAACCTACAACCTTCATATCTCGCATTATTAATTCTGATATCAAACTATCTGGACCGCACGCAAAACTAACAAGAAAGATTACGCCATCAATCTCATTGCGTCCTTTAGTTAAAAAATACCGAATTGCTTGCATAATTTCCTCTTCATGTTTCCAATAATTACGTAAACGTTTATTAACAATAACTGGGACCTTAAAAATGGATTCAGGTAGATTTTCTATAGTTAAGACTTCTACCCCTTGATCTCTTAATTTCTTTTGGAAGTCTAAATTAATAAAAGTATCAAAGATATTATAAGCATGCCCAAGAAGAAGAAATCTAAGGTCTCCCTTATATTTTTTCCTCGGTAAAGTAAATGGGCGGTTATATTCTACAAGCCTTAAAGCATGATTTACAGGAGCTCCATCCTGTAAAAATTTGTGGTACTCATCAAAGTATTTCTGCGCTTCTCTGTAAGCATTCAATGAATCGTTTTGATTTTTGCCTAATTCTCTCCCTAATTCAATAACAGATGTAGCAATTGGAAATTCCTTAACATTAACTTCGAAGTTCAATAGTTTAGGAACCTCTGGCAAAATCTTAATAACATCAGGTAGGGATAAAAATTTTGGACAGAAAAATGCCTCCTTTACCTCCGCTACATATCTTGGCACAAATATATAATCTAAGTCTGGATGATCACGAACCAATTTTAAAACTTGACCATAATAAATCTTTACTGGAATACAGAGTTCTCCAAATCCATGTGTCACTCCCTCTTCCACTATTTTCTTATTTGTTGGTGGACTTAAAATGATCTCAACATCCAATTCCTCGAGAAGTTTTTTCCAAAAAGGAAAATACCGATAAAAATGAAGTGCCCTTGGTATTCCAACTTTAATGTTTTTCTTATTTGATTGCTCACTTGATTCCATTTATTCAATTCCTCAAAAACTTACGCTTCAGATGTATCGTAATAAAGCAAATCTCTAATTTGGTCCATCATTTTAGCTGTAAGTCTCTTAAGTTCATCATAATCAGGCATAGGTTTATCCCAATACTTTTGATGTTCCATAAATGGTGGTCCCGCCCTTAAAATCTGACCTTTATAAAATTTCAACATTTTAGCATGTTTGGGGTAAGTCTGCTCGGTACCAGTTATACCAATAGGAATTATGGGAACTTTGGTTTCAATTGCCAATCGCATAGGACCTGTATGCCCCTCTAAAAGTTGACCATCTCCAGGATTGGTAGTTCCTTCTGGATATGTACAAACACACTCTCCTTGTTCTAAAAGTTCTCTAGCATAAGTAAAAGCATCTATATCATGCATTCCTCTCTTTAATGGAAATGCATGATGATTTCTTACCCAAGCATTAACTAATGGAAATTTAAATAATGATTGTTTCGCCATTTGCCACATTACTCTTCTTGGTTCATGACGTATTAAAGTAGTAGCTAGAATAAGCACATCCCATTCTGAATTATGACTGGGACAAAGCAAAACACCACCTTCTTTAGGTATGTATTTATCAAAATCTATTGCTTTATATGGCATCATAAGATCAGACCAAGTACCCACTAAATCTCCCGAGAATGCCATGACAGTTTTTTGAAATTGTCTACGTACACCAAATTCTTCCAAAGTCTTTAAAAGCGCATACCAAGAATCATCTATAAGCCGGAGAACACCTTTTGCTTGATCCTTCAAATAACCCATGAAATTAAAACTAGATTTTTTCTCCGCTTCTTCTGGAGCACCTATTGAAAGTTCCTGATCTTCTTCTTTACCGTAAATTCCTTCTCTTAATTCCCATACATTATTTCGAAGCTCATCAGTTAATCTACGGATATCTTCATATGATACTGTATTGATGTCATATTCATGATAATAGATAGGATCCCCTACACGAACTTTTACTTGAGTAGGTTTCATAACAAGATTTCCTTTAGGTAATGCGTTTTTAGAACCAATTACTGCCATTGGAACAATTGGAACATCCATCTCTATAGCAAGTCGAACTGCTCCAGTTTTAAACTCTCCTAACACTCCATCTTTCGAGCGGGTTCCTTCTGGGAATATTCCTACCCACTCACCACCGGAAATAATTTCTTTAGCTTTTTCCCATCCTCGTTCAGGATTTTCTCGGTCAACTTTAAAGGCACCAAGATTATTGAAAAGAGTTCTTACAATTGGTGTTTTAAAATTATCCAATTTGCTCATATAACGAATTCTACGATGACAAGCTGCTCCATAGAAGAAGGGGTCAATATGAGATTCGTGGTTGCCCACTAGAATGCCTGGACCATATTCAGGGAACATATTCCCTTTTGGATATTCGGCTTTAAAGTTCCAAAATGTTCGGACAGCCCATTTAATATAAATATATGCAGCCCACCATTGTAACCGTCCTTCAATAGATTTTAACTCTAAGCGTTTGATAATATAGCGATATAAGTCATTTAAAGGATCGATTGGATTATATTTTAAGATTTTATAAGTTATATCTTGATGTCGTTTTTCGTATTTTAGCTCTTCTTGCATCTTTTCTTCAATACTTTTCTTGAGATCGAGCTCTCGAGCTGTATCTACTCCTCTTTTATCTAATTCTTCAAGTTCCATATTGTTCACATATTGTTATTAAAATAAGTGTGAAAAATTAATAAAAAACAATCTTTTCAGCTGAATTATTTTTATTAAAATACCCTTTTATATAAAAAATTAATGGTTGGGATAATACGCTAAAAAGTATGATTATTCATTAGTTGAAAAAATAAAGCAGTACTTTTTTTGCATAGTCAAAGTTCCTCTTGACTTTTATATGTCTAAATACAGCTCCTCTAAACTACCTTAGAAAGATTTAAGATACCATAATTAAGAGAATCAATTTTAAAGTAAAAACTAAAAGTAAAAAAAAATTGAAATTTATATTTTTGATGACTAATTTACTTTAGAATTGGCATTATGACGCAATGAAGGAGTAGAAGGATCCAAACGTGTGCTCATAACCTGGTTGGTTGGCAACTACCATTACATTATATGTTTGAACAGTTTTAGTGTCTAATAAAGTCAATAATTCTCGTCCATCTTCGGTAACATCATCGACATTCATAGAGGCTATATTAATTTTTGTTCTCACTAAAGTACCTCTCCTAAAGATACTTATTGTTTCAATGAAATTCACTTCAAAATCGTTTGGTATGGCACCATCAGTTATGTACCATCCAGTATTTACGGTCCAGTCATCTTCACCACTCTCAACATCGTCATAAAATCCAATTTCGGGTATTTCTATATCGTCAATATACCATCCTAATTCGAGAGTATATGGATCCGTCCAATAGGTAAAGAAAAGTTCTATCTCATGACCTGCAAATATTGACAAATCCATAGACTCTTCATACCAACCAGGAGAAAGACCTGTAAATCCATTCCATCGTCCTGAATAATAATAGGTTGTTGGTTCACGATAATCAGGACAATTAGGGTTATCTGTTCCCAAATTATACCCAACATCGCCAACTGTGGCTAATCCAGGAAGAGTGTACCACTCATCAGTGTCAAGATCATGCACCTCTACATAACCAAAGTCCCAATCTTCCTCGATTTCGAAGTAAGTCCAGAAATTTAACGTTGCTCCCGATGTAGGTATATCAAAAGTATGACTCATTGTGAACCATGCCCACGCATCACCACCAGAATACCACTCATATGTACCACTATGTGCTACCACACCACTATAGGCATCACCGTAAAAGTTCATTTCTACATATTTTTTACCTCCAGGATAGAACTCAACATAATTCGCTTGATATGGTAACGAGGTCCCAAATGGATAGTTATATCCGTAATTTGGATATGTGTCTACCTGAGTATCGAAGTAGTTTGGATATAAATATTCCCACATCCATAATGTATAGGGTATGTCATACCATTCTGTGTCAGCAGAAGGAATATCTAATGCGTAATAGCCATATATTCCCCTTTTAAATGATGTATCATCGAGATAATTTGCAATACACCAATCTTCGAAGATTTCATCAAAAGATTTTTTTATATGGTGCTTAGCAAGCACGTTGTTCCATCCTTCGATTCCATTGGTTTGTTCATGAGTAAGATCCCATATTAACGGTGCACCCCCATAATGTTCGTACATATAGAACGTCCACAGAAACACCGCTCCGTAATCAGCTAATGTACCTTGCCAGATCACCAATGAAACATCCCACCAGTAGATCAAATACTCTGATATATGTCCTGGTGAGAATCCATATCCACATATCCATTCAGCTAACGTTGAACATCCTTCATTAACCCATGATAATTCATCAGAATCTACATCATAATGGACAAGGTGTTGAAATTCATGGGCAAATGTACCTTCGTATTGAAGTGGGAGTGGATTGAGACCATAGGGAAGTGGAGGAGTTGGGTAATCGAGTCTTCTCCACCATTGGTAAGTATCCATATGGAATATATTTGCATCATTGAGATTACTAGCAAAAGACCAGAAATATCCTATTGTAAACCAGGGAGCGTTTATAGGATCATAGAAGAGTCCATCTCGGATATTGAATATTAATATCTGAATTTTGTAGTCGTTCAATGGACCTGGTCGATCAGCATACTCACCGAAGTGGGACACGACCGTATCATGGATGTTATTATCGAATTCGTCTACAACATGCAGTAAGTCCGCTCCTGTTATCCAGTCGCAATAGCCAGGTGGTAAATAGTACCCATCCTCATCAGGATCAGGGGGACCTGGTAGGCCTATTGAACTCCATGGATATACAAAATACCAGGTATCATCTTCGAAACCAGAACCTCCAGGATCATAATAGTCTTGGAATCCTCCATCCCAGATATCAGGATTTAATCCAATCCAAACATTACAGTGAACTCCTTGTAAAACGCACTCAAAGTCTTGATAGTAAAATCCGCCATAATAATCATCAGAAACAGGTACAGTCCATGGATTTCCAGTATCTGGTTGTGCTCCTACCATTGTTAATCCTTCAAGACAAGGGGTCCCGTCGATTCCTTCTAGATTTCCTAATGATCTCGAGGGTAACTCTTTTAAGGTGGGTTCATCAGCCTTAATCTCTCCTCTAGTATAGAAAGCTAGTGAAATGTTTGTCGTACTTATAAGAGTGAAGACTAAAAACATTATTAAAAAATATTTTTTTCTCATTTTATTATCCGCCCTTTTTTTGTATTTAATTCAAGAAAATTCACTATTTTCTGTAGAAATAAAATAATGAAATTTTTTTTTCAAAAATGTTGCATTTAGCTTTAAGATTAACTAATATTTAACACTTTTGTCAAAATGACTAATCAATTGATTTCAGTCCCAATTATGCCAAATTGGATCAAAATTGCTTAAAAATTCATCTAAGTCTTGTAAAATGAAGAATTCTTAGAGTTTACAAAATCCAAATCTTGAAGAAAAATGGTATTCATTTACTAAAAAGTATGATTATTTTTATGAAAAAAATAAGATATAAATTTCCAAAAAAAGTTCTTTGTAGAAAATTAGTCTCTAACTCGTCATTTGACTTATCTAAATATACAAAAATTAATAAATCAAATATAAAAAAAGAAAAAATAAGATTATTCTAATATTTTTTCTAACTCATCTAGAGATTCAACTAGAAGATCAGGTTTATAATTTGTTAAAATTTCGGTTTTACTTACTCCACTTGCCACACCTATAGTCCAAAAACCAGCTTCTCTGCCAGCAGTGATGTCTGAAGGCATATTACCGATCATTAAAAATTCATCTCTTCGACGTTTTTCATAGTTTTCCAATGTTGGCTGTAATGCCATTGGATGGGTTTTTGAACAGGTATTTTATCACTTCCATAAACTCCTTTAAAATTTAACCCAATTTTTATAAATATTACAAATTAGAAAAAGAAAAAATAGAAATTTTATATAATTTTATAACCTTTTTCGATTGACCTTGATTATAACGGCAGATATTATGATTATCATCAACAAAATCAAGAATAAGTCGTAACCGGGGATTTCAGGTGGAAATGTTTATAGGTTATCTATTCATGATGCAAATATAAATTTCGAAAATAATTAATGATATTTTACTTATAGAGAAAGATATAGGTGAATTTATGTCTTTAATTGTATGAGAAGGTTATTAATTTTCTTTAACTGTATTGTCTCGTAAATTATTAATAATTTTTTCAAATTAAGTAATTATTATAAATTTAAAATTTACTCTACTTCTGTTTTACTCTCTATATTGTTTAAAATATTTTTCTAGCTTGTATTTTCTGATAATTACAACAATTACTACTCCTAAAAGAAAAACGGAAATTATTCCTATAAGAACGTAGAATATAACTTTTGGAGTGGAACTTGTAATTTTATAGAAAACATAATCTTCTGAGTCCTTAATAATGATATTATTGATAAAGCCTTGAGTATTGTAAGTTGCTTCAACAGAATAACTTTTTTCTCCATGTCTTTGCAAAATAAGAGAATTACCTTGAATTGTTGTGTTTGTGCTTCCAACAGCATTTATGAATGAAGATAAATATTGATTTTTAGGAATACATAATGCAAGTCTTTTAGTTATTAATTGTAAAACTAGATCATCTCCACTAAGAATAGGTAACGAGTAATTTAATGACTGTAAAACAGGATCACTATTAACTATTCGAGAATAATTATTATAATCATTTAATAATGATAAAGAATTTTGGGGAAATTTAAAGATATATGATCGCTGGATATGTGTAGTATCATTGAATTCTTTAGTTGTAAATCTCCAAAAGCTAGAAGTATAACTACTGACTTCATATACATTTGGATAATGGTTTTCAATATAATATTGATCATATCCATAATCTTTAATGAATTCATAAATGGATAAATAATTTTGTGGAATTACCATCCTCAAAAACAAAGAAGGTGTAGTCACATTCACATCAAAAAAATATGATAGTGTATATTTACTCTTAGCTCCAATTTTATCAGCATCTCCCCCAAACCAATCACTTGGAGTTGATGATACATTTACCGTGTTTTTCCAAATTTCAGCATCATATTTTTTAACTTGGAATAATTGTGTACCAATTTCCAAATCATTAGAGTAGGGAGAATCAGCATTTACTACAGAAATTAAGATGAGATTTATTAATGGAATTATAATAAACAAAATAATAATTATCTTTGAAGTTATCCATGTTTTTTCTATCATATTTTTATCACATTTTATTTATCAATTCAATTTTCATTTTTTTTATATTAAAATTCTCTATATTTAAATATTAAAATACTTAGAACAAGAAATAATACAATGTAAAGCGAAAATACAATTAATGCTTCTTCTATACCTGGAAAAAGCCAAACTCCTGTAGGATCACGTCTATTCCACTCGGAAAAATAGGGATATAAAATATTCACTACTATTTGAAAAAGATAGTCGAATGAAAATAATGGCTCTATTCGGGAATTAATGTATAAAATAGAGTATCTAATCATTGGATCTCCCATGAAAAAATATCCTACAAATATTATAATTACGGGAATCATTGATCGAAAAATAGAACTTAAAAAAGTCGCAATGCTACCCAATGCTAAAGCATATAATACTGCAAAACTAAAACTATATAATAAAGTTTTAAGTAGTGGTCCAGCAAAGAAATAGTAACCAAAAAGTGCCATAGATAAATAATAAACTGAAATAATACCAATAACTAATAGTGAATTTGCAAAATACTTTCCGAGAATTAATTTATATCTATGAATTAAAGGTACTATTTCTAAGCCTGTCTTATTTTTATACTCAGAACAAATAATACCCCCAAACAAAAAAGAAACAGCTAAACTAATAAATAGAGGGAAAAAATATAATCCAAATACATAGAACATATCTTGACTATCTAAAAACTGTGCTTGAATAGTTGCTATAAAATTATTTAAGAATAATGCAAGAATAGATATTCCTGAAAAGATAACAACTTTTTTCCATTGTAATCTTATTTGAAAAGTGATAGTATGAAAAATAGGTTTTATTTCCAAATACAAATTATTTAATAAATCCATTTTCACACCCTTTATTTATGCTTTTTTTTACTATTTATTATTTGAGTATATAATTTTTCTAGTTGAGATGTTTTTGGTTTAGAGAATGAATCAATAGTAAATTCTGATTTAAATTCATTAACTAAAATGTTTAATATCTCAGATCTAGATTCTTCTTTACCATTATAATAGATAATAATTTTCTTCTCTTGTGGATTATATATAACAGGATTTTTTGAAATTGCTATATCTAAGTTTTTATCTAAGTACGGTTCAAGATGTTGAAAGAGTTTTGTTATTATTGAGTCCTTCTTTTCTATTGTGATTGGTTTTGAAAGTTCACAGACAATTTCCTTAGTTACAAGTAAATTCTCTAGATTTTCTAAAGTATCAAATTCTATAATTGAGCCTTTATTTATTAAAGCAATTTTATCACAAACCTCAGTAATTTCATATAGCATATGAGAAGAAACAAATATTGTCTTTCCTTTTTTTTTTAGTTCTTTTATATTCCTTCGCACATCAATTCGAGCAGTAGGATCTAATCCAGTTTGAGGCTCATCTAATATTATAATTTCAGGATCATGAATAATTGCTGCGATAAAACCTAATTTCTGATTCATTCCTTTGGAGAAATTCTTAACCTTCTTATATTTCCATCTAATTAAATTAAAAGATGTTAATAATTGATCAATTCTTAGTTTTAATTCCTTTTTAGGATAATTCTTAAGATTTCCTATATACTTTAATAATTGATAAGGTGTAGAATTGTAAAAATGAGGAATATCTATTAAGAAACCCATATCTACAAGGTTTTTTAATTTTTCTTTTATATTTTGTAATTCATTCTGGTTGTTTAATATGCAAATTTCTCCAGAAGTTGGTCTGATTAGTCTCGCAATTAATTTTAATGTTGTGGTTTTACCAGCTCCATTTGGCCCAACAAATCCAATTACTTCACCTTTTTTAACTTCTATACTTATATTGTTAACAGCTGTTAAATTTCCAAACTTCTTAGAAACATTTTCTAATTTTAAAATTGTTTGAGAAATGAAGCCCACCAATTAGGATTTTCTTTATTATATTGGGTCTATTAAAAGTAAATTGTATATAAAAATATTATATTTTTTCTTAAGACTAATTAGGATAATGTATCAAATATAATCAAATCTATTTGGTTTTCATTAGATTTTATTTTCAATTAAGAAACATAAGCGTTTCTATAGAAGGAATAGAATGGATTATAACTATTCTAATTGTTAATTTTTCAATAATTTTAAGATATCATCTAAAGATTCAAACATAATGTCAGGTTTGTATTGTGTTAAAATTTCAGCTTTACTCACCCCACTTGCGACCCCTATAGTCCAAAAACCTGCTTCACGACCAGCTATAATGTCTGAAGGCATATCACCTATCATTAAAAATTCATCTCTACGACGATTTTTATAATTTTCTAAAGCTGGTTGAAGTGCTAAAGGATCTGGTTTTTGAACAGGTATTTTATCACTTCCATAGATTCCTTTAAAATCTGAATCAAGCCCTTCTTTTGTTAAATGCGTAATTATTGTTTCTGTTTTATTATGGGAAACAATAAAAAGATCAAAAGTCTTGCCTAATTTTTTTAGCAAAGGTTTCACTGTCGGGAAAAATTGGGCTTCTTTTGCATATTCAAGATATTTAGCAAAAATCTTAACAGCAATTTGTAATTTGTTAAAATAACTTAAACCTTGGAGTGCAGTTATATGGTTAAAAATTTCATAAGATTCAAGTAAAACCTTAGGTAGAGGATATCCTTGGATTGTTTCTAATAAAGCACCGATCTCTTGTATTGTTGCTTCCATATCAATATCTAACTTCTTTTCTCCTAAGACTTCTTCGATTGATTTTTTGATAATTTCCCTTATATCAAGTAAAGTTCCATCAAAGTCAAATATTATTCCACGAAGTGAACCTGCTTGAAGTAATTCAATTAACTGCTTATCTCTACTCATATAGTATAAAATAGTAGAAGAGTTAAAAATTTTTCGTATAATAGATTCAAGATTGCAGTTGTTTTAAAGCGCCATATCCTTGGTAAATTTCACATATAAGGAGTGTATAGATTATTATTTTTTGCCCCGAAACATAAATAAATAATATTGTTGAAGTGATAGTGCTTGGAATAAAGAATAAAGTAAGATAATATATCATTAAAATAAAAGATGCGCTTGCTAATACAATTGCATATGATTTTGGGTATTCTTTATTTTGAAATAATGTAATTGTAAACAAACTAAGTGAGATAAAAATCGAACCAAAACCAAGAAAGACGAAACCATTATGCCAAAAGCCCAAAATGTCTGACGGTGTAAAAGCAATTCCTATAAAGAAAATTCCAGTAAAGACTCCAAACAAGGATCCCAAAGTACTAAGAATTTTCATTTTTTTGTAACTTTTAAAAAAATCTTGGAATGCAATATAAAAAGGGATTTGAGATAATCCCCAAATACTCAATGTAATTGTAAAAAGGATAAAAGATATTATATTAAGATTACCAGAATGAGCAAATATTCGCCCTAAATCGCTAAAATAATTATACCAGAATTGGTAACCTTGCGTTAATGGATCTACATAACTTCCTCCCGGATAATAAAACATGGCTATGAACGTAATTATTATAAATTGAATACAACCAAATATGTTAATAAGAAAAATCCAGCGTTTCCTTTTCGTTTGAATCATTGAATAATTTCACATAATTCCGCTTGAAATAAAAATAGTTATAGAATAAATAAGTTAAAAATATAAAAACAATTTAGATTTGTAATTAGGAGATAAATTGTTAAATTATGCAAATATAATAAAAAGATGGTTTTATGAGCGAATTTTTGATATTTAATCTTTTGATGATAACTTTTGGTTTTACATCAATAATTGTTTTTATACTACTTTTAAGGATACCCGCTGGATATGGTCAACATGTTAGTAAAAAATGGGGACCATCTATTGATAATAGATTAGGCTGGTTTTTGATGGAAATTCCTACCATTATTGTTTATTTAATATATTATCTCATTGGAGATCGAAAATTAGATATAGTTCCTCTCATTTTTATGGCTATATGGATGTTACATTACTGTCAACGTACATTAATCTTTCCATTGTTGATTCGTGGTAAGCTTCCAATGCCCTTAACAATAATCATGATGGGATTTATATTTAATGGAATTAATTCCTATTTACAAGCGAGATGGATTTACACTTTTTCTCCAGCATACCCTTTAAGTTGGTTATTGCATCCCTTTTTCATTATAGGAGTTTTAATTTTCTTAATTGGCTTTATTATTAATCTCCATTCTGATTATCTTATTCGCAATTTAAGAAAACCTGGAGAGACTGAATATAAAATTCCTTACGGAGGGATGTTTAAATATGTGAGTTCTCCTAGTTATTTTGGTGAAATAACTGAATGGATTGGATGGGCAATTATGACGTGGTCATTTCCAGGACTAGTTTTTGCGATATGGACCTTTGCAAACCTAGCACCAAGAGCTCGATCTAACCATTTATGGTATATTAAAACATTTCCAGATTATCCCAAAAATCGAAAAGCACTAGTTCCTTTTATTTTTTAACTAATTATTTTTAAATTATTTAATATAATTTAGAATGGGATTTGATTTAGATTCGATTATTGGTGTCAATTAATTTTAGACTACTACATCCTCTTTGTTAAAAAAAAAATAGTAAAAAGCTAGATTAAATTTTTATTTTTTTAGCTTTCCCAATAACTCACGAATTCTAATTAATTCATCTAAGCGTAATGAATCCTCAGTTCTTTCATTTAAGTTATCAATCTCAAATGAATGATCAATTAATTTTACTTTTTCCCATATTGCTGTCCGAATGAATTCTGATTGAGTTTGATGAGAAAGTTGGGCATACTTTTTAATAAAATCTAATTCTTTTTCATCCACTAAAAATTTTACTTGCTGGGTTTTTTTTAATGCTTCTTCTACTTTTTCTAATTCTTCCATTCGATGAATTTTTTCTCTTTCTCTCTCTTCTAAAACCGCTATATCAATTTCTTTTAAAAACTTTCCTTCTATATGTGATGGAATAGCTTGCTCTTTAATTTCTTTAATAACCTTAGCTCTTGTATTACGTGGTCTCTGCTTACCATAGAAAGATTTCAGATAAACAATTTGTTTAACTAAACTAGGAATTTTTTCCTCCAATTGACTGATGTCATTTGTTGATGTCTCAATATATCCGTATATCCCTTCTTTTATTACAAATTCACGATATTTTTTTCTCTCGATTTTACCTTGGGACCCAACAGTATCTATCTTGTTTCCTATTAACAAGAGTGGTGCCCTATTTAGATTAATTTGCCACCATATATTTTTTAAACAAACTTTATGATAATCAAATGTTTCTGGTCTTGATAAATCAAAAACAAATAAAACAGCTGATGCCCCACTAGCATAAAGCTGATGAAATTTTTCAAATTGTTTATTACTAATAAAATCCCAAAATTGTAGTTTATAATTATCTTCATTGATTTTTAGTTGTTTTGTAAAAAAATTAACCCCCATTTTTTGAGTTCTCTGCTCTTCAAATACTTTTTCGGCATATAGCTCCATAATAGTTGTCTTACCAACACCAGACGCCCCAAGAACTATGATCTTGAATAGATCATCCAAATATTCTTCACTCATTAGTATAATCCTCCTATAACTCTATAATGAATTATTTATATGTACTGATTATGTACACAAATTAATCATAAGAAACATGCCTATGTAAATATATGTACTGAATAAGTACATATTGAAATTAAATATAACAAAATCTTTAAAATTTGATAATCAAGAATACAATAAAGAACTCAATTTAAATTGCCGTATGCTCTGTTCTTCTTATGATCTCATTCTGTAAAACAATTCCTAAATCCACAAAATAATCACTATACCCTGCTACTCGAACAATTAAATTCCTATATTGTTCTGGATTTTTTTGTGCCGCTCGTAGGGTATCTGCTGAAACCACATTGAACTGAATGTGATGGCCATTCATTTCAAAATATGCTCTTATTAAATGAACTAACTTATTAATCCTATTTTGATCTGAAAGAAACTGTGGTGTAAATTTTTGATTCAATAAAGTTCCACCTGTACGTAAATGATCGATTTTACTAGCAGATTTAATTACAGCTGTAGGTCCATTTACATCCATACCTTGAACAGGAGAAATTCCTTCTGATAAAGGCATATAAGCTTCGCGGCCATCTGGGGTAGCCCCTGTTACTTGGCCAAAGTACACATGAACTGTTGTAGGAAGCAAATTAATTCGATGTACTCCACCTTTAGTATTTGGACGATTATCAATTGCATTAAAAACTAAATTAAAAACTTGCTTTGTTATAGAATCTGCATAATCATCATCATTTCCATATTTAGGTGTTTTATACAATAATTTCTGTTGAATACTCTCATAACCTTTAAAATTATTTTCTAAGATTTTTAGTAAATCTTCCATAGAAATAAGCTTCTTATCAAATATATTATATTTAATGGATGCTAGACAATCAGTAATACTGCCCATCCCTACAATTTGAATATAAGAAGTGTTGTATTTTGCCCCCCCATCATTATAATCCTTGCCTTTTTTAATACAATCATCAATTAATATTGACAAGAATGGTGCTGGATTATTAGCCCATATCTGCTCAATAATTTGGTTACCCTTGATTTTAATATTTATGAAATGCTTAACTTGTTCAGAATAGGCTTTAAAGAAATCATCAAAAGTATTAAAGCTTGTGATGTCACCCGTTTTCAATCCAATTTGCTTCTTACTAACTGGATCGATACCATTATGGAGTGTGATTTCTAGAATTTTCACTAGGTTAAAATATCCTGTTAGAATATAAGCTTCTTTCCCAAATGCACCTGCTTCAACACAACCACTAGCTCCTGCATTAAATGCATCTTTTATAGATTTTCCTTGTCTTGTTAATTCTTGAACAATTGCATCTGTATTGAAGATTGAAGGCTGACCAAAACCTGTCTTTACAATTTCAAGAGCTCGTTTTAAGAACATCTCTGGAGTTTTTTTACTAATTTGAACATTACTACTTGGTTGTACTATCCGCATTTCTTCAATTACATCTAGGAGCATATAAGAGACCTCATTAACTCCATCAGAACCGTCCTCTTTGAGACCACCAATATTAATGTTGCAAAAATCCGTATAAGTATTACTCTCCTCTGCTGTAATACCCACTTTAGGAGGAGCTGGTTGATTATTAAATTTAACCCAAAAAGCTTGGAGCAATTCATATGCATCTTCCTTTGTTAATACTCCTTTTTCAATATCATCTTTGTAGAAGGAGTATAGATGCTGGTCTAAACGACCGGGATTGAAAGAATCCCATGTATTATACTCAGTTATAACACCTAAATGAATGAACCAATAATATTGCAGTGCTTCCCAAAATGTTTTGGGTGCTTGTTTTGGGACTTTAAAACATATTTCTGATATCTTTTCTAATTCTCCTTTTCTATTAGGGTCATTTTCTATACTTGCTAATCTTTTTGCTTCTTGACCATAGCGTTCAGCAAAAGATATTATAGCATCCCCACATATTTCCATTGCTTTTAATTGCTCTCTTTTATCATAAGCGTCAGGATCGTTATAAAAATCTAATTCTTGGATACTATTTTTTATTTCTTGTTTAAAATCTAGAAATCCCTTTTCCCAAATATTTTTTCCTGCTACAGTATGTCCAGGTGCTCTCTGTTCCATAAATTCTGTAAATATACCTGCTTCATAGGCATAAATCCATTCATTATCAACTTGAGAAAAGATTTTATCTCGAATTGATTTTCCTTTCCAGAATGGAATTATAATATCTCTTGATTTTTGTTTTGTTTTTTCAGATACTTTAAATGAAATTTTTTCTCGGGTATTAAGAATATCCAAATCTTGTAAAGTATGACAACATACTTCTGGGTATGTAGGAGTTGCTTTTGGTTCTGGACCGCGTTCACCTACAATTAATTCCCCTTCATTAATACAGATTTTTTTATTATCTAGGATATATTTGAATGCTTTTGCCCGAGTAATTGGAGTAGAATATTTAAGGACCGCTCCACTTTTATAAAATTCTGTGATTAGTAGAGCACGTTCTGATGAAAGATAAGGAATAGCTTCTCTACTCTGCGTTCGTAATTGCTTAATTCGTTCATTCATATATGGTTTTTATTGCAAAATTTAAAACCTTTAATTATTGAGAATAAAGAATTGACCTTATAAAAAATTATCTCTTATACCTCTTGCTACATTTACTATTTTTAGGTTCAATTTTAGGTTATGTTTCAAGTTCGATTTAATCTGAAGACTTACACTTTAAGTAACCTTTCTATTTTCTGCTTTTTTAGCTTCTTTGTCTCGTACTACTCTTCTCAAAACTTTTCCGACTGCACTCTTTGGAAGAGAACGAACAAATTTCACTATTCTTGGATATTTATAAGCAGCCATGTTTTCCATTGACCAATCGATAATTTCTTGTTCAGTAATTTTTCCTTTATATTCTTCTTTAAGAATAATATGTGCCATGATATTTTCGCCTTTTTCTTGATCCTTAAAACCAATTACAGCACATTCATGAATTGCAGGATGTTCATATAACACTTCCTCAATCTCTCTAGGATAAACACTATGTCCTTTATATTTTATCATATCTTTAACTCTATCGAGTAAGAAAATATAACCATCTTCATCCAATTTTGCATAATCCCCCGTTCGCAACCATCTATACCCCCCTGTTTCAAAAAATACCTTTTTATTTTCTTCCGGACGATTATGATATCCTAGCATAATCTGAGGTCCTGATGCAACTAGTTCTCCAGATTCTCCTATTGGTAGAAAATTTAAATTTTCATCAATAATTCCAACTAAGGTGCTAGCTATAGGAACGCCACAGCTTCCTTCTTTTTTCTTACTCCATGGGGGTGAATTTGAAACACAAACAGTTGATTCACTCAAACCATATCCTTCTCCTAATGGAAACCCAGTTTTTTTTTCCCATTCTTTTGCAATTTCAATAGGCATGGCAGATGCTCCTACATTGCAATATTTAAGATTAGAAAAATCAACATCCTTACTTAAGGGAGATCTTAATATATTGATAAACATAGTGGGCACACCAAGTATAAAATTAGCCTCCATATCTTTAATAGCCTCAATTATTCGAGGAATATCAAATGTTGGAAAAATAATACCTTTTCCTCCAGTTATAGGGCCCTGTAGAAGCTCACAAATTTGACCATATACATGATACCAAGGGAGTATAGAAAGTCCTACGAGGTCTCCCTTAATATAGTGTTCTCTCATATAATCTGAGATTTGTTTAATTTGCATTAGGTTTGACAGAGCATTATAGTGAGACAATTCAGCACCTTTTGGATCGCCTGTTGTACCACCTGTGTATTGAATAATTGCAATATCTTCTTTTGGATTTATCTTAACTGTAAATTCTTTAAATGGTTCAGAACTTGATTCCATTAAAGTGTTGTAATGCAGTATTTTGCCTGTTTCAGGTATATCAGGAACTTTTCCTTCTACATTCACTAAAATAAGTTTTTCCAAAGGTATTTGATCTTCTACTTTCTTGAATTCTCGAAAAAATCTATCAATCATTATCAGATATTTTGCTCCTGAATCTTTAATTTGATGAACCATCTCTCTCGCAACAAATAGGGGACTAATTGCTGTTAAAGTAGCTCCAAGACCTAAAGAAGCAAAATAACAAATACTAAATTGTGGACAATTTGGCAACCAAAGGGCTACTATATCCCCTTTTTTTATTCCTATTTTTAATAATGCATTAGCAAATCTTCTTGTTAATTGATCCATTTCCCCATATGTAAATTCCTTTCCAAAGTAATTAAATGCTACTTTATTGGCATTTTCTTTAGCACCTGTCTCAAATATATCAATTAATGACTTATCTTCAGGAATTTCAATTTCAAGAGTCATTCCATCTGGTAGATGATCCTTCCAAATTCGATTTGTAATATAATCTGGTAATTCCATTTTAATCTATTTATAGTCTAACATATTTTCAATTATTAAATTTGCCATCAATATTAAAATTCTTAGAATCAACTTTACAAATCATTTTTTAATGATTTACTACTATAAATCAAGTTAAGCTGAAAAACTCAAAACACATATTTTTAATTTTATTTATAGGTAGAATAATATGAAATCACAAGAGGAACTAGGAATTCCAATCCCAGCAAATAAGCCATTGGTTATCCGAACTATAAAAAAAGTCACAAAAGAACAAAGAGAATATGCGTTGAAGAAAACAGAATATAATATGTTTTCTTTTCCAGCAGACTTGTTATTTGTAGATTTTTTGTCAGATTCAGGATCTGGAACAATGACAGATTTTCAATGGGCAGCTCTCTTTCATGGTGATGAGTCCTATGCCCGTAATAAAGGATATTATGTTCTTTTGGAAGCAATAAGGGATACCTTTGAAAGAGGAGATAAGCCGAAAAAATCAATTGATTTAATTATTTCCGGTGAGACAAATGTAGATAAATTAATGCATGAACTTTATATTACCTCTTATGAAGGAGGTTTTGTAAATGGCGGGATTCATCAATTAACTCGACCAAATGCTTTCATAGTCCCACAAGGTCGATGTTCTGAACATTTGCTTTTCTCTACTATCGCACCAATTTTAAAGGAAAGAAAAGATATTTCATACTATATTCCGAATAATGGGCACTTCGATACAACCGAAGCTAATATCGTAGCCAATGGTATCAAAGCAGTAAATTTGTTTTCAGGAAATTTAATGGATGATTTTCCCTATGAAGATATGGATAAAAGAAACCCATTTAAAGGTAATATGGATTTAATAGCTCTTGAAAATCTAATTCAAGAAAAAGGTGTTGAAGCAATTCCCTTAATATATCTTACTATCACAAATAATACTGCCGCTGGTCAACCAGTATCAATGAAAAATATTAAAGAAGTTCATAAAATTGCCAAAAAATATAATATCCCATTGTTCTTCGATGCTTGTCGATTCAGTGAAAACGCAAATTTTATCAAAGAATTTGAAGAAGGCTATCAGAATCACTCAATACAAAAAATCGTGCAAGAAATGTTCTCTTTTGTTGATGGATTTACGATAAGTTTCAAAAAAGATGGTTTAGCTAATATGGGTGGTGGATTCTTCTTTAAAGATAAGGGGTTATTCCATGAAAGGTTTTCTGCTGATGAAGATATTGGAATTATACTAAAAGAAAAGCAAATCTTAACCTTTGGAAATGATTCTTATGGTGGAATGAGTGGAAGGGATATAATGGCTCTAGCTGCAGGACTTTATGAAGTAGTAAAATTACCTTATTTAAATGAAAGGAAAAGTCAAGTTAGGCGTTTTGCGAGAAAACTTGCTCAAAATGGAGTCCCTGTTATACTTCCTGCCGGTGGTCATGCTGTATACCTTGATATGTATAAATTCTTTCAAGGAACAGATATGAAGATTGATGATTTTGGAGGTGTTGGATTTACAATTGAACTTCTAAAACACTATGGAATAAGAGCGGTTGAACTAGGACCCTTTGCTTTTGAGTGGGATAAAAAAACTCCAGAGCAAAGAAAAGGTATACTTAATTTAGTTCGTTTTGCAATGCCAAGAAATGTATATAGTGCCTCTCATATTGATTACACAGTAGCAGCAATTACAGAACTCTATAAAAATAAAGATATAATCCCAAAAGTGAGGATTTCTCGTGGAGCAGAATTGCGATTAAGACATTTTCAAACGGGACTTCAGCCAGTTTATAAAAAATAGATAAATAACAAATTGTAAACTTATTAAAATTAAATTTATAGTGCTTCTATATCCTTAAAAAGTATAAAATTATGATATTAGATGTTTTATATATCTAACATCCTTAATTTCTGTGAAATATTTTTTCTTCTAAGAATCTTCATGAAATCGTCCTTTCTCTGTTGAAGTCGTGTTAAGAAGGAATCTAGCTTGTCGAAATTATTAAAAAAGTACTCTTTACCATCAACCATAATTTTAACTCCCTTCCTTTCATTTTCAAGAATCGCATAAATTCCGCCTACTTCTGAGTCATGTTTAATAAATACTTTCTCTGCCTCGGGATATTTTTCATTTCCTTTTTTTGCCCAGAAATTATTCTTTAATAAATATGATCGATACATACTCATTTTTACCACACACAACCGTTTTTGTTTAATTATGATAAGTCATCGAGATATGCTTATTCATATACTCATTATGACCATCGACATATAGTTCTAAATATTATATATTAAAGTCAATTTATAATACACAGTAATATGCAAGAAACATATCACGCGTATAATATAGAACTTTAATTCTATACTACACAAGAAATATAGTTACCATAAGTCCTTTTAAATCACTAAGTAAAAAGCTCTGAAGTATTTACTAAAGAATTTTTACTTAGGGTTAAGGTAAAAAAAGTTCGGTTGGAAAATTTTGCATGAAGATATGAAATTAATTAGTTTTATTTAGAATGAGGTCTAGAAATGGTTTAGTGATTAATGTATGACAAGTCAAAAAATTAAATTGGGCGAAAACTCAGGCTATATCACTATTGATGAAATTAAACTTCATTATGTTATTGAAGGAAAGGGGATTCCGTGTCTAGTTATTGGCATGCCATCAAGCTTCTACCGTCCAATTTTTTCTAGTAAAATAAAAGAGCATATTAAATTTATTTTCGTAGGTTTTAAGATATTTAAACCTTCTGTTTCCATTAATGTGAGTAATTTATCCATGGATACCATAATAAAAGATCTTGAAAAAATACGCAATGCATTAGGTTTTGAAAAGATTGCTGTATTGGGACATTCTGCATTTGGTATTGTAGCTCTTGAATACGCTTTTAAATATCCAGAGTACGTATCTCATATTATAATGATTTGCTCTTTTCCACCAAACACAACAGAAGAGTATTTAAAAAAGGATCTGGATTTTGGGAATCTGACGCAACTAAAGAAAGGAAAATGATTCGAGAGAAAAATAATGAACCTCTTACAAAAGATTTTTTAGGTAGAGTATCTCCTACTAAAGCTCTTATATTACAATATGTAGCTAACGCCCCAGTTTATTGGTATAATCCAACCTATGATTGTTCATGGATTTGGGAAGGAATTGAACTTAATATGGATTTATTTAATTACTTCTATTCTAATATTGTCAGAGGAAGAAATATTACAAATAATATCTTAAATAATACAATTCCTATATTTCTCGCGATGGGCCGGTATGATTATTCGGCACCATATATACTTTGGGAAGATCTAATTAATGAGATTCCTAATTTGACATATTATCTATTTGAAAAAAGTGGTCATTACCCAATGCTCGAGGAACAAATGTTATTTGATAGAAGACTTATTAATTGGATCAAAAAGCTTTAAAAAAATAGGAAGAAATTAATTACGATTAAATCTTAATTTATGGATATTTTTCATTTAAGCTATTAATGAAATCCTCTAATTCCTTCATTGTAAACTTTTTTGGATCATAAGCCATTTTCCCACACTCGTCTTCTAAATCCAAGCATGACTTAATATAGGCTTTATTCATAATCCGTAACATTGTTTTAGTAAAGAAACTAAATTCTTTTTGATATTTTACTATCTGTTTTGCAAAATTGAAAGTCTCAGTATCAAGCTTTTCAATTGGAAAAATACGAGTTGGAAAGTTGATATTTTTTAATTCTTCTAACCCAATTTTATCAGTGGTAAATAGCAAATTCTTTGCATAAGTTAATCCAAATGCTAATAAAGGCAAAAGAGTTGCTCCCGTTTGAGGAAATGCCGAAATTGCAAGTTCTGGTAATCTTAAATACAATTGTTCCTTAGGTTTGTCGGCAAAAACCTTCAAATCAGAGCCCAAAATAATCATAAAGCCAAGTCCTATCGCAATTCCTTGGACCTGAGTTATTATTATTTTTTTCATCAATATCACAGTTTCATTAACCTTTCTACCCCACTCAGTTATTTGTGCTACATTTTCAGGAGCGCCTTGAATCTCCTTTAAATCATAACCAGCAGAAAAGAATCTATCTCCAGTACTCTTTATAATAATACATTCAACTTTCTCATCTTCATCTGCTTTCAATAATTTTTGATATATTGCTTTTAACATCGCGATATTACATGAATTTGCTTTATCGGGTCTATTTATTGTTATAGTTGCTATCCGCCCTTTCGCTTCATATAGAATGAAATCTTGATTGCTCATAATATCTTTAACCTAACTTCACATATAAAATATATTAAACTGGTATGGAAGAGCTAAATCTTAATATGTTTATTACTTTTATAACAATTAGGTGAAATACCATGAAAATCAGACCGTATAAAGATAGTGATAAATTGTGCGTTGTATCAGTATTAAATGAAGTCTATAAGGATATCAATCCGACTTTAATAATTAATGAGGAAGTATTTGATTCAGATATGAAAGTTGATGGGGATCAAACTATTCTTTCACGTGATTATATTGTAGCAGAAGATGAAAGTGGAGAAATAGTAGGTTTTGCCGGGCTTTATAAATCCTCCAAACGTGATTATTGGGGTCTTGACCTTTTTATGTTGCCTAAATTCTTTAAATCCAAACGAATGGTAGAATTATTTCATTCTGCACTTATACTAGCAAAAAAACAAGATGCTCCAGAACTTCGCTTCATCAGAATTAAATATACATTTGAAGATACCCCACTGCATGATGAAATAAAAAAAATGGGACTAGAACCAGTGAATTATGGTTTTTGGATGCGTTTAGACGATTTCAGTTCCCAACCACAATTAAAAATTCCGAGTAATATAAAAATACAAAAAGAAAAAGTATTAAATGATATAAGTAGTTATGTTGCTGTTCGTAATGATGCATTTAGTAAACATTTTGATTTTAGAGCCCTTACTGAAGAAGAATTAAAGGAAGTTCTGGAAGGCATTTGGAAAGATTATAATCAAGAGCACTGGTTTGCCTATGATGGTGATAAATTAGTAGGGATATGCTCTTCAATTATTAATCCAGAAATAAAGCATATTGGAATAATTAATAATTTGGGAGTGCTTCATGAATATCATCATCGCAAAATTGGCAGTTCATTGCTAGGACATGGAATTCACTCACTTATTAAAAAGGGATGTAAACAGATTGAATTAGGAGTAGAGGGAAAAAACGAAAAAGCATTAAATCTTTATAAAAAGTATGGTTTTAATCAAGTAGAATCACGTACGATAATAGTATATACGATTAAATAGATAAATTAAATACAAATTATTCATAAAATAATTTAAATTTAAGAGATAGGAAATAGATTTGAAAACTATAAGAAAAATATTAACCCTTTTTGTGGTTATCTCTATTATCTCACTTTCTTCTACAACTAATTCATTGTGTATTGATTATGGTTATAGCGTTAAAGAAGGTGAAGAACATATATGGACTGTGATGGTGGGAAATCAGGCTATTCTCCTAGCTCAAGGTTCAAAATTTAGAGTAGTTATCGAAGGCAATTATAATGGAACCTGGATTGAGGATTCTACACCATATTTAGGTACAATTCTTAATTATTCAATCGAAGTTTATAGCACCTTTTATACAAATCCAACATGGGATGTATTGTTTAATGGAAGTGCGATATTTTTCAATGAAACCACAAGAGTTTTATTCACTAGTTTTACAACTGATTGGCATATTGCACTTTTTGGAATGTTATTCTTTATACCTACTCCGGTTAACCTAACGTGGATTGGTGATTATTTGAACCAAACTTCATTAATATTATTTGATGATTACAATATAAATGGAAATAGCTTAATTATGCAAAATATTACTTCTAATATTAATTTCACATTCGACTTTAACGAAAATGGTACATTAACTGAATATAAAGTAAGTTCGGGTGGATCAATTGGTTATCAAATAAAGTATGGAAATATTCAGTTAAACAATCAAATTCCATTTGGAAATCTCTACCTAATCATTGTTCCATCTACAATTATAATCATTATTATCCCTACTTATTACAAACTAAGAAAATGGAAAAATTATTAGATCATTTCGTTTTTTAACTTTCAGTTTAATTTAACGCATTAAAATGGTTTTTTCTTGGTAGTTAGGAACTTTTAGGAACTCCTCAATAAAATTGATATCTAGATATTATTAGTGTTTTAATTCTAAGGTTATCAAATCATTCTTATAATTTCGCATTGGAAATACTAACGTACGAAAAAGTCAATTAAAATATACAAAATTGAAGAAAAATTTTCAAGAGTTAATGATCTAGGAAATATGTATGTAATAATATGATTAATTTCGTCTATTAAACATTAAATTTAGATTGTGAGTATTATCATAACGAAAAAAATCTGAAATAATTGAGTTCAAATATATTAATGGATAAATATTTACTTATAATTGCAAGAAGGAAACATGTATTTTTCAGCACATAAGGGTTGAGGTGGTATAGGCTAAAATTGATCTCGGAAGTAGAGTTTTTTACAGAAATTTTCAAAGATTTTCTTGGTTTAGATGGTAATTTCTATGAGAATGATTTGTGGAGATCTCATTCAATTCTAAAGTTGATGAATAGTTCAAATGAACTTGTTGACAAAAAAATTATAGAAGAGGGTCTCAAAATCATTATCAACTTATATAATTTTAAAGAATGTGGTGCACTATCTGATTGTTATGAGATAGGAAGCTACACCATTAATGAATTAGCAGAATCAGAAAAAACTCTACTTGGATCAATTTTGAAGGCGGAATTTATTTAAATTGCTTTTCAAAGTCCCATACAGAATCTTGAATTGTGTGAATATTCTTTATAACTTTTCCAGAAGCTTTTGTTTCCATTTCAGGAGCATCAAACAATGCTTTTCCTACAGCTAATGGTCTATTTTTTGTTTCTTCTATGATTCTCACGATATCTCCTTTTTTAATTAAAGGATCTATCTTAGTGATCCCTGGACGCATTACATCAGCACCATTTGTTACATATCTAACGGCTCCAAAATCGACAACAATAGTTTTCAAATCTACTTGGTTTTTAATTAATAATGTTAGTACTGGAATATATCCATCTTTGGATTTCCACAATTTTAGGACATTATTGATTGCAAATAAAGTATCTCCTGCTTCGGTTTCAACAACCTCGACATTG
Source organism: Promethearchaeota archaeon (assembly GCA_048938855.1). Taxonomy (GTDB): domain Archaea; phylum Asgardarchaeota; class Lokiarchaeia; order Sigyniarchaeales; family SOKP01; genus Loki-b32. The sequence goes on from JBHLLT010000003.1 coordinate 25,006, forward strand.
CATTTAGCAGGAAAGATTTGATTCACAAATTTTTGATCATATTGTTGTAAAATCTCTTTTTTTAAGGGTTTGATTTCGGATTTTCGTATGAAGTGCCTATTTTTTATTTTCATGTTTCAAAAGAGAATTAAAATTTACTAAAATAAAAAGTTTAATTTTATAATTTTTAAAATTGCAATTATCTTATTTATAATTAGAAATCTACTTGAATTTAAATTTCTAAATCTTTACGAATGAGTCTTCAATTCTCTAATAATAAAAAATGGAAATATAATTATGAGTAAAGTTTTTACTTCTGCTGTTGTGATTATCCCTCCAGAAGAAAGTTGGAATCCAATTCAAGAAATTCGTAAAAAATATGATCAACATATTTATCGTTGGATGCCCCATATTACATTGTTATATCCATTTAGAGCCGAAAATGAATATCCAAAACTTGAAAAAGAATTTTCTAATAAGTGTAATCATATTGAGTTTTTTGAAATTCACTTAAAGCAATTCAAATTTTTTAACCATGGGAAGCAAAGATATACAATGTGGTTAAATCCAGAACCCATTGAATCAATTAAAGATTTACAATCAAAAATTCTAGAAATAGTTCCGGATTGTAATGATGTAAATAAATACAAGTATGGATTTAAACCGCATTTGAGTCTGGGACAAATAGAAGGAAAAAGCAATTTAGATTATGTGATTAATAAGCTACAAAACAAATGGAAGCCTATCAGGTTTTTATTAGATAAAATCCACTTTATCTCTCGAGAACAACACAAGAAATCGAAATTTGAAGTAATTAAATCAATAAGCTTGCAAAATTAAATCTAAGCATTTAAGAATCTAATACAAATTCAATTACTGATTGTATTGAGATTTGTATTATTAGAAATGGATTTATATAAACCATTTATGATATTTGGAGGGATTTCCATAATTTGTGAATTAATATTCGAGGTGTCTAATATGCTGAAGAAAAAAAATTTACCGAGAAGTGTAAAATGATTTTTATTACATTAAGAAAATATTCTTTCAAGGCTTAAAATCAAAAAACGAATAAAACTTAAAGGATAATAATTAAAATTTTTATATTCGAATTTCATTAATTAATTAATTAAAAACTTAAAATTAACAAAAAAAGACAGTATCAAAATCATGACGGATGATAAAGAAAAAGGAGACATTGTATTTCAAGGAAAAACTGAGATGATATTTAAGATAATTGTAATTGGAGACCCTGCAGTCGGTAAAACTAGTCTTTTGACAAATTTTTGTGGTGAAAAATTTACTTATGAATATGTACCAACTGTAGGAGTAAATATTACTAAGGAACCAGTCACCATCAAGGACGATATGGGGAAGGATATCACTGTGAATCTTATGATCTGGGATATAGCCGGACAGCCGCAATTCTACATGCTTCACAGGCCATACTTTAACGGGGCGGATGGGATGATGTTAGTTTATGATATCACGCGATCTAGTTCATTTTCAAATATCAACAATTGGTATAGTACAGCTGTTAAATATGCCCTTTCAGGAATTCCACGTGTCCTTGTCGGTAATAAGATTGATTTAAAAGACGAAAGAAAGATTATACTTCCAATGGCTGAACATTTAAGTGAAAAATTAGCTGCTCCCTTTTTTGAAACTTCAGCATTAACAGGAGAAAATGTAAAATTAATCTTTCAAAAAATTGCTGAATTGACTCTACATTCAAAATTGGAAGAAAAATAATATTTGTATTTCTGTTTCACTTTCTATATTCTCATTTTTTAAATCTTTAATGGATTTTATTTTTAGACAGAAATATATAAAAATCAAAATATCTTAGTTCAATTCGAAAATTCATAAGGTGAGTTTTATGCCTATTCTTGAAAGAAAAATCGAAATTAATGTACCCGTTACGAGAATTTGGGAAGTTTTATCAAATGTAGAGCATATCCCTAAATCGAATTTTTCTATAACTGAACTGAATCTTCAAAAATCTAAAAAATTCTTGAGGTTTAAATAGATTTCTTTAGAACTAGTTATATTACTTTGATCACTATTTAGCTCTTTTCAATTGAAAGAATAGAGAGAAGAAAATATATTATTAATTTCATAAAATCTACTTCTAAAACTTATTCTCTTGAATTCTCTCTATACTATTAATAGAGCTTGATTGTGAGTAAACAAGAGGAAATCAAAAGTAATTAAAATTATAGGTTAACCCTTAACAGATAGTTTATTTACCCAGAAAGTAATTTTTTCTTTTAGAGATTCTTTCATATCATCTGGGATCGTTTTTAAGCCAGTTAATCTATTCGCAAATTGTCCAATTTCATACAGAATTCTATGACCTCCAGTAAAAACAAAGATTTCTTCTTTAATGTTTTCTAGACTCTCAACAATAGTTTCTGAATTATTATTCTGTTGAAGATATTTTTCTAGTGCATTAAATTGGTATATTATTGCTTGTTTTTTATCAGTAGCAGATGTATCTCTTTCAATTTCTTCAGCTTTAGCCTCTTTTGAGTGAAAGGAAATCTCTGATCTCTGAATTAGAGATCTAATAAGGTCCAGTTCTTCTTCGAGAATTTTTTGATTTTCAATTACATTATTTAGTTGAGGTGCTAACGCTTTTATGTTGAGAGTTGCTTTACTTAACTCATTGATTTTATCAGTTAATATATTCATATTTAAGTTAATCTGGCCCAATTTTGTGATAATATCTAACCCAAATTTTTCAAGGATCGATGCAAATTTATCTATTTTGTTATTAGGGCTGTCTGAATTAGTCAATATACTTCCTCTTTGATTCTTGATTAAAAACTTTTTAAAATATTGAAATAAAGTACTTTTACAAAAATTAATTTTTATCGAAATTTATTATTAAATTAATATAATGCTATTATAAAAAATTTCTCAAGTGCCAAAGTTGATTCAGTACGTTAATATTCTTACCAAAGACGGTAAATCACTATTATTTAGAAACTATGGAACTACTGATGTGGATCGAGATCTTTTAGCCGGATTCTTAAGTGCTTTTTCAGGTTTTATGAAGGAAATCAGCCAAAGTGATATTAAAAATACACAAACGGAAGATTTCAAGTATTTTTACACAATTATTGACACGATCATTATTGTGTTATGCTCTGACCTTAATGAAGACGACAATCAGATTAATTCTAAAATATTGAGTTTAAGGACCAAATTTCTAGAGAAATATAGTAGTATTCTTGAGGATGGAAGTTGGGCAGGTAATCGAAGCATTTTTACTGAGTTTGAAAAAGAGGTAGACGATATTATTTTGGGAGCGATCAAAGTGTCTATTATTGGATTTGGTGGAGTTGGAAAAACTACTCTAACAAGATTAATTTGTGGAAAGGATGTAGACCTTGAATATGTTCCAACAATTACAGCGGATATTGCTGCTTATGACGGCGATGAATTTGAAAGATCTATTACTCTCTGGGATTTTGCTGGACAAGCTCAGTTTGAATCCCTATGGCCAAGCCTTTTACAAGGGACTGACATAACCCTATTAGTAACTGACTCTACATTTGAAAATATTAATAGTTCAAAAGAGATAATTCATGGGATATTAGATAAATTTTTTCCAGACAAATTAGTAATAGGTATAGCAAATAAGCAAGATTTAAAGAGTCGGTTAACTCCAGAATTCTGTGAAAAAATTCTCTCTACTAAAAAACGAAGAATTAAAACACATGGAATGATTGCTATCGAACCAATATATCGAGAAAAAATTTTGGCAATTTTAAAAGAAGCAATAAAAGAAATTTCATAAGAAAATAAAATCCTATCATGTTATGGTGAAAGATTTGATAAATTTTGAAATCGAAGATATTAACTTAGAAGAATTAGAAGAAGGAATTAGGGTTATCAAGCTACCAGAATTAACAGAAGAAGAAAAAGAGATAATAAATCCAATCGTAGCACCAACATCTGGATTGCGAATTCAACTTCTTGAAATTCACAAAAAGGAAGAGAAAGAATTTTATATTCTAACTAAGAAAAAATTCTTTCTATTTCTTAGGATGTTCAAAGCGATTAGTATAAAATATAAAGAATTGAAGAAAAATCAAAGGTTAAATGTACTAATATTTACTGATGATAGACCAACCAAGAATATCCTACTTCAATTTTGTTCAGAGATTTTTGCTTATGATGGTTTTAATATATATTATCAGAAAGATGATCCTGGAGAATCAAGAATTTCTTCTCCTTATGGTGCTGCGTCAATCGCATTATATGAAAATATAGATTTAATATTAGTATTAACTGCTAGTCATAATGATTTATCTTGGGATGGAGTTAAACTGTACATTGACTACCCCATTCCTATGTCGGGGAATTTATTCAAGGAGATCTCAGAAAAAGCTCTTGAAGTGAATGAAATTCCCTTAAAATCTGATTATGAACCTATAAAACTTGATGCTGAACAAAAAAATAATGATTATATAATCAATCTATTATCTAAAGTTCTTGAAATAAAAAGTATAAAAGATAAAAATATAGTCATTTGGCCATATTTGGGAAAAGCAAGAGGAATTGTAAATCTATTTAAACACTATGGTGCGAATGTAACTCTTATAGAGGAGACTCTTAATCCTCCTAATCCTCTTAAAAACGTACAAGAGGAAAAATTGCAAAATGTAATGGAAAAAGCAAAATCCAATATAGCACTGCTTTTAGATGCTGATAGGGATCGTATTGCTTTATATGTCAAACAAAATGGAAATTACTTTACTTATATTCCAAATGAGATTTACACAGCAATGCATAACATTTTATCTAAGGAATTTAACAAGAAAATTATTAATGTAAGGACAATCCCTAGTGATTTGCGTGGAGATAATACAAGTTTTATTAATATTCTAACAGGAGTTGGATATAAGCATTTGGGAGTGATTATGTATTTTCTTCTTGGCATTGAAGTAGAACAGTCAAAAATTGATACTGCTATATTATATTATGAAGATCAGAATGGAAAGTTAATAAAAATTAATAACCCTACACCCCTCAGAAAAGAGATCATAAGATTAATGGAGAATCAAAAATTAGAAAAAGCCTCTTTTTTAATGGTATATTGGGAGGAAAGTGGAGGCCATACATTAAATATCTTAGACGTTTCCAAGAATAATGAAACTAAAGATTATAATTTTACCACTGATTATACATTAATTGCTGATAAATATCCTGTACCTGCGTTAGTATTAATAACAGAACTTATATGCAGAGGAAATGTCATTTCTGAATCAATAGATTTGACTATTAACGGTATCAATCGTACAATCCCAGCTATAGATGAAGAAAAAATCAGAATAATGAAAAACTTTGAAAGAAATGACGGTAAATTTATCACCATTAATGATAAAAACTACAAAGTGCATGCTTTATCAGATAATAATAATATGATTGACATTTATCGACTAAAAAGTCAGGATTCCACTCTATATTTTAGACCAAGTGGTACTGGTCCAGAGGTTCGATTTTATATTTTTGGTAAAGTGGAGACTCATTTAAATGAAATAAAAAGAGTTCAAAAGTATGTAAGAGATAATTATATTTAAAATCAATACTTACGAATTCCTTCTAACTCTTTTTTAAAATCAAAAATTTAATTGTAATAAAAAATTTAGACTAATTAATATAAATACTTTCAAATTACAAAATAAACAATTAAAATTGACGAAAATATGTTTCAAGAGAAAATTATTGATGATAATATTCTTGAAAAAATGACACTGGAAAATGTGTTTAAAATTTTTAATGATAATGTTTTTCCAATGTTAAACCAAGAAGAGAGAGAGTATTGTCAAGAATTACAAAATTTTAGCTTAGATTTACATCCTAATATTGATAAATCAAAAGACGTTTATGGGTTACTTCCTGAACTTGGAAAGAGGGGGTATATACAACGAATAAATCCATGGAAGGATTTCAAACCTTATGGAATGAAAAAAGAAATATTGCTAGGAGCACATCTATCATTACTTGACCCTCAACTGGAACTTGCTAGACTCGCTAGTGGAATCTTATGTGGTAATCCTACTTTCCATTATTATGAACATGGAGGAGAGTCTGACATCCCTATGAAAGTTCAGGATGAACTTTTATCAGGACAAAAGATTGGTTGTATAGGTATAACTGAGCCTGAAAGAGGTTCGGATGCAGTAAATTTAACAACTAAATGCACGAAAACAGATGATGGCGTCATTTATAATGGAGAAAAAGTTTATACTACTAATGGGGCTGTAGCTGATTACTTTGCATGTTATGGGGTCTATGATGAATCTAATCCAAGAGATACTATGGTGCAAGCGATTATTGCACGTGAATTTGGAGTACGAACTGAACGTTTAAAAATAAATTCTGTCCCACGGGTTCAGATATCACATACAATATTGGACAATGTACTAGTTCCAAAAGAATATGTACTTGCAGATGATGGACTTGGATATAAAAGACTTTTTGAAGGTTTGGTTCCTGAACGACTCTCGATAATGGGTAGTGGTGTAGGAATTTGCTGGGCGGGATTAATCTATGGTATTATTTACACCAATTTAAGGAAACAATTTGGTAAACCTGTAATTAGATATCAAGGTGTTGGCTATGGTTTGGCAGACCTATTGACAAAAACTAATGCTGCCACTGCATTAGCTCTACAAGCAGCATCTGTATATGATGAGAGAATTTTATTTACTGATAAACCCTCTAAAGAGGCAGAAAAATGGGTTGCCGCTATTTCATCTCAAGGAAAATATTATTTAGCAAAACTTACCCATGACGTGTGCTATGAAGTTCAGCAGCATATGGGAGGAGTATCAGTCACTGATAATACTCCTGTCGATGAATACTGTGATGTAAGTAAAATTGAAGAAGTCATTGGTGGCGCAAGAAATATTCAACTTCTTTTAATTCAGTCTCAGATCCAACGCTATACAGGGTTTTTATAAACAAATTTATTAATTCCCCTTTTTTTATTTCATTTTTTAATATTCTTCTGAGGATATGTTTTCATGGCTTTTTCTAACTTATTCATTGCATTGGATACAAAATTAGCAATTTCACTTGCTATATCTATGCATTTTTTAAATTTGTTTAGTTAAATATCTTTTCTATCTATTTTGATTTTTTAAGTTTAAAATATTAGACCTAATAATGAAAAAATTATTGATTTTAATCCAATTATGACTAAGAAACAAAACAGAATAATTTGAAATTTTTCAATAGGTATTTTTGGAGTAATCTTATGACCAACTCTAGTTCCTAAGAATATTATTGGGAAGGCTAACAAAAACACAAATATTAAATCGTATGGAAATACGTTTCCAATAAAATAAATTGGGATTCTTGAAAGGGATAATATGGTACCAATAGCGCCGAAATTTTCAATAAAACTTTCACGATAATGACCAGTCTTTTCTAGGATTGCTACATTTATAGGTCCAGCAGCGCTGATTAATCCAGTTAATAAACCATATGAAAAACCACCAAAAAAAACGACTGGATGTGTAGTATTTAATTGATTTTTTACTTCTATAACTTCAGGATTTTTATAATAATTAATAAGTTTCAAAGAGGAATATACAAATATAAAACTTCCTAAAATTAATTCTATCCATTCAACTTGAATATTTATAATAAGAAAAGTCCCTAGAATTGTAGTTGGAATACCCAATGACAAAAATCGGTAAAAATATCCCTTATCTAAGAACTTTCGATATTTTATGAAATTTAGAAGTGCAGGAAATGTTCCCCATATATTCACTAATACTACCGCATTTCTTACTCCTATTATTGGAGTTATAATAGGTAATAAAACCAAAGCATCGCCAAATCCGATTATTCCATATACCATACTGGAAAAAAATATTGCGATTAGCGAGAGATATATTATCATATATAAGAACTCAAAATCATCTTTAGGTAAAAGCTTTTAGATTACCTTATTTTTACAAAGAAGTTAAAAACAATAAAATAAAATATAAAGAAAAAAAATTAGGGCTTATAACGAGCGTATCCATTCATAATTTTTCCATCCAAGATCATATCATTAACTTGCATACCAGCAAGTAAGCATCCAAATACACCATGAACGAATTTCGGTTGGAATAACCCTTCTACTGGTGTCCTCATTTTTAATCTTGTTCTACCAAAATTATTCGTATATGGAGCCATATCATATACCGAACCAGTAGGTGAACCTGAATACCGAGCATAAGTAGCTGGTGTAGAAATATCAAGAGTTTTGATATGTTTTTTCAGGTCTGGAATTAAATATTTTTCAATTTTATCTATAAAAAAATCTGCCCATTTTACCTTTTCTTTTTTATATTCTTCTGAATCTTGTTCACGCAATTCTACCCAATTTCCTATGGGTATAGGCGTAATTCTAACTGTTAAATTTGGTTTTCCCCCCGTTGTTAATGATGGGCAAATTACTCCCAAGTGGAATCTATTATCACTGAATCCAATTTCTCCCTTTTCATAGGAATCAAATAATCTATCATATGTATCTTCACCAGATGTGATAACATTATATCCACAATCCAATCCTAAAGCCTCAAGATCAATTTCATCATCAACTCCTATGCTTAAATTCATTGAAGAGCATGACATCTTCACTTCTTCGACTTTTTTAGCATATTTTGCATTTAATTCTCTAATTACATCCAATCCTACCATATCTATCATGGCTAATTTAGGATCCACAGTGCTTACTATATAATCAGAATATATTTCTTCCCCACTTTCTAATTTCACACCTTTCACTTTACTATTTTCTACAAGGATTTTATTTACTTTTGTATTTAATAGCACTTTCCCACCAAGTCTTCTTAAGCGAGTCTCAAATTTTCGTGAAAATTCAATAAATCCTTTTGTTGGTCGAAAAGCACCATCTAGTAGTGAATTCATAGCCGATATTGGCACAATAGCAGAAACTTGTTCTGAAGGTAGAGCGCTAAATTCAGCAAATACGTTAAAAATGTCTATTACTTCAGGTTCTGTTATTCCAAATTTCTCAAAATATTTTTTGAATGTTTTAGAAGCATTTTTCACAATTTTAGGGCACTTTACCAAAGTTTTGAAGATATCTGCTACAGCTGGTTCCACTTTTAAATTATATAGCTCTAAGTACATCTCTCTTGAATAATCTAAGAAATTACCAATTTCATTTGCATTAGAGGGATATTTTTCCATCAATTGGCTTTTGAAAGTCTCAAGCCCTGAGGGTAATTCGAGTACTTTAACCTCGTCAGTTTTGGGATCGACAACAAATATTCGCATGTAATACCCTTTAAACTTCTTTAGATCAATTTCTATTCCAAAATAATCTAATAATTCAGAAATATTGGGTATCATCTGACAAGTGTCAAATAAAAATCCATCACGTTCGTATGAAGTGACATAACCTCCAGTCTTGGGCTCTTTTTCAATCAGAAGAACAGGTTCCTTTTTAACATCATGATTTATTGCCCATGTAAGAGCTGTACTTAGGCCTGTCATTCCTCCACCGATAACAATCAATCCATAATTCTTTTTATCAGTCATAATGTTCACCTTTATTATATTAAAAAGTCGTTTTAATAGTATTTAAAACTATAATTTGCAAATTTCCTCAGAAGAATTAGGGAGTAATTCTTTTAACAATTAAATTTTTCGATAGAGATATCTATCATATACAACAAATTTCACTTTTTTTGTTGAATCATCCCTAATGAATCTGATAAATTGTTTAGGTATTGGTAAAGTGCTACAAATGGTAAAGGTTAAACGCTCTACTTCTTTAGGTATCAAGGGAAGGGTCATAGATCCATCATCGATTTCAATATCAGCAAAAAGTACAGTTCCTTTAAGGTATATTTTTATTTTGTATAAATCATGGGAAGATTTATATTCACCAGAGATTTCTTCAATGATTTGCTCCATCTTTAATTCTTCAATATAACTAATCGGATCTAGGCCAAGTAATATAGATAGTGCAGCTTTAGAAATCGAAGAAACAGTACCCGTACATGTATTTTGTCCTACTGAGACACCTAATTTCATTCCAGGAATAAGACTTAAATCAGCACAACTTGTTCCAAGTCCACCACTATGATGCATACAAGGGTACTTAAAATAAGAAGCATCCAAAATCCATCCTAAACAATATTTTGGATCTTTTCCATACCCATATGGGCTAGAAATTCTTGGTGTCCATAATTCGTCTATTAATTCAGCAGAAAGTAACTGTATTCCTTTATACATTCCTTTTTGAATTAGACATTGAATATAATTCATCATCTCTTCCATCGAAACGTATAATCCACCTGGAGCATTGAGATAATCATAAAGTGGAACTGAATACTTTTCAGGTACCATTATATTATCTTTATTTTTAGGCATGTATCCAGTGATCTTATTACTATCTTTCTCAAAATCTTTTTTTGAAAAAACTGCACGATTCATATCAAGTGGATCGAGAAGTTCACGTTGCATAAATTCTGGATAAGACAATCCAGATAATTCCTGTATAATAAATCCTAAACACGTGAACATATCATTATTATAAAAAAATTTTTCTCCTGGATTAAAGATAATATAATCTTCGGGTTCACCAAGATGCGCAATAAAATCTTCTTTTGTTGTAGCGGGATATACTTTTTTATAATCCCCGAAGGTGTAAAATAAAAAAGCTAATCCACCATCTGCTGCAGGAACACCACTTGAATGTGAAAGTATATGCTTAATTAGAATATCGGGATGTGTAGTAAAAGGTGCGAAATCTAAATATTTTGATACAGAGTCTTCAAGAGATAGTTTCCCTCTTTCAACAAGCTTCATAATACCGAATGCGGTCATAGATTTAGTGATACTACCGATCCCAATGAGTGTTTGTGGGGTCATTGGAGTAAATTCTTCAAGATCACGGGCTCCAAATCCCTTTGAATATACAATTTGGTTCTCCTGAAAAATAGAAATTGCTAATCCAGGAATTTTATATTTACGCATATAATTTCGAACAATCTTTTCTAATTGGGTGAACTGTTTTTCCATATTATTTCAATCTAAAGATTTTTTTAAACTAAATATATGGTTAATATTTATCATTTATTTTTTTTTGAGGGCTTTTTTTCTTCTTACCAAAAAGCAGTCTTTGATTTTTTTCAACAAATTTCCAGCCAAATCCAGTAAGTTCTGCTAAAGGTCCTTTAATTCCTTTAGGGTTTCCTGTTTTAGTATATGTAATTTCTGTATGTTTTATCGCTTTGAAAACTTGATACGGATTTTTAAATCTATCAATTAAAGCATTAGCTTTTTTAGGACCAATATCCACCAATCCTTCAATTATAAAAGATCTTCTTTCTTTTTTGGTCAAATTTTTTGGTGCCTTTCTTGAAAATATGAGACTACTATCTTTCACTTGTTCTCTATAGGCAATTCTTTCAATAACTATAGCCGTATCTTCTAAATTTCTTGTCGGTATTACCGATATTCCCAATTTATATGAAATAAATGCCAGAGCGCCATAAATTGACGAAATTTTCATTCCCGTATTCTCGAAAACATCATCATTTAAGCCTTCTATAATTAAAATTGGATATTCATATGTATCTTTTAATCGGAGTAATTGTTCGAATAATCTGTTATCCATTATTGAGGAAACAAAATCGTTTCCTTCTTTTCTTTCGATAGCAACTTCACTAGAAATAACAATGTCAGCGATATCTAACTGTTTTGATTCATAAGTTATTATATCACTCTTTTTATCTAACAGAGCTTTTAGTTTTCCTTCTCTATTATCAATAATTATATGGAGTAGATTGTTTTGAGTCATCCTCTATTTAAAAATTAATAACTTCAGTATTAAATATTTCATATTTTAGTTATTAAACTAATAATTCCAAGTCATAAAATAAAAAAATTATTAAATCGATTATTAAGGTATTCAAACTAAAACCCCCTCCTTAAATACTTCGTCTTAAGTATAATTTTCATGTACTATTTTAATTAATGCACTAACAGATTTTGTAGGAATTAAGGAATTTTCTAGTTAGGAAAGGATTGTCAATGCATTAAATCTTTAATTAACAATTAAAATCTTATATAATTAGAAAAATGCTAACACATGTCTTTTTCCCTAATTTCAGGTTTTTTTGAACCAGATGTCAGCTGTAAATTTATAGTGCTTAAAAAAAACAGCATATTTATCATGCTAATTGAAGTGTCAGTAAAATTTTCTGTCTTATAGTTTATAACATTATAAAAATGAGATAGCTTACTTTTTTTAAAAGCTTCCACGACTTCTGGAAAAGAGTTATATTTTAATTTTATTCCAAATTTTTCAGGAGATTCATGGGCTGGTGATCCAGGGAAAACATAATACGGTTCATTCATAATGGTGATTGGTTTTGAGTTTGATCTTCCATATTTCAAATCACATTTCAATCCAAAATTAAAATCCTGAAGAACATCAAAGTGAGTTTGGAATGGAAAACCTATTGTTAGCCATATTCGTAAAGTACGTTGGAATAATAAGGCATTTTTTATTAAACCACTAATTTGCTCTTTAGGAAATCTAAAAGTAGGATCACATATTTTAGCTATTTTCTGCTGGACATTCTGGGACATAGTTCGAGGTGAAATGCTTATCGATGAATATTTTCGATCAAATGTATTATAAAATGATTTCCACATAGTTTTAGGAAATGGTAATCTCCAAATCTCCAAGTCAGCACAAATATCTAGTTTTTCTTTTCTTATTAGCTCAAAAAGAGTATTCCAATATTTATAATTTCCAGGATAAACTCCGTGACCAAAAAAAACACTTGGAATTTTATAATCATCAAATATTTTACTAATATCTTCTATGACTTTTTCTGGATCTCGTAACACTACTTGATTTCTTCCCATATAATTATTTTGTGCTCTTTGACCTCCCGCACAAAATGGGCAATTAAATGGACAACCTCTTCCAATAGGAAGATTAAAAGAAATTCCCATTATTTTTCTACTGCATTCCAAATATTCTCTAGCATTTTTTAGCAAAACCATATTGGTAAAATTAAAGTCATCAAGAGTTTTTGCGCTATATGTTAGAGCATTGACTTTTACTCGTTTAGAGGTATCTCGAAAAGTAAAATTCGGAATTGAATCATAAGATTGAACTCTTTTTCTATTTTGCACTAACCTTAAAAAGGGTATCTCCCCTTCTCCCCTAATTACCCCATCAATGTAATTGTAATATTTTAAAATCTGGTCATGGTAGTATGATGCACTAAATCCCCCTAAAACTACTTTAGAATTAGGTTTTATAGTTTTCACTAATTTAGCCACTTCAAGGGCGCCAGAAGCATTATGAATCCAATGTAAATCTATCCCACATATATCAAAATCAATAGTTTTTAGATAATCTGTAAGCTCCCAATTAGAATTTAAATATTTTTCAAGCGGATAGTTTATAATTTGGACTCCAAAGCCTTCTCTTTCCAGTAGATCTGCTATGGAAAAAGTACCCATTGGAATAAAAATAAAAGACCCTCTAACAGTTCTGGACTTTTTTCTATTATTTAATTCTAGTATTCTTGGGGGATGAATGAGAAGAATGTCATAATTGGTCAATTTAATTACCATAGTGTTTTGTTGGAAAGATTATATTCTAAAAAAATAGAAAAAATAGAACAGAATTATGAATAAAATTAAAAATTCAATAGATATTTTAAGAGCTTTTTTGATTAAATAATTATAAGGCACTAACTTGTCATGAAACAAATCCAAATTCTTAAACAGATTCGAAACCTTGATAGTCCCTAAACCTTGAGTGTTTGCATTATCTTCCAAATCTATCCTTGATTTATTAAACAAATCCATTAGAATATCGTGAGTAATATTAGGGTCATATTCTTTAATTAATGCAATTACTCCTACACCAGTGGCAGTAGCTACACTAGTACCTGAAACATTTAACCTTAAATCGTTTGTTATAGGGACAAGTATATTAGAACCAGGAAAACATAAGTCTGGTTTTTTTCTTTTGTCAAGAGTGGGGCCCCTTCCACTAAAATTTGAAATACTAAGCTCTTTATCGAAAGCCCCAATTGTAATTACTTTTTTTGCAGCACCCGGACTTCCAATACTATAGGAATTTGGGCCAAAATTTCCTGCGGGACAAACAACTATAATATTTTTATCTGATAACAAATCACAAGCTAAAGATAATAGATCTTTACCATCAGATGAGTTTTTTGTAGTTAAAGAAATGAAAATTATATCAAGATTAATTTGTTCTTCATAGATTTTATCAAATACACGTAAAATATCATTAAAGGAGTGTTCTCGATGAGAATTGGAAATATCAAAATCGTAAATTTTAACATTTGGAGCAATTCCAATATAATTACCATTAGAATCCTCAAATCTATTACTGATTATGCTTGCCATTACTGTACCATGTGAAATTTCACCATTATCTCTTATAGTTTTTTCCACATCATACAATTTAAACTTTTTAAGAGACACTTCAGATAGTGCAGGTATTTTCTCATTAATTCCATCATCGATAATACCCACTTTCACGTTTTTTCCTGTATAGGAAATTTCAGAATTTTTATATTCATCTAATTCCAAAATTTTATTAACATCTAACATTGCGGGATATACAATTTGATTTTCTTCAATTTGTTTTATTAATGCTTCACTTTCGTAATTAAAAATCTGTTTTTTCTTTAAATTAACCAAAATTGAGGGAATAAAATCAAATTTGCATATTATATCCAATCGGTTATATTTTTTTATGAACTTATCTCGGTTTGAGAGATCATCAAATGAAACTAAAACACTAAGAATTTGATCTTCTGAAAGAATTTCAAGTTTATCCTTAAAAGGGGGATAGACATTCATAATACTTGTAAGATTAGAACTTATCAATATAAATGAGACTAACCATTTAAAATTATAGGAATGAAGAGCATTTTATCCTTACCATGGTCTTTTTATATATGAATTCCGCGCTAATTCTAATTTATATGGGTGATTTTCATTAAAGTGAGTTCCTCTGCTTTCCTTTCGAGAAAGTGCGCATCTAATTAAAAGCTCTGCGACCATGGATAAATTTCTTAATTCTACTAAATTTTTTTCAACTTTATAATTCCAATAGTAATAATCAATTTCTTCTGAAAATATCGCCATCCTTTTGAGTGCTCTTTTCAATCGTTCATCAGATCTTACAATTCCTACAAAATTTTGCATTAACATTCGAATTTCATCCCAATTCTGTGTTATTATTACAGCTTCTTGAGAGGGAATAGCATCGCCAGATTCCCATTCAGGGAATTCTTTGACTTTTAAATCAGATGTGTGATCCGAAAGATAACCTGCACACTCATAAGCAGTAACTAATCCTTCGAGAAGTGAATTAGAAGCGAGTCTGTTGCTTCCATGTAAACCTGTGCATGCAGCTTCTCCAATAACAAATAGATTTTTTATATCTGTCCTGCCATCAACTTTTGCTACCACTCCACCACAACAATAGTGAGCAGCAGGAACAACTGGAATTGGTTCTTTTGTAATATCGATATTAAATTCTAAGCATTTTTCATATATTGCAGGATAATGAGTTTTAATAAATGTAGAATCTCTATAAGATGCAATATCCAAAAATACATGATCATTACCAGATTTTTTCAATTCCGCATCAATAGCACGTGAAACAATATCACGAGGAGCTAAATCTTTTTGAGGGTGATATTTTTTCATAAATTCATTTCCTCTAATATCCTTCAAAATAGCTCCTTCTCCCCTCATTGCTTCAGTAATCAAGAAGGATTTTGCATATGGATGATATAAACACGTAGGATGAAACTGATAAAACTCAAGATTAGATATCATAGCTCCCGCCCTATAAGCCATTGCAATACCATCACCTGAAATTATGTCTGGATTTGTAGTATATAAGTATATCTTACCTGCACCCCCTGTAGCTAATATAGTCGCTTTTGCAGCAATATTATATATTTCTTCTGTTTCTTCGTCTAAAATATGTGCACCATGACACTTTAGGTCTTTAACATATAAATTTACAGCACACCAATTTTCTTTGATTTCAATATTATCCAATTTTTTTACATTTTCAACAAGTATTTCTTCCACACTCTTTCCAGTTTGGTCATTTACACGAAAAATTCTTCTAACTGAGTGACCACCCTCTTTTCCTAAATCATATTCCCCATCATCATTGCGATTAAAATTTACTCCTAATTCTATCAGATCAGTAATTCTGTCAGGTGCTTGTTGGATTATATGCCTTACTACATTTTCATTACACAGTCCATCTCCCGCAATTATAGTATCTTGAATATGTTTCTCAAAATTATCTCCATTATTCCATACACATGCTATACCACCCTGAGCATGATAGGTACTACTTTCTTGCAAAGTTCGTTTAGTTATTAGGAAAATATTTGCTTTTGGCATTAATTTTGATAGGTATAAAGCAAATGAAAGCCCAGAAATTCCACTTCCAATAACTAAAAAATCAGTTTTATACATCAATAGAATTTATTCAAATTCTCCCATTAATAATTGAAATCTATCTTAAAATAAAATCAATTAAATTAAAATTTTATTACATAAAATTATAGATTTCCTATTGAAAACAAAGATTCAATATCCTCTTTATAAGCTTTGAAAAATTATTTCATCAGTCATAGTTTATTACCTAACGTGCTAGAATCTTTTAGTTTTCTGTTATGTTTAATCAAAATTTATTTTTTGTAGAGAATATTTCAATTGATTAAGGAACAAGGAGAATATAAAATGTCTAAAATAAAGAGAGTTCTTTTTTTATGTGCGGGAAATACTTGTAGAAGTCCTTTTGCAGAAGCTTATGCAAATTGGTTAAAAAACACAAGATTCAAAGATGAATTAAAATCTGTAGAATTCGATTCAGCAGGTATTTATCATTACTATGAAACAGCTCAACCGGGAACTGTTTATTACTTAAAATCTAAGGGTATTGAGTTCTCAGATTTTAAGACAAAAAGGATAGATGAGAAGATTCTGGAAAAGCAGGATCTTATATTAGGATTTGAACAAAAACATCATATTGATAAAATAAAGAGAAAGTTCAAAAATCTTAAAGATTTAGATAAAAAAGTATTTTTACTACTAGATTATGCTGGAGAAAAACAAAATATAGAAATTAAAGATCCATTTGATTTACCACAAGAAGAATATAATAAAGTTCTTGAAAGAATTGAAAGAGGAGTATTAAAAACTATTCAGAAGATTATTAAATATAACAAGTTAGGAAAAATTTATTAAATAATTCTTTAATTGATTAAACGTGGATAAAATTAAGCGAGTTCTCTTTGTATGCCTAGGAAATACTGCAAGATCTCCAGTTGCAGAATACCTAGCTCGATATTATGCTAAAGAAATGGGTGTTGATCTACTTTTTGACTCATGTGGATTTATTAATGCTTTTGATTATATCCAAGCAGAATCTCGTGAATATTTAGACAAGAAGGGAATAAAACATAGAGACTTTGTTCCAAAAATTATTAGTCGCAGGTTATTAGAAAATCAGGACTTAATACTCACCATGGAGAGAAAACATTCTAATGAGATAAAAAACAATTTTAGGAATGTCAAAAATATTCAGAAAAAAACATTTACATTAAAAGAATTTAACGGAGAATCTCAGAACATTGATATTGTTGATCCTTATTACACTTCTGATGAAACTTATAGAGAAGTTCTTAAAATTATTGATGCTCAGGTTGAGAAAGCTATCAAGAAAATTATTAGTATGAATAAGTCATTAGAATAAAAATTGTAGAACTAATTTCAATGTTTTAGATAAAAATTTAATTTGGTGGAATCTAATTTGAAATTAAGTTTTAAATAGTTCTAAAGCAATAATTATTTAAAAGGATCTATATATTTTTAGATTGTTTTACGGTATTTAGGGGATAAAAAGTGGAAGAGTATATAAAGGAGATAAATGAAAGAATTCAAAATCCGATTGAGAATATAAATTCAATTAAAGGGTTTGAAATCATTTCTGAATCATTAGTTTATAAAGTATATGATCTCTTTGGTCGCAATAGTTTACTTTCCATTTTATATCAAATTGGTGTTTTTCCCGGGACTCAAATTGCGGAGAGACTAAAACGTGAATACAATAGAGAAGAATTTGAAATAATGGAAGCATTAGTTATTTTAATGGAGGAATTAAAAGATTATTATTCTATCCAAATAAAAGATATTCAACAATCTGAAGATAAAGTAAAAATAATAATTGAAAATCATTGTTTCTTACGTACACCAATCAGTCATCGAGAGAAATTGAATTATGGAAAATCTTTTTGTAGGACTAATAAGGGATACTTCGAAACAGCATTTAAGATATTATTAGGAAATAAAATAAAAAAGATTGAAATAAATTTTCTTAATAATGATGCTGAGAAAGATGTGTGTGTGGAGGAACTAATTTTTTATAAATAATTCATTCTCAATTTTTTGAAAAAAAAATTATAATTGATGTTAAATTTAACATAGCAAATATATAATTTCAAAAAAAATTTTAAGAGGATGAAATATAAAAATGGCAGATATTAAAAATATTGTAACATTAGGTGTAGGTCTTATGGGTCAGGGAATCGCCCAGGTTGCTCTTATGGCAGGATATAATGTTACACTAGTAGATATCAACGATGAATTGGTTAATAAAGCTTTCTCAAGTATAGAAGGTGGTGTTAAAAAATCTGAGGAGAAAGGAAAATTGGGAGAAGGCGTTACTACCACAGATGTAATGGGAAGATGTAAAAAATCAACAGATCTAGCATCAGCCGTAAAGGATACTGATATGGTTATCGAAGCTGTTATTGAAAAAATGGATGTTAAAAAACAAGTATGCAAAATTGTAATGGATAATGGTCCTTCACATATTATTTTTGCTTCAAATACATCTACTATGAGTATCACTGAAATTGGAAAAGATAGTAGCGCTCCGGATAGAGTCTGTGGAATGCATTTTTTTAATCCCGTCCCACTAATGCGATTAATTGAAGTAATTAGAGGTAAAGATACTTCAGATGAAACCTTTAATGCAACAATGGATTTTGCAGGCAAATTACCATGTTTAAGGGGTCAAAGATATATTGCTCCAGTATTAAAAGATGGACCAGGTTTTATTGTGAATCGTTTGAATGCTCCTGTGTTAATATATTTGCATTGGGTTTTTGATGAAGCAAAAAGACAAGGTATTCCATGGGAACGTTTAGATGCTGATGCAGGTGGTAAAATGCCAATGCCACCCTGCGTGCTAACAGATTTTACGGGCATTGACACAAATTACCATATTATGAATTATTATAAAGAAACACTTTCTCCTGATTTTGAGTGTGGTAAAGCTATAAAAGAATTATATGAAAAAGGAGATTTCGGTCCAAAAACAGGAAAAGGTTTTTATGATTGGAGTCAAGGAAGAGCCGCACTTATGGAAAAGATTAATAAAGCTGAACCAGCAGGTCTATTCAATTTAAATACTGTATTTGCAATAATGTTGAATGAAGGGTGCCGTATCTTAGATGAAGGTATTGCAAGTGGATTCAAGATTATTGATGATGCAAACATGGCAGGTATGAATGCACCAGGCCCTTTTGGTGCTGGAAAGAAGAATTATGAAAGCTGGTCCAAGATTTTGGCTGATTTAGCTGATAAAACGGGTAAAGAATATTTCCGACCTATTGAATTGATGAAATCTGGTGGATTTGTTAGTATGAGAAAGTAAATACCAAATATTTATTTTTTTTTTAAACAATTAAAAAGAGGTAAGAGTAATGTCAGAACAAAAATTTGAATATTTAAAAATTGAATGGCCAACAGCTGTAGATGAGAGTGGAAACGTCATCAGAGAAGGTACAATTGATGGAAATTATGCTGTGATTTCGATAAATCGTCCTGATAAATTAAATGCCTTAACTGATGATGTAGTTGCTGAAATTGCTCAAGCACTAAGATTAATGGAATGGGATGGGTCAATAAGAGCGGTTGTCCTCCGAGGAACAAAAGAGGTGACAAAGAAAGCTTCTTTTTCTGTTGGTGCTGATTTAGCAGCAATGTTTAATAAAAGGTTAAAACCTAACATCCCTATGCACATGAGTCAAGCGATGAGAATAAGACATCGAGATTATGACGAAATGGAACAATTTACAAAACCATTAATAGCTGCAGTGGATGGTTTTGCTTTAGGCGGAGGTTGTGAATTAACACTATGCTGTGATATTGTTATCGCCAGTGATCGATCAGTATTTGGGCTTCCAGAGATTAACAGAGGAATCTTTCCGGCTAATGGTGGAATCACAAGAATGGCAGCTAGAATTGGCCTTAATAGAGCATTACGAATGGCTATGTTCGGAGAGCATATTGATGCGAAAACCATGCTAGATTGGGGATATGTATCTTGGATGGCCCCTGCTGGTGATGAGTTCGAGAAATTAGTTCATGAAAAGGCAAAGTGGTTAGGAGATGCAGCAACAACATCATTATTCATTATTAAAAAATGTGTGAAATTTGGAACTCGATATCCTCAATTAGGGTTAATGATGGAACAATTAGGTTTTGGAATTACCTTTGGAGGAAGTACTGATGCAAAAGAGGGAATAATAGCATTTAATCGGAAAATTAAATGCCCTGTATGTGGCGGTAAAGGCAAAATGGAAGATGGAAGTACTTGTCAAAATTGTGGTGGCAGAAGAAAAATAAAGGATACACCACATTTTAAAGGTATTTAACCAAATTTTAAACATCTTTTTTATTTTTTTAATTATTATATTATTCGATTTTCTTTGTTATAATTATAAATAACATATGGAAAAAATCTTAACAGCTATTAATTACCCATGAACCAAAAATCTCAGATTATTGAAGAAATAAATGATGGAAATCTCTACTTAAGAAAAATATCTAAAGAAGATATAGAATTTGTTTTTGATAGTCTAAATAATAAAGAATTAATCACGTATTTAGCATTAGGACCATTGGAGACCTATGAACATTCAAAACGACTAATTAAAGGGTATTTGAGATACTGGAATAGTAATTTACAATATAACTATATCATTGAGCTTCATGAGGGTGTTAAAATTAAAATTGGTTCGATTAGTCTTTGGAATGTAAATTGGCAACATCAAAGAGCTCAAATTGGCATATGGTTAATCCCTTCTTTTTGGAATAAAGGACTAGGAGAGAAATCTCTTATTTTGTTAAAGAATATAGCATTTAATCATCTAAAAATTAACAGACTTGAAGCTTATATTGCTGTAGAAAATACGAAATCAATATTTCTATTTAAAAAATGCGGATTCATCCAAGAAGGAAGATTAAGGGAATATTTAAGATTTCATGGAAGCTTTCATGATGCTCTGATAATGACCTGCTTAAAAAAATAGAATAAATATTTTAAGAATTACCTGGTTTGGTTTCTTCTCCTATAGTATCTTTAACTATCTCATCTAATTCTTCCTTTTTCTCCAAAGACTTAGTAATTAATTCTTCAGAATCAATTTGTTTTTCCATAACTTTATCCGAAGGTTGCTCAATAGCTCCTTTACCAGCTAAGATAGATTTATTAGTTTCACTTGGCTTAATTTTTAAAAATTTAGAAGATGCTCCTAGTCCATGTATATAAGCCATACCAAAAGCAACATCTCTCGGCATAATAGCGATATCTGGCTCTTGGCTTTTTCTTAAAGTTCTTCTATACTTCATCACTTTTCGAACAGGTCTAGGGTACTTTAAAACTCTTTGATATGCAATAAAATAACCACCAAGACTTACGGCAGCCACGCTAGCAAATACTAATAGCGCAGCAAATACCCAAGGTTCAGTAAAAAAGTCATGAAATATTTCAATATATGAAATATATAAATACACATCATCTATCGAAATCGTAATGTTTTGAGGATTTCCAAACACATCAGCCATATAGACTTGGATTGAAAGTGTAATATTAATATCTTTTAAAATTAAAGCTGTAACATCAAATCCTCCTTCTTTTGCGATTTGGAAAGTCCCATTTGCTGTACTTAACTTAATTGTATGTCTCATTGAATTATTATTCAAAAGAACTCTAATTTCTGAATTTGGAGATGCATTCACTGGCCATGGCTGATCAATTTTATATTTGAAATTGACATTTGCATGTGTGACTTGAACATTTGTCCCTGATATTGCATTTCCTTCTTGTTCCCATGAAAATGCAGTATATTGATCGATTTTTTTTTCATAAGAAAAAGTTAGATTAAAAGATCTCATTATTAACATATTCCATGTATCGATGTCAACATTATACTCATTATCTTCGCAATAAATATCGATCCCCAGAGTAATTACAAAGTGAAAATTATCCACTTGTAATATTGAGTTTAAATATGAAATAAGTAAGCTTTTTGGTACCGTATCGAGAAGAGTATCTGAGTAATTTGACACTTCTGGAGAGTCTTGACCAAGATCAGTAGTTTGATTTTTTGCCAACAAAAATGAATTAGTATTATTAATATCAGACACTAATACATAAAAAGTAGCAAAATCTCCTATTCCAAATTGAGGTACACTTGGGGGATTACCTTCTGTATAATCACCAGGTCGTTCAATTCCTCCAATGTGAGGCTGTAAAGGATTAGATCCAACAGCGGTGACGGTAGCATTAAATACTGACTTCAGCGAAGCATCAGTAATAATATAATCTGACATATTGACTGGCATCGTAAATGTTCTCTCCCAATGAATGCTTGGTGTATTTCGAGTTTGATCAATCCCTTCATTCCACTCATGACTGATATATAATCCCGCTGAAGAACTCCCATTTACATCAGGGGATATTGGAAAGTCTGGATTGTTATAAGGTTGCCAGTCGATATTATTTAAGGGATCATCAATTTGCATTATCTCAGCATCACCTATTACTTCATAATTTGCTTGACCTTGAGAAATGTTTCCAGATACATCTCTTGAATCGCCTTCAATTCTCGATTCCCAGGGTTGTCCTGCCCCGTCAAATGTAGGATTATCAATCCATGAATTATTCAAATGATACTCTACTCTTGAATTTCTCAGTTTCTCGTTTTGTATATTAAATTTATTGTTATTATTGATATTATTTGTGATAATCATGCTAGAAAACAATGGAACTAAAAGGAATATCACTATTATAAGCAATCGCTCAATCTTATTTTTCCTCTTCAAAATCTTATCATTCCTCTATTATTTTCTATATATTTCTACTACTCTCAGCTGTTGTTTCATATACATTTTATTTTGTTGGAAACGGTTTTTCTTTTATTTCTGTACTTTCTTGTGTTGGTTTTCCTTTTAAAAATGATGAGGTTTTATGCAATTCACTCCTATATTCCTTTTTGAATGCTTTTTCTCTCTCTATAATAAGAACTGTGGGTTCCTTTTTTCTTGCTAAAGTTCTTCTATACTTTCTTACTTTTCTTACGGGTCTAGGATATTTTAAAACCCTCTGATAAGCAAATAGATATCCACCAATACCCACACCTACAACACTGGCAACTATTAATAATATCCTAAATAACACCGGTTCTGGGAATAGGTCATCTGTTGTTACAATATAAGTAATCCTAAAATCTGCATTATCAATAGTAATTGTGATATCCTTAGTTAATCCAAACTTATCTGCTAAAAATAATTGAATTTTAAGTGAAATGCTAATATTTTTTGAGATGTAAGGTGTTACATCAAGCATCCCATCAAATGCGGGTTGTAGAGTCAATATTGCTGTACTTAATTTTAGGGTTTCTGGCAGTTGTTTATCATTGATAAACACTCGAATTTCTGAATTAGGAGATGCACTAGAGGGCCAAGTTACATTTGTTTTAAAATCAAAGTTCAAGATAGCGTTTGATATACGAGTATTTTCTCCTGTAATCTTGTCTCCTGTCTGTTGCCATGAGACTGTTGTAAATTGATCAATTTTCTTTTCATATGAAAAGCTAAGGTTAAAATTTCTAATTATCAAGGCATTCCATCTATCAATATCTACTCCTATTTCATTGTCTTCACAATATATATCAATTCCGAGGGTTACCACAAAATTATGCCCATCATTTATAAAAGCTGAAGTTAATACATCTTTTAAAACATTTTCAGGTACTACCCTCATAGGGGTGTCGGGATAACTTCCTAAAGCAGGAGAATCTCTTCCCAACTCACCTGTGTGATTATAAGCAACTCTAACAGGTGTAAAGGATTCCTCAGTATCTGAAATTAGAATATAGAACTCTGAATAATCACCTGTAGAGTAAGCATCCAAACCAGTATCTCCATTTCTATCAATACCACCATTATTCCAAGGCGCAACTGTTACTGTTGCATTGAAATCAGATTCTAGTGAAGCAGAGGTTATTATATAGTCTCTCATATCAATTGGCATGTGGATAGTTCTTTGCCATCTCACACTTGGGCGATTGGTAGTTTGGTTGATGTTTTCATCCCATAAGTGAGAAACATAGCATCCAGATGAATTGATCTCATAATCATCTGGTAAAATAGGTAAGTCAGGATTTTTAACAGCGGTCCAATCTGCATCACTAAGCGGATCATCTATAGTATAATTACCAGAATCACCATAAATATAAAAATTTCCCGCCTGATTGCTTATTGAGGCATTAACATCATTAGGATCTCCTCCCTCCTTAATTGATGTCCATGCTGTAAAATCATTGAAACGCCGATTAGTAAGCCATTGTCTTGAAATCGTTCTTTCTGCTGAAATATGCAAATTTTGGGGATCTTTTTCTTGAGTTAAATAATAGTTAGAATTAAAATTTGAAATGAACACAAAAAGAAACAAAATTAATAATGTTGATATGAAGAAATAATATTTTTTATTTCTTTGATGATTGTAATTTTTAATTGAAACTTATCACCAACACTTAAGATATTCTAATATCAATATTTCATTGAATTTAATATTTAATATTAATAATTGCAATAAATATTCTTAAGAATTAATTAAAAAACGTTTATTAAAAAAGTTATTTATCATAGTTTTGGATAATTCTGTAGTTTGGATTCTTTAAGAAAAAAAATCTATTTGTACAAAATTATCATTTGGATCTTTGAAAAATAAAAACCCTTTTATGAATAAAAGGTCAGAAATTGAATATCAAAAAATAATAAATAAAAATAAAATTAGATTAGGATGTATCGTTATTCAATTCATTTCCAATAGAATCTTTAATTATTTTATCTAATTCTTCCTTTTTTTTCAACGATTTCGTGATGAGTTCCTCAGAATTTATCTTTTCATCTTGTCCACTTTGAGGAAGTATTTCAGATTTCATAACTATATCTTTACTTTTCGCCTTTTCACCTTTATGTAATAGTAAATTAGTGTTCAATTCTTGGGAGATTTTAGCTACTTCTTTATTATATAAATGCTTGAATGCAAACTCTTGACTCACAATAGGAATTTCAGGTGTTTTTTCTTTATTTAAAGATTTTCTAAATTTTCTGACTTTCCTTACAGTTTTAGGATATTTAAATATTCTTTGGTATAATATTACATAAGAAGCTAAACCTCCAATTCCAATACATGCCAAAACGAATAAAATCTCATACAGTATAAATTCTTTAATTGGTATGAAAATGTCATAAGAAATCCATAAACTTACATTATCTATTGAAATTTTAATATTTTCACCTAAAGCAAATTCGTCAGCAAGAAATACTTGAATGGTTACATTTATCTCATCATCATTAGGTATTATACTTCCAACATTAAATCCAGTTTCTGAAACATTTTGAAATATCATTCCTATATCATTTAGTCGAACAGTTTCATTATGTTCTACTCCATTAATAGAAATCTTAAATTTAGAATTAGGAGATAAATCTGAAGGCCATAATTTATTCAATTTTGTTTCAAATTTAAGTTGTGCATCTCTTACTTCAACTCTATATCCATTTGCCTCAATTTGTTTACCATGATATGTCCAGGATCCAGTATTAAATTGGTTTATTCTCTTTTCATATGATATCGATAGGGAAAAGTTTTTGATAATCATCATCTGCCAATCATCTGAATCTCCTGGATGGCCACTATCTTCACACCAGAAATACATACCTAATGTAATAGCAAAATTCTGATGATCGTATTGCAAAGCCTGTTCAAGATAAAAAATTAAAGTCTCTTCATTAACGGGAGTTATTAAAGTATCATTTAGCTGGGTAATACCAGGCGGTCCATCTTTACCTAAATCATCAGTTTGATATTGCGTAGCAATGAATTCTCTATTCTTATCAACATCTGAAATCATGATAAAAAACCGAGCAAAATCACCAGTAGCTATTTGGACTGTTGTACCTCCAGCTAATGTATCTCCTGGTCGATCTATACCTCCACCATTTACAGGACTATCATCTACAGTTCCATTAATCCAAGCCTCTAATGAAGCAGAGGTAATATAATAATCCGACATATTTACGTTCATGGTAAAATTTTTCCTCCATTGTACTTTTACTGATTGAGGTTGATTATCCGGCCAAAAGAAGTATGAATACCACCCTCGATCATCCATGCCTGATCCACCACTTGAGATTGGATCAAAATAATCAGGTAATACAATATTGTCTTCATTTTGAAGTTTAGTCCAGTTGGCACTAGTACCATCTTCATAAAAGTTCTGTGTTCCATAATCTCCTATAATTTCATAATTAGCACTGCTATTGTCAATATTCAAAGATAAATCGGTTGCATCACCCTCCATAAACGTAGTCCAATTATCATTTACATCAAAATTGGAATTTTCAATCCACTGTTCATGATGAGAGATTCTATTAAATAAAAGAGGATTTTGAACTTGTAGCATGTTTAAACTCATTAATTTGTTTTTACCTACATAATTAGGAAAGAAATAACCTATCATAGGAATGAAAATTAAACCTATTATAATCATAAAAATAATGACAAGTTTTTTCGCAAGTTCTATATTTTCTTTGGAACTATTTGATTTAGGTATTTTAGATACTGTTTTAGTAGGGGGTTTTAAAGTTACCACATTTGAAGTTTTCTTCAATTCTCTGTTATAATTTGAATTAAAAGCCTTTTGTCGGCTTTTTATTGGCACATTTGGAGGCTCCTTCTTATTGAGTGTCCTACGGAATTTTCTGATTTTTCTTACTTGTCGGGGAAATCTTAAAACCAACCTATAATATACAAAATAACCTCCCAACAAAACAGAACCTGTTAAAGCCACAATTAATAATATAATAAAAAGATCATTATCCCTTGTGGGAAGGAAAACATCATATGAAATATTCAATATTACATTATCTATACTAATTGTTATATCGTCTTTTAGATTGAATTTATCAGCTAGAAATACTTGTATGGAGAGGTTAATTTCCTCATTATTAGGAATTAAATAACCTATCTCAAAACCTCCGATTTTTGCTGGTTTAAAATTTTCTTCAGCGAATTTTAAACTTATTGATTCAGTATGTTCATTATCGTTTATTAAAATTCTGATTTCAGAGTTTGGTGATAAATCCTCTGACCATTCTTTGCTGATTTTATAATCAAATTGTAAATTTGCATAGTTAATTTCTACAGCACCCCCCCTATTGTCAATTGGGTTTCCAAGATATTTCCATGATGCACTAGTCAACCTATTAATTTTCTTTATATATGAAATTGTAAAATTACAAGATTTAAAATAAGCTCCAGTAAATTCATCTAAATCAGTAGAACAATTATCCTCACAATTAAATTCCATTCCTAGAATAATTAGGAAATTCTGATAATCACCATTTTCTAAAACTTGATTTAAAAAGAATATTAGATCCTCTATATTATCAGCATAAAATATCATATCATTCAAATAATCATATGATCCGTTTACTTCTGCTCCATCCTCTCCGAGAGTAGTAGTTTGAAATTGGGCTACTTTATAATTAACATCTTTATTTAGAGTTGAAAGTCTAACAAAAAACCTAATGAAATCGCCTTCAATGAATCGAACTACCCCTGTTGTATCGCCAACTGCTTCAACACCTTCCCAATGCCATACATCTCCACTTCCACATCCGACGAAAGATTTAGCAGTTGCATTTATCTTAACATCTAATGTAGCATTAGTTATTGTATAATCAGACATATTTTGGGGAGTTGTAATAACTTTCTCCCATTGAACACTAGTTTTTTGATAGGCATTTGTAGTAGTTCCAAGATGTTCAGCCCACAAGTGGGAAGCAAAACAACCATATTTATTAATTTCATACCCTTGAGTAGGATAAACGGGTATCTCTGGGTTTGTATTATTATACCAGCCTTCTGATGTTGAAGAATTTGGGGTTCCTGATATTAAAGTGATTGTATAAGTTTCTCCTTGAACATTAAAATTTGCTTGTCCAGCACTGATATCATTATTAACATCAGTTACGTCTCCATTAATTTCGGAAATCCAATTAGCATTATCATTAAAATCTGGATTTTGGATCCACTGTTCAAGATAAGTCGTTTTTGTCAATTGCTGAGCCCTTACGGGCATGATAAACATGTTGGTAAAAAATAGAAAAGATGCTAAAATAATTAATATTTTTAAGATTTTCTTTTTAGATTTTAAATTCATAATTCAGATTAACCTCATTAATAATAAAAATCAACAAGTCATATTCATTTTTATTGTTTAATATAGTTATTAGTATTATACTTGAAATTTCACACGTAAATTAAATAAAATTAATAATAATAAGTTACTTAAGAAATTATTATATATATTTCATTAACTGAGTTATAATAAAACATTTAAGAGGAATCTAAAATTGATCCAAGGAATTTTAACATTTCAGTTCAAAATCAATCAAAAAGATACGGGCGAAATAGAACCGGAATTTGAACCTGTTCAATTAGTATTCAGGGAAGATAAATACGATGAAGAGGATTTTTCAGAATTATTAGCTGAAAATGATATTTTCGCGATTTTTTATCAACATACTACGGGACTTTTCGGAGTCAAATATAGTTATAGTAATTTTTATGAGGGAAGACTAAAAGAGACTCCATATCAAGTAGTATCATATTTCAAACAAGTAGCAGATGGAACACAGTACTTAGCAATATCTATATTTGAGTTGGATGATGAAATTGGAATTTTTGAAGATTTAATAAAAGAAATGGGGAATCGATTAGATGTCATATTTGATAAATTAACAAGAGCACGGAATTCGAAACAGCTCTCTTTAATTGAAAATATTAATATTAGGCTAAAAAATGAAATTAAATTCACGATATTTCAAGTTGATAGACTATCCAGTTTAGATAAGCTTCAAAAAGCGGCGCTAATCTATAATAGTGAAGAACGTTTAAAGATATTGGAAATTTTACGTAGAGCTCCGATATCGAAAAAGGATATGAAAAGTATTTTAGAAAAAATAACTGCAAATATCAATATTGATATTTTACTTCAACCATTTTTAGAGTTAAATATTATTAGAAGAGATTGGATAAAGGGGGAAAAAGATAAAAAAACAGGAGAGATAACACATCAAGGAGAATATTTATTCCTTGTTAAGGATATAATGCTTGTTCGCGTTCCAAATGAAAATCTCTTAAACCACTTTAAGGACACAAAAAATGAATTATTACCTCTTTATAAACAAAAAGTTATTGACTTCTTTGCAAACTACGATCCTTATGCTGAAACTATTGAGGAAACGAGAAAATTAGCCGCGATTATTTTAAATCCAGATGTTTATGATTTCTTCGTATTGATGAGACATAATCATTACCCATTGGACAAAATACCAAAAATATTTTCCGAATTTGCAGTTACAGAGATTTTACTGGATGATTTGAAAAAACTTAATATTATAACCGAGGTTATTGACGATAATAATAGGAAATGGATATGTTTATTAACGGATATTAAACCTTTGATAATTTTTCCAGAATATCTACTTCCTAAAATAAGAGAAGCCTATAAAAATCAAGAAACTGATGGAGCAATAACTTTTGAAATTGCTAAGAAAGCACTTAGCTTATTAGAAGTAACTTATCCTGAGAAAGTAACTTTTTAAAGTTTAAAAAAAAGAGGATGATTAGAAAAAATGTATATGTTTAAAGATAAAGATATTGTAGAAGTTCCAATTACATGTAAAATATGTCTAAAAGAGATTAAATTTCTAATTTCAGCGGACGAATATAAAGAAATCAAAAAATTCCCAATTACAAAGGAAAATATTCATGGAGATCCACCTCACAAAATAATTGTTTTTTTAAATCAATATTTAGAAATTGAAAATTTTGAAATAAAGAATGTAATTGAAAAAACTGAAGAGGTTTCTTATTCAAAAGAGCTAACCAAACAAGTACTAAGTGAAATTGATTTATCCGATGATGAAATTGAACTCTATTTTCGTACAACAGGTCGAGAAGCAGTCTCTATTGGCGAAATGTCTATTTTAATCAATAAATCGAAAGAAGATTGTAAAAAAATTGCAGAAAAATTTGTGGACAAAGGGTTATTTAAAGAAATCGTTGGTGCAACACCTCATTTTCAAGCTTTACCTCCTTATGCTGCCTTAATTGCTCAATTACAAAATTTTTATAAATACATTTCAGATATTAAATCAAAAATTCCTAAACAATTAGATGTTTCTTTCGCTAAATTAGAAAGTCAAACAGAAGGAATGGAGAGATTAAAAGATTCGAGCGAAGTGATGGATGGATTAAAAGAAAAAATGCTATCTCAAATTCAAGCTCAAAAGAAGGAATTCGATAGCACAATTTCTGCAATTGATCAGATTAGAACAATTTCAGAAGATATATCTCAACTTGGAGATATCACAAAATCACTCACAGATGATCAATTGGGTTCTTTATCAAAACAATTTGAAAATCTTAATGTCAGGACATCTCAAATAATTAAAAATCAAGTAGATGATCTTAGGGATCAGTTTGGCGATATTAAAAACACAATTACAGATAATTTACAGAAATTAAGATTAGGTGTAATTCAACAGGCAGTAGGAGATGTAATTGATAAGGTCATAGCCTCTCGCTTAAAAGATATAACTGATAACTTAAATGTGCAATTAAGTGTTAGTCAAACTGTTTTTGCTGATGAATTAAAAAAAGCTACTCAGGGGATAAATACAGAAGTAGTTTCAAAATTACAGGATTCACTTCAAGAAGCTGTTAAGAATATTGATTCAATTACGGCAAAATCTGGTGAAGATAAGAATAAAATATTTTCTGATCTTTCAGACAATTTCAATAAGGCTGTAAAATTAGCGGAAGAAAGAATTGATGGCCTTTCAGGAGGTATTTTTGAATCATTTGGGAATATAAAAGATATATTTGGAAAAGGGATTGTTGATACTTTGGATAATACATTATCAGATATTATGAGCCGACTGGAAGTTAGTGAAATTACTACTAGAGAATTCTGGGAACAAGCTAAAGGAAGACGAGGTATTACGATGAAAGATATCTGGTTTATTCGCTCTCCAGAAGCAGCTAAAGCTCATATTAATGATGAGATTTCGAAAGCAAAGATGAGAGTTTTAATTGTTGCTCCAAATCTTTCCGATATTGACATTGAGGCTATTAAATCTCGACCCTCGCGTATTAATTTCAGAATTGCAGCATATATTGATCCAACTATACCTGAACATGAAGCAATAATGAGAGAGATGGATAAAATGGATAATGTAGACTATAGAAACCGAGGACTTCAAAATCTTTGGGGTATTAATAAAGACTATGAAGAAGTAATATTATGCGTTCTTTCAAAAACTGAGTTTAGAGGAGAAACAATTACAGAAATCGCAGGTATTGGAAGTATTATAGAAGAACACATCAAAATATTTGTTCCAATAATAGAAGAGGCTTGGGTAGGAGCAAGAAAAGAAATCATGCGTACAATTAAAAAACCAGTATTAGAAGAACCATTGAAAGAAGAACCTTTACGTGAAGAACCTTTTGTATCCACTCCTGCAATAACCATCCCTCCTGAAGAAGAAGCCCCAGAAACAGAAAAAGTCGTTGAAGCGCCTAAACCAACCATATTATCAAACCAATTTGATGAGATTATTAATAATCTTGACAATATGACTGGAACTGAAATATCTTTAGCATTAGAACGATTTCAAAATGAATATGTAAAACTTGAAGGCTATAATAGCGTTTTGAAAAATGTACACAACACAAGTATAGAATTAAAGAGCAATCCTGAAAAATTGAGTAGTCCAGAAAAAGACGAATTAAAATTATCAATGAAAATCTGGAAACAGAAGCTAAATCTTTAAATGATTATTTTTTTTTAATATTAAAATTATGTAAAGTTGACTATTTTTCATAATCAAATATCTTTCTCTTTAAAGATGTATATAAGATAAGAATTCTAAAATTATCCTTGATAAAATTATAATTAATTGATATCATTAGATTTTATAATGGATGGAATTGTAGATCAATTCGATGTTTGCATCATTGGGGGAAGCATTGCTGGCAATTATTTATGTTATTTATTATCAAAAACGCATTTAAAAATAGTGGTTATTGAAGAACATAAAGAAATTGGATATCCTCTACAATGTGCAGGCATTCTTTCTCAAAAATTAAGTAATTTAATTGATTTACCAGAAGAAATCATTATAAATAGAGTAAATACAGCAAAAATCATCGCTCCCTCTGGAGATTATATTAAATTATCCGGAGCTGAAAGACCATATGTAATTAATAGAATAGCGTTGGATAAGCTATATTATGAGAAAATAAAAGATCTTAATAATATCATTTATTATTTTGAAGAAAAATTCAAATCTTTCAAATATGTGATCGAGGATAGAAAAAAGTTACTATTAATTGAGACTACTAAAAGAATAATCAAATCAAAATTATTAATTGGATGCGATGGCCCTTTAAGTACAGTTGGCAAGATATTAAGAGTTAGAAATAAGATTTTGTATGCTTCTCAAATAAGAATTAAGAATAAGTTCAATCAAGATGAAGCTGCAATGTATTTTAACCCAAAATGGAAAGAACTGTTTGGATGGATTGTCCCTGAAGGGAATAGTATATTCAGAATTGGCTTAGCTTCTTTAATGAATGTAAATACTAATTTCAAAAATTTCATTAAATCACTTGGGATTGAAAAAAGCCAAGCAATTGATAGACAAGGAGGGTTAATACCATACGGTATTATGAATAAGGTTGCTTTTGATAATATTCTATTATTAGGAGACTCTGCATGCCAAGTAAAAGCAACCACAGGAGGCGGTATTATTTTATTATTAATAAGTGCTAAATTTGCTGCTAATTGTATAATAAACTGTTTTAAAAGTGATATATTTTCAAAAAGGTATATTAGAAAACATTACGGAAAGCCTTGTGCATCTACTGTTGGAAAAGAATTAAAAATACATTATTTAATCAGAATCTTTTTAGAGAATTTAACTGAAAAGGATTTTAAAATTCTCTTTAAAATCATTAGAACAACAAAGATCGGACATTTAATCTCTTTTTATGGTGATATGGATTTCCCAAGAGTTTTAGTATTAAATTTGTTAAAGAATCCACTTGTTATTTCCTTCTTATTAAAGTATTTGCTAAAAAATCCAACAATTATCATCAGGTTTCTAAAAATCCTAAAAATATGAATTATGGAGGTACCATAGAGAAGAAGGCTATTTGGTAAAATAAAAAATACCAAATTATCATAAACGATGCCACTGCGACTGTGGAAATCAAACCAAAACCTTTTACACCTCTAGGAATGCCAAGACCTTCGGTATTATTTCTTTGAATAAAAGCTCTTATCATTGCCACAACATATATTAAGAAGATTATTAGAGCAACAATCCATAGAAATAGCATTAATAGTGATAAAGTATATACAGGAAAACTGTTTAACCATACCCAAAACCTTATTATTAAATAAGTTGGAATTACTGAATATATAACTGCTGTAAATAAAAACACTATTCCCCATGCTATCCCTTTGATAGCCATTTTTACCAACCTATAATTATTTTTTGGGTTAATTGTTTGATTATTTTTATTTATTATAATTTAAAAGATTTGCTGGAAACGTTTTTTCATTACAAAATCTTTGATATCAAGCCTAACCTATTAAAAATTAATTTCAAATTATGTTTTTTATTAACCAACGCATTGCGTTCATTAATTTTTCATCTTCTTTTAGAATATTTATTGGATAATATTTCACTTTAATTCCAATTTCTCTTAATTCTTTTATTTCAAAGGTTTCGTAAACGAATTTAGAATTCAAACCTTTTTTATCAAAAAATTTATTGCCAATAATTAAAATTGGTGCTAAATCTGTTTCCATTTCTAAACGGGTATTATCAACAATTTTAAAAATTTCTTTTGTCTGAATAGCTGAATCCTTTTCTGATAGATTAAAAAGTAGAATAAAGCCTTGGGAGAGATTAATACAATTTTGTAAATTTTTAAATTCTCTGCATTCAAAAGCACTGAACTCGTTGTCATATTTTAAAATTTCAAGATTTTCAATAACAACCTCAAAAATCCTGCTTGGTAAATCATTTCTTTTAATATTTAGGAATTGAATTAATTCAATATTCTTTAAAAGAGTTGTTTTTCCTGCCATTGGAGCCCCAATAATGAATATTTTTTTTATCAAGCGTTTATCCTTTATAGGAGTTTCTAACAAATATTTGGGGGATAATTTCACAAAATATTTATTAAAAATTATTAAGAATTTCTTTCTTAATTCTTCATTTGCTAGATCTAATGCATATTCCACTGTTCTTTTACTTTTTTTTGCGTGTAAAATTGATATAATATCTTTTAGTTTTTGTATTTCTCCAGCAAATTCACTTAATACAGGTGCTTTAGAATCTAAATATTTGAAAACATCGACTATTTCATCCTTAAAAATCGCTGTTTTAATCATATACGTAATCATCAATAGTTCTTTGCCGCCACGAGCTAAATCGGAATCCATATAAAAAATATGATTGACCGTTTGGAATTTTCTATAAGCAAAAATAAACGTACCTTCCTCATCATTGAATTCGAGGATTTTATTTACATCTGGGGCGTCAGAAGATTTAGAAAGACTTTCACTTGAATATAATGTATTTGGTCCGATAACTTGGTCAAAATAAGTTATAGTTAGAATTTGGTTTGAACTTTGTGTCATCATTGAAAAAATAAGACTTGTTCAAATTTAAAACTTATAAATTTAATTTAAAAGATTTCTCTAAACTAAAAAAAAAGAAATTTATAAAAATCGTGTTAATATGAAAGCCAAACCACTTTGCGGAGGGGACATTGTAATTACCAAGAAAGTACTCAAGACAGCATTTATTACTGCTGCAGAAATAATATTGCCTGTTTTTTTATAAGTTATTACGGATACTGCTGACGTTAAAACAAACATGATGATAGCAATAGGAAGAAATACTCCGAAATAGAAGAAACTCCTCGTAATTCCGGCGACGATCAATAAATAAACAAAGAAATACAAGAATGGAAATATAAAACCTAAATATATAACTTTCAAGTTATTTTTCAGAGAATCAGAGAATTTACTTTGAATTATCATTTGCATTAATATATTCTGAATTAAGATGACAAAGAAATATATAACAAAAAAGATAGGAATGGTCCAAATTTTATCTATTGAAGGTAATAATGCTAAATAATTTAACCCTATTGAGAAATATGAAATAACATATAATATTGCAGCTAAAATCACACCTAATACTAATTCTCTTAAGAGTTTATTTCTTCCACCACTAAATGGTTTTTTCAAGATATCTTTAAATGATAATTTTACTTTCTTACCAATTCTCCATATTAGGATTAACAGCCCGAAAACCTGACCAAATAATAAGGTTACCACAAATCCAGCTATTGCTAATGGCAAAATTAGCATTATAGGTATAAAAATGAACATCCCGGGAATACCAAGGGATAAAGAATAGATTAAAGTTCTAATTGATATATTAGCAATCGAAGTTTCAGGGGTATCAATTTTATAAAAAATATCTTCCAAATCTCTATCGTTTTCTTCTTTTTTAGATAATATTAATTGAGAAAATGGCTCAATAATTAAAAAGAAAAATCCAATACCTCCAATAACTTGAATTAATAATATAATTGCTCTTATATTTACATAAAAATTTTCATCCAAAACATTAAGATCAAATGAGTTTATAGCCCAATCTTTTGCCTCTCGAATGAAATCTTGATCCCAAGCTACCTTCAAATGATTACTATCATCATCTAAATAAATCATTGTTGCATTTCCATGTTCAAAAGATCCATATATTTTATTTGAATATATATTTGATATTGGAATCCCTGTACGGTTTCCTACGCTATTCTTTAATTCGCTAAGTTTAATAGCTTCATCAAAAAGTGCTTGAATCATAAGAACATTTAGAGGATTAGTTGAATTCCCTTTTCTAAGTGTAGGATATAACCACGTACCAATTCCA
Organism: Promethearchaeota archaeon; assembly: GCA_048938855.1. Lineage (GTDB taxonomy): Archaea > Asgardarchaeota > Lokiarchaeia > Sigyniarchaeales > SOKP01 > Loki-b32. The sequence goes on from JBHLLT010000003.1 coordinate 61,516, forward strand.
ATAAAACATTTAAAAGACGTATCGTTATGAATCACACTTTGTCCCAAACCCCCCATACTATAACCAATATAACCTAATGAATTCATATCAATATCGCTCATCCCATTTAAATAATCTTTTATAGCCAGAATATCTCTAAACATAGCATTATTATCTCCTGAAGTGCTTTGTCCATGTCCTCTAAAATCAAATGGAACCGCAACAAAACCTGCAGCTGCCAGTTCTAATGCATATCCCTTTAACATTTCCTTGTTTGCCATAAATCCATGACCAATTATAATCGCAGGTTTACTCAATCCTCCACTTACAGGTTCAAAAACATTGAATGAAATTGTAACACCATCGGTCGTTCTAATAGATTTATTATATGTTGCTTTAACACTAATTGGTACAGTAAAAATAAAAACTGTCCCTGTAATAAAGATCGCTAAAAAAATAGATAGTAGAATAATTCTCTTTTTAGTTATTTCAATCCTGTTCATATTAGTCAATTTTAAAATATTTTGTGAAATAATATTAGTTAATTTATTAGATTTTAATGTTTATTAAGTTTAATTTTTCCTACAATAATTTTAAATTATGGAATCAATTTATTAGGAATATAAAGATTTAAATATTTCTTTAAATATGGAGAATTTTGTAAAACGGATTAAATTAACTTATGTTAACTGTTATTTGGTCAAAGCTCGTGAAGGTTTTGTTTTAATTGACTCTGGATATCCTTCTAAACTCTCAAGTTTAGAGGAAGAACTTATATCAGAAGGAGTTAAGCCAGGAAATCTTACTCTTATTATTATAACTCATGGTGATTTTGATCATATAGGAAATTGTGTATATCTCCGTGATAAGTATAAATCTAAAATTTTAATGCACTCGATGGAAGCTAAAACGGTTGAATCAGGAGATATGACATATAATAGAAAAGCTAAGACAGATAAACACTCTCTATTTTTTAGGTTGATTTCATCTTTTGGAGGATCTGAGAAATATCAGGGATTCTCGCCTGATCTCATAGTTTCTGATAATGAAGATCTTACTATTTATGGATTTGATGCGAAAATTATTCTGATACCGGGACATACAAAAGGTTCAATTGGAGTTTATACACAGGAGGGTAATTTTTTCTGTGGTGACTTACTAAAAAATTATAGAAAACCTAGCTTACATTTCTTTATAGATGATATGTCTAGTGCTCGGGAAAGTATAAATACTCTAATCAATTTGGGTGTAAAAAAAATCTTCCCTGGACATGGAAAACCATTTTTAATGGAAGAATTTCTTAAACGATATAAGTAATAAAAAACCTAAAATAAGATTTGTTAATAGAGCTATATTTTAGCGGGATTATGTATAAAAGCTTCAATTAATCGGATCGTCTGTAAAATATCATCAAGCTTTAATAAAGAAGTTGGTGAATGAATATATCTGCAAGGAACAGACACAATTGAACTTGGTACACCACTACGCGTAATTAGAATTTTTGCCGCGTCAGTACCTCCATATCGAGGTTTTTTAAATTGATATGGAATATTTTCTCGCTCTGCATTTTTAATTAATCGCTGATTGACTTTAGGATTTGATATGACCGTTCTATCCGCAACAGTTATCGCGGGGCCTTTTCCAATACTTACTGGAATTTTATCTTTACTAATCCCAGGAACATCTGCAGCAGTCGTATTCTCAACAGCAAGTGCCATTGTAGGTTCCAATTTATAAGCCCCCACCATTGCTCCTTGGCCACCAACCTCTTCTTGTACAGCAAAATTAAAGACTACTGTGTCAGAATGTTCTTTTTCCTTTAAAAGCATTAAAATGTGAAGAAGAACGTTACAAGCAGTACGATCATCAAAAGCTTTGCCACGAACCATTCTGTTAGGAAATTCTATAAAAGGGCTAACTAATGTACCTACAGTTCCAATATTAATCTTATTATCAATTACCTCTTTATAAGAAGTCAAACCAATATCAATATACATCTCATCAATATCGACTATTTTTTTTCGTTCTTCAATAGAGCTAAGATGAGGAGGTTTTGAGCCAATAATTCCATTGACTGTCTTTCCATCTCCTGTTTTCAATATAACTGGTTGTCCTAATAAAATTCGATTATCCCAACCTCCGATTGATACAAATCGTAAAAAACCCTTTTCATTAATATGAGAAATCATAAATCCAATTTCATCGATATGAGCATCTAGTAATATTCTATTTTCGCTATTAGATCCCTCCTTAATTGCTAAAACACTTCCTAAGGGGTCAATCCATGCTTTATCAGCTAAATCTTTTTTTTCAATCTCGGCAAGAATGAAACTACTAACCTCTTCTTCATGTCCAGATACGCCAAGTAATGATGATAACTTCTGTTGTAATTCTTTAATACTTTCTATATTTAGACTCATTTTCCTCATGAGTAAGATTCTATTAAATTAATAAGTAAACAATTAATAATTCACATAAATAGTTTAAGGAAATTCGAGAAAATTGAGTATATCATTCAAATGCTTTAAAAAAAAGATTCTAATAGATATAACTTAAAATTTATTAAAAAAAAATTATTTTTTTCGCTTTTTTAGTTCAGCTATTGATTTTTCTGCTAAGATTAATGCATCATCGTATTTTGATTTATATTTCTTAACCTGTGCATCTAATTCTATGATTCTGTTATTTAAATCTAACACCATTTCGCTGTTATCAGTTAAAGGTGCCATTTCTTCTGAACCTTTCTCTGCCATTTCTTTTAAAAAGTTATATTTTTCTTTCCACACATTTATTTCAGTTTGTAAATCTTCGATTGTTTCATCACCAGAAATAAGAGGGATATCCTTTCCTTCTTTTACATCAGCAACTTTTTGTTTTAACCGCGATACTTCATCTTCTAATTCTTGGATCCTTACTTTTAATGCTGCGATCTCATCAAGATAATCAGTTGCTTTTTTAGGTTCCAACATTTCTTCAAACATAGATTTTCCAGTTTCCAATTCATCAGCAGACTTTCCGCCTAATAATCTCTCTTTTCTCTTTTGTAGTTCTTCAACCGTTTGTTTTGAAAGAAAATCTAGCGGATTAAAACTAACACCACCATGTTTGGTTCTTCTTTTTCTTATTTTAACGAAAAGCGGGATCCCCTTAACTGCCTCTCCACAGATTATTGCTTCTCCTTTTTCTAACCCAGAAATATCTGATTTATTTTCGTTACTTAAATCTTCAGCACTGGAAATTGTTATTCCAATATCTCTGATGTCCGAAAGGTTATGGACAATCCAAGTCCCTGCTTGAGCTCGAATGGTTGTGTCGAGTAACTGTGGTCTTTGTGTTCCAATTACTATATTTGCACCGAATTTTCTTCCTTCCTGAGCAAATAATTTAACCACATCACAAGTTTCAGTTTGTTTTTTTCCAGCAAATAGATGTGCTTCATCTAAGAATAAGTAAAATGGAGGAATACTCCTCGTTGTGCTTGCATCATAAAGTTTCTTGAGTAGCTTACCAGCTATAGCCTCTTGTACTTCTAATGCCATTCCATTTAAGTTAACTACTGTACAAAGATTAGGGGCAACAATATCTGAAGGCTTTAACGAGAATAGATACTCAATATCAACGTCTCCCCCTCTATTTTTTTTTAAATCAGAAAATTCAATTATGCTGTCCACAAATTCACTTTCTCCTTCAGGTAAATCCTCTCCCGCGACTTTGAGAGCCCCATATTCACCATGTCTATCTAAAATAACAACTGGAATTCCCTTTTTGAGAAATTCTTCACACAAAACTCCCATTGTGTATGACTTTCCAGATCCTGACTTTCCTGTTATGAAAATTCTGCCAAAATTTTTAATTAATAAATATACCTCATAAGGGTACCCAATAAGTTTTCCCACAGAGAGTGATTCTTCTGGCGGATTAAAGATACCCAAAATTTTTGCAATCTGTTCTTCTTTTGCCATAAAAACATCTGAACCAATATCAAATGGTTTTGTCGGCCGATCTCCGAGCACCCCTAGTTTTGCCATACGTCCCTTTTCGTCAGTCCACATTTCGGTTATATACATTACATAATATGGTTTCTTCCCTTCTTTATCTTTTTCACCATAAACAACCAAATAGTTATTTCTTTCAACTGAAGGACCCTCAAATATAACAGTTACGGTATGTGTTGTCGTTTTTCCAGTAAGTCTACCTACAGGTTTTTCTTCTTGCGTACCTTCTTCTGTCATTCATACCACATAAATTAATATAAGTTATAATGATCTTAGAGATTCTAAAAATATAAATCTAAGCGATATCAATTTTTATTTCTATTTTAAGTTAGAGTTCTTGCTTTTAATTTTTTCATAATTAGACATCTGAAGTAGATTATCTAAATTAAGAAAATTAATTAAAAACTTAGAAAAAAAAAATATTTAGTTTAAAGACTATTTTCCCTTTTTCCAGAAATAAATTCCCTGCCCTATTAACCAAAGTATGAATAGTGCATAATATGTCCATTCAATAAGATAAACTACCGCATTACGTGGCACCGGTGTATATTCCTGAATTATAAAGCCCCCAAAAAATAGACCTGAAAAAATTCCTGATAAAATTGCAATGATAGCTATTAATTTAGAATATTCAGTGTTAGTATATTGTAAATATCCAAGCCAAATGAAATTAAAAGCCATAAGACCAGTGAAAATAATAACTGCTATTCTGTGAATTTCATATGCGAGAGTAATTGCTGGATTTAGAGGAAAAATTCCGACTATTATTAACCCGATTAGACCTAAAACTCCTGTAATTATATATATCAAGGTCAATTTATTATCAATACCATTTTTCTTTAAATCTCTTGTTATATACAGCATAAGAAAAATCGTGAAGATTGCTAATAAAACCATGCCTGTGGAATATGAAATTTGAGCTCCAATTGGTCCAGCCTGCAAATCGCATGAATAATTCGTAAAAATGCTAAATGAAGGATTAAACGGTAAATAAAGTATCACTGCTATTAACAAACCTATTCCTGCACTTATTAATGCTAAAAAAGCAAAATATGCACTATTAAACTTCTCAAAAAATCCCATAATTCTTTTTACCTCTTTTTATTTTAATTTACCATTGGATTTCTTTATTTGATTTTTGTTATATCTCCCGAATCGATTCGTTAGATTTAAGTACATTTTATTAAAATCAATATGTGCCCAAAAATTACGAACTCTCCATTATTCGGTATTATTAATAAATTAGATTAAATTCATATTTAAATATTTCGATATTATTCGAATAATGAAAGGCAAGATCTTTAAAAAACTCTTAATAAACATATAATAAATACATGGATCTATACGAATCGATACGATATAACCCAATAAGATAATCTAAAAGTAATAAATTCATTAATATGATCGATTCCTTACTATTCGTATTATAAATAATACTTATAAACTTGAATTGATTCTATTTAAACAAATAAAGAGAAAAAACAAAGTGGAGTAATTAAAATAAATATATTTATTATCCTTCATTAAATTGTCTTAAAAGGTGGATATTATCGAAGAAAATCAAGTAAAAACAACAATTGATATTTCAACTTTTACAGGAATACCATATAGAATATGGGGTTTATTAAAAGTATATCCTGAATTAAGTTTTAGTGAATTAGCGAATAAACTAGGAAAGTCAAAATCTACAATACATCCTCATTTGCAAAAATTAATCGAGCTTGGGATTGTTGAAATTTCTAAAAAAGAGCATATTAGAGCCAATATTGAGGCCCATTATTATTCCCTAACTCCTGATTCTGATGAAATAACCTCAGTACTCGGTTGTGATCTTTCACATGGACTTGATAAGGAACTTGTTAAAATGATGGCTAAATCACTTAAATCTCTAGTATTGAATAATAAAAAGATTTTGGATAAATATATCAAATTCTTTGAATATATAGAAGAAACTGGTTCTGATGAAATAATAAAAATTTGGAAAGAAACTTATAAAACTAAAGATTTTACAGAAGGCGATATTCCTCAATTTTTTATGGGTGAGTTCTTTCTAACTGAGGACCAATGGATGAGATGGCAAAAACAATTTGTTAAATTTTCTATAGATTTTCAGGAACAGGTTACCAATGAACAAAAGGAAAACCCTAATCAAGAAAAATATATTTATTGGTTTCACATGGGCATACCAGTTAAAATTCTCTTTGAAGAATTGGATTTAGAAAAGTTTACAGATAAAAAATAAAAACATATTTTTTTTATTTCAACCAAAAAATTTAATTTTTTATACTTTACACTTTTTTGTAGATTATACTCTTCTTATTCATTTTGATTGGCTTATACGATTCTTTCGCTCTTCTTAAACCTTCTATCCCTAAATCTTGTTCTCTATTGACATAAACAGCATTTAGACAACAATCCCTTAAGAAAAAATTATTGATTGCTTGATAAGCACCTTCATACTCTAGGTGGGCTTTCTCAATATGAATCACTAAAGTTTTGTCATTCAACATTTCTCCAAAAGTGTAAGCAGCACATTTATCATCCACGCATAATATACCACCATTAAAACCAAGATTGTCAAAATTATTCAATGCTTCATATATAGCTTCTTGCTCTGCTTCCAAACTCTCATCCTCAGTACAAGCTCTTATAATGCACCACTCTAATTGGAGCTCTTTACATTTTTCAATGAGGCTACCTGTTAATAACTCGAATTTATAATTATAATTATCTAAAAATTTATGTAGCCATCTTCTATTTTGTCTGTATTTATTTCCTGCTAAAGTAAGAATTTCTTCTCTGCTATGCATATAGTCCCAATTATTCCGATCTTCAAGGCATTCCAAATTTAATTCTGTAAATTGCGTATTTTTTTTTAAATTTTCACAGATATCTTCTGGAACCCTATGAACTTCAATATTTCCAAGATTTTCAAATAATTCAATAATAATTTTGTCAGGAGTAGGTCCAATTGGAGGAAAAAAGTAAATATAATCTCGAGAGTCGGTATTAATTGGTTTTTTTCTATTTTTCAGATAATCATAAGAAAACAAGACTAAATGCTTGTTAAATTCCATAAATAAGAAATTATAATAATTCCTCCACATGAAGAGGTTTGTAAAAGTAAATTCAGAAATTTCTGGAGGATATTTTTGAAAATATTCATCAAAAAGACTCTTATGAATTATTTCAATTGGTTTTCCCGTGCTTAGATCCATGGATTATTTTTATTTAAAGAGCTTTAAAAGGATTATTCTTTTAATCCATTTATCTATTTTCCAAGTAGGATTAAAAACCACATTTTAAAAATAATAAATTAAGTATACATTATATGGATGATATAAAAAATATCGTTGATGATATAGGAATCGCAGCTCTAGAAGCTAGTATCAATCTAGCTGCTGTAGCAATTATAGCTGATTCTGGTAAATTAATTATTCAGACGGAGAATTGGGATCTTACTAATCAAACAAACATTATATTAAATGCTAAGAAGGGTGATACCTCATTTACTTTAAACAAGGTAGAATATTCTGCTGTTGATAGATCATCTCAAGGTATTATTGGAACAAACCCAAATGGACTGGGACATATTTTAATTGTTCCTTTTGAAGGAGGAATGCTTGTATCATATGCCATGCCTCAAGCAGATACTTCTAAAGCATTAAATTTTCTTAAAACTTATACCCCAATGTTAAATGGAAAGATATAATTGTGAGACTATAAAATGAAAATTAATGGATTAAAATTACATAGGAAACTCTCTTGGCTAGTTGCAATTTTTTCTTTATTTATGATTATATTTATTTCATTACACGGTTTTCTTGAAGTTTTCAGTTTTTATCCCTTTCTTCATTTAGGTACTGAATGGATTCTAATAGGTCTATTAATATTGCATTGCATTCTTGCACAAAAATATATGAAACTTTGGTTCCGTCGTATCTTTAAAGGATTAAAAAATGAGAGAGCTCGTCCTATATATATTTTTAGATTGATACAGCTAATTACAAATAGAATAATTATTATTTTAGCTGCACTCGTCTTAATATCTGGTTTAGGCTACTACGATTGGTATGCAAATACTATAGGAACAGTTATACCATTCAGTGTGCATATATATTACGATTTTTTCTTGATAATGTGCATTATAATCCATATTGGGGTTGGATTTAAATTTATATTCATGAGAAGAAAGATTAGCCAAAAAACTACTTATATATTTATAATTTTATTTATTTCTATTCTATTAGCTATGGAAATTCTTTTAAATTTGTTATCTTAAAAAAATAAAAAAAGTATTAAATAAATTATTTATAATCTCTTAATAATCAATTCAGCCATTCGATTAGAAAAACCCCATTCATTATCATACCAGCTCAATACAAAAACCTCATCCTCAACAACCTTGGTCCAAAGACTGTTGAACACTGAGCTATGGGAATTGCCAATAATATCACTACTTACAATGGGGTCCTCAACATATTCCAAAATGCCCTTTAAACTATTATTTGAGGCTTCTTGCATTTTCGAATTAATATCTTCAGCAGTACATCTATTTTCTACAATAGCTTTTAAATCTACCACACTACCATCAATTGTTGGTACTCTTACAGCAATACCATCTAGTTTTCCTTTTAGCTCAGGAAAAACTAAACCAATTGCTCTAGCTGCACCTGTTGATGTAGGGATCATATTTTGCGCGGCAGATCTTCCGCGAATCATTTTATCTGGAGAACCTGCTCTTGCGATATCTGCTGTGGTTTGATCGTTTGTATAAGAGTGGATCGTTGTCATAAGGCCATATTTGATTTTAAAATTTTCATTCAAGACTTTAACTATTGGAGCTAAACAATTGGTAGTACAAGATGCATTTGAGATGATTTTATGTTCATTAGTAATTTTATCATCATTACATCCGAGAACTACAGTAATATCTGGATCTGTAGCTGGCGCACTTATTAAAACTCTTTTGGCTCCCCCGGTTAAATGCTTACTAGATCCTTCTCTATTTACAAATCGACCAGTAGATTCAACAGCAACATCAATGTTGTTACTTGCATGTGGTAAATTCGCAGGATCTCTCTCCGCAGTGATAGGAATATTTTTGCCATCAATTATTAGTGAATTGTCAGTAGATTCTACCTTTCCCTTGAATTTGCCGAAGACTGTATCATATTTTAAAGCATAAGCCAAATATTTTGGCTCAAAAAGATCGTTAATTGAAACAACATCTATATCATTCCAGTAATTATCGTATACCGCTCTAAAAAACAATCGACCAATTCGTCCAAAACCATTAATTGCGACTCTTTTTGCCATCTTTATCACACTTTTTATTTTTAGTTAGAAATGACAATCTAAATATGTGTTAGATAGTTTTTTAATTTTATAGTTTTATATTTTTTAACATTCAAGATTATAATATAAGTAATTTTAAGGGGATAAAATTGGGAAGTTTGGAAGAGAAAATTCTAAAAAAAATTGATGAAATGAGAGATGAAATTATTAAATATCATCAACTGAGTGTTCAAATTCCTTCTGAAAATCCGCCTTCTAAGTATAAGGAAATCATGAGATTTACAGAAAGAAAATTGAAGGAAATTGGCTTAAAAACGCAAATAAAAAGAAAAAATGTAATTGGTGAATGGGGGAATGATAACGGCAAGACTTTAATTTTTAATGCTCATTATGACACCGTTCAAGCATTTAAAGGTTGGACAAAAGATCCTTTTGGTGGTGAGAGAATAGATGATAAAATTTATGGGCGTGGTTCCTGTGATGATAAATCTTGTGTAACAGCGGAGATATTTGCTGTTAAAGCATTAATAGAAGCAGAAATTGAACCTAATGGAAAATTAATAATAACAGCAGTAGGTGATGAAGAATTGGGGGGTTTAAGGGGAATAGAAGCTTTATTGAGCAGTGGATTAGTAAAGGGTGATGCTTGCTTATTAGGTGATGCACCAGCAGATTATCCTTTTGGATATACAGGGGGCACAACATATATGACCATAACTATATCTGGAAAACAAGGTCATGGTCTGGGGGCCCCTGATTTACCAGAACCATACCGAAATGAATTTTCTGGAATCAACACTATTACAAGAATGGTAAAAATTATGAATTTCTTAATCAATCTAAATAAAGAATTTATGGAGAAAGAAACTAAATTCGCATTGCCAGAGGGGGCTACTACCAGGGTTAGTCATATTAATCTTGCAGAAATTCATGGTGGCAATAAAATTACTACCGTACCTGACAAATGTTATCTCCACTGTAGTATAAATACTATTCCAGAACAGGATGTAGCAAGTATTAAGCAGCATATTTTAGATTATGTAGAAGAATTAAAACGGGAAGATGCTTATTTAGATATAACTGTTCAAACTCCAATTTTAATGGAACCTTTTGTAATTGACGGAAAATCTGATTTTGCTAAAGCTGTCCAAGAATCTTTCCAAGCAATTTATAATGAAAAGAAAGAATTTAAATTGGTTATGCCTTCTACGGATGCTCATTGGTTTCAGGAACGAGGAATAGAAACTATTTTAATTGGTACAGGCCGTAATGATACTAATACCCACGATGCTGATGAATTTGTTTACATCGAAGACTTAATTAATACAACCAAAATCTATGCTTTGACGGCTTTGCATTATTTAAAATAATAAAAATTGTTAAATAGAATCCAAATATTTCATTAAAAATCAATATGATATTAACTTATTTTTTAAATGTTTTATGAAGTTGTATTTCTAATGGAGAAAAAATTTTACCTTTGTCTTCAGTCTTTCATGATAATACCATTGAAGAATTTAAATAATAAGATTTTCTTGTCAATAGTTGTAAGAGTAAAAATACCAAATCCAAATCTTTTTTTATAGTGAAAAGATGTCAAGTTATAAATTAAAAGTATTACTCACAGATGCTGAAACAGTATGCAACCCAAGTTTAACTCAGGAATTGATTGAATTAATTGGTGTTAAAAATAGGTTTCAAGCAAACTATAAATTAACTGTTGGAGTTGATATTTTAACTAAAGATGTTGAATTTCAACAGGGAGAAATTGCAACTTTAAGTATCTGGGATATAGGAGGGCAACAGAGATTTGAAATTATACGTAATACGTTTTACAAAGGTGCGGCTGGAGCATTATTCGTTTTTGATTTATGTCAAAAAGCGACATTTATTAAAATAAAAGAATGGTTTGCTGAAATTAAAAAGTTTGCGGGTTCTATTCCTTTTGTATTAATCGGAAAAAATATTCATTTAAATAAATTGGCAGAAAAAACAATCAACCGAAAAATGGCTCGAGAATTTGCTAGAAATGAAGGAGGGCTTTATATTGAACCTTCTCCAACCGATATTGATATAATAGAAGAGACAGTTCGTAATTTTATTTGTAGAATTATAAATTCAAGAAGTTTATAAATAGCGTTCGGAATTTTTATAATTTCGTTTAATAATAACCTAGTTTCTCTACTAAAGCCTTAGCTATTCCTAGATTTCTACTAACCATTTCTATTGGTAACCAGGGCCATTCGCATCCCGATGAAAATTGATAATAACCTCCAGGTTTCCCATCCTCGATTGTTTTGGTTATTTCCTTAATTACTCTTGAGATAGAATAATTTTCACTTCCAAGTATTTGGGTATTAGTATTTCCTCTAATACAATTCCTGTTTCCAATCTTTTTTTTTGCTTTTTTCAAGTCAACTTGATAATCTAAATCAATAATAGCTGCATTTGTACTTGATATTAATTGAAGCATGTCTCGTCCTTTGGAATCGACAATTGAATTATCTCCACATACATGATATAATATAGGTACTTTTCTCTGAATATCATCAAATAAACTTCGAGTAGCGTCAAAACAACATTTTTCATATCTCATTGGCCCTATTTGGGATATTGCCGAATCTCCTGCACCAATAATGTGAGCTCCTGCCTCTATTTGTAATTTAGCAAATTCCTTCTGTACTGGAATTATTCTATTAATTAATTTCTTAATTTTTTCTATCCAATCAGGATATTTACACAATATTAACACATTGATTAATCCAAATAAACAACAAATTTCCGCAAAAGGGGCTTCAATCCATCCAATTATACATGTTTTATCCACCATTTCTTTAGATAATAATCTGACGGCATTAATTCGATTAACGATTCTAGCGTGCTCTAAAAGTTCTGGTGTTTCTATCGAATCAAAATCTTCAATTTTTAAATATTGTTTAGCTACTGGTGTATGACTTTCCCAGTTGATTTCAACACCCCATGCATTTGCCTCTCGATATGCATCTGTTGAGACATTTACATGATCTATTCCAAAAAATTCAGCACATTTTATTTGACCTTTAGCTAATACTTCTGGTTTTTTACAATAATCATGATTATAATTAACATTTATCAATGAAGCTGCTAAATGCATAATAAAAGGATTGAAAGGGATTTTTTCAGGAATTCCTTTAATTGCAGATAGGGTTAATTCTAATGAATTCATGTTTATATTAATAATCATTTGATTTGCTTACTTATAAGCTCTATTTTCTATGAGGGCATCAAACATTGCAACAATATTTTGAGGTGGTACTTCGGCTGTAATATTATGAATGTTTGCTGCAATATAACCTCCCTTTGGTTTAAAACACCCTAAATTATGCTTTACTTCTTCTTTGATTTGTTTTGGAGTCCCAAATGGAAGAGTTTGCTGAGTATTACATAATCCCCCCCAAAAAGTAATAATATCTCCAAACCTTTCTTTAAGACTGCAAGGCTCCATATCATAAGCAGATATTTGTACTGGGTTTACCGCATCATATCCTATATCAGCAAAATGAGGTAAAAATTGAGGGACAGACCCGCAACAGTGATAATTTATCTTTGCATCAACTAATTCATGAACTTTTTTAGAGAGGTGATACTCAAATGGTTTAATATGTTTTTCATATATTTCCAAGTTCATTATAGGTCCTGATTGTTCGGCTAAATCTCCATTTATGCAAACAACATCCAAATATTCTCCAACTTCATTCAAAAAAGTTATATTATAATCTTTCCAATATTTTAAAAGGCATTCCATAGCCGCTATAATCAATTCTATATTTGTTCGGAGGTACTTTAAAACCTTAGTAAAGCCAAATAGGAATGTAGTGTACTCATATATACAACCCGTAGGTGGGGAAACAAGAGCAAAATCTGTAGTTTCAAATAACTTTTTAGCATATTCTTTTATTCCAAGAAAGGGAGTCATATCCGTGCCATCAGGCCAGTCATAATTATTGATCTCTTGCACAGTTTTGAAATTAGCAAGGGGATGAATAACTGGGTCATAATACAGGATGTTTTCTAAGTTTTTCTCTGCTGAGTTACCCCAGAAAACTCCAAACTGATCATAAACTCCTACGTATTTTCCTTCATATTGGGGTTCAAAATTATCTATTTTAACCATTCCTCCTGAAGGACGGATATATCTTGTGTCTATTTCAAATTTCTGCAGTAAAGCCTCACAGGGAACGGCTATTTGTTGCACAAAATCGCAATATTGAATATTGTTATCATCAATCTCGAGATACTCTAATAATTTTGAATAGGCTTTTAAATGAATTCCAGATTGATTTCCTCCTAAATCAATTGGAATTTTATCTGGTTCTTCATGTTTTAAAGCAAGATTAACTCGCTCTCTTGAGTCCATTTTAAGAACCTTTATTTTTTATTTTCAATTTGGTATATTAATAGGATAATTACCATACTTTTTCTTGATATTTTGCATCGCTAAAAATCGGTCAAGCGTAACTGCGGGATTAATACTATGCCCAGAACTAAAGATATAACCTCCTCCAGGGGCTAATTCTCGAATAAGGCGTTTAGCATAAGTTTTTATCTCTGATATTTTCCCTGTAGCTAACATTTGAGGAGACAAATTTCCACAAAAGGTTATTAGATTTCCATATTTTTTATTTAACTTGAAAATATCATATTCCGCATTAGCAGTTGTAGATTCGATTGGATTTAATACATCAACACCACTTTTAACAATATCCTCAAAAATTTCTAACAAATCCCCGTCTGAATGCAATAATATATGACTATCGAGTTTATGGGCAGCATTACATATCTGTTTTAACCATGGAAATACATACTTTCGATAATTCTCAGCTCGCATGAATAATCCATTTTTATAACCATAATCATCCCATATTATTATTAATTTTGCTCCATTTTCAGCTAAAATTTTTACTAATTCAAGTGTAAATTTACCATAATCGTTAAATATCTTATTAGCTTGTTTTGGTTTAGCTAATATTCTTGAAAATGTTTCTAACCCAAATCCTTCCCAAGCATCCTCCATTATTCCTCCAATTGCAGGAGCAGCAAAAATCTCATTATTCATTTCTTCTTGAATCTCCTTCCCTGCTAAATACCCTACTAACCGGGCTTCGAAATTTGGATCCATTTTTTCCCAACTTTCATAGGCCTCAAAACTCTTAAGATACCCTCCATGGTATCCCATAATCACAGTTCCATCCTTCTCATAATACTCAAATTTCATAATTCTTCCATATTCATCAATAAATCCATTTGAATCATCAAGAATCATACGTGGGAAATTAGTAGAGATACATGTTCCTATATCTAAACCGATGTTATGGAATAATTGAAAATATTTCTTAAAACTTGGTTTCATCAATCTTTTACTTTTGATTACTTGATTTACGATTTTCATCTTATCAGGTACATTCTTTAGCAGTGAAATACCAAAGTCTCCTCTTCCTTCCTCTATGCCAAAATGTTGTGCTATGGTATTATTTGTAAAAGCACTTTCCCATCCTGGAACTCTATCAGGTTCTTCATGGTTTATAGCTTTTAATACTCTTTCAACTGCGTCCATTATACTTATCTATTTAAAATTTAAGATATATTTTTTTTTAATTCCCATGTAAAAGGTTTGTTTGGAGCCGAATTACCAGTTATAATTATACAATTATCTTTTATCTTAAATTCATCTTCTTTATTATTTATTTTCAAAAATTTGAAATCAGTAAATTTTTCTTTTTTAAAGTTTAATGAAATTGTCCATTTTCCAGAGACACTTGGAGCATACCATCCAGAATAACCCTGTTTTGATTTTAAAAACCCAAATAATGGAGAATCAAAAAAATATTCCTCCTTTGGCAAAGAAGGGGTTATCTCAATGCCATCTTTTGTAAAATGCGCGCCAATTAAGTGAATTAAGTTGAAAATAGGCCAAGCATGTGGATGTAAATTCATAACAGGGAAATCTGTCCAGCTTACTCCAAACGGGTCTTCTTTCATATCCTTTTCATCTTTTGGATCCCCAGTAATAAAAAATTCAAAAAAATGAGTTTGTCCTGGGTATTTTGAGAGATCAGAATTATAAGTGTCAGGACCACTCCAGATTCCATACCATATGTCCGGAAAAGCTTCTGCATGATATGCAAGTGTATTTTTTTTCCATTCATCCCAGGCCATTTCACTATTTACATAAGATAAAGCCCATATTAATGTACCATTAATGGAAGGCCAAATTCCTGCATTCACACGCATACCTACTTCCCTTTTCATTGTATCAATATCTTTACTTAGCAGTCTTGCTCCAATCTTTGAAGGTTTTCGTAATAATCTGTTAACATTATTGATTAAAATGGGTACCCAATCATCATTAGTAGCATTGCCTATAATAGCCCATGGTTGAGGCTCTAACCATAATATTTCATCTCCGATCCAGCCCAAATCTTCTGTAAACCAAGCCCTCTTAAACCAATTTCCATTCCATTGAGCTTTAACTGCTTTCTTTTGTGATTCAGCATATTCAATTATTTTCTTACTTATATCATTGCTATTTATAAATTGCAATAATTCTCCAAATTTATTAAGAACATAAATAGCCATTGCTGCATTAAGAACAGATTCTCCTTGATTCCTAATATCATTATGCCTTTCTTCTGGTGCATGACCAATTACCGCGGCATCATTCCAATCTCCATTTGAGAGTCTTTGAAGACCATGTTTTCCAGTTCCAGATACTTCTGTGAAGTGTCGATAACATAATAATAACATCTGTAATACAGTTGATGTTTTTACTTGTTTACCATACACCGGATAAGTTGTAATTACTTCATTGAGAAATCCAATATCCTTTGTAGCCATAACGTATTCGCTTGTAACCCATAATAACCATAATTCAAGATCACTTGGAACATATGGAACAGGTACAATCATTCCATAACCAGTAATCCCATATGGAATTTCTCCATCTTCTTTAATCGTTTTCAAAATATATCTGATAATTTCTTTAACAATTTTAGGTGTACTATAAATGAATGGTAATACGTGTTGTAGAGGATCACGCAAGGCTATTTGAGCTCCTATTATATATTGATAAATATGACCTTGAGAGAGAATATGCTCATTGAAATAATCATCAAACGTCATAGCGCTACGCAAATAATAATTATGCCATGTTATTTCTCGTTCTACCCAGGATTCTTCCGGAATTGACATTTTAATTAAATTATTTTTCCAATCTTTAGCAGTATTCCCCCATTGATCGAACAAATCTTCACTATATTTTTGGAAAATTTGTTTGAGATTAACATTTTCGGGTAAATAGCCATATGCAAAATATAAAGTGCAACTTTGATTTGGTTTTACGTGAATTTGTCGTTCTATAATCAAAGCACTATTGTCATCATAAGTATCCAACTTAGAAGGAAGGGCTTTAGTTATTCCATCAGGATGACTTACGCCTCCTTGACCAAAAAAATCCAAGGCATTCGTACTAAAACCTTCAATAGGCCCATTTAACGAAATAAGAAATGTCTTTGGGGAGAATTTATTTTCAAATAATGGCGTAGGAAATTTTTTCTTTTTTAATTCTTTTCGACCTTGAAAGTATTTAACATCCAATAAACCAGAATTATCTATTAATGATATCTCATGAGAAAATTTTGAACTATATTCTCTTCTCTTTTTATTCATTATGGAAAGATCCCTCTGTCCATATCCAGCATAATACGCGGGTGCCGAAAATTGAATTGCTTTACATCCCCAGTACTCAACCCACCGTAAACTTTTTGCATGATCGGTATCATTTGAAATCGTAACTTGAGAAATAAGTAAAGGATCATCTCCATAAGGAGCAAAAATTATTTGATCTACTGATAAATTATATTTCTTAACGATTTTACGGAAATAACCAATCCCAAAAATTCTCTCAAAATGATCTCCATTTCCTGAATAAAATGTACTAATTATATTATTTTCATCAACTAAATATCCAATTCCTCCCGCAAATTGATTATTTTTCGGATCATAATCATTAAGGAATTTGGGGCACCCTTCATCTTGACGAACTTGAATATAGCCAAAATTTGAAGCAACTCCAACTAGACGATCATTACCAACTTGATGTAAATGTTCTCTGTTTGAACGTAATTTTTCATTTAAAGGAGTAATTGCCTTAGGATCATTCATTTGATCACAAGTATAATAATACGCTGGTAATCCATGTTCATCAGTAATCCATTCTCCAAAATGTCCCGATCCAAAAGCTTTCTTTTTCATTCCTAAAAAGCTTTAATTATTAGGTAAAAATAAGTATTCTCTTTTTCAATGTCATTTTTGTAAAACTTATAATAACATTGAATGAATAAGAGTTTGATAAGATTTTTTAAGCTTCTTCCTCTTCCTCAAATTCTTTGCCCATTAATCGCATAACGGCATCAGCAAGCTTGTTTTGACTTCGACTCATAATACCTTTTACTTTTCCTTCCTTTCCAAGTACTCTTAGCATAATGCCGTTCCACACAGAAGAAGGTTCACCTTTTATATTTTTAAACCTGTCTCGATGGACCTCAACACTAATATTATCATAATTCTTAGCAGCTTCAGTGCATTTAAAGCATAAAATACATTTATCTCGATCTACTTCAATCTCCTTATTCTTTCTCTCCATTGCACTAACAGCACATTCATCACAGAACGCATCTAAAATTTTAGTATCTTTCTCAGTACTTGTAATAGTTATTGAACCTTCAACAACCTTACGGACTTTTTGACCATTTTCAAGTGTACGCACTTCTTCTTCAAACTCAGGAAGAGAACCATTTTCAACTACATTCAGCTTTTTCTCGCCATTAATGAAAAGCTCTAGAGTATAACCTGGGCAAATCCAAGTACAACAACCGCACCAAACGCATTTTTCAGTATCAACAACAACTTTTTTATCAGATTCTATATTCATTTCTTCAGGAGTTCCGATAGCTGTTTTTTTTAGGGGCTCATCGTAGATAGATACAGTCACGGGACAAACTCTATGGCAGAATCCACATTCAATACATTTCTCTTCATGATAGACTAACGACATGGCATGGTTTAGCATTTTATACTCATAGCTTACAGTATTTTCATCGACTTGGATAGCTTTTTTTGATGGTAGAGACATATTAACTCAAAATCCTATTTTTCAATATTTATTAATAATATATGAAAAGTATTAAAGCTTTTAGAAGTAAGGGTAATGATCAAATTATCATCAAACAATTAAAAAATAAAAAAAAAAAGATTAAATGATTATTTTTTTTTCATAGAATCTCCACAGCAAGTAAAACCCATATCTGAACAAGAACTTTCATCAGCACAGTCGCATCCTTTAGTAACAGTTAATTCGAGGCCACAATCCTCACAAACGTACACATCTCCTTCCTTCATTTCATGACAATGAACCATTTTCATTCACCTTAAACATATAATATTCATTTGAGAATGAAACAAAACTCATTTAAAAATATTGTACTTATAGGATATTATCAAATTTAAAATATCAATGCTATTACTACGTGAAGGATTGATAGAAGGGCGATGATAAAAATCGTTGTCCAGTAGAATATCTTAAAGTATTCCCAAATTGTCCATTTGTTTTATTTAATTGAACCCATTAACCATGAATATAATTAGTTTCTATGCAATTCATTTTAATTTACTTTTAATTTCCTTCACGCGACTTCTTAATGTAACTTCAGTTATTTTAGCCGCCTTAGCTACTTGTGTCTGAGTTAATTTTTGATCTGCAAACTTTACTGCTAGATATATTGACGATGCGGCATATCCTCTAGGATCTTTTCCATTAACTGATAATCCCTTTTTTGAGGTTTTGGAGATAATATCTAGAGCTTTATTTTGGATCTCCATTGAAAGCCCTAGTTCATTTCCATATTTAAAAATTAGCTGTTTTATACTAATAGGCTTGTAGTTTAAATTTAATTTGGGTAAAATTTCTCTAATGACTAGACTTAAGCAGCGTATTATAGTTTTACGACTAATCATAAAAGTATCACTAATTTCATCTAATGTTTTTGGAAATTCGTGAACTCTAATTGCAACATATAGAGATGCTGCAATAAATCCTTCAATAGTACGTCCCATGGTTAACTTTTTTTTTGCGATAAGAGAATAAATTTTCCAAGCAGTTTCGTGAATATGTTCTGGAATATTCAGTTTAGATGCAATTAATTTCATTTTTGGTTTAGCTTCCCAGAAATTCCTTTCGATACTTGAGATTAAAGAATTTTGAATTTTAGCCAAACGCAAAAAGAGTGTTTTATTTTCAGGAGTTAGATAATTTCCTTTATAATCTGTTTTATTTATCGGAAGCACTGTTCTTGATCCAAAATCTCTCCATCTCGGTTCAGTCTGCTTTCTTTTTTCTATTTCTTCTTTTCCATAAGCTCTTCTTTCATCTTCAACTAGATGAATATCTGAAGTCAATCCACAATTTAAACATACTTTATATCCCCTCTTGATATCAATAATAGGCTCAATACAGCATGATTCTTCTGCTCTTTTTTCCTCATTTAAATATTCTCTTTCACTTCTCGTTTGTTTGGTCACCCTTTAAGAATAACATATACAAAAAATATCCTTTCCACTGAGTCTTCTTAATAGAAATTAAGTTTAATAAACTTATTTATTTATTACTTTTTTTAGATCTATAAAAATCTTATATTGGATAATGTAGAGAATTTATACAATAATAAACTTATATATTCTTAACTCATGTTTCTTTTTTGATTCTTTTTAAAAAGAATTAGTCTAGTTCTACAAGAGAATTCCAAATTTTCAGGCTAATCATAAAATAAATGATATAATTTATTATATAATTCCGCGAGTTTTGAAATTCGGTATTGATCATTTTGCTGTATTGCATTAGATATATAAGCTCCTAATCCTTGAGGGTTTTTAATCCATTGTAGAAATCCTTCGATTTCTGCCTTGAGATATGGATCAATTGTTGGCTGAGGAGGAGCAACTTGATAGGTTCCAGCTTGTTCTGATACGCTCTCTGATACATCTTCTTTAAGTTCTACTTTAGTTTCAATGAATTCAGATTCAGAACCTTTTTTTAACATTGCAGCAGCTCTAGCTACTGCAGGATATGCCATATGAAACCAACCTTTAGCTTTTGGTCTGATATGAGCCAACATATAAAGTTTTCCATCTGGTGTTGATGCACCTATTAGGTGTCCTAATTTTTTACGATTAGTTCCAATAAAACGTTCGGGTTCCATTTGCAAAATTGAGTATCGTATTCCACTAAGAGTTACAAATTGAGCATTTCCACTACCCCATTTAGCAAGCATTTCTTTAATGTCTTTCTTAACATCCCATTTGCCTATTGTAACCAATATTTTACCTTGTCTATCGACTACCACAACATTAACTGCATCAGGATAATGTTTTTGGAGTTTATTTACTACAGATTTAATATTTACCATGATCAGAAACATTCCTCAGATTTTTTTACGCTACCAAATTTTTGTGTGGTCATTTTAATCCAATTATCAATATTTCTTAAAAATTCCGTTCTTTCTTTCGGACTCAATCCTAAATTAGGTTCAAATTTCTTATAAATATTAGTATATTTACTAAGTTCCCATAAATAATTAACATGTCAACTTTTGTAAAATTAATATAAAAAAAAGTTAAAAAAACTATTTATTAATATTTTAGGTTTTTACTTTTATTAGAGATTTTTTTAGTTTTTCTGCTAAATTATCAAGACTATTTGCTGTCGCAGAGATTTCTTCCATGGATGCGGTTTGTTGTTCTGCTGAGGTACTTATTCCCATCATTGAATGGGATACATCTTGGATCATATTAATTATCTCATTGATTTCTTCATAGGAACCAAAAATGGCATTTCTAGAGTTCTCAGCTAATTTCCTTACCTCATTTGCTACAACTGCGAATCCACGACCTTGTTCACCGGCTCTACCTGCTTCGATACTAGCATTTAATGCTAGAAGATTTGTTTGTTCTGAAATATCTGTAATAATTTGCATTATGTTTCTAATTTTGTTAGAGGCTTCCATAATTTTTTGAGTAACCATAACAGTTTCTTGAGTTGAATTTGAAATTTCTTCAGAAGCAGCATTTACTTCACTTGCGCTTGCGGCTAATTCTGTTGCAACATTAGCTACATCAAGACTAACATTAGAGCTTGCTTTTAAAATATCCTTTAGCATATTCTTTGAACTCTCAATTTGTAACTCTATTAAAGCAATAATCCCGGTGAACAATAATGTTGATGCAAAAAAGATTGTCATCCCTACACCAAATTCATTAGTTTCAAGAACATCTAAATCTCGGAGTGTTGCAGAAAGGATCGTTAGAAAACCTCCAATTAAAGTTAAGCAGATAGAAGCATATGTTGGGGATTTATTCTTAAGGAATATCTTGAGAGTAAAGAAAAGACTTATAATTATAAGTATGACAATAAAGAACTCAATTCCCAAAAATATCAATAGTATTGACGATGCTGAGTATGTTGCCTTATAACTTTGGGTAGATTTCAATCCATCTTTCATAAACATTGAATAATACTCACGCAAAGAAGATACAAAGAGCAATATAACTGCTATTGCAAAAGAAAGATTAGACATAAGACCTGCTTCTGGAATTAGCTCATTAAATGAGCTAATTAACTGTCCTATTGTTACAAAAAGATAAGAAGAAATCCATTTCTTTAATTCTCGTCGTTTAGTACATACAAATATAAAAAGAATTGTTCCTATGATTACCATTACAGTTGCGGTATTATCGATTATATCAAAAGAAACATCAACCACTTTAGTACCCTCTTATCATTTCTTATACTTCTACTAATGATTCTTTCAATTTGTCTGCTAGTTTATCTAATTTATTTGCTGTCGCAGAAATTTCTTCCATAGAAGCAGTCTGTTGTTCTGCAGAAGCGCTAATTCCTTCCATAGAGCTCGATACACTCTGTATCATATTAATTATTTCATTAATTTCATAATATGAACCTGAAATTGCATTTTTTGAGTTCTCAGCCAACTTTCTGACTTCACTTGCAACTACAGCAAACCCTCGACCATGTTCACCAGCTCTTCCGGCCTCAATACTCGCGTTTAAAGCTAAAAGATTTGTCTGTTCTGAAATATTGGTAATAATTTGCATTATATTTCTAATTTTATTAGAAGCTTCCATAATTCCCTGAGTTATTCTTACTGTATCTTGAGTAGAGCTTGAAATCTCTTCAGAAGCAGCATTTACTTCACTTGCGCTTGCGGCTAATTCTGTTGCAACATTAGCTACACTTATACTTGTATCAGAAGCAGTATTAAGTACAGTTTTTAATGTAGCATTTGCTTGATGTATTTTGAATTCAATTATAGCAACCATTCCCATTATTAAATATATTGTGTCCATATAGGTCATAGCGAAATTATTGAATTCAATGGCAGGACCAGTCCCAGAACCACTCATCATAGCACCAATTAAACTCATTATCCCTCCTATGAAATTGAGGCAATAAAATGCATGTAATAAAGACTTTTTCTTTAAGTATAGTCGAATTACTAAGACCAAACATGTTATTAAGAGCGCTAACATCATTATATAGAATCCAAAAGTTATTGCTCCCGTAAGACCTGCTGCTTGTAAGTATTTAGCATTAATTTTTCCCATTTTTTTTACTTTAATGAATGTTTGATAATACTCTTTGAAAACAGCATATAGTAATACAAAAGTTCCCGTTGAGAATAGGATCATAGCAACAGGATTTACTTGATCTCCTGACTCTTGTGGAAAGGCATTTATTATATACCCAATTGTAGTTATTGTACATGATAGAAACCAAAGTTTTAATTCTCTCCTTTTTCTATATGCCACAAAGAATATTACTGAAGCAACACTCATGATTATAGCGTGTAAAATGTTTATTAAACTGTTGACAGCCATATTTACCACATATTTGAATTTTAAAAGTTATATGTAAAAAGAAATTTTTTACATAAAAGATGCATAAAATTGTATTTAAATTTATTTTTTTACATATTTTTAAATACTATAATTTAAACAAAAGTTATAATAAACATAAACCCATTAGTTATTCTGTTTAGATCATCTTATTTTCATTTTATAATGCAAATTTGTTAAAAAAATCTTTAAGAAGAGATGTAAAATGATAGATACAATATCGGATATAAAAGAAATTTATCCTATTTTATTCAATAACTCTCCATTTCATATATCTTTATTTGATCTTGATGGAAATCTGATTGAAAGTAATAGCAATATCATTACAAAATTAACAGAATATACTAACATAGATTTTAAAGGAAAGCATTTTATCGAAATAGCTAATCATTTTGAGAATGCTAAACAAATTAAAAAGTTATTATTAAATAGATTTCGAGACATAAGGGAAGGAAAAATCCTAAATCCTATAGATTTCTTTTTACTAACTAAAGAAGGGAATAGGATTTGGTTGCGTTGGAATAGTACCGTAATAGATTTAAGAAACCAAAAGCTTGTCCAAGTAATAATTCAAGACATTACCGAACAGAAGTATGCAGAAGAAAAATTAAAAGAATCTGAAGGCAATTATAGACTAATAACTGAGAATGCAAATGATTTAATAAGAGTGTTGAATGATAAGTTTGAAATTGAATTTGCAAATGAAAAGGCTCATTATAGAGTATTAGGATATTCAAAAGAAGATTTGCTTGGAAAGAGCGCTATAGTACTTAACCACCCCGAAGACTATACTTCTATTCGACGATATATGAGGGAAGTTTTCAAACATGGAGAAGGAACTCATGAATCAAGATTAAGGCATAAAGATGGGAGTTGGATATGGTTTGAAATAAAGTTTAAAATGTTTACAGATGAGAAAGGAAATACTAAATATCTAAATTTATCAAGAAATATAACTGAGCGGAAAAAAACAGAACAAAAATTAAAGGAATCAGAAGATAAATTCCGAAGAATCTTTGAAAGTATTCCAGATTTGTTTTTTCTGGTTTCTGGTGATGGTATCATTTTGGACTATAAAGGTAATGTAGAAGAATTAGATTTTCCTCCAGAAAATTTTCTTGGAAAGAAGATTATCGAGAGTTTTCCTAAACACATTATTGATCTTAGTTTAACCAGTATTAGGAAAACTTTAGAGACTCATGAACCGCAAGTTGTCGAATTTGACCTAAAATTAAGCGGAAAAATTCAATACTTTGAAGCCCGTCATCTATATTTTTCTGAAGATGAAGTTTTAGTATTTATTCGAGATATTACTACGCGTAAACAAGCAATACAGGATATTAAAGAATCAGAGGAAAAGTTCAGAAATATTGCTGAACAATCATTTATGGGGATATTAATAGTTCAAGATGGAAAAATCAAATATGCTAATAAAACTATATTTCAGATCTCTGGTTATGCTTCTGAAGAAATTTTAAATTGGAATCAAGAAGACCTTCTAAAGAAGATACATTCTGAGGATTCAAAAGCACTCTTTGGGCGCTTACAAAGAAATATTGAAGGTACTATGGGTCCTTTTTCACGTAATACATTTCGAATAATAAATAAAGATGGGAAAGTAAAATGGCTTGAGGATTACACAAGCAAAATAGAGTATCAGGGAAAACCAGCTAACTTGATTTCTCTTGTCGATATCACAGATAAAATAGAAGCAGAACAACTTATAATTGAAGAAAATATGAGATTATTAGAACTTCAAGATTTGAGAAAAGATTTAATTACTAGAGTTTCCCACGAGTTGAAAACACCTATGACTTCTATTAATGGGGCAATTCAGATACTCACTCAACTTTATATGGATGAAATTGGAGAAGAAGCCAGAAAATACGTAGAGATTGGACATAGAGGATGTATTAGATTGAAACAGTTAATTGACAACCTATTAGATGTCTCAAGATTAGATGCTAAGAAACTTTCATTAAATCTTCAAAAAGATAACCTCATTGAACTAATAATTGACTGTGTGAAAGATATGAATTATTTAGCAACAAATCGTCAGCTTAAAATAAAATTAGATTTACCAAATGAGGCATTTTTAAATATTGACCGGCTTAGATTCCGACAAGTTCTAACAAATATGATTTCGAATGCCATTAAGAATACACAAAAAAATGGTAAAATCTACATTAGTCTTCTGGATAGTAATGAATATATAGAGATTCTAATAAGAGATACTGGAGTTGGATTGACTGAAAAAGAGAAACAGAAGTTATTTGAGAAGTTTGGAAAAATTGAACGATACGGTATGGATTTAGGTGTAGACATTGAAGGATCCGGACTTGGATTATTTATTTCAAAAGAAATTGTAGAATTGCATGGGGGACAAATTTTTGTTGAATCCGAAGGAAGAAACAAAGGTGCTACTTTTACAATTAGACTATTTAAACAGAATAAGTAACATATCAATTTTATAATGAATTATAAATTACTCATTTTTGAAAAAAGGTTCAACTTTTTTTTTAAAATCTCAAAAAGAGAGATATCTTTATTCCAATTTATAAAATCTACTATTTTATATAAATTTTCAACCATATCGCATAAAATTTTAGAAATCTTTATTATAGCTTTGTTTTTAATAAATTCATCAGTTTTCAAAATAATGTTAATTTTTTTTCGGAAACAAGAGGTTACCAAATATTTATAATTCTGTAGTTTAATTGGATTTAAATTTTTTGAAGGAGAACTTCCAGAAATTAATTTTAGTAGCCCAGCTAATTTATTTATATCAACCCGTTGGTAAATAAAAGAATTAGGATTGGAAGGATCTTTTAAAAAATGCACAATTGGCTCCCCATTATCATAAAAAATCCAAAATTCTTCAACAATCATATAAAAAATTTTAATTCTTAATTTTGTAAAATAAACTACTCTTTTGATGAATATTCCATAAGAATAGTCTTATATGTATTATAAACTAATTTAATTATTATCAAAACGAATATGCCACCAAAAAAATAAACAAACGCAGTCATAAACGATATAACTTCAGTCCACTCTAAAATCAAAAACATTATATTTAAAAGATAACCCACTAAGAAAATGATTATTAGTAATTCTCTTAACATCCATTTCTTTGTGACTTTACTCCCTGGAAATAATTTTTTTATTTTCCTAATAATAATCAGACTATAGATAAAAAATATTATTCCCCCAATAGAACATGTAATATTTATAAAAAAATTCAAACCATATGCCATATATTCTCACTTATCCTTCATTTAATACATTTATGTAAATTTATAAATGTTAAATTAGAGGACTCTTTTAAAGGTTTGTTTAATATTCTAAAAATCATTTTTATGTTGAATATGTTCACGTGGTATCCATAAGCGCATTTGACTTTTTCCGCGATTTGCCCAACTATAATATGGAATAAAATGGATATTTCCAGAAATGAGATTTATTCCACTTAAAATATCTTTACAATATTCTGAAGTTAGAGTATCATCATCATTTAATGTTAATTTAAATATTGACTCAAAATCATCTGTTAATTCAAAATATTTTGATTATTCTAATTAATAAAGCTATATAGATATTTAACTATGATAGCTTAAAAGATATATAATTTGTATCTATATGTATGATTTTATAGTTTGTATACAGAAAAAAAGGTAAATCAGTATGATAGAAAAGAATTTCTTACAGTTTCTCTTTGAAAAAAAAATTGATAAAGACCAAGCAACTGTCTTTATCTCAAGATTGAATGAATTCGATAAATACCTAAAAAAAAATAAGCATGATATAGATTCAATCCCTACCGGAGAAATTGGTAAATATTCAAGTAATCTAGTAGAAAAAAATAGCGACCATGTATTGGATTTCCTAAGGGCTTTAATCAATTATGCTAACTTCGTAAAAAAATATGATTACATAATAGAAATCATCGATATCTCAGAATCTTACAATGCAATGGATAATTTATATGAAAGAATCGCTGAAAAGCATGGGAAAAGACTAAGGGATGAAATTTTTGAAAATGTCAAAATTCCCCCATTAGGCGTTAATCCCGAGATAAAACCTGAATTCACTAAAGTAATTTTGAAAAGGTTAGAAGAAAAGATTGGAGAAGACGAAACAATAAACTTATTAAAACCATGTTTGCATGGTCGCCCAGGTTCACTTGAAAAAGATAGGGAGGATTTCTTAAGATTAAATGATATTGATGAATTTTTGAAACTTAAAAAGCAAGAATTGATTGATAGGCTTCAAGAACACCAAAGAGAGGGTACACTTGAATTTGCGCAATACATTGATACTGATGTAATCGATTTTATAAAAAATACTCCTTCAATTTCTCCTGGCATTAGAGATGGGAAAATAATCATAAGTGCTAAGATGCCTTATCAAACGAAGAAATATATTGAAGCAAAAGATAATAGAATGAAAGGATTTTATAGTTGCTATTGTCCTTGGGTAAGAGGGGCAATCAAAAATGGTACTGAAAAGGAAATTTTTCCTCAATTTTGCTATTGTAGTGCTGGATACACTAAAAAATATTGGGATGTTATATTTGATCAACCAACTAACGTAGAACCTATTGAAACACCTCTTACGGGTGGTATGTTATGCAAATTTGCTGTGTATATACCAGAAGAATTTCAAAAATAAGTTAAATTTAAAATGATATGGTGTGACCAAAATTGGAATTAACATTAGATCAAATTACCTCTATTATGGAAAAAAATTTTCAAGTCCCTTCAGAATTTTCTCTGATGGAGTTAACACCTTTATTGATTGAAAAATTAGGTAGTATCGAATCTGATATACGCGAAGGATGCTTAGATATTTTATATATGTGGATAATGAATGGAGAATATGATAATTCCACTCTTATTTCACTTGGAGATCAACTTATATCACTGATACAGACTGGATTAGCAAAAGAAATATCCGATTCCGTGTTCTTAAGAGCATTTGTGGCATTAGAAGTTGCAAGTATCATATTTTTTGATGAAAGATGCGAAAATGGAGAAGTTGAAGGAAGAAATGCATTTTTAACATCAGAAATTGTAAAGAGATGGTTCAACACAGCATTAGAATATTATCAGCAGGAAAAAGATTATAGATCTTATGTAAATGGGAAAGGTTGGGCTCATTCAATTGCTCATGGTGCCGATTTATTCCGGAATTTTGCGAGGCATCGCTTTATTCAAAAGGAGGAAATTCTCCAAATACTCAAAACTTTTAAACAGAAATTAATTTCACCATCCCCAATAATTTTCAACGGAAAGGAGGAATTAAGAATAGCATCAGCAGTTTATACGACCCTCCTACGAAATAAACTTGATATTGATGAAATTAATCAATGGCTATCCTCCATAATTAAGCCCTTTAAAGGAAAAAAATTCTGGGATTTTGTTAAGGAACCTGAGAAATTGAATGGTTTTTTTCATGCAGAACGTTTCTTAAAAGACTTTTATTTGATGATAAAATTGGGAATCTCACGAAAAGGCTCACATGCGCACCCTTACTATAATAACCCTCTCCAAAATCGAAATCAATTACTTCAATCACTAGAACAATGCATATTAGAATTAGATAATAATTCCTTTTATTATAAACCAGATTAGTGAAAAATGCAATACATACTCAAAAATCAATTTGTTTAAAAAGTGATTAAGTAATCTAACTTAGCAGATTATTTTCCTATTTCAACATAAATCATCCTTATATTTTCAAAAAATTGAAATTGAGCTATATATTTTTAAAGGTATGGAATTTCGAAAAGGCTATAGCGCAAAAGTTGATGATCGTTTCAGCATTCACATTGCTAATGATAGTGAAGAAGAATTAAAAGCTATAGTTAATTTAAGTATGAAGGTTCATCAAGAGGAATTATTAATAACATACATTCCACGCATATTTTTAGAACATCCGAGAAAAAGTGAGACTTTTTGGTTGTATATTAAGGATGATAAAGAAAACAAAATAATTTCTTTAATATGTCTATCTCCTTTAGAATGGCAAATTGAAGACAATTCATTACCAGTATGTGAAATGGAGTTTGTTGGAACTCTTCAAGAATATAGGGAAAAAGGCTTTATTAAAATTTTAAACGATCTTTATGAAAAATTAATGAACCAAAATGGCTATATTCTTTCAGTTATTAGAGGGATTCCATATTTTTATCGTAATTTAGGATATGAATATGTTTCTTCTCTCGATGAGAGAATAAAAATTCCAGCATCTAAAATCCCTAATAAAAAATATGAAAATTTAGTTATAAGACTAGCCAATTCTAATGATGTCCTTTCTTTTATTAAATCTAAATATGATCAATTCCAGGAAAACTTTTATATCTTTAATAGATTTGATCCAGAATGTTTTAAATTTAAATATATAAATGAAAAATTTGACTCAGAAGTTCGTTCCACATATATTTTTGATGAAGCTGGTGTCGCTAAGAATTACTTTTCTGTTGGAATGAGCTATGATAATCAAAATTATGAGATAATTTGTTCTTTCTTAACAGAAAAAGAAATGACAAGCTTGCTTCAATTCATTAAATCTATAGGAAATTATAACGGAAATGATATCATTACTCTTAGTATTAGCGAACATTCACCACTTTTTAAATATCTCAAATCTTTAGGAGGAGAGATGGTTTCAAGTTATGGATGGCAAGTAAAAATTCCAAATTTAATAAATTTTTTTACTCTAATAAGAAACATACTTGAAAAGAGAATAAAAGATTCTGAATTTAAGGGATTAACTAAAACTATTAGGATTAGTAATTATAATGACACTATAGTATTGGAATTTATTAAAGGAAAAATCGAGAATATTGAGATTGAAAAAGAGTATCCAGACCCTAAAATTACTGATCTTATGATTCCAGGAACTCTTTTATTTAAACTAATATTGGGAGATAGAGCCATTGATGAAATAAATTATATCTTTAAAGATACAATAGTAAATACTTCATCAAAATTAATCATTGAAACGATGTTTCCAAAAAAAATAAGTCTTTTCAGTTCATATATCTAAAAACTGTATAGTTTAATTTTTTACAAAAGAAAAATAATTGATTATTTTGAAATTATTTATTAATTGTTTTATATAAATAAAAAAATTAGATTAAAAAAAATACAAATATCTAGGTTTTTTCTAATTCCATTTTCGCTATCGCTTTCCCAGATCGGAATGGTATATCTTCTACTGACATTCCTGCCTCATAATTAAACTTCTTTTTGAATGCTTCGTTTAATGATTGAAAATATAACGAAAGTGGTAAATTCTGAGGACAATTATTATCACAGTTTCCACATTCTACACATCTATCAGCATCGTGAGCTACTCTTGTTAATTGATATGTAGCTGTATCAATAGTTTTATCTTTTCTCTTTTTCATAAGAATACAATCTACACAATAGCAGACTGGGCAACCTCTTATACAGGTATTACACATAGTACATTTAAGAAGCTCTGCCATTTTTTCTTCTTGTGAGAGTTTATCCCATTCTTCCAGATCTTTTGCTCGTTTTTCTTTTGCTTTCTCAATGATTTCGTTATACTTATCTAAATGAGCTTTTTTCTCCTTATCTGGAAGTGCTTTTGTTTTAATTCCTGATTTTTTTAGAATTTCACTTCCTTTATCAGAATACACCTTTAAAATGATCTCATCTGAATCAATTGGAATAGCTAAGTCGCTTACAGTTAAATCAGCGACAACCGGAATTTTTCGATAGCATCTTAAACAATTCTCAGCAACACTAAAATTAAGTTCTTTTGTTTTTCCATCTTCCATCTTCACAATTAGACCGTTATCCCCCACTTTTTCTTTGACAATCTTTGTAGCGTCAATATCCTTGATGGATCTCATTTCTCTTGCAGCTTTAGGAAGCATACCTCTATCCTCAATACCAATTACAAAAAGATTATCGAGATTTACTTGTTTTATTTTAGCAAGTTCAATTAATGCTCTTGTATCACACGGTCGTGCAATAAGACCTACTTTCTCGTGCATTGCTCCTGCTACAGATTTATGTAAATATTTTGAAGCAGAATCTGTTCTTGCATACCCAAATGCAATTAATGGGGTTAATGGAAAATCCTTTAGATCTTCCTCTTTTTCCACTAGTTGGGGTTGAACAGTAAATCTGTCTATACTTCCTGATTTCTTATCAACCCTTAATTGAGCACCTATTATTTTATCCACTGCTTTTTCTTTTAATAAAGTCGCTAAGATTTTAGTAAAATCTTCAATCTTTATTAAATATTCTGCCATTGCTTCCATGTAATCCCAACTCTAACTTTAGATTAACCAAATAATTTTTTTTTTATTTTTACAAATTTTATGAAAAAAATTTTCAAATTTTTATTATATTCTAACAAACTTTTTTAATGTGTTATATGGTGCACCCATTTCTTCAACTGAGTTCTCATTTTTTTTAACTCAGTCTCATTAGGAAACACATTGATTTATTTAAGCCTCAGCTTTCGCTTGAGCTTTTCCTTTCTTAGGTGTGCCTTTTGTACGTAAGGGACTTGGTCCTAATTTACGTATTGTCTTATCGATTTCAATTGCTTCATTTTGAAATTTCTGACCTTCGGCTGCAGTACAGTAGATCATTTTTAATCTATCCGGGCTTATCCCAATAACTTTTAGTATTTCTTTAAGATATTCAACTTGCCTATAAGCATGGTAATTACCAGTCTCATAATCGCATTCGCCAGGGTATCAAGCGTTAATTACAACTCCGTCAGCACCTCTTCCAAATGCTCGCAATACAAGGTCAGGACCTACACGACCAGAGCAAGGTACTAAAACATTTCTAATACTGTCTGGATATTGAGCCCGAATAGTACCTGCCATATCTGCAGAGCCGTACCCTCATTTCCAGCAAGCAAATACAATAATTTTAATATCATTATCTTCTGCCATTTTCTTCCCTCTCTATTCCTCTATTGGTAATAATTCATCTACTAAAGCCATATATTGTTGATCTCTAAAGTAAGTTAATTCTATTGCTTTTGATGGACATAATGATGCACAAGTGCCACATCCCCGACAATTTATTAAATCGACGACAATGTTTCCAGTTTCATTTATCGAAATAGCTGTATAAGGACACGCTTCAATACATTTATAACATTTCGCACAACGTTCATCTGATGGTGTAGCTCGAATTAATTCCATAGTATATTCTCCTTTTCCCATCGGAATGCCTGCAACTGATGCTGCTCCTCTTGCTTGACTCACAGCTTTGTCTATCTCTTTTTGCCCTTGAGCAGAACCACAAATGTAGATTCCTGGAACTTTAGTGCTAATAGGATCAAGTCTGGCATGGTATTCTTTTAAGAAACCATCAGGACTTTTTTCCATATTTAGTACTTTAGCAATTTCTATAGTACCTTGAGATGGTAGAGACGCTGGGGATAATACTACCATATGAAATTCCATAGTAACTACACTGTCAGTTCCAACCGGTTCAAATTGTACTATAAGATTTTTTGTAAGTGGATCTTCTTCAATTTTTCCTACTAAACCCTTAACAAATATAATTCCGGCATTTCGAGATCTTCTATAATATTCTTCATAATCTTTCCCTGCGCATCTCATATCTATATAACAACAAACTATCTGCGAATCTGGGTACTCTGATTTTATTAATTTTGAGTTTTTGAGAGACAGATTGCAACAAATTACACTACAATGTGCATTTTTGTTGACATCTCTAGATCCTACGCAATTGATGAATAGAACTTTTGTAGGACGTTTTCCATCTGATGGACGCTTTAAATGTCCATATGTGGGGCCATTTGGAGCAAGTATCCTCTCTAGCTGTATTTGATTAATAACGTTATCGTAAATACCGTAACCATAATCATCTCCTTGGTAAAGATCCCAACCAGTCGCAACTATTATTGTACCAACCTTGAGCTCCACAATTTCATCCTGCTGACTAAAATCTATAGCTTGTTGTTCACAAGCAT
Source organism: Promethearchaeota archaeon (assembly GCA_048938855.1). Lineage (GTDB taxonomy): Archaea > Asgardarchaeota > Lokiarchaeia > Sigyniarchaeales > SOKP01 > Loki-b32. Next base: position 94,791 of record JBHLLT010000003.1, read on the forward strand.
CAACGCAAGCGAAACATTCAATGCAAGCTTCTCTATTAAGCTGTGATATTGCTGGAACTGCCTGTGCAAAAGCAATATCGATAACCTTTCTTGCGGAGAGATTTTCATCAAAGTAATTGCTAATATAGACGGGGCATACATCTGTACATGTCCCACAACCTGTACATTTGTCTTCAAGAACAAATCGAGCTTTCCTTCTAACTTTGACATCAAAATTGCCAATGTAACCATCGATTTCAGAAACTTCACTGAAAGATAAGATTTCTATATTTGGATGACGATTAGCTTCAAGCATTTTTGGTCCCAAGATTCATATGCTGCAATCATCTGTAGGGAACGTTCTATCGAGTTGTGACATTCGTCCTCCAATAGTGGTATTCTTTTCAACTAAATAGACTTTATATCCAGCATCTCCTAAATCAATAGCTGCTGATAATCCGGCAATCCCTCCACCTACTACGAGAGCAGATGGTTCTACTGGCACAGTTTTAGTTGGTACATCTTCCAATAATTTAGCTCGAGCAATGCCTGCTTTAATTAATTCAATTGCTTTTAAGGTAGCTTTTTCCCGCACTTCCGGAGCCTGATGAACGAATGAACAATGCTCTCGAATGTTTACAAATTCTAAATATCTTGGAGGCAAACCCATCTCAGTTAATATGGCATGAAAAACTGGTTGATGAGTTTTTGGAGTACATGCCGCAACTAAAACCCTATTAAAGTTGACTTCTTCATGTTTTTCCTTGATTTCAGTAGATCCACCTTCAGTACATAGAGACAAATATGGGTAAGCCCAAACATTATCTAATTTATTTATTTCCTCGACAATCTTTGGAATATCTAAGATTCCTGCAATGTTGATACCTCAGTGACACACAAACACACCTATTCTAGGTTTTTCTTCGTTTTCATTTTCGTTGGTCTGCTTTTCAGACACTTTAACCACCTTAAGTTAAACCTAACCTCCTAATTTTTATATGGTATCTTCTCTCTTAGTTTCTTAGAGTAAATACAAGAATTTAATTTATGATATTGTAAATAGTTTATATTATTAAAATTCAATTGTTATAACAAGTAACTTCTCTTTTGGTATTTCTTAGTGAGTTTATAATTTTAATATCATTTCTTTATCACCATCGTTTTCTCTAAAACCATATTTCTCGTATAAAGGTCTGCCAGAGGGAGTTGCATGTAGCATCACTGAATGAATCCCCTCTTTTTTAATCTCTTCAAATAAGTTGTTGAGTAGCGCTGAACCAATACCTTTTCTCCGCCATTTAGGATTAGTATACATATTCATAATATAAGCAAACTTACCAGTCATATTTATGAAATGAGGTGGCTTTTGCAGGAAGGATAAACCACTAGTAGCAATTATTTCATTATTAGATTCTGCTAACCAAGCGATAAATTCGTTAGATTTCATCTTATCAAGAAAAAATTGCCCTAATATTTCTCGGAAAATTTCCATATCTTTAACGGAGGGAATTTCTTGGATTTCTGATAAAAACTTAATGCGGAAATCAATTAAATTGTCTATATCATCAAGATTAGCTTTTCTTAGGGAGTACATAAATATCAAATAAGTTGAAAAATATTTAACTATTCTTATTGGACTAGATAAAGAATCAAATTATTTTAACTAAGGACAAAAGTATCATAAAAATTTTTAAAGCAAATTTAACGTATTAATAAGTTATTTGAATTGTATTATGAAATAAATAGAGAATGATTTATATTGAGTGAAATTAAGAAATTTTTTTGGTTAATCCCTTTAATTGGGGCTACTCTGTCATTATTTGGATTATTTATTCCAACTTGGTATAGTCCTCCGGTTTGGGTAGGATATTGGTGGATGATAGGTTTAATTTATCATGTCACTGGAGGTAATGTAATCGAGTTTGGCCCGCTTGAAATATCGATTCCTAGTCTTATAGCTTTTGGTTTAATCGCTCTAAGTTCAGCAATAATTATTCTCAATTCCATATTTAAATCAAGAAATAAAACTCTTTGGGGGAATCCTGAGAACTTGTGGATAAAAATGGCATTAATTGAAACTAGTGCTGTCATATTTTATATCATAAGTGTACAAATAGGTTTTTTTATTAATACAAGCCTTGTTTTTTGGGATCGACATCTAATTCAATTTGGTTTGATTACCCCTTTTATCGGAGCTGGATTAACTCTGATAGGGGCAATTCTAGAGATTAAGTTAAATCGGACTACAAAATGAATGATTCAATAATATAAAAAGAGTAAGAAAAAAAAACCAAATAATAAAAATTTAGAATTAAGCTTTAGATTGGTATTTTCATTAACTTAATTTTGTCATTTTAAAATCAATAATACAAATTATCTTAAATTTTTTTAAATCATATCCTAATATTAAAATTCTCAAGTTTTTCTATTTGCAACTCCTTTTTCTTTTAAATAATTGAGATATTCAATTTCCTTCTTTTCATGAATCTTAATTAATTCTTCTTTTTTAGATAACCATTCAGGTCCTTCTAAACGGTATAAAATCATTGTTATTGCTCCTATTATCAAAAATATCGCGGGTAATAGTGCAAATCCTATTAATATTCCTAGTTGGGCAAGATAGTCTTGGGATTGAATTCCTTCCTGAAAACCAAACCTTGAAATAATTGTTAAAAATAGCCAATTCGCAATTGATATGGCCGGTTTAGTAAGTAAAGCGTTTATCCCCGAGTAGGTGGTTTCTCTCCTCTTGCCTGTTCTTGTTTCATCATAGTCTACAATATCAGCAATAATAACTTGATTCGTTAGCATATAACCTGACATTCCAATGCCAATAAAAATAAATCCGATTAATGCAGTTCCAAAATTCCATCCAATGAAAAACACTAGTATAAAACTTAATCCTGTCCATAAAATTGAAAAAATAAATGTTTTTTTAACCCCATACCAAACAATTAATTTATTAAAAACAATAAAAAAAGCAAAAATTACAAGAAAAACAATCATTAATGGAATTGAGGCTTTAAAGCCGCTAATTACAAGAACATAATCAAGATAATAGTAAATTCCTGTAGTTAGAATTGTTTGTGCCAAGGTAAATGAAAAATTAGATATTTCAAAAATTAAGAAAGGTTTATTCTTAAACGTCTCAACAATACCCTTGGTCACCGGAAGGGGAGTTTCCAATTGCGTATACTTATTCTCCTTTAAGTAAAAACTACTTATGAATAATATTATAGCCGAGATGATTCCCACAATAATCATAGTAAAAAGAAAGACAGAGTCATCTACTAGCGCCTCATTTCCTGTTAGCAAAACTATTGGCAATATGAAAGAAATTAGTAACCCAATTGAATTTAAAATATTCCCATAAACTAATAAATTAGCTCTTTCTTTTGCGGTCATTGCCATTTCTGCAGGGAGAGTAAAATTAATGAGCCCTAATATAGTAAATATAGTATCAAATGCAAAAAGAACAATTAAAAAATTTATAAAAAGAGCTATTTGATTTGTTATATCTACAAAAGGAAACCAACATAATATAAAAATAATACCATAAACTGGAGCACCAAACCGAATGTAGAAAATTCTTCTCCCGTACTTCTCAGATTTGGTTCTATCTCCTATAAAACCAAAAAGAGGATCATTAATCGCATTCCATAATGAAAATATCATCCAAGCTATTCCAATTAATTCCGGATTTAATCCTAATCTCACATTATAAAAAAAAGTTATCGCAGAAAAAGTTATTTGAGATGGTAAGCTTATACCAGCCCCAAGTCCCCCATAAGCTAGCTTAGATTTTAACGGTAATTTACTCATAGTCATTTTTTCTTTCAAATGTAATTTAGATAAAAAGATATACTTAAAACTATTGACTCTACTGACTTATAATTTGAAAATCCGATTAATTATAGCTAAAAAAATTAAGAATAAAAAATAAAAGATTTTGAAAATAAAAAATTTAGGCTTCAGTTTCTTTCAATATTTCGCCAAAAAGGCGCTTTACAGCATCAATTCGCTTTTCTTCTCCAATTTGTTCTACATTTTTTAATGAAATTGCCTCTTTTGGACAAACGTCAATACAAGCAGGATATTTTTCTCCTCTCTCAGGATTAATGTAATCATCTTTCATTGTATCGCAGAGGTCACAAATAAGAGCCTTCTGGGATTGGATATGCAAGCTTAGAACACCAAAATCGCATGCTCTAATACAAAAAGCGCATCCATTACATTTATCATCGTCTACGATAATTGAACCTGTTTCTTTATCTTGTTCTAAAGCTTTTTCGGGACAACTTCTAACACAGGGAGCATCATCACATTTTTGGCATGCTAACGCAACATTTAAGATAGGTTCAATCCTTACCCTATGGATTCTTGTATTTATTGGATTAAACTCACCATCATGGACAAAAGAACAAACTGATTCACATGTTTCGCACCCTGTACATAAATCAGGATCGACAACAATAAATTGGTGGACAACTCCGCCTCTCTTTTTAGTTGTTTGTGTTTTTGACATTTATTTCTTACCTCCAGCGGGGTTTAATTTACCAATTACAAAATCTAATCCAAGAGACTTCAAGGTATCATCAGTTGGAATTCCTGTTTTAGAATCCCATCCTCGAGCTTCGTAATAACCACTTAATAACTTTTGATAACCATCTTCCTTCAAAGTGACTCCCTTTGCAGGTCCTCTTGTATGCGCTTCTTTAAAGAATCGATCAGGAGGTCTATCATCATTTCTGGTCCAACCTTCTCGTATATTAAAACATTTTGAAAGTGTTACGATCGCATCTCCTCTTAATTTAATAAAATCTTCAGTTACGGGAATCCCTGTGACTAGCTCAAAAACTTTGGCCATTTCTGCATCGTTTTCATAAATTCCTCGAGTAAATTTACATACGATATATGAATCAATTATGGCATAGATGTCTTCTAATGATTTGATGGCCTTCCCTCTCTCGACAGGTTTATCATAAGCAAATCTGTCGAAGTTACCTTTAGCATCGAGTCCATAAGAGCCATTTCTTAAATGACATGCGCCACGAATAGAAACACTCATTCCCACTGCAAATGAGTTCATGCCATGTACGTCAAAAGCAGGTATTTCTAATCCTTTAATATGCATACCATAATAACTTGCATTTTTTCTGCCCATTTCTTCTAATCGCTTTCCAGCTTCACGAGTTCCATCTCCAAAAATCTTACCTGCAAACCCTTTACCAAGAATCATTTCCTCTGTAAATCTCACAAGATTAACTGTAGAGCCAAAAGGTAATTCATAGCCTAAATCTTCTTTAGTGATAATTCCTTCTTCGAAACATTCGCACGCCATAGCGGCCGTTACGCCTGCACTAATAGCATCTACACCTAAATCATCAGTTAAAGACACACATTTAAACACAGTAGGCCAATCGAAATTGCCGCAAGCAGAACCAAAACTATAACACAATTCTTGATCAATACTTGAATAGAGATTAGGCCAATTTGGGTGATCTTTTGGTATCTTAGTGATATGATCACACCCTATAGAACATTGAGAACACGCAACTTTTTTAACCACCCAATCTTGATTTAATATATCCCCAGTAAAAGTTCCATCATCAACTTTATCCCAGGTACCTTCACGATGATTGAAAGTAGGCATCATTCCAAGTTTATTATAACTGGTTATTCCTGCGGGAGTACCTAAATCACGATACTTAGCAGTCGCGGGGCCATTTGCAACCTTAATTAGCTTTTTAGCTAATTTAAAGAACTCTACAGGCTGTGCAACATTAATTCCTTTAGTACCTCTAAAACATATTGCTTTTAGGTTTTTAGATCCCATAACAGCGCCCATTCCGGTTCTTCCAGCTTGCCTATTGCGATCATTAGTGATACTTCCCATGTGACTAGCACGTTCTCCTCCTGGGCCAATAGTCATTATTCCAAGACGATAATCTTGAAATTCATTTCTTAGAATTTCTTCTGTTTCCCAACATCCTTTTCCCCATACTGTGTCTTTACATGGTACTAAGTAGTGATCATCATCATCAATAACCAGGTAAACAGGCTCTGGAGCTTTACCTTTAACCACAATCATATTAATACCAGCACGTCTTGCTTGAGCTGCAACGGAACCAGAAGAAATTGCCATCCCAAACATATTTGTTAAGGGAGATTTAGCAAATACCCCATATTTACTGGAAGTAGGTAAGATCGTTCCTGGAAAAGGACCCTGTGCATAAACGAAGACGTTCTCAGGACTTAGAGGATCAACACCAGCTGGACATTCGTCCCACAACACCTTACTTGCAAAACCATATCCACCAATCCAATCTCTACAGAATTCATTTGATAATGTAGATTTACTAATTTTTCCATCTGTGAGATTAACATCAAGTCGAACCTGCGTAAACCCTTTTACTTTATCAGGAACAGCTATTTCCTTAGTTTTACTCATGTTTTTCACAACTAGTTGTAAGTTTATATTTTAAATAGATTGTAGATATTAAAAATAAATAACCAAAATTTTAAAGGTTACTTGTTAATCCTAAAAATCTCTCACATTAAAATTCTTATATAATGAATTTATCTAAATAATTGAATAATAAATAGTTTACAAATCTGTAAAAAATGAAAAAAGTAATTATTTTGTTAGTTTTTCTAACTGATCTACAAATTCCTCAAATTGCTTAATTCCAAGTTGCCAAAAATCAGCTTTAGTAATATCTAAACCTACAATCTTACTTAGCTCTTCTGGTGATAAGCTACAACCGGCACTTAAAAGTTTCTTAAATTTAAGAACAAATTCTTTACCCTCATTTTTATATGTATGATATAATGCGTAAACGAAGAGCTGGGCATAAATATAAGGGTAATTGTAGAAACGAAAGTTTGGAAGGAAATAATGCGGTGCGGTGATCCAAATCCATTTCATCTCATCAAACCATTCAATAGAATCTCTATATACATTATCTCTAGCAGCACACCAGTACTGAGATATCGTTTGTCCATCTAAAAATTCACCTTTATTAATTGCGTTATAGAGATTCTGTTCAAATCTAAATCGTGCACTATGGCTAAAAATATAACTCGCAAGATTTATTTGGTTTGTTAACAATGAAATCCTTTCATTTTTAGCCTTAATAGTATTTAATAAATAGTCAGTCAATAATAACTCACCAAATTTTGACGCGGTCTCCGCTACTACCATTCCTGGGATATAATTTAAAAATGTTTGTTCTCTAGACGAGAGATAACTATGAATTCCATGACCCATTTCATGAGTGACAAAAAGCAAATCACTCACCAATCCTTTGAAAGAAGTCAATATAAAGGCAGATTTTCCTTTATACCAAGGATAACAGTAAATTCCCCCCGTTTTACCTTCTCTCGTACTCGCATCAATATGATTTCTAATAAACATATCGTTTGCATATTCACCAAATATTTCATCAAATTTAGCATAAACTCGGACAATAAGTTCCTTTGCTTCTTCCCATGTATACCTCTTCTCAAAAGGGGGAAAAGCCCATAAGTCAACACCATTTAACTTTGGCAGATTTAGTAGTTTTTCTTTAATTTTTAAGAATTTTTGATAAATTCCGATATTATCCTCTATTGTTTTAATTAGACTATCAATGATGTGTTGAGTAGTATCATTATCAAGGAGACTTTGATGGATAGGGTTATCATAATGTCTCCGATTCACAATTTTTACCCAATCACTGCAAATATATCTTAGTGCTGAAGAATATATTTCTTCTTCATTTCCTAATGAACCGCAAACTGCTTTAATCACAGATATTCGAGTGCTTCTGTCTGGATGATGCAATAAAGGAACAAAATCGCTAATAGTTATCATCTTTTCTTTTCCTTCAACTCTAACTTTAAATTTTCTAGAACTCATCCATGAATCTTTTAATTGTTCCCATGCGATAACACCAGATTCATCTTTTTCTAAAATTATTTGTTCTTCGGTTTCTGACAGTTTATAAGGAGACTTTGCTTTAATTTTTTTAAGATAATGTTGATAGTTATTAAGAACTTCTTTTTCTACTAATTGAGGGTTAGTGTTAACCAATTTTCCTATTTCTAACTCCAAAAATGCTAATTTTTTTTCTAAAGATGTTTTTAAATTTTGATATTTATTAAGCAGTTCTTTATTTTCGGGAATAAGTGTATTTGCATTAAATAAATTCCAACAAAAGACTTCTAAATCTTGCTGACCTACTAATATTGATTCATATTTTTCTAATAGATTGTGCAAATTTTGGGCAGAAAAATTGGTGGTGTTAATTCTACCTTTGTATTCATTTACAATTTCATCAGAATCTTTAAGGAGAGCATCCATATTTTCTGAAATTTTCGGGTCATCACATCCAGAAAAAATCTCGCTTAAATCCCATGCGATTTCTTTTTCAGTCATCATAAACAACTTATATAATTATTGAAACGTGCCCATTAACTTTTCTGTAAGTAATTATACCTTTTAAGTGTATGCCAATATTTCCAAGAAATTAGAACAAATAAAGCAGACTATGAGAAAAGATAAGTTAGCAAAATATTATATTAAGAATAGTACTTTTCCTAGAAAGCTTACTATATCAATGACTTTAATTTTATTTTTTAATTCTCTATTTTCATTGAGATAACAATTCAAATGAGTAATACATTTAGGACATGCCGTAATTAGATATTCTGCTCCGGTCTCAATTGCTTGCAATATCTTTTTCTCTTGGAACTTTTTTGAATCTTGATTACAAGAAATATAAGCAGAAACACCACAACAATCAGCATCTTCCTTAGAGTCCTCCATTTCTATTAACTCTATAGATGGTACGAGATTTAAAACATCACGAGGGGCATCAAAAACATTACTAAATCGCCCTAGTCTACATGGGTCGTGATAGGTCACTTTAATTTTATCCATTACGGGATATGTTATGTTTTCTAATAATTTTTCTTTGAGAATATATTCAGTTATGTGGTAAAACTCAAAATCAAAATCATGATTACCTTTAAATAATTTTTTATATTCGTTTTTCCAAGTATAATAACCCTCAGCGCAGTTAAAGATAATTGTCTTGACACCTGCATCTTTAAATAATTTGAAATTATATTCTGCTAATTTTTTAAACGTATCAGTATCTCCTTGCCAAAGAGCATCATGTCCACAGCACTTTTCTTGAGGTAGAACAACTGGAGTTATATCATTTCGATTTAATAAACCAATAACACTTTTAGGAATATGATAATAATTAGATGCATTTATTGAAGGCCAAATATCTTGGCTTCCATAATCACAGTTCATAATACCTGATGAGTCCAGAGCTTTCTCAAAATCTTCTGGCATTTGATCGGAATTACAACAGCAATTACAGTTTAAACATCGGTTAGCTTCTTTTTTAGCTTGTTCTTCAGTAAAACCTAATTCCATTTCATCAAAACAGACTAATCTCTCAGAGCTAGGCATAAAGTTCATATCTTGACATACTTGTGTTTGAATATACTTTTTTGGTATGGTAGACCGCTTAAGGTCATTCTTTCTTATTCTTCCTTCCTTTAAGTCAAAACCTCGGAGATATCTATCAATTGAGTAAGCTGCTTCTCTTCCATCTCCAACAGCATCGACTGCGCACATTAACGAATTATTAATAATATCTCCTCCAGCAAAGACTCCAGGAATACCAGTTTCATAAGTTAGATTATCAACTATAACTTTACCTCGATCTATTTTTAATTTATTATCTGTAGCAGTAAGAAGAGGTTCATCATTGAGACCTTGACCAATAGCTATTACAATATGATCAACAATAATTTTGAATTCTGAATCTTCAATTTTACTTAAGGGTCGTCTACCAGTTTCTGGATCTGGATCTCCCCATTTAATTTTATAACAATTTAACGCTAATTTACCATTAGGTTCTTGAGTGATGTTTACTGTTGATGTTTCAAAATGATATTCCATAACTTCTCTTTCAGCTTCATGTAAGTCATCCAATACTTTTTTTAGAGCTTCTTCAGTTAAAATATCGACAAGGTCAACTTTAGTAGCTCCCAAGCGAAGAACCGTCTCACCAACATCAACTGCTACAGCACCTCCACCTATAATGCCAAAAGTCTTACCTTTAAACTCTTCGGGGTTCTCACTACATTTATACTTCCGTTCTAAAAGAAAATCTATTGCCACATCGACATTGGGTAAATCTTCTCCTTCGAGTCTAAGAGTTTTGGGAACATATAATCCTACAGCAATAAAAATTGCTTTAAACCCTTGCTCCCAAAGATCTTCAATTGTGAAATTTGGACCAAATTCTTTATTTAAAACCATTTCTACACCCATACTTTTTATAAATTCTATATCTTGGTCAAGTGCCTCATCAGAAAGTCTATATTGTGGAACACCGTATCTAACGACACCTCCAATTTTATCTCCTTTTTCAAAAATCGTTGGTTTATATCCCATTCTTGCGAGAAAATATGCTGCAGATAAACCACCTGGTCCAGCACCAATCACAGCTACTTTTTCCTTTGTCTGAGGCACTGGTTTTATTTTAGTTTGGTTTGGATGTTCAACCTCCCAGTCACAGACAAATCTTTTTAATTCACGTATAGCTATTGGAGCATCAAAATGTTGACGGTTACAATTTAATGCACATTGAGCAGTGCAAATCCGCCCACATAAGTATGGTAACGGATTTGTTTCTCTTATCAGATCTAAAGCCTCTTGATATTTCCCCTCAGCTATAAGAGATACATAACCTTGAACGTCAACTCCCGCAGGGCATCCAACAACACATGGTGCAGAACCTGTTAAAAAGGGAACACATCCCATAAAATATGCAATTTCTCCCTTATCAGTTGTTTTTAATCCTGATCCATCGAGGAATCCTATTTTATTAGTAAATTTTATTTTATCCTCAGCCATTAATTTTGGTAGACTTGAGTATACCCTTTCGTGATTACAGCTTAATAATCCTTCTTGTAATGGCTTATATTCTGAAACAAGAGAGCGAAGATCTTTAATGATTTGAGTAAAATTTACACCAGTGTCTTCCTTAGTCATAGGACAATAAATTGAGCATAATCCACAGGTTAAGCACTTCCAAATATCATTATTTTGTAAAGCTTCTTCTGGTGTTAGGAATGTCAAATCTGTAATTAAGCTACGAGGGTAAAAAATGCCGATAAAGGCAGTTGGACATACATTATTGCAACGATTACAGTTATAACAATAATTAGCAGCAGAATTTACTTTTTTAAGCAATTCTATTGAATTAACACTAGTAATTTTTTCACTAGTTGCTTTATCGTTAGATTCAGTCATTTTATCTCGAGAAATTAGATCTATTATTGTTAATTAAAAAGGTTATTATAATTTGAATATAACGATTATATTTTGTTAAAAGAATTATTAATACTTAGGAATGTCTTGAAGGTTGACATATTCGAAGGCAATAAGAGCAGTAATTATTCTCTAAAATACTTTGAATGCATTTAGTTCTATCAATGTGAGTGATTACACCATTCTCTTTTTTGATAGGAGTTTCAAAAACAGAACCACCTTTACATTCTCTCACACATGCACCACATTTCTCACATAAATCTTTTAACTCATTAAAATCTCTTTCTTTATTTTCAGGAATATTTGCATCTGTAGTAATTATACTCCATCTTTGTCGAGGACCAAATTCAGGCGTAAGGATTAATCCATTTCTTCCCATTATTCCCAAGTTTGCCGCTACTACATGAGGGCCATATAAAAGTTTTCCGCCGAAAGGATGATGTGCTTCACTTTTATATCCCTGTTCTTTCATATATTCCGCTAATTCAATTGTGACATCACCTAAAACTTTATAGACTCGAAATACTTCAATTTCACAAATAGCACTTGGTGCATTTTTGATTTTATCCCATTTCATTTCCATTCCAAGGACTATTGCATTTTTACCATAAACTTTTAGGTCTTTAAATATATAGTTTTCATTAACAGGTGTATATGCTATGAGATCTACATCAAGCTCTTTCGCTTTTTTCTCAAAACTATCCCAAAAATCAGGTGTAGTATCTGTTCTTGTGTTGCTTTCATTTCCATATTTCGTTTTCCTAGCTATTTGGAAACCTTTAAAAGTACCTCTAATATATTTACTGAATAATTTAGCAGATTCGCGATCTAAGACTTCTGCCGGTCCTAAACTCATATTAAATAGTTCTTTAGGAACAATAAAAACAAGATTCTCATTTTTCCCAATATAGGTTGGTTCAATCCCGGCATCTGACATATTTTATCCCTTTTAATTCAAAATAGCAAAATATCTACTTAACTTTATATTAAAAATATTAAAAATATGATGATTTTAATGAAAATTTCCATTTGCTTTTCTTACAATAATGTAAAAGTGTAGATTTTAGAAGCTTAAAGATTTATTTAATTTTATGAAATATTAATTTTATACACTTAACTGTTGAAAGAATTATAATGAAAAATTTGAGAGTTTTATCAAACAAGAAAATTATAACTTTAATTATTGCTGTTATTCTGATTGCTTCAAGTGTGTTCATAGTAGTATTCCTCAACACTAATAATTCAAATAAAAAAGTAACTATTCTTGAGGGTACTCTTACTGAAGACACCACTTGGTCAGGCTTTGTTCATATTCACGATACAGTTATTGTTCCTGAGAATGTAACTCTAATAATCCTCCCTGGAACATGGGTGGAATTCAGACATTATAGGGGATATAAAGAGGATATCTCAGTTAGTCTATTTATTGCAGGTGGGACCATAATTGCTGTTGGAACTCCTTCTCAACAAATCTGGTTCACTTCGGATGCTGAGGAACCAATAAACGGTGATTGGGGTGGAATTAGTTGTGCGAAAACTAATGATTCCATCTTTAAATATGTAATAGTTGAATTTAGCACAATTGGAATTGAACAATGGGACTCTCAAGTCACCATTTCTCATTCAATTGTGAGGTGGGTGAATACAGAGGGCATTGCTATCTTTTCCTCATCCCCACTTATTGAATACAATCTTCTCTACGAAAATGCGTATCACGAAATCGTATTGGAACTACAGAATCCTAATGTCACAATCAGATATAATATTTTTAAGGGGGGTCATAATGGAATCCATGTAGAAGCGTCAAATGTAATTATAGAAGGAAATTATTTTGTGAATTATACTGGTCAAGCAATTTCTGGCAGGGAATTCTCCAATCTATCTATTATAGGCAACAAATTTGAAAATATTCAAGATCCTCCAATATTATTAGACCCTACAGCAACAAATATAACACAAGACAATGATTTTGGAGATGATACTGTTCCAATTCCAACACTCAATTTTCCAGATAGCAAAAGAATAGAACTAGGATATATTCCAGGAGATCCTGAGGATCAATACCTTTATGTTTATCCAACATTAGATGAGACACGTAAAATTATAAAAAGGCTTGAAAATGAGTCCATTGTAGGATCTACACTAACATTCATGAATGATAGTTTATGGCGGTTTAATCTTGCTTCTTATTCAAAAGGGTCTTACCAAGATTTCGTTAGAATAGATCCTGTAACTGGAAATGCTACTTTCTACGGAAATAATTTTGTATTTAATCCGCGTGGCTTAGCAAATGATGGTAAATACTTCTGGGTTAATGATCTGACATTCCGTAAAATTTTTAAATTTAAAATTAATTCAAGTGGATTTTTAGAAATCATTGATTCATTTGATGTGCCTTATTCAGATGTAAGAGGTTATGCTTGCCTTGCATTCGACGGAACCTTTTTATACACCATTGCTGGATCTCTTGTTTATAAGATTAATATGACTGGAGATCTAGTAGCAGAAACTACCTATCAGGGAGCACCTCTTGGAGGGTCTATTGTATGGACAGGAAACTTCTTTTGGGCAGATTCCGGAACCCATATAACAAAATGGAATCCAAATTGGACGATAGCAGGTAAAATCTTTCCAGCAGCATGGGGTACAGATGCACTAGCTTGGGATGGTACCTATTTATGGGCTTTGCAGAGAACATGTGAATTATGGAAGGATGGTAAGATCTTTCAAATAGAGATTATCGATGATCAAATTATTAATGGTTAATATAAGCATCAACAATCCTGTTTATTTTTAAATACTAAATTCTTTCTTCTTTTTAAGGAAGAAAATTATGATTATTAATTTCTTTAGGGTTTAATGAATATAGATTACTTTTTCTTCTTAACTACTCCGAAAATCCTTCGCCAATCTTTTAATAAAGGAAGACGTTCTGTTGCTTCTTCAATCCATAGAAGAGATCCCTCCTTTCCCATCTCTCTAATCAGAATGTCTTTTGATTCAATTATTTTCTTGTAAACTTCATATTGTCTTTGTTTCCAATTTAAAATTTCCTTATAGATTATAATTTCAAAACCGCTTTCTTGCAGAATAGGTCGATAATCGTTTAAAGTTGTTGGTGTTTCCCAACATGTAAATACAAACGATGCATCTGAACGAAGAATTCTGGTAATTTCACTAATACTTTTTGCCTTATCTTGTATATATGTAAGGGTATCAACACTGACTGCTCCATCAAAATAACTATTTGGGAAGATTGCTGAACAAATATTCATCACATGGAATTCAGCTTTATTTTCTAATCCAAACTCCGGTATACGTTTTTTTGCTAAGTCAATAGCAACTTCTGAGAGATCAATACCAACATAATTTGCATTTGTTTCACGTGCTACCCACAATCCTGGTCCTGCTTTTCCACATCCAATATCAAGAAAAGTTTCCCCAGGATTGATTTTAAGATATTTTACTATATTCCGCAAATCCGTCATTGTAACAAAACTATCAATACTCAATTCCTCTGGATAATCATTCCGATAAATTTTTAGGAAAATCTCATGAACAAGCTGACTTTTTTTTTGTTTGTACCAGAAATTAGCTCTTTCTTTCTGTTTTATGATCTCAATGTTTTTTTCGTTCAATCTATTTTAGATTTAAGAACTCCTTTAATTTAAAATACGAAAATTTTTACTTCTATTTATATTAGATACATTGTAAAGATAATGGCTTTAAACGTAAATCCTCCAAACTATAGTTGCCCCTTCTGTGGAAAAGAATTGGAATCAAGATTTTTTAAATGTTTTAATATATATTGTCAAGGACAAAAGTTTAATGTAGGTAATCTAGTTATATATAGGTTAAATCCAGATTTGGGATTAGGGCGTATAATAAAAAAGTTGGAGATACCCACATCAAAATCTTTAGATGAGGAGGATTCAAATTTCATATCTAAATATAAAGTCTCTTTTAAAAACAACATTGTAAAAATAATCCATCCAATTGATCTGATTCATTATGTGTTTGAGTTAAATGACAAAATAGTTACCAAACATGGAGTAGGATATATAAATACAAAGGATTTTCTAGTTCAGGACGGGGTAATATCATATGAATTTTTAAAAGAAGATGGTAAAAAATCCCAAATTTTCGAAAGTGAAATTTATTCTAAATATGAGACTCCTATTAAGACTCTAATTTCAAAGCAAAGCTTAGATCCTCCAACTAATTTTTTAATCAAGTATTGGGCAAATTTATTCTATTCTTATTACAAATCATATCAAATAAAATGTATAACAAATTCGCGTTTAACTCTAATGCCTCATCAAATTAATGTAACCCATAGATTAGCTGAAGAATTTTTTCCAAGAATTATTCTAGCTGATGAAGTAGGACTTGGAAAAACAATTGAAGCAGGTATTTATATTAAGGAGATGATTTCGAGAGATCTAGCAGAACGTATTTTAATTATTGTCCCCGCTTCCCTTTTGAAACAATGGGCTTTCGAAATGAGTAATAAATTCAATCTTGAATTTACGATTTATGATGGAAAGAAGATTAAAGAATTAAAACGCAAAGGTAGTTATAAACATCCAGATATACTCCATAATCCTTTCTATTATGATAATTTAATTATATGTTCACTTCAATTTGCTCGAAATAAAAAGTATATTGAATTGTTATCAAGTATCTCATGGGATATAGTTATTTTTGATGAGGCTCATCATTTAAGAAGATACCTCATAAACGCTATGACCGGAAACTACCGAGAAACGCTCAATTATGAGTTAGCTAAAACTTTGAGTTTAAATTCAGAAAGTATGTTGCTATTAACTGCTACACCTTTACAATTACACTCATTTGAGTTATTTTCATTAATTGAGTTAATCCATCCAGAGACCTTCGAAAACTTTAGTGATTTCGAACATTTCAGGAAGAATATGCCATTCATTAACTTAATGATAACAAACTTGAATAATATTGATAAACTGAATAATTTTGAAGTTAAAAACACAATTAAACTTCTTAAAGACTTGAAGTATATTGATAGAAATAAAAATCTAACCCAAATTCTAGCAGAAGTAAAAGATGATTCATTTAAATTACAATTGTTAAATAGAATTGAAGAAGATCACACTTTATCTAAATTTTTAATTAGAAACCGTAAAAAAAATGTATTTACTGATGATCTATTAAACAAAAGAATCGTAAATACAATAATGGTTATCCCAACAAAGGAAGAATTAGATATTTATAATGAAATCCGTCTTTACTTAGCAAATATTTATAATTCGTCTTTAACTAAAGAAAATGTCGGAATTGGATTCATAATTACAACTCTGCAAAAACTTTTGACCAGTTCCAAACAATCATTTCTTAAAAGCATTGAAAGGAGGCTAGATCAACTCGATAGATATAAGGACATTTTTCTGGATACTACAATTATAAAGGAAGGAGATCCTGAATATTATGAAGCAGAAATAGAAGAACAATACCTTGATAGTGAAATATTTGATACCTTTAACAATAAAACAGCTCAAGAAAAGAAAGACGAGGTCATTGATCTCCTTAATCAAGAGAAGATCTTAAAGGAGTATTATGATAAACTAAACGCATTATCATATGATTCGAAATCAGCTAAATTAATTGAATTGTTAGATCATATCTATTCGCAAAATCCTCGGGAGAAAATAATAATTTTCACTCAGTTCGTTGATACCTTAAAATTCTTGAAATCTCTAATAGAGAAACATAATATTAATTATGATGTTGAGTTATTTTTTGGAGGATTAGATAAAGTACAAAAGGACGAATCAGTTGAGAGGTTTCGCTCGAGTAAAAAATTCTCAATATTGATATCTACTGAAATTGGTGGTGAAGGGCGGAATTTCCAGTTCTGTCGTGTTTTGATAAACTATGATTTACCATGGAATCCAATGAAACTGGAGCAAAGAATCGGTAGATTAGATAGAATTGGTCAAAAATCAAAAGAAATTTATATTTATAATATATTTATGGAAGGTACAGTAGAAACAGATATTATTCATGCCATCCTCAAAAGGATTAATCTTTTTGAAGAATCTATCGGGATTTTGGAGCCAATAATTGGCAGGATTGAAAAAGATTTTAAAGGAGTAATTTTTGCTGAAGAAGACGGAAAAAAACGGAAAAAATTAAATGAATTTTATCGAACCCTTGATGAAGAAATAAGGAAAGCAAAAGAGATTGAGATGCAGTTAGATGATCTTATGATTGATAAAAAATCTTTCCAAATGGAAGGATTGATTACCTCATTAGCTTCCTGTGTGGATGTTAAACTTACTTATAACGAATTGTACTTATTGATGAAATTATTTTTTGAAAATGAAGAAAATTTGTATGGAAAATTGATAAAGATACAAGAGATAGAGGAAGAGGATATTCAAGATTATTATTTTCCCTCTAAAATTGTATTAAAAGATACTTTATTAAAAAATCCTAAATATCAATTTCAGAATAAATATACAGGTACATTCAATTTAGATCTTGCAAGAAAAAAGGAAGAGATTGATTTTTTTGCTTTAGGACATCCATTTATAAACAATATTTTGGATTTTTGCAGAAGTGATGAATTTAAAGGAAACTTTAGTGAGTTATATTTAGATAGCAAAGAATTAGAAAACTATTATAATCTCAAACTAATTCATGATAATGACTTGTATTTATTTGTTTTTTCAGTTAAATTCCAAGGCTATATAATAGAAAGCCAAATCTCAGCTATTGTGATTGATAAAAATGGAAATGAAATTAAAGACTTTGTAGATATAATATTGGATATTAAAAATTTCATTAAAATTTATCTTTTAAATGAAAGCCAAGAGAATTTGAATATTAATTATAATCTTATCAACGATCTCCGGGAAGAAGCAAAAAATATCGTTAAAACTAAAACATCCATTTGGAAGAGAGAAATTAAAATCCTTAATGACAGCATTTTTGATCAAGAGAAGAAGAAAAAAGAAAAAATATATGCTCATAAAAGGAGAACTCTAAATCTTCGACTTGAATCATTAGCAAATAATTTAGAGCAAAAACAAAATAAAAGACCTACAGCTCGCCAATTGCATAATATCGAAAAAATAACAGATGTCGAACGGAAAAAAGAGCGATCAGATTATTTTAAAAAATTAGAAGAAGATATTAAATTCATTCATCAAGATATGAAATCAACTAAAAAGAAATTAGATGATTTACAATTCGAATATGAAGATCTCAAAAATGAAATGATTAAACGAAATAAATCAAAATTCTATACAAATCTCATTTCATTTGCATTATTAAAAATTGTGAATTCTTGAGATAATTCATTTCGAATCAACGTTTTTGATCATTATTTCCACTAGGTTTAGGAAGGCTTCTTCCACTTTTTCCCCGGTTTTTGCAGAAGTTTCAATATAAAAAGTATCTTCTTTTTTGGCAAACACTTCCGCGTTTTCTCGTTCATAGAGTTCATCTCTTTTGTCGATCAAATCCACTTTATTACCAATAACCGCAAAAGGTATACTATCACCTGCATAATCCCGTAAATCGGATAGCCATTCTTCAAGTTCTTCAAATGTATGCCATCTAGAAAGATCAAAAACAATTAGGGCTCCATTAGCTCCATCAAAAAAACTAGATCTTAAAAATTTATATCTATCTTGACCACCGATATCCCAAATCTGTATTTTTATAGTATCACCATTATTGTGAATTGTCTTTGAAAGGAAATCTGCTCCTATAGTCAATTTATATCTGAAAGAGAACTTATCTTCAACAAATCTATGTAATAACGATGTTTTACCTACAGCACCAGGTCCTATAATTATCATTTTAAAGACATAAAGGTGTGAAATATATTCTCACCATATTGAATGTTCATATCTAATTTGCAATTCTAATAAATAATCTAAATTCAATATTTAAACCTTTTCCAAAACATTGAGTTTAAATAGAAATTCTTGTTAAGCTTGACAAAATTCGAAATTAGAGAATGTAATCATTCCCCAAAGGTATTTTTTACAATTAGTCGTGTTAGTTGAGTAAATGCTTCTTGAATGTTTTCACCAGTTTTCGCTGAACTTTCAAGATAGGAATAATCTAATTTCTCAACAAAATGATTAATCTCATTTTGGTCGAAAGATTCACCAATTTTGGGTACCAAATCCGATTTATTCCCCAGAATCACGATTGGAACTTTTTCTTCAATTATCACGTTTAAATCAGAGATCCATTCTTTCATTTTTGAAAATGTCTGTGGTCTTGAAAGATCAAATACCACTAATGCCCCATAAGTACCCTCATAAAAATTTCTACGTAATATTTTAAAACGTTTTTGTCCTCCAATATCCCATATTGTGAGCAGAGCAAACGAGTCTTTCTCAAACTCTACTAATTTAGAATTGATTTCCACCCCAATTGTGAACATATAATCGAAGGAAAACTCATTTTTAACAAATCTACGAATGATTGAGGACTTTCCAACTCCTCCAGGTCCAATTACTATAATTTTTAGTACATATTCATACATATATGGTATTCAAGCTTACATTATTTGTTCTTATAGTAATATTTAGAGATATTATGCTAAATTTGTGGGATAGTTCCTAATTAAATTGCAGTTAATAAAAACATTTATAAATATATTAAATTCTGATACAAGAGAACAAATTATGAATATATTTACTCCTTAAATGAATTTTCAACTATCATTTTAGTAAGTTCAACAAAAGCACTTTGAACATTATCACCCGATTTTGCAGATGTTTCAATATAAATACTTCCAATCTTATCAGCATAATCTTTAGGTTCGTTTCTATCAATTACTTCACCAATTTCAGAAATCAGATCTAGCTTATTTCCAAGAATTACAAGAGGAACTTTTTCTTCTATCAACTCATTCATGTCAGAGACCCATTCTTTCATTTTTGAATAAGTCTGGACTCTTGTAAGATCAAACACCACTACTGCTCCATGAGTTCCTATATAAAAATTTCGACGTAGATTTTTAAACCGATCTTGACCGCCTATATCCCAAATGGTTAATCTTGCTTTCTTGTCTGAATCATATTCTATAATCTTAGTTGAGAAATCTACACCAATTGTGAACTGATAATGTAAGGTAAATTTATCCTCACTAAATCTACGGATGAGACTGGACTTTCCTACGGCTGCTGGGCCAATAACAATGATTTTAAATGAAAGCTCTACCATTTTATAGGTTTTTTAGGGTTATTGATATATAACAAAGTTAAAGAAATTCATGAATTTATATAATTTCATTCTCTTACAAGATTATATTTTCTACCATATTTCTTAAAAAACTTAGTTCCCCCTCCTTCTTGTAAGATTTTGATTGTAGCTTCTGAATTAAAAATCTCCATACCTCCAACAACATCTATTCCATAATCAAAAAGGATATCAGGAATCATACTAGCAGTAGGACCAATTAAAATAATTTTTCGAGCTCTTCTCTTAAAAAATTCCAAGATAGACTCAAGTGTATTATTTATTAAAGTAGTT
The DNA here is from genome assembly GCA_048938855.1 of Promethearchaeota archaeon. Lineage (GTDB taxonomy): Archaea > Asgardarchaeota > Lokiarchaeia > Sigyniarchaeales > SOKP01 > Loki-b32. The sequence goes on from JBHLLT010000003.1 coordinate 115,642, forward strand.
CCGGTACAAAATAATACATCAGTATATATATTTTCATCTTTTAATTGAGTTATATCATGCATTAAATTGAATTCATTAAACTCTGTAGAGATTATCGGTGCTTCTTCAATTATTGTTATCTTTTTAGTTATTTTACTAATTTTACGTATCATTGGTTTTATCAGGCCAATAAATGTTATTGATGTGTTGTTATTTATTTCTAAGTATTTGGCTAGGTCTTCCTTTAGATTTTTATAGGGATTCAATATACGTAAAATATGTTGAGATACTCCATTTAAAGTTGCAATACCTATGATTTTTTTAATGCTAGGAGCTCCAACTGACCAGTTTAGAAGCTCGCTAAGTTTCATATCAGTAAGATTACCTGCAAAATCAATTTTAGAACAATCTGCAGAATTAATAATATTATGGTAGGTTGATGCTAATCCCAAAAATGGTTCATAAGCATAACCAGTAACTTCTACACCGGTATATCCTAATCCAATAACTACTTTTGTAGCTTTAGGAGGTACAATCTTATGGATCTTATAAATCTGCTTGACCAAGTCGACAGTTTTCTCTAAAATCATATTATATCTTTAAAGGAGTTTATTATTATATGTCTAATTCATAAATAGTATCACAAAATGGATCCCCTGCTGCCAAAGTTTTAATAATCTTAAGTTTGACATCATCTCCAACAGCTTCGCGGAAGTATTCATGATCAATGACCATTACTGCCTCACATAATTCCCTTGAAGTATTTTCAAGACCAAATGGACATCTTGTGCCACGGATTTGAAACTTTTTATCAGATATCGAAATTATATCTACAAAATTTTGATCAAAACTTTTAGAAAATACTCGAGCAACAGTTGAAAGGGTATTATTCGGAATTTTCTTTTTAAGTTTAAGGCCTAATGATTTTCCTTGTCTTTTACAAATATCTTTAATTATTGGTAGTGCTTCCTTTCCAAATTTCTCATAGATAGCTTTGATCAATAAGCCTTGAGCTTCAATTGGACTTGAAGGTAATTTTTCAGTATTGTTTTGACTCATATTCTAAAAATTATTTATTCCTAATTATAGAATTAATATTAATCATAGAATAATTAACTACTTACTTCAATTTTCAAAGTCTATATGCTTTTATCCTAAGACTTCTTATTATATATACGATTTTATTTATATTAAAATTAGCAAATTCCGGAGTCTTTTAAGATGGAATATATTATCATTGAAAATGAAAAAATTGGACAAGTGAAAGCTAAATTACTGTTGGATAAAAATCCTAAAACATGTCAAGCTATCTGGGATGCGCTTCCCTTTAAAGTTGAGTTATCAAGATGGGGAGAAGAACTATATGGTGATTGTCCTACTTCAATTCCCGCAGAAAATTCTCAAATTGAATGTGATATTGGAGATGTTGGTTATTGGATTAGTGGGCAAGGATTCTGTATTTTCTGGGGACCAACTCCTGCGAGTTCTGGAGACAAACCAGTAGCTGCAAGTCCGGTAAATATTTTTGCGAGAATTGAGGGAGATGCAAAAGCAATATTTAATAAATTTTCCTCATTTCAAGGAAAAATAAGCAAAGGTGAATAATCACCTAAAAACTACTTTGTATTGTGATTTCATAGAGGTATTACTGGAGATATGACATCGTGAAAGATGGATTTCACGAAGATCTAGATTTGTGATAAAGTGGTTCTAAAGTTATCCTCAAGAATCTCACATATCTTTAATAATCCATCAATAGATTCTAAAAATCTCTTTTTCACTTTTTCAATTTTTTCAAGTTTTATTAATGAACTCTTTTCACGGATCAATTTCTCTTTTTCAAGTAAATCATTATATTTATTAGGTATTGATTCAACAGTGGATTTAATTTCGGCAATATCTAGTCGACCATTCTCTAAAGCTAAGAGCCAATGTTTATTGTTTAGCCCTGTTCTTTTGGATATTAATTTTTCTAGCTCGTCACTAAGTTCCTCTAATTGCCTTATTTTTAACTTAAACGGTTCAAATTGCTTCGACATATTAAATTACTATTTTTAATACTAATTTATAATTTTTAATCGCTTTAGAATTTTAAACGAATATCTTACATATGGATAACTTACCGAACCACTAGCCATCATTCCCATTTTGATTGCTTCAATAATTTCTTTTTTATTTGAATTAGCATTTAAACACTCTTTAATATGATATTCTATACATTCTTTACATTTAGAGACAATTGAAACGGCAACCATAGTCAACTCCTTATATTTCTTCGGAATATTTCCATCTGCAAAAGCATCATCATCAAGGTTACCAAAATCTTGGAAAAATTTATCTGAATTTTTCATTAAATCCATTAAATATTTTCTTTCTATATCAAACTCATTTTTCTCCATAATTTACTACTCCTTTAAAAGTCCTTTATTTAAAACTTCAAATTTTGGATATTAATTTCTTAATTATTATGAAAGTTTTATCTGTATTCAAAATTATTATATTAATTAGATGTTCGAAAATGATGATTAATGTGGTTTGAGTAATAATACCCCTTTTTACAATGATAATGGAGCAGAGATCTGATTTCGAGCATCTTAAAATAAGTTTTCAATATTTTATTAACCCGTTAATATGTGATATTTCAAGAGTAAAATGAATTATAGGGAAGCTACTATATCAGATTTAAAGGGAATAGTTAAAGTCCAAATAGATACTTGGAAAACAACATATAAAGGGATAATATCAGAAGATTATCTTCAAGGACTATCGCGTAAAGATAAAGAACAAAATTGGAGAGAGCGATTTGAAAATCCCACTCATGGAGCAAAAATTTATGTTGCTGAAACAGAACAGTATAAAATTGTTGGTTTTGCTTTAGCAACTCTTGAAAAAAATAATCCTCTCATAATTTTAATCCAACCTGAGAGATATATAGGGGAATTATGCGCAATATATGTTTTAAAAGAATTTCAAGATAAAAAAATCGGAACGCAATTAATTAAGTTAGTAACTAAATATTTTCTTAAGAATAAAATAAAGAGTATGATTGTTTGGGTATTAAAAGAAAATCCTTACTATCGATTTTATGAAAAAATGGGAGGGCAATATGTAGGGGAGCAATCTATCGAAATTGGAGGAAAAAAATATATTGAAAAAGCATACGGATGGGAGGATATAATCCCTATTCTTTCAAACCAATAAAAATTTTTGCAAATATTACAAAAAATAGCTCTATAGTGTGAAAATTTATATACAACTAAGGAGATATTTAGGATAATATTTCATCTATATAATAATAAACAAAATTAAGACAGGTAAAAGAGTTATGGAAATTCAATATGGCAAAATGATTTTACATGGAATTCTTTCTGCAATATTTTATCTTGTTGTCCCTCTTGTTTTATTTTATTTTCTTGAGTTGTACGGTATAATGACTTTTTCTGATGCCTATAGGATAGGTATTATTGTTTTTGGGATTATTGGTGTGGTAATCTCTATTTTAAGACATGCATTTCCCCAAGATACACCAGCAAATCGTTTTATCAGATTTGGAATAACAGTTTATTCTGGAATTTTTCTTTTCTACATTTTTGGAGGTTTTGAACCGGGAAGGAAACTCGGAACTTATTTTATAGATATCACATATTTACAAGTTTATTTAGGTTTGCAAGTAATAGCTTGGTTGTTATTAGGTTCAACGATAATTAGAGGTCTACGATATCTAGTAGAGGGTATTGAATTGCATAAAAAGAAGGAATACCGATTAACAGTAAAGAAAGGTTTTAAAGTCAGTTCAATCTTTAAAGTCTTAGGAATAATTGCAAGCCTAGTTGTAGTAGGGTATTTTGGAAGCATAGTTTTTAGTGGATTAAATCTAAGAGTAAATCTTCATGGTAGCTTTCCCCCTCCTGTTCATGATGATGGAGGAACTCCTGGAGTTTATGGAGATGATTCCTTTATTATCACAGTTCCATTCGATGTTACTAACAATGGTTTATATGCTATTTACAATGTAATTTTAAATGCTGAAATTCAAGTGACAACAAGTAGTAATTCTACTTTACTTCCATTTGATACAATAATAGGAAGTTCCCCAGTGCCGTATCAAAATACTTTTCATGCATTTACACAGACTTTAAATCAAGAAATTAATGTAAGTATTGATACAGCATATATAGAAGGATTATTAACCGAGACTGCTAACTTATTATTTAAAATTACCTTTTCCACGCTATATGCATTAATCTTTATTAATATGACTGTTTCATTACCAATTTCTTGGCCTTAAACAAACCTATTTTTTTAATTTTTCTTTTTCTTTTTTCAATTTTCACAACTTGACTAAATCTTCTTTATTTTCTGAAAAAAATCTTAAGTGAATAAATTTTATAATTTCATATGAAAAATTCTAAAACTATAAAACAGTATGCGAAACATCAGTATAAGACAAATGAAAATTTGGAAAAAAGGATAAATCTATGGTCATTTGGCACTAACCCCGAATCTCTGGCTGAGTGGATTTTTAGTAAGATTAAACTTAAAGAATATGAGCATATATTAGAGCTTGGATGTGGAACAGGGCAATTATGGCTTGAGGATGTTAAAAATATTCCTTCAACTTGTTCTATAGTATTATCAGATTTCTCAAAAAATATGCTAAATACTGCAAAAAAAAACTTAACCAAGTTAAAACTCCCAATTGAATTCAAACTTATTGACGCAGAGAATATTCCTTATCCAAATCAGAGTTTTGATGTGATTTTGGCGTGTCATATGTTATATCACATTCCAAATTTCGAGAAGGCTTTAACGGAAATAAATCGTGTAATAAAGCATAATGGTAGATTCATTGCAACCACAGTTAGCAGAAATCATATTAAAGAACTTACAGATTTTCTATCTCAGTTCGATTTAGACATTGAAATAAAGAACGAATATTTTAATGAATTTAGAAATGAAACTGGGAAAGAATTGTTAGAACCTTTTTTCAATGAAATTGAGTTATTTGAGTATATTAATCCTGTAATTATTTCCTCTGTAGAGCCTTTAATGAAATATATTGAATCAATGTTTCAAAAAGATTATTACCCTAATTTTCATGAAATTAAGCCTGACATCGAAATGGAACTCATAAAAATAATCAAAAAAGGTTCAGTTTTCAAAATGAAAGGGATCTCTGGATTATTCCAAGCAAAAAACCCAAAAATACTGAAATCTCTCTAAATTTTCTTATAAGCTTTAATTGAGAACATCATAGGAACTGTGAAGTTGAAATTTTCGAATTCCCAATAGCCATCTTCTCTTTTTTTCATATCTGGGTGAATTCCAAAAAACGTGTACGGAAATTCATGAAGAAATTCAATTTCCAAATTTACGCCTAATAAGCTATTAATTATTTCGCTTATAGGATGGTCCCATTGAAAAGATCCCTGATTTTTAAGTTCCGCATTAGGATCTGCATATGCACCTCCTTCATCAAAATAGACTGGATTTCCCTCAGAAAAGTAATTAAATCCTACTTTAAAAGGCTTTTGATTCTCATCGATTATAAAACCAAAAGGATGACCATCAATTATATAGAAAACACCATTAAATTTTAAGCAATTGCTAATAATTTCAGCCCATTTCTCTAAATCGGGTAACCAGCAAATAGTACCATAAGATGTAAAAACAATATCAAATTTTTCATTTAAAATATCTGGAATGTCATAGATATTTGCATTGATGAATCTCGCAGTGATACTAAGCTCTTTACTTAATGTTTTTGCTAAATTAATTGCTTTATCTGAAAAATCTACACCAGTTACTTTAGCACCTAATCTCGCCCAAGAGAGTGTATCCATTCCAAAATGACATTGGAGATGTAAAAGTGACTTACCCGACACATCTCCTAATTCTTCAAGCTCTATAGGAAATAAGGATGTTTTTCCCGATTTAAAGCCCTCTAAATCATATGATCTTGACTTAGCATTTATATCTACTAACTCATTCCATCTTTTTAGATTTGTTTCAAAATATTTATCGTTATTCAAGAATATCACCAACAATATTTTAAATTTAGAACTATTTTCATTAAAAAATTGATCTATTTGAATTTATGCATAATTCTGTAAAGCTCTTCTTTATCTTTTGCATTACCAACGATAACGCAATTATCTATCAGAAGATTTTTACAATTTAATGAACTATTTTTTCCAATGATGCAATTATCCAATTTCATATTTTCACTAATAATACAATTATCATAAATAATCGAGTTTGAAATTTCTACATAATCATTTATTTCAACATTTTTTCCAACATATGTATTTGGTCCTAAGAGTACATCGTCTCCGATTTTTACATTGTCTTCGAGATATACAGGTTCTATAAATGTAGGATAATCGCCAATATAAGTATCGATTTTACTATGAGTTAATTGAGTTTTTATAAAATTATTCAATAAATCTTGGAGCCGAATTTTGGAATTCAACTCCAAATTATCTACAATTTTTTCAATTTCTTTTAACTCTTTTTTCATTGTTCTTACGCCTAAAATTTCTATAATTCTAAAATTTCAATTAATTGATCAATGTTTCTTCCATCTTTAGCGCTAGTAGTTATTACTTCTATGTTTGGATTAAATTTCTTAGCATCTTTTATCATTTTATCTATATTCGTTCCCAACCTTTCTAAAAGATCAATTTTATTTATTATAGCAATATCAGACATCTTAAAAAGCATGGGATGTTTCTCAATTACCCATTCTCCTTCGGTAATCGAAACGACAGTCAATCTTTTATCTGTTCCAAGTTTAAAATCAGAAGGACAAATTAAATTACCAACATTTTCTATAAAAATTAAATTATAATCACTTAAATCTTGATTTTTCAGAACTTGATGGATATGATATGCATTTAAAGCACATTCTCGCCCCGTGTTAATCTGAACTGTTTTAACATTATTCTTTTCAATTCGATCAGCATCAACTCGAGTAGTTATATCACCACAAATAACTAATATCTTATATTTCTTTGATAATTTTTCAGTTAATCTTTCTAAAAGAGCAGTTTTACCTGCTCCAATGGCGCCTACAATGTCTATAGATTTTATCCCATTGTTATTAAGCTTACTATTTATTTGATTAGCTAGGAAATCATTATCCTTTTCAACTTCTTTCTTTGTTTCTATTACAAAATCTCTAATTTCCTCTCTTGCTAGATTAATACTCTCAAGTTCTTTAATCCTTTGAATATCTTGCTTTTTTTTATCTGACATTTCAATAATAATTTAATAATAAAGGCTTTAAGAATTACTTTTTTAAATTAAAATTCAAAAAAAAAATTATTTGTTACTATAATTGTAAAATCCTTTTCCAGATTTTACTCCTAATTCTCCTTTATCAACCACATCTTTAAGCAAATCAGGTGGTTTATCATCCGGAAGACCGCTATTCTTAAAATATGACATTTCGATATCATAAATTACATCTAATCCAATTCTATCCATAAATTGAAATGGACCATATTTATTTATGATAAAATATTGACAGAAAATTTGCCAAGCTTTATCTACTGTCTCAATATCGGCATAACCACCTGCCCAAATTTTTAAACAATCTTTTTTAATTGCTCTCCATATTCTATTAAGAACAAAACCATAACATTCTTTTTTAACCTCAAGAGGCACAATTTCAATACTCTCTATCCATTTCTTCCCTTTCTGGAACGTTTCCTCACTAGTTTTAGTTCCTCGCATGATATCTGCTAGAGGCATGGTGAAAAGATTGTAAAAATGAATATTCAATAATTTATCTTTGCGATCAACAACATCTTCCAATTTTGAAACCGGAATGGAAGAGCTATTAGTAGCTAATATAGCATTTAGAGGTGCTGATTTGTCAATCTGGGCAAAAATTTCTCTCTTTAATTCAAGCTTCTCTGGAATTGCCTCAATGATAAGATCTGTGTTTTTTACGCTATCAGAGAGAATAGAATAACTTTTTATTTCTATTTTAATGTTTTTCTCGAGAACTTTCTTTTTGATATTCCTAATAAAATCATCCAATCCTTCCGGATTTGCTTCAAATACATTTATATCATATCCGTAAAGAGCAGATTTTTCAATAATTTGTTTTCCCATATACCCTGCTCCAATTACAGAAATTGTTTTAATTTTATCAGCCATATACTCACCTATAAATCATATAATTGTACTTTTAATAGAGATTATGTCAATTTTTAATAAAAATCTATTCAATTTTTGCTACGGTTTATAATTTTTTCAAGAACTTTCAAAAAATATGTATTTTCTTCAGATGAACCAATAGTTAATCTACAATAATCTGATCCAAATTGATTTGTTACATCATGCACTAAAACTCCTAGTTCTAACAATTTCTCTGTAATATGACCTATTTTTGTTTTCAACAGTAGAAAATTAGTGCAGCTCGGATAGGAGATAATCTCTAAATCAGATAAATTTCTTCTAATTCTATTTTTTTCAGATTCAATTTCATTAACATAATCTTCCATGTATTGCTGATTTTTTAAAGCGTTAATGCCAGCAACCACACTTGGATATGGTAACATAATCTCTAGTCCTTGGAATTTTTTTCTAATATATTCTCCCCCAATTAAATATCCTATCCCTGATCCTGCTAATCCAAAAGATTTACTTAATGTTCTTATAACTGCGAAATTAGAATAATTTTTAGTAAGTTTTGCATAACTAACTTTTGAGAATTCAAAATAAGCCTCATCAATTAGTAATATTGCATTTTCATGTTTTAAAATGGTTTTAATATCATTTTCAGTTAAAATTGTATTACCCGTTGGATTATTTGGATTATCTAAAACTATTAAGGATGGTTTATCCAACTGATCTATTATAGCATCTAAATGTATTTTAAAATCTGGCTCATTTAATCTGACTTTTATTAAATAGCTATCAGTACTTTGAGCGGAGTTATTAATAACAATGAATGTTGGTTCTGCAATTATAATTTGTCTATTATTCGAAAATAAAAAAATAAACTCTTTTAATAGTAAATCTGAACCAGAACTTAAAAAAATTGATTCTTGTGGAACATTTGCATAGTTCGATAATTCTTCAGTTAAAATTTCTACCTCTTTTTGAGGAGTATATCTATTTATGAGATTAATTGATTCTATCACAGGTTGTAATACTTCTTTTGGAGGAAGCTTATACATTTCATTCAAATTTAATCTAATATTCATAGGTTTCAGACCAAGGAATTATAATTTCGATTTAATAAGTAAAATTCAATTCAAATTTACTTAATTAAGATAGAATCGAATATTGAATTAAAAATGTTTTTTTATTAAATTTGTCTTTAATATCTAACTATATTCAAATAAATTTGAGAAGAGAATAAAAGGGGATTATTTCAGATGCCTACTTGGTATGAATCGCAAATAATTAAAGATCTAATGCCTATTTTAGGTGCTAGAGCCGTAAGGGGTATAGAAACTAACTTTTTTTTGTCAAGAATATACACTGGCAAATCAGCTTTGCTTAAAGTAGCAAGATATTTAGAAGCTGTTATTCCTATGGAGGATAGAAGAGCTTTAATCATAACTGATTCATTTACAAAAAAATTTGTTAAAAATGTTGAGAAGTTTCTTGAATTAATTAAGATGGATTACAAAATTTGGTCAGGTGTAGTTCCAGAGGTCCCTATATCAACTATTCATGAGGCTGCGAAAGTTTGCGATGAATACAATCCAACCATTATAATTGCTATTGGAGGTGGAAGTGTTATGGATACTGCTAAAATGACACTGGTGAAATATGAAAAACCTGGTCAAAATCTATTCATGATTTTACCCAGTATTGGTGCTCCTCTTGGATTGAGGAAGAAAATAAAATATTTAATAGCTATTCCAACCACAGCAGGAACAGGTTCTGAAGTTGCTACCGCCGCTTTAATTACCGATACCTCTAGGGATCCTCCGAAAAAGATAGAGGTTGTTCATGAAGAATTATTAGCGGATATCACAATATTGGATTCTGATTTTGTAAAAGATTTACCACCATTTTTGACAAAGGCAACTGGTTTAGATGCTTTAGCCCATGCAATGGGATCATTTACAACTAATTGGGGTAATCCTTATTTTGATGCAGTAAATAAAACCACAATTCAAGAAATTATAAAATATTTACCAAGATCATATAAATTTGGGGCACGAGATATTGAAGCTCGAAGTCATATGCAAGTAGCGTCTACTTTAGCTGCTTTTGGTTCTTATGGAAATCAAGCTCCTGGAATAAATCATGCGCTAGGTCATAGTTTTGGAAAAATATTTAGTGTTCATCACGGAATATCTGTCAGTTTGTTTTTACCATATGGGATTGCTTTTAAGGCAAAAATCACAGATAGATGGATAGATCTGTGCCAATTATTTAATATTGAAACTCAAAATAAAAATCGAGATACTTTGTTAAAAGAGCTTATTATTTCTCTTAAAAATTTCATAAAATCTGTAGATGGCCCTACATGTGTTAAAGATATTAACGAACCCCCTATTTCTAAAGAAGAATATTACGCAAAATTAGATAAACTTGTTGAATATGCTAATAATGATGCCGTTACCTTAACTACTTATCGCCCTATAGATCCAGATCTTTATAGAAAGATATTCGAATATGCTTGGGATGGAAAAATGATAGATTTTTAATTTAAAGATGTGAGATAATGAAATGAATGAAGAATTTTATGGATACAATGGAAAGATAGCATTTATAGATCTAAATAATCAAACAGTTGAAATCAAAGACTTAGATTATGATGATGCAAAGAATTATCTTGGCGGTACAGGTTTGAGTGCTAAACTAACATATGATCTATTATCTAAAGAAGATTATGAAATATTAAAACATGATCAATTTTATGAAAAAAATCCTTTAATATTTGCCACAGGACCAGTAACTGGAACAATTAGACCATCATCAGGAAGATATTCTGTTACTGGTATATCACCTCTAACAGGAATTTGGGGAGAAGGAACATCGGGGGGATTTTTTTGCATTTCCTTAAGAAATTGTGGATTTGATGCTATAGTTATTATAGGAAAATCTAAAGATCCGGTATATTTATTTATTCACGACAAATTAATAGATTTTTTAGATGCTAGTAAATTATGGGGTAAAGATACTTACGAAACTCAATCTCTTATTAAAAATGAATTAGGTAATGAACGAATCAGGATTGCGACAATAGGTATTGGAGGAGAAAATCTTGTAAAATATGCTGGGATAATTAATGATGAAGGAAGAGCAATTGGGCGATGTGGTTTAGGAGCATTAATGGGATCCAAGAAAATAAAGGCAATAGCTATTCATGGAACTGAAAGAATAAAAATTTTTGATACAGAAGTTGGAAAAACTTTAATCAAAGAAGATGAAGATTCAAAACGAGGAAATCTACTTGCGTCAACTACACCAATGTTATATACCCTTTACGGAACTAACTGTTATCTTGATATCGGAATGGCACTTGGAGATACTCCTGCATACTATTTCACAGAGACTGAATTTCCTGCAGAAAAGTTAACAGGAAAAACATTAAGAGAAAAATATCCCGTCTTAGATTATGGGTGTGCTGGGTGTACAATGCGATGTGGGAAACAAACAATTATCCAAGATAATGGTAAAGAAATTAATGTTGATGGACCTGAATATGAAACCGTTGCCGCATTCGGTCCACTGTGCGGAGTGTTTGATTCCGGGGATGTTATTTTAGCAAATCATTTATCTAATATTTATGGGATTGATACGATTTCAAGTGGTGTTTGCATTGCGTTTTTGATATATTTAGTTGAGAATAATATTAATCTACCAAAAATAAAAGGACACCTAGTAGACATCAGCCTCGACGAGATAAAATGGGGTAATGGTAAATTAATTTTAAGTTTAATTGAGAAAATTTCAAATCGCCAAGGAATAGGGAATCTATTAGCTGAAGGAGTTCGAACAATGGCTAAAGATCTTAATGTTGACCCCGAGTTAGCTGCTCATATTAAGGGCTTAGAAGTACCTATGCATGACCCTAGAGCGTTTGCAGGACAAGCTTTAAGTTATATGACATGTTGTGTAGGTGCAAATCATCAGAAATGCGATTGGTATAGTGTAGAAGTAACAACAGTTTCATTTCCAAGTTTAAGAGTAAAAATAGGTAAAGGAAGATCACAAATTAAAGGAAGAGAAAAAGGTGTAATTGCACTACAAGATATAAGAGCAATAGATGACTCAGCTGTGAACTGTGCTTTTATAAGTTTAACTTTAGATCATATTATAGGACATATCAATGCCGTAACTAACTTTAACTATAATAAAAACTCATTACTTGAAGTTGGAGAACGTATTAACAATCTTAAGAGATTAATTAATTGCAAATTAGGAATTACAAGAGAAGATGACAGAATTCCAGGAATTTTAAGACAAGAATTAGAATCAGGAAAAACTGTTCATGTAAAGTTAGAATTAGAAGATAATTTAAAAACTTATTACAAATACCGAGAATGGGATTGGAAGTCAGGTAAACCCACTGAAGAGAAATTAAAGAAACTTAATATCATTTAAATATCCATTGACATTTTACAATTTAGATTCTACCAGGGTAGGCTACTTTCTTAAAAGGCCAATCTTCACTAATCCATTTCCTTACAGTTTGGAATAGAATATCATCCAATCCTTTGTCATATTCGCTCTGACGTACCCACATAGACACGGTTGCATCTAACTCGGTCTCTTCAGGAGGGCTTGGATTGATGTAAATGCAACCAAGAACCTTTGATTCATCCAAGGATATAACTGTATAAGCAAATGCCTTTCGATCGAGGAATTCTTGTTGATGCCTTTCTAGATCAGCAAGATTTTCTTCAATAGTAAATCCTTCTCTAGGCCAGGAACCGCCAAACATTTTATGAAGCAACTGCCTACTCTCAATGACTGCTTCATAATCCTTTTTGACATCATCTACAGACAGCATTCGAAGACGAAACTGATCTGTCTCAAGTATTGCAGGAATTTCAAAATCGTCAGGTATGAAATGGTATGTAGAAATTACTTTTTCACCATTAATTTAAATTTTTATCTCAATAATTAATTCTTCCTTATATCCAGTAATTACTTTTGTGAATCCTTTAAATTGATTATCAACCTCTAAACTCCCTGTATCGACTCTTAAACAGTTGAGATCTTTCATTTTCTGTTTAGTTGCTATAATTTTTATATTTTTTATACCTATCTTTTGAAGTATATCATAAGTAAATTGTTTATTACCCCTCCCAAAAATAAAACCTTGACCACCTATTGGTGAAACAATAATTTCTCTATTAGTATATTTCGTCATCAGTTGAAGTATATCTTTCTCATTTAGATCTTTCCTAATTAATTCTTTATTATAGATTGCATCTATTCCAAGAAGAGTTTTGGGGATATTTAAATTATCAGTAATAGCCTTGATCGTAGTACCTGAACCCAAGAAATATAAGATATTATCTTGCATATTCTCAATTATGAATTGAGCAATTTCCTGCTTATTTTCTTCAATTGTTCTCTCAAATCCAGAACCTGTTTTTCCTGATTGTATTAAATGGATGACTTTTGGTACTTTCAAATATCCATACAATTTTGCTTGTAAGATGTCTTGACGGACTAAATCTTCATCAATATCAAGGACTTCCTTTTCTTGAGTTTCAATTTCTTCATCCACAAATTTATCAACAATTTCAGCTGCAGCTCGAGGATTAATAGCAAAAACAGAGCTAAACATTTTCACTCCTGCTGGTAAGGCAACTATTGGCATTTCAAGCCCCACTGAATCAAAGATGTCTCGTGCCGTTCCGTCACCTCCACAAAAAATTAAAAGATCAATACCCTCCCTTATCATTTGTTTTGCAATTTTTTTTGTATCTTCTTTTGTAGTTTGTTTACCGATTTCACCTATAATTTTAAATTCTATGCCAAGATCTTTTACAATATTTGCTCCCATCTTACCTGGAGCAACTAATAGAATAATTTTATGTTTATTTTTCATAGTTGATAATAATTCACTTGCTCTAAGAGGAGTTATTGGAGTTGCTCCCATCTCTATAGCTTTTTTGTAGATATCACCATCTGTTCCTTTAAGTCCCACACTACCCCCCATTCCTGCAACCGGATTTATAATTAAACCGATTTTTTTTATGGGATTATTATGCTTCTTCACTTTTTGGAATCATTCCTTAAAGTCTAACTTTAACTCAATTAAATAGAAGTTTTAATATTCTTTAAAATATTTTTTTTTTGGATAATTAAATCTTTAAATTTAATTAATTTATAACACTCATGGAATATTGGAATGACAGATATTCTGATGGCGGAAAAATCTGGGGTACTGAACCTAGTAAAACAGCAAAATATGCACTTAAATTATTTAATAATTACGATATTAGAAATTTATTAATTCCTGGTTCTGGTTATGGGCGACATACAAAATATTTTTCCGAAAATAATTATAATGTGACTGGAATTGAGATTTCTGCAACCGGAATTAACATTGCTAAAGAATTTGATGGGAAATCTAAGTATATCTTAGGTTCAGTATTAGATATGCCATTTAATGACGTAAAATTTGATGCAATATTTTGCTATAATGTTTTGCATTTATTACTTAAAAATGAAAGAACGTTATTCATAAAAAAGTGTTATAACCAACTTGATTACAAAGGATTTGCGTTTTTTGCTGTGTTTTCAAATGAAGAACAAAGTTTTGGTAGAGGAAAAAAGATTGAAGAAAACACTTTTGAAAGTAAACCATATCGACCTACCCATTATTATACAGAACAAGATTTATTGGATGAGTTCAATTATTTTTCAGTTATTGATACCGGGATAATAGAAGAGAACGAAAACCATGGCGAACTAGGACCTCATACTCACAAATTAAGATATATTTTTACTAAAAAAAATTGAAAAAAAATTAGACTTTTTATGCCTTAATTATAGGATACTTGCCAAAATTGTTAATTGTTTTAAGTATTATAGGCACAAATTTTAACATATGCTGAAATGATGGAAAACCTTCTGAAATGCCCATTAAGAAGTTATCTCCTGGAGCAGCATCATATAACATTTCAATTGTTTTAGCTTTAACGGCTTTTTGACCTTGCATGCTAAGGGGTTCAGGAAAATTTGCCCAAATTACTTTATCACTCCATAATTTCTTTGCTTCAGTTATAGTCAAATCACCAACCGGAGGATGAGTAAAGCTTTCTATCACATCTATCCGTGATCTAGCAATAAGCTCTGCAAGATGTTTCAATGTGCCGTCCATGTGAACAATATAAATTTTATCATGTTTATGAAGAATATCAGATACCTCATTATAGAATGGTAAATTATATTTTTCAAATAGTTTTGGACTAGTAATAAGGCTGGTCACATTATCCGGTGCCCAAATGACTTCTGCCGGAGATTCAGCCGCGATTTTATATATCTCAAGCTGTTTTTTATATATCGCTCTATAAAGGTCATCAAATTCTTTTTGATGCATAAAATAATCTAAAGATAATTTTTTAGGTCCCATAAGCATTATAAGTGATTGTAATGGCGATTTTGGCATCATACTATCAACAACTCCATAATTACCCATTATCATTTGTAATTCTCTTATCTCATCATAGAATGGTGTATATTCTGCATCTTCTATTAGATATTTGATAACTTCATAATCATTAAAATCTTTAATAATATACCCATCTTCTTGAAACCAAGGAAGCTGTTCTGAAAAATCTAATCCCTTAACACTAGCTTTAAACGTAGTTTCCCCTGAAGGTGTCTGAAATTTACCCAAGATATCGTGAGGTGCTTGCATTGCTATAAGAACATCTGCAGGAGACCAAGAAGTATGGTGACCATATTGATGAATGATATCCATGTTCACATGTGGACAAGTTACTTTATGGGTTTGAGTAACCAAGGGTGCATGGAGGCATAATCCTTTATCTAATAGCCTTCGCCATGGTTCATACACCGCTAATCCTGCTAACTGAAGGGTTTCAAAATAAATTGAGAAAGGGATTACATCCGGCTCTTCTCTCCTAAGTACTGTTAACACTCTCTCTTTGGCATTCATGCTCCAACCCACCTCTTACATTTTTTAACTCCATCAATGACGTTAATGGCGAGAGCATCAGCACCTATATCTTCAATAAATTCTTTTGTTATAGGAGCTCCACCTACAATTACTTTAATTTGATTCCTAAGATTAGCATTTTCAAGTGCCTTTAGTGTATTACTTACCTCCGGCATTGTTAATGTAATCAATGTGGAAATAGCTAGAATGTCTGGTTTTTCATTTCTTACTGTATCTACAAATTGCTCAGGTGAAACATCGACGCCTAAATCTATAACTTCAAATCCTTCTGCCTCCAGAAAGAAAGATACAATATTTTTACCAATATCGTGCATATCACTTTTAGCTGTACCAATAACAATTTTACCAAGCATTTTTTGATTCCCAGAACCTTTAATATGAGGTTCCAAAATTTTCATAGCTTTTTTAACGATTTCAGCAGCCATAAAAAGCTCAGGTAGAAAAAATTCTTCGTTTTCAAATTTATCACCTATAATTTTTAGAGCTTTGGCAATCGCAGCTTCGATAAAATCATAAGGATCTATTCCTTCATTAATAGCTTTCTTAGTTGATTCCTTGGCAGCTTTAATATCCATATTAACTGCTGCATTGATAAAATCCTCTGCAATTTCCTCTTTTGTCATTATCTTTATCCAATTATCCTAATTAAACTATATTAATAAATTGGCTTTTGGTGTATTTAATCATATCTCTTCTTAAAGTTTATTTTTTACCAGTTTTTTCCTTGCTTTTTTGTAACTACTGTCCATAAACCATCTTACAAGTTTAGGAAAAATTCTATGAATATATCTTATAGATTTTGCATTACCTGGAGATATGTGAAATTGTTTTTTCAAAAGTTTTTTAATAACATATTCTGAGATTTCTTCAGGTTCTAAAAGCCCTCCTGTTTCGGACATCATAGCACATTCAGGTGGTTTTCCTTCATTTTCTGTACTAAGCCCTGGTGTATTAGTGTCTGGTGGATAGACTATTGATATTCTTATATTAAGCGGTTTTAATTCATTTCGTAAAGATTCTGCAAGCCCTACAATTGCAAATTTAGTTGGTACATAAGCTCCATATCCCATCATACCCATATATCCTAACATTGAAGAAAAAAAGATGATATGTCCCTTTTTTTCTTTCATAAATTCTGGGAGTAATATGAGAGTAGGAACTAATTGTCCATAATAATTTGTATCCATATTATTCTGGAAATCATCTATTGTATAATCTTCAATATAACCAGGAATAGCTCGCCCTACTAGATTAAACAAATAGTCTGGTACGCCATGATTTTTGATAGAATCTTCCAATATTGGTTTTAAAATCTCCATATCAGTGGCATCACACGATTTAGATACTACAAATTGAGATTCATTTACTATTTTTTGTTGAATCTCACTTGCAGCTTCTTCTAAAATGTTCTTACGTCTAGCAATTATTAAAACACTACCACCAAGATTTACAAAATCTTTTGCGATTGCTCTTCCCATTCCAGTGGAAGCTCCAATTAGGAATGCAACTTTACCCTTAAAAGGCTGTTTTTTTATTAATTTTTCTTTTACCATCCTATATCAACTCATTTCTTTTATTATATCCCTAGTCCAAATGCCCCATACAATATGAAAATCGGAGCAAATATTAAAGTTAGCACAACCACACCTATGTTTACAATAGCATCGAAACCATGCTTTTCTCTGTTAAATTTATTATTTTGTATATTAAAAGCTAAATCAATAATTCCCAAAAACATCATTCCACTCCCTGCTAACGCCGAAAAGAAAAACCCATAATTTTGTTCAAATAATACACCAATAGCAGCTACAATTAGAGTTGGTACTATCCAACCTAAATCTGGAAAAGGGAAGGATAATTCATGTTTCCGCTCAACTTCTGACATCTTAGGCTTTTTATATTCTGTGAAATAAAAAACAGTCCAATATCCTATGAAAAGCAATATCCATATCATTTGAAATATCCCTATTATTATATTTAACATTTTTTTTCACCTCTTTTTGATTTTTTATATATTTGATTTAAAATAATATGCTGGTACACCAACTTCAGCAATCCCACCATCTACAATGAAGTTATGACCTGTTATGAAATTTGATGCTGGAGACGCTATAAAAACAGAAACATTGACAACATCATCTACAGTACCATATCTATTCAAGGGTGTTTTTACATGACCTTCATCCATTGTCACTTTCATTGCTTCTAAATTGTTCCTATATGCGCCTGTTAAATGATATCCTGGCGAAATTGCATTCACAGTTATTCTTGGAGCAAGACTCTGAGCTAGAATTTGCATCATAGCGATAACTCCTGCTTTACTTATTGAATAATCAGGGATTCCTGGATCTACTCTTACTCCTGCAATTGATGCTGTATGAATAATTTTTCCTGCTAATGGCTCAAAGGTTTGCTTTTTCATCTTTTTAGCAATTTCTTTTGCAACTACCCATTGCCCTTTTAAATTCAGCGCGATTGTTTTATCAAAAAGTTCCTCTTTCACTCTTAATGGATCTTTATAGAATCCAAATCCTGCACCTGCATTATTATTTAAGATATAAATATTATCTAATTCATTGAAAGCTTGTTTTGCCATATTTTGAACTTGACTTGAATCTGACACATCACATATAATTGGAATCACATTTTGTCTAGTTTCTTTCTCTATTTTTTTACAAGTCTCTTCTAATAATTCCTCATTAATATCAACTAATACTAAATCAGCCCCTCTTTGCGCATAAGCAAATCCAAATCCTCTTCCAAAACCAGAAGCTCCCCCCGTGATTAAAGCTCCCTTTCCTTCCAAAAATTTTTCATTCAAACCCATATAATTTCACAATTTAATTTTTTTAATTATAATTCTACATCTAGTTTGTGAGAAGGAACACCTGCCTCAGTAATACCTCCATCAACAGTAAAACAATGCCCTGTAATAAAATCACTTTTTTCTGAGCTCAAGAATAGAACTAAATCTACTACATCTTTAATTGTTCCTATTCTATTAAGTGGGGTTTTCACATCACCATCATTCATAACTTGTAGCATTATATCTTCTCTGTGTCCATACATTCCCGTAACATGAAAACCAGGAGCAATTGCATTTGAAGTTATATATGGAGCTAATGTTTTAGCAATAAGTTTATTTAATACAATAATACCTGCTTTACTTATACTATATACTGGAACAAATGGACTTAAAACTATTCCATAATGAGAAGAATTATGAATAATTTTACCTCTTAAAGGCTTAAATTTTTGCCTATTCATTTTTCTACCAGCAAATTTATCAACTAACCATTGACCTTTAAGGTTAGTATTCATAGTTTTATCCCATGCTTTTTCTCCAACTCTTAGTATATCAACTCCATAAGTGGTTGCTATTCCTGCGTTATTGAATAAAATAAATACATTATCAAGCTCTTTAAAGGCATCATTGACCATTTGTTTCACACACTTAGAATCTGAAACATCACACGTGATAGGAATAACTTTTCTCCCAAAACTTTTCTCTAGTTCTCTACTTGTTTCTTCTAATAAGTTTTCATTAATATCAACGAGAACTAAATTAGCACCTCGCTCTGAGAAAGCATAAGCCACACTTTTTCCAAAACCAGAAGCTCCTCCGGTAATTAAGGCACCTTTTCCTTCTAAAAATTTTTCAGTCATTAATTTAACACATTTAATCTCAAATATGAACTATAATCAATGATTATAATTTTTTCTTATTTTATTTAAATTTTTAATCTAAATTTAGTGAACTTCACTCAAAACCATAACATTAATTATTATACCGGTATTAAAAATAAGTATAGAAATATCAAGTGATTAAAATATGGTTAATAAAGTAGTCCCTTATTTAATTAATATGGGCGAAGTGACTCCCGCACGGAGCCAAGCAGCCTTATTAAACGAATTAGCTATGGGGTTAATTGATTGTATTAATATATATGGTAAAACTCTTAGAAAATTAGGAAAAATTTCAAAAATTTCTACAGCATTCTGGCCAGTTCGTTTAATTCCAATAAGTGATACAAGAGCGGCTGTTTTTAGTTATCTTTTAAATAAACAAGAGAAGCTAAGTGTAGGAGCGTTTTCTCAAATGCCACCTAGACCTGAAAATGTTATTAAAGGGGCAGATCCTGTATCTTTTCTAAATTCATTACAAACATATAATAATACATATCTTAGGCGTTCAAAAAACTTTAAACGAGGAACAGTAATTCAAGAAGCTTTATTCAGCACTAGTGAAGTAGGATATTTTCAAAATTTCTTTCTTAATCAATATGATCTAAGTTCTCATTCAACACCTTATTTTATATTAGAAGGTGGGTCCATAACTAAAAGTGTTAATCAGACAAAAGTTGCACCAGAAGTTCCTGTTTATGTTTCACAGAAAGATGTTAAAATGCTTGATTCTTATGCAGATGCTATAATTAAATTATGTGAAAGATGGGTCGAAAAGGGAGGGAAGGAGGTCGATAAGATTAGAGATACTAAGGTAGATACAGGGGAAGAAGAAAAACAACTCGCTGTATTGAATAAAGAAATACAAGCAGAAAAAGAACGCGAAATTGAAAAGTCTCCAGAAGAATTAGTAAAATTGGGAAAATATAAAATAAATGATAAAACAGGAGAATTGAATAATAACCTTAGTTCGATTAAAAATAGTGTTGATAGCTTAAAAAATGCAATTAACAATCGTGATTTATTTCTTGTGGAAGAAGGTCTAAAAGATATTAATGTAAAATATAGAGAATTAGGAGATTCTATTAGTAGATATAATAATGAAATTGCCCAATTAAGAGCAAATGTTCAGCGTGAAATCTCTGATCTTGAAAAAACAAAACAACAGAAAATCAGGGAATTGGAACGAAAAAAAGCTGAAGTTGAAAAACAAATTCAAACAAAACATAGCGGGCTTAGTAGAGATTTAACTTCTGCAGAAGATACTGTAGCTCAAATACAAGCAGAGAAGCAATTTTCTCTCGACAACATCGAAAGTATTAAAGATAAAGAGATGACCGATGTTCAGAATTTCTTTAATAACTATACACTTGAGATTAAGACTCAAAATGTCATAGTTGGTATTCCAATATATATTTTCTTCTTTACAGACCCTAATACAAATCGAACTACTGAAAGAGCTCCAGTTCTTCCAATCTTGATTGATAAGGGAAAACCAGTAGATACAAAAGTTAAGGCGGGTTTCAGAAAAAAATTACGAGATTTAATGAATAAAGACAATGCAATGATTGAGCTAGTTGAAACTCAGTCTGATAAAAACAATTTGATGGAAACTAAAAACTTAGACACTCGTCTTGAAGATGCTATTAATGATTTAAGAATTCGCAAAATTTTAAGTAAGAAACAAGCTGAAACAGCAAAGGATATGATAGCAAATTTAGTTTGGTAGACTTTTTTATTCTTATTTTTATTTATTTTTAATAATTTCTTTAGTGTTCTATATATTCCATTTTTTCTCCACAACATTCAGGAATAGGTTGATATCCGCATTCTTTTGAACAGCAACAAAGCAAATAATCATCTTCCACTATCATTGATTTCTCACAACAAATTGGAACCTCTTTTTCTGCGCCACAAATACGACAAACTAGTTTACTTGACATTTTTTTTCCAACACCTAACCAATTACTTTTCCTAATGACCTTATAACATAAAAATAACAAAAATGATTCGATTATGGATTATAACTTGATTAAAAATTCTGATTTCATATGAAAAGTAAAACTAATGATAATCTTGTTGAATATTAGAATAGAGTGTAAATTAGTTTAGAAACCTTCAATAACAATGTTTAATAATTAATAGCTATATTATTAGAAAAAATGGAGAGAGAAATTGACTGATAAATTAAACCTTAACAATACTTTCAAATTATATCAGGAAGCCTTAGAATTAATTCCGGGTGCAATTTTAGGGATAAGACGACCATATAATTTTGTTGAAGGAGAATATCCTATATTCTTTGAATCTGCTAAAGGTGGAAAAGTAATTGATGTTGATGGTAATGAATATATTGATATGTTATGTGCCTATGGGCCAATTATTATTGGACACAGAGAAGAAGAAATCGATAATGCAGTTATTGAGCAAATCCGTAATAAAGGATTTTGTATGTCCCTTACTCAACAAATACAAAATAAGCTAGCAAAGAAATTAAAGGATTTAATACCTTGCTGTGAAAAGATGGTATTAATGAAAATGGGTACTGATGCAACTACTGCCGCGATCAGAGTAGCTAGAGCTTATACAAAAAAAATGAAGATTCTTAGTTGTGGATATCATGGATGGTATGATGCTTTCAGTGAGGTACATGGAATTGAAGCGGGAATACCTAAGAAATTATTTGAAGATTTTTATGAATTTAATTTTAATAATCTAGAGGAAATTGAGAATTTATTTAAAGAGAACAAAGATGAAGTAGCAGCTATAATAATCAACCCAATACATACTCCAGGAGGTCGAGAAGTTGAAACGCCTGAGAATGGATACCTTGATGGACTTCGTGAATTAGCAGATGAAAATAACGCGTTATTGATTTATGATGAGATAAGGACAGGTTTTAGAGTGGATATGGGTGGAGCACAAAAATTATTTGGAGTTCTTCCTGATTTAGCTGCATTTGGAAAAGCTATGGGAAATGGTTATCCTATAAGTACCCTTGTAGGTAAAGCAGAATTTATGGATGTTTTAGTTGAAAAAGTCTTTCTTAGCTCAACTTTCTTCCCTAATAGTCTGGCTCAGGTTGCTTCTCTAAAAACAATTGAATTTCTTGAACGTGAGCATGTTTTAGAAAATATTCAGAAAAAAGGTGACTTTTTCGCAAAACAAGTCAAAGATCATATAAATGATACTAGAAT
Organism: Promethearchaeota archaeon; assembly: GCA_048938855.1. Lineage (GTDB taxonomy): Archaea > Asgardarchaeota > Lokiarchaeia > Sigyniarchaeales > SOKP01 > Loki-b32. The sequence continues at coordinate 138,643 of JBHLLT010000003.1, forward strand.
TCCATGCAATTTTACAGGTGGTCCATGGATGCCTTATATTACATTCACACCCGATCCCAATTATCTATACAGAAAAATTCGAGAAGAATTTTATAAACAATTGATTCGTCGAAAAGTTTTTCTTCAACCATATCATCATGGATATATCGCATACCGGCATTCCAGTGAAGATTTAGATTATGCTTCAGAAATGATTTATGAATCGTTAAAAGAATGCAAAAAAATAACTAACTAATTTTTTTCTCTAACCTTAATTGTATTATTTTCTTGTCAGTATACCACCATACAACACCACAAGAGATGCAAATAGTCCAATTCAAAATTAATAAGGAAAAATTTATAAAAAGATTCTCAGTGGCGACCCCTATAATATTGACAATTGTTATCCCCCCTATTGATCCCCATATAGTCTCATGAATTATATAGGAGATAGTAAAATAAAGGTCTTGAACAAGAAATATATGAAAAGTAGATCGACCAATTATTTTAAATGTTTTTGCTACCTTTTGGTTAGCAGTTTCTGGAATAAAATTCAGAAAGAGCAGGAATATGAAAGCAGAATATAGAAATGTTAAGGAATTGTAATCTCCCCTTAAAATACTTGCACCATTAATAGCTAAGCGAAAATTAAAGAAATCCCATGCTATCATGTACAGAGTGCTGACAGGGAAAAGTATCCATACAAAAAGATTCTTTTTAGTAAATATGCCTTGATATTTAGAAAGCCACATACCCATACCTAAAGCTGATACATACAATAAGATTATATTTCGAAAATTAGCCTCCAGTAGAATTTCTTCAGGACTAGTTATATTTCCAACAACAAAAAACACTAATAAATGCATTAAAAACTCGATAATAAAGCATAAAATCAGTGTAATTTTTGGCCATTTAGAAAAACTATAATATAATAAGGGCATTATAATTATCGATTGAAAAAGCACAGGTATAAACCAATTTCCAGGACCTTGTAAGAGAGATTTTTGGAAGATAATATATTCCAAGAACCAATTTTCATTAAATATGCTAGGAAAAGAAAGACCATACAGAATAAACCCAATTAAAGTTCCAATAATATATAGAATAATATAAGGATAAACATAACGCCAAAATTTTTTTTTAAAATAACGCCAGGAATATAATTCTTTTAATTTTAGATGACTTTCTTTAGAAAAAGACTTACCCATATTAAATCCCATAATTATTAGAAAAACTGGTATAGCAATTCTTTCCCATAATTGAAAGCCTAAACCATTTAAATTTGAATATACAAGAGAATGATCAATAATTACTAATCCAATCATTAAGGCTTTTAATAAGTCTATCTGAAAGAGTTTATCCTCTTTTAACGTTACTATATTTGATTCCGTTGCCTCTATACTGTTTCCGTTCAAATTTTATTAACTATTTCAAAAATTACTTACTAATTTATAGGAGAAGGTGCGTATTAAAATAAACCATATTTTTATGTATAATTCCGAATAGGGTAGGATTAATAGACTATCACCCACTTAATAAGAGATTAAGTTTAAAATCATAGAAATATTGAAGATGGTATGGAGAAACTAATAATAACTGGAGCCATATGTGGCGCAGAGGTATCAAAAGAACATAATCCTAACATTCCCTATACAGTTAAAGAAATTGGTAATGAAGCAGAGTCAGCTTACAATGCAGGAGCGAGTATTATCCATTTGCATGTTAGGGAAGACGATGGAACTCCTACCCAAAATATAGATAGGTTTAGAGCATGTATTGAAGAAATAAAAAAAAGATGTCCTAATGTAATAATCTTGCCTTCAACGGGAGGTGCGGTAGGAATGACAAATGAAGAAAGACTTCAGCCCATATATTTAGATCCCCCTCCAGAAATGGCCACACTTGATTGTGGCACGATGAATTGGATTGGTGGAGATGATATTTTTATTAATACAGAGAATACAATAATAAATTTTGCTGAAGAGATGAATAAGAGAGGAATTAAATATGAATTGGAGTGCTTTGACAAAGGAATGGTCGATATGGCATTGCGGTTATACAATAAAGGATTTATAAAAGGTCCTATGCACTTTAATTTTATGTTAGGAGTGAAAGGTGGCATAGATGCTACGCCAAGAGATTTGGTTTTTCTGGTCAATAGCATTCCAAAAGATTCTACATTTTGTGTTGGGGGGATTGGTAGATATGAATTCCCGATGGTAACGATGTCAATAATACTGGGGGGGCATGCAAGAGTAGGTTTTGAAGATAATATCTATCTATCTAAAGGCAATTTAGCAAAATCAAATGGAGAACTCGTAGAAAAAGTTGTTAGGATTTCGAAAGAATTAGGGAGAGAAATTGCCACACCTGATGAAGCACGTAAAATTTTAGGGCTTTAATTATTAATGCTCTTGGAGGGATGAAATATAATGATGTATAAAGAATTAGCAAAATATTATGACTTGATTTATTCATGGAAGGATTATAAGGAAGAAGTTAAATCAATTAAGAAATTAATTAACCAGTATAAAATTTCTGAGGAAAACGAATTACTTGATGTTGGTTGTGGAACAGGAAAACATTTAGAGTACTTGAAGGATGATTTTTCTTGTATTGGAAGCGATATTAATACGGAAATGTTAGATGTTGCTAGACAAAAGGTTAGTGGAGTTACGTTCATCGAAGCAGATATGATAACTTTAGACCTCAATAAGAAATTTGACGTTATCATTAGTTTATTTAGTTCTATTGGACATGTGAAAACATATGATAATCTAGAACAGACTCTTCAAAACTTTTCCAAACATTTAAAGAAAGGAGGAATTGTAATCATTGAACCGTGGCTTACTAAATCAACTTATGATGCTGGACGTCCAGGAATGACAACTTACGATACTGAAGATATTAAAATTGCAAGATTAAATACAACAAAAATAGAAGATGATCTTTCAATCTTAGAATTCTACTATTTAATAGCTGAAAGAAACAAGGATATTGTGTATTATTCTGAAAAACATGAATTAGGACTCTTTGAGATTGATAAATTTTTAAATTATATGACTAATTCAAGTTTAAAGTCACAATTTTTGGAAGATGGCCTAATGAAAGGAAGAGGACTCTATATTGGAATTAAATTGTAAATATTAAGTATTAAGTAAAATGATGTGATATTATGAGAAAAGGATCGAAGTACGGGACTCATAGAGTTATTGAACCAAAAGGATCATTACCTCAACCTGCATTAAAGATATCAAATGACATGAATATATTTGATAATGAAATCTTAATTGATGTAGACTATTTAAATATCGATTCAGCAAGTTTTACTCAACTTAGAGAAGAAGCAAAGAATAACATTGAAAAAATAAAAGAAAAAATATTGAAAATTGTGGAAGAAAGAGGTAAAATGCAAAATCCGGTAACTGGTTCTGGGGGAATGCTTATGGGAAGGGTTGAACTAATCGGTGATTCCTTGAAAGATAAAATTGATTTAAAAATTGGAGATCGAATTGCTACTTTAGTATCACTTTCATTAACACCATTAAGAATCGATAGAATTTTGAATATTCAACCAGAAATTGATAGAGTAGAAATCGAAGGAAAAGCTATTCTATTTGAGAGTGGAATATATGCTAAGCTTCCTGAAGATATCGAAGATACTTTAGCTTTAGCAGCTCTCGATGTTGCCGGAGCTCCAGCACAAGTAAAAAAAATTGTTAAAGATGGACATAATATACTAATTCTTGGTGCTACTGGAAAATCAGGTTTAATGTGTTCTTATATGGCAAAGAAATTGGTCGGACAAGAAGGAATTGTAATTGGACAAGCTAGAAATAAATCACGTGCTGAATTCCTTAGAAGTACAAATTTTTGTCATAAAATTATTATAGGAGATGTTCTAAATCCTATAAATATATTAGAAGAAACCTTAAAAGAGAATAATGGAAAAGAAGTAGATATTGCAATTAATTGTTTGAGCATACCTAATACGGAAATGGCTAGTATTCTTCCAGTAAGAGATGGAGGAATGGTTTATTTTTTTTCTATGGCAACCAGTTTTACTAAAGCAGCTTTAGGTGCTGAGGGCGTAGGAAAAGATGTAACTATGATTATTGGCAATGGATACACTAAAAACCACGCACAAATTACATTAGATTTATTAAAAGAATCAGATATATTAAGAAAGATTTTTGAAGAAAAATATATGAAATAATTTAAACAAGTTAGTATCCTTCATCCAGATTAACTAAATTTTCTGGTTTTTCACCGCGAATAAACCTATTTACATTTTCAAGAAATGGTTTAAGATCTATCATCAATGCATCTGATTGCCATGCTCTATGTGCTGTCATTATCACATTTTTTAGCTTATGAAAGGGAAATTTTGAAGGATAACAGGGAAATGGTTCTTGTTTTTCCCCTCCTCTAATGTCTGGGTAATTATACCAAACATCTAATGCGGCGCCTCTAATTTTTTTTTCCTTCAAGGCATTATATAATTCTTGTTCATTAATAGTCATACCCCGACCTACATTAACAATAATTACATTCGAATTCATAGCTTCAAACTCAACCTTATCAATGAAATTTATTGTTCTTTCGGTTAAAGGGAGGGTGTTAATGATAATATCTGTTTGTCCAATAGCAGCAAGTTTTTCTTCAGGTGTAAAAATCTTGATACTGGGATCATCACATTGTTTAGTCCTCTTAACAGTGATATAGTTCATTTGAAATGGTGTACACATTTCTTTTAAGATTTGAGCGATATTTCCATATCCTAAAAATAATATCGTTTTACCAAACAGAGTGATCGCAGGATATTTAGTATAATCCCAGTTACCTTCTCTTAAAAGCTGATCATTAGTGTTTATCTCCTTAGCAATTGTAAGTAATAGAGCAAATGCATATTCAGCAATAATTTTAGAATGGGTATGAGAATTACAGAGAATTATGTTATTTTTTTTATAAAATTCAAAGTTAAACACTTCCAAACCTGTTGCAAATGTTTGATGCATTTTTAGCTTAGTGTATGAGTTTAGTTCTTTTTCATCGATTTTAGGACCAATTAAAATATCTATTTCTTTAATAACATCTTCTCTCTCTTCTTTTTTAATATCATTATAAAAAATTAAATCTACATTTGGTTCTATCAATTGCCTATAAACATTTTTAACATTTTCCTTTAATAAGAGATCTTTTATTTCTGGTCTTGGTTTTATTAGGACTTTCATGATATTATTTAATACTAAATTTATATAAATATTTAAAGAATTTAAAAATCCTTCGTTTAGATCTGTATTTGAAGGGTGTTGATATTTTATACAAATTTTATTAATGACGTTTCAAAAGCATAATAAGTTAGATTTTTCACTTTCTACATGAGTTTCTTCAGGGCTTAATTCTAATTCATTATGTAGCAATATATCTAATAATTATACATGGCGCATCAATTTTTTTTCTAAATTTGTGTTAATTAAAGTTTATAAAAATCTGAAAAATTACAAAAAATATTTGAAGAAATACACTTTTAATCAATCGTTGAGATAAATTAAAATTATAAATCATGTTGAGTTGAATTATGAAGGTCAATAGACGAAAAGAGTTATTTGGGCACGTAATCGATAAGGAGTGGAACGATTGGCGGTGGCAAGTAAAAAATAGAATAACCACATTGGAAGAGCTCAAGAAATATATTAATTTAACTAAAGAAGAAGATGATCCTAGAATTTTACAAGAATATAGAATGGCGATTACCCCCTATTACCTCTCATTAATCGATCCCAACGATCCTTATGATCCAATTAGAAAACAAGCAATTCCTACAGTTCATGAGTTAGAAAAGTATACAGGGGGACTTGAAGATCCACTAAGCGAAGATGCTGATTCTCCCGTCGAAGGTTTAACGCATCGATATCCTGATAGAGTGCTATTCTTAATTACTGAAATGTGCTCGATGTATTGTAGACATTGTACAAGAAGAAGATTTGCTGGTCACCATGATAGAGCACCACCACAATCTCATATTGATGCCGGTATAGAATATATTAGAAAAACACCTTCCATTCGGGATGTATTATTATCGGGAGGTGATGCATTATTGGTAGCAAATAATAAGTTAGAAGATATTTTAATAAAATTAAAAGAAATTCCTCACGTTGAGATAATACGTATAGGTTCGAGAACGCCCGTTACAAATCCATTCCGTATTACTCCTGAATTATGTGAAATGTTAAAAAAATATCATCCTATATGGTTTAATACGCATTTTAATCATTCAAATGAAATCACAGAAGAATCTACAAGAGCATGTGAAATGCTTGCTGATGCTGGGATCCCTCTTGGGAATCAATCTGTTTTATTGAGAGGTGTAAATGATTGCATCCATATCATGAAAAAGTTAGTACAAGGGTTAGTGAAGATAAGAGTTAGGCCATATTATATTTACCAGTGCGATTTATCAATTGGATTAGGACATTTTCGAACAAGTGTTGCTCAAGGTATTGAAATTATCGAAGGGTTGAGGGGACATACATCAGGACTATGTGTACCTACATTTGTAGTTGACGCCCCTGGAGGAGGTGGAAAAATTCCTGTAATGCCCGATTACACAATTTCTCAAGGTCATAGACGAGTAGTTTTAAGAAATTTCGAAGGTGTTATTACTACTTATGAGGAACCAGAGTTTTACACTCCCAATTGCCATTGTGAGGATTGTGAAAAACAAATTGGGGTAAGCGCCTTACTTAGTGGTGAGAAATTGACTATTGAGCCCTCAGATTTGAAAAGAAAACTAAGAAGGAAAAGTAATAACTCTAAAACTTAAATAATTTAGTTTTATTTCTGTAATTATTAAAAAGACTAATAGTTATTGGCGAGATTATGGATTTCATGACTAATTTTCTTAATAATATCCCTAAATACTCTGTAGTCTCTATTATTGGGCTCGCAAAAAATGTAAGTAAAACTACCACATTAAATTATATTATAAAAAATTTAAAAAACTATAAACTTGGATTGACATCTATTGGAAGAGATGGTGAAAAATATGATGTCATCACACAATTACCAAAGCCTCGTATTTATATTAAAAAAGGTACTATTATAGCAACAGCTAGACAGAGTTTTGAAGCAAGTGAAGTTAAAATGAAAATATTAAAGAAAACAGTATTCAACACTCCATTAGGTGAAATCTTATTATTAGAAGCATTAAGTGATGGTTTAATTGAATTAGCAGGACCGTCAATAAATTCAGAAGTAAAACAAGTTTGTGATAAATTGCTTAATTTAGGATGCGACTTAGTGCTAATAGATGGTGCTTTTGATAGACGCTCTTTTGCGTCTCCATTGATCTCTCAAGCGACAATACTTTCTACGGGGGCTTCGGTTTCGAGAGATTTTCAAGAGGTTATAGAAATTACGAAACATACTTTTAACTTACTGACCTTAGAAAGCGAAGAAAATGAAAGAATAATAAAATCAGCAAATCAGATCATTACTAATGCAAAGGTTGGTATTATTTATAATGATTTTTCTACTAAAAAGTTAGAGTTATCAACAGCTTTAGATTCAGTGGAAGAGATTTTAACTCATCTTGATAATAATTCTAAATATCTCGTAATAAATGGAGCTATTACAGATCTTTTTCTTGAAAACTTTATGGAAAAGTCAGATATCTTCAAAAAAATTAAAATCTTAGTGTCTGATACAACAAAATTATTTTTAAGTAAAGCCACGTTTACGAAATTCTCTAAAAAGGGCGGAATAATAAAAACTATAAAAAAAATAAAAATAATAATGATAACAGTCAACCCTACTTCACCACTAGGATATGAATTTGATAAATCTAACTTCCTAATTGAATTGAAAAAAGGACTTTCTGTCCCTATTTATGACCTAGGTCCATGTGAATACTAAAGTATAATTTGTTTGAATTATTAAATGATTTATACTTCTTTTAGAGGTTTGATAAACTTTGCAGACAAAAAGTAAGTTGACTTTAAATTGGGATTTGGTCGAAAAGGCTAGAGAAATTGCTAAAATAATTGCTGTTAATACTCAAAAATTTATAGATAAACATTCCACGACATCTATAGAAAGGACAATATGTAGATTATTAGGAATCGACGGAACTGATGATTTTGGTGTACCTTTACCGAATATAGTTGTAAACCATATTATTAAAAAAGGGCAAATAAGCAAAGGAGCTGCATCATACCTTGGTAATGCAGTTTTACAAACTAATCTTTCCCCTCAAAATATTGCTGAAAAAATCAGCAAAGAACAATTAGATATCACAAATCTCCAAAGAGGAAATCTTTCTGAGATAAAAGAGATTTTATTATCAGTAATTCAAAAAAACTTAGATATTATCAAACGAAATAAACAACAAAGGGAGGACTTAATTGCTGAATACGGAGATAAAACAGAGCCATTAATTTATCTTATTGTAGCAACGGGAAATATATTTGAAGATATAATACAAGCTAAGGCCGCTGCAAGGCAAGGTGCTGATGTTATTGCAGTTATACGTTCAACTGGCCAAAGCCTCTTAGATTATGTTCCATATGGGCCTACTACAGAGGGATTTGGAGGAACATATGCTACTCAAGAAAATTTCCGTATCATGAGAAAAGCTTTAGATGATGTAAGTGAAGAAGTAGGTAGGTACATAAGACTTACTAACTATTGTTCTGGGTTATGTATGCCAGAGATAGCAGCAATGGGTGCATTTGAGAGAGTAGATATGATGTTAAATGACGCTTTATATGGAATCTTGTTTAGAGATATTAATATGCAAAGAACAATTGTAGATCAATATTTTTCTCGAATAATAAATGCATATGCTGGTGTAATTATTAACACTGGAGAAGATAATTATTTAACTACAGCAGATGCTTATGAAGCAGCTCACACTGTTCTTGGCTCAGAATTTATAAATGAACAGTTTGCCTTACTAGCAGGATTAAAAGAAGAACAGATGGGTTTAGGTCATGCATTCGAAATGAACCCTGATTTGGAAAATGGTTTTTTATATGAATTGGCTCAAGCCCAAATGGCAAGAGAGATTTTCCCTAATGCTCCTCTTAAATATATGCCTCCAACAAAATACATGACGGGAAATATATTCAAAGGTCACATCCAAGACGCTCTATTTAATATGATAACAATTATGACAAACCAAAGAATCCATCTCCTTGGCATGTTAACTGAAGCAATTCATACTCCTTTCATGTCGGATCGAGCGTTATCTATTGAAAATGCTCGCTATATATTTAAAAATATGAAATCCATTAGTGAAGAAATAGAATTTAAGAAAGGGGGATTAATGGAAAAAAGAGCTAATGAAGTCCTTGAAAAAGCTTTTAATTTGTTAAAAGAAATTGAAAAACAGGGATTATTCAAGACAATTGAAAAAGGTATATTTGCAAATATTAAACGTCCCATGGATGGAGGTAAAGGGCTTGATGGTGTATTTGAAAAAGATGAAGAATATTTTAATCCATTACTTAATCTTATGAAAAATGAATTAATGAAAGGAGGGAATTAATATGGGAGGAGGCCTTTATTCTGCTGAAAATAAAAATTTTGATAAAAATTTAGATTTAACAAGAATTAAACCATATGGAGATACAATGAATGATGGAAAAGTGCAAATTAGTTTCACTCTTCCAATTGATCATGATGAAAGAGCAATCGAAGCGGTTAAAAAACTCGTAGAGAAAATGGGCATCAAAGATCCTTTAGTTGCTTATCATACCTCATTAGATAAAGGATTTACCTATTTTGTCGTATATGGAGAGTTAATTCATACCATTGATTATACAAAAATTCTTGTTGAAACTGTAGATGTAGATATTATGCCTAAAGAGCAGATTAATGCCTATATTAAAGATAAAATAGGGCGTAAGCTTGTAATTTTAGGTGCATCTACGGGAGAGGATAGTCATACTGTTGGAATTGATGCAATTATTAATATGAAAGGCTTTGCAGGACACTATGGTCTTGAACATTATGATATGATTGAAGCCTTTAACTTAGGAAGCCAAGTGTCAAATGAAGAGTTTGTTAAAAAGGCGATAGAACTTAATGCGGACGTTTTACTTGTCTCACAAACTGTTACACAAAAAAATATTCATATAAAAAATCTTACTCAGTTAGTTGACCTTTTAGAAGCAGAGGGAATAAGAGACAAGATTATTTTAATTTGTGGTGGTGCGAGAATAAGTAATGAATTGGCTAAAGAATTAGGATATGATGCCGGATTTGGCCCTGGAACCTTTGCTGAAAATGTTGCTACTTACTTAGTTAAAGAGATTGTTAATCGAAAGAAACTGTAATATAACTAAATGATGACATATATTGATAAAGATTGGGAAGGAATCAAGCCCCTTGTTCCTCCGGGTTATGATCCAATTAAACATAATATCGTGTTTGATCATCATTCCCATACGTCTTACAGTGATGGAGAACTTTCCATCAAAGAGAATGTGGAATGGCATTTATATATGGGATTTAATGCTATAGCTATAACCGATCATAACAATATGCGTCATTTAGAAAAAATCAATGAAATTAAAGAAGAATATCTTAATAAAAGTGTATTAATTCTAAGTGGAATTGAATGGACAACAATTAGGCTCCATTTAAATTTCTTAGGTATTTCAAAATGGAATGAAAGAATACCGTATAAACCTAAAGATGATAAAATTATTGATGTAATTAACAATGTACATGATCAGGGGGGAATTGTCATTTGCAATCATATTCCATGGAGTGTTTATGAAGCAAATTACAAAAATCATCCTTCTCGAGACATGCTTTTAGAATGGGGAGTTGACTACATTGAAATTGTCAATGATGACTCTCAAACAGAAAATGTATTTGATCAAGAATCGTATAATTTTTGTTTAAAACATAAAGGAACAATTGGTATGATTACTGGAACAGATATGCACAAACCAAATGGATTGGTGAGTGGAGGAGTACACGGATGGACACTACTTAATTTAAAGAAAATAACTGAAGAAGCATTATTGGAAGAATTAAGAAAAAAAAAAACAAAAATTATATATTCTAAAACACCTTATCTCGATCCAAGAAATATCTAACGATTATTAATTATTTAGTGAATTCTTTCATTACCATATGAGTATTTGATGCTGTAATTCCATCAATCATATCTATTTTATTCGCAAATATTTCATACAATTCTTCGGGTGTTTCTACGACAACTTCTGCCAAAGCATCATAATCACCTGTCAGAGACAGTACTTTCGTAATTTGAGGAATACTTTTCAACTCTTCAATTACAGGCTTAATTACACTAATCCCTAATTTGCATAGAATAATAGCTTTTATTACCATATTATTTACCATCTCTCATTTATTATGTTGGGGTTTTAACAACTTTATTAATAAATAAAATCTCAATATCTTTAATTTCATTTAACGGCTTTATTCTTAAATTTATGAGGTTATAAAAATCTTTTATTGAACTTGTTTTTACATTCAAGAGCAAATCATGAGCTCCAACTAAAGCATATGTAGAAATAACTCCATAGTATTTAAAAACTCGTAATGTAATTCTATTGATTGACCCTTTTTCTAACTTCAATAATAAGATTGCTTGAACCAAATTCTTTACTTCATGAGAATAACGAAGTATAAATGTAAAAACTAAAAGGAATATAACAATGATCAATAACTCATAAGGAAAATATTCATTTACAAAAATTACTGAAAAAATTATAGATCCCATAGGATCTATTAAATTCAAAATACTATTCCATTGACTATATGTTAAATTTTCTGATTTCCAATTAACATTTGCGATAAAAATTAAGAGATATGGGATTATAGTTGTAAAAATAATTAGAAAAATTATATCCCATCTTCCCAAAATCATTAAGATGTCCTTAAACTGAGAAAAAAAAGTTCCTATTTCATTGGATAGAATCGTTTCAAAGGGGATGATGTAGATTATTAATACAAATGGCATCATGCATATTACTCCAAATAAAAAAGAAAGAGACATTTTAAGGAGAAATCTAGGTATTTTATAATTCCGGTTTTTATTAATGATAATCGTCTCTTCACTTGAATATGCATCTCTGTTGATAGCTACATAGAGAAATGAGATTGAAATACTAAAAATTAGTAGATAAATTATTCCATTTAACATCACCGGGGTACCTCTCAATGCTGCTCCAATACTACCTACAAATATTAAAATAATGATTGTGAAAAAGAGTAATATAATATAGAGTACTTTAAAAACGTCAAATCTCTCAAAATTCACCCCTTTTTCATAAAAAGCAATAAAAATAACGCTTAAGAGAAATCCGATCATTGTAAATGTAATTGAGGTCGTCTTTAAAGTTAAGAAGAAAAATATTATGTTAAGAATTATCCCAAAAAAGCCCAAATATAGATAATATAATATATTTTTTATATCAAAAAACCTTCGGTTTTTATGAAATAAATTAGAAAAAAGAAACATAAGAGGTATAGATTCGTTACGAGTAAATCTATTATTAATTATTACAAGAACAACAGCTAAAATTAATAAAGCTATACCAGAAATTAAAAACCTTAAAAAAATAACCATAATAATTGATATATCTAAAAATAAATCCTGCACAATTATAGGGATAAAACCCCATAATAAATTTGCTAAGACTATATTAATAATTAGTTTATTCTGCATTATCTTAATTGTTATTTTCGAATATACAATTTACTTCTCATAAATATATATCATAGAAAATAATTCATTTTAAATTTGATTATGTACTTATAATTTAACAAATGAAGAAAGAGCAGAACCAATTCCTAAAGCGTTAGAAATCACAGCAGAAAAGAAGATTTGAATTATAATGAAAGAGCTCAGTATTAAAGCAGCAAAATTATGAGTATTTTCAAAAATTAAAGTATTCTGGATAACTACGTATAAAAACATAAAATATGTAAACAAAACTGATGGAAAAAATGACCATGAAGATGTTAATGACATGAGAGTGATTTGGATAACTATTGCAATAATAATTATAATTTTTCTTCTTGTGCTCTCACTAAGAAATGATAAATTAGGATAAATTAACTTTCTATAAAGAAGTTCCATAGAGAATAAAATAGGGAAAGCTACAACCGTCAATACAAAGTTTATATAATTCGATGGCCACATAAATGCAAATGGATAAGAATATGAAAAAATAAAATATATAATTAAAAAGTAGAAAGTACAAACGATAGAATAAATGTAAACTCTAGCAAATCTTTTGTTTTTTATTTTTATATTTTTTAAATTTAATTTGAACTCTAACCTAATACGATCTTTTTTATGCAAATGAAATAAAATAAAAGCAAAAGAAAAAGAAAGTGCTATACTACTTAATAGGATTATAAGAATAATTATATAAGCTCCATCTAAAAAAGGGGAGGAAGGTAATGATGGTGTAGGATATGAAATAGAAAATATAATCAAGATAATAAGAAAAAATATTGTAATAAAAAGGGAATAAAATAAATGTTTTATTTGAAGTTTTGATATAATGAACTCTTTAAAATTAGTTTTCTCTTCCTTTTTCATAAGATTCCTATATCGAATCGTTAGAATTACTGTTAAATAAATAATAGTTATAATTAGAGAAGCATAGAAAATACCTTCAAGACCAAAAAATCTTTCAAATAAAACCCAATTGGTAATAAATGCTCCAACATAAACTATAATCTTTCCTATTTTCATACCTTCCTTAATTCTTCGAAGATTAAATTTTTTTTTTACTTCAACATCTAGATCGTTACTTTCTTTTAACTTAAAATATCTTGCAGAATAAGATACCAGAGAAAATATCATTGCAATTAAAATCCCTAAAGTTAAAAATAAAAAGATATAATTTATTATGAAAGTTGTAACAATTGGCCCATTAATTGACTCAGAATGGAAGAAATGTTGTTCAAACCAATTTATTGTTTTAATTATAACCATATCTGAAAATAATTGGTGGCCTCCACCAAATAAAAAACCAGTTATTGGAATTACAGTACAATTTGTTAAATCTTGAGCTTTGATAGCATTTTGAGTAAAATTAAGAACCTCATCTTGGGTGGACATTATTATAAGGAGATTATGAGTATTTGTCGTATTAAGTAAGTTTACCGGTATATAATCAAGAAAATCATCCGTCTCAACGATTCCTAAAAGCGAAGGATTAAAATCAACTAAAGGTGCCCATGCTACTGTCACATTAAATCTATCATCAAGTGCTTGATTCATAAGTACAACCATTCCACCAAGAGAATGGCCTATTAATCCGATTTGCGACACATTCACATTAGAGTAAAACGGCATCGTTTCTAATTTATCTAACAATCTAGAACAATCTTGTGCTATTGCAGGAATACCCTCGCCTGGAACCATATTATTAATACTACCACCACTTTCTCCATGCCCTTGATAATCTAAAGCGGCTAGATAAAAACCACGTTTTGTAAGTTCTATAGGGATTCTAAGATCGAAATCCCTTTGACTCCCAATTCCATGACAGTAGATAACTAATGGCCTTTTTTCTTGAAAATCAAGGGTTTTAGATGGATAGTATAAATTCGCATAAAGTGTCGCTCCAGCAGATTGAAATTGAACTCGTTCATATCCTGAATAACTCACTGCTTTGCTTAAAGATAAAAATGTTAATGAAAATGCTAAACAAATAATTAGAATGCTAATCTTTTTAAGAAAATTTCGGCTTTTTTTTTTCATTCTTATCTTTATTTAGGTTTTATCTTATTTAATCTTTTAATTTAGAGACATCTCAGTTAAAATTAATTTTGACAATAATATAAAGAGTTTAAAACAAAAAAAAAAATGATTTTGTAATTAAGTAATTAATAATATAATTTTTCTACCGTTTCTCTTACTTGCCAAATATCCCTGTAGTTGTACCTCATAGGCTTATAAGTCCAAGTCTCGTACAATGCAAGTTGATCATAGGCGTGCTTGTATTCAAATAAGTAATTCATGAATCCACTTTGCCCTGGTGGAATTACATTGAAAGCATAAGGTGCTGAATTCCAAGAGTTATGCCACCATTTATGTTTTGGCATTTCTACAATTTGATTATATGTGCCACGATTCATATAGTGCATAACAGGGGGCGGTAAGGCTCCAAGAGCACTGGGAACCCAGATTCTAACTGGTGTAAGCCATTTTTCCATATCTGGGCCCAATTCATCTCTTAAATTTATCACTGCATCTTTTAACACACGATTTATTACTTCATCTCTATCTTCTCCATTAAGATAATCATAGTTTAAAGGTAATTTTGAATCTTCACCATCAAAAATATGAATTAATGTGCTGGAACTACCACGCATGCTAGGTGGAAGGTCATCATCGAATACTTCATTATCAATCATGCTAAACCATTCATCAAAAATTGTTAAACCAGGATCATCATATGTAGCGTCCGCACTAGGCCATTGGGGGGGGTCATAATCATTATAATGAAAGTCCCAGGCTTCTAAATAGGGTAAAGCTGCTTGAATATCTGGATCGGTGGATTTACTAGCAGCATCTACTAAATAGCTTAAAAAATTCATCCCATCTATATGATTATATCCACAATCTCTATTAATTGCAATCATATCATCTAGAGTAAATTTAACATCAGCTGATAGGAGTTGCATTATTCTTTTGACTCGATGACCTTCTCCCCATTCTGCATCTGATTCAGCATAGGGCCAATCTGTTATTGGTTTATTATTCCAGTTTGCTAGCCAACCTTGTTTAGGATTAATACATATTGGTATATAATCTTCACCGGTAACTCCTAACCATTCTTCTTCTCCTGTTCCCCATAAGGGTAATCTATCATCGATTGGTCTTCCATCTTTACCTGTGGTAGGTTTTATTGGCCAATAACCTGAATGCCAATATCCTATATTTCCTTTGTTATCGGCCCAATAAAAATTATGCGCTGGCTCTACTCGTTTGCACGCAAAATCAAAATCCTTAATATTTCTAGCTTGTTGAAATAGTGACCAACCTTCTTCAGCAGCCATTTCCCTCTTATAATAAGGAGTCTTCATCGTAAAACAAAGATTATTATCAAGATCCCATCCAATTATAGGTCCATGGATGGTTCTATATACATTTCTTTCTTCATAGTACATTTTTTTATAACCATAGAATCTCTCAGTTCTTACTTCCATATCAATAAATCCCCCGTTATACCAGTACTGGTAAGGATTTGCAGGGTTTAATACTTCAATGTAAGTATCCATATTATCTGTAACACCAGTAGTAGACGTCCAAGCACCATATTTACTAGCACCAATCAAAATTGAAGGAGCATGAGGCATCATCATTCCCACAGCATCAATTCCAGCTCCATGCAACCCTACTTCAAGAACAATTTGGGGAATAGATTGCCCCATTTGCGGACCCCCCTGTTGAAGAGCATTTTTCGTAACAGATTTTAAAGGACTGACAACCCATGCATTACTTCCGAACTTTGTAGGTAAACCTAAGGAGTTAAACAGTGCAGCTTGTCCCATTTTAAATTCATTATACTTATTGTAAACACTGATAAAATCACATGAATAATCTTTGCAAATACTCGGGTTCCACGAATTAATCTGTTGTACATCAGGCCAAGCTCCTTCTTCTATAGGTATTGTAACTTCTGCTCCTGGATCATTTTGGGGATAAAGATCATTAAAAATGTCCCATCCAATAGCTTCTCCATGAAGGTTTATAAGCCCTTGTAGAGCACTTACATATGATAGTTCATTACCTCCACATCCTCCAAATCTCCAAGCCATCATAACTACTATAGCCACGCAATCTTCAATTGTCCAAGGTTCAATTGGAAGAAGACCATCGGGGAAAAGTACGCCTGGAAGATATTCTATAGGAATAAGAGAAGGATCACCTTCCTCATAATATCTTCTATGAGCTTCATCAATATAAGCATTAACCCCATCAACGTAAGCAAACATCATTTCTTTAAGCTTTGCTTTAGGATCAGATGGTACCCAATCTTCAAATATTTCCAAAAGCTCTTCTTTACTATATGCCATGCTTCTAATATAGTAATCTTGATCAAAACTAGCTAATCCAAATTCAGCGAGACTACCATATCCTTGCCTACGATATAAATCTGCTTGCCATAACCTATCTTGCGCCATTGCATAACCGCAACCAAACGCTAATCCCTCTTTCGTACTTGCAAAAACATGGGGAACTCCATAATTATCTCTAATAATTGTAATCTTTTTCTGTCCCCAGGCTTTTCCATTGGAACAGGCTGAAACTACAGGACTTAAAGAAAATATTATTAATATAGACAAAAATGCAATCCACAATCTTTTCTTCATTTTATTAGATCACTTTTTTTTGGATTTACAATTCTGGCAAATTATTGCCAAAGTTCTATTTTGTACATTTATATTTAAACTTTTTTGTCGTATTATTAAGGGGATATTCTATCCCATTATCTTCCCTAATTGACATCTAGAACCTCTAAACTTTTAATGAATCTGTACATATAATAAAGTAGTAATAGAAACAAAGAGAAAAAAGTGAAAATAAATGCCAACTTCAAAAGAATTCATTGAAATGGATAATAAGTATGCTGCTCATAATTATCACCCCATACCAGTAGTAATTTCGAGAGCTGAAGGAGTTTATGTTTACGATCCAGAAGGTAAGAAATATTTGGATTGTTTATCCGCATATTCAAGTCAGAATGCGGGACATTGTCACCCTGAAATTGTTGCTACACTAAAGGAACAAGCTAGTATAGTTACCTTGACTTCACGTGCTTTTCATAACGATAAGATGGGCCCTTTTCTAAAAATGTTGGCGGAAGTGGTTGGACCACATATTAATGACCCTAAAAATTCGGGAATTATGAGTCTACCAATGAACACCGGTACAGAAGCTGTCTCAACTGGTTTAAAAGTGGCTCGTGCGTGGGGTTATATAAAGAAAAAAATCCCAAAGAATGAAGCTAAGATAATTGTCTGTCGAGGTAACTTCCATGGTCGAACTATAACAATTGTGGGCTTTAGTTCAGATATTTCAGCTGCACGCTATTTCGGTAATTTTGGCCCCTATACCCCTGGTTTTAGAGTTATCCCTTATGGAGACGCTGAAGAATTTGAAAAAGTAATACTAGAAATAGGTCCAGAAAAAGTAGCTGCTTTTTTAGTTGAACCCATTCAAGGAGAAGCAGGAGTAAAAGTTCCTCCAGAAGGATATTTAAAAAGAATTAGAGAAATTTGTACAAAATATAATGTATTATTAATTTTGGACGAGATTCAAACTGGTTTTGGCAGAACTGGAGCATTTTTTGCATGTAATCATGAAGATGTGAAACCAGATATGTTACTTTTAGGAAAAGCTCTTGGAGGAGGAGTATACCCCGTATCTGCATGTGTATCTACAAAAGAAATTATAGGTCCTGATGTAATAATTCCTGGAACTCATGGAAGCACTTTTGGTGGTAATCCATTAGCAGCAGCTATTGGAATGAAATCAATTGATATTCATTTACGCGAGAATCTTGCTGAACGAGCCAAAGAGATGGGAAATTATTTCATAAAAAGGTTAAAAGAAGTAGCTGAAAAAAGAACCAGAATTCCTATTAAGGAAATTAGAGGTAAAGGATTATTGATTGCTGTTGAATTCACTGAAAGTGCTAGAAAGATTGTAGAAGAACTTAAGGATAATGGAATTTTAGCGAAGGATACTCATTCTACAATAATTAGATTTGCCCCACCTTTAGTAATTACGAAGGATGATATTGATTGGGCAATTGAAATTATTGAGAAAGTATTTGTAAAATCATAATATTAGTTATCTAGATATAAATAAGTTCCAGCTTTTCCTTCCAAGGCTTCCTTTATTTTTTCAATTGAAGTAATAATAGCTCTTTCTCCACCTGATTCCAAGAAGCTGATTAAAGCTTGAATTTTAGGACCCATGCTACCGGCAGGAAATTGTCCCTCTTCCAAATAATTTTTAGCTTCAGATGTGGATAATTTATCAAGTTGTTTTTCTTTTGGAGTTCCATAATTAAGAGCTACTTTCTCCACATCAGTAGCAATAAGCAATATATTTGCGCCTATTTGTTCCGCTAATTTAGAACTAGCTAAGTCTTTATCTATTACTGCTTCTACACCGTATAATTTCTTTTCTTCTTTTATAACTGGTATACCACCACCTCCACAAGCTATTACAATCCAACCTCCTAACTCCATTAACCTTTTTATTTCACGCCATTGATAAATTTTTATAGGTTTAGGGGAAGGAACTACTTGACGCCATCCTTTTGATGTTTTTACTTGTCCTGGTTTCGTACGGACTGGATATGCTGGACCAATTGGCTTTGTAGGATTTTTAAAAGCAGGATCATTTGAATCAACTTTAACATAGGTTAAAACTGTGAGGAAAAGCTTTTTTTCATCAAGATCTATTTTCATAAGTTCCTCATCTAAAGTACTCTCAATCATAAAACCAATCTGCCCTTGAGTTTCTGCCACTAATATTTGCAACGGTCTTTTTGATACAAATTCAGTTGCTTCCTGCTGCAATAAGAGGTTTCCAACTTGTGGGCCATTACCATGCGTTATAATTATGTTATAATCTCTAGCTAATTCTGCGATCTGACGTATTGGTACTCTTAGATTCCTAAATTGTTCTTCTGTTGTACCTTCTTCTCCAAATTTAATTAAAGCATTCCCACCTAAAGCTACTATTAAAGTTTTCATAAAAGGTCATTCATTTATTTAATAGAAAAATAAGACAATTTTGCTTTTTATTTAAAATTTTTTTCATGCCTAAGATTATTATTGGATAGCAGATTTAGACAGAAATGAATCAGTAAGTAAATTCTCTAGTATTGGAATATCTTTTATTTGAATTTCCTGGTTTGTCTGATAATATTTATTAAAAGTCTGCCAAACCGTATTATTGTTTAATATTTTATCAATAAAATTCTGTAATTTCTGTTGAGCCAAATATGATTGACCTTTGAATAAATAGCAAACTAAGAATGGTGAAACGGCTTTCATTAAAAGAGTATATTCGCCAAATTTTGCGCGCTCAAGTCCTTCAGATAACATCTCATCGCTGAAGGAATTAAAAGCAGTTAAAAACCCACTCCAGAGATGGTCTTTAAATGAAAACTCATCCATAAAAGCTTTAGAAAAAATGGGAGTTCCTCCTTCAGAAGTTATTAAAAGAACAACTGGATTTTCATTCAGTGCTTTTAAAGATTCATCAACATGTTTATGGAGCATATTTTCAATCTGATCTCCTAAACGTGTAAACTTAATCCTTTCGGCAATCGGAGCTTCAGAATTTTGCAAATTTTCCCATGTATGTAATTGTCTTAATAACTCATCGTGTTCATTTGAAATTTCAATGGCTAATTGCTGCATTCCATATTTATTTGCAATTTGTTGAGCTTGAGTTAAATGTTTCCTTGCTTGTTTTATTTCTATTGTAATTAAAGCTAATTTCGCTTGTAATATATAAGTTTCACATAGAATATAATGTGAATGTGAATATCCTGCAATTTCAAGAAGACTGTTAATTATTGGATTAATATCTTTCAGTACTTCTAAATTATTAGAGGTCTGCAATTCAGTTAGATATAGATTGCATAATTGAATTAGTATTTCTATTTTAAGCCCAAAATTTGCTTCTGCCTTTTCAAGTAGTGTTAATAACATATCTTCTGCTTTAGCTTTATCTCTTGTTCGAGGACTTCGTTTAAGTATCAAAGTCTCATAAAAAATTACCCATAAATCTATAACTGTGTTCTTAAAGCGATCTTTAATCTGTTTCAATTTGTCTAAATATATATTTGCTAAGTGAATATCATCTTTATATAAACATAATTCAATAGCAGTGCCAATAGGGCCGAAAGTTGTAAATATTTCTCCGATTTCTCTATAGATCTCGATACTTTTTCCTATATATTTTAATGCTTCATCATATTTTCCTTTGTTTCCCATTATATTTCCGATTAGAGCATAACTCCTTGCTCTAAAAGATTCATTATTGATTTCTTCAAAGATTTTTAATGCTTCTTGATAATAATTTAGTGAACGATTTAATTCTCCTTTATAAAGATAGCTATTTCCTAAGTGATTTAATAGAAAACCAATTCCATACTTATGGTTAAGCTCCTCAGCAATCCTTAAACCATGTTCAAAATTGTGTATAGATTTATCTAGATCTCCTTTAGAATATAAATAAGTTATCCCAATGCACATAAATGTCATTGCTTTTCCTAAATGAAGATCTAATTTATCCCATAATGACAGACTGTGCTTCAAATATCCTAAACCTTTTTCTGCATCCTTTCTAGATATTAAAAATCCTTTAATCATATTTAAATTAGCTTCTGTTCGAATATAATCTGCTAATGATTCTTTTGTAAATGTATTAAATAATTCTTCTGAATTTTTAATTAACTCATAGGATTTATCAACTTGTCCTTGCCAATTAAGTACAAGCGCTTTTAGGTTTAGTATTTCAACTGTTATAAGACTTTTTCCTAATTTTAAACTCTCAATATATGCTTTTTCACAGATTTTGAGACATTGTTCATGTTTTCCTACATACATGACTAATCTAGCTTGAAGTATTAAGCTATAGACCTTAGAATAAAGTGAAATATCTTCTTTTATTAGATATTCTCTAAGTACATTTATAGCTTCAGTATATTTATTTTCCTCTATAAGTTCCTCAGCAAAAATAATCTGTTCTGCTTTATCCTCTGTTATTCCTTGATCTTTCATATTGAAATTCTTTAAAAAACTAACTGGATCTTCTCATTAAATATAATAGATATTAGTATCAATACCTATATAAATCTGATAAAAAAACGTCCTTCGTAATAAAATCTAATACAAAGTTATTGATATTTATAAATTTTGAAAGTTGTATCATACTATGATTGAAATTTTTATTTTTATTATGGTTTTAATAACTTCCTTTCTCCAAATTATACATATCTTTGAGGAAATACATCTAGAAGCCTATAATATCATAAAAGGGAAAGTTTCTAAGAAAAAGTATTTCTTTGCAGCTTCCATCTTAATAATTCTAAATTATTTCGTTATTCTTCTTCTCTATTTTAATAATCCAATTGGTAATTATGCCGCATTTTATACTGTTTTTATAAGCATGGGAAATGCATTAGCTCATTTAAGCATGTTTATTAAGGATAAAGATAAAAAGACTTTAGGATATGGACTACCCTCAGCCATACCTCTTGGAATTGCTGGGGTTATATTATTAATTTTATTAATACAATTTTTAATTTCTTGAATCTAATGATTATTAGGAGTAAGTCTAAAATTTATCTCTTAAAAAGAGCATTATTGCTTTTTGGATATGTAATCTATTTTCTGCTTGATCAAATACTATAGATTGTGGACCATCAATAACTTCTGCTGTTTGTTCATATTCTCTCATAGCTGGCAAACAATTCATAAAAACAGCATCTGGTTTTGCAGCTTTCATTACTGATAAAGTAACTTGAAAAGGCATAAATACTTTTTTCCTTTCTTCCTCCTGATCATTTGGGATACCATAACTCATCCAGCTATCAGTATATATGATATCAGATTCTCGTGCAGCATCTAATGCATTATGAATTACTCTTACGTCAGCACCAGTATTTTTAGATAATTCTGCAACCTCATCTAATACTGCTTGTTCTGGTGAATATTGTGGAGCGTTAGGACAAGCAACATCCATTTTCCATCCAAAAATAGCACATATTCTCATTAGATCATATGTGACATTATTATAAGCATCACCATAATAAGCGAGTTTCATATTCTCTAAGCTATTCTTTTTCTCTTTGATAGTTTGGAAATCTCCCAGAATTTGACAGGGGTGTGCGAAATCATCCAACATATTTATAACAGGTACATCAGAATATTTAGCTAAATCCCAAATATCTTTTCTTTTGAAAACTCGAGCAGCAATTATATTTACAAAACGAGATGCAACTTTAGCGGTGTCTGAGATATTTTCCTTTTTACCTAATGGAGAATCTTTGATAGAGTAAAATATTGCATGCCCACCTAATTGTTGCATACCAGTTTCAAAAGAGATCCTAGTTCTTAAGGAAGGTTTTTCAAATAGCATAAGTAGGGTCTCTCCTTCTAAATAGGAACTATATTTTTTAGGGTTTTTCTTTATTTCAATTGCGGTATTAATAAGCTTCTCGCACTCTTTCTTTGATAAATCTGAGACTTTTAACAGATGTCTTACCATTTCTGATTCCTACTTCAAATTTTAATAGTAATTATTTAGTAGAAGAAAATATCAAATAAAATCTATTTGGGTTGATTATTAATAAAATATCATTTAGAGTGACGTAATACTCTTCCAGGGTATCTACGTTGTTGTTTAAAATCGTCAATGGTTATTACTCCATTAACAATTACATAGGGTATTCCTTCTGGAAATTGATGAGGTTCTCCATATGTAGTTTTATCTCTAATTTTCACAGGATCAAATATAACAATATCTGCCTTCATACCTTGCTTTAATAAGCCTCTATTTCTTAATCCTAACCTTTGAGCAGGAAATGAAGTCATTTTTCTAATAGCATTTTCAATAGTCAACAACTTTTCTTCTCTAACATATTTTTCTAACACTTTTGGAAATGTTCCAAAAGTCCTTGGATGAAATATTTTAAATTTAGGTAAGAGAGACATTGCTACTGAATCAGTTCCAAACATCTGATAAGGGCTTATCATTATCCTGCGTATATCTTCTTCATCCATAGATTCAATTGTTATAGGTATATCCGCTTCTTCTTCCAATAAAATATCAAAAAATGTTTTATAAACATCTACATCTCCCATTTTTTTAGAGATCTCAGCAACACTTAATCCTTCAAATTCCTTCCATTCCTTTTTCTTAAAGAATGTTATGTAAAGATGTTCAAAACCATTGATTTTAATCCAATTTTCCCACTCAGTTGACTCTTTTTGGAGATCACTTTTGATTTGTTCTCGTATTTTATTATCTTTCAATCTTTCAAGAATTCTTTCTTTTCCTCCCTCACGAGTCCAAGCAGGAAGAGTAGAAGCAAGATCAGATTGTCCACGATTATAAGGATATTGATCAAGAGTGATACTTATCCCTCTTTTGTTAGCATCTTCTATTAGACGTAAGGTCTCTTTGCTTGATCCCCAATATTCTTTTCCTGCAGCCTTATGATGCGCTATTTGACCTCCGACACATCCAGATTTTTCAACGATTTCAATAAATTCTTCCACAGCCTTGATTAATGTATTTGCTTCACCACGGATATGAGAAAAATAAAGTCCATTATAGGTTGCAACTATTTTTGCAAGTTCGATTATATCTTCTGTTGTAGCATAGACTTGAGGAGCATAAATCAAACCAGTACTCATACCAAAAGCACCTGCTTCCATTGCTTCAGCTACATAATTTTTCATTTGTTTAAGCTCGTTGTTTGTTGGTTGACGATTTTCAAATCCTGGGCCTCCTGCAATTCTAATTGTACTATAACCAACAGCAAATACTAAATTTACCGGAAATTTCTTACTATCCATAGCTTCAAGGTATTCCTTAAATGTATTCCATGTTATCTTAATTTCTCCCCCCATAGGAGGCTTAAATAATTCTTTGAATAACTCTAATTTATCAGATGGAATAGGAGCTAATCCTTCTCCACACATTCCAACAACCGCAGTAGTAATCCCTTGATGAATCGCAGCATCCATCTTGCTATACATGGGTAGATAGAAATCGGTATGAGAATGCATATCTATAAAGCCAGGGCATACAATCATCCCCGATGCATCAATCTCTTTAATGGCATCTTCTGTTATTCTATATTTTATTACTTTTATAATCTCATCGATAATTCCTATTTCTCCCTTAAACGGAGGGTTTCCTGTACCATCAATAATAGTACCATTTTTAATTAAAATATCAAAACTCATCTTTATCTATCTCCAATTACTTTAATTCTTCTTCTATACCAAATTCACGAGTATAAGAAAGAGTATCTAGAATTTCTTTATCTCTACTTGTGACTTTATCCGTTAAAACACGGCTGAGAAGTTCACCTAAGCCTGGTCCTAACATAAACCCCTGTCCGCACATACCAACTGCATTAATATATCCTTCAATTTCATTCACTTTTCCAACGATTGGATTACCATCTGGAGTCATAGGATACAAACCTCGCCATGTTCGTCTTACTTTTATATTTCTCAAACGTGGCAGTAGTTGTATCATTCTTTTTGAAATCTGCGGTAAAAATGAGCTTGTTTCTCTGCGATCAGTTCCTTGAATATTTGGGCTTGGAGTTAAACAGAAAATAATTTTTCCTTCTTTGTTTTGGTAAAAGTAATAATTTTTGGAATCGCCACATATAGAATCTGAATATGGTCTAATATCCACTATCATTGGAGTAAAAAATTTTTTGACCGGTTCTGTTATGCCCGCTTCATGAGATTCTGGTTCTACTGGTATATCTAAATTAACCATATTACCAATCTCCTTAGCATGAGCCCCAGCCGCATTAACAATTGACATGGTTTTATACGTAGTTTTATTGGTTTTTATCTCAACTACATGATTGTTTTCACTTTTAATATCAATTACTTTTTCATTAAAGTGATACACAGCTCCATAATCTCTTGATTTACGAAAAAATGAATGTAAAGCTAATAATGGTGATGCATTTCCATCCTCAGGACTATATGTTCCCCCCAATAACCCATTGTTATTGATTCCTGGTATTAATTCTTTGATTTTGTCGGCATCTACAAAATCAATATTTAATCCTAAACTTTTTTGAAGTGTTACAGTATCTCTCAATAAATTCTCATGTTCTTTAGTATAAGCTAAGAATGTATAACCTCCTTGAGACCACCAAATGTCATCTCCATGTTTTTCCTCCCATGTTGAGAAAATTTCAATTGATCTTTGACATAACCAAATTTTACCTTTATGAGAATGAGTTGCTCTGATACCTCCAATAGCATGTTTATTATCAGCTTGAGCAACTGATGGTAGGTAATCGATAACTAAGGTTTTAAATCCTTCTTTTGCTGTAGCTAAAGCAGTAGGAACTCCTACACTACCGGCACCAATGATAACAACATCATATTCAACCATTTAGAGTTCCTCCTTTTTACTATTAGCATTAGCAAATATCCCCATAGGGACTTCAATAAATAAAGGTCTTTTTGTACCTGGCGTTATCGCGTTGGCATTCACACCTTCTTCTCTAAAAATTCTTTCGATAAGGGATGTACACGTTTTTCCTCCGCATGCTCCCATCCCTACCTTGGTTAAAGCTTTTAATTCATTAAAATCCCTTACTCCTGATTGTATCCATTTTCTAATTTCCCCTACTGAAACACGCTCACATCTGCAGACGATAATTTCATTATCAGTTATTGGTTTTTGATATAGATCAGTTGGTTCAGCAAATTTGGTTTTATGGAGTTTTATAGCCACAGCTTTTTTAGCTATTTCGGAGGGTAACTTGACTGTTACAAGCTGAGTCTTTGGAAATTCCTTTAATATTCGAGACCTATGAATTTCATATTTTCCTAGTTCTTTCTCATTACTTACAACAATTATCTCTTGCCCTTTTTCCAATTTAACCTCTGTAAGTTCGAAAGGGAAAGTTACATACGGATTTTCTTTATCTTTTCGATAATCAATCAATACAACAGCTAAACCCGGACAAACAGCAACACATTTTCCACATCCGATGCAATCCTTGTTGCCTTTAAAATATGGTAATTGAGTAATCAAATCATCTACAGTTTCAATTTGGTCTTGGTCACATACCGTAGTGCATGGATTACATGGAATTTCTTGATTACAATAAAAAACAGGATAAACGCCTTCTTCCTTGAATTTAATATCAATATCAATAGGATGAGGTGGTTTTGCCTTCATTATTTCAGCAAATTTTTCAAGTTCATTAATATCTTCTGGAATTTTAATTCCAATTTGTTGTAAAATCTTCAAGGCTTCAATTTTTCCTGTAAAAATAGCTGCTGATGCTTCTGCAATTTCTTGAGCATCACCAGCAACCCAAACATTAAAGCCAAATTCTTTTGCTTTATGGTAAAATTCATCAACAGGATTTAAACCTACAGCAATTAAAATGGTATCACAAGGATAAGTTTTTTCTGTTCCAGATACTATATTAAAATCCTTATCAATTTGAGCGACTGTTATTGATTCTACTGATTTCTCTCCATTAGCAGAGACAATTGTATTATTTGTAAAGATTGGTACCCCTAATCTTCTAAGTTTATCTTCATGAACTTTATAACCCCCACATTGAGGTAATGCTTCAATTAAGCCAACTACTTCGATTTTTGCTTGAATTGCATGATATCCCGCAATTAAACCCACATTTCCTCCTCCAACAATAAATACTTTCTCAGCTGCTTTTATTAAATCACGGTTAACCAAGGTCTGAAATGCTCCAGCCCCATATACGCCGGGTAAAGTATTTCCTGGAAAAATTAACATTTTTTCTCGAGCACCAGTGGCAATTAGCAAATATTTAGATTTTATCAATGAATATTTCTTGTTATCTTTTAAAATTCCAACTAAACCATCACTGAATACTGCTAAACAAACAGAATTTAACCAAATTTTTACATTTAATAAACTTCTAACAGAATTTCCTAAGATTTTAGCAATTTCAATTCCACGATTTCCAGCATATACATCCTTTTGAGACCCAAAAAATTTATGGGTCTGGAGTACTAATTTACCTCCAAGTTCAGCTTTGTCATCAACTAAAATTACGCTAACATCATTTTCCCCTAAGATCTTTGTAGCTGATAATCCTGCTGGGCCGCCACCAATCACCAGCACATCAGTTTCTATAATTTCAGAATCTCCAACTGCTAAAGGTTCATCAATGGCTGGTAACTCTGGTAAACCACTACAACTTTCTATTAACATGCCTTCCTTAAGAGGTGTCATACATGCTTTTACTGGAATACCATTTACCATTACATTGCATTGAGAACATTGACCATTAGCGCAAAAAATTCCTTGTGGGCTGTTGTCTTTTGCATGATGACCAAAAATTTTTATTTTATTCAAAAAAAGTGCAGAAGATATAACCATTCCTTCAAAACCTGTTAATTTTCGACCATCAAAGCTAAAAGTTACTTCTTTTCTTTTTGGTATGGCTAAAATAGGATGTTTAATAATCTTTTCCATCTAGAATCTTATAAAAATTTTTAAGATTAAGAATATTCATTGATGAGGTTTTATGAATTTTATGACATCATCATAATTGATTCCTAACTCTTTTACTTTTTCAATTGTAGGACAACCCTTCTGATTCCATCCACGTTCTTTATAAACAGCGTCTTGAAGTTTTGAATATTGATCTTCACGATGTTTTCTTAGAATTTTTATCTTTTCATCTGTACTTTTACCCGATATATCAAATCCTAATTCTTTAAGTTGACTATCGTATCTTTCTTGACGACTCTCATATTCTAATGTTGTTACCGGTCCCATTGCTCTATAGGGGAAATTTGAATCTCCTTCTCGTAATCCTTGACCCAACCTTATATTAAAAATTCTTTGAAAATTATAAACTCTTTCTGACATTACTATGAGATCCTCTGGAGTTGATTTTCTTCCTGTTACAGCTGAAAAATATTTTGCATACCATTCAACATGGTATGGTATCCTTGCTTGGAGAAGTTCTCCTGTTTGAGGATCTTTCACAGGAAGCTCCTTATTTTGAGATCCTATTGCGTCATTCCATGGTAATTTGCAAAGTCCGTTTAATCCAAACCAGGTTCGCCAATATGGAAACCATCGAAGTGCTTTGGCTTTATCCTCAAATGTTGGAATTGTATTTCTGACCATATCTTCGAATATAAGCCAAGCTTCATCATGCTGTGGTCCTTTTAATGCTAATCCGTATCCACCTTGCTGCGCAAGAGATTCCTTTGTTATATATTCTGAAAATTCTAATCCTTTGTGTTCCATTCCAATATCTTGCAGAAAATGAGGATCTCCACCATAATTTTCAGCGAAATATTTCTTCATCTCTCTTATTCCTTTACCAACTATTACACCAAATCCTTCTCCTCGTGCCATTTGGTGAAGCAGTTCTAATGCAGATTCAGCATTTCCAAAATTTAATTCCAGACCTCCTGTAATTTCTTTATTTAAGATTCCTACTTCATAGCATTCCATTACAAAACTAATTCCAGTACCAAATGAAATTGTATCTATACCATAAGTATCACAGTAAAAATTTACTTCAAGAACCCATTTAACATCCCATACTCCCCAATTTGAACCACAGCCAGCAATAGTTTCATATTCAGGTCCTTCAACAATTACCTCTTGACCTTTAAAAGGACCAGTTAAAACTTTATGTCCAAGTGTATAATGTGAACAACTCATTGTACAACCAATCCAGCACCCATCAGTTCCTTCTTTAACATGATAAACCTTTCGCATCTCTTCACGATTATATGGGATGCTTTTATCTTTAATTTCTTTATGAGAACCAAATCGAAAATTTTCAGTAGGGAGTAGATCAACTACATTCATGATATCTGGTAGATAACCAGTCCCAACCCTTCTCATTTCATTCTGAGAAGGATCAACGTCTACAATTTCTTTACTGTGAATTTTTCCTAATTCTCGTGCGGCTTCTAAATCTGCAGGATTATTGGATTTTATGGTTACTCGAGGAGAACGACAAACAAGAGCTCTAAGATTTTTATCAGAAAAAACTGTTCCTATTCCTCCTCTTCCAGCTTGCTTTACAGAAGCATGTTTGCGTGTGGTTGTATACCAAGAGAAATTTAACATGCCCCATTTTGAGTGTTGTGCTGCTGGACCACTACTAACAACTGAAATTTGCCTTTTTTCAGTATCATCTGCTGCATATTTTTCTGTTAATTGTTGAGTGAGTTCATGAGAATATTCTGATAGCCTATCTGAATCTTCTATTTTAGAAATTTGGACTAAACCTTTTATTCCATCAATATAAATTACTATGTCATTTTTAGCTTTTCCCTGAATTTCAAGTGCATCGAATCCTGAAAATTTAAGATAAGGACCAAAATAACCACCTACATTGCTATCAATTATTATTCCTGTTAAGGGAGATATAGAGGTTACAATTGATTTACCCGAACCTGGATAAAAAATACTTCCTCCTAAAGGCCCGGAAGAAATGCATATTTCATTCTCAGGATCATTCCATTTGATTATACGGTCTTTGGGGATAGAATTCCACATAAGCCATAAATCAAACCCTTTTCCACCAATGAATTTTTCTTTCATTTCATCTGAAACAGGTTTTATGATAATTTCGTTTTTAGAAAGATTGATATATAAAGTTCGATTTGCATAACCCTTTTGGACGTCTTGGATTTCATATTTCTTTTCTGCTAATATCATAGATCTTCAGTCAATTAAATTTTAAATATTAAATTAAAAAGTTGATTTTAAACTATGGATGAGTTAATGAGACTTTAGAATTAAATCTTATTTAACATAATATAAAAAAAGAATTAAAAAAAATATATAAAAAAAATTCTTACCATTAAATTTTATTGGCTATATCTTTGGCCCAATTACGGATCTCGTCCCAATTTCGTGAATCAAAAACTCCTAGCTTTGTTTCTTTAAATCCTGCAGGAATAAAATTTGCTTTTTCTTCTTCTAAGAATTTTTTATAAATCTTTCCCATCTGATTAAAATCCCAGATACCTCCAAACATAGCCATTGTGATTGGCTTTAAATCATATTTAGAAGCTTTTTCTTCAAGATATTTTTTGTTTATTCTTTCAATTTCACTAGTTTCTCCTTTATATTCCATGAGTGCTCGACCACCAGAAGACACGAAAAGTGCTACTTTCTTTTTCTTGAGTTCATTATTAAATTTATTTAAGAATGATTTAGTTTTACTCGTCCACATATCCATCTTCATTCCACTTCCAATAATGATAACATCAAAATCGGAGAGATCTTTAACCTTTTCTTCTTTGAGATTAACTACTTTTACTTCAAATCCTTCATCTCGAAGAACTTTAGCAATTTCTTCTGCAGTGCCAGTTGTAGCTCCATACCGAGTGCCATACGCAATTAATATCTTTGCTTTTTCCAATTTTTATCACTTTCATTCTTTATTTTAGTTTTTAGCTATTCCTTGTAATAACAATTTAATTGAGTGTTGTAGATATTCCTCTGTAGTAGCACCACTTAACTCTAAAAGTAATTGATTTACAGGTGACAAATATACGATATCTTCAATAGCAGATCCTAAAAACATTACTGTCTGTATGGGTTCCAAATCTTTTCTTAATGTACTATCCTTGATTCCTAAGCTAATGGCTTCAGTTATTATATCAAGTAATTCTTTTTTTAATCCGGCATATTCTTCAGTGTTTTCAATTTCAGGAACACCATTCTCATAATTTTGAAGCATTTCCATAAAACGGGGGACTCTAACAGAGAGATTAAGTCGATAATAATTTGAATAGTTTTGAATATAATCTGAGAAAGCATGAACTATGCTTATTATTTTTTTTAACCCGGTAGTTTCGTTTTTTACAGCTTGTTTGAAAGTATCCCTAAGTATAACTACTCCTTTAGTTACCACAGCAAAATATAAGGAAGCTTTATTCTTAAAATGATAATAGAGCGCTGTTTTAGAAAGCTCTAAATCTCCCGCAATATCGTCCATTGAGACATCATCATAGCTATTCTCAAAAAATCTTTTTTCAGCGGCATTTAAAATCTCAGTACGACGCTGTAATGTTTCCCTTTCTCTTCTGGTTAATTTTGAAATCTTAACTCACCACTCATTTTTCTTATTTTAGATGTGTCATTACAAGATTTTTTTTTATACCAGTAGAAAGTCCCAACTATAAATATCTGAAAATATTTACTTATAGTAGAAAACCTACTGATGGTAAGTTACTTACTATAAGTAAGTATTAATATATAAATCTTTGGTCTATTAAAATGAGTACTTTTTTATAGTATTCTGAAATTTACTAGAATTCATATTAATATTTTCTAAAATAGCAAATTAAACCTCCAAATTGTTCTACAATTCCACCCGCCTCGGATTCTAATTTGACAGTTTTAGTTTTAATCTCAAGATTTTCAGCAATTTGCAAGATTCGATGTATTTTATTTCTATTTTTTGGATTTTTTTTATATTCTTCTGTTAATATAATATAATTAGGCTTTGGAGAATTAGGATTTCTCTTAATATATCTCAATTCGTGGTCTATTTCTTCCCATGTATAAAGGATTTTTGAGAATTTTTCATTTTTATTAATAATTTCCGTTAATTCATCTAAAATCAATAATCCCTCTTGATTTGAGGTTTTATCAACAATCTCTGTAAAATAATCTTGGTTTTTTAGAAAATATACATCCTTTGGAGTTTTCGCTTGATTTCCTATGATCTTAGAAAAAATAACCTGATTATCTCCTTTTTTCAATAACCAAGAATGATGTTTTTTAATATGATTTAGAAATTCATCAGAATATTCTTCTTTCGGTGGCGAGAGCAGAATTATAGCTCTAATACCCTCTTTAATTATCGGTCTTAATATATCTATGATTTCCTCATGAAAATGATACAAATGCATTTTATTTTGACTTTTTCTCTTCCTTCCACGTTTTAACCTATAGTGAAACCTAATAGTCTCACTATATATTCTCCAGAACACAGCATCATTTTCGTGAAGACCAATAAGTATAGCTACTTGATGACCGCGTTTAGCACGATTTTTTTTCTTTTTGGTCATAATAGAATATTAAAATTAGAAAGATAAAAAGAAATTTAAAGATTTTTCTCGATAAATTTATCAAGTACTTCTTCAATTGTAGGGCTTCCAATGGACTCAATATCATATGAAACCTTTACAATTGGTTTATTTGTTTTGATTAATTTTGCTAAATCTATAGGGCTACCATTTAAGATTATATCGGCTTTTACATTATTAAGAGTTTTTTCTAAATCTTCTATTTGTTGATCTGTGTACCCCATTGCTGGTACTATCTGTGTGATTTGAGGGAATTCATCAAATACATCTTTCATAGAACCTGCTAACGCTTTCCTAGGATCTACGATCTTTGCTTCCGCGTTTTTAGCTGCTACATACGCGGCTCCAATTGACATACCTCCATGTGTTAATGTAGGACCATCCTCAACGACAACAACCTTCTTTCCTTTAAGCTTTAAAGGATCTTCTGCGTTGACCACGGAATTCGTATATACTTTTATGGCTTTTGGATTTAGTTCATTAAGATTTTTCTCGACAATTTTAACATCTTCTGGTTTTGCACTGTTCATTTTATTTATTACAAAAACATCAGCATATTTCGCATTTACTTCGCCAGGATGATATCGAATTTCATGGCCTGGTCTTAATGGATCAGTAACAACAAAAAGTAAATCTGTAATATAAAAAGAAATCTCATTATTTCCCCCATCAAAAATAATTACATCCGCTTCTTTTTCAGCTTCTCTAATTATCTTCTCATAATCAACTCCAGAATAAATCACTAGACTTTGTCTAATATAAGGCTCATACTCTTCACGTTCTTCAATGGTGCAATCATATTTATCTAAATCTTCATAAGTTTCAAATCTCATAACATTTTGCTGAACTAAATCTCCATAAGGCATTGGCTCGCGAATAGCTACTACTTTATATCCTTTACTCTTAAGATATCGATATGTGGCTCTAGAGACTTGACTTTTTCCACAACCTGTTCTTACAGCACAAATAGCTACGACAGGTTTATTAGCTTTGAGTTGCGTGAATCTACCAGAAATCAATTGGTAATTCGCACCAGCAGCAAGAGCCCTTGAAGCTTTGTGCATTACTTCTTCATGAGATACATCAGAATACGCAAATACTACTTCATCTACGTTATATTTTCTTATATAATCTTCAAGTAAATCTTCTGAAACCATCGGAATTCCATTTGGATATAATTTACCCGCTAATTCTGCGGGAAATTTCCTTTCAGCTTCATTAGTAGTACCTACGTTCTGTTCTCCAGCAATAGTAAATGCTATAACATCATATTCTTCATTATCTCTGAATACTGTGTTGAATAGATGAAAGTCATAACCGAGAGCACCAATAATAATAACTTTCTTTTTCTTCATAACATAACTCTTTTTTATTAAATTTATAAGATAAAATAATCAAAAAATTAAAAAATTTATTAGTATTAAGAAAAGCTATTTTTTAAATAAGAAATATCAATAAAAGAAATCAAAATCTGGTTTTATAATATCTACATATTACCCATTATGCTTCTACAATTATTAGATTAACTAGATGAAAGGGCTTGTTTAATCCGATAACTAAAAACCATTCTTATTTAGGTCAATTTTCTTCTATACACAGGAAACATGCTGGAACGTCCATAGTCCTTGATTTGGTCTATATTTTTTAAGAATTCCATATCTTCTTCAGAAATTTCAAAATCCACATCTGCATTATTTTTCATATGCGCCGGATTTGCAGTTTTAGGTAATGGCAAAAGCCCAAGCTGAAGATCATAACGAATAGACAATTGCGGCACTGAAACAGCATATTTCTCAGCCATTTTTATAACTTCTTGATTTTTCATTAATTCTCCATGTGCAATCGGTGAATGGGCCTCTACAAGAAAGCCTTTTTCTTGAGAATATTGAATGAGCTCTTTAGGTGTGTTGCTTATATGCGCCAAAATCTGATTTACCATTGGTTTTACAGAGCAGAATTCAAGGATATTATCGATGTCTGCTTTTTCAAAGTTCGAAAGACCAATGGCACGAAGTTTTCCGGCATTATATGCTTCTTCAAGAGCTCTCCATGCTTCACGGTTTCCTTCGAAGTAAGGATCTTCTCCACGGAATTCTTTCCATGGTTGCGGACTGTGAATAATCATCATGTCAATATAATCAAACCCCAATGTTTTTAGTGAATTATCAATTGATGCAACAGCTTCTTTATATGACTTTACTTCTGCAGCAAGTTTTGTGGTCGCAAAGATATCCTCCCTTTTCACACCACACGCTTTGATTCCATCCCCAACTCCTTTTTCATTTCCGTATGCTTGGGCTGTATCAATATGGCGATAACCAATCTTTACAGCATCCTTCACTGCCTGTGCGACATCTTTATTACTTATAAACCAGGTTCCAAGACCTAGTTTTGGAATCTCAACCCCATTAGATAAAATATACTTTTCTTCTAAAATCATACTTAATACCTCCTTTTCATTTTTTTTAATACCTATAATTTGTCATATTCTTTATTACTTACTTCTTCAAACCATTCGGCATCTCCTAAAGTAGGATTCGTACTGATACCAACATGGACGAACCAACTATCTTTTGATGCTCCATGCCAATGTTTCACATTTGGTAGGATTTTCACAACATCACCAGGTTGAAGCAATTGTGCTGGTTTTTCCTCTTCTTGATAATATCCTTTACCTCCTGTTACTAGAAGGATTTGCCCCCCTGGATGTGAATGCCATTTGGTCCTTGCTTCTGGTTCAAAACTTACATTGTATACTGGACAATTAAATTCCTTCTCCGTCACCAACATGTGAACCCATACGCTCCCCGTAAAGTAGTTACTCGTTGCTTTTTCTCCCTTTGGAAATATCACACTTTTATCCAAATCATTTTTTTTTTGCATTTTCAACCTCATAAATTAATACTATTTAATCTAAAAAATTTAATAACTAATTTAAAAAATCTCTATTTAGATTATAAGATAAAAAGAACCAATGGAAAAAGCGATACATATCCAAAAGGTGGTGATACTTGAAATGGTGGTGTAGAGGAAAATCTATCACAGCTCTTTCTTATAACTCAAATATACTTCTTTTGTTTTACTTGGATTAGATATACTCCAATTCCATAACAGTAAAATACACAATAATATTAATACAGGTCTAAGCGGAAGGATTTGTGAGGGAAGATATAATAAAATTGCTCCACCCACAATTGGAGCAATAATCTGAGCTATACTCACGAATGAGTTATTCACACCCATTAAACTACCAGTTTCTTCTCTTTCAACACTTTTCGATAGCTTTGAAGTTAATATAGGCCTACTTACTCCTGTCCCATAAGCTAAAAAAATAAATGACAAATAAATTACCCCATAACTAGCTGTGAAAAATAAAATTCCCATTGATAAAATTATTTTTATATAGTAATAAAAATACATTAGACCATTCTGAACATATCTTAAATATTCGTTTCTTTTCAGTGTTTGGTCTATGCGTAATTACTTTTATACCTCAATCGAATCTAAATTGGTGGTAATCCTAAGAGCATCTTGCCTAGCATCCCTTTGAGCTTCTCGGAATTAGTAAAATGCAGGGTAAGGCCTCTGGCATCGCGGTAGTAACGTTCGAGCGGGAACTCCCGACTATAACCGGTTCCTCCGCACACCTGCAAGGCCTTATTGGTCACATCAATCGCCATCTCGGTCGCGTTAAGCTTAGCCATGTATAAAGGAAGCGGTGAAGGTGGTTGCTGGCTATCTAGCTGCTGGGCTGCTGAGTAGGTTAATGCTCTCGATGCCGCTAGTGCCGTATTCATCTCTGCTATTAGAAATTGAATACTTTGATAGCTGGAAATGGGTAGTTCGCCATTCTGTCTCGTCATGGCATGTTCGGTTGCTGTATCGACCGCAGCTTGGGCAATCCCCAATGATATGGCTGCCATACCCAGCATAGCATGGCTAGCATATGCAGGGCCAACACTCATATATCCGTTTTCAGGTCCCAGAAGATTCGTCTTGGGCACCCGGCAGTTATCAAAGACCAAAACCCCATTAGAGATACCGCATAGCCCCATAAAATCTGACTTTTTACCAAAAGAGAAGCCAGGGGTACCTTTCTCGATGATAATGGCAGACAGGTCGAGGGGTGCTTTCGCTCCATCAGTACGGAGTACAACAATGTAAATTTGTGCTTGTTCAGCTCCTGTTATTAAGGTCTTCATCCCATTGACAATAAGCCTGTCACCGTCGGCAACGGCTTTGGTTGCAACCGCTAGAGAGTTAGAACCTGAAGCTGCTTCGGTAACAGCTAGCGCCCCTATCCTCTCCCCAGCAATCATCGCGGACAGAAGTCTCTTCTTCTGTTCCTCGGTGCCAGCTAAGGCAATCGCCCTGATTACTAGGCTGTGAGTCAGAAAGACTAGAGCTGTTGAAGCGCAACTTCTAGCAATAGCCTCGGTCGCCAACACAAACGAGAGACTATCTGCCCCTCCACCGCCAAGCGTTTGAGGGACCGTCAGTCCGAGAAAACCGGCGGTTCCAAGTTTGTTGAGTCCATCCGACGGGAAAGAGCGTTCTTTATCCACCTGGGCGGCCTGAGGGGCGAGTTCTTTCAATGAAAGGTCGCTGGCTGCTGCTTGTATCTTTTTCTGAGCATCTGATAAATTCATGTTTTCCTCATCATGATAATCATATCATTTTAATAATCATAAAAATTATCATTATTTAAATATGATCATTATGATCATATGGTATGTTTTATAAATTGATAGTTATAAAATCGAAAATATACACAAATGGTTATTAACAATTTACAAATTAGATCTGGTATAATAAGTGTTCAAAAAAAATTTAGAGTTTTATAGAATAAATCATAACTACAATAGGTTTATGAATCAGAATCCTCCAGAACATAATAGACCTCCCTCTCCACCACCATTTCAAATACCACCACCTTTTGGAAATTTACCTCCTTTTCCATTGGGTCAAACCAAACCGACCCTACCTATAGGGAGGGAATCTTATCAGGAAATAAGAGATTATTTGCTATTATTAATAATCTCTGAGCATTCGGAAGGTATAACAGGCTATCAGTTACAAGAAAAATATCATCTTCCGAGAGGTATAATCGTGCGAACTCTCCAAGAATTAGAAGAGAGAGGGTATTTACACTCTAACGAGGAAATTATTGAAGGTAGACCTAATAAGTTTTATTTTATCACTATTGAAGGTAGGAAATTTTTAGAGGATCTTAAGTTAAAGTGGGCGACAATCTTTGGAACTTTAGCAGAAATAAATCCAGATAAGGGAATGGAACATATGCTAAAACGTAATATAAAGGAATTTGAATCTATCGAGGATGCAAGGGATTTTTTTATAAGTCTTAGGGATTGGCAAAAAGAAATGCTAATAGTTATTGAAAAAAGAACAGAGAAATTTAAAACAGCAACAAACCGTTTAGACGTAATAATTAGTGAAATTAACAAAATGGAGTCCCTAAATAGGAAAAAAATACAAGAAATGGTGGATGAAACAGCTAAACGAATAAAGGAAGTAAAACTAAAACGTAAATGAAAGAGCCAATTGTATTATACTCATAAATATATTTTTAGAAAAATATATATATTACTTTTGACGCTTTTTCGTAATAAGGTTTTGAAAGGTTCATGCTCTTCACAACAACAAGTGGGGATATATCCTATGTTAAATTTTCCTAAACCTGCTAATTTTTCTTCAAGTTTATCACAATCAATTACAATCTTTCTGGAGTATGGAATATTAAAGATGGTTATCGTGTCCGGCGGAATTTTTCTCTCGTAGATCTTTGAATTGCTATTAATACTCAATTCAATTAAAAAATTTTATAATCAATACAATCAATTTCAATTTGGAGTCTACCTTAAATTAACAAAGAATTGGGAGAACTTAAAAATGCAAATCAATGTACAATATAATAGCTATACGATTGTTTATGAGCTTAATAACAGTCAGGCTGCCAAAGAACTCTATGAACAGTTACCTTTAACGATTACTGTTGAAGATTTCGGCAACAATGAAAAAATCTTTTATCCACCAAAAAAACTTGATACAACTGGTACACCTTTGGCCAATGCACAATTTGGAACGCTTGCATATTATGCGCCATGGGGAGACGTGGTAATGTTTTATGATGATTTTGGTTCTGCAAGTGGTTTATATGAGTTGGGGAATGTCATATCGGGTGGTGAGTATATCAAAAATATGTCAGGTAGGATACAGATCAAGAAAATGGCTTCGAACGTTAAGGAATAAATTGCATAAAACCTAATATGGTCTGTATAGATTATGATCTATTAAACTCGCATGATAAATAAAAAGTAATTTAAACGACAACATATTAGCAAAATATAGGGCTGTGAAAATCACTAGATTTATTTTAGTGATAATAATTTTTATTAGGAGGAAATATTATGAAAGAAATACCTGATTATGAAAAGTATCCGGTTAGCGAGGAAGAAATGGGAAAGCGTTATAAGAATTGGACAAAAGCCTTGGCTCGGATGGCAGTGTTGCTTTATACAGTAGGTAAGGAAGTCGGAGGCGAAAAATTCGTCGAAAGACTTAAGGAAGAAAATCGAGAAAGGGGTAAGAGAGATGCGGCAACAATAATGAAAATAGTAGGTTGCAAACCAGAGGATTTCAAGGATTGTATGAAGATTCCTAAGATAGTTGATTTCATAGATGATAGATATGCTAATTTCTGGGAAGGGTATGTTGAAAACTCGCCTAAAGCTTTTGAAAAAGAACTTTTTACTTGTCCAGTTACTGAACCATGGTCGAAGGCACCTGATCTTTGTGAAATATTAATTGGCGAATCTCTTAGAAGTTTTGTCAAAGCGCTAAACCCGAAGTTTAAAACCGAGGGATTCACAAAATTACTCACCAAAGGTGATAAATGCTGTCGATACAGGGTTGAGTTGGAGGAAGATTAAATTTTTAGCAAGATAGCTAAAGGAATTGAAAGAAAAAAGCACAAATTCTCTCCGATGTAGAAATTGCTAAAGTGTTTGGATGTTATCGATCAACTGAATTTTAATTAATAGATATAACTTTATTCCAACTTTAGATTATCAAACTTCTCTCTTTCTTTGAGATCTATTATATTTTATTATGCCTTGACTTATGTTAGCAGTTATTTGTATATGTAGTGGTGATATACTATAAAAGAAAATATTTCAAAAATTAACGATGATATGCATGGTAAAATTGTAATGATAACTGGTGCAAATTCCGGAATTGGCAAGCAAACCGCAAAAGGCCTAGCAGAAAAAGGAGCAACAATAATAATGATCTGCCGAAATAAGGAGAGAGGAGAACATGCTTTAAGAGATCTTAAAGAAAAGACGAATTCTGACAGGATTGAATTGA
The DNA here is from genome assembly GCA_048938855.1 of Promethearchaeota archaeon. Lineage (GTDB taxonomy): Archaea > Asgardarchaeota > Lokiarchaeia > Sigyniarchaeales > SOKP01 > Loki-b32. The sequence goes on from JBHLLT010000003.1 coordinate 178,888, forward strand.
TTCTTGCTGATCTAGCTGATCCTATTGCAATTCAAAATGCTGTAACTCAATTTAGAGAAAAGTATGATAAACTTGATGTCCTAATCAACAATGCGGGATTAGTATTAAGTAAGAAAAAAATAACCTCTCTGGGATATGAAAAGACTTTTGCTGTTAACCATTTAGGTCATTTTTTATTAACTAACTTACTTTTAGACATTTTGATAAAATCTGCTCCTTCAAGAATTATAAATGTCTCTTCAGGAGTGCATAGAACTGCAAATCTCGATTTTGATAATATTAATCTCTCATCTAATTATAGGAGCTTTAGAGCTTATGCTAATTCAAAATTGGCAAACTTACTTTTTACTTACGAGCTTGCAAGGAGACTTGAAGGCACTAGAGTAACTGTTAATGCTTTGCATCCTGGGTTTGTAAGAAGTAATTTCGGTAGGCGAGGTAGGAAATTATCTGTAAGAATAATTTTTGATATAGCACGCATTTTTGCAATAAGTGTTAAGAAAGGAGCAAAAACTTCAATTTACCTTGCGAGTTCACCCGAGGTAAAGAATATTACGGGAAAATATTTCGCAAAGTCTAAACCTGCAAATTCTTCAAAGCTGTCATATGATAGGGAAGCACAGAGAAGAATATGGCAATTAAGTGAAAATGCTTTCAAAGATAGGACTATACTTTTACCACGTATAGCTCAAGATATGAGAAATTTTACATGAAAAGATAGATCTTAACAAAAATTAAGTTCTTTTTGAGTTTAAGTTTAATATTTAATGCATAAATAGAAATTCCTATTTAAATTGAAATGCTTTTTTTTTAATAGTTGATTTACATTTTATTTTTAAGTTAATATTCAAATTAAAAATAAATTATTCTTGTGAATCCAAATGCCCATGTATCGAATATTTAAACACGCAAAGTCAAATGGAGGGAAGTATATAATTCTTATCACAGCAATTGTTGCTATATTGTTAATAACGATTACATTTTCGATTTATCCTGTAATTCAGAACATCTCTCTTTTGATAATAATACTAAGTATTTTTATTGCAATTATCACACTATTTTTATTATTATTGTATTCATACTACGAGAGTGAATACATAATTTCGAGTGAATATCTTTTAATTAAATGGGGAATTAAAACTACAAGAATTCCGATAGAAAATATTAAGAGAGTAATTAAACCTGAAGGGAAGGAATATGAAGGTATTAGATTGGGTGGAGTAGGGATTCCAGGATACTTATTTGGAAAATTCAAATACCTAATCGAAGGAGATTTTAAAACCGTCTCATTGTATGCCACAAAATTAAGTCATCTTTTATTTATTGAAACAGATGGACAAAAAAGAAAATTTTATGGAATAACCCCAAGTGAAGAAGATGAGTTTATAGCAACTCTTAATAATTTGAATAGAAATATTGAGCCTCAAATTGAAGAGAAACTAACAACTTTTAAAGTCACTAAAACTTCGTCGAAAGACATTAAATACGCCCTAACTTTATTTATAATCTCAATTGTTCTTTCAATTTCAGGCCTGGTTTATTTCTTAGTTATCTACTTTCAATTACCACAAACAGTTCCGCTTCATTTCAATATTAATTTTGAACCGAATAGATATGGAAATAAAATCGATCTAATTGGAATAATTTCATTTTTAATGGTTTTCGGAATTGGGCTTAGTTCACTGTTTTATTATTATATCCATCGAAGGACTCATTTAGACCAGACTAAATATGGTTATAGTGTAATGTTAATACCCGTAGCAATTAGTATATTATTCTTGATTTTGACAATTGTTTTAATGAACCTGGTTTTAGCCTTTGTTTGAAAATTTTTTGGAGTTATAATTCTTCTACTCTTAAATTTAAAACTCAAATCCATTTTGCGTTACTACATTTCGATACCAAAGAGCACTTTTCTTCCACATTCTTTCTTGTGTCTTATAATCAACCCTAATTAATCCAAAACGTTTAGAGTATCCTTCTGTCCACTCAAAATTATCCAATAATGACCATATAAAATACCCTTTTAAGTTCACACCCTCATTTATGGCTCTATTAGCAGCTGCTAAATAACGTTGGAGATAACTCAGACGATCGTCATCTTGGACTACATTATCAACAATATTTTCATCTTTGCACGCCATCCCATTTTCGGTAATGTAAGTAAGAGGATGATTATAATCTTTATCCACTCGTTTTAGAAGATCGTAAAAGCCCTCTGGACATACTTCCGTTCCCATATCTGAAACTTCAACACTCTTTTCTGGTTTTTTTGGTAATAATAATTTATAAAAATCTGAAGTTTTGTTGATTGGTCTGTTTAAGTTTGCACGAGTACAACCATAATTATTAATACCCAAAAAATCTAAAGGATATTGCTTAAGTAATTGTAAATCCTCAGCTGAGATTGAAGGAAAATCGAAATATTTTTCAAGAAGCGCTAAGATGTCGCTTGGATATTCAGCCTTTAAGACAGGATCTAAGTACCAACGATTTAAGAGTCCATCAAGGATAATAGCAGCTTCTTTATCTAATGATGAGTTTGTTTTAGGATATACAGGATCTAAATTAAGAGTTATACCAATTAGTCCATTAGAATTATCTGAATCACGATATGCCTTTATTGCTTTTGCATGTGCAACATTGATTAAATGAGTTGAACGAAAACCTGCTACAATATCTCTCTTATCATAAAGTCCGAGAAAATTCAACCATATAGCAAAAACAATTGGCTCGTTAAATGTAATCCATTTTTTAACACGATCTCCATAATGATCAAACATAAATTTCGCATAATCCGCAAACGCATCTACAACCTCTTGGCTTTCCCATGCCCCGATTTTATTCAATTCAAGAGGTAAATCCCAATGATAAAGTGTAACAAATGGTTCTATATCGTTTGAAATTAACTCGTTTATTAAATTATCATAAAATTCGACACCTTTAGGATTAACTTTTCCTTTACCTTTTGGGAAAATACGAGGCCAAGATATTGAAAATCGATAAGCTTGAAGGTTCATTTCTTTTATCAATTGAACATCTTCCTTATATCGATGGTAATGATCGCAAGCAACATCTCCTGTATCACCATCATGAATTACTTTCTTTGTGTGACATATAGTATCCCAAACACTTTCTCCCTTACCATCCTCATTCCATGCACCCTCAATCTGATAACTGGAAGTGGCAGCACCCCAAACAAATCCCTTTGGAAATGTAATTTCTCTCATTTTAATTCTTCATCTAAATTTTAATTTAATATCAGGTTTTTTTTTTGAATATCTTACTTTGTATCTTTAAAATCTTATATTGATTCTAAAGAAATAATTGGATTGATTTTAATATTATCTTAAATCTTGTTTACATAGTCAAGAAAGGCTTTTACAACCATATGAAATTTGGGATCTGAGACTACAGTAATATGGTCTTTTCCTTCGATTTGGATATCACAAGAACCTGGTACTAATTGCGCTCCTGTGGATTTAACTCTTTTAAGTATCTCATCATCTGTTCCGAAAACTGTCATAACTGGGACATTGACTTTTTTAAGAGCTTCTTTTCTTTCGGGATTAGTTGGGAGTAAACCATTGCCTTGAATATATCCCTCCAAAACATAAACTAAGGCTTCAAGATCTTGTAAGTGGGAATCAGCAAATTCTGAAATTACTTTTCGGAATCTTAAAGCAGCTTTATTTTTAATATCATCAAGATTTGCATTTTTTAAACTCTTTATCCATTTTTTCATCACTACTCTAGTAATAAATTTTGTTCCTTTTCCCGGATAATAGAGTGGGAATCCTCCAATAATAGCACTTATAAAGCGTTTTTGTTTTTGAAGCAAGATATCTGTAGTTATTCTTGCCCCCATAGAATACCCGAAAAAATTGGCTTTCTCAATGGATAAATAATCAAGTAATTTAACGATATCATCATTTATCTTTTCTCCATACTGAGTAGCGTCTTTAGGTTTATCACTTTTCCCGTGCCCACGACAATCTACTAGTATCAGTTTATAATCATCCTTTAGAACATCTACCCAATTAGTAGCTTTCCAATTAGCTTCGATATTTGCGGCAAACCCATGAATCATTATCACAGGTGGCCCTTCTCCTTCAATTTCATAATATATTTTAACTCCTTCATTATCAAAAAATGGCATTTTTATTAATCCTCACAAATTTTTTGATTAAACATTTATATTATTTTTATTTTCATGCACTATTCTATGTTTTATTATATTTAAAAGACTTTAGCTTGAATTTTCAATTTTTAACAATGATTTTAGCAATGATGTTTGAGATTTGTATTTTCTCAAGAGCTAAAATTAATACTTATTAATCTACAAGAAGGAGAAAATTAAATTATGCCTAGTTGTTTTTTATAAAAGTTGATTGCCTTTCCAATTGCGTCTTCCAAGATTGGTTCTTGTTCTTGACTAATTAAAATTCTTGTAAGTTCTTCTTTTAGCATTGTAAATATCTCTTGAATTGCTCCCATTCTTTCAGCAAGACTTACATCCTTTCTTTTACCTTCTTCAGCAAAGTCTATATGATATTTCTTTTGTATATTTACTAATACTCGCCATAAAAATCCCATCAATGCTCTTTCTGAAATTGGAAGATACTGGCTGAGAATTTGTGCAAAAGAAGTTATTTTCTCTCTTTGCTCAGCGTTTATATGTACGGTTTGATAATATTCTTCTGCCTGCTCGATCGAAGAAGATTTAAATATTGTTTTACTCATATTTGGACAATATTAGAATGTCTTATTAAATATTTTGAAACCAAAAGATATATATTAGAGAACTCAAAATTAGTGTGTAATAGTTGCTGAACCTCATCTTAAGAATTTTTGAAAATATCCAACTTTTTCTGATTTTTTTTTAAATATATCTTAAGCTTGAATTTTCAAGTTATAGATTTATTAATAAAAAGAGAATTATTTATGTTATGCTAGTCCACAATTATTATGATTTAAAATAAGGTGACATTCTAAGCAAAACTAATTTCGCAAGGGGAGAGATAATTTTTATACCTAATCTTCTCATTCGAAAATCCTTTTTCATTTTGTTAACATACTGCTGAAATGTCGTGGTTTGGAATTGTAGGACTTCTTGGGATTCTTTAGTGTCTATCCAATCAATATAAAACCAATCTTTATTCTTTTTTGCCACTTTGAAAGCCTGGTCTGGAAGCATTTTTAGTCCAAAAGCATCGAAGAATCCAATTAAAAAATCTCTTTCTAAAAGTTGACAATCCTCACCACCTCCAATGAGAAATATATTATTAATTTCGTCAATTGTTACAGCGTTTGCAAATGCAATTCCACAATCATTTGATGAAATAAATTCAATACGTTGGTCAAGTGGCATTTCGAATAAAAGAGAGTCAAATTTACGAGGAATTTTTTCGACAGATACAGCGGCTAGTCGCAATATTATCCAAGGAAGTCCACTTTCTTTTACCATATTTTCACATTCTACTTTTGTACGTGAATAATTATCAGAAGGATTTAAGGGACTATCGGCTCTTACGGGAGGTTTTAAATGAATTGTTATTCCATGAACACTCACAGAACTTGCTAATATGAACCTTGGCTTATTTGGTAATGTTTTTGCAACCTCAATTAGATTTCGAGTTCCTTCAATATTTACTCTTTGGGCTAGTTCTGGATTTTTTTCGCTTAAAGGTGGGATAATAGCTGCAAGATGAATGATGCACTCGATTCCCTTAATGGCTTTATTCAAATCCTTTTTATTAAGAATGTTACCCCAGATTGTTTTAAATCTTAACTTTTTTGACAATTTAGAGTATATTTTTTTATTAGGGGAATTTGGTAAATCAAAACAGGTTACATCATGCTCACGGATTATTAATTGCTTCAAAGTATTCTGGCCTACATTACCAAATGCTCCAGTTAATAAAACTTTCAATTTAATTAACACCTGTGTTTTTAAACAAATCTCATTTTGGAATATATGTAAGAGTCCGATATATCCATATTCTATATATACAAATTCTGATATATAAATTATTGCTTTCTAAAAAAAATATCAATAAATATTATTAACCCTCTTCTAATTGAATTAGGAAAAAAAAATATTTAGATCATTCTAAAATCTTACTGTGAGTTTCTATCACATTTTCTTTTATTGATTTTGATGTCATTTTTTTTATTATTTTTATAATCATTGTATAAGATGCTAAGCTGGTGATTTCTATTTCAACAAAAACACCCCTAATAGACTCTTTATCTCTGCATATTGTCTAATATATCCCTTTCTGGATCAAAAATAGATATTTATAAAAATTAGATGTTTTTTTAGTTTTTACTGAGTTATGAGAGGAAAAGGTAAAAATTTGTAAATAATTTGTAATAAATCAGCTTTAATAGATAAAATTCTATCATTTATTATACATGAGATTAAATTATAAAATCAAAATTTAATCAATATGGAAAGGATAAATGCTAGAAAATCAAATATTCAATCCGACAAAACCAAGTGGGTGAATATATCTAACTTTAAAGTTCATTCTTTAAAACTTTCGTTTAAAATGATAATATAGGAAAAATTTCCCATCAAAACACTAAAATAGTTTACTTCCTTTTTGGACATCATAATTCGATTTCAATAAGTTCAAATATGATGGAATATTTTAAAAATCATAATTTATTTTAAAATTAAACTAAAAATTTGGATATAATATATGAACAGTGATTCACACGTACTCAGAAACTATGTCATCAGAAGTTTCTGATGAAGATGCATATAAGATTTTAGATAGTTTGTCAACTAGTAGAAATGGACTTACAACTTCAGAAGCTACTGAAAAACTTAAAAAGTATGGCCCAAATGAAATCCCTGAGAAAAAGAAAAACCCTTTTATTAATTTATTGAAAAATTTTTGGGGTCCTATCCCATGGATGATAGAAGCAGCAGTTATTATGTCTGCTATTGATCAGCAATGGGATGATTTTTGGATAATCTTTTCTTTGTTAATGATAAATGCTGTTATTAGATTTTGGGAAGAAAGAAAAGCTGATAACGCTATTGAGTTATTAAAGCAACGGTTAGCAATAAATGCCCGCGTCTTACGTGATAAAAAATGGATCATATTACCAGCACGAGAACTCGTTATAGGAGATATTATTCGGTTACGCCTTGGAGATATAGTACCTGCTGATGTAAGGCTTATTTCCGGTGATTTTCTTGTCGTTGATGAATCTGTGTTAACTGGTGAATCTTTACCCGTTGAAAAACATTTCATGGATGAAGAATATGCAGGAGCCATTATTAAGCAAGGAGAAATGGATGCAGTGGTTACAAAAACGGGAATTCAAACATTTTTTGGTAAAACTACAAAATTAGTTGGAGAGGCTAAAACTAAAAGTCATTTTCAAAAGGCAATTTTAAAAATTGGGAATTATTTAATTACTCTTGCTATTATTATCGTTCTTGTTACTTTTATTATTGCAACAATACGGCATGAAAGTATATTACAAACATTACAATTTGCATTAATTTTAACCGTGTCTGGTATTCCTGCAGCATTACCTGCTGTTTTATCAGTGACAATGGCAATTGGAGCCATAGCATTAGCAAAAAAAGAGGCAATTGTAAGCAAGTTAGTAGCTATAGAAGAACTAGCTAGCACAGATATATTATGTTCTGATAAAACAGGTACAATAACTAAAAATGAACTGACAATAAGAGAGATCGTACCATTTTCAGATTTCACAAATAATGATGTATTATTATATGCAACATTAGCCTCAAAAGAAGAAAATCAAGACCCAATTGATAATGTAATTATTAATGAACTATGGAAATCAGTATCGCAAAATATTGTTTCAGAAAATTATAAGGTTACTGCATATAAACCATTTGATCCCATAATAAAACGTACTGAAGCTACAGTAGAAACAATATGCAATTTACCAAACAATCATAAAATTCAAGATTATAATTGTTTCAAAGTGGCAAAAGGAGCACCTCAAGTTATCTTATCTTTAATTAAAGAAATAAATGATGTTAATAATGTTAATAAATATGTTGAAATATTTGCTACAAAAGGATATCGTGCGTTAGGTGTGGCTAAAACTGATTTAGAAGAAAAATGGCAACTTGTAGGGCTAATTGCTCTTTACGATCCTCCACGAGAAGATTCTGCTGAAACGATAAAGAGCGCTCAATCTATGGGTATTCAAGTTAAAATGATAACTGGTGATCATGTTGCTATTGCTAAAGAGACAGCAAAGCAAGTTAATTTAGGAACAAATATTATAACTGCAGATTCTTTTTTAGAAAAAGTGAATGGTGAGGCTCAATCTATTGTAGAAGAAGCAGATGGATTCGCACAATTCTTCCCCGAACACAAATATCATATGGTTGAACTCCTGCAAGAAAGAGGACATATAGTTGGTATGACTGGGGATGGTGTAAATGATGCTCCTGCATTAAAGAAAGCAGATGTTGGAATTGCTGTAGCAGGCGCTACAGATGCAGCAAAATCTGCAGCAGATATTGTTCTTACAAAACCTGGAATTTCTGTAACAATTGATGCTATAAAAGAAAGTCGGAAAATTTTTCAGAGGATGACTAATTATAGTATATACAGAATCGCGGAGACTATTAGAATTTTATTCTTTATCGCTCTCTCAATAATTGTTTTTCAATTTTATCCCGTAACTGCACTTATGATTGTATTATTAGCAATATTAAATGATATCCCTATTATGACAATATCATATGACAGAGTTAAATATCAAAATAAGCCTCAAACATGGAATATGAAATCATTACTTTTTATTGCTAGTTACCTTGGCTTTATCGGTGTTGGTTCTTCTTTTTTATTTCTCTATATAGGAATTGAGATTTTGCATTTAAGCCCTATATTATTACAATCATTTATATACTTAAAACTTTCTGTAGCGGGACATTTAACCATATTTGTTGCCCGAACAAGAGGTCCATTTTGGTCAATAAGGCCACCAAAAATTCTATTCTTTGCTATAGTTATAACCCAATTAATAGCAACAATTATCACTGTTTATGGGATTCTACTTCCAGCAATAGGATGGGGACTTGCTATTTTTGTTTGGATTTATAGCATAAGTCTATTTTTGGCTACTGACTTTTTCAAAGTACGATTATACAAGTTATATGACAGAATAAGTATGCATAAAAAATAATTAATTGAAATAAGAAATTCTTTAAAATTTTCTTTTTTTGAAATTTTTCAACTTTTTATAAAATTCAGAATTTTTTGATGAAAAAAGTGTAATCATATCAAAAAAATTCAAATTATCAGAATTAATCTTGTCTAACAAAAAGATTTAATTGAGTGTGTTAAGATACTATATACATCTAAGATTGTATTTATATTAATAGCATGTTACGTAAAGGGTCTGAATTTCTACTAGGATTATTTTTTTCAGATGATAAAACAATAGTATATGATGATATCAAACTATCATATGAATTACCAAAAGAAACAAATCGAAAATTAAAGACTATGGCTCTTAAATTTTTAGGACCCTTATTTATGACAAGAAATTTGTATAATCAAAAAGGGTGGAAAATTGATTATATTGAGACCTCATTAACCCCCCAAATGAGGATGGCAGTTGATGACACTCTAATGCAATCGTTTACATGTCTAAGCTCAACAAAAAAAACAGCTGAATTTATAACAAATCTTTTTAGTTTTATAGGGTCTCCATACACAGAAGACTTAGCAATGATTTACGAGAGATTAGATAAATATATCCATCCAAGTATTATCCAAGGGAAATTTATTTCTCAAACGATTCAGGGTGCTAACTTTAAATTTGATTCATTTATTGAGGATGAATTAAGAAGAGGAATTGATTTAATTGAACATACGCTAGGTTCTCCCAGAAAAATTTATTGGGAAAAGAAACTCTCTTATTCTGTTGTAGGTGTAATCAAACGGACTAAACAAAATAGGATATATGAGTCTGATCTCTATGCATTTGATATAGATGATGTTTTACGAAAAGAAGCATTAGAACATATCCCTTCATATTATTTTATGGGTATTTTACCTGACTATTATGAACAAATGATGAATGATACATTAAGTTTATTTGGAAAGAATGGGCTAAATAGTAATATCATTAAAATAAAGATTAGTAATCCAGAAAAAGTCGTGTTATATATCGAAGAATTCATGACAGAGGCTAATAATAAAACGAGTTATGGACTAATATTAATACCTAGTAATGAAAAAATAAAGGAAGCAAGAGATTTATCTTTCTATAAAAAAAATTTAAGATATGTATTAAATAAAAATAAAGCGTTTGAAAGCGCTGTTATTGAATTGAATTCTAGAATAAATCCATTCGAGAGTTGGAATTTAAATTCTGATGAATCTCTCAAAAATGTTGAGAGATACCTTGATAGTAAATAATAAAAATAAATTTTAAATGGTTATAAAGAAAGATGGAAGATATACTCTTCAATAAACTATATAGAATTGATAAAGAACGATTACTTTCGAATTTTCAACGAATTCAAAATATGAATAAAGATTTGAGTTTAAAGAAAATTATAGCCAAATTTCTAGAAAATCAATCGATTGGAACCCAAAATGATCAAATTTTAGATATATTAAAATATTTTCAGAAAAAACTCGCAAATGATAAGAAATTATTAGATTTAGCATTTGAATGGATAAGGGCTAATAAAATCCGGCTTGAATATAAGAAATATATTACTTTAAATGAATATAAATCATACAATACCGCATTAGATGATACTATTTTCCTATTCTTTTTGAAATACGATAAATATTTAAGAAGCTTATTTAAGTCAGATCTGGAGGAATATGAATTTAGCACACTATATCAAATCATTTTCAATTTAAAACAATCAAAATCCATTAATTTAACAGAATTACTGGAAAAAAATAAAGTAGAAGTTCCATCTATTCTAATTCATGGAGAAAAACTTAACACTACCATTTATACTCTTAGAGAAGGATTATCAGAAATGATAAAAAGTGACTATAATGAAGGATTGCCATCAGATATAAAAATCATTGATTACGGAAAGAAAGGGGCAGTTGAAGAAGTCATTGATCGAGATTTTGATGGAACAATGGTTGAAAGATTAATAAAATTTTATTGTTTCCAAAGAAGGACTATTGATAAAAAAGAATTTACAATGGCGATTAACCAATTTTTATCATCTTATTTTCAATTTGGTATTTTTTATGATTTTATTGAATTTAAGGAAAAATTAATTTCTGGCTTTGTAGATTATATCTATTCCGGATTAACTGAGAATTATACAGATCGATCGATTGAGAGCTTAAAGAATGAATTTTCCGTAGAAATAGATGAATTTGAAAAAAATCTTGAGCATCCTAGATTAAAAGGTAAAGCTTGGATTGAAGATTTAAAACCTATCTTACAAAATTTTATTGAGAAATTTGTAAATTGTTTATAGGATTTGTAGCTTTATAATAATTTCTAATAATACTAATTAATTTTGAAAGAAAGCTCTCTTCGATTTAATTTTTTTCAAACATAGTATTTAGAATTAGAATAAATAGAAGATTAGAAGATTCTTTTGGTAGAAATAAATACCTTTAAAAAAATTTTTATTTGATTATTTAAATTAAATTGCTTTTTCAATCGCTAGTAAAATCCTTAGCAATACAAATTAATTAATAATTTGTATTAATTACACATAATATGGTGAAAATTTCTTTCATTGGAGCAGGTTCTCTCGTTTTTGGCAAAAACGTGCTTACAGATCTTCTTTTATTTCCAGCACTTCAAGAAGACATGATATTATGTCTTGAAGATATTGACAGTGATAGATTAGATTTAATGTTTCGGTATGTTAAGAAGTTCAAAGAAGATTATTTTGACGATAAAGATATAACAATTGAAAAAACAACAATTCAAAGGAAAGCAATCGAGAATGCAAAATATATTATTGACTCCATACATGTTGGTGGACTCGAAGCATTCAAGTTAGACGTGGAAATTCCTTTTAAATATGGTGTTTCTCAAACAGTGGGAGATACTATTGGTCCTGGAGGTGTTTTTCGTTTCCTTCGGGCATCTAGCGCCTTAAAATCAATTTTGCAAGATATGCAAGACGTAGGACACAATGTCAATAATGATGGGATAAAGCCATTACTCTTAAACTATGCTAATCCTATGGCGATGAATACTTGGTTCTGTAACTCAATACTTCCAGATTCAACAGTAGGTTTATGTCATGGCATTCATGGAACTGCTGAAACCTTAAGAATATGGGCTGGTTTGAAACGCGAAGAGTTTAGTTATCTGTGTGCCGGTATAAATCATATGGCGTGGTTTCTTGAAGCATGGTATAAGAATTCATCTGATCCGAATGCTAAATGGCAGAACGCGTACCCTTTGATAAACAAAGCTCTTGAAGAGGATCCACAGAAAGGAGAAACCGAAAAAGTACGCATAGACATGATGAAAGCTGCAGGGGGATATTTCATGACAGAGGAATCCAGACACTTAAGCGAGTATGTACCTTATTATCGAAAACTTTCTAATTTTGTAGAAAAATTCGAGGGAAGACGTCTTATAGGATCATATGGTATACACCAAGCAGCTGATTATTTAATGCAAGTAAAATTACAGGGTAAATTCGAAAAAAAGTTATTAAAAGAAATAAATCGTTCAAAACTTCCTTATAAGAAAGCACCTACCTATGAATATGCATCATATATCATTAATGCCATGGAAACCAACGAACCATTCGGATTTAATGGAAATGTAATTAATAAAGAAGCAAGTTTAATTACGAATCTTCCAAAAGGATGTTGTGTAGAAGTTCCTATTTTTGCAGATAGTCATGGATTACATCCTCAGGGAGGAATTGTCTTGCCAACTATATGTCAAGCGTTATGTATATCAAATATAATGGTGCAAAAAGCGGCAGTTGAAGGTGTTCTCGAAATGAATCGAGAGAAGATTTATCATGCAATATTACTCGATCCTAACACCGCAAGCGTTTGTTCAACGACACAAATCCGTGAAATGGTTGAAGAAATGTTCGAAGCTGAAGCAAAGTGGATCCCTAAATTCTAAAAAAAAAGAGATTCTAGATATTCTTAGCATTATTTATTTCTATAACAAAAAGGCAGAATTTGTATCTAAAAAGCAATATGTAGGTTTGTGAGTCTTCAGTATGGATGTTGGATATTTCGGTGAAAATATAGCATTATCTGAAACGCAATTTAGAACTGCTTCTAATATTATATGATTTAAGCAAACATTTAAACATAAAAATTATGATGTTATTAGTAATTAAAAATTAAAAAAAAAATGAGTTGAATCAAATGGCACCAAATGATTTTTCCGAACTTAAAGGTGAAATTTTAGATCTGATTGCTAAAAAAAAACACGGTAATGTTGTAAAGAAGCTGTTAGGGGGATTTAAAAAATTAGAACCATCAAATTATGATGGTATGAGTGAAATTTTTAAAGCAATTATTCAAGCAGATGTAGAACAATTCAATGATAAGATCTATAAAGGCTTTATGTTCATGGCATCTGCTAAATATGGCGCCAAACTGGTAGATTTCGAAAAATATTTCATTGAGAACTTCTGTAAACTTCCCGGAGAGGAATTTAAGGTAGTTGCTGAAGGATGGCTGCAAGATGGCAATTCGGAAATCACGGGGATGCTTTATGTCTCAAATTATAGAATTATATCTTCTGGAAAGAAAGAAATCAAGCAAGCAAGACTAAGTGGGATGGGCCTTGAGTTTATCCGATTAGGGTCGTATGCAGTCCACAAATCAGTATCAGATTCAATAGCAAAATCTATTGCAGCTGACATGGAAGCTTCCAATATCTTGAATTATGGTTTTATTTATCCAATTAAAGATAACTATGATATAGAAGAGAAGAAAATAAAAAAAGGAGTGATAAAATACAAGGCAGATGTTCCTTTTACAGACAAAAAAGGGAAATCAAAAGTTTCTGATATGAATATTACCGTTATCATCAAGAAAGGGCCCAACATGGATGAAGATATTGCCAAGGTTGCAGAAATTCTCAAGAATAATTCAAAAAGTTAAATCTAATAAATATTTTTTTTATATTGTTTTTATTTAAAGTCATACTAAATGTTTGGGGCTTAATCTGTTAAAAAATTTATTAATTAAAAAAGTAAAAAAAAATTCGTGAAATTGAATAATTTGGTAATTCTATTTCTATTAGTTTTGATAATTATTCCATTTTTCTTCAAGATTTGGATCTTGAATAGTATCCATAATATATTTAGCATATTCTTCCCCTGTTGCACCAGTATCTCTGCCAGTCATTTTTAGTTTTCTTTCATATGTTGCACATATATCAAGAGCCATCTCAAGTTTTTTAGCTTTTTCAACAAAACCAATATGATTAATTAGTAAAGCGGCAGCTTTTATTATACTTGAAGGATCTGCGTATTTTGTTCGTCCTGTTTCAACCATTCTTGGAGCAGTGCCATGAATAGCTTCAAACATAGAATATCGTTTACCTATGTTGGCACTTCCAGCAGTTCCAACTCCTCCTTGAATTTGAGCAGCTTCATCAGTCACTATATCACCATAAAGATTAGGAGCAACAATTACTTTAAAGTCGCTTTGGCGGGCTGGATCCACTAGTTTAGCTGTCATTATATCAATATACCAATCATCCCATTTTACTTGTGGATATTCTTTAGCAATTTTCTCGGCCATTGCAAGAAATTTACCATCAGTCGTTTTTACGACATTCGCTTTTGTCACAACAGAAACTCGATTAATTTCATTTTTTGCTGCATAATCAAAAGCTAATCTGATAATTCTTTCAGCTCCTTGACTTGTAATCACCTTAAAATCAATTGCTAAATCATCAGAAATATTGATTCCTTTAGAACCTAAGACATAAGCACCTTCAGTATTTTCTCTGAAAAACATCCAGTCTATTCCTAATTCTGGTACTTTTACGGGACGTACATTCGCAAATAAGTCTAGCTCTCTTCTCATTGTAACATTAGCACTTTCAATATTTGGCCATTGGTCACCTTTCCTAGGAGTAAGAGTCGGACCTTTTAATATCACATGACATTCTTTTAATTGTTTAAGAACATCATCTGGTATGGCTTTCATATGCTTTGCTCTATTTTCTATAGTTAATCCTACAATATCTCTTACTTCAATAGCTCTAGTTTCAATTTCTTCCTTTAAAACAAGATCCATAATTGTTCGAGCATGGTTTGTAATTTCAGGACCAATCCCATCTCCACCAGCAACACCGATTATAATTGGTTTTATTGAGGAAAAATCTATCCAATCTTCTGCTTGTTTCATTTGTTCTACACGTTCAAGCTGTTCTCTTATGAGTTTCTCAAAGTGATCTTTTGCGTTTTCAACAATGTCTACCATATTTCAAAACCTCAATTTCTATTTTTCTTATTAATTTTTTTTTCTATTTATTGTTTTATCTTAAAATTTATTATAGTATAATTTTGGGAAAAAAATTGTTCATTTAATCACTAAATAGAATTTCATCCCAGGGTTGTCTATAAAGACCAGCTCGTTGTCTTTTTTGATCAAAAACATGCCCCATCATTCCGATTGACCGTCCCAGTACAAAAAGACCATTCAATGCTTCACTATAGATAACATCTTCAATTTCTTCTGGAGTAAAGTCTAAATTTTCCAATAAGTCTAAAAATGTAATTCCTATACACCCATCAACATTAAGTATTAAATTATTTCTTTTCGCAGTAGTTAGTTTCTCTACCTCAAGAGCAAAATCTAAATGTGGATGGTTCTTGAAATTTTTTAAGACAAATTCCTTAAGTAATACAACTCTAATATCGGGATTTTGAACTGATTTTATACGATGACCTATACCTGGAAT
>JBHLLT010000036.1:0-22295 GCA_048938855.1 Promethearchaeota archaeon
TACAGATAGGAAATTTTCTGAGTATTTACCACGAGCAGATTTGACCATTTGATTAATAATTTTATTTCTCAAAGTATGATCTTCAACCATTTCTAACTTGCCCTGCATTGAAATAAAATAATAACTACTGAGATCTGCTTCGAATTTTTCTATAGAAACACATACATTGGGATTTTTAGTAAGTATTCTTTTTTTTTTACCATAATCTGTGAAGTGGAAATATAGATTTCCTTCAAATAACACATATTGAAAAGGGGAGATGTATGGATATTTATCATCCACAAACGCAATTCTACATAGATCTTGGGAATCGATTGCTTCTTTTATTTCTTTTTCACTCATTTTTGGTAATTTAATTACACTCATATTTTGCATCAATTTTTATTAATAATTAATTTTAAAAAATGTTATTGTCCATTTGTAATTTAGGTATATTTTGAAATGCTCTATTAGTTTTCAGAGTATTCATAGCAACTATAGTACTTCTTTCTTTATCTTTAATTTCTAGCATTATATCAAGATCATATTCTTTTATCATTTCAATAAACTCCTTAAAATGATTTATATCAATTTCATCAGCATGTCTACATTTTCCTTTAGTTGGATGTTCTGAACTGTAATGTAATATTGGCAATCCATCTTTTCTTTTCCAAGTTGTTATGGCTTTTTTAATTGCCTCAAACAATGATTCTCCTGAATTTTTACATGTATGATGGTATATATCCAGGATAACAGGGATACCAGTATATTCATGAACTAATAAACAATCATTTAAATCATAACTTTTATCATCATTTTCAATTACATAATGATTCTTAATTGAGGGATCAAGTTTTTGATAATTATCAATAAATCTTTTTAGGCTTTCTTGCTTGTTCTCATAGACTCCACCAATATGAGAAATTATTTTTGCTGATGAATCTAATTTTAATAAATCGAGAACATCAGCATGATATTTTAATTCCTTGATACTATTGTTTAAAACATTTGATTTTCTTGAGTTAAGTACAGTATATTGGCCAGGATGCATTGTAATCCGCATGTGATTGGTTTTAATAAAATTACCAATTTCTTCAAATCTTTTCTTAAAATAGCTTTGCCAGTCAAATTTCATTATAGGATGAGAAGCAAATGGTATTAAGTCAGAAGATATTCTGAAAAATAATATTTTATTTTCATAATTGAATTTAAGTATTCTTTTTAAACAATCTAAATTATTTCCAATAGTATCGATTAATCTTTCTTCTGAATAATTTTTCAAACGAAAAGATCTACTACTCCTACAATTTAGGGTTAAATTAATGCAGGGATATCCAATTTTCATTGTTTTTAGTTATGTTCTTTAATGATTTAGAAAAATATAAAAAAATTATTATTTAATTTTATACCAAGGACCACCATTCAATTCCTGAAAGAAATACTCCTGATCATCTTTCTTATTTATCTTTTCCCCTGCTTCTTTCGCTAATTCAAAGTATTTTTCAAAATTCTTTTTATTTTTTACCAAAGCTGATGCTCTAGCCATTGCTTCATAAGCAAATGCCAAATCAAAATCTTTGATATTATTGCTTTCTGTTAATTCTAAACATTTTTTTGCATGGTATAAAGCTGGTTCCCCTCTTTCTAAGGTAGAATAGACTCGTGAAATAATCCATTCGCCCCTCTGAAGATTTATTGCTCCACCCTTTCCTTCAGAAACTAAGATTCCCCAGTGATATCTTGATGTGTGAGCTGTATGAATCATATTTAGATCATCCTCATCATTTCGATCTTTTTTGTCAAGATAATCCCAAGTTTCATTAAATGTATGTTTTGCTATTTTTTCATGGAATTCAATATTTTCACTTTCGATTACTTCTGACATGTTTTATATTCACCTTTAGATGTATAAGTAATATTTATTTCTTGAATTCTTTAATAAACCTTTTTAGAAATATAAAAATTTTTAAGCTAAATGCTAAAATGAGAAAAGCAGAGAGTGGATTATTTTATGAATTATTAATCAGCTTTTAATGAGACCAAAAGTTTAAGTTTAAATTATCTGGTTTCAAAATAGAACTTAGGTCTTCTATCATTCAAAATATCATTAAATTCATTTAACCGTTTGTCTCGCGCTCTTTGAATATCAATCTCAATAATATCGATATATGGTTTATCAATAGGAGCAGATGATAATATTTCTCCATTATAAGAAGTTATTTGACTTTTCCCTGTAAACTTAAAATGATCGGAGCCTCGTTTTTCTTCTCCAATCCTATTCGAGGTTATTATGAACACTCGATTTTCCAAACTTCTTGTCACCATAGCATTTTGACAATATGGAAGCACTAAATTTGATGGATGTGCAATTATATCAGCACCTAAAAGTGATAGAGATCTTGCAGTTTCAGGGAAGATCCAATCAAAACAAATCATAATACCCACTTTAAATCCATTTAAGTCATATACTTTCAAAGGTTTGTTTCCTGGAGAAAACCATAATTTTTCCTTGTAATACAAATGAAGTTTACGATAAGAACCAATTGCACCTTTATTTGAAACTATTAGAGCAGCATTGTATATTTCTTCTCCATCTTTCTCAATAAAGCCCCCAATGACTATAGAGTTAGTTAATTGAGCAATGTTGATAAGGAATTGGGCAGTTTCACCCTTAAGATCCTCTGCCATAGACCAAGCTTCCTCCTTATTGATAAATGTATAACCTGTAGCAAAAAGTTCTGGTAAAACAATCAAATCTGCTTTCAGATTTTTTATAGCTTTTTCAATTTCTTTAAAATTCCGATTTTTATCTCCAAATTGTGGAGAAGTTTGTATATATCCAATTTTCATAATTATCAAACTAAAAAATTTTTATAAAATATTAAAAAAAATGTATATTAACCATTTTTAGATTTCTTATCCTTTCGCATAGTATAGAAGTCTTCGTAATTTTCCTTTGATTCAATTTCCCCTTTCATTTGTTCCTTTATGATTTTTTCTAAACCATCTTCTTGAAACACATTTTTTTTAAATTTTTTCGCAGGAGCCCCTAAATATATGAAATTTTCTTCTAATTCTTGACCAACTTTAGTCATTGAATGTCCTCCTAAAATAGAATTCTTTCTTATATGTGTACCAGGCATAACAAGACTCTGAGATCCAATTACTACATTATCTTCAATAGTGGTCTTCTTTATAATAAATAAGTTTCCAATTATCAGAGCAGATTGAATCACAGCGCCCTGTCCTACAACAACATTCTTACCAAACTCAATGAACTCTGTATCAACCCACCCTTCGAATAAAGAATTAGAATATTTAGTTCTAACTCCAAACATCATAAAACAAATATTATTCATAAATGGAAAAGGAAATTTATGTGATATCCAAATTGGCCACTTTTTTATTGTATTCCTCAGACTCCAATATTTATAATCCTTATCTGATCGATCTCTTATGAAAATACCCTCACGAGGTTTATGAATTAGATTAACAATCAAAAGCAAAATCTTAGCGAAAATTAGAGAAACGATGATTGATGTGAGGTACATTATAAAAATTCCGATAGGTAAAAAGATGTAAAATTGAGCAAATTTATTATTAAAATATAGTTTCCAAAATAGCCAAAATTCAAATTGAATTGAAAAAATGCTGATCCAGATTAAAAAAATATAGTATATGAGATATCTCTTCTTTACTAAAATAAGACTTGTATTTGGTCCAACTTTTAAACTAGAAGGAACAGACATTATTTACTTTTCCTCCTTATCATTGTCTAAGAGTTCTTTCTTATCTTCATCGATATTAATTTCTTGTTGAACCTCATACTTAATTTCATCATCTACATTTACCTTATAGATGACATCTCTTCTTTGTTCTGCATATTTATTTGGTTTAAGTTTTCTAGCAAATTGAGGTCCTAAATAAATCCATCCGTCTTCTAAATATTGATTTGGAATAGTTGCCGAAAAAGCTCCGAGCACAGATTCTTTACCGAGAATTGACCCTGGAGTAACATGTGATAATCCCCCTACAACAGTATGATCACCTAAGACAACTTTTTTTATTATTAAATATTTACCTACAACCATTGAACTCATTACAACAGCGCCTTGACCGACAGTTACATTTCTCCCAAACTCAATGAATCCACAATCCGACCATGCATCTTGCATATGACTTGAGAAGTCTACATGAATGTTCATCCATCTAAATCCCCACATTATAATCCAAGGTAAGGGACCATTATTCATAAACCAGAAGACTAATTTTTTTAATTCAACTCGTAATCTCCAAAATTCATAATCTCGATCACCTTCTTCAGCCTTGAACACTCCTTCTTTAGGTTTATGAATCATATTAATAATTATCAGGAATGCTTTTGTAAACATTGCGATTCCAAATACAAAAATGAAATATAATACAAACAACCAGACAGGGATGAGAAACATAGTAATAATCCAGGTTCCCGTTTGTTGAAAAATTAACCAAGAAACATCAAAAAATACAGCAATAGCCATATATCCAGAAATCCATAAAATTGGGAGATAAAAACCAAGGAATTTATATCCTATTTTGCTTATCGCACTGGTTGTGACAAAATCTATAGTATAATCAACCTTTTCAGTACCTCTTTCTTTTTCTCCCTGTTCATTCATCAATTTGGACCTCTTTTTTTTTTTTTACTCTTTCTTTGTCTTTTTAGCTCTTGTTGTTTCTTATAGTCTTCTGCTCGTTTCAAATCCTCTTCAGTGATTTGTAGATATTCCAAAACCTTTCTTTTAAAAATCTTTCTCAACGGAGTACCGAAATAGAAATTATTACCTTTTACTATGTTGTATTTTGTGGTACCCGTCATAGGGAGCCACCATGAGTTATCTCCAATCTCTACTCCAGGACCGAAAAAATTAAATCCCGCAGCAGTAACATTATTTTTTATTTTAACTTTAGCAAAAGAAATGTTACCAAAAACACCTTCTACAGCGTGTGAACTGATTCCTGGATTAGTACCAATATAAGTATTTTCTCCCACTTCTACAAATCGGTCACCAGCTAGTTGTTCTTCAATTACAGATCCTTTACCAATTTTATTAGTCCCAACAAAATTATACATCCATTTTAATAACCAAGGGAATGGACCACGTGAAAACACATTTTTCGGATATTTTATTATGAAACTACGAAAATGATAATAATCCAAAGTTTTACTTGGTATATTTCGCGGAATGATTCCTGATTTGGATGGAGATTTCTTTTCTGAATATTTCCAGAACCATCGAGTTATGACTGCTACAATAAATGAGTGAAGCAAATAACATAGTATTATTACGATAGGTATTGTTAATGAAGCAATAAGTGAAGGTAAATTAGTGAAAAGCGCTATAAAATTCGGGATATCTAAGAAATATATTTTATAAAACAACATGATATAAATCATAAAAATGATTCCTGGAAATAAAAAGGAGAAAAAGTAAATCACATAGAACAATGGTAGCCACAACCGTAAATTTAGACTGATTTCTTCTTTTATAATCCCATTACCAGTATCTATATTATTTTCTGAATTTTTTGATTCCAATTTTTCTCACAAAGATTCTATTCTTCACTAAAGCTTATGTGTCGTATATTTCTTGATTATATTATGTTACTATTTATAAATTTTCAGATTAAAAATCGTAGGATAAGTGGATAAAAACATACTTTTATTTCCTTTTATTAAAAACGCGTAATTAAAAAATTAGTAATCCAAATCTGATTTTTTCTTTAAATTTATTCAAATATTATAAGTTATAGATAATGACCGACATTATTCCGACTTAAAATTATCAGAAAATTTTAAACTATAACCATTAAAAATAAATTTACAAATTTGTGTATATTCCATAGATTTATCAAACTATAAATAATCAACCGTTAGAGAAATCAATCAATAGCTTAATAGAAAGTAAACATTAATTTTAAATTAAAAGAAATCATAAGTTTATAGGACGGTTAAGGCAATAAAAAAAAATTAATAATTAATTAAGCCGATAAAATTACAAGAATAATAGTTTACATAAGTGTTGATGAAGAAAATGCCTAATAATTCCTTCTCGTTAATAGATTTGTATCCGAAATATGTTATTAATTCAAAAGGAGAAAAGAAAAAATTTGATGAAAATAGTATAGCAAAGATATTAAACAAAGAAACTGGACTTGATATGAATATTGCGGAAAAAATTGCTGAAGACACGATTAGAAAAATCATTGGTCTCGGCGTTAAAGAAATTACCACTAATTATATAAGAGAATTAGTGTGTGTTGAATTAACTCAACGGGGTTTGAATAAGTATAGAAATCTATTTGCTCGAGCGATTAATTTAGAAAATATTTCATTTAAACTTGATGACGATTTCCTTAAAAATTATAAAGGTAAACAACCAGATTGGGGTCCTCTTGGATATATCACCTATAAGCGGACATATGCAAGAATAATTGAGAAAGAAAATAGAAAGGAAGAATTTTGGGAGACTATTCAAAGAGTAGTTGAAGGTTGTTATTCTATCCAGAAAGAACACTGTATAAAATTAAGTTTACCTTGGGATGATGAAAAATCTCAAAAATCTGCTCAAATAATGTTTGAAAAAATCTGGAATTTCAAATTATTGCCCCCTGGACGTGGACTGTGGATGATGGGAACTGAATTTATTGCTCGACATGGATCTATGTCTCTTAATAATTGTGGTTTTGCTTCTACTGAAGATATTAGCCTCAAGCATTCCAAAGCGTTCGAATTTGTAATGGATGCGCTAATGCTTGGTGTAGGTGTGGGTTTTGATACCAAAGGGGCAGGCAAGATTACTATACAAAAACCTAGAGAAGGTACCTTCGAATTTGAAATCCCTGATAGCAGAGAGGGTTGGGTAGAAGCGCTTAAGTTAATTTTAGAAGCATATTTTTTGGGTAAGCAAGTTCCTACTTTTAATTTCAATTCAATTAGACCTGCTGGTGACCCAATAAGAGGCTTTGGAGGTGTTGCTAGTGGTCCCGGTCCTTTAAAAGCAATGTTGGAAGATATTCAAAAAATATTAGAATTAAGGATTGGACAAAAGATTACTTCTGTTGATATTGTAGATGTTATGAACCATATAGGAAAGTGTGTGGTTGCTGGAAATGTCCGTAGAAGTGCTGAAATCGCATTAGGGGATCCTACTGACCTTGATTTTGTAACTTGTAAGCAAGATGAAAAAGCATTATACTCTCATAGATGGGCAAGTAATAACTCTGTTTTCGCAGTTAAAGGATTAGATTATTCGTTTATTGCGAATCAAATAGCGGTGAATGGCGAACCGGGGGTTTTCTGGCTTGAAAATGCCAGAAATTATGGTAGGATGGGTGATCCGCCTAATTTTAAAGATAGTAAGGCAGCAGGGGTAAATCCATGTGGAGAACAAACTTTAGAATCTTTTGAACTATGTTGCCTTGTAGAAACTTTTCCTTCCAGACATGAAAGTTATGAAGAATACCAGGATACATTAAAATATGCATATTTATATTCTAAATCAGTTACCCTTGTCAACACCCATTGGCAAGAAACTAATGCGGTCATGTTAAAAAATCGCCGAATGGGTATATCACAGACGGGTATTATTGAAGCATTTGTAAGACATGGGAGAAGGCGAATGTTAGAATGGTGTAGTCGAGCTTATAATTATTTACAAGAATTAGATGAACAATATTCTGGTTGGCTTTGCATTCCACGTTCAATTAAGATAACTACCGTAAAACCAAGCGGAACTGTTAGTTTACTTCCAGGAGTACCACCAGGAATTCATTATCCACATTCAGAATATTATATAAGAAGAATTCGGCTTTCTAGTAATTCTGATCTCATAAAACATATCAGAGATGCTGGATATAAGATTGAGGATGACCTTTATTCACCAAACACAGTGGTAGCGGAATTTCCTATTCATGAACAATATTTTGATCGTTCGAAAAACGAAGTATCCATTTGGGAACAAGCCGAAAATGCCGCGGCATACCAAAAATATTGGTCTGACAATCAAGTATCAATTACCATTACATTTAAAGAAGAAGAAGCAGATCAAATTAAACACGTTCTTGAATGCTATGAAGATAAGTTGAAGAGCGTGAGTTTCTTACCAATAAAAGAACACGGATATAAACAAGCTCCTTATGAAGAAATTACGAAAGAACAATATGAAGAAATGATCTCAAGATTAAAACCATTTAATTTAGATGACACAAAAGACAGAGCTATAGGTGAAAAATTTTGCGATTCGGAGTCTTGTGAAGTCAGATTTGACTTGTAAAGATTTAAAAAATAAATTTAGTCATTTACAAATTAATATCAATTTTATACTATTACTCAAAAATCTTAAATATAAGAATTTTTAATTGATTTTATAATATAGTTATAGTTTTACGTAAAAAATATTAATAATCCAAATGAAAATAAATTTAACAACATAAATTTTAGAAAAATAACTAATAGATGTGATATTATGTCGGAAGAAGAAGAATTACCACCAGAAGCGATTGAGGAACTTGAAAAGGCTGCTAAAAAAGCGGAAAAAAAACCTCGTAAAACTACAAGAAGTACGCCAACAAAGAAGAAAGTCAAAAAACCATCGAAGAAAGCTGCTGAGACTCCCGAAGTTGCTCCAAAACCTAGCCGAGCGGTTCATAAAAAGATAAAAGTAAATTTTTGGCGTACAAGACTACACGATGAGGAATTAGGGGTTCATCAACAACTAAAATACCAAGCGAAAACTCGTTGGTTTAGTAAGAATTTTGATATTGAAGGAGTTGTTGAAGAAGATGGAGAAAAGAAATATATTATTGGTTTCAGTAAAAACGATTGGGAAGAAAAACCTCTTGAAGAAAAAAGGTTGACGCTCCGAGTATTTACAATTATGGAAGAAAAAATAACAGATTCTGGTACTGCTAAAGGTGGGAATTTCAAAGGTGGTTTTGAATTAAGTGTATCCCATTCACTCATTCAAAGTTATGAAATTAAGCATCATGCTCCTGTATTCATAATGCAAGTACCTAGAACAATATATTTATCAAGAGTCGTAAGAGGTTGGAGGTTAGTGGGTACTTATTGGTCATGGCCATTGCTTCCAGAGCAAAAGGATGATAAGCTCCAAGTTGTTCGAGCTAAAGGAATTGTAGGCCCTGGAAGGAATTATTGGATTTATATTGGTGATCAAAAAATTGCCCGAGTTGACGGCCAAAGAATACAGAAAAATTTTGAAATTCAAATCTTTGATGAGACTTATGCAAAAGATAAAATGTTTATAATGCACATGATCTTATTTGGTTGTATGTGTAATTTTATGAGAATTGCTGAGAAAATGATTAAACAGCTCTATAAAAAGATGAAGAAAACAGCAACAACAGATTACAAAATTCCTAGAAATGAATTAACATTATTCCGTAATCCAAGAATGATGAGAAGATAAAACCCTATATGTCAATATATCCTTTTTTTACTTTTTTTTTTTTAAATAATCAGTTATATCCAGATTTCTCTCAAATCCATAAAAAAAATTTAATAAAAAAAAAATTGCATAAATTTAACCAGATAATTCCTTCTTCTTCCACTCAATATAGCCTCTAGTTTCCTGTCCTCTATGAATTGCTTTTTTACCCGTTTCTTTTTTATAGATTGATTGAAGTGTTCTTTCATCCATTTCTTTCAATGCTTCTTTCTTAATGCGTTCATCAACTTCAATTTCATCATCGATAGTTTTAACTCGACTAAGAACCCAAAACACGCCTCTATTCCATATTACAAAACCTAGAATAATAATAGCTACCACTAAAAAAATCATAACTCCTACCCATAAAATCCATAATCCAACCCCAAAGTTCTCCACCATAACTGTCCATAGTCCCCATAGAGCACTCCAAAAAGCATAAGGAAGAAATCCTATTAGGAGAGCAAGTAAAGTAATATATAAACTAGCTAAAGCAGTCCCTACAAGTAATCTTAGAGTTGAATAATCTTCCCATTTCTTTGCTAATCGACGGTCTTTAAATAAAAGGTTACAAAGCTTTACCATCCCTCCTCTAAATAGAGTGTAAAATAAGACTAGTAAAAACAAATGTCCAGTAACAATACCAGCTATTATAGCGATTTGAAATCCAAGATGGAGATTTAGAAAAGCTTGCCATGCTGTTCCTGGAATTAGTAGTGTAATAATAACAAACCATATGCCAAGTACTACAACAGCGGTACCGACGATAAGCCCATAATAAATAAATTTAGCAATTCTGAGGTCCCAAGTGGAATATAAATCCAATGGATCTGGTTCTCTATCAGGAGCTTTACGACCTGCGCGCGGCATTATTATCTCATTTTATTATGTTTTTTAATTAAATTTTGATTAGGTTTTCAAAATCTATATTTTAATAATTAGTTTTACTATTATTTATTTTTATTAGTAATTTGATAAGCAAAAGATTATTTTTTAATAGCTTTTTGATAGTTCATTTTTTTAAAGGAGATTGACAAAAGGGGCAAGTACTATATTTACCATCTAGGTTTTCTCCGCAATAAGGGCATACTGATTTTATATCCTCTTTATCCTTCTCCTTCTTCCTTTTTTTAGGTTCTTGTTTCTTTGTTGGAACCTCTTCTACCTCAGATTCCTCTTCCATTAAACCTGTTTTATCTAAAATCCTTTCTTTAGGTGTCATATCTTCACGCTTCTTTTTTGGTTTAATAAAAGGTTTGTCAGAATATTCTAATTTTGTGAAACATATAGGGCAATACACTTTTGGTCTATTTGATAAATAAATTCCATAAACAATAGCACCAATTCCTAACGTTCCTATTATGATCATAACCCAAGCTAATTTTTGCATGGTTGTTAAAGGTTTTCTCTTTGAGGTTTCAACTTCTTGTTTACACACTTTACAGTATGCAAATTTTATTTTCTTACTCATTTTAACCAATTTTCAAATAATTAAGTTGTATATTTTTAATAATAGATTATTTTAATTAAAAAACGTTTTTACTACCTAATAATCAAGTTCTTTTTATAAATTGTTATATTCTTTAAAAATGGATAAACGTGCAAGAAAATTCCTTTTATATTGAAACTTATGGATGTACATCCAATAAAGCAGATTCATATATTATTATGAATACGCTAGTAAATGCAAATTATTCTCAAGTCTCTTTAGAAAATGCCCAGTTCATTATTATTAATACGTGTGGTGTAAAAGAGCAAACTGAAAATAAAATTAAAGCACGTTTAGAATCTTTACATAAGAAATATCAAAATGATCCTAATAAACATATTATAATTGCAGGGTGTTTACCCTATATAGCTCCCAATTATGTCGAAGTTATAAAAAAGATTATTCCTTCACTTTCAGCAATAATTGATTTGAATAATATAATAGATATTCCTAAAATTTTTCAAGAAATTAAAGATGGAAATAAAAATATAATAGTTAAATCAAATAAATCTATTGATAAAGCAAATTTTTTAATCAAACATACACCAGGTAAAATCACAGGAGTTATTCCAATCTCGGAAGGATGTTTGGGCTCTTGTACGTATTGTTGTGTGAAAAATGCACGAGGCAAACTCAACTGCTATGATCCAAGCAGTATAGTAAAAAATGTTGAACATCAACTAAACCAAGGAATTAAACAAATATATTTGACCTCACAAGATTGCAGTACTTATCAATATATCAATACCAATTTGGCACAATTAGTAAAAAATATAGTCTCTCTTGATTATAAGTTCTTTTTAAGAATAGGAATGATTAATCCAAGTTTTTTAATTGAAAATACAGAACAACTAATCTCAATTTTTAAGCAACCTAAAGTATACCAATTTTTACACATTCCAATTCAATCAGGAAGTAACAGAATTTTAAAAAAAATGAATAGGAAATACTTAATCTCAGATATAATAGGAAATCTTGAACTACTAAGGATTGAATTTCCAAATTTAACGATTTCTACTGATATAATTTGTGGTTTTCCTGGTGAAACTGAATATGATTTCTTTAGGACTATTAATTTTATCAAATGGTTAAAGCCTGAAATATTAAATATATCAAAGTTCACACCTCGTCCAGGAACGAAAGCAAAAGAAATGGAGCAGCTTGATAGTAAAATTATAAAAGAGAGATCTATTAGATTGTCAAAAATCTTCCGTAATAGCCTATCTAATATAAATGTAAAATGGAATGGATGGAATGGAGAAGTTTTGATTTTACACGAAGGAACAGAGCATAATCAAGCATTTGGGAGGAATTACGCCTATAAAAATGTGTTTATCAATAACTATACAAGTAGTTTTGGTAAATTTGTTAAGGTCAAAATAGTTAAGGTTGACGGTTTTAACTTATTTGGAATACCTACCCAGTAGTTATTTTAATTCTCAACTTTCTTTAACAGTTCATATTTTCTCCTTGGACTTAAGATTATAGTAACTCCAATTATTATAATGAGAATACTAAAAAAGATAAGTGAATAATTTAAATAAATATCCCACCAACTCATAAGCCAAGCTTCCGATATTATAAATGTTATACCAGATATTATATAAAAGTATGGGGGAAAAGGTAAGAACATTACTATGAGAGAAATTATAATAAATATGGGGGCTATAAATTTTTTACTAAGGTTAAATTTCATTCTTGTTATCTCATTATGCTGTTTTACATACCAGTTTAGTCTAAAATAATATTGAATGCCATAAATTAATATAAATACAAAAATAGAAAGAATACCAAGAATAAAACTCATATATTCCCAAGTATATGGGCCAGGAGGGTAAGAACCAATAAACCAATTCCAATGGAATGCAAAAATCCAATCTAATGTCCATCCAAATATGAAAATCAGGATAGAACTATATATTATCCCACCACTGGTTAAAATTCTATTTCCACGGCTTAAAAAACTAGATGTCCTCGAATTATTATCAGAATTGTGACTTTTAATAAATTTTTTGTAAAAATAAAATCCAATGAAAAAAATAAATATTCCACATTGAAAGAAGAAAAAACAGATTACTAAAGGAATTAAGAAAAGGCTAGCAATTTCAACTGCAGAAAAATTATAAATATTAAAAAAAATAATGAAAGAGATAAAGTAACCAAACATATATAATACCAAAAGGGCCCCAAAAAAAGAACCTGATTTCATTAGAATTCTGTATTTTCTTAAATTCCCTCCACGTATTTGATCTTTAATTTTCTGAGCTAAATCACGGGAATGATAAAAATGTTTAAAAATTAGACTACCTATTAGGAGGCCTATTCCGATAATTAAAATGTTCAGAACAATTATATGTAGATTTGGTACCCATGCTAAATACGAGGGAGTACTTGGTAAATTTATTACTAATAATGTTAA
Source organism: Promethearchaeota archaeon (assembly GCA_048938855.1). Taxonomy (GTDB): domain Archaea; phylum Asgardarchaeota; class Lokiarchaeia; order Sigyniarchaeales; family SOKP01; genus Loki-b32. The sequence goes on from JBHLLT010000036.1 coordinate 13,376, forward strand.
TATTGCATAAAAAACAGTGGAATAAATTGTTATGAATATTGCTATTATAACCATTAAATTTATCAAAATAGATTTATGAGGGATGTTCAGGCTCATCTTATATTGCCCTCTAGCATTCAAATAATACTTTTATGTAATTTTATATCAACTAAGTTATATAAAGGTATTTTGCCCCATCTGGATTTAAGAAAAATCAAAAAACTTTCAAAATTATAAATTAAATAACATTGATACTTCCTTAAATATCATCTTTCCCCATTTCTGCATAATTTCCTGGTTCTCTAATCTTAAAAAGTTTAGGACATCTGCTATTATAACCTCTTGGTATGTGTAAGACGGGTGGCCTTAAAACTGATTTCTGCAAATATATTTTTGTCTAAGGTTTTAAAATATAACTTATTGAAGCTTTCAATTTTTATGCAAAAATAATATAAATTTAAATTAAAGTTAAAAATTATTTATAACTTCATACTTTCGTCTTGGAATTAAAAAAACAATACAACTTATCAAAATCATTTGGATCAAAAGCAATGTAATTGTCAAAGATTCAGAATATCCCCATGGGTGATAAAACCATGGATATATAATCAAAGAAACAATATGAAATAAAAAAGCAAGATACCCAAAATAAAAATATGACTGTAAAACTAGCATGAATGTAATTATTAATATTAATATACTGCCAACTCGAATTATGAAATTAAATTTAAATTGAAAATTCTTTTTTTTCATGTAACTTAATTTTCTCTCATACTTTATTGCACGAACAAAATAGGTTATAGTCAAGGAGTGGATTAGCAAAAAAACAGATAAAACTGCCAGCAAAAAACCCATTAATTCATGTTCAAATCGTGTAGGGGGATAAGGGCCTACAAAATAGTAATTGTTAAAGAAAAAAATAGCATATACAGCACTTCCAAAAATATATACAATAAATCCACTATAGGCACTTATAATGGTGATTAAAATTTTATATTTTTTTTTTAAGAATCTTGGGATTCCCGTCCTTATTGTAGTTTTTTGAAGTGTGAGATAATTCTTTATTATATAAAATCCTAAAAAAAAGATAAATAAACCTAACAGGAAAAATAAATACGTTATCATGAATTTCGTTAAGAAAAGCTCAGCAAACTCAACAGAATTAGTGTAGTACTTAGAAATAAATATTATGAGAGAGAAAAAATAACCAAACATTACTGAAGCTACTAATAAACCTAAAATTGACAGTATTCCAAAAAAGATTTTATTCTTTTTAACATCTAATTTTATTGTTCGGATTTTAATTTGTTCTGAAGTTCCTAGGGCTTGACTAAATTTATTATAAAATATACTCCCGATTAGGATCCCTAATCCAATAATTAATAAGTTCAAGTAGACTATATACGAAATTGAAACCCATGCCAAATGACTATAAATACTCGGAATATTTGGAGAATGAACTGCTAAGATAATAAAAACAACTCCAGAGTAAACACAAATAAATAATCCCATAAAAGTAATTAATTTAGTCAAAATAGACTTGATGCTTAAGTTAAAACTCAAAGATTAATTCTCTCTATTTTCTAATTTAAGATTTCTTGTTGTGATATATTAAATAAATTATATAAAAGTTTTCATCTTCGAAATTTAATTTACATAAGGTGTAATCCTTATTATTTTATCTTTAATGATTCTAAAGATTGCTATATGATGATTACACACCACTCTTGTAAAAATTTGGAACAATTTTTAAATATTCTCAAATTTGAAATAATTTTGATAATTATTTGATATGAATTTAAACTAATTTTATTAAAAGGAATCACGTACAAGGAAGGTTTTAAGGATGACTGAGAAGTTATATTGGGAAGATGCTTATCAAATACAGTTTAAAGCTCATGTAAAACAAATTAAAGAACAAGGTGTTATTCTTGATAAAACCTTATTTTATCCTGAAAGCGGAAATCAAGCAAGTGACCGAGGGTATTTAATATGTAGAGATCATAAATTTGAAGTAAAGAAAGTTACTAAAGAAAATGAAAAAATAGTCCATCATATCTCTTCTGATTTTAAAAAAAAAATTAATATAGGAGATATAGTTGACGGAAAAATAGATTGGGATTATAGATACGGCATTATGAAAGCTCATACTTCTCAACATATATTTTCAGCAGTATTTAAAAATAAGTACAATATAGATACTCTTCGAGCTACTCTAAATTTCGAGGAAGTATTCCTGCAAGTTTCTAAAAAAATTGAACTTGATCAATTGAAGAAAATTCTAGTAGAAGTTAATAAAATTTGTAATTTTAAAAATTTAAACTTGAAAGCTCATATTGTTCAACATAAGGATACAAAAGCATTTTCTAGTAAAATAAGAAGTGCGATCCCAGATGAATCTAATATTAGATTAGTCGAAATTTATAATTTAGATTTAGTCTGTTGCGGAGGTACTCATGTCAAGAATACAATAGAGATTGGGAATGTGTTCCTTTATGAGTTTAAGAAGGGTAATGAAATTCGATATGTCCTCGGAAATAAAGCTATAGAAATGAGCTCAAAAAGTAATTTAGATCTAATAGAGATCGCTAATAATATAAATTCTCCAGTTGATCAGTTAGATAGATTGTTTAAGAAGCGTTTAGAACTCCTAGAAAATCTGCAAGAACAAAATAAATCTTTATCCTTTAATCTTTTAGAGTTAATTTCTAAATCACCTATTAAAAAAATCAACAATATTTCATTATTTTATATCGATTTTAATGTTGATATAAAGATTTTAAACAAGTCTTTAGAAAATTTTCCCCAAGATTCACTTATCATTGTAAAATTTGAGGGCAATAAAATAAGAATTCTTTCCCTAAATGAAGTAGTAGATTCTAACCAAATATTACAGCAACTTATAAAAAAATTTGGCGGAAGAGGAGGAGGAAATCCTAAATCTTCTCAAGGATTTTTAGAAAATGTTCCTGAAAATATATTAATTGAAGTTGAGATTTTAATCCAAAATAATTAGCTTTTAAAAATAAATATATAGAGAAAAGAAATTTAAATACAAGGATTAAGATTTTATTTTAAACCCTTTTCTTCTAAAAATGATGTTAATCTAGTTCTATGAAATTTCAATCCAAGATCATCTGAGTTTTCTCCAAATGCAAGAGCTAATAATTCTGTCACATATAAAATAGGAACGTTAAATCCTCCTGCTTTCTTCTGATTGTTATCAAACTGCTGGAAACAAGCGGGGCAATTTACTATTATTGCTTCAGCACCTGCATTTGTAGCACTTGTCATTTTATTTTTTAATATTTGCATTGAAGACTCTTCTTCAGTATTACCGGTTCCAGTACCACAGCATAACATTTCTTCTTCATAATCAACAGGTGTTGCTCCTGTAGCTGCAACAATTTCTCTTAATTTAACAGGTTTCATAGGATCATCTGTTTGTATTTTTTCTGAAGGTCGATTATAGTGACATCCAGTATGACAAGCGACTTTCAATCCACTTAATTCATTTTTTACATTTTCCTTTATTTTATCTACATACTCATGTAATACTTCAACAAAATGTTTCACATTAATAGTTCCCTTAAATTCCTTTCCAACTGTTTTCAAAATCTTATTAATATGTTCTTTTTCATGATCATCATGTTTTAATTCTTCATTAACAAGTTTTAAAGTCTGAAAGCATCCATTGCATAAAGAAATTATATCTTTTCCTTCTCCTTCAGCAATAGTAAGATTTCTTGCACCCATTGCCATCCAACTGAGATGATCAGTACCATTGAATCCAACTGGATCAGGACAACATGCAAATGCAGCATCTGATGTTTTAATTCCAAGTTTATCAAATACTTTTCTTGCTGAAGCTTCTATAAATGGAATTCTGTTGCCTATAACACAACCTTGGAACATTTTGTATTCTTCTGCTTTAGCCATATTAAATCATCAAATAATATTTGAAAATAACAATAATTTGTATTTGTAAATATTGAATTTATTAAAAATCTTCTCTCTAATAATTAAGAATGATATTATTAGAATACTTATTAAAAAATATGAATATCAAAATTTGAAATAGAATTCTTAATCTTTTAACATTATATAAGCAAAAATAGCTAAAATTTCTGGTCAAACAAATCCAAAATGTAATTTTAATAGGGTTCTACAACACGACCGGTTCATGAGCTATTCAACATTAAAACTCCACTAATTCTGCACATAACTACTCCTTTTTTATATTTCATATATTATCTCAAAAAATGTCAAGAACTTTGATATTAATTTGAATATAAAATAAAAGAATAGAACCATTATTTAAAGTCTGGCTAAATCTCAATCAACCATTACTCTCAATGATACTATTTAGGGTTTTACTAATAAGTAAGCATTATTAAGAAGTAGGAATTTATCGAAATATGATAAATCCCTTTTATGAAAAATTAGCAAAATTAGCGGTAAACTATTCTATCAAAGTGCAAAAGGGAGATAGAGTATTTATTTTAGGTTCAACATTAACAGAAGAACTTTTTCGCGCTTTGTATGTCGAAATTATCAAAGCGGGAGGCTATCCTCTCTTACTCCCGACCATTGAAGGACAAGAAGATCTATTTTTTAGATATGCTTCAGAAAAACAACTCACTTATGTAGACGATATAAGAAAACAGATATATAGAGATTTTGATTCTATGATTGCCATCAGTGGAAAATATAATACAAAAGACTTAAGTTTAGTTGATCCTAAAATTTTAGCTAAACGTTATGGTTCTGCAGAATATAAAGAACTTTGGAAATTGTGGTATGATAGAGCTGCCAGAGAAGAAGCAAGATGGGTAATTATTCCTTTCCCATGTAACTCACATGCTCAAGACGCAAATATGGACCTATTTTCTTATTCAAATTTCATAGAAAAAGCTTTATTTCTTGATAAAGAAAATCCTATTCAAGAATGGCAAAAGATAGAAAAGGATCAAGATATATATGTTAACTATTTAAATAAAGTTGAAAAAATACAAATTCTTGGAGAAGATACTGATCTAACCTTATCAACTAAAGGGAGAATATGGGAGAATGATTGTGGGCGTTTTAACTTACCAGATGGCGAAGTTGCTACAAGCCCTGTAGAAAACGCTGTTAATGGGCATATTCGATTTACATACCCCGCTATATATTTAGGTAATGATGTTCAAAATATTTACTTAGAATTCAAAGATGGAAGAGTTGTAAATTCAGGTGCAGATAACGGGCAAGAATTTCTTCAAGAGATATTAAAGATTGAAAATGCAGACAGGTTAGGAGAATTTGCTATAGGGACAAACTATGGTATTACTCAATTTACAAAACATATGCTTTTTGATGAAAAAATGGGAGGTACAATTCATATGGCTTTAGGAGACGGATTTAAAGAATTGGGTTCTAAAAATGAGTGTTCAATCCATTGGGATATACTAAAGAATATGAAAAAACCAGGTTCTAAAATTATTGCAGATGATAAAATTATATATGAAGAAGGACATTGGAAAATTTAATCTAAAAAGCTAAAGTTGTATTCTATTTGGATATGTGTATATATTCATTCGAGCTCCACGAGCAAAACCAATTAAAGTAATTCCATAACCAAATGCCAGTCGAATTCCAGATTCTATTGCTGCAGATAGAGATGCGACGATAGGAATTCTTGCTCTTATTGCTTTAAGAACTGAATCTCCTGTCAATCGACCCGTTGAGGTTAAAAATACATTCTCAAATTTATAACGCTTTAATAACATTTCTCCAATGACTTTATCAATAGCATTATGCCTACCAATATCTTCTTTAACACATAACAAATTTCCCTTAACATCAAATATTGCAGCTCCATGACAACCTCCCGTTTCACGATAAAGAGGAGTTTTTACTTGCATTTGTTTTATTGCGGTAAAAATAATGCTTGCATTGATTTTTATGGAATCGTTGGATTTAATTTTATCTTTTGTATTTGATTTATCTAGAGTTTCTTTGATTACGTTTCTCCAAGGAGATGGGATACCACAAGTAGTGTCTATAACTCGGCTAACTGGATTGATATCAAGATTTTCTAGATTAAAATCAATTTCATTATCTAATTCTATGAAAATTGAATTTTCTAATTCATTTACTTTGATATTCTTAATATCTTCCATCGAATTAATTATACCTATTGAATACAAAAATCCAATAGATAACTCTTTTAAATCTTTAGCTAGGCAAATTATATTAACTAGTGGTTTAGTATTTACATATATATCAATAGGAGTCTCATATAAGATGATATCTTCTATCTCTTCTTTCTTTCCTTTATATATTCGTGAAATCTTTACTTTTCTTCTGAACAAGAAAAACCAATCAACTTGATTTTTTAAAATATATTTATATGATTAGTATATGCTATTTTTCTTAAATATAATGTACTAAAAAAGAATTATACCTATGAAATATAGGTAGTTGAAAATTTAATATAATCAATTAATTTGATAGATTCTTTGGGTTAAATTTGGTATTACATAAAATCCAAATTTCTTGTAGAGTCCTAAAGCTTTTTCATTTTTAGTATCAACACCTAATTTAATTGTTTTACATCCTTTTTTACGAAGCGCTTCAATACTAGTCGCGAGTAGAGCACTCCCAATTTTTCGGTGTTGATGACTTGGAAGAACACCAAAGTTTGCAATTAATCCGCTTTGATCTTGTTCAGGATTTAGATAAATATCACAGATTCCAACATACTTATCGTCTTCATATGCAACACAGTGCTCAATGATATGATTTTTTTTAGCAATTTCTGTCATTTTCTTCCATCTAACTTTAGTAATCGGTTTATACATAAAAGAATCAGCGAATGCTTCATTCAATACGTTAATAGTTCCCGCAAAATCGTCCATTTCCTTTAGATTCTTGATCATAATACCTTCAGGAATCCCTGGGTGTGAAAATAAATTGAAATTATCTAACTGCATTGACCAAGTGTAATTAACTGGGCTATAACCTAAACTTTCTAATTTCTTGTCAAAGGGAGCAGACAGATCTCCATTTGTCTGAAATAAAATTTTTCCAATGTTTCGTTTCTTTTTAAGATCCAAAGTAGCATCAACTAATTCTCCAGGAAGTTCTGAATCAAAATATTCTGGTTGTACAGCATATACAACGGAATATGCATCTTTAATCATTGGTAGAAGCGATAACCCAGTAAAAGCAATAATTTTACCTTGATTATTTTCAAAAACTAAATAATCTCTTGAAAAAACAGTTTCTTGACCCAAGTATGAGCGGGCTAATTCTTCAGTTATGCGTAATGTTGCTTCAGGATTTAAGTATTTAGTCATCTTGTTGAATAGATCTACAATTAACGATAAACCAAGAGAATCATTATAAGGTTTAACATTAAACAAATTCGCCTTCATAAACTCTATGAAGTAAAATTAGATATTTAACAATTTCTCTTCAAAATTTTAAAAAAATTTTAAAAAAATAAAGAAAGAATAATATTATATTTTAGTTCTATCAATAGTATGCCCACATTCACTACAGAACTCGGCGTTAAATGGTAGGGAAGCACCACATTCAGGACAAAAAATATTTTGAAAAGGTAATGGAGGTTCTGTTGCACCTTCTCTTGTTTCTACTGTGATTTCTGCTTCTTCCTCTTCTTTAGGTTTTTTAGGCTTTTTCGCAAGATTCTTTCCGATTATAGCTGTAACTACTCCAACAAATTGCATACCTGTATTATATGTAAAAAAGCCTTCAAGTGTACTGATATATGGAACTGTAACTCCAAACCATTGGGTGACATTTGAAATTAGCCAAATAATTAGTCCTAATGTCCCAAACGTCAATCCAATACTAGTTAGCCATTTTCCTAACCGATATTGTCCAAGTGCTACAAAAATAGCACCTAAAATTACTGCTCCTCCTCCAAAATCAGCAATCCATCTTAAGATTACAAGGCATGTATCTAGGATTGGTATAAGCCAACTTAAATCAGGAGGGAGTAAATTTACAACGTATTCGTGCAGAAATTCATAGACTCCAATGCTACCAATGGCAGAACTAGCAATCATTAAAACTCCGCCAATTATTAATAGCGTTACTCCTATCTTATTTCTCGTTGTCATATCATGAACATAGATTATTTGTTATAAAAATTAATTGGTAGAAAAAGAAAAGTTATGCTTTAACAAATAATCTACCATTTGAACTATTGGAAATTTTTCCAGTTTTTTTATCAATTTTAGAGTGATTTTTCTCAACTGAGTGGTCTCCACTATATTCGGTAAATTTACCTATAACAATTTCACCGTTCATTAATTCAATTTCTTTTACCTCACCAAGTTTCTTATAAGACGGAAGGATTCTTGCTATTTTGCCCTTAACAACAATAGTACCCCGCACTTGATCTGCTCCAATGCATCTATTACAATCTCCTTCCACAATTATGGTTCCACCATGACTATGTACTCCCAAGAAAGATCCCGCTCCACCACATATCAACGTGGGAAATCTATTTGCTGGTTTTGATCCATTAACCCATGATAAAGCTTCGTCTCCAATCTTTCCTTTAACCTTTATTACGCCATCCTCCATACCTTTCCAAAAACCTCTATAAGCTGAACCAACATAATTTCCTGCATTGCCAGTGATCTCTAATTCGCCGCCTTTTAACATTGCACCAGCCCAATCATTAGCGTTACCATTTACCAAAATTTTTCCTCCAGACATAGTGTTCCCTACATGCATCCCTACATTACCGTTTACCATAATTTCTCCTCCTGTCATCTTCTCTCCAATTCTTTTAACTTTTGAGAGGTCTCCATCAATTATAATTTTTGTTTCAGATATTTCTCCACTGCTTCCTGATACATCAAAGAAATCACCGATTGTTTTTTCTTCATTTCCATGGTATACAATAAGTTTCTTTATCTGAGCT
>JBHLLT010000037.1:0-20829 GCA_048938855.1 Promethearchaeota archaeon
TTTGCAATATAACTCTCAGATTTCTTAGCAGGTGCTTTCTTTTTAGCCATATTTATTCCTCCACTCTTTATTTAGTTTAATTTAGTTTATATTTTAGATGTTAATTAAGTATAACTACACATTTCTATTATATAAATGTTATGATTGGAATCAATAGAGGTATGAAAGAGCAATAAGAGATCATATGGAATCGAAAATGAGATTGTTTTATTAATTTGATATTAATTTTTCCGACTAAAAACGATTTTTAATTTTTATTAAATAAAAGCATCGTTTCTTTATTTTTTGAATTTTTACTATTGCGAATAATTCAATTGATCCAGTGGGTATTTTATTAATCGTTAATTAAATTGTGTGAAAATTTTAATGAATTGAGAATTGGAAAAATTATATATTTGACCTCCTAAAGCCTTGAATTCTAACATTTTTCAATATTCGCTGTTATAAAATAAATCGGTGAGCATTTATATGAAAAATCATAGCAGAACAATTTTTTTAATCTTTTTTAAATCTAACAACACAAAATAAAGAATTAAAATTAGTTTGAAATCCTCAAAACTTAAAAAATTATAATTTTATGATTTTTTCAAATATAAAAATTAAAATATAATATCTTAGATTAGTGTATTAAAAAAAAATTTGTGATCTCTAGTTTTAATTGGTTATGTCGAAATTGAAAAAGATGGATGATTCTGAAATCGAAGAAGCACTTCAAACCTTAGGCTTTACTAAAAATGATTCTAAGGTCTTACTGACATTAAGCAAGTTTAAGATCCTTAGTCCTGCTGATATTGCTAAATATTCAGGTGTGGATAGAGCAAGAGTGTATGATTCATTAAATAGATTAATAGAAAAAGGATTTATTCAAAAAGAGCCAATTAAACGAGGGGCAAATTACCAAATAATTCCGATTGAAAGAATTTTTAAGGTAATCCGTGAAGATTATAAAGAAAGAATTCAGGAAACGTTATCTCTAGAAAAAATTATCAGCGATTTGGAAATTGACAAAGAAGAATCTGAACCAAGGGTGTGGTCTATAAACACGAGGTCCAAAATTCGTAAAAAAGTTAAAGAGTTAATAAGTTCTGCGAATGATAGAATTTTTTTCATAATCACACCAGATTTACTAATGCAAGAATTAGGAGGATATGATTGGGTATTAAAAGAACTATGGAATAAGAAATTTTCTTCAGAGATTCAAATTGTAATAGCATTAAAATATAATGAACTTTTAAAAGAAGAAATTAAAAAATTATTGAAAATTTCAATTAAGATTCATTCAATCGAGGGAGATAATGTTATACCGTTTGGATTATTAATAACCGATAATCAATTTTTACTCACTACATTAGATAGTGTCAGAGAGGCTCCAGAATATACTTCTGGTTTATGGTTAGAAAACGGGACTCCCAAACAACTTGTAGGATATGAACATTTATTTAAACATTTTATTACAAGTGAATGTAAATTAATCCAACTAACACCACCGAAAAAAACCTAAATTAAATTCCTTAATTTAATTAAAAATAAATAATAAAAAAAATTTATAATTTAAAGTCAAAAATATATTTTTATTACTTTTAAGAGAATAGGGAAACTGTATTATGTCTTATCGCGGAAAGGTTATATTACTCGGAGACGCAGGTGTTGGGAAAACTAGTCTGTTAGCTCAATATGTGGATGGTCGCTTTAGTGAAGAATATCATCAAACGACAGGAGCTAATTTCCTAATAAAAGAAATTGATTTAACTAGGATAATAGATCAATTGGATATAAAAAACCCGAAATTAAAGAAAGATATTAGGGAAAAGGGTTTCAAATTATACTTCTGGGATATTGGCGGGCAAACAGATAAATTATGGGCTAATGAATATTATTTTGTTCAAGCAGTTGGAGCGATGGTTATTTTTTCCTTAGATAAAGTATCTTCATTTGAACAAATTGATTTTTGGATAAATAAATTAAAAGAATTAAGTGGAGATGTACCATATGTTATTGTTGGAAATAAAACAGATTTACAAAGAAAAATTAATACTGAATTAATTCAAAATAAAATAAGAGCTGTTGGAGTAAAATATTTTGAAACTTCAGCAAAATTAAATGAGAATGTAGATGAAGCATTTGAGAGTTTGTCTGTTCAGATTTTGAACACTTTTAAATGAAATCTAAATAATCTTATATTTTAAAACTCATTTTTGTCCTTAATAATTTCAGTGTTATTTAGTTTTTAGGTTTATTTATCATATACTATGAGTATTTTACTAATCCCCATTGCCCCACTAACACGGACTAAATCTAGACTTAGAGATTGTTTTTCTAACCAACAGCTTAAAGACTTAACTATCGCTATGTTTAAAGATCTTGGAAAGACGCTACTCAATGTAACATGCTTCGATCAAATGATAGTGTACTGTAATACTCCAGAGATATTAGAACTTGCTAAAGATTATAATTTAATTGGGATTAAAGAGGAATTATCATCTCCTCGTAAATCATTTGACGAGGTTATAGAAGATCTTAACGAGATCGCTATTAAGAAATTTGATGCGAAACAAACTGTATTTTCATTTTTGGATTTAATCTTAATTTCTTCAGAAAATTTCAATGAAATTCATCAATTAATTCAAAAGAACCAATTAGTTATATGTCCTGCTATTCATTCAGCAGGGATTTCCATTTTTGGCCGAAATCCTCCAAAAATTATTCCCTCTTTTTTTTCAGATCCAAATGTCCCTTCTCTTGTTGCTTTACTGAATTATGCTTCACAGAAGGATTTAGAAAAAATAGCTGTTTATGATTCTTTTAGAGCAGGATTTGACATCGATATAAAACAAGATTTAGTTTTAGGATATGAATACTTAAAAATATTAAATTTAAGGGATACGGAGGTTTTTAGATTCCTTGAAAATAACCTAAAAATAGCTCTTAAAAAAAGTAAGGTAAGTAATAATCGTATTTTTAAAATTAAAAAAAGAAAATCCTAATTCAGAATGAAAAGGTTATGTTTAATTTAACTTTCTCATTTATTATTTCTTCGACTGATGCTTGAAATTCTTCTCTTTCAGTTTTAAGAGCATTTAAATACCTTGTGTAATCTTTATTCTTTCGATTATAATCTGCCTCAACATGTTCGAGTTTTATTGTATTCGAAGAAATTTGATTTTTTATATCTTCTAATTTCTGAGCTAACCCAGCATCTTCAATTTTATTTTCAATATCTTGAATTTTGTCTTTAATTTGCAAATATTCTTCAATATTCGCTTGTAATTGTTTTTCTTCAAAAATTGTATTAATTTGCTCAATAGTTTTTTCTTTTGTTTCAGTTTTTAAATTCAATTTATTTTCTTCTAATATATGACGTAATTGAACCATAAGAGCCGTAAATTTGGGTAAATCTTTCCGTTCAGTAATTAACTTTTTTATTGGATTTTTAAGAAAATCTCGCATATAATTTATGTCAATATTAGGAATGAGAATTGTCCCTTTCTCTAATTCGAACTTCAATTTCTTTAATGCTTTTTTGAATCCAATTTCGTCGTTGATTTTTAGCTGTAATTGGAAAAGAGTGTCTTTTTCAGTTTCTAATTCTTTAAAAAGAGTATTCTTTTCGATGTTAACCAATTCTGAATTGAGCTCTTCTTGATTTCTATTTCGCGCCTCTAGGTCCTCTTCAAATTTATCTAAATCGAGTTTAGCATGTTCAATATTTTCTTTCAGATGGAAGATTTTTGGTAGTTTCTTAAGTAAATATTCTGCTTCTTTGACTTCAGTATACTTTTTTCTCATGAATTCTTCTAATTGTACTTGCTTTTTCGTTAATTTTCGAGTTATATAGTTAAGTTGCTTTAGTTCTGCTTGAACTTCTTTATGAAACTTCGGTAACGACTTTCTGGCAATTTCATTAATACTCGTAAACAGCCTTTTAACTGAACCAATTAATTTTAGAATGTTATCATAATCTAATTCTTCTTCAGGGACTTCAATTTCGTCAATTTCTTTTCTTATCCGATCAGAAAAAAAATTAAGAGATCTCTGAGCTTTTTGATCAATTTTTTCCATTCCGGTTTCTAAGAAACGATCTAAACACACTTTTATTTCAATTAAATTCTCTCTAACTTCTTCAATTAATTTCTTGGTAACTCTTTTAATTTTAAAAAATTGAGCATTCACTCGCTGTTTATAGAATTCTTCAAAATCTTCAAGATCTTGTTCTATCATTTTATGTTCGATTAGTTTTTATTTTAATGGTTTAATAATCTTTTTACCATTCATATATTTCTGAAGTACTACTGGAATTGTAATTGAATGGTCTTTATTTTGATAATTTTCAAGAATGCAACATATAGTGCGTTCAGTTGCTATTGCGGTAGAATTCAAGGTATGCAATATTTCTTTTGCTTGTTGTGAACCAACTTTTCCCACTCGGATTTTCAATTTTCTTGCTTGATAATCCAAACAATTACTGCATGAAACGAGTTCACGATATGTCTCTGATGCTGGAAACCACGCTTCTAAATCATACTTTTTAGCAGCATTATCATTTAATTCTCCAGAAGCAATGTTTGCTATTCTGTACGGTATTTTTAACTCTTTATAAAGCTCTTCAGCATTAGTTATTAATTCTTCAAAATGATTCCATGAATCTTCAGGTTTGCTGAAAATAAACTGTTCTACTTTCTCAAACCGGTGAACTCTGAATATTCCTAAAGTATCCTTTCCATGAGATCCCGCTTCTCTTCTAAAGCATGATGAAATTCCGGCATACTTCAAAGGTAATCTTTCAGGTTCAATAATTTCATTATAATGATATGCTGCTATAGTTTGTTCGGAAGTCGCAATCATATATAGATCTTCATCTTGAATTTTATACAGTTGTTCTTCAAAATCTGCTAATTCTGCAGCAGCCTTCATTACTTCATGTTTAGTGAAAAAGGGGGTCCAGATTGGTAGATAATTCTTGCTTGTTAATTTCTCTAAAGCAAATTTTAAAAGAGCTAAATTGAGAAGCACTAAATCTCCTTTTAAATAGAAAAATCTTGATCCTGCAATTTCTGAAGCTTTTTTAGTATCTGCTCCTCCAATTTTGGTAATTAAGTCGACATGAGAAAGAGGTTTGAAATTAAATTTTGGGACACTCCCCACTGTTCTAAGAATCTCATTTTCCTCTTCGGTTTCTCCTCTAGGAACAGATTCATGTAAGATATTCCCTACCATGTAACGGTATTTTTCTCTTTGTTCTAGATATTCTGTTGTTAATTTTTCTAATTCATCAATTTTATCTTTAACTTGTTTTGACTCAGCTATAGATTCATCAGCTTTCTCCGTATCACCAACCTTTTTGAAATTTCCGATTTTGAGAGAAATTTCATTCCTTTTTTTTCGTAATTCTTCTATCTCTTGTAAAGCAGCTCTCCACTTTTTATCAAAATCTAATACTTTCTCTGCATTTGAAGGATCTTTGAACCTTTTTTCCTCTGATTTAATTATGTCATCTAAATTTTTTCTGAACAGTTCAATATCAAGCAAAGTCTAGCTCCTTGGATCTAACTTGAAAATTATAAATTCTGATTATTTTATTAAAATGTGAAATTGATTCAAAAATATTGTTATAAAAATTTTTATTATTCATGCTGAATTCTATCAGTAATTTCACTTCGAGCTAAAGCTGTTTTAATCTTTCCTTTATCATAACCCACCATATCAATTATCTTCATTATTTTAATCCTCCTACTCTTACCTTTTAAACCAGCTTCTAACATGAACTCTTTAGCATAATCTTCTTTCTTTTTTTCTTCTGACTCAGACATATTGTTAAATAATTTTTTTTTCAATAAAAAATTCACGAGACCTCCATTAAAGGATTTTTTGAAAATTAAACGATTAAGAGATAAAACAAAAGAAAATAAATTAAACCACTTATTGAACTCTAATCAGAAAAAATAAATTATTTCCTTAATTTCAAAACCCAATAAAATTTGATATAAAATTTCAAATTAACTACAAAATTGTGGTGACACTATACAAAAAGGTGAAAATGATGTCTGATAAACAGACCATGGAGAAAAAAATATCTGGTAAAGAGGCGGGTAAAGATAAAGGTAAAGATAACATTCGCATAGGCGTTTACGTATGTCGGTGAGGAGTAAATATAGGAGCCGTTGTAGATTGTGATGCGGTCAAGGATGCCATTGAAAATCTTCCAGATGTTGTTATTGCGAGAACTAATGATTTTACATGTAGCGATCCTGGACAAAATTCTATTAGAGAAGATATATTAGAATATGAGCTAAATAGAGTAGTAGTTGCTGCATGCACACCAAAAATTCATGAACCCACTTATCGGGCTGTATTAGTTGAAGCAGGCTTAAGTCCTTACTATTTTCAAATGGTGAATTTAAGGGAACATTGTTCTTTTGTTCACAGAGATGATAAAAAAAAAGCAACTGAGAAAGCGATAAGATTAGTTAAAGCAGGAATTAATCGCGCTCGAGAATTAGAAAATATACCACGAAAAGAAATTCCTGCTGAAAAGGCAGTGCTAGTAATAGGAGCAGGTATTGCCGGTATGAATGCAGCTCTAGATTTAGCTAATCAAGGAATTCCAGTATATTTAATTGAGAAAGAAGCTACTATTGGTGGTAAAATGGCACAATTAGATAGAATTTATCCAACGGATGATTGTGGAATATGAGTCTTGGCACCGATAATGGTAAATGCTTCAAAACATCCGAATATAAATTTATACACATACAGTGATGTTGTGGAATTTTCTGGTATCCCTGGAAATTACAATATAAGAATCCGTAAAAATCCACGTTATATAGATGAAAAGAAATGTACAGGTTGCGGATTATGCACAACTAAATGTCCTATTAAAGTTCCTAGTGAATTTGACAGAGGTATTGGTGAAAGAGGTGCTATTTATATTCCTTTTCCTCAAGCAGTACCAAAATTAGCTGTAATGGATCGGAGTGTTTGTATTGAATGCAAAAATTGTGAAAGAATATGTCCAGCTGAAGCAATTAATTTTGAACAAGAAGCAGAATATATTGATGTCAAGGTAGGTGCTGTGATTATTGCAACTGGTTGGGACGAATATCCAATATGGGAATCAAATGAATATCATTATGGTTATTACCCTGATGTTATTACTCAAATAGAATTAGAAAGGCTGTTAAGTCCAATTGGACCGACTGGAGGACATGTTTACAGGATATCCAATGGGGAAACACCAAAAACTGTAGTAATGATTCAGTGTGTCGGCTCGAGAGATGTTAATGCTAATCCATATTGTTCATTTGTGTGTTGTAGTGTAGCACTTAAAAATGCTCAATTACTGCTACAAGAATATCCAGATATGGAAGTAATTCTATTTTACATTGATATACGAACTACAGATAAAGGTAATGAAGAGTATTATCGAAAAATAAGAGAATCTGGTATTCGAATGATTAGAGGAAAAGTGGGTGAAATTGTTGAAGATAAGGAGAATAATAAGTTAAAAGTTCGAGCATACTCATCTTTAACTGGAGAAATTGTAAAAATTGATGCTGATTTAGTTGTTCTATCAACAGGAATGATTCCTTCTAAAGGTACCGAAGAAATGGTTGAAGTAATGGGATTAAGCAAAGGTCCAGGAGGCTTTCTTTCTGAAATTCATGGATGTTTAAACCCACAAGAAACAAAAGATATAGGAATATACATTGCTGGATGCGCAGCAGGTCCAAAAAATATTCCTTATTCAGTATCTTCTGCTTTAGCAGCTGCAAGTAAAGCATCAACTCTCTTATCCCATGATACTATAAAACAAGAACTAATTATTGCTGAAGTTGATAAGGATCTTTGTATGGGATGCCGTAGATGTGAAAAACTATGCTCTTACGAAGCAATAAAAGTAAACGAGGATGAAATTGCTGAAGTAGATGATTTAAAATGTAAAGGTTGTGGAGTATGTGTATCATCTTGTCCAGCAAGAGCTATAGATTTAAAATATTACAGAGATAGGCAATTTAGTCAAGAAATAAAAGGTATTGGATGTAGTGATGCTGAAACAATAGAAATACCTTCTGAAAGTATTGAAGAATTAACGGATTAGAGGAAAAAAAATGGTTGGTAACCAAAACGATTATTCACGAAGAATTATAGCCTTTGGCTGTGATAAATGAGGGTATTCAGTAGCAGATTTAACAGGAGTTACACGAAAATCATATTCAACTGACTTTCACCTCATACGAGTCAGATGTACAGGGCGAATAGGAATACACTTAATTATGGAAGCTTTTCTCAATGGTGCTGATGGTGTTGCAATAATCTCTTGAAAAAAAGGAGAATGTGAATTCGGTAATGGTAATACTAATACATATGAACATGTAATCACTTTAAAAAAAATATTGAAGCATGAAGGTATATCTGAGGAAAGAATCCAACAATATTTCTGTTCAGCTGCAGAAGTTGAAAAATTTATGACTTCAGTTGAAGATATATCATCCAGAATTCAAGCCCTCCCTCCATTACCTAAAAATAATCCGAATTAGAATGATCTTTTCAAAAAAATATTAGTTGAAGAGAAACTAACCCGCGGCTCGGGTTTTCGGAAAAATTAGAATTTAAATATTATTTAGCATAATTATGAGTCTTGAAAAAAACCTTTCATGGGAGTTTTTAAAAAATCTAGCAGAAGCTTTAGATTCATATAGAATCAGAGCTCTTATTGATGCTAAACGTGATATTTTAAAAGCAGGAGTATATAATGAAATCCAATATGAAACTATCCTCTATAATATGCTAGATGAAGAGAAATTAAAATACTCTCTATTTAATTTTTTAAAAAATAACTCTGAAGGTAATTTAGAAACCTTAAATCAATTTTCTAAAATAAACTCT
The DNA here is from genome assembly GCA_048938855.1 of Promethearchaeota archaeon. Lineage (GTDB taxonomy): Archaea > Asgardarchaeota > Lokiarchaeia > Sigyniarchaeales > SOKP01 > Loki-b32. Next base: position 8,884 of record JBHLLT010000037.1, read on the forward strand.
ATTGAGTTAAAAAAGACATTGAGTTTATTTGAATTACTTAAAAATGAAAAATTAATTATCGTAGAAGAATTATATGATAAAATTAAAGGAGATGATAATAATCCAGAAAGATTAATCTTCAAAGACTTTTCAATTAAAGCTTTTGAAGGAGATATTTCAAAACTCAAACCAATCTATGAACCTGTAAAAGTTATTTTTGAATCTAAAAATTGCTCAGGTTGTGGTCTTTGCGCAGCAATCTGCCCAGCAAATTGTATTCATATTTATAATGGTTTTGGAAAAATTGATGAAGAAAAATGTATTCGATGCGGATTGTGCTATTTTGTTTGTCCTAGAACTTATTTACCTATGAAAATTTTAAATATGGCACAAGAAAATGTTTCTGAAATCAAGGACTATGGTAAAGTTGGATACTTTATAGAAGCATACTCTGCTAGAACTAAAATAAAAGAGATTTCAGATATATGTCAAGATGGAGGAATTTCAAGCACTTGTATATATTATCTTTTAGAAAAAAATAAGATCGATTATGCTATTGGCGCTAAAATGAGTAATACACTATGGCGACCAGAACCTTTTTTAATTAAAAATAAGGACGATATCCTTTCCTCAGCAGGTACTAAATACGTAAATAATCCCAACTTACAATTATTAAATGATCGCGAACTTAATGAGAAAAAAATTGCAGTTGTAGGAGTTCCGTGTCAAATGCAGGCACTTCTGAAATCAAATATTTATAATATAGGATTTCCCTCGATTAATAATGTAGAATATCGAATTGGTATCTTCTGTATGGAATCGTTTTCTTATGAATCCCTTTTTAATATTTGTAAGAAATTAGAAGTTGATATAAATAATGCAAAAAAGATGGATATCAACAAAGGGAAATTCTTTGTATATACCCAAAAAGGTGAAGAATTTAATATCCCTATCAAAGAAATTTCACATTTTGCTCGAGCAGACTGTGAGATGTGTTATGATTTAACTTCTGAATCTGCAGACATTTCAATCGGGTCAATAGGTTCTCCTTCAGGATGGAATACAGTACTCATTAGAACTGAAAAAGGCAAAGAACTTTATAACGAATTGATTAAACATAAGTTAATTGAATCTAAGCCAATTACAGAGGTGAAACCTGGATTACCACTCTTAGAAAAAACGGCTAATTCCAAAAAAACTAAGAGTAAAAAACATATAAATTTAAAATTAGAAGAGAACCAGAGAGTTCCAATTTATTAGAATAGGAAAGTTTTAAGTAAAGTATGTACACTTAGACTTCTTCTCAAGGAAAACCAAAAATTTAATATTAAATTCTGTATTTACTACCATTAAATCAAAAAAGTAAACATAAAATTAATTGATTGAGTTAGTATGAGTTCTTTCTCGGCTGTTCGCCCAAAAAATTTTCGTGAAAAGGTGTTCTTTCGCAAATTAAGAGCACAAGTAGATGGAAATGCTAGAGTTGAACATGGATTAACACAAATTAGAGGAATTGGAAGAAGACTTTCACAAGCAATTGTTAAAGTGGCAGGAATAGATCCAAATCTAAGAATTGGAACAATTGCTGAAAAAGATCTAAATAGATTAGAAGAGATAATTATAGCTCCTGTGGAAAATGGTGTCCCAGGTTGGATGATAAATCGACCAAAGGATTTACGTACTGGTGCTGATCTTCATATCATTGGAAATAAATTAGAGATTACCGTAAGACAAGACATTGATAGAATGAAAAAGATTAAGAGTTACAAAGGGATTCGACATCACTTAAAATTAAAAGTCCGTGGTCAAAGAACAAAAAGTACAGGTCGTCATGGCTTAGTTATTGGTGTTGTAAGAAGAAAGAAAGGTCAACAACAAAAATAATGAATAATAAAAGGTGAGAATATGGGAGATCCAAGACGGTTAAAGAAGAAATTTAAGAAACCTAAACATCCCTTTCAAAAGGATCGAATATTGGAAGAACTCGAATTCGTCGGTAAATATGGGCTCAGAAATAAACGTGAATTCTGGAAAATGCGTACAATGCTAGGAAATTGGCGTGATATTGCTCGACAATCTAGAACATTATCTGAAGAACGTGCGAAGGAAGTACAACAGACTTTAATAAAAAAGTTAAATCGGTTAGGTATTATAGGTTCAGAAGCAGAGTTTGAAGATGTACTGCTTTTAACGCCAGAAGATGTCCTAAAGAGAAGACTTCAAACTCTTGTCTATGAGAGAGGACTTGCTAGTACCATTTATCAAGCAAGACAATATATTACTCATGGTCATATTCAAGTTGGTGGAAAAAAGATAAATACTCCTTCCTACATTGTTAAAAGAGATGAGGAAGAGCTTATCGATTTTACTCCGCAAAGTCCATTATCAGCTGTAAAAGAAAAAAGTTAAGCAGGGTTGAATTATGAGTAGAAGAGAAGAAATTAAATGGGCAATTGTTCATATCTTTAGTTCTTATAATAATACGATTGTTACCGCTACAGATTTAAGTGGTGCAGAAACTTTCGCCAAATGTTCTGGGGGTATGGTAGTCAAAGCTGACCGCGACGAAAGTAATCCCTATGCAGCAATGCAATGTGGTTTCCGTGTGGCAAACGATCTTCGAGATAAAGGTGTTACAGGAATACATATAAAAGTAAGAGCTCCCGGTGGAAATAAATCTCAAACACCAGGACCAGGTGCTCAAGCCTGTATCCGAGCACTCGCAAGGGCTGGTTTGCAAGTTGGTAGGATTGAAGAAGTAACCCCTAAATCCCATGATCACTGTAGAAGGAAGGGTGGTCACAGGGGAAGGCGCGTATAAATTAGCACGCCCTATTTATTGATTTGGAAGGATTATTTATCCAAAAACTACCTTTTTATCCCTATCTCATAAAAATTACTCCTATTATTATTAACATGATCACAGCCAGGATGCAAATTATTCCAAATACCATTTCTTCATGTTCAACTAAATCCTTTTTTTTTTCAAGACTTAATTCCTCACCACAATTTGGGCAAAAGGAGGGTGGCTTTCTAAATACATAATTTTTAAAGGGACTATATTTTAGATAGATTTTCTTTCCACATTTTGGACATCTTGGCTGGAATAAGCTTTTTTTAGTTGAGCTCATTTTGAAATTTCAAATATGTAAGGATTCTTTACTCTGTAAATAACATAACTGATATAAAAATTTATTTGGAAGTAGGATTCAAATTCTTTTACCATCGCAAAGAAATATATTAATGAAATGTTTTTAAATACTTAAAGACATATTTTAAGAGATAATTAAAATAAACAATTCAAGTCGTCTTTCATGAGTGAAGAAGAGAAGTTCAATTCTACAATACAGGAAATTAAAGATATTTATGTTTATTTGACACAGGGAGAACCAACTCCAGATGATGAGATTACTGCTCGGGAAAAATTAATTAATCAGATTCAAACTTTAAAAATTGTAAAAAATAATGATGCAGAAGAGAATATGGATTTGTTCGATGATACATTAAATAAATTAGAAAGTTGGGATACATTAGAACTTTGGTTTGTAGAATCTGAATTACCAGGCAATATTGAGAAAATTATCAAAATTATTGGTGCCTTACCTGAATTTGAATCTAAAAAAGCTGATGTTGAAGAATCTCCAACCACTCGATTACATGAAGATTTAGAGACTGCTAGTTTTGATATAAATCAGATTGTAAATAGAGTTTCAGAACAATTTAAAGGCGAGATAGACGATTTAAAACATAAGATAGATGTTCTTAAAACAGAGATAGAGAAGAAAGATGAAACTCTCAAACAAGTTTCTCAAAGACGACTTGTTAAAAAAATTATTCCAAAAAAAGATGTGAAATTACCTCCTCCGAAAATCAAACTTCCAGTGTTTAAAAAACCCGAACATCCACCTCATATTAAAGTACCCAGCGAACCTAAGACAGAAACACCTAAAAAATCAATAGGAATTAAGTCGATTGAGGATGTTCAATCAAGAATTGAACATACTTTAGAAAGACTAGAGACCTTTCCTATTCTTGAAAAAATTCACGATATTGAAGAAGAACCATTAGATCAAAAAGAAGATGAAAAAATAATTACCGAAATTCCAAAAGAATCTGAATCCATAATAGATATTCTAGAAGAATCTGATGTTCCATCAAAACCACACGAACCACCTAAATTTACCGAAATGCCTGAAAAACCTAAGAAGAGAACTCTAGTACCAGAAATAATAGAAGTTGAAACTAAGGAAGGAGAAGAAAAAATACCATTTACAATCGAAAAACCTGATTTATTTGAAGAACCTACTGTTAAAGAACCTGAATTTATTGAAAAATCCCCTGTGTTGCCAACACCTAAATTTACAGAAGTCAGTATAGAAGAAATTGAAGCAGAAGAAATTCATTCGACCGGGACTGAATTATTTAATGTATTTTCTTCAGTAGGAGAAAAATCAGCTGAAAAGATACCTACTTTAGATGAAACTTTCACTCCAGCAAAAAGTAAAAGGAAGAAAAAGGAAGAAAAAAGTAACGCTATAGCTTTTGTTGGATTTAATGATTCTGAACCTGAAATAAGAAGTTACAATAAACCTGAAGCTGAAATTGAAGAAACGTTACCCTCTGATAAAGATTCTTTATACCAAGAACTAATTGCTCTTGAGGGTAAACGTTATTCATTAGAAAAATCATTTAAAGACATAGAAAAATATTACAGTTCTGGCTCTATTGATGACAGTGAGTATAAAAAACAAAGTGATGAGCTTAGAGGAAAGCTTAATGGTATTACCTCGAAAATTAACAGAATAAGACGTGTTATTTCGAGTATTTAAATTCAATCTGATTTAATTGTTTTTATTTTAAAGATAGGTGGCATAATATGTTTATGATGTGCTGATTTCATCATGTTCTTTACATTTTTTACATGATCTTGGTTTAGGTCAGTTAAAGCTAAATTATTATCAATTCTATATATAATTTCATCTAGGACATCATATGTTATACCAATTTCATCTTCATCAGTTTGCCCTTCCCATAATCCAGCGCTTGGTGGTTTAATTATAATTTCTTCGGGAATTCCGAGTAATTTTGCAATCTTACTTACTTCACATTTATAAAATCCCCCAATTGGTTCTATATCTACACCTCCGTCACCATATTTAGTAAAATACCCAATAGCTATTTCTGTTCTATTGCTAGTACCTGCCACAATAGACTTTCCTAAAGACTGGCCTATGAAATAAATAGTCATCATCCTTAATCTAGGTTTTAAGTTTGCTATTGCCAAGCTATTAGATTCAATTACTGAGGCTGATTTTTTCATAAATTCATTGTAGACATTTTCTAAATCAAAAATGATAAATCTTATTCCTAAGTTTTTAGCTAATGCATTGGCATCCTTCAAATCTTGAGGATTTGATGAACAGGGTAATCCTAGGCCTATTACATTTTCCTTACCAAGTGCTCTAACACATAAAGTCGTCGTTACAGCACTATCAATTCCTCCGCTAATTCCTACTACAATAGATTTAACATTTGCTGTATTTACATAATCTTTAATCCATTTTTGTATGTCTGATATAATTTTTTCATATTCAAGTTCTCTCATAATTTTACTCTGACCATTATTATTTTATTATTTTTTTTGCATAAACTTAAAAGATAGGATAAAAATGTTATAACTATAAAATTAAAAAAACAAACTTTACTTTATCTAATAGAAGTAATATATTTTTATAAGAATTGATGTAAAATGAGTGAAGAATTTAAGGCAATAGTAGATTCTTCTTTCGACAATGGTACACCATTATGGATTTACACTCAAGATTATATTTATGGTATAGTGCCAACCGCTGCAGGTAAATGGTTAGAAGTTTCTTATACTTTTGAAGATACTGCTGAACCTTTAATGAAAGGAGAAAAAAGTCCAGATTTTGCTTATCAATTAATGATGGAAGAGATTTCAAAAGGTCTTACATTTTATGTTGAAGATTTAAAAGTTCCTCTATTAAAAGAATTCGCGGGAAGCACTGGAAAATCAGGTTCTGATCTAATTAATGCTGTAATTGGAGAATTAGTGAACAGTACGGAAAAATACACAAGTAATACAGATTTTATCATTAAAAGTAAAGATGAGTTAGGAAAACTCAAAGAAAAAGTATAATTCTTTATCTATATATATAATCCACGCCGTTGTGGATACTTTTTAGAAAATTCTTTATCAATACGCCGTCCTAGTGCTGGAGCTATATTAGGATCCTGATCATTTATTAATTTTTTGAAATAATCACCATGCTCTTGCGAAAATTTTTCAATACCAGATGCTACTATATTTTGATTATTTTTAATAGGAACTATCATCCCAAATAATCGTAGCATATCATTAGGCGACATTTTTCTTCCAATCTTTTCATCGATATCCTTATCTAAGTTTCTCACAACTGTACCCATGCTTAAAGCTGAATAAGGACTTAATTGCTTTGATTTTAACCAAAAAGTATTAGGCTTTTTTGATATAAATGTATCTAAATTGCCATGATTATCATTTGAACCTATCACTCTCCAATCCTTTCTATCTTTATCATATTCCTTTTTCATTTTTTTAATTACTGAGCTGATTGGAGCTACTCCGTAATAATCTTTCTCTTCCTCTTTATCACTAGTCATAGTATCCTATTATATTAAGGTAATTTAACTATAAAAATTCTAAGGAAATATCCTATAAACAATAAAATATTTTAAATCGAAAATTATAGATGATATACAAAAGAATTTTGAAATTGTAAAAAGTGGAAAATCAAAATAATCTTGAAAGATTCAAGGAATTCATTGAATATCTTGATAAAGTTCTAAAAACTAATAATTTTAAAGAAATTTCTAAGTTCTTTCCTTTAATCGAGAGATTCGAACAATTGTTTTTAAGTGGATATGACAAACGGAAGAAAGAGGGTACATTTTATACAAGTAAAAGCATATCTGATTTTATTGTTAATGAAGTATTGTTGTGTTTAATTGATAAGAACATAAATAAGGACACTCAAAATATCAAGTTAATTCAGAATTTAGATAATATCCTAAAATCTAATCAAGATAACAAGCAAGAGATCATAGATTTATTGTTAAATAGCACAATTTGCGATCCAGCGTGTGGTTCAGGTGGTTTTCTCTTAAGTGCTGCTAATAGTATTTATAATACTATTATCAAATTGAATTGTCAATTACCAGATATTCAGATTAAGAAACATATATTATCAAATTTATATGGATTTGATATAAATGAATACCCAATTAAATTATGCATTTTAAGACTTTTAAGATGGTTTAATTATGAGAATAAATCAGAACTTGAAGAAATAATTTCAACTTTAAAATCAAATTTGAAAATACAAAATAGTATAATCAATGCTAAATTTCCGCACTTTGACATCATAGTTGGTAATCCCCCTTATGGGAATATATTAAATCAAAAAGAAAAAGAATTTCTTAAAAAAGAGAGTATTTTCTTTAAAGATATTTATTGTACTTTCCTAATAAAAGCTTTAGAATGGAGTAATCAAGTTATCGGGTTTTTAGTTCCAAAAAGTTTTCTCCTAAGGCAAAGTTATATTCGTTTTAGAAATAATTTCCTTTCAAAAGCAAATATTTTAAAAATATTTGATATTGGCTCAAAAATTTTTAAGAGAGCTACAAATGAAGTTCAAATTATAATTTATGAAAAAAATGAGTTTCCTGAACGAGATTTAACCATTTACGATTATCCTAACATGAAGATAATTACATATCCGAAGCAAACTGTAGATTCTTTAAGAATTTGTTTTAATTTAGAATGTCCATTATGTCTAAAATCTAAAAAGTTATACGCATATACTTATAAGAATATATGTCCATATTGTAAAACAAATACAACCAAATTAAATAGGATTAGAATTAAACCAACAAAGCAAATATTAGATTTAATAGAAAAAATTGAAACAAAGGGAGATTTAAATTATTTAAATCCTGTAGATTTCCCAAAAATGATTAGAGGCGAAGAAGAGATTGGTTTAGAGACAGTTAAGAGAAATTTATTAAAAGACACGAGCGGTTCTTGCTATTTTATAAGTGCTAGAAATGATTTCAGTTATTATTCCTTCAACAAAAATAAATCTTTCAACATTGAAGCTTTAGATCCAAAAATCTTGAAAGGAAATGAATTTGAATATTATATAAAACCGAAATTATTAATAAAACACAATAATATAATCCCAGAAGCGATTTTTACAAATGAGAAGGTTTGTTTTACATCATCAATTTATTCATTGCTTCATAAGGATATTAATGAATTAAAGTATTTATGCGCTATTCTCAATTCAATCTTAATTCAATTTTATTGTATTTATGCAATCAACAATCAAAAAGATACAACTATTAATTTAAACCAATATATGATTAGACATTTACCTATTATCAAACTTAATGATGAAATTAAAAATAAGATCGTAAGTAAAGTTGAAATAATTGATTTATTATTGCTGAAGAATCGTAAAACCACTTCAGATAAATATTATCAGGAATTAAGAGAAATTGATGATACATTTTTTAAATTATATTCAATAACCAGTAAAGAAGCAAATCTGATTATTTCAAAAACCAAAAATCAAATTAAACATTTTGAATCTATTTATAAGTAATGAGTTTATTCACTCGATTTCTTCTCTAAAATGAAAATTACATATATTATCTCCTAAACCCATAAACTTATTCCGTTCTATTTTTATATTAGGATTAAAGTTTCCTATGATTGCATTATAGAAAGGAATACAAAAATCATTACAAATTAATGGAATTTTGTTTTTTCGTTCTGGATTTCTATCCATTGTTGCTTTATATGGGCACTCAATTATCTTAATATTTACTTCAAATCCAGAAGTTTGATTAATTGAATATTTCCAACCCTCAACAGACCAACGAAATGTAAGAATTTCAATTAAATCAATCAAACTATTGGTTTCAATACTTAAGTATTTCTTAATCCTCCGAAAAATTATTTCCATAAGTTTTATCCAAACTTTTTTATCGATTTTTAGAGCAATTTGCCCACCTACTTCTTTTTCTGTTTCTAGCATCCATAACCCATCCAATGTAAAGAAACTCTTCTGAAAATAATATAATTTATCAGCATCATTTACTTCTCTCATAATAATCCTTAGTCTTATTTATAAAATTATTTAAAAGAATGAATACTAATTATTAATAATATCAAGCTACACAAAAAACTTACACTAAAAATAAAGTGAAAGTTTTTATATAATTACTTATAGCCCTATATTGTAATTCTTTATCCTAATTATTTAATTTTTGCTCTAAATCCTATTAAATCAGAAAATAAATATTAATAATGTTTAAATATGAAAATCACTTTTACTGAATTAGATGTGTCTAAATCATTAAATTTTATAATTATTAATTTTCATGAGAAATTATTTTAAAATTAAAATTAATAAAATTTTTTGTTAAGATATATATTTAAATAATCCTATTATATAAATTGGTCAAAAAAGGTAAAAAATGGTTTAAAAATGGAAAATTTTTTACTAGGATTATTACTAAGCTTAATGGCTGGCCTGTCAACCACTATAGGGAGTTTCTTTTCTTTTTTTATGAAAAAACCTAGTCCCAAATTTATTTCATTCATCATGGGATTTTCTGCAGGAGTGATGATCTTGATTTCTTTTGTGGAATTACTTCAAGGTAGTATGAATGAGACAAGTCCATTGTTAGGTTTAATGTTTTTCTTTCTTGGAATGATAATTATGTTTTTAATTGATATTTTAGTTTCTCATGAGTATGAATTTGAGGATTCTATAGAATTTTTAGTTACTAATAATGGTCAATATAAGCCACATCTTCATCATGGTCACAGGCACGGACAGCGCCCTCGCTATTATGATGAGAAAAAGAATAATCAATTAGCTAAAACATCTATTTTTATAGTTTTCGGAGTTTTTATTCATAATTTTCCAGAGGGTATGGCAACCTTTATTGGGGCTTTAACTCAAGTTAACCTTGGAATTTTATTAGCTATCGCTATTGCTTTACATAACATACCAGAAGGTATAGCTGTAGCAGTTCCAATTTATGCTTATACCTTAAACAGGAAAAAAGCTTTTAAATGGTCCTTTATATCAGGTATGAGTGAGCCATTAGGAGCTTTAATAACATGGTTAATTCTCTTTCCTTTTATTAATGATTTTATTTTATATGCTATGTTAGGTGCAGTGGGAGGGATAATGGTTTATATATCTTTAGATGAACTCTTGCCAATGTCTCGATCTCTGGCCAAAGAGCATTATTCGATAATCGGAATCATAACTGGGATGTTTATTATGGCTGTTAGTTTGATATTATTATGAAAATTTTCGAATAATTAATAATCAAATACGAATTTACAAAAATTACTTTATTAGAACCTGAAAGAGAAAAAGAAGGAAAAAATAAAAGAAATTAATCTTTTTTTCTTAAAATTGAACTTAATTCAGTTTTGAGTAAGTCTCGTATTGCTACGCGAATTACTTCAGAACGATTGGGATATAGGTTCATATTAACCAATTCTTCTATACCTGTCAAATAAGTTCTGAAAAGATTGAAGATGTTTCAACTTTTCTTCAGGTATATGGCAGGTAATTAACTTCATTTTTTTATAAACCCCTTTTTATATCACGTTGTATTGTTTTTTTTGTTATACTTTACACACTATGAAAAGTAAATATATGAGTATAATACAACGATAATATATGTAAAATATAACCATTGTAATCAGACTTCTTCGTGAAATGGGACACAAAAAAGGATCCCACTAATTTACTCGTATCCTTCTGAAATTTAGAAGACTTTATTTTTTTATTCTTTCATATCTTCAGGACAGATCTCTTTCCCTTCTATGGAAGATTTTAATGTGGCTAAAGCGAATTGGGTGATATATTTACCTTCTTCTCCTGATAATATTGTAACCTTATCATTCTTTATTGCATCAATGAAATGGTGCGTAGAATTAATAAAACCATACTTCCAATCTCTTTCAATGTCATTAATCGTCTCTATCTTTTCATCTTTAAATATTACTATTGGAGGAAAAATTCCAGATCCAGACATAACATTTCCACCTGATGTAGCTTGATTTATCCAAATAACACCCTTAGAACCTGTTATTGTTATAAATTCATCTCCTGGATAATAAGGGCTAGGTAAATTCATATTAAGACAATAATTGAATTCCATAGTCCCGTAAGAGGGAACAAGAAATTCAGTGTTTTTTGGAGGAGAATATTTCCACATTATGTAAGCCGGAATATCTAATTTATTAAATCTGTCAATCCATGAATAAACTTTTTCGATTTTTGCCCCTGCTAAATGTACTGCCAACCAAAATTTATGAAACCCATCATCAAAAACAAAGGGAGAACCGCACTCCAACCCACCACCACAAAGTTTGGGATCTAACCGCCACATCCATGTAGTAGTAGAGATGTCCCATCCTCCTTTGGTTCCTTCAATAGTTTTAATGTGGACTGAATTTACTTGACCAATAACACCCTCATTTAATAATTGTTTTACTCTCATAATAGGAGGATAAAAAGTAAAATTCTCAAAAACTTTAAGTTTAATATTATTCTTTTTACAGGTATCGATCATTTTATCGCATTCTTTAATAGAGTTTGCCATAGGTTTTTGTACAGATATTCCTAAGATATTCTTTTTAGCAGCATAAAGTGTCACTTCACAATGTAAGTGGTGAGGTAATAAAATTTCTAGAATATCTATGCTCTCGCAATCAAGCATATTTTTATAATCAGAATATATTTTGATGTTTGGACCCAAATTAAATTTTTCCACTTTAAGTTTTGCTCGTCTCGTTTTAGTATCACATAAACAAGTGATTTCAATATCATCGCGATCAAGATATCCTAGAATATTTAAATCAAAAATTACCCC
>JBHLLT010000038.1:0-1735 GCA_048938855.1 Promethearchaeota archaeon
GATACTATGTGGGTATGTCTCTTTAATAAAGACAATTCTACTCCCTTATGGCACTATGTAAAATCTCCATTTTCTCCAAGTTCGGTTGCCATTTCATCTGATGGCCAATATATTGCAGCGGGACTTAGAAGTGGTTCTGGTGCAGGGGGTTCTATACGATATGGAGAAATATGTCTTTTTAATAGGACGAACTCTGTTCCTTTATGGAATTATACGATAGGAGAGTGGATATTGTCTGTAGCTATTTCTGCCAATGGACAATATATTGCTGCAGGAGGCTTGGATAATAAAGTCTATTTCTTTAATAAAACAAATACTACTCCTTTATGGAGTTATGAAACGGCAGGTCGTGTAAATTCTATAGAAATTTCATCTGATGGACAATATATTGTTGCAGGAACTTATGAAAATAAAGTTTATCTTTTCAATTATACAAGCAATATTCCTCTGTGGAACTATTCAGCAGAAAGCGGTTATAAATCATTAGCAATCTCATCAGATGGTCAGCTTATTGTCGTTGGTGGAACCACGAATGGAAATGTTTATTTTTTCAATTATACGAATCATGTGCCTTTATGGGTCTATACTAGAGGAGATTACAATAAAAAAGTGGCAATGTCTTCCGATGGACAATATATTGTTATAGGACATTTCGATGGCATAATCTCACTCCTAGATAGCACAAGTAAAACTATTTTATGGAACTATAGAGTAGGACAGTATGTAGGAGGAATAACAATATCATCAGATGGCAAGTATGTATTGGCAGAAGGTGATGATATAATCTATTTAATACCCACATCTTATAAACCTCCACCTAATTATTCTTTTATATGGAGTATAATTTTGGTATGTATAGGGCTATGTGTTTTAGCTGTATTTCTCTACTCATTATACTATATCATCTTTAAACGTAAAATAAATGCTTAGAATTATTAAAATAATCAATTTATTTATCGTATTTAGTATGAAAGCTTAGGATTTTTTGAATACGGATTCTCCTCTTATTATTGTCTCTATCACTTGAGTTTCTTTAATTTGATTATTAGAGATCTCAAGTGGGTTTTTGTCTAATATTACCAAATCTGCTAGCTTTCCAACCTCAATACTTCCTTTAACGTTTTCTTCAAATGCCCCATAAGCTGCATTAATTGTATAAGTTTTAAGCGCTTCCATCATTGATATACATTGTTCTGGAACAAATCCATTACGATTAACTAGAGCATGTAATCCCATAATCACATTAGGATCTTCAACAGGACAATCTGAACCTGAAATTAACATGATTCCTGCTTTAATGATAGATTTCATAGGATAGGTATACTTACATCTTTTCTTTCCTATTCTTTTTTCTAACCACATATATTCCGAATTAATAAAAGGAGGTTGGCATGAAGCAATAAGTCCTAATTCACTCATATCCTTTAATACATCATCAGTCAACATTGAAGCATGTTCAATCCTATGTCGGTGGTTTTCTCTTGGAAATTCTGTTAAAAGTCTTTTATATAAATCAACACAAATTCTATTCCCTTTATCTCCTATAACATGAATTGCTACTTGAAACCCTTTGTTGTGAGCAACTTTCATCTTTTTATATAACTCTTCTTCATCAACCACACAAAAACCACATGAATCAGGTTCATCAGAGAATGGTTCCCACATACATGCTGTCTTCGCTCCAAAAGTTCCATCTAAAAATAGTTTTAAAGTACCTACTTTGAATTTGCTGTCC
>JBHLLT010000038.1:1835-15688 GCA_048938855.1 Promethearchaeota archaeon
CCCACATACATGCTGTCTTCGCTCCAAAAGTTCCATCTAAAAATAGTTTTAAAGTACCTACTTTGAATTTGCTGTCCTCCTTTCCTTCATCTAAGGGTGGTTTTTTATATTTTGATAGTTTTTTTGGTTTATTGGTTGATATAAGAGCATACAAATTTTGAAATATTTTATCCTGAATTGATTTGCATATTTCTATTCGCCCACCTTCTTCTTCTATCACACCTTGAATAGAAGTTATGCCATTTGCTGCAAAATCTTTAAAAGCTTTTTCAGAAGATTCCTGTAATATACTAAGTTTGGGAAGTAAGTGTTTGAGGAGTTTTGAAATGAACATATCTAAAACATTTTCTGATATAATACCTGTGATTTCACCCTTTTCATTTTTCCTAACTTCTCCCCCTTCTGGAGCAAATTTATTATAGTCCACATCAATTAATTCTAAAGTTTTCGTGTTGGCAATCCCAATATGCCCGTCATATCTAATTATAAAAACAGGATGATCAGGACAAACTTCATCTAAATCCCATCGAGTGGGCAATCTGGGAATATCAAATTCTTCTTCTTTCAATCTTAAACCAAAAATCATTTCTCCTTTTGGTTTATGTTCTGCGGCTTCTTTTAATATTGATTGAAGTTCTTTTAAGCTTTTAACAGTAGATAAATCATAATTCAATAATAGAATAATGTATGAAATGGGATGCATATGACTGTCAATAAAACCAGGTAACAGAGAATTTCCTTTTAAATCTATTAATTTGGCATCTTTTCCCATATATTCTTTAACTTCTGGTAAGGTTCCAATAACAGAAATCTTTTCTCCATTGATACCTACTGCTTCTACTATTGGTTGGTTTTCATTCATTGTAATAATCGGTCCACCATAATAAATACTCATTTAACATAACCTTTTCAATATTAATTAAAATTATATTCTCAAGATTAAATTAAAAATTTATTACTTTTTCTTTAGTTTAAGTACAATAGATTTTTCTTCTGCGACTTTAGTAAGATTTCTTTTAAAAATATTTGATTTAGATTTTACATCTTTTGAATCAATTTTTTCATTTTTAAGTACTTGTGAAGTTACTTTCAGTGCTTTTTCTATATCCTCAATGGGTAGTAACGCAGCTGCAATACAGTAAAAACTTTTAGATCTACCCTCATTAAAGCTTTTTAACATTAAGTCAAGTAATTCTATTCTTTTTTGTTGCTGATTGAAGAATTGTTCAATCCCTTTTTCTTTAATTAATTTCAAATTTGAAAGAGAAACACGATGCGATATAAAAGAATCAACTTTGTCCCACTTATCGATTTTTGGGCATGGAAATTCATTACATTCAGCACAAGTTTCAAATTTATGCTCTTTAACGCAACAAGTGATTATACCACATGAAGGATGCCTATTTTGAAAATCTGGACCACAACATCCAGGACATCTTGAAGGTCCTTTAGTATAATAAACAGGACATAACCCACAATCCAATCCACAGCATGCAATTGTAGGATATTCTTTCGTGGCTAGTTGCTTAGTCATTATATAACAAATTAGTAATTCGTTTAATACCTATTACAAGGATTTTAAAAAATAAAAAGATTATAAGAAAAATATTAAAAATATGAAATAATTCTTAGGATTAATCATTAGGGAAAAACTTGAAATTTTAAAATGAAAGCATCAACATTGAAAAAATTAAATTTATTAATTGAAGAAGCTAATGCTCTTAAAGATAAAAATAACTTCTCGAAGGCAATTAAAAAGCTCCAAGAAGCTTTAGATTTTATTAATTTAAAGGTTAAAGAAGAGGAAGATAAAGTCACTGAAATAGAGAATATAAAAAATGTGATTAACCAAACATATTCTGTTCAAGTGGATAGTGTAATCCAAGTTGGTATACATCATACAGCTCAAAAGAGGTATGATAAAGCAAAAGAGGAATTTCAAAACGCACTAAAGATTATTGAAAATATAGATGACGTTCAGCTGAAAAATGCTGAAGTTGATGAAATAAATAAATTGATTAGTGAAAATGATATAGAGCAATTATTAGCCGGTGGACTTGAGTTGAAAAATAAAGGTAACCCCGATGAAGCTTTAGCAATATTTCAAAAGGCATTAAGTATTGCTGAGAAGATTTATCAAAACAAATTTAGTTCAGAAGGTATTTTAAGAATTAAAAATGAGATTGCCCTTATTTATGATTCCCAGATTGATAAAATTATAGAAAATGGTAAGGATCTTAAAAAAAATGGACAAAACGATGAGGCTATTAAAATTTTTGAAAATGCTTTAAATACTATTAAAATGTATTTTGATCCAAAAGATAAAAAAACCCAAATTAGTACTATCAAGAACCAGATTAATGAAATCTATTCGAATCGAATTAAACCTTTATCTGTAAGGGGAAAAGATTTATTACAACAAAACTTAATGGACCAAGCAATTACTGAGTTTAAAAATGCTTTATCAATAGCGAATAAAATGTACGATTCTGATTTAAAAACCCTTGAATTAAGTCTTCTTGCCGAAGTATTAAACCCTATTTACATTGATGAAATTGATTCACTCATTCAAAAAGGTAAGGAAATTACACAAAAAGACAATTATGCTGAATCTATATCATTAGTCAATGAAGCTGTCGATAAATTCTATCAAGCTTCTGATATAATAAAAAATATGGTTCAATCAGAATTAACAGATATTAAAGTAAATGAAATTAATGAATTGATCAATATTTCATGTCTAGCTGGAATTAATGTAATTAAAGATAAATCTATTCAGGTTATAGTTCAAAAAAAATATGAGGAGGTAGTGAGTGATTTATATTCTGCTTTAAGTTTAGCGAAAAGAATGCCATACCCGGAAGATCAAAATCCAGAATTAGAGAATCTAAAAAACTTAGTTAATAAGGTTTATTTGGCTGAAGTAACTGAAGTTGTAAATAAAGCAGACAAATTGGTAGAAAAAAAAGAGTTCCAAAATGCAATAGATACCTATAATGAAGCATTGATTATGACCAATAAAATGTATTTAACAACTGAAATGGAAAAAGAAGTTCGTAAGATTAAAAGTTTGATCTATGAAACGGAAATCAAACAATTAGTTGGAAAAGGAGAAGTAACAGAAGAACAGAAATTAAAAGAGAAAGAGATCGAAAAACTCAAAAAACGACTCGAATATGCCCAAACTATAGATGATCCTGAACGACGAGTAGCAGAAATGACAAAGATTAAAAAATTGATTGATGAAGTCCATTCAGAGGAAATTAAATTATTAATAGAACAAGGGAATCAACTAGCTGATTTAAAAAAATTTGATGACGCCTTTAATTTCTACGAAAAAGCATTAAAAGTCAATGAAATGATGGAATCACCAGATGTAAAAAATAAGGATCTAATTAAAACATCTTATAAAAAAGAATTAATCAATCGAGCGAAATTTGAATTAGAAAATCGAAATTATGATAAATCAATTGAACAGTGTACCCGAGCTCTAGAATTAGATGATATTTTTGTTGATGCATATCATTATCTCGGTCTTAATTATTACTATAAGAAAAATTATACACTTTCAATAGACAATTTTCAAAGAGCTGTAGATTATGATAAAAATTATTTTGAATCATGGAAATGGTTAGGATTAACGTATGAAGCAAAGGAAGATTATGATAATGCTCTCGAAAATATAAGTAAATCAGTAGAAATAAATCCTAATTATGCGGACGGTTGGTTTAACTTAGGAAATGTGTATAAATTACGAGGAGAATTTGATAAGGCTATTGAAAGTTATGATAAAGCAACAGAAGTAGAAGTTGAATTCGCGAATGCATGGTTCTTCAAAGGAATTGCATATTTTGATAAAAAAGATTATAATAATGCTGTTCTCAGTATTGAAAAGGCAATTAAATTAGACCCAAATCTGGGTAAAGACATCACTACTCATGTAAAAGACTTTAAAAATGTTATCGAAAAACTTCAAGAGGATCTTTCGATGTCCTTTATTAAGAGATAATCGTCTTCTTTAATGTAGTTCATATTTTGTCTCGTTATTAATTGAAATCACCAAAATTAAAAGATGATCTTTTTGTTTTAAAATAAAAATTAAAAAAAAGAAACAATTATTCAATTTTCTTTAAGTGTCTTAGACCTGTAAAGAATAAAGGAAGCGCTATCGCAAGGTGTATGGAAATGAATAATACAGTAGGAGTTAATTCCCAAGTTGTGATTTCCGGTAATATTCCGCTCAACCAAACCATTAAAAATATGAAGCCTGTAAGTACTCCCATTTGGATACTCATAAGTTTAAACATATTCAATCCCATGAATTTTCCCTTTTCTTCGAATGCGGGACTAAATCCCTGTATTCCAATTGCTTCAATCAGTACCAGTATCCCATAAGATAAATAGGATATGATAAAAACAACCACATAAAACGCATCAAATTGAAATAGAATAGTAAAGAATATTGTTACAACCAAAGCTAATATTATATTGATAATAAACATCGATATTATGAAGGAATAGACAAGACTGTTTACATTCCTAGGACTCCGCTTATACACCCATAATAAGTCTTTACTGCCTACAAAGATGAAATTCCCAAGCATAAGCCCATAGAGGAGTCCTCCCATGAATATTACCATAAATACTTTAAATCCACCGGATATGAAATCGTTGGCAGCTCCACTTACAGAAAATGAAAAAATCAATCCATAAACACAGGTAATCCCACCTAAATAAACTAATTTCATGATATTTTCTTTTTTTCGGAAAAATTCCTTGAACTGAGTGATTACTAATCCCTCCCATTTTACACCTAAAATCCATCTATTCAATTTGTAAAAGGCATTTTCTTTCTTTATAATAGAACTCGTTTTCTCAACTCCCCCTTCTAGGGTGTAGAAAACATCTGCTTTTTTATAAGAAAGGTATGAGATTAATAAAGGTACGAGAATTGTTAGAGCTAAACTCATCCATATATTTAAGATATAAGGGTTTAATAATCCAGGATCAAAAGTATAGAGTATTATATTAGAAAACCATAGAGGCGGATACCACATAAAATAATTTTTAAGCTCTGGATTTTCCAAGATGAACTGAAAGCCAAACTGTAATGAGTAAATGAGAGCGACCATTCCAATTGTAAGTAAAATCAATAAAACTTTAGCATAATCTCGTGCTTTTTCACTCTTAGCAATCTTACGTTCCAGCCAACTCATGATTATACTACCAATTAAGGTTGCCAAAAATACAAGACCAAATACACATATATAAATTACCAAAGTCTGGACAAACGACAAATTAAAAATTGGATTCAGCATATTTACAAAGATGGGTGTGAGAGCAAATACGAAAGAGAAAAGAATGGGCATCTTTCCTAAGAACTCTCCCAAAAAGATATCTCCTGCACTAATTGGGGATGCCAACAGGATTTCTTTAAATCCAATCTCAGTTTTACGATACACGTTATTAAGAGGATACATCATAATTACAATAAAGAAGATCATCATAACTTGTTCTATAATCATCGCTATAGATGGAATCAAAATTGTAGAGATCTCCTCCATCCCGGCCAAGGTTGGCATAAATTGGTCAAATATGAATGGACAAAGATAAAATGCCCAAAAGATTAGGAAAGAATATAAAACTAAGAAAAATGCTTTTCTATTTTTGCGAAATTTTGAAGTCCTAAGTCTGACTTCATTCATAGCAATTTTCGTCCATAAAGCCATAATCTATCACTTCCCTTTCTTTTTTTTTTTCTTATTAGGGTTTTCACTATTTAGACCATTTTCACGCCACGATAATAAGTCTTCTAGATGCTTTGCCCCCATAATTTTAAGGTATGCATCTTCTAGATCTTTTGCATTTTGAGATTCAATAATATCGTTTGGACGACCTTCCAATTTCAAAGTCCCTTTATCAATTATACCTATAATATCGCATAACTCTTCAGCTGCATCAAGTAAATGAGTACAGATAAAAATAGTTTTATCTGCTTTCTTCGCTAAATCTGATATAAGATCTTTAACCATTCTCGCTGCTGCAGGATCTAGATTAGATGTAGGTTCATCCAAAAAAATAATCTTGGGATCCTGAATTAAAGCTGCACAAAGACAAACCTTCTGTTTCATTCCACGCGAATATCCTTCAAGCAAATCGTTTTCACGCCCTTCAAGGTCAAATAGATCAAGGAGCTCATCTATACGACTTGCAATAGTTGCTTTCGGTAAATAATACAATTCGCCGATAAACTCTAAGAATTCTTTCGCTGTTAATTTTTGATATAATCCAGGAGATTCTGGTAGAAAACCACAGATCATCTTCACATCATTTGCTTGAGTGAGAATATCATAACCCCCAATTGAGGCTGTACCATTTGAGGGGGAAATAATAGCATTTAACATCCTAACTGTGGTGGTTTTTCCTGCACCATTAGGCCCCAGAAGACCATAGGTACTCCCATACGGAATCTCAATATTTAAATCTCTTACAGCTACAATATTACCAAAATTCTTTGTGAGATTTTTGGTCATTATCGCATATTTTTCCATTTTTTTCTCTATACACTTCCAAAATTTTTCTGTTTTTTTTTTATTTATTTTATAGATTTTTAATTCTCAGCTTCTTTTTCGAATAGATCCTCAAAGTTCATTCCTAATCCCTTGGCAATTTTAACTAATACATTATCATTAAAAATTGAACTTACCTCTTCGTCGTCTATTTCGCTCAAAGAAGCCAATTGTTCGAGACTGATATCAGCAACATTAGCAATCTCTCTTAATTCTGCTAATGGTTTACCCTCTAAGATATCTTTAATTACTGGTTCTTGATAAAAAATCTCATCTATAGGTTTTTTCAAGATTTCCGATATTTTAAAAGATATTGTCAAGGATGGATTATATGAACCCCGTTCTAAGTAATATATTGTCTGGCGAGAAACTCCTACAAGATTAGCTAATTCTAACTGGGACAAATTTAATTCCTCCCTGAATTGCCTTACTCTTGAAGCGATTTTTTTCTTAAATTTCAACCGTTCTCACCATTTACTCAATTTGGAGTTAAAATAATCAAAATATTAAAAAAAATGTTCAATTTTAAGCTAATTTAAACAAATCTTCTATTTTACAATGAAGTACTTCCGCAATTTTGTATGCTAATGCTAAACTTGGATTATATCGACCTTCTTCTAAGAAATTTATCGTTTGAATTGGTACTCCCACTTTTTCAGCTAAAACGGCAGGGCTCATATTAATACTTTCTCTTTTTTCTCTGATAGTTGTCTTTAAAGATTCTCCTTCTCGCATTTTCGAAAGGATATAACTAATAAAATTATCAAAAGCAAGTTCTTCCGGTTTAAAGATTTTATCTTCTAATCCGCTTGGAATCTGAGAATATTTTGTCATCATTTCTATTATTTTGTTCTCAATTATGTATGGATCCTCAAGCCCTGGAATAAGACCTTCAGGACGTACATTGCCTCCACCACCCCCTCCGGCACCACTAGCTCCTGCTGTCTCTATTTTTACAGTATAGATCTTATATAATCTATCGAAAACACCATTAACAATATTAATGTTTTGAATTCGAGTATAAGGAATTGTTGCTCTTTTCTTTGTAAAAACTCCATGGCGAATTATTATGTTATTTTCGGATATTTCATAAGAATACAGTTTTACATATTTATTAAGATACCACAGTGAGAATGGTATTACAATAACCAAGGGCAGCAATACAGAGTAAATTATCAGCCAAAGAAACAGACTCAATGTAAAGACTAATGGATCAAAAAAGTAGCTTAGCCAATATGTCAAGATCATCCAAACTGCATAAAATACAATATACCCTAGAATAATTTTAATAATTGATTTTTTCGTGTAACTTCGAGAAATACCACCTTCATATGCAAAGTCTTTTTGACTCATTTTATTTTTCCTCCATTTTATTTTAAATTTATTTTTATATATGTAAACTATAATTGTACTAATAATTTAGGCTTTTAAACCCCGAAATGTGTTATTTCGAAATTTTTATTCCTTATGTAATATTTATTTACATTAATATTTAAATGTTTCGTTTTAATTCTTAAATGTTGCTTCTGGGATTCTTTATCCTATTTTAATTGATGTTAAGCAAGCTTTACATTATTTTTTATTGTATATCTTTTTAAAAATCTAAATTTTGTTCAACAGTAACCCAAAAACTTAAATTTAAGATCAAATATTTTTTATGAATTTTCAGTTATTATGATAAAAATAGATATATTGTTCATTTTTCTTTTAGGATTTGTAATAAAATAGCCTTCTGTTTTTTGTCGTTTCGCTTTATACAATAATGGGAAATTAAGGGGAAAGTTTAAATAGACAAAATAGCTATTATTATTAATAAATATTAAAAATATTATGATGTTATATCGTTCAGAGTATAAAATAATATTCTGAAAAATTGTTCACTAATAATAGAAAAGGTGATTACCAAAAAAGATGAATAAATTTCCATGTGGTGTCAAACATAACTTTGATACTGGAGTTATAATTGAGAGTGATGATCGTAAGAAATATGAGTGGAATTGCTCTACTTGTTATTTGAAGGAAACTATACTTACTAAGGAAGATTTCGAAGAATTTAAAATGAATGGAAGAGTTATTTGCCCTCTATTAACGTATGAGTAATGTATTATTTTATGATTTTTTTTTTCTTCTTTTAAAAATATTCATATAAGCAATGTTTTTAAGAATTTTGGACTTAAGTTCACTTTTGAAAGTATGAAAAGTTTCCCAATTAATTTGATTTAGAATTTTATTGAGGATTCTAGAATTTTTTTCATTCCAAGATTATGAAAGTCAAGTAGTTGGGGTAACATTGATAATATTGCCATTGGGAGTGGAATTGGTATTGGAATTTTGAAGAAACTTTTTTTCCAATCAATTATCATTAACCCAAATATATCCTCTAAATGGATAGCAATTTCTTTAAGTATATGAAATGAATAGGCTTTTTTTTGTTCTTGTGGAAGAAAATTTTCAATGTTTTCAAGAATATTTTTAATAATATCAAATGCGGGGGCACTAAGGTAATATTTATTGATTCCAGAAAGTTGGTTTTCTAATTCTCCTATATCCTTATCATGAAATATTAATTTAATTTCAATTTCGTTCTTACGTTTATTTAAGATTGAAACTATTTTCTCATCATAATGAGAGAGAGGAAGAAATGAAATAATTGTTTCTTTGGCTGTATCTATCAACATATAGAGATATTCTTGAAGCACTGTTTCTCCCGCAATGCCGATAAAAGGTAAATCTTCAGCTTCTTCTGTATCATAAATATTATCTATTATTTCAATACTTTTCTGCCCTAAATCCTGAATTTTACGAGAATAGTTTAGTAAATGTTCTTGAATTACTTCTTTTGGCTTAATGAGGTACATTTTCTTTTTCTTTTTAGGATAAATATCAATGAAACCCTTTTGTTGAAGTTTAATCATTGTTTCGTAAATTTTGGGTTGAGGAACGCCACTGTATTTATGAATTTCATGAGCACTTAAGATTTTATAACGTATCAGGGTGGTGAGTGTTTGAGCTTCATATTGAGTAAAACCGAAGTTTTGCAGTAATTTTTCTAAATGATTCATATCAAGCTAAATCTTCAAATTTCAAAATATTTATATATGTTTTGCTATGTTACTACTAGAGTAGTAATATATATAAATTTTTATATTCTGAATAATCATAAAAAATTTAGAATTTTTTAAGGTAATTAATGTGTCAGTAAATGAGAAAGAAAATCTGGTCAATAATTCTAGCCAAAAATCTACTAACGTTCTTATCGAATTAAATCGGGTCAGCAAAAATTACCCTAATACCGTTGCATTGGACAATATTTCATTTCAGATTCATAAAGGAGAAATTTTCTGTTTAAATGGACCAAATGGAGCAGGAAAATCAACACTAGTAAAATTAATAACAGGACAGTTGAAGCAAACTAATGGAACAATTAAAGTTAAAGGCCGAGATCCTTATAATGAAAGAAAATCGTTATTTGGTGTGTTTGGTCTTGTCCCACAAGAAATAGCTTTATATAATGAACTTACTGGTCGTGAAAATTTAGAATTTCATGCAAGATTATATAATGTACCAAAATCTGAAATAAGTCCTAAAGTTGAGAAGTTATTAAAGCTTGCTGGTCTTTTTGAAAGGAGAAATGATCGAGTTGGAACTTACTCAGGAGGAATGAAAAGACGTCTCCAATTAATCAGAGCATTACTCCATGAACCAGAACTTCTTATATTAGATGAACCAACGTTAGGAGTAGACGTTCAGACACGTAGTGCAATTCATGAATATATTTTAGAATTAGCCAGTCAAGGAATGACAATATTAGTAACTACAAATTATATGGAAGAAGCTGAAAGATTAGCTGAAAATATTGTCATTCTAGATACAAAGATAATTGAAGGACCTGGACGCCTACGTGAGATACAAGAACGCGTATTTCCAAACACTATTTTTGAATTTAAAACTACCTATAAGAGTCTCACTTCTGAGTTTTATGATCAGTTTCTTAAACAAGAATTAAATGGACAAATTATAATGGAAAAAAACTTGAGCGAAACACACTCGTTTTTTCAAATTATGTTTGAATCAAATAATATTGAAGAAATTATTGAAAAATTTCTGGGATATACTAAATCCCATAATATCCCTATTGAGGAATTTGTATTTAAAAAACCAACATTAGAAGATATCTTTCTTAAACTTACCGGTAAGGAGTTTAGAGAGTAATGAAAAAGAAGAATGAGCTAAATATTAAAAAAGGATACGTTACTAATCTAAAATTATGGTTTCATGATTTAAAAACGATATTACATAAGGATCTAATTTCTACTAAAAGAGTTAAGAAATATTTTATAACTGCCATAATTCCTCCTTTGGTTATATTAATTGTTTTTTCAACCTTTTTACTAGTTGATAATCCTGAAACATATACAGTTATGGTAGTTGATGATGATAATACTAAATATTCCAATATTATGGTTAATTACATAAGCAATATCACCAGTGAATTTGCTCCTTGGTTTAATGTAATAGAAATCGATTCTTATGAAGATGCGAAAACAAAATTAGAAAATTATGAAGTTTTGGGACTTATTCACATTCCCACTGGATTCCAAGCAAATATCACTGCTAATAGTACATATATTAAAGGAGTTCTATATTTGGAAGTCCAAAATATAAATGATGATTATGTAAAAAATTATATTCAAAGATTAGATGAGGCTGTTCTCGCTTTCAATCAATATGTACATTTATCTAGTGGTCATGTAGATAATTTCGAGCTTATTGCGAAAAAGTCTTACGTAATTAATCAAGATGTAAGTCAAATAAAGGGGATAGTCATAGGTGTTATTGGAGTATATGGAATTGTATGTGGTCTATTATATGGAGGGTTAAATGTAGCAAAAGAATACAATGATGATACAATGATTGAAGTTATAATTAGCCCAATTAAGCGTAGTGCTTATATTGCATCAAAGCAATTAATAGCGGTTATTTTAGGGTCTATTGTCGTGTCAATTTTATCTCTTATCTTATTTTTGAT
This sequence comes from Promethearchaeota archaeon, assembly GCA_048938855.1. GTDB lineage: Archaea > Asgardarchaeota > Lokiarchaeia > Sigyniarchaeales > SOKP01 > Loki-b32. The sequence continues at coordinate 13,434 of JBHLLT010000038.1, forward strand.
ATTTAACATAGAATTTCGTGGTAATTTAGGAATAGTTATTTTAGCATTCCTCCTTTCAACCTGGTTTCATACATGTTTAGGTGGTTTAATTGGATTAAAATCAAAACATACGATGAACGTAATTCTAATAACGATAGTTATAGGAATTCTTTTTTGGTTTTTTTCAGGAGGATTTGCTCCCACAAGAATGTTAGGAGGTACAGTCTATTTAGTTTCAAGGTTCATTCCTGCAACTTACTGGATGGAGATTTTATTTTCAGAAACGTTATTACCAAACCTTTTTTATGTTTTACCTAGATTAGGGATTCTAGCAATATCGTGTATTTGTCTTACTATTCTTTTTTGGGTTTTAATTTCAAGGGAGGGATTTAAGTTATGATAAAAAAGGTTTCTAAGAAAAAGAATTCAACAATTGCTCTGCTTAAAAATGAGATCTCAAAAAATATTAAAATAATTTTCCGTGGTCCTTCTCGTACTTTATTGCTGATTTCTTTAATATTTCCAATAACCTATTTGTTTTTTATGAATATGATTTTTGGAGCTGTAAATTTTAATTACCCAATTGCTCTTGTAATTCCTGATTATAATTCTGATAACGAACTGAATTTTGCCTTAGAAAACAATGAGATCCCAAATGTCGAGGAATTCATGGATTATTTAAATAACAACGATTTAGTAGGCCCAACAATTGTAAAGAGCCATATACAAATGATCGGAATTTCAGCCCAGCAATTTGAAAACATATTAAAACTTGAGGAGATTGTTATGATTGCTATACTTCCTGAAAATTTTGAAAATATAATACAATCTGTGAAAAATGGTACATGGACAGAGGGTAATGTTACAATTGAGTTAAGATGCTTAAATATTCATGAAGATTATCTCAAAAATCTATACTTTGGATTTCAGAGAAAGCTAAAAGCATATTATGATAATGTTTTGTTTAATGAGACTGAAGTAATTTATGTTTATAGTGATGCTCATCCTGAAAGACAAACCTTCCCGCGAATGTGGACGATTGGTACAGAAGCAATAGTATTTGTTTGCTTAGTTTCTTCAATGATAATTGGCTCTGCATTTATATTTATTGAGAAAGGTAATAGAATGACTCCTGAACTTGCGCTTGCTACTGCACCAAATCAAAATTATACTTACTTGGGGAAAGTACTTTCAGCGAGTATTTTGAGTTTTATTATCAATTTTACATTAGGGACAACGATCATTTTTCTTTGGATTGGGATCCAGTTTCCAGTAAATTTTCTTGGCTTTTTATTAATTTCTTTCGGTTCTATTATTTTAGGGTCAATTCTAGGGACTTTCCTTGGAGCTTTAATCCCAGAACAAGTATATGCTTTCCCAATATCCTTGTTTACTGTACTTGCAACCCTTTTTTTATGTGGAGGATTTGTGTCTGTTGAAATGTTCGGTCCCCTTCTTCGTTCTATTGCTAATTGGATTCCTTTCACGTATCTCTATACTATTATGGGAAATACTGTATTAACCGGAGATGCAGCTAGTGTGATTCAGATTCTTGGTTTAATTGGCTATATTATATTATTTTTTGGTTTAGGTTTAATAATATATCGAAGATTTGTAATAAAACCTAAAAATTAAATCAAAAGAGCAGCGCCTTAAAAAATTTTGGACTTAAAGTTATTTTTGAAAGAGCAGGAAGCTTACCAAACCACTTTTCTCCAACATATCTATCATTACTCGTGTTATGTGTAGAAAGATCGTGGTTTATATATGCCTCATAAATATATTTTCTTGCTAATTTATTTTCATTAAGTAATTCTGTATACAATCGCCATATAGATTTTACATATGAGCTATCATTATAAATTAAGTACTCTAGTGCATTTCCATTCTTATAATATGTAAATAAGATACGTTTAACTTCGTGATCATATTTACTTAATTCTATCCGGCTAAAGTTGCTGTCGTTTTCTAATAAGGGTTTTAATGTGTTAGATGCAATATGAGCCGTTGCTACTCCTGGTAACATCCCTTCATAAAAGAACGCAGTTACTAAACCTGCTGCTTCACCTAAAACAAGGACTCGATCATTTGAGAAGTTTTTAATAGGGTGTTTAGAGATTTCCCCCACGACTGCTGTGGATAAATCGTATTTCAATCCATTTACAAAATGTTGAATAGGTTTATAATTTTTTAGAATTCTATCGAGTTTTGATAAAATTTCATCCTTCGATTCATTTTTTTTCCCTAGATATCCTGTTGCCACTCTTTCTAAACCT
>JBHLLT010000038.1:15788-20679 GCA_048938855.1 Promethearchaeota archaeon
TATCGAGTTTTGATAAAATTTCATCCTTCGATTCATTTTTTTTCCCTAGATATCCTGTTGCCACTCTTTCTAAACCTTTATTAAAATAAAAAGGTCCATTAATCGAAATCTTAGGATTAATGTGAAACACATAATTATATTCTAAATTCTCATTTATTTTATCTTCAGTTCCAAACAAATGGATTAATGCTCCAGTATAATGATCTGGGGTTTCAAATCCTAAAGAGCGCTGCAAATCAAATCCACGTGACCCTGTTGCAAGTGCTAACATTTTTGTTTTATATGATTCACCTTTACTATTAATAATTTCTAAAGAATCACTATGTCTAACTATTTTTGATATTATTTCACCAGAATTGAACTTACCTCCCTGTTGTTCAAACTGATTAATAAGTTCCTTAATTATATTCTCAGTATAACATATATTTCCTAAGGGAATTCCAAATTCCGTTGAGTTAATAGCACCATTAAACTCTTCACTCATGTAATTAGTTTTAGTATGAAGGCAAGGAAAGATATTTTTATCTTCCCAATCGATTTGTTCCTTGATAAAAGGTCGATTATGTTCCGGAAATACGTTTGTTCTAATAGGGATTTCTTTTCGGTAGTCTTGAGCCTCAATTAAGAGTGTTTTTGCATATTTTGAAATTTTCGCACCAAAGCTACTGCCAGCAATTCCCGCACCTAATATCGTAACATCGTAAACGTTAAATCAACTCTCACAAATGGACATATTTTATTTGTTATAATCTATCTAAAGATTTTAATTTTTAGTTAAAAAGTTTTTATAGGTGTGTAATTCTTACAATAACATGAATAATTCTTTATTATAAAATCTAAAAAAAATAAAAATTAAATTTAAAGGTGATAAATTATCGGATTAAGATTAGCTTCGGGACTTGCTATAACTGCCCTATTTGCTTTGCTTTATGCTGTAATTTTTGCAATAGGTGTATGGTTTCTACCTTCGAACATTTTTGGCTTAATTATTATGATAGCTTTCACAATAGGCATGGTACTCCTCCAATATGGAATTTCACCATTGATTATTAATTGGTTGTATAGAATTGATTGGATTCCCTATGAGGAATTTGCTTTACAATATCCTCATTTAGCAGAATCTCTTGATAAAGTTGTTGCTTATAACGGAATAAGGATGCCAAGGCTTGGTATTATCCATGACCTTAATCCTAACGCTTTTACTTTCGGATATAGTAAGAACTCAGCTAGAATTGTTATAACCGATGGGATCTTACATTATTTAAATAAAAAGGAGCAAAATGCAGTATTTGCTCATGAATTAGGTCACGTGGTTCATTCTGATTTTATTTTGATGACTGTAGTTTTTGCAATTCCGTTGTTATTATTAACAGTAGCTCGTTGGGCTTATTATGCTAGTATTTTTTCCGGTCGCAGAAGAAGTGGAGATAGTGATAACGCATCTACCATTGCTATTGTATTAATTGCGGTTGCTGTTTTATCATATATCAGTTACTATTTAAGTTATTTGATATCCTTAATAGTCAGTCGAATTCGGGAGTATTATGCTGATGAACATAGCGCAGAAGTCTTGGAAAATCCAAACGCACTTGCGACAGGTTTGGTTAAAATTGCTTATGGATTAATGGTTGATACAAATGTTCTAGAACGTAAGAAGTCAAGAGTAAGAGCTTTGAGAGGTCTAGGTATTTTTGATCCAAGTACTGCTAAAACTTTAGGAATTATTAGTGTAGGAACAACTCAGACTTTATCAATGGAAGCAATTCAAAAAGCAGCTGCGTGGGATCTATATAATCCTTGGGCTAAATATTTCCAAATGTTCTCAACTCATCCATTACCTGCAAAAAGAATAATGCGGTTGAATATGTTATGCGAAATATACGGCATAAAACCTGAGATCGATTTTTCAGATGCTAAAAGACTAAAAGAAGAACAAGCGGGCAAGACTTTATGGGATCAATTCTTATGGGATTTATTAATGAAATCTCTTCCTACACTTGTCTTTATTGTATTACTTGGAATTACGATAGTTTGGTTATTTGAGTTTTTCGGATTCTACACTATTGCTTTTATGGCACCAGTTTTTAATAATATGTGGCTTGTATGGGCTATAGGGTTTTATGTTATTGGATTTATGGCGATACTTAAGACTTTATATATGTATAGAGGTGGGTTCGAGGATAAAACCGTATTAGACTTGGTTACAAATGTTAAAGTAAGTCCAATAAGAACAGTACCTGCATTTTTAGAAGGAAAAATAGTTGGAAAAGGAATTCCAGGATATTATTTCAGTGAAGATATGATTTTTCAGGACAATACAGGCATAATGTATGTAGACTATCGGTTCGGTATTGGTCTCGCAGATTTAATATTCTCTCTCAGAACAGTCAATAGGTTAATAGACCAAAGAGTCAGGATTAAAGGATGGTATAGAAGAGGTCCAAGTCCTTATATTCAAGTAGATACAATTTGGACTGAATCTGGAAGAAGAATCAGAAATTATGCGAGAGCATTTAGGTATGTTTGGGTAGTACTAGAATTTATACTAGGGATTGCATGTTTCTATTTCTGGCTTACAGCCTAGAATCTAATATTAATATTTTATTTTCTTTATTCTTTTTTAATTCAGGACTAGAACTTTAGATGATATTAGTTATTTTATTTGCTAATTTTTGTAAGTTCATATCACACATACCTAAAGGTACAGTAGAATCAAAGAGCACAACTACTAATAGAGGATCTAATTTCCATGGAATATCTATAACTTTAGAGAAAACTTTTTGCCCATTTTTTAAACCATAATACATTTCGGGAAGTTCCAAAGCACCTATCATATATCTGATTTCAAGTTCTTTCATAGCATTTAACAATATCTCATTTGGGAGTGAAGTATAAATAGTATTTCCCTTAGTTGTTAAAAGAGCTGCTCCAAGAAGCTCATTTTGGTACATCAATTCCTCAAAAACATCGATTACTTTTTTATAAAATGACTGACTCATAAAGATCTCATCTTCTCCTCTGATAATTGAGTCAACCATTTTATCTAATTTCAAATTTTCAATTTCTTGATAATCTTTAATCTCTGTTGTATCTGGATATTCATTTAAAAATACATCAGCAATTCGTTCCAAACGAGTAGTTACAAATAATAAACTCACTGTTGAATCTGACAATATAGAAAAAATAAGGTCTTGATCTACCTTAAATACAAATCTCAATTCCCTCATTTCAAGAATTTCAGGAGTCTTTCTTGATATAACATTTTCAGAGAATGAAAATATTGCCGAGAAGAAAGGAGTAATTAAATTAACCTCTAAATTCTCAAAATCATTAGTAAAATTTCGACTATATATACAGGCGCCGGTTTTTTTTAAAATAAATAGAGAATGAATCTTCATTGAGAGTCATACTTTATTACTCTTATAAGCTTAAATATAACAAACGCTCTTTTAAGTATTTTTACTATAACTATTACGGTAAGAAAACTGTGGTTTTTCTTCTAAAAATTCTCAATTTCTTTTTGAATTTCTTCTAATGAGGCCATTCTTTTAATAATTGGCTTACCATCAAGAACAACTCCTCTAGAAATCCCCATTCGTTCAATTAATTCCTTATCATCGGTGTTGACAAGGTTAATAGTGATGTTCGGATGATTTTTAAGATAATTATTAACTGTGTTAACCATGTATCTTGACCATGGACATTGACTATTAAAAAATAAGTCTAAATTCAGCTTCTTATTTGTATTTACATCTTTGGATTTTGGAAGAATAAATTTAGGAGGATTAGAAGAACCAAGATCAAGATATAGAAGAACACGGGATCCGTCTCTATCTACCTCATTGAATCCAAATTTTTTGAAAAAAGACGAGGGCATATATTTTATTGAAGTACTGAACCAATTATCTCCATCATAAGCAATAACACTTACGCCTCCAACCGGTTTAGCATTTTCTATACAAGATGCCAATAGTGCGGTTCCTACTCCAGAATTCCAAAATGGTGGTAAAATCCACATACAATTAATAAAAAGCATATTCTTACCCTTTATAGGCTCTAAGGCATGTTCTATGGGAATATATTCAAGTAATCCCTTTGGTACTTGCCCATGAACAGCTAAATCTGAATGAAACATCTTTCCAACCCATTTATAATGAATAATTTCTTTTCGAGGTTTTTCAACTGCGATTAATATCTTAAGTCCTTTTGGCATCATCTTTTTAATCCATAGAATTCTGTTATTCATTCCATCTTCCATTAATTTTCTAGTTTCTTTATCTATACTTGGATCAAGACAAATTTTACAAATTATATCTAAATTCTCATCTGCTACAGTTTTAATTTCCATAGATTAAATTCACATTTTTATGGTTTTAAATTATGAGTCCAAATAAATTTCTAGAAATTAACTAAATTAATCCTTTCTTACCCAATCTTGAAGAGCAACTTTAACTGAACGACTCATTTCTTGAGCAAAATCTGACCCTGTTTTTCTGAGGTAATAATCTTGGCCTAAATTTTCAGCATTTTCAACATAAGATTCCTTCTCAAAATTTTGGAACATCTCAGAGAATTCTTCTTTATCTAAACGCTTATATGTGTCGGTAAAATATATAAATTTCTTTGGGAATCGAGATGTAATTATTCTTTTAGAAGGATCTTGCTTAGGATATCCATAGCACAGTAAAGCAATAGGAAATACCCATTTAGGAAGATTGAACATTTTACGATGGGTTTCTATATTTTCAATTATATCTCCAATATAACAAGAACCAATTCCTATTGACTCAGCTGCTATTACAGTATTCTGCGCTGCAATTAATGCATCGCAACATGCTAATAACAAATCAGATTCATCTGGAGTACGATACTTACGCTTAATATTTGAACA
>JBHLLT010000015.1:0-74832 GCA_048938855.1 Promethearchaeota archaeon
TTTATTCCTTCTTTTCTAACTCTTCAATTCTTTTAGAGATATCGGCTATTGCATTATTAATTCCATCCATTTGTGATTCGAGATATTCTTTTTCTTGTTTAAGCACATTTAATTGATTCTCGGGTGTTACAGTTGGTAGAATTCCAACTTGATATGAAGGATAAATTGGTGCATACATCGGGATTCTATAACCCCAACCTCGACCTCTTCCATAACCTACTCCCCAACCTCTGCCCCAACCTCGACCAAATCCCATTCCAGGACCCTTTGTATAACCTGGAGTATCATAACCTGAGCAATATCCTAAACCTCTCCCCGTTCTTGAACCTAAACCTCGAGGTCCAGTTCTATCTCCACCTGGCATATAATTTTTCACCTCTATTTTCTGAATATTTATTCATTATTTCTATCTATTATATTAGTAGTAAACAACTTATTTAAATATTATGAATATATATTCAAAAAAACTATATTATAATATTTTTTTAATAGTAAATTATGATTTAAAAATAATTATATTTGCAATCTCTAATTATTTTTAATTATTCTAAAATTAAATAAAATGTTTATTTAATTTCAACATAAAAATTTAATTCGATTTGAATAAAGTTTGAAAAAAAGATAAGATAATTTTTTTATATTAGGTAAACCTAAATTAAATTAAAGAAATTTTCTACAAATTCTGTATTATGAAGTCTGATTTAAATAAAGAATCTTCGAAACATCTTGTTCGTCCTTTATTCTTTGAGAATTTAATTAGCTGCCCAATAGGTAAAAATTTAAGAGTAGAAAAAGTAAATGTGGGTCGTCATGCGAAAATAAGACTCGCTTGTTTAGGTATCATTCCAAGAGTTGAAATAATAAAAAAGAAAGCAGCTCCTTTTCATGGCCCAGTTGAGATCATTGTAAAAGGGGCTTCTTTAGTAATAGGCAGAGGTTTAGCAGCAAAAATATTAGTCAAGAGGATTTAATATTAATTTTACGATATCTACATAATTCTTTTTAGTCATATTCAAATCATTTCAACTTTTTATTCTGAAATATAAATGAGAGATTTATAATCTCTGGTATAGAATATTATCTGCTAAGATTAACAAAGAAATTGTAAATTTAAAGAATTAAAATATAACCTTGTAATGTAAAACGAATAATCTTTTTCATTAAAGCCATTAGATAAAATAATCTTGAATTAAAATATTAATTACAAAGGTTTTGGTATTAAATATTGAAGTAAGAATATTTAATTTCCAATCTTTTAAAAAGGAAAAATTTATATTTAGGTATGACTAAATTTAAAATGTGAATACTGCTTTTAAAAAAAATTCCATTTAAGGTGAAGAATAATAATTGAACCTGTGTATAATGATGATTTAAAAAAACCTAAATCATACGCAACGCTTCTCAAATGTCTAACAGAATGTAAAAAAGGAACATTTGTTGAAGTTGTTAATGTAAATGCAGGTTTTAAAGCTAAGAGGCGTCTTGCTAATCTAGGAATTGTTCCGGGAGTAAAAATAATAAAGAAGAAATCTGCTCCCTTAAGAGGACCAATAGAAGTAGTTGTAAGAGGAACATCATTAGTGATAGGAAGAGGACTCGCAGAAAAAATTATAGTAAAATGCAAAGAAGAATGCGAATTATAATATAATGCATTAGAAATTTTTTAGCAATTAATTATGAGTTGTCATTTACCACACACACCCAAAGGAAAAAAGATATATCAAGATAAGAGTTCAATCAATATTGCTTTAGCTGGTAATCCGAATGTAGGTAAATCTGTTATATTTAATCAGTTAACAGGACTTTCACAAACAATTGGAAATTGGCCTGGAAAGACAGTTGAAAAAATGGAGGGCTATTTGGATTTCCTTGGTTACGATTTTAATATTGTAGATTTACCAGGGATTTATTCATTATCAACATATAGTATTGAAGAGATTGTAAGTAGAGAATTTATTGTCTCTGAGGATGTTGATCTTATAATAAATGTAATTGATGCTACTAATTTGGAACGAAATTTATTTTTCACTTTCCAACTTTTAGAGTTAAAAGTTCCAATAATTCTTGCTATTAATCAAATGGATATTTTACATAAGAGACATATGGATATAGATTTTAAAAAATTAGAAAAAATAATTAAATTACCTGTTGTACCTCTTGTTGCAACTCATGGGGTTGGAGTTCATCAACTTCTTGAAAAAGCAATAGAAATGGTAGGAATCCATCACCCTCGTATACATCATAATGAATATAGAGACAAACACGAACAACATCATCAAGATCATCATTATCATCAAGATCATGCTAAAAAAAATGAAGAACAAAAACAAATATTAAGAAAAAAATTTGATTTTCCAGAATTATCTGATATTCTTTCTTTTGGTAAAGAAGTTGAGAACAACATTAAAGAACTTACTGATTCTATTAATGTCGAAAAAGATTTTTTTACTCATAACCATTATCCTTCAAGATTTTTAGCAATAAAACTATTAGAAAATGATGAAGAGATTAAAAAACTGTTTCTAAGTCATGAATCAAATTCCAAAATCACTCAAACAGCAGATAATTTAAGAATCGAGCTTGAAAATGTTCATGGGGAAGATATTAGTACCATTATCTCTTCAGAAATTTATAATAACATTAATAAAATAACACAACAGGTTTTATTTATAAAATCTGGTAAACAAGCTAAGAATATCTCATTAGCTGATAAATTAGATCACATTACCACTCATTCTGTATTTGGTTATGTCATATTAATTTTGGCTATTTTTGGTATATATATTTTCACATTTTCAATAGGAAATTTTTTAGGTAGTCTATTAGATAATTCATATGGTCTATGGACTGAAGTTATTCATTCTGTATTTGGTGAAAATACAATCCTTGTAAGGATTTTTTGGGATGGAGGAATGGGAGGAATTATTGGTGCAATTGGGGGTGTCTTAGTCTATGTAGTCCCATTTTTCTTTATAATTGAAATATTACAAGACTCTGGATATTTACCAAGAGCAGCCTTCTTAATGGATAGAATTATGCATATAATTGGAGTTCACGGAAAAACTATAATCCCCATGATTTTAGGTTTTGGTTGTAATGTACCTGCATGTGCAGGTTGTAGAATAATGGAAACAGAAAGAGAAAAAAAGATATCTATTGTGTTAACTTCACTAATACCCTGTGCGGCAACAATGACTGTGGTTATGGGATTAGTAGGAAGATATTTAGGTTTTGGATGGGTTATTTTTCTTTTTATTATAAATTTTTCAGTAATACTCATTGTAGGTAGGATTCTGAATAAAATCATGCCGGGAAGTTGTACAGAATTAATTATGGAAATGCATGAATACCGAATGCCAAACTATAACGTTATTATAAAACAAACTTGGTTACGAACAAAAGAATTTGTATTTAAAGCATTTCCAATAATTGTTATTTTGGGAGTTTTATTAGAAATTTTATTAATTTTCAACGCTCTAGAGCCAGTAAATTTCATATTATATCCAATTACTGTATTATGGCTAGGATTACCTGCTACGGTTGGTATATTTTTAATTTATGGTATTCTACGTAAAGAGTTAACATTAGTTTTACTAGCACTTTTTGCAGAAAATTTAGGCGTAACTCTTACAGTGCTCATATCACCTATTCAGATGATAATTTTTAGTTTAGTAACAATGCTTTATATCCCTTGTTTTGCAACTATAATTATCATTGCTAAACAAACGAATTGGAAATACGCATTAAAAATCTCAGCAATGGAAATAGGTATTGCTCTATTAATTGGAGGAATTATCAACTGGGTATATCTTCTTTTTTCAAGTCTTTAAACCAATTTTATAATAAAAACCTTTGAGTATCTAAAAAAGCATCAATAAAAATTGAATGTTTAAGAAAACCTAATACTAATTTTCAATATTTTTTGATATATTATAAATTAGTAAGGTTTTTTTCTTCTGTATCATAAACGTGAGATTTAATAGTTTCTTTTTTTATTTTAGTATAGCTTAAAATTTATGAAAATTTAACTTATTAGCTTAGAAATTATAATTAATGAAAATAAAAGGGTGATTTAAAATTAGTGAAAAACAAAAATCAATTTTGTATGTTCAGACTAGTCATGATCCAGAACGCCAATATTCGCCTTTAGTTCTAGCTCAAACTGCTAAAGCAATGGATATAAAAGCCACAGTTTATTATTTAGGCACAGGATTAAGAATTTTAAAACCCGGAGAAGCAGAAAGAATAAAACTCGGTGAATTTCCAAGTGTAAAAGAGATGATAGATAGAACACTTGAGATGGGTGTTGAAATTCTTGTTTGTGAAGCGTCTAAAAGAATGCTTGGCTGGGAAAAGGTAGAATTAATTCCAGGCGTCAAAATTGTTGGAGCTGCTACCTTAAATGATTTAGTATTAGAAGCTGATGCTACTCAATGGTTTTAATTTTTAATAGTTTAAGAGTAAGATAAGATAGACAAGATATAGATATTAATACATATCAATTTAAAATAATTGTATTAGAATTTCTATGCCTTCAACTATTTTTTCCCATCAAGTTCCTGAATTAGCTTTACAGATTAAATTTCCTAAAAATTTGGATGGAAAAGCTTGATACCCAGGGACATTTTTGCTATTTTTTATCTGAAATTTATTTTTACGTGTTTATGCATAGTTTAGTCGGTAAAAGTGAGTTAATATATTAATTTCTATCATACAATCTACTAAGAAATCTTATTTCTTCACCCTTTTCTGGAGTTAATTGATCCCAAGTAAATCTCCATTCCCAATTATTTCCTATTTTGCCAGGAAAATTCATCCTAGCCTCATCTCCAAGCCTTAAAAGATCTTGAACAGGGATTATGGCCATTTTTGCAACAGAACCCCAGGCAAGGCGAATTAAATCACCTACGATATCTTTCCCATCTGAATTTGTATACTCAATAACAACCTTTTTAGCTTGTCTAGATAAATTATCAAACCAAGATTTTGTCGTCTGATTATCATGTGTTCCGGTATAGACTAATGTATTTTTGTCAAAAAAATGAGGAAGATATGATTTTTCATTAGAAGTTCGATCTTTGTCTCCAAAAGCAAATTGTAAAACTCTCATTCCAGGAAAACCAGTTTGTTCTAGCAAATTTTTCACTTTGGGAGTAATAATACCCAAATCCTCTGCAATAATGGGAAGAAAACCTAATTTTTCTTTCAATGTTGAAAATAGATCCAATCCTGGTCCTGGAATCCATTTCCCAACAACTGCTGTTGATTCACTTGCAGGGATTTGCCAATAAGATTCAAATCCACGAAAATGATCTATACGTAAAATATCAACTTTTTCAAGATTATGTTTTATCCGTTGAATCCACCATTTATATCCTTGTTTTTTCATCAAATCCCAATTATATAAAGGATTCCCCCACCGCTGTCCTGATGAAGAAAAATAATCAGGTGGAACACCTGCAACGTATATTAATTCTCTTTTGTCGTCCAAAAAATATAGTTCTGGATTTGACCAAAGATCTGCTGAATCATATGCAACAAAGATTGGTATATCTCCAATAATTTGAATATTTCTAAGATTTGCGTATTTTTTAACATTATTCCATTGTTTAAAGAAAATAAATTGAATAAACTGCTGAAATTTAATTTCTCTTTCATTATCCTTTTTCCATCTTTCTAAAGCTTTTTTATCTCGAAATCGTAAATCTTCATCCCATTTATTCCAAGGTTTTAATTCATTAACTCGCTTAATTGACATATATAAACTAAAATCATCTAACCAAAACAGATTTTTACTTACAAATTCAGTAAAATCATATTCTAGCTTGATTGGTGGATTTTTACTATAATTATTAAATGCAAGTTCTAAGATGCCCCATTTATAAGGAATTACTCTTCCGTAATCAATATAATGTTCTGAAAATGGTTCTTCAGGTTTACACTGATTTTTGAGTAATAACCCTATGTTACATAGCTCTTCAATACTGATAATCATTGGATTTCCCGCAAATGCTGAAAAACATTGATATGGAGAATTTCCATATCCTGTAGGTCCTAAAGGTAGGATCTGCCAAACATTTTGCTCATAATCATGCAAATAATCAATAAATTTATATATTTCTGGGCCTAAATCCCCAATACCATACTCTCCTGGTAAACTTATTGGATGTAGTAGGACTCCTCCATATCTTCCTTTGTAAGATTCATTTTTTAAAATCTCTTTTTCTTCATTTGGAGAGGTCATATAGAATTCTAATCCTTTTATTTATTTTTTATTTATTAATAATTAATCTGGTAGTTAATTATATCCAGAAATACAATATAAAAAAAATAAAAAAAAATTTATGATATAGGTTTTATCCTTAGTTTTGTCTTTTTTTCAAAGAAATGGATCTGTTCTTTATTAAAGCTGACATAGACTTCATCATCAACTTTAAGAGAACTGATACCTTCCAATTTTACAATCATTATAAATTCCTTAGGAACATCAATGTATGCATCTTTTTCACTAGCGGATTTGGGAAAATCAATATATAGAAAAGTATCTGATCCTATTGGTTCGGAGACGCCAATTGCTACTTTATAGCGATTTTCTTCAGATTCTCCAGGATTTACTTTAATATGTTCTGGTCGTATCCCCAAAATAATTTCTTGATTGATATATTTTTTTAATATGTTATATCTTTCCGATATTTTATATTTTAACACTTTACTAGTAAAAAACAATGAGTTATCTATTTCCTGGATTTTTCCAGTAACAAAATTCATAGCGGGAGAACCAATAAAACCTGCTACAAATATATTAATCGGTCTTAAATACACTTCATCAGGTGTTCCAACTTGTTGTAGTAAACCTTCATTCATAACTGCAATTCTATGACCTAATGTCATTGCTTCTATTTGATCATGAGTGACATAAATTGATGTAACTCCTAACCTCTTTGATAATCTCTGCAATTCAGCTCTCATTTGAACCCTCAACTTTGCATCCAAATTACTAAGCGGCTCATCCAAAAGAAAAACAGTAGGATTTCGAATAATGGCTCGACCAAGAGCAACACGCTGGCGTTGTCCTCCGCTTAATTGTTTAGGCTTTTTATATAAATGATCCTCAAGTTCTAATAATTGAGCTGTGTTTTTGACTTTTTCTTCAATTTCTTGTTCAAGCTTCAAATATTCTTCGATAGATTTCTTCGGCTTTCGTTTTAAAATTTGATCAAATAAATATATTAACCCGAGAACTCCGAGAGCTGCTATAACAGTTATTATAATTGTTGTTACTAAGGTCATTAAACCACTTTGATATAGCGATATTACAATCATGAATAGGAATAAATAAGGGATTGGACAAATAATTATGTATGTGATGAAATTAGCCATAGTTACTAATGTAATAAGTTTATTACGTATCGTCTTTCTAGCATCAGAAAATAAAACTATTGTCGCGAAAAAACTAACTACTCCTGCAATAAAAATTGTATTTCCAAAACCAATCAATATCAAATTAAGAAGAGTTCCAATTCCAAAGAGAGCCGCTATAATGTAAATGTAAAAACATAATATTATTGTTGTAATAAGTTTTTTCCCTGATTTAATGGATTTTGCTCTTAAACCAAAAGCTAAATTATCATAGACATTATAATGAGGATATAAAGCATAACTTTGAAAAACCATCGCTATTTTTCGGTCTTTTGGTTCAACCTCATTGACTATTTTTCCATCAATCTTTATAGTTCCTTCTGTTATTTGATCTAGCCCAGCTAACATCCTCAATGATGTAGACTTACCACATCCAGATGGTCCTACTAAGCAAAGAAACTCATGATCTTCAATTTCTAAATTAAAGTTTTTAACTGCAGTAAAATTACCAAACCTTTTTGTAACATTTTCATATTTTACTTTTGCCATATCTTATTTACCTCCTTATTTAACTCCTCCTGCTACTACTCCTGAAACAAGTTGCCGTTGTAATAACAAATAAAATATAATTACAGGTGCAGCGACTAGTATTGAATATGGGGATAAGAGTTCATAAAATGTTGGATTATCAGGAGCATTTAAATTTTGATAATTAAAAAACAATAATGGCAAAGTGGCTCTTGGATCAGTCTCTCCTATAAAGGTACGAGCCAAAACGAATTCCTGCCACGCGGAAAGAAAAGTGAATACCATTACTGCTATCATTCCTGATTTAGCAAGGGGGATTACTATTTTTATGAATGTAGAAAGCTTTCCATAACCGTCAATATATGCTGCTTCTTCAATATCCACTGGAATCGTTTCAAAATATCCTTTCATCATCCAAGTTACATATGCGGTAGATCCAGTAGCCATTACCAATAAAAGCCCTAACAAAACGACAGGCCTCTCCAAAAACCCCAATGAGCTCATAATTACATATTGTGGTATAAGTAGAATAATTGCTGGAAACATTTGAGTTGATAGGATTATAAAAGTCATAAATGCTTTACCTCTAAATTTGAAGCGAGCTAGTGCGTAAGCTGAAGTCACTGAGAGAACCAATCCAAAAAAACTCGTACCGAATCCAATGAAGAGGCTATTGGTGAGAGCATTTATAAAGGCAGGTTCATCTACTCCTACTGTAAACATAACTGAAGAGTAGTTCATTATCATTGAACCGATAGGATCTCTGGGAATGCTTCCATGATTAATCTCAAATGGAGTTGAGATAGATGCGATAACTGCGAGAAATACTGGAAATAAAGTAAAAAATAGATACAATATGAGTATAAAATAAAGGGGAACGGTTTTAAGGAATTTTTTTTCAAGTATACCGCTAATCACAATTAAGACAAGAATTATGATTGGAACAATAAAAAGATATATATGTGTAAATGAAAAGATATTCCAAATAATGAGAATAATGGATATGAACACTAACAATTTAGATATTATAGAAAAACTTTTTTTTGTTGTGATTTTATTCGATGGTTTGTTAGATTCAATTTCATTTTCTTTTTTCATCAATATCAATTGCCCTTCTTTGTCCATAATTATACCTGGATCATTTTCCCTACTTCTAATTTGATGTCTATGTCTAAGAAAAATGCTTATAGAGAATATGCAAATAATTAAAGAAGTTATTAGGAAGAGCAGACTAGTCATATCAATAATAGCGGATTCTAATCCAATATCAACTCGTATCCACTCATACCCAGATGATGTTCCTCCTAGAGGTGGTAACCTTTCAAGTATAATCAAACTATATCGTAGCCAAAATCCCAACACTGAAGCAACTAGACTAAAAAGAGCCATGATACCAATTAATATTTTTGATGTTTTAACCCAGGAACGTTTCGAAAGATATCGATAGATAATTATGACCGCGATTACCAAAAATAGGAAATTACCAAGTATGTAAAATATCATATTATTGATTAATAACGAAATTAGTTGTGAGAGTGGATAAGTTAGATAAATAGGATTAGCACTTTGCCATTGTGAGCCAGCTCCGGTAGTATATTTTATTCTATTCCATAATATTGTTTCAGTTTCCCAAAAACCAACTACAATAAGAATAAAACTAAATAGCATAAGAAATAGTGATAAATAATCCCAATTCTTAGTAATACTTTTCATTGGACTTCTCAGGAAAGAATCTTCTTCTATACCAATTGTCTTCACTTCTTTCTTTATTTCATTTAGCATAGTTTAAGTTTTCGCCTCCCACAATTCTTCTACTTTAATCAATTTGCGATATACAAGACTAAATGATATCAAAATGATGAAGACAGTGAAACTTAGAGCACTAGCTTGAGAGTATTGTCTATCTGGATTAAATCGAGTATATATAAAAGTAACAAAAATATCATAGAAAACTGGATCTCCCAATCCTGTTTGATTTTGAGATAGTAGATAAACGACATTAAATAAGTTAAATGTCCAAATTATTCCCAATAAAGATACTGTTAATAGCGTAGGTCTAAGAAGAGGTAAAGTGACTTTTCTAAATTGACCCCATCTTGTTAAACCATCAATTTCTGCTGCTTCATACAATTCACTAGGTATTGATTGTAAAGTTGCTAAAAAAGAAAGCATCATAAAAGGAACCCCTAACCAAACGTTAATTAATATCGCAGAAAATGTTATCATTTTAAACTGTAATCCAAAAATATAGATATTGTCTGTAATCCAAAATGTAGATTGAATTTGAGGGATATCTACAATTTTATATCCCAATATTCCATCTTGGACTAAACCTAAAGATCCTTGGAGGATATCATTAAAAATAATAACGATAAAGATACCAATAACTCCAATAATGACCAGACTTAAGGGACGGAATTTTGCTTTTATTCTAATGTTTTTATTTAGCATTTTATAAGCATAGTAGGTGGCAAGGATACCAGAGATAAACGCTATAATTAAGCTAAGCAGATTCCCAACAGTAAAAGCAGCACTAGGTCCAAACTGATTAGTAAGTGAACCTAATACACCTAAATCACTATCAAAAACATATGATCTCCACATCAATGTTGATACAAATGAAGGAATAGCCCAAGGTAGGATAAAAAGTGATCTAAAGACTGCTCTACCAGTAAATTTCCGATTTAGAAGGACTGCTAGTCCTATCCCTAAAATTATATGTAAGAAAGTGCATGTCAGTGTCCAAAAAAATGTGTTAAATAGTATTCTCAAAAAATCTATATCTGGTGCGGTTAAAACCTGCCTATACTCCTCTAAAGGAACACCTAATGTTCCTAAGAATGTAAATCCCTTGATGATCCATTCAAAAACAAAGAGCGTTAACGGAGCAACTATTAATCCAAATAAGAAAGATATGCCTATTCGTGGGATTTTACTCTTAAAACGCTTTAAAATCTTTAATCTCTTATAGACTAAACGGGTATACCAAATTGCAAAAATAGTTGTAAGGATAATGGTTAATCCTCCAATAAGAAACACACCTTTATCCAAGGGTTCATCCAAAAAAAAGAAACTTAGAAGTGAGACCCATGAGACATTTTCAGGATTTAAGTAATAAAAAAAAGCATTTCTTAATTCTAGAGGTGTAGGATTTTGATAAAGACTTACCATCAAAGCAAAACCTATAGGAATAAACACAAACAGTATCAACGATAAATATGCGGGTATTAGGAATAGAACATCTCCTATACTCTCTCGTAAAGATTTTTTTTCCGTTTTAGCATGTTTTCGTAGCTTTCTTTTTTTCTTTAAACTAGGTTCAAGTAGTAACTCGTTTTCGATTTCCAATTAAATCACTTGCTTATAATTTATAAAATTTTGATGTTATTTAATATAAATAAAAAAAAAAAGGAATTAAGTACTAATTTTCATTTTCTCCTTCTCATCGTATAAACAATGACTCCTAGAATACCTGTTAAGAGTATGCCTAATACTACAGGAACCGCATATCCAGGGATATTAAGTACTTCTGTTCTACCCCACCCAGGCAAAATGTCCTCCCACTCTCGTATTGTGCGTGAAAGAACGGTATCTAAATTAATTTGTCCAGCTAGGTATTGGTCAACATAACCACCAAGTACATTTTCCATTTGCCCATAAAATGGTGAAGGGGATAGTAAATGAGCATTAAGACATTGATTGAAGTAGGGTTCAACATATTGAAATGAAGGAGCTGCCATAAAGGATGTATTAGTCATTGCACTTAATCTTGCTGGAACGTGATAATTTTCAATCCCAGACTTAGCCATCATTCGTTCAGATGATAAGAACTTAGCTAATAGCACTGCTTCATCATAATGGTCAGATTGTGAGGAAACCGTATAGTAATTTCCTCCAATTAATGCACCATAGTTATTATCAGCATCATGAGGTACTAACATGAATCCAAGATTACTATTTCCATGAATAGTCCCATTGAATTGTGGATAGTTAGTGAGGAGGTTAGTAATTTCCCAAGGTCCGGTCGCTACCATTGCAACTTTTCCGTTACCAAAATCAGGGATATAATTACCCCAACCTTGTTCTACCCATGGAGGTGTCAAACTTGAATCTGTTAAATTTTTAAGAAATTCCAATGCAAACTGTGATTTAGCGTCATCAACAGCAATATGTCTGGTATCGTATATGTATCGTTCCACAAATTTAGCACCATGTCCGTAATAATAAGGTTGAGCTCCATAAAACATACCCTGAATTGATAAAGCATAAACACCCGGTGTAGAATTCAATAACACTGTATTACTAGAAAATTCAGGCCACGTCCAAGAAACATTAAACGAGATATAATTGGGGTCAATCCCAGCTGTACTAAACAAATCTTTATTAAAAAGGAACATAGGGCAATCTATGGCTTGTGGAAAGCCCCATAATTCTCCACCAAATCTCATAAGAGCTAGTGATGCTGGAATAAAATCTTCCAAATCTGCCTGAGTAAATTCGGCTGTTAATGGATCAATCAATCCATCATAAGCAAAACGGACAACATCATCTCTAGGTGTTCTTAATACATCTGGTTCAGTTCCTGCTATAAACGCAGTTGCAAATTCGTCACCAACGCCAAAAAATCCGTGTTGTGTTGCTGTAACAGTTATACCAGGATTTGCTGCTTCAAAAGCGGCTACTTTTTCTAATAATCCTGGTTTTTCAACATCATTCTCAGTATACCAAAATGTTAAAGTCACCTGAGAAGGTTTTGGTCCATTAGCCACTGCATTCCACGCTAAGGGCATACATAAACTAAAAATTACTAATGTAGCAAGAATAAGTGAATTCTTATATTTTTTCAAAATTTTCGCCTTTTTTTTTTAGGTTTTGTTTCATATTTTTTTAATTAAATTTGATTCAAGCTTGCAAATTTGTGCCATTATATTTAATGATTCTTTTTTTTTTTTATAAGGTATAGATCAGTTAAATCCATCTTGAGGGCTTTTATAAATTTAGACATTTTTTGTTCGTATTGCAGAAAGAAATAAAAATCCAATTTCATTTTTCATCAAAATAGTAATGTTCTAATATAAATTAGTTAACTTGAAAATCTAAATTTAAGAATATACTTATGCCAATAGTACTGGGTATTTTGTTCCATGGTAATTTTCCTTTTTCTATGCATTATACTATTGCTTATAATAGTTGTTATAAGCATTTACCAATTATTTTACGAGAATTCCCTGAAATACCAGTGAATTGGCATTTATCTGCAACACTGTTACAACAATTAGCATGGAAGAATCCAGAAACCTTGAAAATCTTTAGTGAAGGTTTAAATAATAATCAATTTGAACTTCTGGGTTCTTCATATGCTCAGAATATACTTTATATTTGTTCTGAATGGGTAAACAGGGAACAAATCAAATGGAATCGTTCTATAATATATAAGTTGTTCCCAGATTTAAAATTCCTGCATGGTTATTGGAATCCTGAAAGAGTTTTTTACGAAGATCTAGTTAATTTACTGGTAGATTATGGTTATAATTACACATTGGTTGAAAGTGATATTTTGGAGAGTGCATTAGCAACAAATAATAAAACGGCTGATTATTTATGGAAACATAAAATAAAAGATAAGGAGAAAAATTTCTATTTCTTTCCTGATAATCAAAAATTAAAAGAAAATGTAGACACAGTGATTCAAACAGGTCAAGTTGATGAATTTATTAAATTCTTAGATAATAAGATGGAGTCTGATTCCGATAGATTAATAATGTGTTATGCTGAAGATGCCGAAGTATCAGGTTTCTGGCAGATAGCTAAAGGTTTGGATTATAAAAAAGCTCATAATAACTTGAGATTATTATTAAATGAATTGATGGAGAATGACTGGATTGAGGTTAAACTGTTATCAGAGATGATCAAAAAAGAGAAATCATTTGAATTAGGAACAATACCTGCTGGACAAGCTACTTGGATGATAGAAAGTGTAAAAGTAGATGGCTATAAAGATTGGTTTGATTATGTGGAAAAAGCTCCTGAAGTACAATACTATAAAAAATATTATGAACAAAGAGAAAATCAATTGAAATTACTCCCAAATAATAAGAAAAAAAGAAATCTTATGAAGGAATTATTATCTTTTTATTTATCTCAGCAATTTGAATTTGGATGTTCACCTGGTTCCTTTGGTACGTTAGATACGCGCTATTTGATGAATGTACCAGGGATGCAGTTATGGGATGATCGTATAACTTTTGACATAATTTATGACTGGTTAATGTTTGATAAAAAGAATATGAACACGCCTAATTGGAAATTTCGAGGTTCAATGCCAACAATCGAATGGTCTACATCGAAGTGGATTTGTCAATTTAATCCATTCGGTGGTAGATGTACGTTTTTGGTGAACAAAGATAAAGATTCCATTTTCTCACCAAATCCTTACTTCTCATCACAAGATAGAAACGTGTTATTTAATAATATGCCCTATCTGAAAGTTCACATTAATTATCTTGATATTGAAGAAAAGTTAAATTATCATGGGAATCTCTTGATGGATAATTGTTATGTTAATAGTAAACCGATTGGGAGTTTAGAAACTTATAAGGTTGAATTAAAACAGAAGAGTAAAGAATACATTGAAAAGAAATCTCTAAAACATACTTATTTTAACTCTTTAATATTACCCAATAAAAATTCAATATTATTTTGGTATTCGGAGTCAGGAATATTATTAACAAAAGAAATACGTGAATATGAGTCTAACTTAAGGATAGATTATAAAATTCGAAATTTATCAAACGATTCTAAAAATATCAAATTTTCTATTACAAACGAATTTTCTCCAAATCCCGTAACAGTGCTTGATTATGGACGAGATAGTCTAGATATGGTAGAATCGCACGAAAAGAATGGAATTAAGATTGTAACTAGGAATAATCTTACTAATTCTGAAGTTACAGTTATTAGTAATGTGGAACCTAATAGAATCAAGAAAGTTCCTTCTGAATTTGCTTTACGACACGAATTAATCTATAATTTTACTCTCAATGAAGGTGGGATAAAAGTTATACCACTCACGATTTTATAACATAATTTTCTTATTTCCTGTACATGAAAATATTACTATTTTGTTTCCATGGTAGCCATAAAGCTAAATTAGATGTTTAATTTATACTAAATAATAGAGAATATAACTGAAATTTCTATTCTATGTTTGTTGAATATTTTTATTATCTAAAAGATCGCTTACCAATAAGCATCACAGAGTATATGACATTAATGGAAGCCCTTGATAAAGGATTAATCCATAACATGGTTGAGTTTTATTACACCTCTCGCTCAATTTTGTGTAAAAATGAACATCATTTTGATATCTATGATATTGCCTTTGCAAATTTTTTTAAAGAAGCAATGTTAAAATTCCCTGAGGATATAAAACAAGAAATATGGGACTGGCTTAATAAAGAAATCACACTTCCGGAACTTATTGAAGGATTACAACTAATTCTACGTGAATACCAACAATATATTAATATGGATAACTTGGAAGAATTCCTTGAGAATATTCTGGAGAAATTTAAAGCAAAATATGGAGATACTAGATTAATTAATGCCCCAAATGAAATAAAAGATGAAATATGGAAATGGTTAGAGAAAAACTTTGATTTATCTGAGGTTGGTGGTAATTTTCAGGAAATGATGAGTCAGTTTTTTGACCTTGAAGAAATGCAAAAAAGATTCGAAGAATTAATGCAAATGCAAAATGAAGAACATAATGGTGGAGATCATTGGATTGGCACTCAGGGTTCATCTGCATTTGGTCATGGAGGACAAAATCCAGCTGGAATGAGGGTTGGAGGTTCATCTGGCATGCGAATGGCTATGCAAATTGCGCAAAAAAGGATTTTTAAAGATTACCGCAAAGATATTGTTCTCGATACAAGACAAATAAAAGTTGCTTTAAAACGTCTTAAAAAACTTGAAGAAATAGGGAAAAAAGATGAATTAGACCTGGATAAGACAATTGACAAAACTGCTAAAAATTGTGGGGATATTGAAATAGTATTTGATAAAAAAAGGAAAAATAATGTTCGAATGGTTCTCTTAATGGATGTTGGGGGAAGTATGACTCCGTATGCCCACTTAGTTAACCTTCTTTTCTCAGCTGCCAATAATATGTCGCATTGGCGTGAATTTAAGTACTATTATTTTCATAATTGTATCTATGAATCACTTTATTTTAATGCTCGAAGGAATCCAGATGAAGCTATTGAATTTACCGAATTTTTAAAAAAATTTGATAATAAGTATAAAGTAGTACTTGTTGGAGATGCTGCAATGGCAAGTTGGGAACTGACTGAGAAATATGGATCTATATATTATTATCATCGAAACGAACTTCCAGGGATATATTATATTAAAGAATTAGCAAATCATTTTAAAAATAATATAGTTTGGTTAAATCCAGAACTAATAAGACCTGAATGGGCACCTTGGACCCGAAAAATCATAGCAAGTATAATCCCCATGTTTAATTTGACTGTTGAAGGCATTGAAGAGGCAATGGATTACCTTCGAAAAAGTGGTAAAAATATGTATACAACAGTCCAGATGTTAAAAGGATTAAATTATTAAGCATTTAAATTCAGGATTTTTATTTAAAATTAAGAATTGTAAATTGGTTTTGGTATCTTTTCTGTTAACATAAACTGTAGTATAAAAAAACTTATCAATATCATCATAATTGCTAATATCATTATTATATTTGCCATTCTTTTATCATATACATATTTTGTAGCTTGATAAAGGAGAAAAAATCCAATAGAAAACAAAAACATTAAAATTGAGGCAACTATGCTTTCAATTATGAAAGCTTCATGAATATTTTCAGGCCATATGAAAATAGGATTGTCATATGAATCAACTCCAAATGCAGAAGAATCACTAAGAATTAAATATACTACACCGGTCTGAAGGACAAATAGAATCGTAAAAATAATTATAAATCCTAATGATCTGGGTGGAAGCGGTAAAGTTAACTTTCGAAATTTTAATTTGGGAATGATATACTTAGGTTTCCTTATCCACGTTCCGAATATCCACGGTGTTCTCTTTTTTATTTTTTCTAGTATTGTCTCTGATCCTGAAATTTCTATTCTAATTTCCTTTTTTTTTGGTTTTTCATGCTTCTGCATTGAATATCAATCTTAAAAGTTTGAATAAAATGTAATTTCTCTTTTTTATCTTTATACATTATACATTCTTATTTAAATCAATAAATACAAAAACTGAGGGAATAAGAGAGAAATCTTAAAAGTATTCACTTTATAGATTGATGAATTTATAAGGGTGTGTAAATTTAAAGTGAACAAAGTTATTGATAATTCATAAAATTGTTACATTTTCATGACAGAAAGAAAAAGCTATAATCATACTTAAAAATACTCTTGAATGTTTATTTAAAAACTCAATTTAAAAAAAATTTAGTAGGAATCTGTGTATGAAAAATAGCCGAAAAGCTCATCTTATTATCTGCATATTAATTCTTTATTCGGTTATATCAGTTTTTTTATATGTAAATTCTAATCGTTTAGAAGTATCAGAAGATCATAAAACAGATAGTATCTCAGAAATAAATACTTCAGATGAGCTAATATTAATTAAATCTATAAAAGACCCTCAAAAATCGGAGATTTCAATTTTTATTGAAAACCTTCTGAAAAAAAGTACGGAAATTTTACAATTAATTTCAATTAATTGCTTATTTTCATCTGGGATTTTTATTGTAATAAAATTTGTATGCACAAATAAAGAAAACAAGGAAGAAACTCAACTAGATATTAAAGGTGTAAATGTTTCTGAAGATGAATATATGATCTTTAATCTGATAGAAGATTTTCTAAATCAGAAAAAAATATTCGATAAAGAAAAGGTTTTTTTTTATGTTAAGTCAAGAGCGAATAATCACTTGAATAAAAATGGCATAAATTTAGCAATAAACAATTTATTAAAAAAAAACCTTATTATTGAAGGATCACGGCTAACGCGAAGAACAGTATTACTTAATATTAATAGAGAGAAAATCTTTAAAATAATTGGGCAATATCCAGGAATTTATAAACATAAGATTTCAAAAATGGTGAATTTAAGTCAATACGTTACAAATTGGCACTTGACAAAGCTAATAGCATTTGATTTCATCCGAGAACGAAACATAAATGGGCACAAATGTTATTTTAATTATTCATTAGGAAAAGAAAACGATACTTTATATGTTACTATCAATAAAGAAAAATGTCGAAAAATAATTGAATTTCTACACGAAACAAAGCATAGTTGTACCAAAAATCAGATTTCGAAAGAACTTAATATGCATTATAATACAATAGTACGCTATATTAAGGAAATTGAGAACCATAATTTATTGAATCGAATAAAATTGAATAATAGAGAATTTTTCACTTTAGATAAACAAGAATATCAGCAGATATCAAAACGGCTTCATTAAATATGCAATGGGAAAAAGGAACAATTTTATTTTATTATTTTTTTTAAGTTACTTATTTCTTTAAGAGATTCCCAATTAGTTATAGGATTATCTTTAAGTTCAAGAACTTCTAAGTTAGGTAATTCCAATAATCCTTTTATCTCTTCAATTTTATTATATGAAAGATTTAAATATTTAAGGTTTTTCAACGTCTCTAAACCTTTAATTTCTTCAATCCTATTATTGCTTAAATTCAGATTTTCGAGATTAGACAATCCATCAACACCTTCAATATTAACTATTTTGTTATTATTCAAAAGAAGTTCTTTTAACCTATGAAGATGGTTGAGATTCTCGATTTTAGCGATTTGATTTCCACTTAATTCTAAATCTTCTAAATACTTAAGTGATTCTAATCCACTTATATCAGGAATATGGTTGAATTCCAAATGGAGTTTTCTTAAATCAGTTAATTTATCTAACCCTTCAATTGCTTTAATGTTGTTTTTTTCTAAATAAAGAGCTTTTAAATTAGTGTGACGCCCCAACCTTTTAATATCACTTATCTTATTTATCTTAAAACTTTCTAAATATAAATTCCCATCGTTGATAAACACTTTCTTTTTATTCACATTTACATAATTCATATAGCTAAGCTATCACTTTACCTTTATTAGTGAATCTTATAGGATTTATAAAAAAAATGGTATTTTTACTTATAAAATAAAAATTAGAAATCTGAGATTTTAATAATTAATTATTCAATTTGCCTTAGATATTTTTCCTCAATAGAAACCTTTAAAGAATCATAGAATATTGATGAAAACTTCTGGTAAAATTCATTTTTCTTTGACATAATGAAATCTTTTCCTTCAATTTTAGCAATACTATCATACCAAAAGATTTTACCTTCTAAATCTAGATTAAGCTTTTTTCCAGCTTTGACAACAATTCCTGCTTTTACAACATAATCTAAGTTTGACAACGCTTTTTTTAAAAGCTGATGTTCTTTTGAAATTTCTATATCATTTATATTTATATCTAAAATATTTATATCACCATCTGCCCCAGTACCGAGATTACCTTTAATATTGCCTAATCCTAGGGATTTTACTGGACTTACTCTAGAAATAATCACAAATTCTGAAAAGTTTAAAACTTTTTCATTATTTTGGAGAGGATTAGTATTTAGAAATTCATTGTTCATTCCATCCATAAAATTCTGGCGAGCCTCAGTACTTACTAACCAAGTTACAATTTCATGAATATCTGTAATATTAGCATAATTTGGGAAATTTAAAGCAAAACTAACTTGGTATTTATCTTTAACATTCAGAGCCAAATCAATAGCATTAGCCCATAATACACAATCATGATAATTATTTTTACTGAAATTCCTCATTGAAATAAATGAATCTCCTTCAAATTCTATAGCCGAACTTATCAATTTATGAGGATTTCCTAGAATATCTTCCATTAACATAGAATTTATTATTCTTCTGTCTGAAGTTATTAATGGATTTACTTGATTGAATCCTAAAAATGCTAGATCAATATCAAAACGTTTATTCTGATTTAAGAAATCAATAAATTTTTTATTATCACCATCGGGTGCATAAGTATTAGCATGAGCAATATGAAATATTTGGTTTCTTTTAAATTTTGAATCATTCTTTTGATAATCCTCGAAATTTAGAGACTTTATTCTATCTAATAAAGAAAAAAGATTACTTTTCCCAACCTGAGTTTCATATCCTCCTATATGAGCGTGAATTGAGTGAGGTAAACCTAATCTTTCATTGCATTTAATCAAGCTTTCATAAACATCTAAAGCTGAAAAATTATATAATCTTCCAGACTGTGAAATAGTCTCTTTTAATTCCCTAAAATTCCATGCTTCATTCTCAAAAGGATTATATACTTTAAATCCAAAACCATATGTTTTCGATAAAAGATCGGATAAAAATATAGCCATATCATCAGTTTTTCCTCTCTGAAACTCAAGTTCTAAAGGCCAGAAGTTACTAACGTTCAATAACATTGCTTTATCGAGAACAGGTAAATGTCTGAAGTTAAATATTGTCTGTCTTGCTAAGGATGGGAAGACATTTGCTTCAAGAATAAAAGTATATCCATTTGAAAGATAAGCTTTTGCAATACTTTTCAAAGTAAGGCCATTCCAAATTTCTTTAAATCTAGTATCATTTGTACCTAATAGTCGTGCCCAGTTGACTTGTTGAGATGCTACATGTGTATGAATATCCGTTGCTGCAGGTATAATTGTTTTATCTTTTGCATCAATTTCTTTAACATCTTTTTGATTGCTAAATTTTTCCACGATTTTGCCAGATTCAATTAGAATATCTTTAATTTCACCATTAATATTATTTAAAGGATCAAACACTAATCCATTTTTAATAATTAATTTACTCATTTCTACAATTCCCTAAATATCATTCTTTAATTATATTCAATATTTCATTTATTCCAAGAATAAGATCGTTTGTAACCTCAACATCAACACGAATATTTTTATAAACTGGTTCCTCATTAACAATTCCAGTTATTTGATTTGCCCAAATTGAGACAGGCATGTTTATGAATCCAACTGGAACATTCTTATCCTCTTCTGGTCTGATGACAACAGAGCCAAAATTATTTATTAATCTGAGATTTAACTTTGGAGTTAAGTTTAACTTTTTGAAATCATCAGGATTGATGAATCCAATAGCTAATTTTTCTTTCAAAGAATTAAAATCTCCAAAAGAATATTCCCTGACTTGATCATTATCTACCCTCCTTATAGTATTTACAATCAGTTTCATATTTTCAACTCTCCCTTAATCTATTAAAAATATTATTTAAAATTTCTACATCAGAAAGAACCTCACTTGGTGGGTTTAATATCTTTTTTAGCTCTATAGGGACATGATCTAATCGATAAACTAGTCCTTCACATTCAATACCAGTTATAGCTGAAGGGATGATAACATCCGCAGCTAAGGATGATGCAGATTGTTTATTGTCAATAAGAATTAAAGGTCTTTTCAACAATTTCTTACTCAAACTTAAAGGTAAGTGTGAAACTGGATCAGTTCCTACAATTATCGAGCAATCAAAATCCTCTTTATCTATTTTAGAAATAATTGTATCGGTAGTTTCACTTAACTGACTGTTTGAAAATTGCAAACTATGATTCTTTCCATAACTTGATAGAGCAACATGCTCAAATCCTACCATATTATAATGTCCACCTAACATTATTACAGAGATTCGTCCTTTTTCCTGCTTAACATTTACTAACTGTACCAACTCAAGCAGTTCTTTAATAACATCTTCTCCCGATTGAGGTTTTAAAAGTCCTTGCCCTATAAAAATAACACCATTCTCCGCTCCAGTTAAATGAAGCAATAATCTCTTGAGATCATGTTTATCAATACCAGCTACGCCCATTTCTGGGATACTGTCTGTAGTACAACATTCTTCTTTCAAAACACGTATTAAATCAATATCTTTTCCACTTTCAATTTGAAGTGCTACATCTCTTACACCCATAACACCAAATGAAGCAGTTTTTACTGGATCTATTACAATCAAAGTTTTAATTTCCCTTCCCGTCATTCTAAACTTTCCTCTAGAAAAGAGAGTTTTATTTAATAAACGTGGAATAGATTCTGCAGCATTAGCGCCCCATAAGATTAATAAATCTGCTTTATTAATAATTTCTGTTATCGTAGTTAGAGTTATTCCAGTTTCTTTTGCTTTATTTAATATTTTTCCTTGACATATCACAGAATTAGAATCTATAAACCCATTAATTAACTCTGCTAACTCAATACCCTTTAGTTGAGCTTCACAACTCGTAGTGGAAAAACCATATAATAGAGGTTTAGAAGATTTTTTTATAATATTAATGGCTTTATCTATAGATTCTTCTAATGTTACTTTCTCTAATTCACCATTTTTTCTAATAAGAGGATTTAAGATTCGATTTTTGGCGGTAATTTGATCAAATCTTTCTTTTCCTTTCAAACATGCCCCTACGACCTCATCAATATATAAACCATCACTTCTTATAATTATATCATCACATAAAAGTGAACAACCTGAACATGTAACTCGTTTACTAACCATATTTCACAACCTTTTTAACTAAATCAAATAAAGATTAAATACTCACACATAATCAATTTTTACAGCTTCACGTGGACAATAAGTCTCACAAACTCGACATTCTCTTTCTCTTCCTTCTGCTTCAATCCTTCGACAATGCTCTATTGCTAATAATTCACACTTCCCTCCCTTAACTTGAAACAATTGATGTTTTTCAGGGGGATAATCAGGAGCTTTACCGCTTAAAGTTGGAGGACAATACCTTGCATTAACGGGGCATACGGTAACACAAATTCCACAACCGTCACATAATTCAGTATCTACATCGATTTTAAGCTCTTTTTCTTTTCCTTCTTCAGCACCTATTAGATCTTTTAACATGTCATAATTTTTTTTATATTTGGGCTCTAAAAGTGGAGTACAATCATCAATTTTTACTTTTCCCTGTAATAAATCTAAAGCAAAAGCCATACAGGTTGGTTTCCCACACTTTTTGCAATTAGTTTTCGGTAGAAATTTATACAGTTCCATAAAATTACTTACTGGAATTTAAAATCACCTTCAAAAATTATTTATTCTACGCATTTCAGTATTGAAGAATATTCATAGATTTATTAATTTCTTTAGTTTATGTATTATAAAATACTCATTATATGAATTAAATTTAGAAACTGAAACTGGGTAAAATTTCATATTTTATTAACAAAAAAATTAAAACGACTCAATTTTTCTTTTAATCAACTATTTATAAGTTTAAGATAAAATCATTAAAATTGAGGATAATTATGTCTGAAGAAGAGATTCCGGATATTAATTTAAAAGAAATGATGTTAGATGAAAGAGAGAAGAATATCAGAAAAAACATGGAAAATATTAAACATAAAATCGTAATAATATCTGGGAAGGGTGGTGTAGGAAAAACTACAGTTGCCACCAACCTTGCCATGAGTTTAGCTAGTGTAGGATTGAGAGTTGGTATTCTTGATGTAGATATTACAGGCCCAAATGTTATTAAAATGCTTGGTGTCAGTTCAGAGTTAAAACCTCGAGTTGATGTGGAAGCTAAAAAATTTTACCCTATTGATGGTCCTTTAAAACTAAAAGTTATGAGTATGGCATTTTTGACACTTACTCCGGATGAGCCTGTTATTTGGCGTGGTCCTATGAAGATGAGTGCTGTCAGACAATTTTTAGGGGACGCAGAATGGGGTGAGCTTGATTATTTGATATGTGATTTACCTCCTGGCACATCTGATGAAACTTTAGATATTTTACAATTAATACCTGATGAGAATGTTGTTATAGTTACAACTCCTCAAGAAGTTGCCTTGATGGATGCTAGAAAGACTATTAAAATGGCTATGGTGATGCAAAGAAAGATACTTGGAATAATTGAGAATATGGCTGGTTTTAATTGTCCACATTGTGGAGAATTCATCGACTTATATCCTCCTGGTGGTGCTCAAAAAGCAAGTACTGATTTTAATATTCCAGTAATAGGCACAATCCCATTTGAAACTGAAGTTAGCCAACAAGGTGATCAAGGGTTACCATTTATTTTAAAATATCCTGAGAGTAAATCTGCTAAAGCATTTAAGGAAACAGTTAAAAAAATAAGAGAATTACTAGAAAAATAATATTTTTCAACTTTTTTATAAGAGTAACATAAAAATTTTAAAAGGTAAGCTAATTCCATGAGTAGGACAAGATAAAATTAATTAAAGTCCAAGACTCTGAGCATTTCAATTTAGCCTCCGCAATTACTTGCCCACGTTTAAAACACAGAAGTATTTTATTTATGAAATAGTATATGAAGTTATCAAAATTTCAAAATTTTAATTAACTATTTTTTCCTCCGAGCAACTTTGTTTGTACCACCAACACGAAATTATAAAGCTTCATAACTTCAACTATCAGAGTGTATACCTATTTTCCAGATAATATATCCTATTATTAGATTATAATTTAGATGATTTTATTAACGTAAATAGACTTTAGTTTTATAGGTATTTACTAATAATAACGGGGATTATTATTACTGAGGATTATAAACTTCTAAAGGGTATTGTGATTTGTAAAGAATCTGGGGAGTATCTTCTTGATCTTATTTTAGATTCAAAAATTAATCCAGTTTTATTGTCGTCTTTTGTAGGTGCTTTAGGATTATTCGGCGAAAATTTAGGACAGATTGAAGAAATCACCATTAAGGGTCTCGATGTAGAGATGATTATAGTATATAAATATAATTTAATTTTCGTAGCGATTCTTGACAAAGAATTTGTAAAACACGATATGAGACAAGAGGCAGAAAAATCATTAGATATGTTCTACTCATTATATCATAGAGAAATTGAAGAAAACTGTAATGAAGTTAGTCAATTTACATCGTTTAAAAATATTTTATTCACACAAATAGAAGAATACTTCAATAGAATCAAAGAATCAGAAAGGCGTCTTGAAATTGGTGATTTTGGATTCTTTACCGATGCTATTAAAAAATTGAGAACTAACACTATCAACTAAAAATCTTTATTCTTTTTTTTGAAGATTAAATCTCCAATTTTCACTTTAAAGATTCTTTCCATTAGGTTACATTTTGCTTTTAATAAATAGTAGACCTCTTTTTGAGGAATCTCCATACCATATAGACTCTCAAAATTTCCTTGACCTTTGGATAAAATCACACCATTCTCCATAAAAAAATGCTTTTTAAATTTCTCTGTTGCTTCAGATAGAATTATTCCTGGAGCATCATTTGATTCAATTACTTCTATTAAATCGGTCAAACTAATAAATTTAGCATCTTCAAGGGTGGCATCATTAATTATTGGTTTTGATCTCACAGAATAAACAATTTCTAAATCGGGGTAATACTTTTTAAGGATCAGAATTAGAATTTTATCGAAGACTATTTCACCAGCATTATCACCAAGAATTAATAAATGTGTGGTATTATCAAGTGATTTTCGAAATTTTATATAGTCATTTATAACTAAATCCTCCATAGCAAAATTATAGACATCAGATATGAGGTCAATTTCATGTTGACTGGCAAAATCAATTGTATTTCCTAAAGCTGATGCCAAAATAGCTTTAGATAGTGGGTCGTTCGCATTTTCAATTACATTTACAATTTCTCCAAAATATTTCATAACTAGGCTATTATATTGCATTTTTAAATTATAATATGGATCATTATCATTCAAAAGATCTGAAATTATATTGTATGTAATTTTCCCTAGATAAGGAGCTGCTCGTTGTTCTATGTCAAAATTTATTAAATATTCCATGAGTTCTTTCTGAGCTTTAATAATTACCTTTCTAGAAAAATCAGGCTTTAGTAATCTAAAGGCTTTAAGCATTTGATTAAAAAGACAACCAATACACTCTGGTTCTAATTTCATAATTGTTCATTTGAGATTATTATAAATAATAAAAAAAAAGAAAAAATATAAAGATTAAAAATTCAAACTTCGAGATGTTATAATTCTTGGATTGCTTTTTGTTTCGCAAGTTTTTCTTCTTCTGTAAGTTGGGGCTCTCCACGCTTTACAAAGAACATAAGGACTAATGCAATTATTAAAAAGATTGCTCCATTTAAAACTAAAGTATAAGGAGGGCTGATTAAAGGATTATTGAATAGATCTGTTAACGCTCCTAAGATATATGGACCAGTAATCGCAGCTAGGAAAGAAAAGAAGTAATAGATACCTGTATATGTTCCTATTTTTTCACTAGATGGTGCTAATTCCCAAATTATTACAATTGAATTGACATTCACAAAGGACCAGCCAATTCCAGCAAATACTAACAGAATAATTACAGGGATTAATGCCGCAGCTCTCATAAATCCAACAAAGAATATTACGAAAAGGCAAGTAATCATGATTGCTAGACCTATCTTGATCGCATTTCTTCTACCAATTTTTCCTGCAATAATCGCAAAAGGATACGCAAATATTATTATAGGTAAAGCTACAAAAAATGCTAGAAAACCTGAGAAGTCATCAGATTGTAATAATACATTAGTTCCATATAAAGTGAGTAAAGCTGCTAAACCTTGGAAAGCAACAAACCATGAGAAAATAGCAAGCCCCATAATCAATGTACTTTTATCTTTTTCCCGTAAAATATCTTTAAAGCTACTAATTAATCCTGGTCTTTCTGATCCGCCTTTAATTTTTCTACCTTCTAATTTTTCTTTTTCTAATAAAGCCTGATAACTATACGAATCTTTTTCTTTTACTTTCCATACCAAGACGAATAAAGAAATTATCATTAAAACAGAAGCGATAATGAATGATCCTTGTAATGTTATTAATCCTGCTATCAAACTTAAGCCATAGCCAAATACACCCCCAAGACCACCCATCATATTAATAATTGCATTCCCCTTACTCCTATTTACAGGTTTAACAAAATCTGGCATCAATGAAACCGCTTGTGATCGATAGAAGCCCATAGCTACACTAAAAAAAAACATCCAGATAATTAATTGGAATAAATTCTGTTGAGTCGGTAATAAAGTAAAAAAGACTGCAGCTGAAGGTATTCCAATGATGATATAAGGCATTCTTCTACCTAATTTTGTACGTGTGTTATCAGAAACTGACCCCATAATTGGTTGGAGAATCACACCGATGATATTATCAAGTGCCATCCACACTCCCACGAATCCTAGAAAGACTAAATAAGTTTCTAAGAGCCTACTCACTCTCGCATTATATAAGCTCCATGCTATTTCAGTTGTAAAGAATGCTAGGCCTATGAAAAAAATAAGACTTGTTTTAATCTTTTTTTCTTCTCCCATATCTTTTCACTAGACTAAATTTTTTGTTTAATAAATGAGTTTAAAATTATCTTGTTTCTTCTTATATTTATATGTTCTATATAATTTGACCATAGAATTTTTTGACATTAGAAACATAAAAAAAGAAAAATTAAAAATTAATTTCAATTTTAATATTTTCTATCTTTTCAGGCATTCCCTTTGTGGTCTTTAAATAACCAAGGATAATATTAGCTAACATCTCTTGCATAAAATCTTTTAAAGGGATTTTCCGCTCATTTACAGTTAGGTTTGTGGTAGTCATACTTGAATTAAAATTTCTGATTTTTTAAAATTTGGGATTATGAAATGAATAATATCAAAAAAGAGTTTGAATTATTCTTATTATTAAAAATAGCAACTATGACCGAAACCATTGCTTGGTAGGTCTTCTTGTTACTAATCTTTTTTTAACAAGATTCATTCCTTTCGGTTTTTATATTAGAATTATAAAGTAAATCAGTATTTGGTAATTAATAAAATAATTTGTCATCGACTGGATGATTTGAGGAGGAAGTATGAAACCACCTCAACCACAACTTCCATTCGTACCCGCATTTACTAGAATCATAGTAACAACTGTAATAATTGCCCCAAGTCCTACTACACTTAAAATAATCACGAGTAATTTTCTAAGATCTTCTCTCATTATTTTTATATCTAAACCAATTTGATTAATATTATATTTTATTAGGAAGCTTTTCCTAAAAATATTAACTGAAAGTAAATGCTAAAGCGTCTAGTTTAAGAACTTGAGCCTTCTTTATGTTTAAATATTGTATAAATTCCTATAATAAGCGTAAATAGTGCAAAGAAAATCCATAATATTTGAACCTGAAGTATTCGTTGTTCTAATATTATTCCAGGGGCGAGAGGAGTAATTACTGCTTGCCAAATTTTCATAATTTGAGTTACAAGTTTAGTGAGAACTAAGAATAATGCTATGT
This sequence comes from Promethearchaeota archaeon, assembly GCA_048938855.1. Lineage (GTDB taxonomy): Archaea > Asgardarchaeota > Lokiarchaeia > Sigyniarchaeales > SOKP01 > Loki-b32. The sequence goes on from JBHLLT010000015.1 coordinate 28,256, forward strand.
TATCAACTCTAAATATCTTAAGTTTCTCCTTTATATAGTCAACTCTTTCATAGATTGAACCGATAATATATATGAATAATAGTAAATCGATGAAAAATGAAAAAATATCATAAGGGCCACTGTCGCTAAAGATGATTTCTGCTAAAATATCCACAACAAGATAAACAACATAAAAGTAGGTTAACATCATAAATAACGAAATATAAGCAGCTAATTTCTTAGTAAATATTAATCTAATTAGAGTAATCCCTATTATTGTTACTACGATTAGAAAAAGCCAAAAGAAACTTCTGGGTATATTAGAAGTTGCTGTGAGGGGGATACTAGTAAAAAATCTAATTGCTAGAGAGATAAACCACCATATGAGAAAGAAGAAAAAAGAAAATTCGAGAATTCGTGTGAATACTCTGGAGCGTTTTTTCTTGTACAAGTAATCATCAACTTTTATTGAACTATCCATACATAGTTTATAAGCAAAAAACGCAATTAAAATGGAATCTGTAATGGCAAAAAATCTATATATATAAATTACGATCCATCTAAAAATCCAGAAAACGGGTATTGCTAATATTGCAAAAATTATGGCGATAATTATTATTAGGGCGCCCATTTCATTAATCGGTTTGAAAAATGAGATTATAAATAACACGAGTGTAAATACTGCTAATGTTCCAATAAAAAATAAAAAATAAAAACCAAGTTCATAATTTCTAAAAATATCAATTATAAAAGTGAAGAGAAACCAAGATATGATGAATATAATAGCAATAATCAATAAGAGGGTTTTTTTTGAAAGGTTCTTTAGACCTTTAATAAATCTCATTTTAACTTTCTCATGATGTTTTGATATAAAATTTGTAAATATCCAATGTGTTAAATAATTTTATTATAAAACTACCTAAAAATTCACTTTTGTGTATAAAACCAATAAAAACTTTTGCTTTACTCTTTTTAAATTATTAAAAAAATCTTTTTATCTTTCAAATAATTCTCAAACATATAATAATATTTAAGTGAATAGGTTAATGTCTGAAGAACAAAAAGTTAGAAATCGTTGGATTGTAGTCATCGGAGCAATCTTGATTCAACTCGCGCTAGGAACAATTTATTCATGGGGAACACTTACTGTTTTTGTTAGTCCATATTTAAATGAAATTAAGGAAGTAACTGTCTACATATTTGGTGTAGGATTATTATCATTTGCAATCACCATGATTTTTGCCGGAAAGTTACAGCAGAGATATGGACCACGAAATATAGCTATCCTTGGTGGAATTTTGATGGGTGGAGGTGTAATTCTTTCTGCATTTATGACCACATTTATAGGTCTATTAATTACTTATGGCATTATTTTTGGTGCAGGAATTGGATTTGGATATGTTTGTCCTATAGCATCAGCAGGTAAATGGTTTCCAGATAAAAAAGGTTTAATAAATGGAATTGCTGTAGCCGGATTTGGAGCAGGTTCATTCATATTCAATTATGTAATAAAAGCAATAGCAAATCCCACAGGTTTAGAAACAGATGATCCAAATTTTCTATCAACAATATCCCCAAATATCCCTATTATGTTCATTATACTAGGGATTATATATTTAGTTCTTATAGTCGGAGGTGCTATGAGTTTAAGTAATCCTCCCGAAGGATGGGCCCCAAGAGGTTGGAATCCTCCTCCCCCTTCAGAAGAAAGTGGAGTTTCAGGTCTTGAATTCGAGAGAAAACAGACTATAAAATTATCACAATTTTGGATGCTGTGGGCAACATTTATTCTAAGTGCAATATCTGGATTAATGGTAATTGGCTCTTATTCTTCTTTTGCAAAAACAGTCGATATTAGTGATAATTTCATTTATGTGATAGGGACGGCAGATTTCGTCCTAATTGGTAGCTTAGCAGCGCTCTTTAATGGTTTGGGAAGAATAGTTTGGGGACAACTTGCTGATTTAATTACTTACAAGAAATCTATGATGATAATGTTCATTACTCAGGCGATATTGATGTTTATATACTTTACAACAAATCTGAATGCTATATATTTCTTAATAATGACTTGTGCAATATATTTCTGTTTTGGAGGGAATTTCAGCTTGTTTCCAACCGCTACAACTGATTTATTTGGCTCAAAAAATTTAGGACCAAATTATGGAATCGTATTTACAGCATACGGAATTGCCGGATTTATGGGTGCGACAATGGTAAATACATTTGTTTTATTATTTGGTGGTTATTTAACCTTGTTTATTGTTATGGGGATTATGTCATTAGGAGCTGCCTTATTAGCTTTTTTGATAAAACCTCCTACTCGCAAATAAAATAATTTTTTTTTTTTTTTTTTTTATTTCTGAGTTAAAGTAATAGCGTGGTTCGGACATTTTGAAACACAAATACCACATCCAAAACATTTAATTGGATTAAATTGGATTATATCATTGATAATTTTCCGTGCTCCGAAATGACACCATTTCTCACACGTTCCACAATTAATGCAACTCTCTAAATTTGTTGTCGCGATAAAATCGCTTTTAATCATCTGTGGAGATCCATAGTTAAGGAATTTATTCAACACCACACAGCAACAAGAACAACAATTACATATTATATAGTAAAACTGAGGAGTTGGAAAATAGATTAATTGGTGAATTAGTCCTCTTTCATCGCATTCTTCAAGAAGATCTTCAACTTCTTTTTTTGAAACTTTCTTTAAGTTATGAGACTTATAAGGAATTTCATAAAGAGATTTCCCAAAACTTAGATGAATACATGAAAATAAGGGATGATCACAGTTCGGCTCATTGTATTTTCTTTGAACAGAACGACAATAGCACCAACTTATCCCTACTACATTTGAACGCTTTATTATTTCCAAAATTTCTTGAGAAGAGATAAATTTTGATTCAAAATTAATATTTTTACCCAAGGGAACAACTCTTCCACCCCAACGTCCTTTTAATAGATATTTATTAATTTTTCCCCATGAATATATATTAAATTTGTAATCAATTCTTCTAAAAAACTCAAGAATATATACTTCAAAGGCTCCAAATAGACTTGATAATAATTTCCCAATGGCTGGAACCTTTTTCAGGATATTATCAATCCAAGTTTTAAATTCTCGATATGGTAATGAATCCTTGTTATTTTTTATCATCTTACCTTCCGGGTTCTATTCAGAGGTTTTTGTCCAAAAATTTATAAATACTTTTTAGCTGTAGTATACATAAATGTAATTTAATCCAAATAGATATTCAAAATCTTTTTCCCATTTGTACATTCCATTTAAAAAGAATGCTATCTAATTGTATATCTTAAATAATAGTATTAAAATAAATATAACCTATTTAATGTAAATCCAGTGATAAGGTAAGAAAGAAAATTTAACTGAAAATTAAATAGATGACAATTTAATGACTGCAAAGAGTTTAAGCCTTTATGCAATAGCAAAATATGCCAATCAGGAACTTTTATTAGAATCTTTACTTCAAGCAAAGGGTTCTTTTCAATCATTGTTTTTAGAAAAATTTCGAAAAAGACAAAGAACTCTTAAAATTAAAGTAATTGCCACAAAAATATTATACTCTGTTATCTTTGGGATTTTACCTGTGATGTTGATTTTTACATATATAGAAATCATCCAAAGCGCTGATTTATACCCATTTTCACCCGATAATATTATATTTACGGGCGTAATTTTTTTTGGGTTGTATTTTGTTCTGCAGTTTTTTAATTTTTTCCTCATGGGTATATTAGAGTCCAGTATGGTGATGTCAGGCTTAATTTTCAGCTGGTTCGAAACATTACCTATTCCAAGAGAAAAACTAAGGAAATTAGCATATTTAACGATTTTTCGAACTTTTGATCTACCGATTATATGCATAATATTTGGATTTCCAATTACAATGCTAATACAAACTCAAAATATTTTAATTTTTTTTATCAGTCTTGGTATTTCCTTTGTAAATATACTATTTTCATTCGATTTACTTATATTATTTGGGGAAAGACTGCATCGCGTTTTATATTCTAATAAAACTAGCCCTAAAAAAGCTCTTTTAGTTAGATTAATCAACATATTAAGTTATATTGCCGTAATACTTGGGACTATTTATATTATCCAATGGGTTTTTGGGTCAATAGAATATGTTTTTAGTACAATGATCTTATTTCCTCATGCTCAATTGCTAAATATAATCTTTAGTACACTTCCTTATCCATTTAATCCTAGTTATATATTGTCATTAGCAATTACTCCAACTCTTCTTTCAGTTAATTTATGGATTAGTACTTTTGTTGGATTAGGACTTTTTATTATAATAACCTATGTAGTTCATAGGAAAACGTCAAAAACTCTCTTTAAAATTACCAACTATAGTTCGCTTAACTCTCGACAAGTGTACCAGAAAGAAGAAATCGAAATTAAAATCAAGATACGTACTTCTATTGGTGCATTTTTAAGAAAAGATCTTGCTGTAGCATCTCATGATATTAAAGTCTTTCTCTCATTAATTATGCCTATAATATTAGCATGCATATTCACTTTCTCTTTTAATATTGGATTAGTTTCTAGTCCTATTATATTCGAAAGGGATGTTATAATCTATTGCTTAGGTATATTATTATTTTGTCCTATAATCTCTAGTATGCTGGTTTATGGAATATCTTATATAGATTTGTCAGGAGAAACTGTTTTGGCGGGATTACCTATTATTCCTCGAGATAGAGTTAAAGCTAAATTAATCCTGATGATAATCCTTCAGACTATAGCTTTAATTTCTCCTTCTTTAATGTATTTATTCACTCCAAAATTTTCTAGTTTCTTTTTTGCTACTATTATAATGGCTCCATTTGTGTGGATTTTTCTTCTTTTGACTTATGAATTAAAAATTTATTTTTTTAACAAGTTTGGAAAGCGTTATGTAATTGGTGATATAAATCCAGAGAAAAGAATTGTAAAATGGGCACTAATTATTTGCGTACAATATGTAATTAATTTTTGGATTACATCTTTTGTGCTTATTTTTTTTATTAGTCAATTAACTTCTGTAATTGCTACATTTTATCTTATAATAACAATTGTAAGTGCCCTATTGAGTATTTTAATCCTAAATAGTATGTTTCCAATTATTCGAGAAAGAAGATCTAAGCATTTGAAAGACACAGGTTCAACCTATTTCACACGCCATACATGGGTAAGTCTATTTGTTTTATTTGTTTTATACAATATACATTTATATATATCAATATTTTTAACTAACATTTTTGCTCAACCAGTTTATATTGATATCTTTAATGATTATTATTTTAATGCTTTTAGCTTAATTGGCTTACTTTTACTTAATTTGAGTTTTGCTCCACTATTTTTTATCCTAATTCCAAAATATTTAGGCTTACCATATGGAAAACGACCATTACGTCAATACTTACCCAATATTAAAGCAGGGTGGTTAATAAAATTCTCAAAAATTCTTCTTTGGTCAATATTAGGATTAATACTATTCTACGTTACAACATTTATAACAAATATAGGGTATTTAATTTCACCTGGTATTATTGCTATTAATATGATGGTATTTATAGTAATTCTAAATACAAATTTTTCTTTTTGGTCAGAATTATTTTATAGAGGAATAGTTTTGACTATACTTCTAAAGAACAATAGGAAGAAATCAACTGCAATCATATTAAACGCATTAATTGTTTTAATATCTTTTATAATAATTCAAAATTTATTGTATCGCCAACTAATTATCTTTTATTCCCCTTTTAATTATTTAATAATGTTTCTTCAGCAAGCTTTACTAGCCTACTTATGTATTAAAACAAAGAGTATTTTTCCAGGAATTATAATAAGAGTGGTTTTAATAAGTATACTTAATTTAACAATAGTTCCTATTTTTGTTATATATTAATTTAAAAATTATATTGTATAAATTATTGATTAAAAAGATAGTTAAATTCTTTTAGAATCCTATTTATTGATTAATTATGAAAATAAGTATAACCTATGAAGAAAAACTTCAAATCGATACTCAGAAGGCTTTTGAACTAACACAACAATGGTTAGGAGGACAATATAAGGCGAAGATTAAGAAATCAATACCTCCTACATTTATTGAGGCAAAACAAGGAACAATGTTGACTAACACGGGTCATGATCCGAATTGGAAAAAGAGAATTACTATTAATTTCTATGCATTGGAAGGAGACCAAACGTTAGTTAGAGTTGAAGCGATTCCCCTTGCCAGAAATATTTTTAGAGTAGAAAAACTAAAACAATCTTGGTATAATGGACTATTTTCTCATCTATTCTCACTTTTAAAAACATATGACCAATCCACAAAACATGAAAAAATCAAAGAAACTAATATTATCGAAGGAACGAAAATTAGATATTGTACATATTGTGGAAATAAAATTGAAGAAAATGTTAAAATATGTCCTAGTTGTGGTATACAGATAGACTAGTTAATGAAAATGTTTCTTCTCATAAGTTTTTATAGTAATTATTTCTAAAATTTGTCGGACTCTTTCAACTTAAATGAAAGAGGATCATTTATCCTCTTGTGACAAGTACAGATTCTTTTTATGATTGGGAATTAAGAATAAGAACTAAACCCCATTATCTTAAAAAAAAGAAAAAAAGTAAAAATGAAAATTGTTTAGGTATCTCTACTGAGGACTTTAAAAAATACATAAAATTATGGAAAAGTAAAAATATTGCATTCTAATTCTTTTCTCAAATTCTTCTCTTTTCTCACTCATAATCCTGTTTGCAATTGAAAAAGAATTTTGCTTTTTATAATAATTATTGTTCAATAATAATAGTTAAGATTAGAAGTATTAGTGGTATAGAAAGAAGGGACGAGAAGTTGCCAATGAATCCCAGAAGGTTTTCATAAGCAAACGGTATTGTTATTTTTCACTTTCATGAAAAAATTACAAAACATTAAATCATTTTGCGTCATGAAGAGAAATACCATACAATGAATAATTTCTTACTCGTCGGATGGTGTTATCGTTTGATAACCTTACCAATTCTTGCGAATCAGCCAGATCGAACACCGAATATAAACCAAATGGCTTACATTTTAGTTCAAATTATGCTTTTACACATAATCTCTTTCCATATCGCAACAGATTACCTTGCGGTGCCAATGCTTTGAGGTAACAATACCTCTTCTCGACGTTCAAACCGTTAGGATTGAACAATATATGTTTTGAAGGATTCATATTTAAATCACACTATTAAGGGATTATTATATATTTTTGTCGAAGAAAACAGTTTATGTAATTTTTATGTCGGAGTTTTAAAACTTGGTTTTTTCAACATAAATACGAGTCATAAGATAAAAAAAGAAGGAGGAGATTTAGAATGGCCATATATTTATTGTTACGTTCAATAGCGTACTTAGTAACAGAACCACAAGAACATATAACAGAAAAGCTATAACAGTTATTACAATTGCACTTAGAAATCCTACATTATGGCTTACACAAATTAGTATCCAAGTTACTATTAAAGCAACTAACCAAGCGACCCAACCTTCTAAAAACAAAAATACTAAAGCAAAAGTGATAGTAATTAAGAAGGCTGTTAAAAAGACATTACCAAAATTAGTATGTTGTGCTTTACTAAAGAAACTTAAAGTAAGTTTCAAAAAAATTGTTATTACCAACAGGACTATAAGGTAAAAGACTAAAAACCACATAACTTCTTCAAATGTTAGTAAAATCATTTTATTCAAATCTGAGTTTATATTTAGTACTTTAAATCTTTAGAATATTCTATATGGATAGAATAAAAAAATTAACATAGTATATAAGATAAATCTTATTTTGACAAAAGTGATTTTTAATGAATTTAAGAGATCCAAAACTAATAGCTCTTCAGTTTAATGAATATATTAATAATCAAGATATTAAGGGATTATCGAAGCTTATGACTGAAGGTCATATATTTATTGATAGAGCTAATGATCATTATGGAGATATGGTTAATGGGTGGAAGGACTTCTTCAGCAGTTTTCCAACATATAAAAACTATTTTCATAGAGTAGATTCGCGAGGTAATATAGTAATTCTATTAGGTTATGCAAAATGGTCAAAAGACTCCTTAGAAAAAGATTATGCAATATGGACAGCTAAAATTGAAAATGATCTTGTATCTGAATGGCGTATTTATGAAGATACGGAGGAAAATAGAAAATTACTAGAACTCTAAAATAACTATAAAAATATACCTGCGAGTAACATAAAAAGAAGACAAAGACCAGCTAAGCTTGAAAAACCAATAATAGTTAGTAGAACTTGATACCAATCTTTAATAGTCATAATTTTATATTTCTCCTTTATTTATTTTTCAAAAATATACTTATATCCACTATTATATATAAAAGTATATATTTAAAAGTTATGATTTAACCTTATTAACTTCCCTCATCTATATGAGAATATTATATAATTTAAACTAGTATATATTTATATATATTTTTATATACTAAATATTATTTAGATTTAAACTAATGTATTAAAAAATCTCTAAAAATATTATCCGAATGAGCTTAATTTAAAATAAAATGATTAAAACTCCGATAAAAGTTACTATAATTCCAATAAATTCAGTTTTCGAAATTGATTCCTTATTGATTAAGTAAGAAAAAGGGATTGTAAATAAAGGTAATGCAGTAGAGATGATAGACATAAATATAGCACCTGCAGTATGAACTGCTTCTCCGAAAAAGACACTTCCAATTGAATAACTAAGTAAAGCAGATATAATAAGGATACTCCAAGTATTTTTTTTCTTTGGGATTGGAGTTTTTCTACTCTCTATAAATGCAATAATACTTAATGAAAGAGATGCGAATAGAAATCTTATCATCATGGCTATCATTGTACTTAAAATTCCTAAACTTAATACTTGATCGACTTGGTTAATAGAGTAATCTGTAAGAGAAATACCTATTGCCCAAGAAATTGCCGTAGTCACTGCTAATAGCGTTCCTTTAATGCTTTTTGATATCCTATTTCTTTTTAAATCCTCCTGGTTACTATCTGTAAAAGAATCTGAATTGCTAAAATCATGTTTCGAATTGATATTATTTTTTCCTTTTGTAATTATAATTACCCCAATTCCAATTAAGATTATCGAAAATACCATTAGAAGTGTAAAAGGTCGATTCAAAAAGAAAGTAGAAAACAGCAATGTGAATAGTGGAGTTGTTGTTGAAATCGCAAGAGCTTTAGCAGGACCTAACATTTTTTGTGATTGAAGATATACCGTATCCCCTATTATCACTGTAAACAAAATACTCATTATAAGAAATAAAACAATTAGTATCGAAAGAGAAAAGGTTTGTAAAAAGATACCCAATGATAAAGAGATAATTAAAAATGTGAAAAAACCAATAATTGAACGAATTGTAGTCTGAAAAATTGGTGTTGCATCATTTTGTATCCTCCTTGCTAATACAAATGAAATAGCAAATGAAACATTGGTAAGAATTGCCATGATTTCCCCATACATTTTTTAACATATCTCCTTCTTTCTTGTTGAATTTTCTAACTTTCCTTTTAAATTTTTACTATTCTCATAATTTATTTACCTCTCTTGCATTTTTAAAGAGAATTGTGTCTTTAATTGTTTATGCTTTAAATTTAAGGATATTATCCACAAGTGTCAATGGAATAGAAACTAGTCCAATGGATTTTTATATCAAAAATGATAAAAAAAAATAGGAATCTAAAAAGTAATATAGATAGATTGTTGACTTGTAGTGCTTATAATTCTTGCAATTTTAATAAGATCCCTCCTTTAATCGGTTTTTTAATTGGAGATCAATTTGGAAATACCTTGATGGTAATTGAGTATGATTCAAATGATAAAACCAACTTTAATCCAATTAAATCATATCTATCTGAAAATGAAAAAAGTCTTTTAGAAATGGATTTAATTTCGATGTATTTTAGCTCGTTAAAAGTATTTGCAGGTCAAACAAATATAAAGAATCTATCGAATTTGGAAGTACATGGTTCTAATATTAAGGTTCAAATTTTCTTTCTTTTAGATAAATACATGGTCATCTTATTTTTAAATTCCAAAACTGAACTAAATTTGAAAGAAAAGACACTTATTGTAAAATATTTTAATGAAATACTAACCAAATATGAATTTGAATTTAAACATTTTAATGCGGCAAAATCCAGGCAAATAATTGCTATGTTAGAAACTAAAGGAAAGGTATGGCTTAAACAATTAAATAATCATCATTTACATAGTTTTGAAGATACATATTTGAAAAAACATGAAATTATTGATGAATTAACAAGTGATATTGAGCCGATAATTAAAAAAGTACTTGTAGAATATCTAAAATACATTCCAGAAGAAATTATGCAAAATATATCCAAAGAGATTAATAATAAAATTCAAGATTTATTATTTGGATTTGATTCTAATCTTAATTGCTAGATATATATTATTTAATTTTATGAGAGAGTTTATGGACGATCCACCACTTATTCCCTATTTTCATTAAATTAAAGTAATCAATATAACCCACTTCTTCACATTTGATTTTAAGTTTAACAGCAGCATTATTCCCAGTAACATCAATACTGTAAAATTCAGTATTCCAAGTTAAATCCTCATTCACATTTTTAGGATTATACCATGACATATATTCTTCTCTATCTACAATTCTAAATTGCCCCTCCTTATCATAAAAGAAAAATTTCCATTGTTCATGTAAAATCTTCTTATATAGCTCTGGATCGTTTTTAACATGACCCTCATGATAATAATCGAGTATATCTTTTTTAATTGCTAATATTTCTTCTTCATTGCTAGTGTTTGGCATAATGTCTTTTTTTTCTTAGTAATTTAAATAATGGTGAGTGAATAATGAGCAAGAAATATTTATATATTATTTAAAAAAAGCTTAATATACTCAATAATGAGATTTTTCAGTACAAATAATTCCGACTTATTTTGTTTTAATTATTGATCATATAATATTATAGAATTATAAATCTCAGGGCAATATTGAAAGAACTTAAAGAAGGAACAATAAATGCTAATTGAATTAAGATTATAATTGAAAACTAAAATATTATCAATATCGTTAATATCTTTTTTACATTTCCGTTCTATGTTTTCTAATAATAATAAAACCGAGAAGGATAAAAACCAATTCAAAAAGAATATCTTTCACATATAAAACAATCCCGGTATACCAAATGAATAAACCTATTATTAGAGTAATAACGCTGTACACAACAGTTATTAAACCAATTGAAAATATTAAATATCCGATGATTAAATTAAGATCAGTTTTTCTACTCAATTTTAATTCTCTAAAAAATGGGAGCTAATTTTTAACTCTTGAGCTATTAAAGAATTTGATTATTAATATGAAAAGATACTATTTAAAATTCATCTAGAATATTTGAAATTTTCAAATTAACAGAATAAATAGGTTAGAATGCTAATCAAAACCAGAATATGTATTAAAATTTCGATATTTCTCGTGATAATTAAAATTCCTTCTTTTTGCCCTAAAGGGTCTTTCAGGCAGATTAAAATAACATTCAGGGCAAAAAATAATTACCATAGAATCATTCCAAAGCTCTTTAGCTCTTAATTCTGAAATTGATGAATTATCCCTCATAAATTCTGAAAATGATATTGATTTTTTACATACCATACAGGCTTTATCTTCTCTAATCATATAAAAACTATTTTTATTCTCTTTTAGTAAATGAATATTTAAGTTTATCATATAAAAAGATGGGACTCAGGTTATTTTTCATTAGAAATCTTATAGCATATTTATGTGAAGATCAAAAGAATCTTTTAGAAATGGACTTAATTTCGATGTATTTTAGCTCATTAAGAGCATTTGCAGGACAAACAAATATTCAAAAAATTTATTAAATTTTACATTAATGTATAATCCTTAAAAATAAAGGAATTTTATATTCTTTTTAGTGAAATCTATTTAAAAATGTAATTAAAATTAGATAAAATAGTTTGAAAAAAAATAAAAAAGATGAGTTGATAAAAAATGAGAAAAAAAACAATAATTTTATTGGTACTAGTAGTAGCACTCTTAAATGTCGTTAATTTTGGAATTTTCTCTCTCCCAACTGCAGCCAAAAATACTCATGAACTTCCTGAATATATCGGTGTAGACTGGAACAGCAACCTTGCAGGTGATGTGAAGATGCCTGTAATCGATCCAACAATTTCAATGTCAGAAAGAACTGGATTATCCATGTCAACACCTCCGGTAGGAACTACTGTAGATGATTGGTATATAGGATCGGTAACTGGTAATTCTCACATGACTCTTAGAGCTATTTCTACATATGCGGAAATATGGGTGGCTGAAGATCTCGCATTTCCCGCGGGGGATCCAAGAAATTCTGATCCAAGAAATTATTTAATTACTGATGAAATGGCTGAATATCTAGCTGAACAATTTGATTTGTTTATATACGAGAATTGTATCAATTATTTTGGCGCTCCTTATGATAGAGATGGTACTTATACTATTTTTGAGCTCATAGGTTTTCCTATGTCATATTGGGATTGGATTGAAACAACTGATCCTTATAATCCTCAAAGAGTTATTTTAAAAATCTTAAATATACGCGATACTAACTATTATGATCCGACTTATCCGTATTACACGATTGGTTTCTATAGCATTACATATACTCAGCAATATTATAATAGGAACATGGTTCATATTGATTGTTGGCAATGGTTTGACAATTTAGGTCCGGAAGGATATGAATGGTACTCCGATACAGAAGTAACAGATCCATATACAATTGAACAAGCGACTGCTCATGAATATCAACATAATATTCATAGAGATTGGCAACCACATCCAGAAGCTTTTATGAACGAAGGCTGTTCTATGGCTGCTGAATTTCTATGTGGATATCCCTATCCATGGGGATATGTACCATACTTCTTAGCAACCCCAGATAATTCCCTTGTTGAGTGGGGTGATCAAACTGATGATAACATAATTGCAGATTATGCTCATTCTCTATTATGGTGTACATATTTAGCAGATCACTTTGGAGCTGAATTCTTGACTGAATATATACAATCAGGAATCCCTGGCATTGAAGGTATTAATACCGCTCTTGACACTTTGGGTTATGCTGAATCTTTTAATGATCTATTCCATGATTGGAGGATTGCCAACTTAATCCATACAGATGATCCAGGAAATGGTAGATTTAACTATAAGTCAATTGATTTGAGTGAATTCTTAGCTGGTGATTTTGCTTCGGAAATACCGAGGGTTTATGAAGTAGGAGGAAGAGTTGTACCATGGACTTGGGGTTCAGATTTTGGCCATACAGTTGTCTACGGTGGATTATTTGATTTATGGGATGTAATCAATGTTGGATCCTACGGTACCGATTACATTTCTTTTACTGACTTACGAGGTGTTAACGAGATATGGTTCGAGGGAGAACAGTTTGTAGTGACACCAGGATGGGAAGTTTTAAATAGTTTCTGGTATTCTGGAGCGCAAAATCTTATGAATACACTTATTGCAACTGAAGTTTATGTCGATCCTCTTGATCCATTCTTATATCTAACTACCTATTGGGATATAGAAGATTTCTGGGATTTTGGTTTTGTCCAAGTGTCAGAAGATGGAGGTAAATGGGATTCAACTTGGACTTCTTTAGAAAATATATACACTACTTATGATCATGATCCAAGTGCTATTATTTGGGCTATAGAAAATCTACCAGGACTTACAAGCTGGAGTGGCTTTATAACACCAGATGGAATAGTTGAAATGACTTTTGATCTCTCTGCATACGCAGGACAGACGATACATCTGGGTTTCCGATACGTAACAGACTGGGGTACACTTTATGAAGGCTGGTATCTTTTGGAAGGAACAGTAGGTGGAACAGAGATCTTATCTACACTTGAACATGTATATCCTCCAGTTAATTGGATGGTTAGCATTGTGGAAAGAATGACACTTCCGACGGGAGATGTGAGCTACATTGTTAATGACATTGCTATGTCTGATGATGGTACATGGGGATTGGGTGTTATTAATGTAAATCATTTAGAAGATATTATCTTGGTTATAAGCCCTATAACGGATATAGGTGTCGCAGACTATCGCTTTAGAACATATCATCCAAAGTTTTCGTAATGAAGAAAGTTGTTGTGTTTTATGTTTAAAAATAATCATTAATATTTTTTTTTTTAAATTTTCCTTTATCTTGTAATATATATGATTTAATAAATTTGCATTCGTTTTCCTTTTTTAGATTAAAATAACAATCAGGACAAAAAATAGCTACTATAGAATTATTCCAGCCCAGTTGTTTTTTCTTAGCAAGACAGAAATATCACACTTTTAAACTTTGCCATTACTTCGAACTTCGCAAAAAGTTTTATAATAAAAACTATTAATCGAAGCCTGAATATATAATAATTATGAGCCTAATTACAATTGGTAAAGAAATAAATATTGCAGAAATAACCATTCCTTTCTCTGAATTTGGAGAAACAAAAATTACTCCAGATTTATATGAAGGTACTGAAAAAATTCCATTTTCAGATAGAGATCCCAAATACAAGAAGATTTTAAAGGATGAGTTTACTCAAGGATCTCTCTTCGAAATGTACAAACATCTAATCAAAATTGATTACATATTAACCAAACTGAGCGAGTAAAAAATGTCAGTTAATTATTATATGTTTTTGGAAGAAGTTAGGTTAATCACTAGTCAATTAGACGTGATAGAAGAATCGAACAACGAAAAAGTGTTAAAATCATTTTTTTTCATAGATGACCTTATTTCAAAATTGAAAAATGTTAACAATCTATTAATGGGGAAGTAAAAAAGATGACAGGAAAGGGAAATAGAATAATAATCATAAGGAATGAAGTAATTGTTCGGTTATGAATGAACTTCAAAAAATTTGTAGATCATTCCCAGAAATCAATTTTCCAGTATATCCCTCTTTTACTTCTGCAACTAATTCTGCTTCACTAGCACCCCAGAAAAGTTGGTGATAAAGAATTAATAACTTTGGTTTTACTTTAGAAGCTATCTCCGCAAGCTCATAAGATGAAGTATGTACACTCGAATGGTATTTTTTCCATTTTGGTGGCAAAGTCTCAAACTTTTTTGAAGAATAAACTTCATGGATTAAAATATCACACTCTTTATAAAAATCAATACACTCATCAAAGGGAGCAGTATCTCCTGAAATAACAATCTTTTCATTATGTGTATTAAACTTATATCCAAACGATGTTAATGTTCCATGATTAACTGGAAACGCTTCAACTTTTATATTTTTATCCTCATAAACCACTCCAGGTGTTATTTCATTTACATTGACTTTATAACCTGAAGAATTTGCTGGTTCTAAGCCATCGATTCTTTCTTTTATATCTAAATTGTATGCTTTAATAATATGATTCGTCATTTTCTGAGTGCCTTGAGGACCAAAAACGTCAAGAGGACGCGTTCTTCCCATTATCCAAGGAGTTAAAATTAGATCAGGATATCCAAGAGTATGATCAGAATGTAAATGAGTTAAAAAACCTTTTGTCAATTGAGAAGATTCTAGAGCTTTAATCCCAAGATTGAAATATGCAAAATCTGTTCTACGAGTAATACCTACTCCAAAATCGATTAAATAAGAGAGATTATTTACAATTATTGCTAGAGAGGGCCCCATTCTTTCGGGATCAGGATTTGGATTTCCAGTCCCTAAGAGAATAACTTTAGTATCTCTTGAATTGATCATCTTTCATCCATTTCATTGAATTATAAAAAGAATATTAATATTATTCAATGAGATTCTATTTAGAAATTTATGTATTAGATTTTGACTTTATGCTCTGTAGGTTGGGTACCAATATAAATTCCTCATACAATTATATGGAAAACCCTTCAAGTTAGCAACATGTGTAAAGTAGATTTTATCGTACTCTAAAGGCATGTGGTAGTATTGTACATCGATAATATACCCTTGAAGTCTCTGGTACAAAATGTACCTCGCAGTAGTATTAGTTTCAGCAACAGTCTGCTCTAAGAGATCTTGTAAATGAGGATCATTGATTCTAGCAAAGTTGGAAGCAGAAGCATTATTGACCAATGGATCAATCATATTGAAAGTCTCAAAATAATCAGGACCATATCCAAGATAATAAATGTGAAGTCTTTCGGGATGAAGTTGGCCCATCCTAATAAATTGATCCCAGGTTAATATCTGGGGGACAACATCGACTCCAATTAGATCCATATCTTCCGTGAATCGTTGGATAAGAAGTACCATAAAATGACTCCCTTGTCTATGACGGAAGTTCCATTGATTATTTGAAAAGTTTCCTATATCTGGAATGAATTGTGCTGATGTCCATAGAGTTTCATTGGCTCCAGGAGTGAAGATATCTCCATGCATCGTACCTACATCCCATCCTACTCCAAAACCCATAGATTGCATAAAAGTTCTTGCTATAGGGATATTATAATCGGCTCCTCTGGTTGACGAGTTGTGAGCAGGAAAGCCTGATGGGACGAGTGAATTAGCTTTTACCTTGGTGCCTTCATCTATATCATGGATAAGATATGAATAATTAAACGCATGTGATATAGCTTTTCTCCAAGTTATATTAATACATATACTATTAAATGCTAAATACCAATAAATCGATCCATTGATATATGGATTGATTCCGTCTCCAGTTACAATGATATCTGGATCTAACTCAAAATAAGGCTTGAGCGAAGCTAGACCTTGCCCTAAATAATCAATATCTAAGGCTAGCATTGCGTTATTAGCAGTAACAGCATCTCTATAATATACATAGACAATTTGACCCCAATAAGCTCCAGTTCTCCAATATCTCTCCCATCGGGCAAATCGAATCTCTGAGTTAGGAATATATCTCACCAATTTGAAAGGACCAGTCCCAATAACTAAATCTTCACTAGGATCTAACATTTCATACTTAGGAGTAGATGTATGCCCTACAATTGCGCTTGCGGTGTAGGCTATTAAACCTTCAAAAGGAGCGAATGGAGCATTTAAAAAGAGCATAACTGTATATGGATCAGATGTGTTATGAGCATTCCACCAGGCTCTACTGAGAGTATCATTAAAGATTGGAGTACCATCACCAAATTTATAGAGAAAATGTGGAGAGGCTTGGGTATAAATATTCGGATCTAACGTTCCTGTCCAGTTGCCAAAATAGTTAATTCTTTCGAAAGTATGAATAACATCTTCTCCAGTGAAAAGTTCACCGTCATGGAAATATACATTTTGACGAAGTGTAAATGTAATATTCGTGCCATGTTGAGTAGACGCGAAATCCCAATCTTCAGCAAGTCTTCCTACAAGTGGTAAATCAGGATCGCTAAAATCATAAGCAATTAGGGTTTCAACGACCTGATCCAGCATATCATTTGATACACTATCCCAAGAATCCATTGGATCCATAGTAACTGGATTAGACGTTCTCGCGACTTTCAGCACCTCTCCAGGATAAGGAACATAATCATTATCAAAAGGACCAGAATACAAAAAAATACTTAAAGTGCTAAAAACAATACTGTTGACAACTATAGCAATACAGATCAATGAATTTAAAAAACTATCCTTGCTTCTATCCGTCATCTTAATCACTTATCAATTATTAATTTCATTAAAAAATTAAAAATATAGCAAAACCAATGGCAAAACTTGCTAAATTTGCAGAGATTGTAGCTTTTATAATAATCATGTTGTTTACTCTGTACTCAAAATAATGGAGATCATTGAATTTTCCATATATCTTTAGATTCAATAAACATTCTAATAAAAGTGGAAAAGCTTCAATTGCAATGCAAAAAAATAAAAAGTAATTTAAATCAATAAAATTTGGTCTGTATAAGAAAAAAGCAAAAAGTTGTGTTAGTGGAAATGTGACTAGATTAACTGCGAATACTGATTTGTAAAATTTTTTAGAATTTTCTTTAAATTTATTTGGTTTTAAAAAAATACTAATTATAAAACTTTCAATAATAAACGTAATAATAAAAAGTAAAACTAATTCAAGAAGTATATAAGGATGCCATAATAAGACTTGGGGCAAAATTGAAAATAATGATACTAAAAAGGGTAATATAAAAAATGGTGTTATTACGAAGATTACTATTACCTTTTTTAATTTTTTAAAATTCATTCTAAAAAAAATACTATTTTTTGGTTTTCTATATAATTGGGAAATAATTTCTTTAGTCAAAATATAAATCTTTTTCAAGTTTTGGGATTGTTTTATATTATCGTAACATTTATTGGGATTTTACGAGATTTTTTCCTTTTATCATTAAAATAAGTTTTTTCGCTTGTATAATTATTTTAAATAGTCCCTTCTGTTATACCTATTAAAATTAACTAGGAGATTATTAGATAAACTTGAAAATATTTATAAAGCTTAAAATTGAAATCTTAAAACATGAAATTCAAAAATAATTTTTTTAAAAAATTTAATTCTGAACTCATTTTATTAACGGTGATGTTTCTATTCTTTTTCCAATTACTCGGTGATTTAATTGAATCTGTTTATATGCTAGATCTCCTAAATTTAGAATTAGATGAAAAAGCAGCTGGACTATTTTTCTTATTTACTCCTCTTATATTGTTATTTTTTAGAAGAAAGATTCCTAATTACTTTTTAGAGGCTGTAGCAATAATTTGCATTGTTTTTCGACTTATTTCACCATTTTTGGATTCAGCAAATAGAATTATAACTTCTGGAATCGGTGTAGGAAGTTTTATGCTTTTCCTTCCGCTCTATTATTTTCATGGTATAAAAACTCAAAATTCGGATAAAGCGGGACAATTAGGGTTAAAATTAGGTATTGGGCTTGCTTCTGCTATTTTGCTTTCTATTACTCTAAGAGCATTAAATTCTACTGTTGATCTTTCAATATATGGATATTTTCAGTTTATAGGTTGGGTTCTTGGAATTATTGGGATTCTATCAATAATTAGTAGAATTAAAGAACCTCAAGTAGAAGAAGCTATAAATAATCCAAATAATTTAGAAACAACTAATCTAGCAAATAATCAAACTAGAAAGAGACTTTCTCTAAAGGGTGTTAAATTATTATCTCTAGGACTTGTGAGCGTATTGACCCTTAATTTCTTTGCATTCATCAGTCCTACCGTTATTTCAAGATGGACTGAGGGGGACTACATAACAATAACAATAAGCATAGCAGCCGTAATAGCCTTTACAATATTTATATTAGCTTTCAAACCAGGAATTCTTAGTAAATTGAATTCACGAATCTTATGGATTTGGAACCTACTATATGTGGTATCGCTTGTACTAACGATTGCAGTCCATACATTTCCATTTCCTGCAAATCCAAGTTCAGATCCTGTAATTATTAATCACCCTATAGGATGGTGGTATTATATTCCATTAGTAGTAATGATCGCTTTGTTACCGATTATTTTCATTGATTTTACACTTCTTTCTAGAGAGATGATTAATAAACATCCAAAACCCTCAAAATTGGGTGGAGGTTTTGCTATAGGGAGTCTATTTTTCGTATTTGTTATGTTTATGCTTGTATTTACAAATATCTGGGGATATGTCGATCCCATTAGTCAGCTTTTCCGAAATTTATATTGGCTTCCTTTCTTATTAGTGGGTGTAGCAATTCCAATAATGGGAAAGGCGATCTTTAAAAGAAACACATTGGAATTTAAATCTATAATTATTAATTTTAAAAATAAATTAATCGTCGGTTTATTCATCGGCCTTTTAATAATAGGAACTACTTTATCAGTAACAATATGGGAACTCCGTCCTAAAAATCAAGATACAAGCGGGATTACCTCAATAAAAGTAATGACATATAATATTCAACAAGGAGTAAACGTAAATGGAGAAAAAAATTATGACAGGCAACTAGCAATTATTCAAGCCGTTAATCCAGATATTATAGGTTTACAAGAATGTGATACAGCAAGAATGACCCATGGTAGCTCTGATGTTGTGCGTTATTTTGCTAACCGATTAAATTATTATTCTTTTTATGGTCCAAGAACAGTAACAGGAACATACGGAACTGCTGTACTTTCTAAGTATCCAATTATTAGTGCTAAAACAATTTTTACATACAGTAATGTGGATGAAATTGGAACAACTGAAGTTCAGATTAGAGTAGGAGCAACAACCTTTAATATTTATGTGAATCATCCCGCTGGAAGTGATGCTGCACATCTAGCACATATGCAAACCTTAATGGCTCAAATTGGAGTAAAGACGAATGTAATATCAATGGGAGATTTTAACACAGAACCAGATTCTATTTACTACAATATGTCTGTTGCAGTTTTAAAAGATGCCTGGGTAAATGCATCATTAAGTGGAGTTGAGGGGGCCAGTTTTAACATATCAGAACGCATTGATCATATATTTGTATCTCATAGTTTTATAGTGACAGAAACAAGATATCTCAATTATCTTGCATCAGATCATCCAGCGCTTTGGACTGAACTCCAATTTTAAATTTATTTTTTCTTAATTTTAATTGTTTCTGATGAAATCTTTTTTCCTAACCTTCAAAAACTTCAAAATCATTCCAAATGGATTTATAATATTTCTTTAATCCTATTTTATTAAGTATACAAAAATTTAGTATACAACAATTTAAATTAATAATAAATAAAAAGTGAAATGAATGAGTTTTGATGAATTTGATGAAGATTTAGGCGGAGAAGAGCCAATGAAATCTAAAACTCCCGCCTCTAAAACCCCCTCAAGTGGAAAGAAACTAACGTTATACTTTATGTCTACCATTGGTCCTGGTGAAAAAAAGGAAAAATTGACAGTGAATGACAGCAATCATGTGAGTGATATTAAGCAGACATTAGGAAATTTATATGGTCTTGATCCTAATGACTTTCACTTATCTTCTGGTGGAGTTACCATGGATGAAAACAGCGCTTTAAGAGATTATAGTGTTAACGATGGTGATGATATTCTTTTAATCCCAGCAAGTACTGCTGGTTAGTATTCTTTCAAAATTTTTTTTCTTTTTTTTTTATTTATATTTTAAATTGCAGTTACAATTTTATTGATCAATACACACTGAATGTAAATTTTTTTTCCATTACACACTCCTAAAATAATTAAGAAAATATGAGAAAAACGTCTCTTCTAGTTGTTTTTGAGGTTTAATAATAATTTAATACACACTCTGATCCACAACATTTAAATATGATAATACACACTTTATGATCAGAGAATAAAAAATTATACACACTCAAAAAAAAATAAAAATAAAAAAATGGTGAAAAAAAAAATGGAAAATAGTTATGAATATTACAAGGATATTAAAGCCCATTTCGACGCTAAAAGAGCGTTTATTGGAAAAATGTATTATTAAATACAATTTTTTTTATTTTTTTTTATCAAGATTATCAAAATTATTAAATTATACTAAAGAAAAGAAAAACAACAAATTAGAGGTAAAGAAAAATTGAAAATATCTGGATCAGGAACCCTCTCAGAGGGAACAATAAATGATGAATTATATGTTTCCGGTTCAGCAAAAATAAAAGGAAATTTTGAATGTAATGGTTTTTATTCTTCTGGATCTTTGAGAGGACAAGGAAACTTAATTGTTCATGGCGACATTAAGAGTTCAGGCTCATTTAGACTCGCTGGAAACCTTTATGGAGATGGTGACCTCAGATCATCTGGTTCAACCTCCATTGATGGCGAAGTGATAATGAAAGGAAAACTTCATGTTTCAGGCTCATTAAGAGCTGGAAATAAAGTTGAAGCTCATGATGGAATCAAAGTATCTGGTTCTGCTAGAGTTCAAGGTGATATTTTAACTTTAGAGGCTTTGGATATTTCTGGATCAAGTCTAGTTAACGGAAATATAACAGGAACAGATGTAATTTTAGGACGTGAAAAAATATTAAGTAGAAGCATATATAAACATCCTAATAAGGTGTATGGTACGATACTCGCAAGAAACAATATTAGACTCATAAGTGCACTTGTTGATGGTGATGTAAAGGGTCGGGATGTATTTATAGGTCGAGGAACAGAAATTTCAGGAATTGTTTATTATGTTGATACTATTGAAGTTCACGATAAGGCTACTTTAGCTCATGAGCCTGTTAAAATTTCAGAAGAAGAATTACATTTATAAAAATAAATTAGGTATGGTGGTTATTAGAATGTCTTATAAAGATAATTGGAAGGAAGAAAAAAAGAGTAATGAAGAGGAGAAAGAAAAAACTAAAGTTCGATGGGAATTAAATGACATTCGTGACGAGCTTATGTTCGAATTAGATGATTTGTACGATGATCTACAGGATGAGATTGAAGATATTAGAGATGACGCTGAAGATATTAAGGATGATTTATTAGATGATTTGGATGATCTTATGGATGAAAGAGAATCTTTACTAGAGGAAGTTGGGGATTTTAGAGGTGATGTAGCACAATATGGAGATGATGCAAGGGACAAAATAGAGAATGCTAAAGAAAAGCTTGAGCATTTAAAAGAAAAAATCAGAAATCATGAAGCCAAGTTTAACGCTAAAGTCATGAAAAAAGTAGATAAAGCAAAAAGGAAAGCATCTAGGATTAACATATCTGTTGATCCCGGCATGAGTGAAGAGTGGAGAGATTGGGCGGATGGATTAGGCGCTTCTGTTTCAGAATTGGTTAGAAAGTCGATGAAATTTGTCAAAAATAATATTGGAGACATCGCAAAGTTGGAGAAATTAGGTCGAAATTTGGAGTTAATGGGAGAAGATATAGAAAAAGCAGTAAAAGAATCAGGTTTAGAGGAAATTGGTGAAAAAATTGAGAAAAAATTAAGCAAAAAGAAAGGTGAACATAAAATTAAATTTACAATTGATACTGAATCTAAAAAAGATCAAATTAAAAAGAGAGTAAATGGTCTAATTAAACTCTATAAGAGTTTACCAATTGATAAATTGGCACAAGCACTAGAAAAATCCGATGAGGATGCTGAAAACATGATATATGAATTAGTAGCGGAAGAAATTAAAGGGAGTCTTGAAGAAGGAGTATTTAAATTCACTAGTTCGGAAGAGGAAGTAATAGCAAAAATGAATGAATTAATTGATAAAATGTAAATGAAAGAGTTAATATAAAAATGATTAATCCGTTTTACACCAAATTGGCAAAATTGGCAATCA
Organism: Promethearchaeota archaeon; assembly: GCA_048938855.1. GTDB lineage: Archaea > Asgardarchaeota > Lokiarchaeia > Sigyniarchaeales > SOKP01 > Loki-b32. The sequence continues at coordinate 51,513 of JBHLLT010000015.1, forward strand.
ATTACTCTACAGACATTAAAAAAGGAGATAGAGTATTTATTAGTGGTCTCGCTTTAGCAAAAGATCTATTTCAAGCACTTTATGTTGAAGTTATCAAAGCAGGAGGTCATCCTCTTTTACTTGTCGGAATTGAGGGAATTCAAGAATTAAATTATAAATATGCATCTGAAGAACAACTACAGTATGTAGATCCAGTAATTAAAAAAGCAATTAAAGAATTTGATGCATATATCGAAATATCAGGAGATTACAATACCCGAAAATTAAGTCTGGTTGACCCAAAATTAATTTCAAAATCTAAAGGATCACCTGCCTATAGAGAAATTTGGGAGATTTTAATGAGTAGGCTAGGTTCTAGAGAATTGAAATATCTTGCTTTACCTTTTCCATGTAATTCACTAGCTCAGGAGGCAAATATGGATTTATTTTCCTATTTTGAATTTATTGAAAAAGCTTTATACTTGGATAAAGAAGATCCTGTGAAAGAATGGTTAGAATTGGAGAAGAAGCAAGAGACACTAGTCGAATATTTAAATAAAGTTGAAAAAATTCAAATTTTTGGAGAAGATACTGAGCTAGTTATATCAACTAAAGGTAGAATTTGGGAGAATGATTGTGGACGGTTAAACTTACCTGATGGTGAAGTCGCTACTAGTCCGGTAGAAAATTCTGTTAATGGACATATTCGATTTACTTATCCTGGAATATTTCAAGCAAAAGAAATTGAAAATATATACTTAGAATTTAAAGATGGAAACGTAGTGAATTATTCAGCAGATAAAGGTCAAGAATTATTGGAGGAAATATTAAAAATAGATAATGCTCAGAGATTAGGAGAATTCGCGATTGGCACAAATTATGGTATTACTCAATTTACAAAAAATATGCTTTTCGATGAGAAAATTGGGGGTACAATTCATTGCGCTCTTGGGGCCGGGTTTAAAGAATTAGGGTCAGAGAATGATAGTGCAATACATTGGGATATTCTAAAGGATATGAAATCGCCCAATTCTAAAATTTTAGCTGACGGAAAGGTTATCTATGAAGAAGGAAAATGGAAAATTTAAAATTGAACTATAAAAGTTAGGAGATTAGGGGATAATATATGGCAGAATTAGCAGATAAGCACACTTTTAGAAAGTATCTCTTTTTTTGGACAGGACAATTATTTTCCTTGTTAGGTTCACTCATTGTTTTTTTTGTTATATTTGTTTGGATTACAGATGTGACTGGCAGTGCGTTAATGTTAGCATTAGGAAATTTCATTTATTTAATTCCAATGTTAATTATTACGCCCTTCGCAGGGGTTATATCAGATCGATATTATCGAAAGAATATAGTTTTAATCGCAGATTCATTACAAGCTTATTTTACATTAATATTAATAATATTTTTCATATTCAATGCTGCTCAAGTATGGATTGTATTTATATTTATAGCTATTCGAAGTGTATTTCAATCGTTTCATTCACCAGTGGTAGGAGCTATATTACCTTCTATGGTTCCAAAAGATATGTTAGGTAGAATAAATGGTATTAATTACTTTTTTACCGGACTCATACAGTTAATAGGACCTGCTGTAGGTGCAACTTTATTATTCATTTTTCCAATACAAATAGTTTTATGGGTTGATGTAATAACTTATTTTATCGCGTTAATTCCATTAATACTCATTAAAATTCCAAGAGTTAAGGTTAAATTAGATAAGAATGAAAAAAGTAGCTTTTTTTCAGAAATGAAAGAAGGTTTTGTAGCAATTAGAACAATCCCAGGGCTCTTAACAATCATGTTAACTGCTATGCTATTAAATATGCTAATTCAACCATTAGTTGTTCTAATGCCCTATTATATCAAGATTGTAAATAATGGAAATAATTTCATATTAGCAATATTGGAGATGGTTTTACAGGGTGGTATGATTGTAGGAGCAATTGTTCCTTCAATAAAGAAAAAATGGAATAATTCGATAAAAACTATGATTATTGGAATAGTGGTGTTAAATATTGGCTATTTAATGTATGCAATTGCTCCAATTGGTTTTTATCCAATGATGGCTTTAGGAGCATTGCTTCTTGGTTTTGTTCTTCCTATAATAAATACCATAGTTCTAACAATTGTTCAAAAAACAATTCCCCAAAATAAGATGGGAAGAGTATTTTCAATTCTTAACACACTTTCTATGGTCGCTTCACCAATTGGAGCGATAGTATCAGGTCCGTTAAGTGAAATCTTTGGCATCTCCTGGCTTTATTTCTATTGTGCTATATTTGGTATAATTATAACAATATCTGCCTATTTGTTTACTAGCCTACGACATGTAAATTATGATAAAGAAATAAATGGTGATAAAGAAATGATAATTGAGAAAACAATAGCAAAAAGGGGTAATAGTATAAATGATTAATCCAATTTATGAAAAACTCGCAAAATTAGTAGTAGAATATTCACTTGAGATAGAAAAAGGACAAACAGTCTTTATTGGAGGTCCTGCTTTCGCTCAGGAATTATTCCAAGCATTATATATAGAATTAATTAAAACAGGCGCTCATGTTCTGGTAAGCCCTAAATTAGATGGTATTAGGGAAAGTCGATTCAAATATGGAACTAAAGAACAATTGCAATATGTTAGTAAATTTGAAGAGATGGTATTTAAGGACTTTGATCGTCTAATTGAAATAAGAGCAGATTATAACACTCGTTCTTATAGTAATGTTGATCCTAAAAAACTGGCAATGTTTATGAATGTACCAAAAAGAAAAGAGTTAAGGGAGATTCAAGAAAAGAGGGCCTCACGGGGAGAACTAAAGTGGATTGTAATTCCTTTTCCTTGTAACGCTCATGCTCAGGAAGCAAATATGGATTTGTTTTCATATGCTGAATTCATAAATAAGAGTTTATTCTTAGATATAGACAATCCTGTGGATGAATGGAGAAAAATGCAGAAGACCCAAGATTTAATTATAGAGTATCTGAATAAGGTTAAAAACATTCAAGTTATTGGTGAAGATACTGATTTAAGGCTCTCTGTGAATGACCGTAAATGGATAAATTGCAGCGGACATAGAAATTTACCTGATGGAGAAGTATATACCGGTCCAGTCGAAGATTCAGTTAATGGGCATATTAGGTTTACATATCCAGGGATTTATATGGGGAAAGAAGTAGAAAACATCTACTTAGAGTTTAAAGATGGAGAAGTAGTTAAAGCAACGGCAACAATAGGGGAAGATGTTCTTCAAGAGGTATTGAAAGTGGAAAATGCAAAAATAATTGGAGAGTTCGCAATTGGAACAAATTTTGGGATCAATAAATTCACTAAAAATATACTCTTTGATGAAAAAATGGGAGGAACATTACACTGCGCTTTAGGTCTTGGGTTTGAACAAACAGGTTCAAAAAATAGATCTGCAATTCATTGGGATATTTTAAAAGATATGAAAGTCCCAGGATCAAAAATAATTGCTGATGGTAATGTAATTTATGAAGAAGGAAATTGGAAAATTTAAATTGAATAATTTAATAAAAAAAAAAATCAAACAAAAAAATAAAAAAAATAGGAAATTAGGGGAAAAAAATGGAAGAAATTGCTAATAATAGCACTTTTAAGAGCTATATGTTCTTTTGGAGCGGTCAAATATTCTCTCTGCTTGGTTCGATGGTTGTATTTTTTGCAATTAATTTTTGGATTGCATTTATTTACAATGATCCAATAATAAGTGCTTTTGCATCATTTCTGGGAGTTTTAATGATGACAATTTGTATGCCTTTTGCTGGAGTATTAGCAGATAGACTTAATCGAAAAATACTCATTATAGTTGCAGATGCTTTACAAGCTTATGTTACAATCCTACTGATAATAATTTTTAATTTCGGGATGGCTAATATCTGGATTGTTTACATTTTTATCAGTCTTCGTTCAATGTTTCAAGCTTTTCACGTCCCTACTGTAAATGCAATTATTCCTACTATGGTTCCAAAAGATAAGCTCTCAAGAATTAATGGGGTGAATTTTTTATTTACAGGTGTAGTACAACTCCTTGCACCAGTTATAGGGGCATTGATGTTACTGTTTTTATCAGTAAATATGATTTTTTGGGTAGATATCATAACATTTTTTATTGCATTAATCCCTTTATTACTAATTTCTATCCCTTCAGTAAGACAAATCAATCATTCAGGGCAAAAAAAGGAAAAAAATTCATTTTTAAGAGATTTTAGACTGGGGCTCAAAACATTGAAATTAATTCCAGGATTAGTCGTTTTGGTTATTTTATCAATGTTATTAAACTTTTTAGTCCAACCAATTAATTCACTTATGTCATTGTTTATTATTGATGTACATGGAGGAGGTCCAGCGCAATTAGCACTAGCAGAAATTACTTTTACTAGTGGAATGATTATTGGAGCGATAGTAACTTCAATTAAAAAAAACTGGAAAAATAAGATTAGAGTTATTTTTATTAGTCTTGTTATCGCCCTTCTTGGATACATGATATTTGCTGTTGCACCTAGAGGAAATTATTATATAATGGGTCTTGGCGGAGCTATATTAGGATTTAATTTGCCAATCGTAAATGCACTCTATCAAACCTTTATGCAGACTACAGTACCTTTCGATAAACTAGGAAGAGTAACATCAATTGATAGTACTTTATCTTCAGCGATCTCTCCGGTTGGTTCATTGTTAGCAGGACCAATAGCATTACTCATTGGTATTCCATCGTTGTTTTTTTTCAGTGGATTTCTTGGTGTGGCATGTACGATCCTCTTTTGGACATTTACAGGTATTAGGAAAATTGATGTTGACAGTAAAAGTGCTTTAGAAGAAATCAATGGAAAAATTGAAAATATCGCAATCTAATTTTTTTCTCTTTTTTAAAAAAAACTTTTAATTAAAGGTAAGAAAAATGACAGAAAATTTAGCAAATAAACATACTTTTAACAATTATCTCATTTTTTGGGTAGGGCAATTATTTTCAGTGTTAGGATCATCAATTTCACAGTTTGCGATTATTTGGTGGATAACGGATACAACAGGGAGTACAACTCTTCTCTCATTAGCCAGTTTTCTTTATGTATTACCAATGACTATTGTGATCGCTTTATCTGGCGTAATAATTGATAAATGGAATCGGAAAGTAATTATTGTGATTGTAGATTCATTACAAGCATATGTTATGCTTTTAGTAATCATAATATTTAATTTAGGAGGAGCCAATCCAATATTAATAGTCTCAATAATGAGTCTACTGGGAATTTTTCAAGGTTTTCACATCCCTACTCTAGGAGCTATTGTTCCTACCATGGTTCCTAAGGATAAGCTGAGTAGAATGAATGGGCTAAACTTTTTCTTTAGAAGTTTTATTCAAATCATTGGTCCAGTGATTGGCGCTTTATTATTTTCATTTATTCCATTTGAAACCATACTTTGGATTGATCCGCTTACATTTATTTTTGCTTTGATTCCATTATTGGCTATTAAGATTCCTAAAATCAAACAGAAAGTTTCAACTGTGGAGAAAAATTCATTTTTAGAAGACTTTAAAGATGGAATCCGAACATTAAAATCAATTCCAGAAGTTCTTATGATGCTTGTAATATCAATGTTTATTAACTTTCTTTTAGTCCCAGTGAATATTTTGATGCCGTATTTCATTAGATATAACCATTCTGGTGATGCATCCAATCTTGCATTTATTATTGCTTTTATGAATGGTGGTATGCTTTTAGGGGCATTAATTACTTCGTTAAAGAAAGAATGGAAGCATGCTCTTTTCATCTATTTTGGGTTTGAGTTCATCTTAATGATGAATAGCGGCTTAATCGCCTTAACGCCATTTCAATTATTTCTAATGCTGGGTATTGTAGGTGGTATTACAGGCATTACAATCCCTATACTTAATACAATATATTTAACAATCATGCAAACTAAAGTTCCTCCAGATAAAATGGGTAGGTTATCTTCTCTTGATTGGGCGATCTCATCTGCAATATCTCCAATTGCAACTATAATTACAGGGCCATTATCAGAACTAATTGGAATAACAAGTTTATTTCTTACGTGTTCAATTATGGGAATGATTATTACATTGATATTGTGGTGGATCGCACACATTCGAGTAAAAACGTACTATAAGAGGAAGGAAGTTAAAGAACTTAGTAGGGAAGCTGAAAGTATAATTCTAGAATAAAAAAACAAACACTTCTTTTTTTTTTTACTTTAAATTATCATCTTGGGTATTTAACCAATTTAATAAATCTTTACTCTTTTTAGGGAACAAATTACTTAAAATCTCTCTTGCCGTTTTTACAACGTTAGGGTCTTCATCCGAAAGTACACAATTTTCCAAAAAATTATAAGCTTTATCACTTTTGAGTTCTAAAATTTTGAATGCTAGCAAACTTATCTTTCTAATTTCTTCATTATCATTGTTTTCAAGAAAATAATTTAACATTTCAACAGCATCTGATTTACTCATCTGATTTGTTGTAACATAATCATATATTTTAGCTACAGTTAGGTCTTTATTAATGAAATCAAGTGCATCTTGATATAAAGTTTTATTCAAAGAGTTAATACTTTTATTTTTTCTCCTTAAATCGAATGGACATGCATGATTCTCTGGTAATCTATGCTTGGTACAAAATATCATACCACAAAATTTGCATCTATATGGGATATCTTTTATATCAACATCACAAAAATAACAATTTAACAAGATAAAAAAATTAGATTATGAATTTTATAATTTAATATCCATTAGGATAATTTCATTTAAAACTCCTATACAAATTTACAATAAATGTTCCAATCTATCAATAATATCATTCTGAATAGGAGTTCCAAGATCAATAAATGTAGCATTATAACCTCCTACTTTTACTATTAAATCTGGATATTTTTCAGGATTTTTCTGAGCATCTCTCAAGGTCTCAGTTGAAACCGCATTTGGTTGGAGTTGCATACCTCCATTATCAAAATATCCTTTCAAAAGAAAATAAAATTTTTCAATATTTTCTTCATTTATTAGATTTTGAGGGTGGATTCTGATATTCAAAGCGATTCCATTTGTCGCATAATCATAATTTAATTTTGCGACTGAATTTAAAATTGCGGTAAGCCCTTCTTTTTCAACATTGTTCACGGGAGAAAGACTATTAGAGATAGCTTCCATCGCTTTCCTGCCATCTGCTGTAGGTTGAGTAAAAAATCCTTCCATAACATGAATTCCCATGGAATACGCTCCTGCACTATATTTTCCTCCTCTTATCGTTTTCTGTTTACCTACTTCAGTACAAAATAAATACCATAGATTATTAGCAAATGAATCTATTTCTTCTTTGTCATTTCCCCATTTTTGATATTTATTTATTAGGTGTTGTCGAAAAGCTTCTTGGCCTTCAAAATTTGAATTTAAAACTTTAATGAATTCGGGTAAAGAAATTAAATTTTCCTCATAAACAACTTTCTTAATATTATAGAGAGAATCAACTAAAGTAGCAAAGCCATAAGCAGTAATAGATGAAAAATTATATTTTGCACCCCCACAAACATAATCTTTTCCATTTTCCATACATCCTTCTATACCTGCTGAAATGAATGGGTGTTGCATATATTTCATTGCTTCCTCATCTCCTATTTGGGCGATCTCTGCAGATTTTTCAATATTGAATCTTAACTGCTCTTTAAAAGCTTTAAATAATTTGTCAAAGGTGGAAAAGTTTGCCGGATCTCCAGTTTGTAAACCATCAATCGTTTTTGATAAATTACTATAGCCATTATTCAAGACTAATTCAAGAATTCCTGGCAAGTTCATAAACATACGACCAGTGGCAGAAAAACTATTACCTTGGCCCGAAGGTTCAACGCAACCAATAATTACATAATTTATAGCATCTTCTAATGAATAACCTGCTTTAACCAACGCAGGAATATGTATATCATCATTGTAAAAAGCGATGCCTGACGTAGAGCTAAGAACCTTTAAAGCCTCCTTTAAAAATTCTTTTGGAGTATTTTTATGGATTCTAATTGACAGATCAGTAGTAAATATTTTAACTTTTTTATAAGCTTCAAGAAAAAGGTAAGATAATTCATTTGTTGCATCATTACCCTTTATATCCATACCAGAAATTGTAATTGTTTGAGTGTTTTGCCCAAGTGCATTAGCGACCATCGTAAAATCAATTGGTAATAACGTTAAATTCCACGTTAATTTTAGATTCAATTCTTCTATTAATTCTAGTGCGAATTGACGGTTAATTTTTCTTAATGATATGTCTTTTTGATAATATGGCCATAGGATTTGATCTAATCTTCCAAGAGCAAGAACACTGCGTTGGTAGATGATGTTTGCAATATTCTGAGAAAAATTAATATATTGAACCGCTTCATAAAAAGTCTCTGGAGGATTTTCAGTAAACTTTTGCATCATATCTCCAATATGTTTAAGTTCTGATTTTCTAGAAGCATTTTCCTCTGTTGCTGATAATTTGATTGCTAGATTGGAATATCTCTTACAGAATTCTATTGCACTATTGTAATAAATTTTAACAGCTTCATAGAAGTTACTTTTCTCTTGGAAATTTTTATCACTTTTCTTCAAGTTGCGTTGAAAAGATTCAGCTTCTTCAATAATACCTTTATAACCTAACTTCAATAGTTTTTCGTATCCTGCACATACATGCCCTTCAGTAGTTCCCTGATGAATAGCAATATTAGGAGCTAATGAGGTTATTTTTCCTTCTCCTGTTATTAAACCTTCTTTTAATAGTCGCTTGTTTATCCTATCTGCTACAAGCGATCTACCTTCCCAAAATGGAATCATATCTAATAATTCATCACGATTTTCATCTGAAATAAAAAAGGGTTGTAGCTTTCTTCTAGCAAGCTTTTTGTATGTACTAGGTTTATCTAAACTATTATCATATCTTAGAAGATCAAGATTGATTTTTTCTGCTAAAGGTTTACTTGTTTCATTTCCCACTAATAATTCATCATCTCTGATGAAAATAGTCATGTTCTTTAAAGTGTGTGCTATTGCTTTAGCCCGCTTTATAACTTCTGGGTCATTAGAACATTGCTTATAAATTTCCGTAAAATACCTCATGCGTTCAATGCATATTTCATATTTACTGGATAGTAAGTTATTTTTTAGCCTAGTAATTCTATCTAATGATGCTTCAACTATCATTGTCTGTCAATCAAATTGAATAATAAATTATTTAAAATAATTTGAAAGCTAATTACTATTTATAATTAATGGTTCAATAAATTAATTGAAATTTAGGTAAATTATATCATATTAAAGTTATAATAATTTAAAGAGATGTCATATCCTAACTTTCCAAATAAATATCAGGAGAAATCTTTATCAACTGCTAAAAGATTTTGGAACTATAAAAGAAAAATAGGGAGAACTCCTAAGATTGAGCCTCCTAAAGGTGTTATTATTTGTTATTCCACCCGACTTCTTAACTATATAATAGAAAATCATTCAGCGGAAAAAGTTGATTTTGTTTTTGGAGATTCTTTCTACCTTTTAGAGGAGGAGGGTCAACAATTAGGAGTATGTGGTGGTTTTGGAATTGGTGCTCCTATTGTTGGAATTATACTGGAGGAGCTAACTGAATTTGGTGTAAAATCGTTTTTATCAATAGGAACAGCAGGTGCTCTCCAAAAAGAATTAAAATTGGGAAGTTTAGTAATCTGTGATAGAGCAATCCGCGATGAGGGTACATCGCATCACTACTTAGAAGTTGAAAAGTATTCATATGCATCAAAAAAAATAACTAAAAAACTATGTGAAGTTATGAAAAAATTACATCTAGAGTACACTATTGGAACTACTTGGACTATTGATGCCCCCTATCGGGAAACTTTCTCTGAGATTGCTAGGTATAAACAAGAGCATGTTTTAACTGTTGATATGGAAGCTGCGGCTTTCTTCGCTGTAGCACAATATTTAGGTGTAGATGCTGGAGTAATATTTACAATAAGTGATTATTTAAGTGAGGATGATTGGGAATTACACTTTCATTTAACTGAAGAATTTTTGCATAAATTATTTCTTATAGCAAAAGAAACCATAAATTCTCTTTAATATTTAATTATAACCTAAAATAAAATTATGTGATTTTAAATGAAGTTTGAAACAATTAAATTTAATCTAAGAGAAGATGGGATAGGTTTATTAACCTTAAATAGACCAGATAAATTAAATGCTTTGAATTTTCAAATGATCGAAGATTTGCACTCATTACTTGACCATTTAATGGTAAATCTAGATTGTCGTGTTCTTATTCTAAAGGCAGCAGGAAAGGTTTTTTGTGCAGGTTTGGATCTCAAAGAATCTACTGTACTTCAATCCAAAAAAAAGCCTGAGGAACTAAAAGAGAAATTTTTCTTCATGAGGGCTCCAGATAAAGATACTATTAAAGCAAAAATATATGCACAAGCTCGTGCTAGTCAAATAATTGTCAAAATGAGAAAAATAAGTCAGCCTATTATTACCATTATACAAGGACCAGCTACAGGAGCGGGATTTACATTGACTTTAGCGGCAGACATAAGAATTGCAGGTGAAAATGCCAAATTGGCGAACTCATTTATCAATGTTGGTTTTTCTGGTGCAGATTTAGCAAGTAGTTATCACTTACCTCGTTTAATAGGTATGTCTCGTGCTGCTGAGATACTTTATACTGGACGCTTTATTGAAGCTAAAGAAGCTGAAAAAATAGGACTGATTTTTAAAGTAGTAGAAGGTGATGAAATTAAATTACTTGAAGCTGCTATAGAAATTGCTGAAAATCTTCTTTCTAAAAGTCCACTAGGGCTACGAATGACCAAAGAAGCAATTAATATTTCACTTGATTCACCAAGTTTAGATACGATTATGCAAATAGAAAACCGAACACAGATGTTATGTTCAACATCGACAGATCTCTTAGAAGGTGTTAATGCTTTTTTTGAGAAAAGAAAACCTAAGTATCCAAAATCATGAATAAATATATAGCTGTGAATTTATATGAAATACAAAACAATTAAATTTGAACTACAAGAAAATGGCATCGGAATTTTAACTTTAAATAGGCCTGAAAAATTAAATGCGATTTCCTTTCAGATGGAAGAAGATCTTCATCTAATTTTTGATAATCTTATGACAAATATGGAATGCCGAGTATTAATATTTCGAGGAGAGGGAAGAGCATTTTCTGCAGGAACTGATTTACAAGAAGGTTTAATTCTCAATTCAAAGAAAACTCCGGAAGGATACGATAAATTTTATTTCTTAAATGTATCCGAGCCAATAAAAAGAAAAATATATCACCAATGGCGTATAACACAAATTATTGTGAAAATGAGAAAAATTCCTCAACCTATTATTGCTGCTGTCCATGGTGCTGTAGCAGGAGGGGGACTAGGATTTGCTATGGCTTCTGATATTAGAATTGCTTGTGAAGATGTTAATTTTATTAATGCTTCCATCAATATTGGATTAACGGGAGCAGATATGGGAAGTAGTTATTTCCTACCTCGTCTTATTAATCTTTCAAGAGCTACTGAAATAGTTTATAGCGGGAGAGGGGTTTCTGGGAGGGAAGCTGAAAAAATAGGATTTATCTTAAAAATTGTGGAACAGAAAGATCTATTAGATAATGCTATAGAATTAGCAGAACTATTGTTGACTAAAAGCCCTTTAGGGTTGCGCATGACTAAAGAAGCTCTTAACTTATCACTCGATTCTCCAAGTCTAAATAACATGCTGCAATTTGAAAATAGTTCTATTGTTTTGAGTTTCTCTTCTAAAGATGTAAATGAAGCTTCAAGTGCTTTTTTTGGAAAAAGAAAACCAAAATATCCCTTAAGATGATATTTTGAACACTAATTTTTAAATTCTATAAAATTTATATATTGCCTTTTATTCATAGAATTTAATAAAAATTCAGTAGGTGAGACAAAAAATTTCAGATATTTATGTCCCAATTGATTTTTCAGATCTTAAATCCGTGATCCCTCCAGGAGAAGACATTATATATAGTACATTATGTAAAGGCAGAGCAACTGTTATGAGTAAATGGGATGCTAGAAAGAATATTACAACTACTTGGGTTACACATGTTCTGTTTACTGAGAATGGTGTTGCATGGGTTAAACCTAATTATTGGAAGAAAAAGAAACCTTCCACTCAAGAATATAATTCTCTAGTGGATATTGATTATGTTTTTTATGATAAGGTACCTAGTTTCAGGATAAGTCCTGCAAGAATATTTCTTGCAAGAGAAGTAAATTTTGAAACTAAAGAAAAATTTGTGGAACGATGTGAAGAGTTTTTACTTAAATTCGCACCACTAATAGTTCAGAAAAAAGAAGAATGGTTACAGCAAAATGAAAATAATCCAGAGATTAGAGAAAAATATAAAAAAAGAGTTAGTAAGCATATAACGAAAATGAATAATCAATTGAGAGACGAGATGGTAAAAAGAGAAAGAAAAGCAGCAAAAATGGCAGCAAAAGCAGCGAAAAAGGCGGCAAAGGGAAAATAATTTATTAAATTTAGTTTAAAATAAATATAATTAATTTTTAAGACTTTTTAGTCGATTAAAATGAAATTTGAAGATTTTCCAAAGAAATGCATTAAATGCAAGAAATCTGATGTGGAATTACATAAATTTACATATGCTTCATCCATAGGAAATCGCACAATATCGTTTAGTTTTCCTGTATGCTCATTATGTAAACCAAAGTTTGAAAGATCAAATAAAATCGAAAATGCCTTTAAAACTATGAGATATATAACTATAATTAGTGGCATCATTACTATTTTTATGATTATAGCACTAATCAGTGGGTTCAGTTCTGCTGGAAATAATATAATATTATTTATAGCGGCGATAATAACTATTATTGGTTTAGGTCTCTATATAACATTGATGGTAGATGTGTACAGAATTAAACATTTTTTTATTTTGAAAAAAAGTGGTGAGATTATATTTAAAAATAAGGAATATCAACAAGAAATTATAGACCATGTAGTTGAGGAAGAATTAGAAAAAGCGGAAAAATTAAAAACTGGAATAGGTACGATCTATTGTCCAAAATGTGGATCACAACAGATTAGGGGAATTGATTTTTGTAATAACTGTGGTAAAGAGTTAAGAGATCTATAATTTAATTTATCTAATTTAAAATCATTATCAGGTGATTAAAAATAACAAGAACCATTCGAGAATATTGTTTTTCATTCATATTAATTGGAATTATTGTTGTAACAGCTTTAATTCTTATGCCGTTTTTTGGACCACAACCTCTTTCAAATCCAGTCGCAGTAGTAATTTTGATTACTGTGGTTATAATTTCATGCTTATTATTAAGTTTTAATAGGTACATTTCAGCTTTTTTCAGATCAAAATCACAAGAGAAAAAGCAAGTTGAATTAATTTGCCCTAGATGCCAAATCCTTGTTGATAAAACATCAGGAATTTGTCCTCAATGTGGTAATAAATTGTAAATTGTTTTTTTTATTTTTTTTTTTTCCAAATTACCCAAACTTATCAAAATAGCTCAAGAGAGTAAATATCTTTAACACTATATTTTCTTTAAGGAGTGATTAGAATCACGTTATAAAAAACCATATTTTTTATAGAATTGAAATAATAATAATTTATATTGAAAAAGGGAGTAATCATGGAAGAAGTTAAAAAGAAACCAAGATTAAAACGTAAAGTGTCTTTATTTGCACTTACAATATATGGAGTAGGAAATATTTTAGGTGCTGGTATCTATGGACTAATAGGATCAGTTGCAGGGTTAACAGGAGATCTTTCTTGGCTCTCTTTTATATTAGCTGCTATAACTGGGGCGTTTACAGGATTATCTTATGCAGAACTTTCTGCTATGTATCCAAAAAGTGCTGCTGAGTTTGTATATACAGAAGAAGCTTTTAAAAAACGAATATTATCCTTTAGTTTGGGTTGGATTATTATTTTTTCAGGAGTTTTATCTGCCTCTACAGTATCTTTAGTCTTTGGGGGGTATCTTTCTGATTTAATGGGCGTTAACTCGATTTTTCTTAATATCCTTTTTGCGATTATTCTCGTTGTAATTCTAAGTCTTATAAATTTAATTGGAATTAAAACATCTACTCGTACCAATATAATATTTACTTTTATTGAAGCATCAGGTTTAATAATTATAATATTTTTAGGTTTGTTTGGAGATAAGAATCCTAATTATTTTGCTCCTCCTCCAGGATCTTCCTTTCTAGTTGTCTTCTCTGCAGTGGCATTGGTATTTTTTGCCTATATAGGATTTGAAGATATTGCTAATATCGCTGAAGAAGTAAAAGAACCTCATAAAAACTTACCCAAGGCTATTATTTATTCGATTATTATTACTACTATTTTATATTGCTTTGTTGCAATTTCTATGGTTAAAATTTTGGATTTTCCTGCAATCGCAGCTTCTGATGCACCTTTACGAGACGTTGCTGAGGAAATCCTCGGACCATTCGGAGGCATACTTTTATCTCTAATTGCTCTATTTGCTACAGCTAATACAATTCTCATCATGTTAATTGTTACCTCTCGTATGATGTACGGGATGGCCAGAGATAAAGCTCTTCCAAGAGGGTTGAAAAAAATATCACCTAAATATAGAACACCTATAATTTCCGTTTTCTTAACTATGTGTTTCACAATTGTTCCAATCTTCTTTGGAGATATTTCAATAGTCGCACATGCCACAGTCTTTGGCGTACTTATAAACTTCATCTTAGTTAATATAAGTTTACTTGCTTTACGCAGAAATAAACCTGATCAGGAAAGGCCTTTTATATTAAAGCCAACTATCAAGGGCTACCCAATAATAGCAATATTAGGAGCAGTTATATGTATTACTCTATTATTTACATTTAATTGGCTAACGGTTCTTATTCAGGTAATAATTATTATTGTTGGAATCGTAGTATTTTATGCAATGAAATCAAAAATTGAAACTAAAACCATAAGAAAATATTGAAAATAAGTTATAGTTCATCAATACTACAATATCCTATAAAATCATCTCGTAAAAACATTTTGAAAGGTAAATCTTTATGTTCATATTTTTTCAAAATGTCCACTAGGATGTCATGCCCTGGTTTAGTAAAAACCTTTTTAAATTCTTCACCAACACCTTCAAAAAACTGATATTGCTGTAATACAAAATTGCCTTCAAATCCAACATTCTTAAGAAATAATAATATATGGTTTATATCATCCGCATTTAATAACTTACCTACAAAGGTAGTACGGATTTCAAAATCAACCTTTCTTTGACTATTTACGAGATTTATTGTCTCTAGAATTTTATCAATATTTACATTGACTCCTGCGATTTTTCGAAGTTTATTTTGTTCTGGAGGCCCTTTTAAATCTAAAGCGACTCTATTAATGAACGGTGCGATTTTTTTTATCACTTCTGGATTTGATCCGTTAGTATCGATGCTTGAATATTTCCCTAATTTTTTAATTTCTTTACACAACTCAAATAGGTCAGGTTGCAAGGTTGGTTCACCCCCGGTAATGCTGACTCCGCTTACTAATAGGTTAGTACTGATTATATCTCTTAATTCTTCGATTTTATAATCTCTTCCTACATTTGGATGTAATAAGTATTTATTGTGGCAAAATTCACATTTAAAATTGCACCCTACAGTGAAAAGAACCATACTGGATCTTCCTGGGATATCTTTAGTTGATATGTCAATGATTCCTCCGAGTCGCATGGCTAGATTAATATTTTTCTTTAATTAACTTTTCTACTTGATATAATGGTAAATTGAAAGGTCCTGGAGATTCCAATTTAAGAGATGTTAGAGCTGCAGAATACTTTAAGGAATCTTCAGGATTTTTTTTTAATCTCGAACCTATATAGCTTATTAAGGCAGTATCCCCTCTTCCAGTTCTCCCTATGGAACTATGATTTTTCCAAGGAAATGAAAATAATCTATTGGAAGCATATAAAGTAATTCCTCTCTCATGAGTTACTAAAACTTCGTTTGGTCCAAAAGTTCCTAATTCTTTAGCCGCATTAGGAATACTTTGAAGACCAGTTAAAATTTGAGCTTCCTTTTGATCTAATTTTAAAACAGCTATATTAGACAGAATTTCTTTCTTTTCTTTTAGAGAAAGAGTTGAATAAAACACTTTTATATGATCTCTAAATCGAATAAATCCTTGTATATCAAGGCATATATTATTAAACTTACTTTTAAGATAATCCAATAGCTCTAAATCAACCTCTCCAGCAACAATATTACCAAGTACAAAAAACTTTGGAGGTACTTTAAACTCTGGTATATCTTCCTTTTTAAATAAACCAGCAAATCCTAAAGGAGTATACTCTCTAAATTCCATATTTTTTGATGAATATATATTTTTTAGGCCAGATGTTTCTTCAGAAGGATAAGCGACATATAAAACTCCATTTTTTTTAAGAATATCTAAAAGTGGAAAATCTTCCTTTTTCAATCTTGTAATAACAATAATTTTTAATCCCATATGTGCCCCAGTTATTCCACCATAATAAACTGAACCTCCTAAACTTGTATTGCTGATTCCATCTATTTCAATGATATCTTTAGCAAAATGACCTAAAATTACGATATCTGCTGATCTAATGTTCATGAATATAATAAAAAATAAAATAAAAATTAAGAAATTATTGGTTAACAAGATAAAGAATTTGAGTTAGAAAAAGATTGAGTCTATGATGGGGAATTGATTTTTTTATTTTTATTTATCCCGTCAATAAAGCTTTCTAAAATTTTCTCCTTTATCTTTAAATGCTCTAGGGAAGGAATTTTATTAATTTGCCTAGTACTTCCTTCGATACTTTTAATAATATCGGAACTCACTTTTTTTAGCATTTTTTTTTACTTTTTTTAATATTCCTCGCAATTTTGTTTAATTTTAAATCTGTTTTTTAATAGATCATATAGTTTTTCTTATATATAAACTTTGCCCACATCTTTCCCACTCAAAACAATCTGATTAGAACATTAATACGCACCAAATTTTCATATAAACAATGTTCAGATATTTTTAAAGTTAATTCATTTTTTTCAAATCCACTTTAATATAATATAGATATAAGTGAATATTTTCTAATCAAAAGGTTTTTTAATGGTTTTTAACTCTCTTTATTACAATTTAGTACATTTTAATTAGGTATAGTTTTTAACATGATTTTTGAAAACTTAATTGGATTATTAAAAAAGAAAGGTTTTAAAGACACCTTCGCTGTTCTCATTAACCAGAAAGACTATAAAACGGATAAGCATACATTCTATAATGAGTTGAATAAATTCTCATATTATAATTCATTTTTTCGGGTGAAAGAGGAATTAATAAAAAAAGGGTTAATTGTTTTTGAAAATACAAGTAAAGTAAAAACGATTAAACTTACGGAGAAAGGCCTAGAAGTTTATAACAAATTGAAAGACATTAGCGATATGCTTAAAAATTAATCCTCTTTTTTTTTTTCGATCTCTAATTCTAAAAGAAGTGCTGTTTTATTGATAATAAAAAGATTTGTCATTGGACCTTTAGGTACAAATTCTTACATTTTTGGTTCCAGCAAAACAAAAAAAGTAGTTATTATTGATGTTGGTGGAGAACCTGAAATTATTTTCAGAACAATTGAAGAATTGAATTTAGAACCTATTGGACTACTATTAACTCATGGTCATTATGATCACACATTAAAACTCGGGAAAGTTTTAAGACATTTCAACATTCCATTGATGTATAGTAAAAAAGAATTTGATTCTGGTATATATAAGCAAAAAGAAGCCAACCGTTGGCTCTCTGAGGGAGATATCATTGAGATTGGAGATTTTACTCTTTCTGTTTTAGAAACCCCTGGGCATTCTCCAGGTGCATTATCATATTATTCAAAAGATCCAAAGGAATTTGAAGCAAAAAAAATTGATGGTGTTATCTTTACTGGTGATTTAATTTTTCGACGAAGTATTGGACGGTCTGATTTGGGAGGGGGAGATCCACAGTTATTATTTACCAGTATAAGAAATAAAATTATGTATAATCCAGATATTTCAGACAATTTTATTATATTTCCTGGGCATATGGGTATTACTTCTGTTAAAGAAGAGAGGGAACTAAATATGTTCAAAAATTATTTCTTATAAGCAGAGCAGGTCAAATTTTGAAAAAAAATTGATAATAAAGAAAAGTTTATCTAAATTTTTAAAAAGACTAAATCTATAATAATTATAATAACAGATTATAAAATTATCGAAGAATCATGATTAACCGTCAAGAAGTAAAAAATATAATACGGAAATTTGAAGAGCGGGATGAGATTCGTGGAGTGATTATCTGTGATTCGTCTGGCCTACCAATCGATTCAAATATGGATATTGAACTGAGTGAAGAAGCAGCAGCTTATATTACATCATTAATAGGAAAAGGTAGGCAAGTTCTCGATGCCTTAAAAGAAGGAGAATTAAAGTTCATTAGATTAGAAACAGCTAAAAACACAGAAATAATGGTCGCATTGGAAGAGCAGCTGATTTTAATCATTCTAAAATAAAAAGATATTTTTTCACTTTTCCTTTTTTATAATTTGATAAATTTAAATTCCTTAAACGATATATTTTACTATATATCTATTTAAGATAATTTCATTATCAATTTCAGAATTCAAATCTATAGAAATGATTTTATAAGGGAAGGATACCATGGTTGATAAAAAAACTCTTGAAAAGAAATTAGCTGAGCTAATGGATATTGTACCAGAAACAGAGGGCTTAATAGCTGCTGATGCTAATGGGAAAGTGATCATAGGTCAAACACTTACTGAGATGGATCACTCGAAAATTGCTAAAGCTTGTGCTACAATTATTAAAGACTCTAATACATTGGGTAAAGATATTGGAAAAGGGTCTTTAAAAACTACAACAATAGAACTGGATAATGGTTATGCTGTTTTAGTGGGTTCAGAGAAAACTGTGCTAATTGCTTTAGCTGGAGTTGATGGAAGGAGTTCCCTTGGACTCTTAAAAAGAAATTTAATTTCAATTAGTAATCTCTAAATTTTATTCTCTTTTTTTTATCTGATTTGAATAATAAAAAAGTAGATGTTTAGATTCGTCAGATTCAATTTATTTGTCTGAAAGTCCTCTTTCTTCAAGAAGAGAATCTAAATCTGTCTTTTCTTCCTTTTTAGGTTCTTCTTTCTTTTTTGCAGCTTTTTTAACAGGTGTAGGTTTTTTTAATTCAGCTACAGGAACATAACCTCTTCGTGGTTTTTTTGCAGGTGGTGCTTCTATAGGCTTTTCTAATTCTTTTTTAATATGTCTAGCATAAAAAAAGGTGATACACCAGACTAATGCAATAAAAGCTATCATAATACCAAGGAAATATTGAATAAAGTAGTCAAGTACAGATACTTGAAAAGTTGGATATGTATTTTCTAAAGTTACAAATATACTTTCATTTGTAAAAATATTTTGAGCCACTATTGACACTGATAGTCTAAGATTCAAAACATTTTTAACCGAAACTTCAATAATCATAAGAGAACTTTCTCCTACTGAAAGCCAGCTTAACTCAATGAGGTTTATTTCCACAATAGAATAGACTTGATTATTATTTAGCCCAATTGTTATGTTTGTGACCTTTAGATTTGAATTTCCAATGTTTTTAAGTAAAATATTAAACGTTGTAGTTCTTTCTCTATAAATTAATACATTATTCTGCATAATTGTTATAGAGAGATTATTTCGTTCAGGGATAATACTCACAGTTATATTTTTTGAAACTCCATTTACACTATCACCGTCCCAATATAGTCTTAGTAATAATTCTTCTTCAATAGGGATAGTCTGAGTATTAATAAGAAATGATGTACTCCCATTTGAATCTGTAATATCAGAACCTATATTATTCCACATATCGTCAGCAAAATACTGACAAGATACATTTTTTCCAGGTAAGATTTTGCCAAATTCTGTTGCTAAAGTAGAAGTTATATTGAATGATTCCCCCTTAATAGGGTGGGTAGGATCAATTACAATATTCGTAAATTTACTATTAAGATTCAGAGAAAATTCATTTGTAAACTGTTTATAACTACTTACATAATTCTGATCGATGATATTAACAAGAAATTTCGATGAATTTGGGAAATAAATACATTCATCCCTCTCGAAGTTATATAAGATAGATCTACTTGTTGCTCCCTCGGCTACTCTCATTCCAAGAATATACCCATCAAAATTATTAGAAGTTTTATTACTCATCAATGAATAATCCGAACTTTCAAAAGTCCCAATAAGGACATCATCTATATATATATCAACTAATGTTTTCGCACCACCTAATCTGATTGGGGCATTTACACCTTCCCATACATTAGTTGCTACATCTAAATCTGGGATAGTCAAATTCATACTAAATTCTTCTGTATCATCGGGATGTCCTGAATATCGTAATAAAATGGGATTAGATGTTTCTTCTGCTATAATCCACTCCTCATTTATAAATGAGACTAATTTAACATCAACCTTCACATTTAATGATATAAACTCATGGAGATTCTGAATTGTTAAATTTATTTTAACTGTTTCACCTGGATTTATAATATTTTCACTCTGGAGAAAAGAAGTCATCATAAGTTGTAAGTCTTGTCCTCCAATTTCATAAGAATACAATTGGTCTAAATTAGAATCATTAATTGGAAAGAAGTTAGGCCTCGAAATTCCTGTAGTTTCGTTGATGGAGGCGACTAACATCGTGTAATTTTGAAAAACTTTATTTTTTATTTCTCCATCAAGGATATTAGCGTCTAAGAAAGGGTAATATTCAAGATTATACAATTCTACATCATATAAATCAATGTAAAGTGTTAATTTTTTACACCCAATAGCAGAACCATTACTCCAGAAAAATCCTAAATAATATTCTCCAGATGTAGTGAGATCTTTTGTAACATCAAGAATCGTTTGGTTATTAAAATCATAATATAATATAGAGTCGTCAATAATACCACTTGAAGAATTCCATTCAATAAATTGCGTACCATTTGGATAATATAGAATTACATTTAAATCAGCAGATTTAGGTGCATTATTTCTATGATCTTGTATATCTGCACGAAGAGAGATGTTATCACCATTCATAAAACCATTTGATTCCCATAATTTTCCATGGTAGTTAATATAACTGTGCATATCATAGAGAAAATTATATGAAGTTAAATTAAGTGTATATAATCCACTTTGAGTGATAATATCATTTTGAACAATAATTTTATATTTACTTGGATCTTCATCTAGGGCACTTTGTATTGTGTCATGAGCTAGAATCGGATTGTTATTTGGATCTGTTACATTATATGCGGTGAAATAATCATAAAAAATATACCAAAATTCAATTAGTTTCCAATACTTGAAATCTGGATCATTTTTATCTAAATAATAAGTAAATAACCATTCAGGATCATTATTATACAATGCGGTATATGCGCTTGAAGCTGTGTCAACCCAATATGCTTCTACTAAGTATGTCACATTAAATTTAAAGCCTTGCGTAATTGATTTATTCCATGTTAGATCTACTCTGAAATTATTAGAAGGGTCATCCTCAATAGAAGTAGTAAAATTATAGTTCCACTGCCCTAAACCCCATGTTAAATAGGAACTTTCATTATATGGAAAAGTACTTATTACAATATCCTCAAATGGTAAGTCTTGAATTCTTAAAGTCTGATTATCATTCACAATAAAATCTGAGGGCATGTAACCTCTTGTTACATTTATCTTAAAAGAGCTAGCATCTAATTGTCCAGTATTATATGATGTTAAGGTGGTTGGAATTAATTGTTTAGCATTACTCCAGGTACTGCCATTATTAGTTGTCGTTTTTAATTGATGTTCAACTACTTTATCACCAAAATTAAAAAAAGGTAAAGTTACCAAACTATAAATTTCATTAATATTATCAGATTTGATTACAATAAAATAATTAGAAACATTCATATTTCCAGTATTACTGTTGTCAAAACTAAAATATGTTAAGCTATCTCCTGTATACCCCATAATAGTTACAGAATCTATCAATTCATTATAATCTGGATTCATATTAATATTCCTTAAATTTGCAGGAGTTCTTATGACTGTTCTATCAGCGCGATATAGTGTAATATTCAATTCTGTTGTAGCGGCTGCTACTGGATCAAGAGTTCTTATCCAAGCATAGAATCCATTGACTCTTGAGCTATCTCCTCTCAAGTCAAACTCGAGGGCTACATAATCTTGATTTGTAATAGGGAGATCAAACGCATAAGTGGATTGCATATCAAATTCATTAATTCTAGCATAGAATTGTGTATGGTCTGATCTTTCAAAAATAAATTGGATAAAGCAAGTGTCTGTCAGATCAATGAAATTTAAATTTTCATTAATAATGTGCTCTATAATTCTCTGTCTACCAAGAGAGCTGTTAATAGGGAGTGCTGATACTACATCCAACCAAGTAGATTGTGAATAATCATATATTTTTATGGTCAGATCAGCATCTGAAAGAACTCTAAATACCAATGATGAAATTAAACTCAAAATTTTCTCTCTATTAAATAAAATTAACCCATTCACAGCTGGTGAACTATATACAGTCCCAGTATACTTAGCTGAAATTGTAAAGTTGAGGAAACCATTTGTAGCATTAAAATATATATAAGTTGCGTTATTATTATCTATTATCGAACTCCATCCTCCACTAAGTCGATTGCCCATTCCATATATAATTCCAGAAGAGCTTGTATGATAATTAAAATCAATATAATCTTCAGTATAAAGCGCACTGTTATCTTCAATTATATAGTCTGTAGTGAAATTATTTTGAAATGTAAAATTTAAATTTCCATATGAAAGAAACATATTTTGAGAAGCAAGTGAAGGAATTTCAAAAAATTCTTCATTATTTAAATTATTTATGGATGAGTTTTTAGTATAGATTCTAACATCTTGATCTACTCCCGAATTTGTAAATGTATCATCAATATTACGGCTTGTACCAAGAAGTTTCTCATCTAGTAGATTGTTATCAGTATTGCTATTTGCTTTTTCATCTTGAAATCGGCCTAAATTATTTAAAATCTGCACACTTGACAAACAAATTGTAACAATGAAAAAAGCAGTGAACAATATTCGTGTTATTTCTTTTTTTCGTCGAATCAATAAAATTACCGTAATATCTAATTTTTGTTTATAAAATCATTTAAAAGTATTAAAATTTCCTAATTTTTAATAGTTGT
>JBHLLT010000065.1:0-5521 GCA_048938855.1 Promethearchaeota archaeon
GCAATTAATGCATCGCAACATGCTAATAACAAATCAGATTCATCTGGAGTACGATACTTACGCTTAATATTTGAACATTTTTCTTGTACTCTTGATAACTCAAAATAATCATACCATCGTTGCATATCTGCTAGGAAAATAAGAACTAAAGGAGCTTTTGCTATATGAGGTTGATTATCACAAGTTTTAACTAATATATCTTTCTTTTTTTGGTCCTTGACTTCTAGTATTGAATAAAACATCATATTTCCCGCTGTAGGTGCTCGCATAGCACTATGAATTATTATATCGATTTCATCTTGAGATAAAGGAGTCGGTTTATAAGCTCTCACCGTACACCTTTTATTGATAACGTTGAGAACTTCATTAAAATCTTTAATATTCATTGAACTTCATATCTCTAAAAAATAATTAATATTCTAAATTATGAACAATTCATCTTAAGAGTTATTAGTTAAAAACATAATTCAAAAGATTATAAAATCTAAAAGTTATTGAGAATGTTCTATTTTTATAATTCATGATCAAAAATATAAATATAATTTCTAAATAAATTTAAAGTGTGATTTAATTGGAGTTAAAAACTCTGTTTAGTCCAGAGAGAATTGGAAATGTACAAATCAAGAATAGAATTGTACGTTCAGCAACACACATGGGAAGCTCAGAAAAATATGGATATGTTGGTAAACGGGTTATAGATATCTATAAAGAGTTGGCTCATGGAGGTACCGGACTAATAATATCAGGTTTTACAGCTGTAGACCCAGGAGGTACTGCTAGTCCATATCAAGAATGCCTTTTCGATGATTCGTTTATCCCAGGCCAAAAAAAATTAGTTAAGGCTGTTCATGAATATTCTGATGTTAAAATAGCTGTTCAAATAGCACATACCGGTCGTCAAGGAAACCATCCGAAATATCCTGTGGTAGCACCATCTCCGATTCCTTTCAAAGGAACAGGTTTAACGCCTCGAGAATTAACAGTTGAAGAAATAGGTAAATTATCCCGGAAATTCATTGAAGCAGGGCTTAGAGCTTTTGAATGCGGTTATGATTTAATTCAATTACATGCTGCTCACGGTTATTTTTTATGTAATTTCATCTCTCCTTATACTAACAAAAGAAATGATGAATATGGAGGAAATACTCAGAACAGAGCAAGAATTTTAATTGATATTTATAATGGTTTAAGAGATGAATTAGGAAAACAGTTTCCTATAACGATTAAATTACAGGTAGAGGATTTTTTCCCAAATGGTTTAAAGTTAGAAGAAGGTGTTGAATATGTTAAAATTCTTTCTAAAGTTGGATTTGATGCTATTGAACCGAGTGGTGGAGGTAGCGAAACAATAATTCTTACAAAGAAATCATATCCAAGCTTACATATCAAGTCATCTGAAGAAGAAAATTATTTCTTACCACAGGCGAAAGAAATTAAACAATATATGAAAGATAGTAAATTAATTTTTATGGGAGGAATTAGAAATCCGATTTTTGCTGAAAAATTCATTAAAGAAAAAACCGCTGATTTCATTTCAATGTCACGTCCATTAATTTATGAACCTGATCTCCCAAATCGTTGGTATAGAGGAGATATTTCACCTGCAAAATGCATTAGTTGCAATGGTTGCTATATGTCTTTGCGACTAGGTCCAGTATATTGTGTTACTAAAAAAAAATTGCAAGAAAAGAAAAAACGATAAATTTTTATATAGATTAACACGAAAATAACAATTCATAGAATTAAAATGGAAAAAAAAGAAATTAGAACAACCTATTCTGACCACTTGTTTCAATTCCGAGCAGTAGAAAGCAAACGGTTAATCTTATCTCTAACAATTACATTAATTGTAATGGTTATAGAAATAGTTGGAGGGTTTATTACCAATAGTATTGCACTAATTAGTGACGCGGGTCACATGTTTACACATGCATTCGCAATATCAATTAGTTTACTAGCAAATCTTATTGCAAGAAGACCCTCTTGTCATCATAGAACTTTTGGTTTATATAGAACAGAGGTTCTAGCAGCTTTTATCAATGGATTATTTCTGATTCCTATTGTAGGAGTAATAATTTATGAAGCAATTCTTAGATTCCTCAATCCTCAAGAAGTGATCGGTTTTTATATGTTGATTGTTGCTTTTGTAGGGCTTGCCGTAAATGTTACAAGCATTTTAATTCTTCAAGGTTATCGGAGCTCTAGTTTAAATATAAAGAGTGTATTTTATCATATGATAGCAGATGCAGCTTCTTCAATTGGGATTGTAATTGCTGCAATTATTATAATGTTTACTGGAGTTGTTATTCTTGATCCTTTAGTAAGTTTAGGAATATCTATTGTCATTATTTATTGGGCTTATGGAATATTAAGAGATTCTACTCGTATTTTACTCGAAATGGCTCCAAAGGGAATGGATATAGATAAAATAAGCGAGGATTTAAAGTTTAATTTTCCAGAAATTACTGAAATCTATGATGCACACCTCTGGACAATTATACCAAATATGGTTATCTATTCAGCTCATGTTAAGTTGAATATTGAGATAATTAAGGAAAATCAAGAAGAATTAATCTTGAAAATAAATGATTACTTATCTAGGAAATACAAAATTATTGAATCAACAATACAAATTCTGTCTAAAGATGCAATTAAAGCATGTAATTTTTAGAATCCTTTAATTTAAAATTATAAAATAAACCTTTATATAATTCCATTACCCAAAATAAATATTAAAAAATTTCTCAAAATTCTTTTAAGAGGAAATTAAGATGTCTGAAGAAAGGAGAATTGATGCCTTTGCGATTATTATTTTAATAATTAGTCTAGTTGGCTTAATTCTAATGTTTGTTACTGATTTTGCTGGTGCATATGATCTTTCATATAATATATATTCATGCCTAACTGGATGTGAAAATTGGACAGGGGTGGACTTAACAATGCAAATTTTTATGGTTATATTATTAATAGCGCAGATTGTATGGTCAATAAACGAATTACTTCCAGAAAAATTCCTTCCATTTAAAAAATTGAATCTAATAGGGTTAATTTTTGCAGCATCAACAGCTCTATTTGCTGTTATAGGGATAGGGTCATTTGGTATTTACTATGGTTTATTTTATGGATATGATTGGTGGGCTGAGGCAGGATTTTATGGTGGATTTTTAGCGGGAATTATTAATGCAGTCTTTTATTTCTTAAGGTTTAAAAAAATAATCTAAATCCTTTTTTTTTAATATTTTAATTGTCGTAGCTATTAGAAATTAAATTTTTAAAAATTGATTCTTTTTAGTAGTCCATAATAGAAGTAAAAAAGAGCAATGGAAATAACTTATAGGTCAAACATCACAAAATTCTATATTTTTTCATTTATTTTAGGGATTCATACAGTTAGAGCAGTATATATCCCATTTATGATGGATTGGGGGGGGCTCACTTTTCTTCAGATAATGATACTACAGAGTTATTTTACTGCTATGATTCTTCTATTTGAAATTCCATCAGGAGCTATAGCAGATTTTCTCGGACGTAAAGTAGGCCTATGCCTGTCAGCAGTATCGATTTCAGCAGCGGCTTTTACCTACAGTATAATTCCTAATTTCTATTTATTTTTTTTGGCAGAAACATTATGGGCTTTTGGAGCCTCCTTAATGTCTGGAACTAATCAGGCATTTATCTATTTTTCTCTAAAATCTTATGGAGAAGAAAACAAGCTTTCAGCAATATTTGGAAGATCTCGAACTTTCAACCTAATTGCTTTAACTATTTCTGCTCCTATTGGTTCTATAATCGCAGAATTTATCTCCTTACCATTTACAATGACATGTTTAGCATTTATATACATAAATGCATTTGTGGTTGCGCTAACTTTTAAAGAACCTAAATTGACGAATAATGAATATCATAAGGAAAATTATTTTAGAATAATTATATCAGGGTTTAAGGAATTATATAAAAAAAAAACTTTAAAAATTCTCGCTTTTGACTGGATACCAATTAATGTGCTAATATTTTATATGTTTTGGGCTTATCAAGTTTATTTACAAGCTATTAATATTCCAATAGGATGGTTTGGATTTATTTTAGCAGGAATGAATATAATCAATGCAATTTTTTCCAGTTTAATCCCTCTTTTTTTAAAAAAATCCAAAAATAAAAAGCTCTTTTTAATTATTATAAATTTAGTAAATGGATTAGCATACATATTTTTGGGATTAACAGCAATAATACCCTTAGGTCTTGCAATTATTTCTATAATAATTGCATTTGGCTACACTAGAGATCTAATTTTTGTAGATGGAATAAATACTCAAATTGATTCTGAAAATAGAGCTACTGTACTTAGTACAATAAATATGTTTGGGAGTCTTCTTAGAGCAATTTCTTATCCGTTTGTTGGAATTCTGGTTGAATTGAATGTTTTTTATTTCTTTATTGGTATTGGTATTCTAATTGTATTATTGACTCTATTTACACGGTCAAGAAGTGAAAATCTTTAGATTTTAAATAATAAATTACATCCAAGATACTATTTTTTGTGTATTTGTTAAAATATCTACTAAGTCTCCATAATTAATTGCTTTAATTCTAGTATTCAGATTTTTAGGATCCATTCCTCTAGCCTTAATATCAGCTATCACAGCATAGAGATCGATGGGCAACTCTAATAACTTTTCTAGTAATTTAGGCGTAACTCCTTTAATTGTAGTACGATTTACTCCATCATGAATCAGAATTAATTCTACATTAATTTTTAGTTGTACTTGCTCCATAAGGATTTTAATAAGACTTTTAGCTTTATCTCTATTATCAAGACTAAAACCATATAAATATACAATCGAATTTTTACTTTTCATTGAATTCACCTATTTAATATCTAAAACTCATGTCAGCATTTAAAATAAGGTGGGCGATTTCTTTAATGTCTACAACTTTAATATTATCTTCCAAAATTAATTCATTAAATTCTAATCCCAGATTTCTTATTGCTTCATCATGAACATAAATCTCCAATTCAGAGAGCTCAATTAGCCTTAAAATATTATCAAAATTATCCATGTTCAAAGCTTCTGGTGCTACATTCTTATTTAAGAAGTATACCGCATCTCGGAGTAAAATGACTTTACAAACTTCAACATCTCCTACAGCTAATAATCCTGCTGCCATTCTAATAGATTCTATTACCGAATTTTTCCCAAATGGACCATCTTCACAAATTATTACTATCGAATTCACCACTTTCATATCACCCTCCTGGACCAAAAAATATAACTTTATCTGATTTGCTAGCCATTAATGAAAGCCCTCCCAGACCTTCTTGATTTGCGCCTTCTACGAATTCTTCTGATTTAATTCCAGTAAAACTAGTCCATGTAGTACATGCTGAAAATTCTATGCCATGGCGATTACAAAATTTTTCAAGACGTAGAGACAAATTTCGAATAGAGGAATCTTTTAGAATTTTTTCTTTTATGTTATATACTCCACTTCCATAGAAAAAGATCCCGGTAATCTCATGCCC
>JBHLLT010000039.1:0-20266 GCA_048938855.1 Promethearchaeota archaeon
AATAAACTAAAAAAATAATTATGAGAGATCTAGTCTTCTTTTATAATTTGATATTTTTGAGAGTAATGGAATAACTTCAAGCGGATCTCCAAAAACAGGAATACTTCTTTTATTTAACTTATTCAAGATTCTACCCCTTTCTTCAGGACGATTCAAACGTTGAATTATAGGAATTAATGGTTTATGATGTTTATGACCTAAACTTAAAGCCTCTATTATGTTGCTTTCAAATGTGTGATTATCCACTGATTTAAAGACATTGGTTAAATAGAAACTAGGTAAATCTAGTATAAGCCCATCAATAATGTCATCACTTAAAGCAAGATCAATTATTTCATATACTGCATTTTCAGTAAAAAACTGGGCGGCTAAATCTAAAGGATTTCTGGAACTTGTACCAGGTAATATAAATTTAGATTCTAATATCTCTTGAATCTTAGGAGAAAATGGTGGTACTCTAATTCCTTCATTTTCTAGTAGATCAACTAAAATTACACCATATCCTCCGCTGATACTAAAGACAGCTATATCATTAATGTCGAAAGCTCCATAGCAATCAATTAAACGAGCGGTATATAACAATTGTTCTAAAGAATTAACTTGAATCATATTATATTGTTGAAAAAAAGCCTCCCAAATTCTTTTATCTCCAGAAATTGAGGCAGTATGGGTTTTAGCTGCAATAGATCCAGTTTCTGATTGACCTCCTTTTAAAATTATTATAGGTTTTTTATTTTGATTTAGGACTTTTTTTAATGTTCCAATTCTACCTTCTTTAATACCCTCTAAATAACATAATATTATTTCAGTTTCTGGATCATTACTCAAAAAATAGAGTAAATCTACAAAATCTAAATCGGCACCGTTTCCAAATGAAAATACTTTTGAAAAATTAATTCCAATCGCTTCTGCTCCATAAATCGCTATATTACAGATTCCACCTGACTGAGCAATAAATCCTATGTTTCCTGCTGTTGTTGGAAATTGTGAACGCCATGCGATTCCCTTTTTAGGATAAAAAAGCCCCATTCCATTTGGTCCTAGTATTCTTACTTTATTCTGTGCTCGATTCAATAGTTCTCTTTCTAATTGAATTCCTTGTTCAGTCCCTGAATCAGAAAACTCAGAAGTAAAAACAGTTGCTAATTTTACCTTTTTTCTTACACAAGAATCTATTATTTTTAGAACTTGAGATGGTGGGACAGCAATAAAGACAAAATCCACATCTCCAGGGATGTCTTCTAATGTTGGAAAAATGCATTTCATATTAAAATTGGGTATATCATCAATTTTAGGGTGTACTGCATAAACTGGACCTTTAAAATATTGTGCATGGTTTCTTAGAAAAAAGTAGTCTCTTTTTTTAGAAAATCCAACAACTGCTATTGATTTTATACTATTTATAAAAAAGAGATCTTTAATATTTAATTCTCTAGAACCAATTTTTGACATTAATTATGTAAAATAATGAAAAAATAAATTTTTTAAGATTTTTCCTATTTATTTTTAGAATTCTTAAGTTTAGGAGGGATTTTGTATTTTTGTAAATTCTTCTGTGTTATAATATTTCGAATTTGAGAAGATAATTCATAATATCTTATTAATAGAGGATATTTTGACTTTTATATATGGTACATTTATTTTTTATAAGTAAAAAGCTGATTACATTTAAGAATATTTTGCGGTAATTTCATATAAGATAAGTAAGGATAAGCGTTTGGAAACCTCTTTTCAATTTTGTAAAATGAAAAAAAAAAGATTTATATATTAAACGGCATAATAAAAAATCACTGAAAATGTCTAGAATTTCTTAGGGTGAAAATCACTTGCAGAAGTTTTACGACTTTTTAGCGTTGTTCAAAATATTTTGTACAGAATGACTTTTTAAATATTTCAACAACGAAAATGGAAAAGAAATTTCTAACAAATTTAAAAAAAAAAGATGAAAAGTTATGAGAAAAAAACTAGTTACAATACTAGTAGTCTTCGCCTTTTTAAGTGTTGCTGGAGTTACTGTGACGTTTAATGTGACAGGAAATGTCGCACAGGAATATAATGGATATGATATTGAACCAACTAAAGACATGAAAACTGCTGATGAGTATACACTTGATGGTGTGGAATTTACCCGACCACACAGTCCATGGGACTATCCTACACTTGATGATTACTTAGGTATTCTTGTTTGGCGTGAGTTTGATAATATCTTTAACGGTACATATGGAAATATTTGGATTAGTTTAGATCCTGCATATGACGAATATATTGATAATGGTCCCGCAGGATATAGTCCTGAGGATATCTGGGTTTTTGGTTATCCATGGTCTGCTACAGGTTACCCAGATGATAGCTACCCAGGTGGATATTATTTACCTCCAGGGTATAAAGATACTATAACTGGACAAGACTTATTAGAAGTTTTAAATGAATTCGATACTAACATACATGATACTGATGTGGGATATTTTGGTGAATATGCTGATCGAGCAGGTCCATTTGGTGATTATAAAGTTCAAATTATGGTATTTAACCTTCGAGATGAATGGTTCTACGATCCTGTAAACGCAGCAGGATTTACTGAAGGATACTTCTGGAGCGCTATTGCTAATTGGGGTGCAAATGCATTTCATATGGATACATATCAGTGGTGGAGAAGACAAGGTGGAGATCCACCTATGGTTGATCCTTTAACTGGATATGATTATGGCTATCTTAGCGTTAAAGCATGGGAATATGAAGGAACCTTTGCTCACGAATTTCAACACCTTATACACTATGATAGAGACCCTGATGAATTTTCATGGGTTAATGAAGGATGTTCAACCTTAGCTGAATGGTTATGTGGATATGGATTCTCACCGGGGCATATTTCAGAATATTTACTTTGGTTTTGGGATACTCCTTTGACAATCTGGGAAGGATATTTAGCTGATTATGGTGCTTCATTTCTATGGACTTTCTATATGTATCAACATTATGGTGGAGCTTCTTTCTTATGGGATCTTGTCCAAGACCAAGCTAATGGAATTGCTGGTTATGAAAATACACTAGCAGCACATCATATCCATAGAACATTCGATCAAATCTTTCAAGATTGGTGTATCGCAAATTATCTTGATGATACAAGCTTCGGTCATGGAAGATATGGTTACTGGGAATTAGATATTCCCTCTGCAAACTCAGAAGATATGAGCATTCAGTTATCAATGGAATTATGGGCAACATGGTATGCAGGTACTGGTTTTTTCGATTGGTTTGTAGATGAATATCCATATGAGGGAAGCTATATTCTAGCCGGACGTGGTTTACCTTACACTGCGAGCTATGTCAAATTCACCGATATGCCACAATTATTCAAAATTACCTTTGATGGTGATGATTATTGTGGTGCGGCTCCAACAAGTGGTACTCATAATTGGTATTCTGGTGGTGAAGCATGGTCATGGTACCAACTTGGTCAGACATTTGATGTTCCTGCCACAGGAGCAACCTTACAATTCTCTAATTATTTCTCAATCGAATTAGATTGGGATTATGGTTATGTAGAAGTCCATGACCTTACTACTGACGAGTGGACAACACTTCCTGGTCTTATGACCACCGACTATCTTGGACATGAGCAAAATAACCCTAATACTCCTAATGAGCGAGAACCAACCACTTATAATGATGCAGGAAAATGGAACTGCTTTACAGGAGAAAGTAATGGATTATATACTGAAATGATGGACCTTACACCTTTTGCAGGACACACAATAGAACTCTATTTTACATATTGGACTGATGGATATACACTCGGTTCAGGATGGTATCTTGATGATATTGAAATTCCTGAAATTGGGTTCTATGATGATTGTGAAACTGAAGGTGCTTGGACATTCAACGGATGGAGCTTAAATGATGAGATTATTTACAATAATTTTGAAGTAAGCTTCATTACAACCTATACATTAACAAAGAAGAATGGTGCTGTATGGCATATATGGGACAGCATTTCCAAAATGTGCCTTAACAGTGCTACCGAAGAAGGTATGAAGAAAATTCTTGCCCTTAACAATAAGCGTACCTCAACTGAAGTAGTAATGGTTGTTGCGAACCAACCGGGTTATGAACACACCTTTGGAACCAGCTATACTTATACTGCAGGCTCATGGAATTGGCATTGCCACTGGCATAAGTAAGACAATAAATTTATTAAATTTTAATTTTTTTTTTTATTTCTCGTACTAAAATTACAGATAAACCATTTAGAATTAACCACATAAGAAATTCTGATATCAATAATAGATTTATACTGAATTTTTTTAATATAGTGGGAACAAAATATTGGGGAGTAATGCTGTTTCAAATTCAACAAAAAGCGACTCGTCATAATATTGGAACGTGTCAGATGATACTTAGATCTGATGTTAGATTCAAATTAACTTTATAAACAACACGGGATAATATAAATCTCACCAAATTTGTCTGCAATTTCGTAGGGAGTAATCTAATTTGTGAAATTTTTAGACTTTTTGGTAATATTTCTAATATCCTCAAACTGTATTGAGTTTTGGATATTTATACTGTAATAAGAAAAAAATAAGAACTAATTTAAAAAAAAATTGAGATGAAAAGTAATGAGAAAAAGACTAGTTACATTACTTATAGTCTTCACCTTTATTAGTGTTGCTGGCGTTACCGTGATGTTTAATGTAACAGGAAATGTCAAGAAAGAGTATAATGGATACGACATCGCAGCTGTTAATGATTTTAAACATACAAATGAATTTACACTTGATGGTGTAGAATTTACTTATCCTCACAGTCCATGGTTGTATCCTACCCTTGATGATTATTTAGGTACAGTTGTTTGGCGTGAATTTGATAACATCTTTAATGGAACTCATGGAAATATTTGGATTACTTTAGATCCTGCATACGATGAATATATTGATCTTGGTCCAGCAGGATATAGTCCGGAGGACATTTGGGCTTTTGGTTATCCCTGGACTCCTACTGGATATCCTGATTCAGGTTATCCTGGTGGTTACTATTTACCTCC
Organism: Promethearchaeota archaeon; assembly: GCA_048938855.1. Classification (GTDB taxonomy): domain Archaea; phylum Asgardarchaeota; class Lokiarchaeia; order Sigyniarchaeales; family SOKP01; genus Loki-b32. The sequence goes on from JBHLLT010000039.1 coordinate 5,045, forward strand.
TGGATATAGAGATACAATAACTGGCGCAGATTTGTTAGATCTTCTAGACGAATTTGACAGTAATATTCATGAGACAGTTGTGAACAATTTTGGTCATTATGCTGATCGAGCAGGTCCTTTTGGTGATTATAAAATCCAAATTATGATATTCAACCTTCGGGATGAATTTTTCTACTCTCCGCTTACGGCTCCTAGCTATACTGCTGGTTATTTCTGGCCTGCTATCGCTAATTGGGGCGTTAACGCATTCCATATGGATACATATCAGTGGTGGAGAAGACAAGGTGATAATCCACCTATGATTGATCCTTTAACTGGATATGATTATACTTATCTTAGTGTGAAACCAAATGCGTATGAAGGAACTTTTGCTCATGAATTTCAACATCTTGTCAATAATGATGTAGATCCGGATGAATATTCATGGGTTGATGAAGGTAGCTCAGATTTGGCAATATATCTCTGTGGATATGGGTTTGCACCTGATCATATTTCAGAATATTTGCTTTGGCACTGGGATACTCCATTGACTATTTGGGAAGGTTATTTAGCTGATTATGGAGCATCTTTTCTGTGGACTTTCTATATGTATGAACATTATGGTGGTGCTGATTTGATACGGGAGTTCTGTTATGAACAAGCTAATGGAATCGAAGGTTGGAATAATGTACTTGCGGCTCGTGGTATACATAAAACGTTTGATCAAATCTTTCAAGATTGGTGTATCGCAAATTATTTGGACGATACATCCTTCTGTCATGGAAGGTTTGGCTATTATGCATTAGATATACCATCTGATAACTCGGAAGGAGAAAGTATTCAAGCCTCAATGGAATATTGGTATGATTTATATGGAGAGTATGGCTTTTTCGATTGGTTTGTAGATGAATATCCATATGAGGGTAGTTATATCCTTGTTGGACGCGGTTTACCTTATACTGCAAATTATGTCAAATTCACTGATATGCCACAATTATTTAAACTTACCTTTGATGGTGATGATTATTGTGGTGCTGTACCGACGAGTGGTAGCCATAATTGGTATTCAGGTGGTGAACAATGGTCATGGTACCAACTTGGTCAGACATTTGAAGTTCCTGCTACAGGAGCGACTCTACAATTTTCAAATTATTATTCAATTGAATTAGATTGGGACTATGGTTATGTAGAAGTCCACGATCTTACTACTGATGAATGGACAACGCTTCCTGGTCTTACTACTACCGACTATCTAGGGTATGAGCAAAATAATCCAAACACTCCCCTTGAACGAGAACCATCAACCTATAATGAGGCTGGAACGTGGAATTGCTTTACAGGAGACAGTAATGGATTATATACTGAAATGATGGACCTTACACCTTTTGCAGGACACACAATTGAACTTTATTTCACATATTGGACTGACGCATATACACTTGGTTCAGGTTGGTATCTTGATGACATTGAAATTCCTGAAATAGGGTTTTATGATGATTGTGAGACTGAAGGTGCCTGGACATTCAATGGATGGAGCTTAAATGATCAGATTCTTTATAACAACTTTCATGTAAACTTCATTACAACCTATACATTAACAAAGAGGAATGGTGCTGTATGGCATATATGGAACAGCATTTCCAAAATGTGCATTAACAGTGCTACCGAAGAAGGAATGAAGCGAATTCTTACCCTTAACAATAAACGTACTTCAACTGAAGTAGTAATGGTTATTGCAAACCAACCGGGTTATGAACACACAATTGGAACCAGCTACACTTATACTGCAGGCTCATGGAATTGGCATTGCCACTGGCACTGATAAGACAATAAATTTATTAAATTTTAATTTTTTTTTTTTTAAATTTTATTTTTCTAAGATTACATTATAGACTTGAATTTTTAAAGAATGCTTAATTAATTTCATTTAAATCGGCAGAAATTAACATAAAATATCCTAGTGGCAAATCAGTTTGGATAATCAAGAGATGGATGTTCAAAGAAAACTCTCTGAATTAAGAGCAGATAATTCATCAGGAGCAAGTGAATTAGTTTTTAAAGCTTTAGAAATTGTGAAATCTCAGTTAGAATTAATTGAAGATCCAAATGAAAATATCGAAGATTTAATAATTGATTTAGCTAAAGAAATTATTGACTCACGTCCTACAATGGCCCCTCTAATTAACACTATTGGATGTATTCTTCAAAATTCAGTACCTCTCAATAAGAATACAATAAAGAAGAGTTTGAGGCAATTTGAAACAGATAGGATTTCTAGGAATAGAGCTCTTGAAGAATCGTTTCACGAATTTTTGAATTTATATGCAAAATCTCACTGTAGATTAATGCTTATTTCATATAGCTCTACAATTGTCAATCTATTAAAGAAATTTAACAAATTTAATCTTGAAATATACGTTCTCGAATCGAGACCTTTATTTGAAGGACGAAAAACTGCTGAAATTTTGTCAAAATACTTTAAAACTCATCTAATAATAGATGCTGCTATGGGAAAATTTATTGATCAAATTGATTTAGTGTTAATTGGAGTTGATAGTATCTTAGAAGACGGATCGATAATTAATAAAATTGGGAGTCATCCTTTAGCATTATTAGCAGAAATTTATAAAAAAAAGGTTTATGCAATCTGCGATACTTTTAAGTATAACTTACGAAGCCATTTTGGATACCCAATTTTAATCGAAGAGAAACCTTCTGATGAGATTTATAGTGAAGAATTATTTAATGGTTTATTGGAAGTTCATAATTATTATTTTGATATTACAAGCCCTAAATATCTCTCAGGGATTATTACTAATCTGGGAGTATTAAGTGTTAAAGATTTTCTGAAAAAAGTACAACAAGATTTACCAATCGATTGGTTTAAATATTTTATACATAACAAAAAGATATGATTTTAAAATCAAAAATGAAGCTTCAAGAATTAAATGAAAAAATAGCAAATAAAACATTTATTAATAAGAACCTTGATGCAGATAATGCTTATAAAATAACAGAAAGACTAGCATTTCCTCGATTAGTTGGTTCAGAAGGCGAAAAAAAAGCTATAGAAATTGTGTTAGAGGAGTTCAAGAAAACAGGGTATAATCTAATATATAAAGAAAATTTTAAAACTTCCCTTTATCTTTGGACTGTATTAAGGTATGCATTTATTCCTATGAGTTTATGTCTAATCTTTCTATCTATTTCGTTTTTCATTAATCCATGGCTTACCTTAGGATCAATCTTGTTGAATATATATGTTTGTGCAAAAATTCTTGGATTAGCAACTTCAGGCGAAACAAGATTATTTAGAAATGATCAAAAGAATTTTACTACTCAAAATATTTATACTGATTTGAAAAGCAAAAATTCAAAAGCAAAAGTAATTTTTTTGGGACATTGGGATTCGAAATCGCAAACTTTTCCTTCTAACATAAGAATACTTCTATTTATAATTACTCTTTTTAGTTTTATAATAGTTATTCTTTTATATCTTGTCTTTTCGATTATTCAATTAATATTTCCATTTAATAATTTGATACTAAGTAATGTATTGCTCTACTTTTGCATCGCAATTAGTATAATTAGTAATTTTAATTATTTTAATAAAACAAAAAATAAATCTCCTGGGGCATATGACAATGCAGCAGCTGTAGGAGCAATTATTGAGCTAGCTAGATTTTATAGAAACAATCCTATAAGCAATATTGATTTTATATTTTTATGTCCTAGTTCTGAAGAATTAAACCTAGCAGGGGCAAAACATTTCATTCAAAACCATAAAAATGAATTTGATAAAAATTCAACTTATTTTATTAATCTTGATCCAATTGGAGGAAATGAATTAATAAGATTAATAACTTCTTTTGGAATTCCTCGTAAATCTTCTTCTCATAAATTAAATAAATTATTTATGAAGAATGCTAAAAAGTTAAAAATTAATATAAAAGATATATATCTACCTACGGGGATGTGGTCTGATTATATGCCGATTGTTGAAGAAGGGTTTGAAGCATGCTGGCTTGGTTCTCAACCCGGATTAAAATATGTGCATACAAAGAAAGATAATATGGAATTAGTCTCAAAGGAAGGAATAAAAAATATCCTCTTTTTATGCACAGCTGTAGTAAACGAATTGAACAATGAGTTAGATTTATAAGTTGTTCATTCAAATTTAATCTCTTATTTTTGATAATGAAACTATGAGAAAGATTTAAGAAATAATAAGCATAACTTAATTTTTATTCTAAAATTTAATTAAATGAAATTTATTTTATAAAAAATATTGAGTTATATTAAGATGTTAACTCCAGAACAAATGAAAGAAATTCTAAAAGAAAATGTAATTAATCTAAGATTTCACGCTCGTGGCGGTCAAGGAGGAGTAACTGCTTCAAATCTCTGCGTTGAAGCTTTTTATGGGTATGGAGTATGTCAACCCTTATTTGGAGCAGAACGTATGGGATCTCCTACTGAGAGTTATGTTAGACTTAGCGCAAATGAAGAATTGGTAAGAACTAATGAACAAGTTTATGCACCGCATGCAGTAGCAGTACTCGATCCCTCTTTATTGGGTGAAATTGATGTTACTGCGGGACTAGCACCAGGAGGGTGGTTGATAGTCAATACAACCTTGGATCAAATATCCCTCCAAACTGTAGTTGGCAGAAAAGACATTAATATCGCTACTATAGATGCTCTAAATATTGCAATGGAAATTCTTGGAAGAAATATTACCAATACAATCATTCTTGGGGCTCTATTAAGGGTTATCCCAATTTTTTCTATGGATGCATTAGCAGATGCCATAATGCGTCGATTTAAAGGAGCGATAGCCGGGAAGAATGCGGAAGCTATTAAGCGTGCTTTTGAAGAAACTTGTATATATGAAACTCCTAGTGCTCCAGAGTTGGATTTCACTGTTGATACTAAGATACCATGGCAACAAGTCAATCCTGGTTTACCTGGATTAAAAGAGTTAGATGATGCAGGTGTATGGTACTGTGACGAAGATGTTATAGAAATTGGCAGCAAACAAGTAAATACAGGTTCTTGGGGTGAATGGGATATGATTTGGGATGAAGAAAAATGTACCGATTGTGCTCAATGTTGGTATATTTGCCCTGATTTTACAATTATAAGAGAACAGGGTGAAGATGGATTATGGCATATGAAAGGTATTGATCAATCTCATTGCAAATCATGTCAAAATTGTTTAGAGATTTGTCCTGTACAAGCAATTACTAAAAAACTTAAACAAGGTCCGGCTGCATGTGCCGCACCTGAATAAAGGAGGGAAATATTATGAGTATAGAACCAATGAGAGTATTTTTTAAAGAAATTAAAGAACCAATAGAAACAACCATGATTGGAAACTATGCCGTTGCTGGGGGTGTAACTCAGACAGATCCCGATGTAATATGCGCTTTTCCTATTACTCCTCAAACTCAATCTGTGGAAGGATTGTCAGATGTTGTTCATCATGGTAGATTAAAAGCAGCATTTGTAAATGTAGAATCAGAATTAGCAGCTATAAGTTTTTCGACAGCTGCATGCGCTGCAGGAGCAAGAGCTTTTACCGCTACAGCAAGTCAAGGTTACTTACTAATGACTGAAGCACTTCCCATGGCAGTTGGTTGGAGACTTCCTTTAACCATGATGATTTCTGCCCGAGCTTTTAACTCTCCTAATCTATCGATTTGGAATTCTTGGGAATATACGCAAGTGAATTCTGAACTTGGTTGGAATATAATAGTATCAGAAAATGTCCAAGAAACCTATGATGCAGCAATCTTAGCTGTAATGATTTCAGAAGAATCACTATTTCCAACCATATTTGTACATGATGGTTTTATAATTTCTCATTCAGTTCAAAAATTAACTTTAATTCCAGATGAAATAGTTAAAAGAATGACTCCAAAAAAACCCAGACATACTATTGATCCATCAAAACCAGGAACTTGGGGTGGAATAGTAACTCCATCTTACTTTATGGAGGGCAGGGCAAATCTAGAAGAAGCCAAAAAACCAGTTTTAGGTCAAATGATTGACGTTTTCAGAAAATTTAAAGCAGAAACTGGAAGAGATTATAATTTGATTGAAACTTATAATTTAGACAACTCCTCTAGAACTGCTTTTTGTACTATGGGGTCGATGAGTGGAAATATTATAAGTTGGATGACTAAAAATAAGGATATTGGCTTAATTAAAATCAGAGCATATCGTCCATTTCCATATCAAGAGCTCCGTAGAATCGTGGAAGAACATAATTTAGAAAAATTAATTCTTTTAGAGAAGAGTGATTCTCTGAATGGGTTGTTACCACCCTTTTCAATGTCAATTGCTTCTGCCTTATATCCTTTAGGAACTATTTTTAGAAGTTTTATTGTTGGTTTAGGTGGAAGAGATGTTACTCGAGATGAATTTGATGTAGCAAAAAAGAAAATGGAATCTGTGACAGATATGAAAGGTCAATTATATCAATATCTAGGAGTCCGAGAAACCAAACAAAAAATTTCAGGGGTGAATCAATAAGTGTCTAAACCAGAGAGAAACATTATTAATTTTGATGATATTTTAGCTAGAGATGAAAAATGCAATGTGCTATTTTTCAACTATGATAATGAAGCTTTTATGAATACTGGGATTCAAGAAAGTGGAGGTACACCTCCTTATGCTTCTACGACTACAGGTCCTGCAGGAGATAAAATTCCAGGTAAAATAGGTGTAAAACAAGATTTAGTAACTCCATTTGCTTTCTATGGAACAAAAAAATTATTCCTAGCTACTGTAAATCCAGCATATCCAAATGATTTTATGGGCAAAGTAGCAGATGCACTTAAATCCAATGGCTCTGCTTTCATCCAAGCATATTCTGATTGTATGAGAGGTTGGAGACATGAAGCCTCTGATGCCTTGAAAATTTCAAAGTTAGCAACTGATTGTGGATATTGGCCACTTTATACAGTGAGAGTTGAAGATGGTGTCCCTATTTTTACATATTATCGTGGATTAGATATTGATAAAGATAAGTTTATTGAGTATCTTAAATCCATGGGTAAATTTAGGCATTTATTTAAACCCAAATTTATGGAAAAGGAAATCGACGAGATAATTTACCTTACAGAACGACGTAATAACAAAATAAAAGGCTTATTAGAGAAATTTGGAGCTGAAAAACTTGTAGATGTTTATAGGATTAATCGTAAAAAACTGCAACCACAAATCCATTTACAACCAGGTCATGGTTTATGTCCTGGATGTGGAGCGGGGATGGTTTTGAATCAAATGGCAACTGCTGCAACTGCTGTTGCTGATAGGAACATAATATATGTAAATAATACTAGTTGTTCAGAAGTGTCAACTTCAAAAGATAACGTAACTTCTTGGAATGTTCCATGGGTACACCATTTATTTGAATCTGGCGCAACTGTTGCCGAAGCTATTTCAACCGCTAAAAAGATAATGAAAGCAAAAGATCTCTATAATTATGAGATACCTTGGGTTATCCATATAGGAGGAGACGGTTCTACATACGACATAGGATTTCAATTTCTCAAAGCAGCGCTCATTAGAACTAGCAGTTTTGTTGAAATGAATGAATATTTGAAAAATCAAAAATAAAATTTATTTTATTACTTTTTTCTTTTTGTTTAAATTAATTTTCTTCTATTTTAAGATATGGTTTCCTCTTGTATTGTGCGTGATACAGTTCACAACGAATTGAATTTCTGATTATATATCCACTTGTTTGGAAAATCGAATCTTCCAGAATAAAATCATAATACATTGATGCCATACACGGATAAGAATAATGAGCTTTATTGATTTCCTCCATTAGGTAAAAATCATCTTTATATTCTTTATTAAAGCATTTTAGTTTCAAATTTTGTATAATAAAGTTAGTTGAACCACATGGAGCACTCTGTATTACACATGCGTCTTCTATTGATCTACCATCATTACTCATTAATATAGATATAATTGGCACTCCTATTCCAAAATAATCTATGAATTCATCTACATAATGCCGTTCTTTTGTTACATGAAATCCTGCTTTATTGTATTGATCTTCCTCTTTACTTAGCGAACAGAAAGGTTTAGGAAATGCTGCTTGAATATTATATTGGTCAAATTCAAATATAAGTTTCACTTGAAGTTCTGGTGTAACCCATTTTGGATTCTCAATTGGTATAATTACTGCTTTCACTCCTTTATCTCGTAAATATTTTGGTAATTTTTCAAGTAAAAAAGAATTGATTCCTATCACCAATAGAAAGTCAATAGATGGTATTTCTTCTGATAAAAGATTGAAATCATCTCCATCAATCTTATTAGAAGCACTTGGAACTTTAATATAAAAATATATTTTACTAGCGTGATTCTTTAGATATTTACGACATTGTATACAATTTGATTTTTGGTTTAGAATTTGGCAAGCATTACAAAATTTCAAGTCATTAATTAAATGTCCAATGAATTTCGATGCCAATTCTTCTATTTCCGGGTCTTTACCATATAAAACTCCTAACTTATAGCCCTTTTCATATAACTTAGATTCGACTTTTAACAAATTTTCTTGCATTTTCTTCCTAAAATCTTCTTTAATTAAGAAATTAAATTAAAAAAAAAATTCACAAAAGGATTTTTTAAAATCTTTTAATAACGAGTTGTTGGTTTTTTCAAATTGAGGTTTTTCAAACCATTTAAAATATTGTTTATAGGCGTTAGAATTGTTGGTATTATTAAAATAATTATTCAAAGAATCTCCATACTCATATAGTTTTGGACTCTTCATTTCAGCGACATTATTTGCCTCAAATACGGATATAATTGTGGATTTTAGCATATTTTTATTTTCCTCTTCATTTTGTTATTTTTTCAATTTAATAAATGATATGCACTTTTAAGGCATTTCTCAGCACTTTTTACAATTGAATTTATTATATCTGAAACACTCTCAATTTCATCAATTAGACCACAACTTTGCCCTAAGAGAATCATTCCATTATCAACATCACCATTATAAGCTTTTTCTAACTTTAACACACCGTCTCTTATTACAGACATCGAAACTTCTTCTGCTCTCTTTTCTTCTTTGCTTAAAACGACAGTAGCACTTTTAGCGTAATTGTTTTTCAATACTCTTGCTGGACCAAAAACGCCTGTAACCATTTTAGTATCTGATATTGTAGCATTCTTGACTTCATTCTTATAATTATCATGAAACTCACATTCTCTTGATGCAATGAGTCTTGTTCCCATTGCGATTGCCCCAGCACCCATAGCTAAAGCTGATGCTAGTCCTTCTCCAGTAGCATAGCCCCCACATGCAATAATAGGAACTTCTGGCAATTCTTGTCTTATTTGCTGTAAGAGGACTAATGTACTGGCATTTTCATATGATTGATGTCCTCCACCTTCATGTCCAGTTGCAACAATTCCATCTACACCATCTTTTATTACTTTTTTAGCCAACTTTAAAGAAGGGACAACATGAAAATTTTGAATATTCGTACTTTCTTTTAACTCTCTATAGTACTTATTGTAGAGAATTTTTGGAGATCCTGCACTTGTAATTATGTAATTACATTGATCTTTGATTTTAGGATTATCCATAATAAATCTTGGAATTTGCCTACATAATTTAATTGCATCAGGTTGTAGTGCAGCTGTTCTAATATTAACTCCAAAAGGCTTATCCGTATATTCAACCACTGTTTTCATGCTTTCTTTAATTTGGTTTAAGGTAATACCTTCGCTTAATGTTACATGACTCAGAACACCTAACCCTCCTGCTTCTGAGACGGCAATTGTTAAATTTGTTGTATAAAAGGGACCCATTGGAGCTGCAATAATAGGATGTTTAATACCCAACATTTCAGTTATATTTGTTTTTATTACCATTCTTTCCGACCATTTTTATTAAATTTTTTTTATTTTCTATAAAATGAACATCTATTCAGTGCAATATTTATTTGATTTAATAGATATCTAGTTGAATTACCAGCATCATATATAAGTTTAACCAAATTGCCAATATTAGTATAAAGAGTATACTTAATACGATTTCTATGGGGAATCTTTAAAGAATAAAGAAATTTTTTAAGTAATTTTTAGATTTTGAATGAATCCTCATTCAATACTGAAGTAGAAAAATAAACTTAAAGATTCAGTTTTATTTAGAAAAGTAAACTAAATTAATATATCGAATTTCAATTTTAAATTCATCAAATTTTTTAGATCTGATAATTTATGTTTTTCCATGACAGTTCTTATAGAAATTGATTATCCTATTTATACAATAATTATAAATAATCCTAAAGTTAAAAATGCTGTAGATGGCTCTACTGCTAAAGAACTTGCTGATGCTTTTCGAAGATTCGAAAATGATGAAAAAGCAGAAGTTTCAGTTCTATATGGTGCTAATGGAATATTTTGTTCAGGAGCAAATTTAAAAACTATTAGTGAAGGAGCTGGAAATCGTATTGAAAGGCAAGGAGATGGTCCTATGGGACCTACAAGGATGAGTTTATCAAAACCAGTGATTGCAGCTGTTGCAGGATATGCTGTTGCTGGCGGTCTTGAACTAGCACTATGGTGTGATCTCAGAGTTGTAGAAAAAAGTGCAATATTTGGTGTGTTTAATCGTAGATTTGGTGTACCATTAATTGATGGAGGTACAGTTCGTCTTCCTCGACTCATTGGTTTAAGTAGAGCACTGGATATGATCCTTACGGGTCGTCCAGTAACTGCTGATGAGGCATATACATGGGGATTAGCTAATCGAATCGTTGACGATGGTAAATCAAGGGAGGAAGCTGAAAATTTGGGAAGAAAATTAGCTAAATTTCCAAAATTTTGCATGAGAAATGATCGATTATCCACTTATGATCAATTTGGTTTAAATGTGGAAGTTGCTATGTCAAAAGAATTTGAATATGGGTTAAATACTTTAGAACATGGTGAGTTTCTTAATGGTAGTAAGGAATTCACACAGGGAAAGGGGAAACATGGAACTTTTGATGGATAAGAAATTGTTTTAAGTAATTCAGAATTAGTTATTTTGATGATTAAATGATGAGATTTGAAGAATTTAGAGTTAAAACTCGAGAACGGGAAGTTTTAATTGATATTACTAATGAAATTAATAGTATAGTTAGAAAATATAATGTAAAGGAAGGTGTATGTCGAGTATTTATACCGCATACTACAGCGGGAGTAACTATTAATGAAAATGCAGATCCTTCGGTTATTAAAGATATCAGTAATTATTTAAGCAAACTTATCCCAAAAGGTGGAGGATTAGGATATACATATAGGCACGGTGAAGGAAATTCTGATGCTCATATTAAGTGTTCACTAACAGGCCATTCTGTTGATGTCTTAATACATGATAATAGACTAATGTTAGGGACTTGGCAGGGAATAATGTTTGCTGAATATGATGGCCCACGAAATCGAAGGGTTTATGTGCAAATTCAGGGAGAATAGGAGGGCTTCATGTTCGATTTTGTAAAGAGTTTGTGTATTCCACCCTATCCAGCCAATTTAAAACTAGAGAATTAAACAATTGCTCTTGTTCAATCTGTAAATTATGACCAGCTTGATCTAATATTGCAAATGTAGCTCTAGGATAATTCTCTATAATACTCCATGCGTCACGATAACCAACAGCTATATCTTGTCTTCCAAGCAAAAACAAAGTCGGTTTGTCAAATCTGCCCAGTATTTCATCTATATTGAAAGAAAATGGATACCCTTTTTCAAATAAATTATTTAAAAATACCTGATCTGCAATTTTTAAGCCAGATTGGACTTCATCCTTATATCTTTCCCAATTTTTAAGGCTCTGAACTATTAATGAATTCTCTAATTCCTCAACTTCTGAAGGACTTAAACTTGAAATTAAATTATTATCTCTTTTTAGAACACTAAATTCTTTTGGTAAAGTTCGTTTATTTGGCTGAGGAACTATAAGAGGACAAATAAATAAGACTCCATCTATAAATTCAGATCTTTTATGAATCAAGCCTCGTGCTAGATAACACCCATAAGATTCACTAGCAATTATAAATCTCTTATTCGGAATAATTTTATCTATAAATTCCAAAATGACATTAAGCATTTGATCTGAATTTTTTAACCATTTTGGTCCGGATGTGTTCCCCATTCCCGGTAAATCAAAATAAATTCGTTTATAACTATTCTTTTCTTTAAAAAGAGGCTCCATACATCCTTTCATTAAACGATGATCCGGTGTAAATCCATGGATCATCAAAATAGGATAGCCTAGACCATATTCTTCATAATATATTGTTAAGTCTCTAAGATTACAATCCATGATATTTAATTTAATTAATATTATTGAATAAAATTTTTCCCAGTCTATTTTTTTAGATTGTAATATTAATTTTTTTAAAATATAATGAAATCTTTAAATTTGTAAAAGTTTAATATTGAATATAGAATGGAGCTTTCTTTATATTGGTTAGGAGTTCTGTTAGCAGTCTTAGCAGGTATGATAACACAGTTAGGCTCTGTGTTCCAAAAAAAAGCTGTAAATGAAAAATCCTCGGATTCAGGATTCATGAAAAGTTTAGTTAAAAGTCCTACATGGCTTTTGGGTGTATTTCTAAGTTTTGGAATTAGTTCGATATTTTTTTTAATAGCTCAGGGTTTTATTGGTCCAGCACTTATACCGGGGCTTATGTCCTTAGGATTAATAGTCTTAGTTATAGGTTCTATAAAGCTCGTGGGAGAAAAGTTAAAATTAGAGGAGTATTTGGGAATTTTGTTAATGATAACAGGAACACTATTACTAAGCTTAAGTCAATTATCAATTGAAATAATTGAAGCTGATTTATTAGAAATATGGTATCTAATCCGGCTAATCCTCTATACTATAATTCTTTTTATCTTATCACTATTATGTTATATTTTTCAAAAGAAAAGTAACAGATTTAAAGGTATACTTTTAGCAATCTTATCAGGTTTAATGTTTGCTCTAGGAAATCTATGGGTAAGTCAACTTATTGGAACAATAACAGATGTTTTTAGTGGAAATTTTAATATACCTCAACTGATATTATGCATAACCGCAATAATAATATTAATTTTATGTAATGTTTATGGCCTAACGACTATACAGCATGCTTATCGAGTAGGTCAGGCAAGTAATTTGATTCCCATCCAAAATGTGCCTTCATTAATATCTCCGATTTTTATATATTTCTTAGTGTTTCTTATGAACCCCCCATTTATCTATTCTATATTCTTTTTAGCATCTGGAGTATCACTGATTATAGTAAGTTTTTTTTTATTAGGAAAGCGATCAGCAAGAATGGAAGAATTAAATAGAGAATCATAATTCTGAGACAATATGACAAAGATTATATTTTTTCAAGCTCACCCTGATGATTTAGAACATAAATGTGGCCATTTAATGCATTATATTGTGAATAAAGGAAAAGATAAGTATAAAATTAGAATTGTTTCTATTACTAAAGGAGAGTATGGACTTCCTGGATCTAAATATGATAAGTTCAAAGGTGATTTATTAGCAAGAATTAGAACCAAAGAACTTATAGAAGCAGAAAGAATTCATGGGCTCTCTCCCGAAAATATTGATTTTTTGGGATATATTGATGGATTCGTCCCATTTAATAAAGAATTTGTTAACAAGATTGCTCAGTATTTAGCTAAAGAGAAGCCAGATATAATAATTGCCCCAGAGGCAATTTACTCATGGTATTATCATATGGATCACATCAATACTGGTAAAGCAATATTTTATATTATTTTTAATAGTTTAATTGATTTCAAACCAATACTTTATTTCTATACTTCTTTACACCCGAATTTCTTTTTTGGATTTAAAAGAGAAGACATTAAGAGTTTAACACATAAATTAATTGCATGTCATAAAACTCAACATTGGCTTTTAAGATATACGATGATTCCTTATCGTCCATTTAACAGATTCGCTGGAAGGAAGCTTCCTGGTTGGAAGTATGCTGAACCCTACCGACGTGTATATTTTAACCAAAAGAATCTAATCAAAAACAAACAACCTATTATAGTAAGAATATTTACACATTTTTTTGCAAATATCCCATGGACTAAAGCAAAATATCCAAAAGAAATATTGATAAAACTTAAGAAAAATAACAAATGAAAAATACAAAAGAAAAAAAAATTTCTAGATGTGAAAATTTATGGCTACAGCTGAAGAATTAAAACTAGCCTTAGAAAGCTGGGCAAAAAAACTTGATGAACCAGAAATTGCTGAAGAATTTGAAGATTTTGATAAAACTATGCAATTTATATTTCCAGATGTTAATTATAAAGTCCAATTGATTTTTGAAAATAAAAAGGCAAGAGTAGAAGAAGGCTTTAATGAGAATGCTGAAATGAGTTTAGAAGTTGAATCTGATCTTTTCCTAAGTATATCAACTGGAGAAATCGACCCAATGGAAGCTTTTATGGATGGTACACTTAAACCAAAAGGGACAATGTCTGATTTGGAAAGATTGGAGATTTTTATGGACGATATTGACTAAAAAGGTGAGATATTTAAATGGTTGAGCCAATAGGTTATAATAAAAAAAGAGCGAGTGAAATTCTTGAGAAATTTGGAGTTGATGCTTTAATTGCTACAACACCTGTAAATGTTTTTTATACTACCGGGATTCCTACATTACACGTTGCACCTAATCCCATCTTATTTGTATTATATAATCAATATCCTAGCTTCTCAATAATAACTAACGATGGAGAAGTATGTTTGTTAATATGGGGTTTGTATGATAGTATTGAAAAATTTTCTTGGGTTAAAGATTATGAACGTGTTGGTTCTCCTAAAGCAGGTTTAAAGTTGCTCGAAGAGAAGTTAGAAAGTTTTGGTTTAAGAACTGGAAAAATAGGTCTTGAAACTCTTATGCCAAGATATCAATCAGAATTTCTACGAAGAATATTTCCAAATGCTGCTTTTGTTGATGGCGATAATATGTTTTTAGAAATGCGATTGATCAAATCTGAAGAGGAGATAAATAGAATTAAAAATTCAACTCAAATAGCTGAAAAAGCTATTCTCAATTGTATCGAATCTTTAAAAGAAGGAATTACAGATATTGAATTACTTAAAATAGCCAGAAGATCCATTGTGAATGAAGGAGCAGAAGGTTGGGACCATTTAACCATGAATATAGGGGATTCAGATCCAGAGGCTCCTGGTGTTGG
>JBHLLT010000066.1:0-5440 GCA_048938855.1 Promethearchaeota archaeon
GAGTCAAAATCTTTAATAAAGTCATCGTATATAAACTCATTTAATTCATTATTGATGGCTTTCACTGTTAATCTTAAGAATTTTTTTAAATTAAAATTTCCGTTTATTTTTCCATAGCTTAAAAGAATGAGGAATAATATTTCCTCATCATTATAGGAACCATCATCATTGAGTAAATAAGGTTTTAGCATTTCATCAGATAAGAAATACCAATATAATGAAAAAATAAATGCATCATATAGAGTGGCGATACCTGCCGAAATTTCACCTTTTTCAATTCTTTTTTTACCTCTTCTAATGTGAGATCTAGCCTTGAGTAACCATTGTTCAATTTCAGGTAATTTCTCATCGATCAATCCAAAATCAGGCATAAAATATAATTTTACAGTTCGGTCTATATTTTTAATTACTTAAATTAGGAATAGAACTAAATTTGAATCTACCTCATATTTTTTATAAGTAGTTTTTATATGGAGCTTAATTTAGATAAATTAGATAAATGTACATGATTTATTTGTGAAATTTGTGTGATTTTAATGGTTGCTTAATAGAACTATTATGATATCTAAAATTAGATAGGAGTAGCTTTGAACTGATATTTATGAGCTCAAAGTTGTTATTTTTAGAGACTCTGGGGGGATAAAACATCTTTGAGAAAACGATTCATGACTAATGTAGTTGAGTTGATTCAGTTTCACACAGGACTATTGGAGTCCTGCCGTCAACATCTGTTCTATTTCAAATCTTTTTTTAATCATTATCCTATTGCGTCTTTGAAAATCTTTCACGTAAAATATCCACGGTAATATCCAAAAAAGTGAGCCAAGTAACCATACTAATAATACTAAAAGAATGGAATATGATAAAAATATGATATTTTGGTATACAATTACTGAAACTAGCAAGTTTCCGCATATACCACCAATATTTAGCATCAGACCATTTAAAGCATTCGCAGTGCTCCGTACTTCAGGAAGGCACAATTCGGAATATATTGCATATTGTGTTCCGCTATTAAAAGATGTGAAGAAATACCCAATAAATCCCAATGGTAAAACCAGAACCCAATAACTAATATGGATTAAATAAAATCCTAATAATGATATTGATCCAATTAATATTGACATCATCGAAATAAGAAAACGTTTTTTTCTTTTTTTAATATTAAAGAAATAATCGCTAATCTTCCCTCCTATAACAGCTCCCGGAAGGGCTGCAGTACCCACTATCAAGTAAGTCATAGCTGCCAATGTGGAGTTACCAAACTTTAGTGTTAAAAAAAGTATTCCCCAATTAGCTAAAGTGGATGTAGCAATTCCTCCGCATAAGACTGAAAGTAAAATTCCTATGATAGATTTAGTATTTGCCAATTGAAATAAATGGGCTTTAGTAATTCTATAGTTATAATTTATAATCCTTGGGAAATTTGCAAATTCAGAATCCATACTACCACGTTCTGGTTGTATCGCAATTAACGAATAGGCGGATAGAATTAGTAGATTTAGGATAACAGCAAATAAATATGCCATTCGCCACCCGTTTTGATTGAAAATATTGCTAAATGTTATTCCCATCATAATTCCCAATCCATTTCCTAAGATTAATCCAAATTGCATAATTCCAAATTTCTTTCCGCGAATCTTAGCATGGAAAAGTTCACCTACCATTGAAAATCCTAATGGGATAAATGCACCTGTTCCAATTGCACTTATAGTAAGCAAGCTAAGAAAAAATACATAATTAGGAGAAAAAGACAAACATCCATATCCAAATATCCATAGAGCATTAGTTAAAATGAACATTACCTTCATAGAAGATTTTTCGGACATCCTATCTCCAAAATAACCAAAAATCATTACACTAAAAGAGTTAATGAATAAATTGAAAGCAATAGCTAAGCTAATTTGAAATTCAGAAATATTCGAAACAGTTTTAATAATATTATTTATATTTGGCGGGATAATTCCAATACAGAAGTACATCATAAAATAAAGTGAAAAAATAAGTCGGAATGTGCGCTTCTTTAATGAATTTTCTCTAAATAAATAATTTCGCTTAAATTTTGTACATTGGTTTGAAACAGGACCTCTAGGAAGATACCATTTGGAACAAAAATCATTTTTGAAAAACTTACAGAAAAGACATTCACTATATTTGATTCTTATTAGACTCCAACTCAGCTTCATTCCTTT
Source organism: Promethearchaeota archaeon (assembly GCA_048938855.1). Lineage (GTDB taxonomy): Archaea > Asgardarchaeota > Lokiarchaeia > Sigyniarchaeales > SOKP01 > Loki-b32. The sequence continues at coordinate 2,193 of JBHLLT010000066.1, forward strand.
CATAAACTGGCTCAATAGACAAGTAGGTAAATATGCGTAATTCTAGGATCTACCATTTATATATAAAAGAAAAATTTTAGTGGGAAAGAAAGATTTAGATTTTTGTTCCCAACTTATGTTCGGGGCTTAATGGAGTAATATTAGTTTATGATTTTAATAATTATAGCTCTGTTATTCATATAAATGATTGGTTGTTTGTAATTTTTATAGCTATCGTTGACATATTTGTCCAAATTGATTGACATTAAAGGAAAATATTATAAAGACAAAGATTGAAAATAATATGTTGTTATTTTTTCTTAAAAATAAACAACAAGGAGGATATTAGAACAATGAGTAATTCAAATATTTTAAAAGAAATAAAGGAAGCTGTATTAACAGGTAACGATGATTTAGCGTATGATTTGACCAAAAAAGCAGTAGATAGTGGAGAAGCCCCAATTACTATAATGAATCAAAGTATTGTTCCGGGAATCCAGGAAGCTGGAGAAAAATGGAAACGAAATGAATATTTTCAACCAGATATAGTGATGAGTGCAGAAGCATTTAGAATGTCAATGGAAATTATTGAACCTTTACTTTCACCAGAACAATTTACCTCAACAGGTAAAATAGTAATTGGTACTGTAGAGGGAGATATGCATAATCTGGGTAAATTTATGGTCAATGCCATGTTAAGAAGTGGTGGATTTGATGTTGTTGACATAGGAGAAGATGTTCCTGTTTCCACCTTTATTGAAAAGGTAAAAGAATTGAAGCCAGACATTTTAGGTTTGGGTTGTTATATGACAACTACCATGCGAGAAATGAAAGAAGTCATTTCTAAGCTGCAAGATGAGAATCTTAGGAATAGTGTAAAAGTATTGATAGGCGGTGTTCCAACAACCCAAGAATTTGCAGATGAAATTGGAGCAGATGGATGGGGAAAGGATGCTTTTGATGCTGTTGATAAAGCTAAACAAATAATAGGAGGTGCCTAAAAATGCCAGAAGAAAAATTTGAAGGTTTAGCTGGCTTTCTTACTAGCGAGGAAAAACCTTGGATCCAAATTGCTGCTCAGATGCATGATCATTCTATGACAATTGCTGGAGTTCCCGCAAAAAAGTTTTATTACGATGCTAAGTGTTTGATCGAAACTTCGGTTGATGTAGCAAATTATTATAATATGGATACGTGTGCAGCTTTTGCGGATGCCTATAATTTTGAAATAGAGGCATTAGGTGGTAAAATGATCTATGGTGAAAATTCAATGCCTACCATCGATTTCCGTGACCCACTTATAAAAAGCCCTGAAGATTTATCAAAGCTTAAGAAAAAAGAGGTTGATTGGTATAACGATGGGAGATTACCATATGCATTAGAAAGTATTAATATGAATATGGAGTATGGGACAGTTCAGGGAATATTCTGCGGTCCATTTAGTATGGCTGTAGGGATGTGTACTTTTCCAAGATTGATAAAATTTATGAGAAAAGAACCTGAATTCGCTCATGAAATATACACTTTCATAACGGATGATGTATTAGAGCCTTATCTTAAAGCTCAAAACGATTACAGTGGTATTATGATGGCTATAGGTGCTGATGCATGGGCTTGTATTCCAAATCTATCCATTAAGGACATGCAAGAATGGGTCTTGCCATATAATAAACGTATTATGGAAAACGCTAAAAAATTCGGAGTAATGGCTATGAATATCAGTGGCGATTACTGTGAAGAACGATTAGAAAAATTTGACGCGAAAATACTTCATGATTCATTTGATATCGAGGTAGCTAGTCAAGGGAATATTCCATCTTTGTTCCTTGGTATGGGACGTTGGCATGAATATCCTTTGGAGGCTGTTTTAGATTATACTGCTAAATATCGAGAACAGGGTATAAAACCCTCACTTGCAGCTGGATTAAATGGTCGTGTGTTAAGAGATGGCCCAGCGGAAAAAATTGTGGACAATGTTAAGCGATTTATCAAAACATTTGCTAAAGATCATAATCTAACTGTGTTTCTAGCGAATATACCAGCCGATGCCCCACCTGAGCATATACATGCTGCCATTGCCGCTACACATACATATGGACATTTTCCAATAGCAGATAATCTTGATGATGTCGACTTTAAGATGCCAACCCGGGAATCATTTAAGGAATGGAAAGCAAAAAATAGTTAATAAAACATCTACATATTAAAATTTTATTAAATTTTACCAAAGGCAACGAATGGTTCAAGGGTGAGTTCTTTTGTGGCAATTTACTAAAGATCAAAAGACTTATAATATAGCAGGGATAGAGATCGGAGGTCAGCCATGGGAGCGATCTACTGTCCTTATAGGTAGTATATTTTTTGCTGGCGATAAATTAGTTCAAGATCCAATAAAAGGGATTTTTGACAAAGTAAAAGTTAAAGATTTGTTGGAAAAAGAAGAAGAAAAAGCAAAATTTACTGGCAACCCAAGATTTATTGATGTAATTGGTGAGACAACTGAAGCACTCATAAGATATATTGAATTTGTGGCTTCATGTACGCCCATACCTATTATACTCGATTCTCCTTCTCAGAAGGTCAGAATTGAAACAATAAAACACTTTGCGGATACTAATATAATGCCACGTTTGATTTATAATAGTATTGGAATTGACCATACTGATGAAGAATTGAAAAGTTTAAAAGAATGTGGAGTGGAAAATGCTATTTTACTTGCCTTTAGCATGAAAGCGATGAAACCTTTAAGAAAAATAGAATTATTGGAAAATGATTTGATTCAAGCTGCAAAATCAGCAGATATTGAAAATATACTTATTGATACAGGAGTTATGGACGTTGCTAGTGTAAGTTGGGCGTCTTTAGCGATTCAGGATATAAAAGAGAGATTTGGGTACCCAACAGGTTGTGCCCCTGCCAATGCAATCTATACTTGGGAAAAAATGAAAGCTATGGGAAAGGCATCATTTCAAGCAGCTGCATCATCTATTCTTTCTATAACACGTTTATTAGGAGCAGATTTTTGTTTCTATGGCCCAATTAAAAATTCAACTTGGGTATATCCAGCAATAGCATCAACTGATGGAATGATAGCTTATGGAAGTCGATTGAAAGGGTTAAGACCAATTACAAATATTCACCCACTATTTAGAATATTCTAAGAAGTTAATGAACGAATGAGTTATATCATAGATTTTGAACCAATTGGACTTAGTATTCCCTGTATAGAGGGAAATACTATTTTTGAGGCTGCAAGGAAAGTAGGGATT
>JBHLLT010000004.1:0-185496 GCA_048938855.1 Promethearchaeota archaeon
ACAAATGGAGATCCACTTACTTCTATAGCAGAAAGGTATGTTAACCGAGTTCCATGTCCAAGTAAAGATTGGCCTGAGCGGAAAAGGCTCGATCATATTAATAAGTTAGCTAAGGATTATGATATACAAGGAGCTATCATTATTCAACAGAAATTTTGTGATCCTCATGAATTAGACACCGTAATAATTAAAGAGGCTTTGGAAAATGATGGAATTAAAACATTATTCTTAGAGTTTGATGTTACTGTACCGATTGGGCAATTCAAGACTCGAGTTGAAGCATTTTTAGAAATAATACGTGAGGAAGATCTCTTCTGATCATGCCTACTTTTTTTCTATCTCGCTTTTATCCAACTATATTTAAAGGAAAAATTAGGAAGGAAGAAGGGACTGTAAAATTTAAAACCTATTCAATCTTCTTAGGACTTTAGATGAAATCTATACTAAAAAACGGCATACCCTTCTTATCGTTCCAATTAGAATACCCATACACTACTTAAATTTAAATTAACAATTTCCTTCTTTTTAATTAGGTTACGGTGTTTTAATATTGAAAGTTTTTATATCTGATATTATTGCTAAAAAGGATAGTTATGGCGCTGATTACTTTTGGATAATTGCGCGACTTCAGAGCGGGTTAGAGATTATTATCAAGGATCTTTACTACGACATTCAAAGATATGTAGGCAAGTATGTTGAAGTGTTATTATCAATTCTAAGGTCTCCCTATTTAGAGCTACAGAGAGGAATACATAGTCAATTTTCGTCGGAGGAGTACTATTCAGTTGAGCTCATTGATGAATTGTTAGAACGGAAGAATCTTAATACAAGGAATCATAGGAGGGAGATTATTTTAACAGGTGAGTACATAGATTCCTATGTTATACCTGAGAGGTGGGTGCCCCTCATAGAGCCAAAGTCGTTCAAACTCCTACTAAAGAACCCGTCGGCTCTTAAGACAAATGATGGTATATTTCTTCTAGATCCTTTTAATATAAGGAAAAAAGTCCCAATTGAAGAATTCCCTCGGGAGGTAACAATTGCGACTGGAAGTATCACTTTAATTGCTTGGTACCATCTTTAGACACCATTAGTCTCATAGTATGTAAGTTTATTAAAGAATAATTTTTTTTTTCATTTTAGGTGGTATTCTTAGTATTTCTAAATCCTTATTTCCTCGAAGATCAATTATTTTAAATTTTTCATTTTTTAGTATCGATTCAGGTAGTGTTTTTAAATTTGTGTCCCTTATAATCAGCCATTCCAATTTTTCTGAGATATTATTTGGAATCTCTTCGAATCTAACATTGGTAATTATCAATTCCTCTAAATTTTTAAGATTTCCCATTGATTTAAGATTTGATAAGAGTACTACTTTTTGATGCGCGTCCTCAAATTCACCACTAATCTTTAGTACTCTCAAATTGGGGAACATATTTAAGTTATCAGGAAGGAAGACCTCATTGAAGACTTGAATGTCCAATGCTTTCAATCCTTCCATATAAGTATCAAATTTAACATATTTTTCTTTGTTTGTATAAATTCTTATTTTTAGAGTTAACAATTTCGCAAATTTCTCTAATTGCTTTGGGAGAGATGGACACAGATCGTTTAAATCAATTTCAAGTTTCGTAACATGCCCACCATCTTCATAAAATATATTTTTACTTCTATTATGATCATCAAAATTTACAGCGTACTTTTGATGGGTTAAATTAGATATTTCTATCATTGCATTTACTTCTTCTGGTTTTAGGAGGGCCATAAAGAGCTCCTCTTGATTTAAATATGAAAGATATCCTTCTTCTCTAAAGAAGTCTAAAACATACATATCTTTTAATCTCTTGGCTATTTCCTCTTTAAACGCTCTTTTGGCTCCCAGATCTCCTTGTTTACTCAATTCTTCTAGCAAAGGAAAAGCTAAGTTAGAATGAAGCAACCGTGTATCATAATTATTTTCTACCCATGCTTGAATGTTAGAACAATGCCCCCAAAATTCTTGTTCTGGTGTTATTCCTAACTCTATCGGTTTTATTTCTCGTTCTAATACGGAAGTCAAATTTTCAGAGGCTTGATCCACTGACTTAATTTCTAGACTATTTTCATTCTCTTGTGGATTTATTAAAAGGAGATATTTACATTGTCTAAATCGCTCTCCAGATATATATATCACAGTCTTGTCGTTTTCAAGTTTTATGGTCAAGTATTGATTAATTTTAAATTCTTTTGTCATATATTAACTCAAATTTTTCAATATTATCTCTAATAAGAATAAGTTATAAATTCTATTTATATTAATACCCTCTACAGTATTACTTCTTATTCTTTTTTTCTTTATATACATATATTTTGTAACGTTGAATCTTTTTTTCTATGTTCATCATCTTGTGAAGTTATGATAGATTCATTGAGTGAAATTTGAATTTATTTAGTCTAAATCGGAAAGATTTCCCACATTTTGGCAATATTAACAATTTGATTTTTAAATTATCATTATTTCTGTATATTAGGATACTAGAGGAAGCTATATAAAGAGAAATTTTAAAAAAGGAAATAAAATGACGATATACAAAGTTGAGGCATTTCTTGAAATTATAAGAGAGGAGGATCTTTTTTAATAAATAGGAGGAATTAATATGATGGAAACAAAATATCCAACCGAACCTTTAAAGTGTTGGAATAAGGCTAAAGCTCTTAGAGAGAATTATTACAGAGACTTTGCTGAAGCTCATGATAAAGGAGGGCTTCGATGGGTAGGGGGAGCATGGTCATTTGATGCCATTCCTGCAGGATTAGGAGATGATGTTTATTCTTTAACAGGAGAACCTTATGGCGCGACTGTAGCATTTAATGATAAACTTGCTCTAGAGTGTCATGAAGCTACTGAAGCTAGAGGTTTTGCCAGAGATTTATGTTCTTATATGCGGAATTATTGGGGGTCTATATTAATTAACAAGTATGCTTGGCCACAATTCTCAGAAGAATTTCCGAAACCAGATTTTATTTGGCAAGATCATATTTGTTGTTCACATGCTAAATGGTATCAAGTGGCAAGCGATCTTGAAGGAGGAATTCCAATGTTTAGTATTGACGTTTCTGTAGGACCATATGAAGAGCGATCGGAACACAAGATCAATTATATTGTAGGTCAAATGCATGACGGAATTAAGTGGCTTGAAAAAGTTACAGGAAGAGATTATGATGATGAGTTATTAATAAAGGCAGTTAAAAATGAATTTCGTTCATGCCATTATTGGGCAGCAATTTGTGAGCTTAATAAAAATATTCCTGCTCCTTTAGACGAGAAATCCATGTATTCTTTATATGTTCTTGGGACCTTGAGAAAATCTGCTCAATGGACAGCAGACTTTTATGAAAAAGAGTTATATCCAGAAGTAAAAGATCGTGCTACAAGAGGGATTGCTGCCGTTGGAAATGAAAAATGTCGGATAATGACGGATACTCAGCCTCCATGGGCATTTTTAAGAATTTTCCGATATTTAGAACAATATGGATGTGTTTCTGTTGGTAGTCTCTACACGTTTGGCCTTATTGGGCTATGGGAAGATAAAGAGGATGGATCATGGGGTCCAAAATCTATTCCTGATATTGAAATAACAAATCGAGATGAAGCCTTACGAGCTCTTGCTGATTGGAACTTAAGTAAACCAGAATGGCAACACTTTTATCACCCAAAACTCAAATCTGATATGATGATTAGGATCGCTAAAGAATGGAAACTAGATGGCGTTTTCTTACATTTTAATAGAGGATGTGAAGGATTAAGTCTTGGAATTGCCGAAAATCGTTTAGCTATCCAAAAGGCAGGGATTCCGACTATGCCATTTGAAGGTAATATGGGTGATGAGAGAGAATTTGATCTTGAGAGAACAATGAAGCGGGTAGATGCTTTTATGGAATCATTAGGAATAGAAAAAGTGAAAATATAAAAAAAAATTAAAAAATTTAACCAAATAGAAAAAAGCGTTGGATATAGATCTCATGAAACGATATATAGCCATGATTATCGGACTATTAACTATACTGGTGGTTTTTTTCGTTCCTTTCGGTATTCATATAGATTTAGGTCCTGGACCGAATAGTATTGTTTCTATGACATGGGAGGTTCCTCTCTCTCCAGCATGGTATTCGATTCGATTTTTCAGCGCATTTCTCTTTTATTTTGAATATTGTTTTTTTAGATTTTTCTTTGTAGGATATGTTATTCTTTTAATGATTGGGAAATTTAATAAAAAATGGTTTATAATGACTGGTGTGATAAGTGAGCTTATTCCTTTAGCAATAGCAATACCTTCAACATTTATCCTTAATGTTCAAGGAGATAACTTGCATGCAATCATATATCCTATCCCAATTTTGATGATCTTTGATCTAATTATAGTTTATTTATCAAGTCAATTAGGTCTTATTAAAATAAGTAATGAAATCTATAATAAAAGTAATTTAAAAGAAAATTTTGAAAGTGGTTTAATTTGATAACAGTAGGTATAGATGCAGGCTCAAAATATACAAAAGTTGTTATTTTGGACGATAATAACATTTTATCGACAGCATCAGTATTGAGTGGTTTTGATCAAGAAGAATCTGCACAGCAAGCATTAGACAAGGCTATTAAAAATGCAGGAATTAAACGTGAAGACATTAAACATATTACTACTACTGGAGCTGGAATGGATGCAATATTTTTTGCTGATGATAATATTACAACTGTCACCGCTGATGGTCGAGGTGTATTTTTTCTTTTCCCTTCAGCTCGTACTGTCATTGATATTGGAGCTGAAGAAGGATTGGTTGTGAAACTCGATGAAAACGGAAAAGTTAAAGATTTTGGAATTAATGAAAAATGTGCTGCGGGAGCTGGTGCTTTTATAGAAGCTATGTCGAGAGCATTAGAAGTAGATATCGAAACCATGGGAGAACTTTCTTTAAAATCAACGAAACAGATACCAATGAATGCTCAATGTACTATTTTTGCTGAATCCGAAGTAGTTTCATTGATACACCAAAAAACTTCAAAGGAGGATATTATTCATGCAGTACATGATGCGATTGCTGATAGAAATACAAGCATGGTACGGCAAATCGGTATTGAAAAGGATGTCGCGTTAATAGGTGGTGTTGCGAATAATATTGGATTTGTAGATGCAATGAATAAGAATTTAGGTTTTGAACTATTAGTACCGAAAAATGGTGTAACTCCTCAATATGTAAGTGCATTAGGAGCAGCTCTTATAGCACAAGATAAAATTGGAGGTTAGAATAATGTCAAATGCAGAATCAGAAAAGGAATATTGGAGATGGACTGAATCTCGTTATACTCACCCTGATTTAAAGTGGGAAGATGGAGATATCATCTCAGCAGGAGTTGATGTTGGGTCAGTCAGTACACAAGCAGTAATTATGGTAGATGGTGAAATTTATTGCTATTCAAGCATGAGAACGGGAAGTAATAGTCCAGATAGTGCAAATAATGCTATGGAGTGGGCGCTTGAGGGTACTGGATTAACTTTAGATAAGATTCAATATGTCGTTGGAACTGGATACGGACGTGTAAATGTTCCATTTGCAAAACGAGCTATCACTGAAATTGCATGCCATGCTAGAGGAGCTAACTTTATTTATGGTCCAGAAATCCGGACTGTATTAGATATGGGAGGCCAAGATTGTAAAGCAATACGATGTGATCAACGCGGTAAAGTTACTGCGTTCCTTATGAATGATAAATGCGCCGCAGGAACAGGTCGAGGAATGGAAGTATTTGCAGATTTACTTCAAGTACATATTAATGATGTAGGAAAAATGTCTCTCCAAGTGGATGAAGAACCTGAACCCGTTAGTAGTACCTGTGTAGTATTCGCAAAGTCAGAAGCAGTGGGATTATTGAGAAAAGGTTGGCCAAAGGAGAAAGTATTAGCGGCTTATTGTTCTGCCATGGCTCATCGGGTAGTGACACTTTTACTGAGACTTGGTATTGAAGAAAAATTTGCTATAACAGGTGGAATCGCTAAAAATATTGGAGTAGTCAAAAGAATCGAAGATGAGTTGAAATTGAAAGCTCCTGAACCTAGTATCGATCCACAACTTGCAGGAGCTATTGGTGCAGCCTTATTCGCCAAAGCCCTTATCGAAAAGGAACGTAAAAAATAATTATATAATATTATATTATTCGAAAAGAAAGAGGAAGGATATGACAAAAGCAAATTATGGTTACAAGGATGGTTCAGGAGAGTATTTTATAACTATAGATACTGAACTGTGTAATTCATGTGGTAAATGTGTAGAAGTGTGTCCGGCAGGTGTCCTCGAAATGGCTGAAGATGAATTAGATCCTTTAGGTGATGAAATAATAGCGACTGTTTCAGAGGAACATCGCAAGAAAATTAAATACTCTTGTGCTCCTTGCAAAGGTGATGCAACAAAGGAACTGCCTTGTGTAAAAGCTTGCGAACCGGAAGCAATTTCTCATTCTTGGTAATCTATCTCTAAATCTTTTTTATATATTTACTTTTAGTTTTTAAATGATTTAATTTAATTTCTTAATTGAAAAGTAATTAATTCTATGGTTAATTTTAACTAGCGAGTGTTAATTATGGATTCAATATCAATAACGATTAATGGAACAAAAGTTGAAGCTGAGAAGGATTCTACGATATTAAAGGCAGCTTTAGATGCTGGAATTTACATTCCTAGTATTTGTGCTCATCCAGATTTACCTACTTTGGTAGGTTTAAAGCCATATCAGGAAATTTTTCAAGGAGAAACCAGAATTAATAATGATTATTCTCAAGAACATCAAGGTTGTCAGCTTTGCGTCGTAAAAGTAGAAGGGATTAGAGAATTAAAAACATCGTGTAGTACTATTATAGAAGAAGGAATGGTGATTTCAACTGATAATCCTGAAATTCACAGTTTTCGCCAAGAAAAATTATTGACTGTTCTCTCAAAACATCCCCATGCGTGTTTAATGTGTGCCCAACGTGAAGGTTGTAGCCGTGAACCGTGTTCACCAAATGTTCCAGTGGTAGAACGTTGTTGTCCTATATTAGGTCGATGTGAATTACAAAAAGTAGCTGAATATATTGGAATTCGAGAAGACATAACAAGATATAAGCCTCAAGGACATACCATTATAGAAGACGAACCTTTATTCATCAGAAACTATGAGTTATGTATTGGATGTACTAGATGTGTAAGAGTTTGTCGAGATGTTCGAGGCATTGAAGCTTTAGGTTTTGTTTATTCAAACGGAGAAACCCTAGTAGGAAGTTTAGCTCCTTCACTCAAGGAGTCTGGTTGTAAATTTTGTGGAGCTTGTATCGAAGTATGTCCGACAGGAGCACTTACAGATAAGGATATCCTCTGGGCTGAACGTGAAAAATTGTTGGTTCCCTGTAGAGAAGCATGTCCTTTAAAAATTGACGTACCTCGTTATATTCGATTAATTTCTGAGAAAAAATATGCTGAGGCAGCCGCGGTTATTCGAGAAAAAACCCCTCTTCCTTCAGTTCTTGGAAGAATTTGTTTTCATGATTGTGAACTTGAATGTCGGAGGAATCAAATTAATGAACCTATTGCTATTTGTGCTTTAAAACGTTATGCAATGGATTTTGACAATGAAATGTGGAAGTCAAATCTAAAGATTAAACCTCCAACAGGGAAAAAAGTGGCAGTTGTAGGGTCAGGTCCCTCTGGTTTAACAGCAGCATATTACTTAAGGAGGTTAGGGCATTCAGTAACCTTATTTGAAGCTAATTCTTATTTAGGAGGTATGTTAAGACAAGGGATCCCTGAATATAGATTACCACGATCTGTTCTTCAGAAAGATCTTAAGCATATTTTGAGTATAGGAATTGATGCTCAAACCGAAAAAGTTGTAGGTGAACATTTATCTCTTGAAGATTTGAAAAGTCAAGGATTTAATGCAACCTTTTTGGCAATTGGTGCTCAAGGTTCTAAAAAACTTGATCTTAAGGGATCAGATCTCCCTAATATCTTATGGGGTCTTGAATTTCTTAAAAAAGTTAATAATGGTGAAGATGTAAAAATATCAGATACTGTTATCGTAATTGGTGGTGGAAATGTAGCAATTGATGTTGCTTTAACTGCTAAACGACTTGGTGCTAAAGATATACAATTAACATGTCTGGAATGTAGAGAAGAAATGCCTGCTCATGAATGGGAAATTCAAAAGGCTATTGATGAGGGAATTACACTTGATTGTTCTTGGGGTCCAAAAGCGATTATTGATAGGAATGGTGAAGTATCGGAAGTTGAGTTAGTCCATTGTGATTCTGTGTATGATAATAGTAACGCGTTCAATCCAATCTTTGATAATAACAATAGAAAATCGGTTAAAACTGAAATGGTAATATTAGCAATAGGGCAAATTCCTGATCTATCTTTACTAGGAAGCGAAAGTAAAATAAATATAACTTCATCTGGATTAATTCAAGTTAAGGAAGGCTCACTAGAGACTAATGTACCAGGATTATTTGCAGGTGGTGAAGTTATAAATAGCCCCAGTTCTGTTGTTGATGCAATTGAAATGGGAAGAAGGGCTGCTACTTCAATCGATAAATTTTTGGGAGGCAATGGTGAAATAGAAGATATACTTATTAAGCCAGATATTCCTCCAAATAATTTAGGACGCGATGAAGGTTTTTATGATAAAATGCGTGTAAAAATGCCCCTTCTATCATTAGAACAGCGACAAAGTAATTTTAATGAAATTGAATTGGGTTTTGACGAAAAATTGGCCCTTGAGGAAGCAAATCGTTGTTTAAGATGTGATCTACGCTTTGAAATCTCTTCTGTTGTATTACCGCCTCAAAAATGGTTAGATCTAACCACTGAGAACATTCAAAATGTTCCTGAAACTGAAGGTGTCATTCAAGTCTTAAATGAGAATCAAAAAATAATTTTAATTCAAGGTACTCAAAATATGCGTTTAGCAATTGAAGAGCAATTAGGTGCAAATACACAAGCTTGTTATTTCGAGTTTGATGAAGATCCTATGTATACAAAAAGAGAAAGTGAGCTTTTACAACAATTCATGCAAGAATTTGGAAGATTCCCAGAAGGGAATGAAGATCTTGATGATGATCTTTTCTGAATTTAATTCTCACTTAATTTTTTCTCAATTGCTTTGGTTAATAAAGGTAAAATTTCACATAAATCTCCAACAATGCCATAGTTAGCAATATTGAAAATTGGGGCATCAGGGTCTTTATTAATAGCGATGATTATATCACTGCTTTTCATACCTACCAAATGTTGAATTGTACCTGATATTCCACAAGCTATATAAATCTTGGGAGAGACTGTGTTACCGCTCTGTCCGACTTGTTGTGATTTCGGAATCCAACCCTGGTCTACTGCTGCTCTACTTGCACCCACAGCGGCATTTAAAACATTGGCTAAATCCTCAATTAATTTGAAATTTTCCTTATTCCCAACACCTCTTCCACCAGAGACGATGGTATCTGCCTCACAAACCGGAATTCCACATGCGGCAGCTGTTCCAATGATTAATTCTTTGGTTTTTACTTTTAAATTTTTAAGATCTACTTTTATTGGGACTTCAATAATTTCAGCATTATTTTCACCTAGAATAGTTGCCTTTTCCATGACATTTGGTCTAACTGTTGCCATTTGCGGACGAGTAGCTGGGCAAATAATATCCGCCATAATGTTTCCACCGAATGCAGGTCGTGTTTGTAATAGTAATCCGTCTCGAATAGATAGACCAGTACAATCCGCAGTCAATCCTAATTCTAGTGTTGCAGCTACCCTAGGTGCTAAATCTCTTCCATTTATGGTTGCAGGATACAATACAATATTTGGGTTATATTTTGAAATTATCCCAATAATCACAGATGAATAAGTTTCAGTATAATAATCTTTAAGTGCCTCATGTTCCGCAATATATATTTTTTTAGCACCGCGATTGGAAAACTCTTGAGCGAATTTTTTTACATTATCTCCTAATAGTAGGACACACGCATCTTGGTTTATTTCATCAGCAAGTTCTTTTGCCTTCCCTAATAATTCATATGATACATTCCTAACGTTTCCATCTTTTATCTCAGCTACAATCCACACATCTTGATACTTTGACAAATCAATGTCTTTAATTTTTTTCCGTTGAATTGTTATTGCTCCCAAGTTACACTTATCAACACATGCACCACAGAGTGTACACTCATCTCCTATTTCTGCGATTTTGTCTACAACTATTATCGCTCCAAATGGGCATGCTTTTTCACAGAGTCCACATCCAGTACATTTTTCTTTATCTACATTTATCAATTTAAATCACCTTGTCCTTTGATAATAATTCAATTAATTTACGAACTGAAGCTTCAGCTGTTTCTTCTTGAATAATAACTCCTTGCTGTCTTGCTGGCGGAGAGTAAACTTTAATAACTTCCGTTAATGAACCATTTAAGCCATAATCTTCTTTATTACCTCCAAGTTCCTCAGCATCCCATGTAGAAAAAGGTTTTTTGTTTGCTTTCATTATACTCATCATGGGAGGATTTGTGGGTTCGAAAGAAGATGGAGTTATTCCAGTTATCAGTACTGGGAGTCTAATTTCTACAATTTTATAACCATCATCTGTTTGCACTTTCGCAGTTAGTTTTTTTCCCTCTAATTTTTCAACATTTTCAACGTAAGTTATCTGAGGTATTCCTAGCTGAGCAGCAATTTCAGGTCCCACCTGAGCAGTGTCTCCATCAATAGCTTGTAAACCACAGAAAATTATATTAAATTCACCAATCTTTTTAATACACTGAGTAAGAGTATAAGACGTTGCCCATGTATCAGCCCCAGCAAAAGCTCTATCACTTAGTAAGATTGCTTTATCTGCACCTAATGCTAGACATTTGAGTAGTGCTTTTTTCGCTTGTGGTGGTCCCATAGATATTACAATAATCTCATCACCTTCTTGTCTGATTTTGATTGCTTCTTCAAGGGCAAACTGATCGAAGGGATTAAGGATACTGGGGACACCTTCTCTAATCAATGTATTAGTTTCAGGGTCAATTTTAACTTCAGTTGTATCAGGAACTTGTTTTACACATACAATAAATCTCATAGCATCATCAAAATTAAATTAAGATTCTAAATTCAATCTCAAACTTTTAAGAGTTAAATAAAGATATTAAAAATATAAAAAAAAGTTAATTAATATTGTTTCTTACCTATTAGTTCTCTTGCTACAATCATCTTCATAACTTCAGAACTACCTTCTGCGAGGGCAAATGATCTAACAGCTCGCCATGCAGCTTGGTCAGGACATTCTCTTGAATAACCAAAAGCACCTTGCCATTGCATAACATCATTTATAGCATCACAAGCCCATGTAGAACAAAACATTTTTCCCATAGCAACAATCTTGCTAGTTTCAAATCTAGTTGCTTTCCCTTCTTGTTCTAAGTCAATAGTTTTTAATGCTCTATAGCCCCAATCCCGGAGCATATTTAATTTAGTGTAGTGTTCAGAGAGTTTAAAATTGATTCCTTGATATTGTGACAATGATTTACCAAAAGATTTTCTTTCCTTGATATAATTTATTCCATTTTCTAACGACTTTAAGCCCGCAGAGGCACAGATTACAGTGATTAATGCTCTTGCATATTCATATCCTTCATGCAAGATATAAAAACCCTTATTTTCTTCACCAAGAATATAATGTTTCGGAATTTTTACATTATCAATCGAAAACCCTCCACAAGAAATTCCCTCTCTTCCTAAATCATCTACGTATGTTGGAGTAATTCCTTCAACTGTTAAAGGTAAATAGAATACAGTCATCCCCCGAGTGCCAAGTTCTGGAGTTTGATGAGCAATTGTAATATGACCACCACCATATTTGACTGCCTCTCGCACTCCACTTATGTACATTTTTTCTCCATTAACTACGAATCCATCACCGTCTGGTTTTATTGTAGTCTTTGTGCCACCTACATCAGAACCTGCGTCGCTTTCAGTTGTAGCAATCCCTAAAAACCATTCTCCTGAGACAGTTTTTGGAAAGATTTCTTTTTTTGCTTCTTCAGTTCCGTATTTATTCAAAAGGAAACCCCATGATGCAGGAACCAAATAATAAACACAAGTTGAGCCAGTACAGTCTGCTCTGGCTAATTCCTCTGCGATAACACCGGCACTTACAGCATCTAATCCAGGACCACCATATTTTTCGTCAGCGGTACAAGTCATTAATCCTAATTCTGCCATCCCTTTTACAACATCTCTAGGAATTTCCTTAGTTTGTTCCATTTGAAGCGCAATAGGAGCAATTTTATTTTGAGCAAATTCACGAACGGACTCTCGAATCATATCTTGTTCTTCTGTAAACTTAAAACTCATGATTCTTACCTCTTTGTTAAAAATTTAATTGTATACCTTTAAATTACGTAAAATTCTTAAGGTTTATTATTCAAATAAAACTCTAAGTCATTAGGGAAAAAAATGGGATGCAACATTTAAAGGATAGTAGTTTTTTCTTACCTCTCAACTATCGTAAAACCTGTTTTTTTTAGAAGATTTGCTGCTTCCTCTACTACGGTCTCTTCGACGCGTAATATAAGCATAGATTCATTTTTTACTAGGGTAGAGTAAAAATATTCAATATTAATATTATTCTCTCCTAATGTTCTAGGTATATCATATAAGGCATTAGGATGATCGTTCAATCTTACAGCAATAACTTCCGTAGTTGATACCATAAAATTATTTTCATCCAAAAGATCGATACATTTTTCGGGTTTATCAACAAGGGTCAATATTAATCCATATTCACTTGTTTTTGCTACAGTTAAAGCGCGAATAAAGATCTTATTATCCATAAGTAATTTTATGAAATTTGCAAGTTCTCCCGGTCGATCTTCAAGATATACACTAAGCTGAATCATTTTAATTCTTTTTTTTGAAATTAAATTAATGTTTTTAATATTCCCTTTTTTTTAAACTTAGTAAATAAATTATTAAGAATAATCAATCTAATGTTAATCTGATGCTGAAGGATTTTTACGATAAACACAAGAATTTTTCTTTTAGAACCATATCAGAGTATTATATATCACCGGGTATTAGGTGTAAGTTTGACATTTTGAAAGAGAATATAGGTAATAAAAGACATTTATTAAATGGAATCGATCTTGGCTCATCTGGTAATTCTATTCTTACATTTTTAGATATGGTAAAACAGAAATCATTTATCGACATTGCAAACTTTCCATTAAAGCAATATAGAAAAATTAATAGTTACCATCCAATATGTGCGGATCTCATTAACCTACCCTATAGAAGCGAATCTTTTGATTTTGTGAGTGCTCTGGATGTTTTGGAGCATATTAAAGATGATAAATTAGCAATATCAGAAATAAGTCGGATCTTAAAGAAAAAGGGAATAGCCCTAATAACAGTTCCGCATCGAATGAGATATTACTCAACTCAGGATAAAATTATAGGACATTTCAGAAGATATGAAATAAACACCATTATCTCCGATTTTAAAAAATTTAGTCTTAAAAATTTAAAGACTTTTTGCATATATGGTAGATTAATGGCGATAGCAGATATTCAATCAACAAATCCAAAAAAAATAGAACAGAATCTTATTAAATTAAGAAATAATTATGAGTCCAATTTAGTGTTTCAAAAGTTTTGGAATGTAATAGTTAAAATTTTCTCTAAATTCATGAAAATTGACGCTAAATTTTGTCCAAAATTTAAAATAAGAAATATCGGTTTACTTTTTGTAAAGGATTAAGATTTTTCAAACTCATTTATATACTCTCTTTTTTCAATTTATCAAAAAGTTTTTTGTATTCTTCGATGTATTTCTCATCGTTTGTTTCCTCGATCTTTTTAAGAAGATCTATTGATCTAGTTAACATTTCTGACTGTTTTTTGATTTTTTCATAAAAAGCTTTCTTTTTCTCTTGAGATTCCTCAAACTGTATTTTATTTTCAAATTCTTTGATGGATGATTCGATTTCTCTCTGAGATTCAATAACAGATGATGCTAATTGTTTTTTTCTTTGTTCTAATTTAATACAATTCTCACATATCTTTTCTCCCGATTTTGATTGATCATTTTTAACCATAAAAGGATTTCCACAACGATCACAAGGTACAAGTTTTAAAACAAATTTATCGTTGTTAGGTTCGGGCATATCACGTAGGAAGTGCGTCTTATATTATAAATATTTTTCTATAATTATAATCTTGCATTAATAATAAATTATTAATCAATTTAATCCTCAATTTTTTAGAAAACTAATAATAGCTTAAGGTATTTCACACCATATGGATAGTGTCGCAATAATAATATTATTAATTGCGGGATTCGCTTTCGGATTTATAAGCTCTATTGCTGGAATAGGAGGTGGTGTATTTTTTGTTAGCTTTATGGTTCTTTTGTTTTTAATTCCGATTAATATGGCGGTAGATACTTCTGCTTTTATAATATTAATTTCTTCTGGAGCAGCATTTTTAACTTATTTTAAGGCTGAGAGATTACATATAAAACAAGTCATGATATTTTCATCATTTTCAATTTTGGGAAGCATTACATGCACATTGATTTTCACTCCCTTTAATATAGATAGTACGATTTTAAAAATTTTGTTTGCGATCACCATATTGACAGCCGGATTGAATATGTTATATAAAGCCATAAAATCTAGAAAACCAAATCCTGAGTTGGAGGAATATGAGAATAATTTTATATTACAAAACCATGATTATCAAAGCAATTTAAAGAAATCAATACCGCTTTTTTTTCTCGCAGGGTTTTCTGCAAATTTATTAGGTATTGGTGGAGGCATTATTAATACTCCTGTTCTTCTCATGATACTTCAATATCCAATTCATAATGCTACAGCAATTTCTATTGGGATTATCTTTTTTACAGCAATTTATAATTCTATTATTAAAAGTATTTTAGGGCAAATAGATTTTTTAATTGGCTTATTAATTGGAATAGGAGCTTTCTTAGGGGCTATATTAGGAGCACAAGTCTCTGGGAAAATGAATAAAAGCTACCTCCAATCTTTTGTTGCAATAATATTAATGGCTTTGGCAATTAGGATGTTTTTTTAGTAAGTGAGTATTAAAAAATTTTTATATTTTGAATCTTAATTTTAAATTGCATAATTTAAAATATTACTAAATTGAAGGGAAAATAATTGGTACAAGTTAAAGACCTTGAAAAATTGATGGATGATTTTTTCATAGATCCAGAGGATAGATTTATCGACATTAAACGATATTTACTAACTGAATTCAAATGGAATGTGGATCCTTTAAAAAAATCTCAATTCATAATTAGAGGTATTCCAGTTGAAGATAATATAAAATTAAGGGATCTCTTGAATTCCTATTTACCTGATGAAGTAATAACTCTAAAAGAAATTTAAAAAACTTCATTTTTCATATTATATTACTGAAATATATTAATTTAATCTTCCGCAAAATAAGTTTATATGGTGAAGGGAATTTTAAAGCAAAATAAAAATGAATCAGATATTTTATTAAAAGAGCAAATAAAGAAATTTGGTATAAACAGTCTTTATGGATTTAATACCATTATATTAATTGGTATGGGAAGGCGTTTAGGGATTTTTAATTACTTATTTGATAAAGCTAAATTATCATCTAGTTCTGGCAAATATAATGAAGTAATTTTCACTCAGAATGAATTATCTGAAAATCTAGATTTGGATTTTAAGTATTTAGATGGTTGGCTTCATTTAGCGCTTGAATGTGGTCTACTTGAAGTCGCAAATTCAAAAAAGGAAATTTTAAAAACAGGTCCTTATGTATACGATTTACTTATTGACAGAGATAATGATTTTTATATTGGAGGAACACTCGGTGCTTTCTATTATATAGCTCCAGCTCAAAATATCTTAATAGAAAATTTTAAAACAGGTAAAGTATGGAGCATATTAGATTTAGAAGGAGATGTTATGAAAGACCTCCAAGAACGTGGCGCAAGGTTTGGAACTTTAGTAGAAAGACTGTTTTCTAAAAAGCATGAATCTTTTTGTAAAAATGTTCTAGAGAAGGGCACTATTCTTGAACTAGGATGTGGTTATGGATTTAATCTTAAAACCTGGGCAAAAAAGTATAAAAATGCTAGATTTATAGGAATTGATATTGATCCGATAGCAATAGAACATGCAAAAGAATTAATAGACGAAAATAGTTGGAGCGAACGGATTAAGGTATTTAAGACAGAAATCATTGAATTTTCCAGTACTTTTAATGAAAAATTTAATTTGATTATATTAAATCAGGTTCTCCATGAAATGAACATTGATAAGAATTACCGAATAGCTGTTTTTAACAACTTATATTCGCTATTGGATGATAAAGGAATTTTACTTGTTGGAGAAAGTATGATCCCTAATACTTTTACCCCAAAAAAGAGACTTCAACTTTTTGATATCACACATAAGTTTACAGAAGTAAAAACTTCGCTTTTTTATAATGAAAAAACCTTTAGAGAGTTTATCACCTCAACACCCTTTACAAAATCTGAATTCATCAAAGAGGGTGGGAGTAGTATATGGGTAATTAGAAAGTGAAACCTTAAGCCAGAAATCTTATCAATTTAACCTATATTTACTTTTTGTGCTCTTATAAATAAATTTATTAAGAATAAAATGAAAAGTTTGATTAATAAACTAATAAATAAAATAAGGGCAAATAAAATAGATCCTATTTTAAGTGATTAAATTCACCTGTAGCGTTGTCATATGACAAAATTAACTCTAGAAGAAGATTTAGCGGAAGAAGCTTTATTGAAAGAAAATACTTATAATTGGAAAGAAGCGGCTAAATTGTATGCCCAAGTTGCAGATGCATTTTTAGATGAAGAGTCATTTGAAAAAGCTGCTAAATATTACAAGAAGTTGGGATACGCTTATGCTAAGGCATCTCATACTGTGGATACACCAGAAGATTTCAAAAATGTAAGCAACATGGCAAATAACGCTTATAAAAATGCTTTAAATTTATTTAACCAGATTGAAAAAACTCCAGAGAATTTAGAATGTGAAGCAGAAATATTTAAGATCAAAGGATTGTTTGCGAATTCTAAAGTGGAAGGAAAAGAGTACTATAAAAAATCCTATGAGTTATTTGTTAAATCTAGTGAGATTTATAGAAATGTTGATAATCAAAAAAGTACGATAAGAATTTTAAGTAATGCTATAGAATCTATTTTTCACCTAATATTATGTTGTACTGAGCAAGAGGAAATCGAAAATTTTATTCAAAAAGGTGTAAAAATAAGTCAAGAAGCATGGGTCATTGCTAATAAAGTAAATAATTATGATCTACTTGCTGAATCTTTATCATTTTTAGGACACTTGAATTTTCTTTATGCTTTTGTTATGCCTATTAAAAGGGACGTTGATTTTAAGGAGCATTTGAATGATTGCCTATCAAGAGAAGATATTATTGTAAAGCTTATTCAAGAAGGGAGCGCTCCAAACTTGATAGCAGTAGATAATTTCTTTGCAGGAAGCTCCTATGCTGGTTTTGCTATTCAATTTGTTGAGGATGCAATCAAACAAAAAGAATACGGAGATAAAGGCATTACGTTGATGGAAGTTGGATTAAAAAATATCAAAAAATTCAAAGATAAAAGATCAATTATTACTGGTATATTTTTCTTAAACTATCTGGCAACTTCTTTAAGAAGATTTGATTATGTACAAAAGAGAATATGGCAAGATATGCATACTCTTTTAGAAATGGGAAAAATTTATGAAAACGCATTAATAGAACCATATTTCTTTAGAACTATTCTTCCTGCTTTTTATTATAATAATCTGGCTCAGAGAAGTTTTATTAAACCTGACCAACAAAAAAAGTATGCTGAGTTAGCTATTCAATACGCGAAAGAATCATTAGAAATATTTTCTTTCTTACCTATGTTAACTTGGTCATACCAAGCACTAACATGGTCTTATTCAAAATTAGCATACCTTACAAATATACAGGATGAGCAAAACGAAAATATTGACAAAATGATTAATTATGCCAAAAAGGCAGAGAATCTGTCTAAAAAATATAAAGGAGGTTTTACTGTTGCTGCAGGATACTCATCTTTATTTAAAGCGTATAAGACCCAAGCAGATTTATCCAAAAAACTACCAAAGAAAATTGAAATGCTCAAATTAGCAATTGAAGCTCATAAAAATTACCTTGGAAATGAAGTTGAATCTCCAACAGGAACAATTGCAGCGCAAATACGCCTAGGATTATTATACCAAGAACTCGGTATATTAACTCAGCAAATAAAGATATTCGAACGGGCTAGAGATGCATTTATTTTAGCTGAACAAGAAAGTAAAAAAAGAAAATTCTTTTATTATACTGCTACATCTTATGAGTATCTTGCCCATATTGAAGACCGAATAGGTAATTATTCCGATTCAGCAAACTATTATGAAAAAGCACGAGAAATTTATCAAAATTTACTCGATTCTGTAGAGTTTAAACCTCTTAGAAAAAACATAATCGAAAAATTTGATTATACTAATGCTTGGAATTTAATAGAAAAAGCCAAATCATTTCATCGGAATCAAGAGCATCTTTTAGCAAAAGAAAGTTATCAAAGAGCAAGCGAAATACAAAAAAATATGCCTAAATTTAATTTTGAGTCTTATTATTATAAAGCATGGGCATTATTAGAAGAAGCAGAACATTTTAGTAAACAAGAAAAGCAAATTGAGACAATTGATAAATATAAAGAAAGTCAAATAGCTTTTGAAAGAACTATAGATTTACTAGTAGAAAATTCAAAATCCATAACATCTAGAGATGTTAGAGACAGGATTGAGAAGCTTGAAAAAGTTGCTAAATTAAGAATAAATTATTGTTCAGCAAAGATAAATCTGGAGAAAGGAAGGATTTTGGGAAAACAGGGAGAACACCTTAAAGCTGCTGAACATTTTGGTAAAGCTGCATCTCAATTCAGGAATGTATGTACCCGATATAAAATAGAAAAAGAAAAAAAAGATCTAGAAGCAGTCTATTATTTATGCAGAGCATGGGAAAATATGGAGCTTGCTGAAAATTATTTAGAGCCAGAAAGATATGCAGAAGCTGCAGATCTTTTCTTAAAGGCAAGTCAAATCTTTCATGATAATAAATTGAAATTGTTAGCATCTGGGAATTCTGCTTTCTGCCATGCTTTAAAGTTAGGATGTAAGTTCGACGAATCTTATGACTCGGAGGTAAAAGTAAAGTTGTATCCTAAAATTAAAACAATGTTAAGAGGAGCTGCAACATCTTATGAAAAAGGAGGTTTTAAAAATGGATCCGATTGGGCTATAGCTACTTCTACCTATTTTGATGGTATATGGCATATAATTAAAGCCGATGAAGAAATGGAACTAAAGGAAAAAGAAAACCTCCTAAAATTAGGAAAAGAAATTCTGAGATCGACAGCAGATCTTTTTAGTAGAGCAGGGTATGAAGAAAAACAAGATGAAGTATTGAATCGTATTGAATTGATTGAAAAAGAAGAGAAAATTTTATTTTCTGCCTTAAATTCGATAAAGAAACCAGAGATCTCTGGAAGTACAACTGGTATTATTGCTCCCGCATGTCCCATAGAAATTAGTCAATCTCCTAGATTAAGTGAAGTCCGTCAAATCACTGAGAATATAATAAAAAAATTTGTAGAAGAGAAAACTGGACGGAAAAAGTATGAAATTATTTATGAGGATTTTCTTAATCAAGACCTTAAAAATCAAAAAAATCAATTTAGAATAGGAATTGCTCAAATTGGTTTATCAGAATCCCGTGATATTATTACAGAATTTTATGAAGAGAAATCCTCTGGTCTGTTGGGGCTTAAAAAGGATAAAGTAAATATTGTAAGAAATAAAGTTAAAGAAATGGTGGATAAAGCAAGCAAAAATAAAGTTGATGTTCTAATATTTCCAGAAATGACTATAGATTTGAACTATGAAGAACTTTTAGAAGAAATATCAAATCTTGCAAAGAATTATAGTATGTATATAATTCCAGGTTCCTATCACGACCAAGAAACAAATCAAAATATTTGTATGGTTATCTCCCCTGACAAAATTCTATGGAAACAAGAAAAACACATACCTGCTATAATTCACTTTAAAGAAGAAAAGTTTAAAGAAGCTATAGAAACCACGTTAAAACCTCGAAAAATAGTAGTTTGTAATACTGAATATGGAAGAATTGCTATCGCTATATGTCGAGACTTTTTAGATATGGATTTGAGAGTAGAATTGAAAAATTTTGAACCACCAGTTGATATTGTAATTAACCCTGCGTTTACTCCTGTCACTGCTGATTTTAAAGCAATACACTTCGATGCTCGTAGATCTATATATGCTTACTGTTTTTTTGCTAATGTTGCTGAATTTGGCGATTCTTTAATCTATACCCCCGAGAAAGATCGTAATGAGATAAATATACCCGCAAAAAAAGAGGGTTTGATTTTTAAAGATATAGATCTTTTTAGGTTGCGTTCAGAGCGCAAAAAATGGGAAAAAGAGCAAAAAGAAGGATTACAATTTATCCAAAGTACAAGATAGTTAAAATTCCTTCTAAATCTTTAAATCATTTTAAAGATAATAAAGAATTAATTTTGAATAAAAATTAATAAAGAGTTTTTTTTAATGAGCAAGGGATTTAAATTACTTCGCATTGAATATATTTTTTCTGTAATAATTCCTTGTTTATTAGCGATTTATTTGAATGATTATGATATTACGGCAAATCTATGGATTTTAGCAGGTTTTGGATTTTATGCTATCACAGGAAACACTCTCAATGATGTGATAGACATGAAAGATCCTAATGAAAAAGAGACATTAGAACGGGTTAAAGGATACACTAGGAAAGAAATCTTAGTTCTAGCTATTGCAAGTTTTTTATTAGGAACTATGTGTTTTATGAATACTATCTTAATTAATCCTATTTTAGGGGTTTATTTAGCGCTTATAGTATTTATGGTAATATTCTATTGTTTATTCAAATCTCTTCTAATTATTAATCATATTATACTTGGAGTTTCACATATAATTCTACCATACTTTATGATAAAAATTAATGGTGGGGATGTTTTTATGAATATCCTACCCTTAATGGGATTAAATGAATCTTTAATATTAGCAGCTATAACAGCCGTAGCATTTACAGGACAAATGGTACATGAAATGATTGATGGAGATTCGTTAGCTAGATTAAGCCCTAAAAAATCTCAATTAGTTATTTTGATTGCTTGTATTATTTCATTGAGTATAGCTATAATCTCATTGATTATTACACAGAATTTAATATTCCTACCAATAGTATTTTTCCCTTTAGGTATAATGTATGTATTTAGAACACCTCGAAGTAACTTATTAGGAAGAACATCACTAAAAGACATAGGAATTATATTAGGAAATCTTATGATGATTTATCTATTAATATTAATTATCGCTCCATAAACAACAGTGATATACTTCATGTTGATTCAAAGATTTATATTTATTCCAGTAGATATTAAATAAAGTGATTTTTCTTTCAAAACAATTAAAAATAAGGCTTGGTTTGCTCTAAAAATGACTAATATTGAACTCATTGATATTTCATTCTTTACTACTTTCAATAGGGAAGCATGTAATTTGTGCGGAGAATGTTTTCATAAATGCCCAGTAATACTACTTCCTGCTGAACTCGCTAGTGAAGAGATGAAGAGGCTAATAGCCGGGGATGATACTCAAAAAGTTTTAGAATTGTGTCAAAGTTGTTTTTCATGTAATTTCTATTGCCCTAAAAATGCTCATCCCGCGAGATTATTAAAAGCCATAAGATATATATTGAATTTTCTTAAAATGAAATTAATATTTACCAAAACTTTTCATTTATTACGAATTATCTTTAAATCTAAATAAAATAACATTAGTGGGTATTAAATATGTTTGTGCATATGTCAATCCATTATCCTAAACCAGAAAAGGAAAAATTCCTCATCGAATCAATGCATCGCTTTGGAAAAGCAATGGAAGGATTAAAAGGTTATATTATGGCACATACAACCAAAGATGAAGATACAGGCCGTTTAGTTGGTCTTGCTATTTGGAAATCAAAAGAAGATTGGGTGGCTGCAAGAAAAAAAATGGTAGAAGCTGTTAAAGATGATCCTTTTGAAGATTGGGAGGAAAAACCTCCGGATGTTTATCATCTATCAAAAGTATAAAATGATAAAATATGGATTTTATCGATCCGAAATTTCAAAAAATAGCAAAATATCAAAAAAGGGTTAGTGAAAATACTTCCCAATGCTTAACTTGTGAACGCAGATGCAAAATTTCAGAGGGAAATTCTGGTTTTTGTCGCACGAGGATTAATTATAATGGAAAAATTTATAGTATTGTTTATGGCTTAATCCCAGCTTTGTCATTCAATCCAATTGAAAAGAAACCTTTATATCATTTTTATCCAGGAAGTACTACAATAACAATTGGGACATATGGTTGTAATTTTGATTGTTTTTGGTGTCAAAATTATCACTTATCTAAGACAAATCCTTTAAAAAGTCACAAGATTTCCTCATCTGAGATATTTCTTTCTCCTAAGAATCTTATAGAGATTGCATTAAAAAGAGAATGTCAAGGAACTTCAATATCCTTTAACGAGCCTACATTACTGTTTGAATATTCTTTAGAAGTTTTCAAGGTAGCAAAAGAGAATGATTTATACAATACTTATGTTACAAATGGATATATGACAAAGAATGTTTTAACGGATTTAATAGATGCAGGTCTTAATGCTATGAATATAGATATTAAAGGAGATTTTAATATGGTTCAGAAATATTGCGGTGCTAATGTAGAATTTGTATGGAGAAATGCCAAACTAGCAAAGGAGTTAGGAGTTCATATTGAAATTACAACACTTTTGATACAAGGTTTTAATTCCAAAAATGAGAATGTCAGGCAAATAGCTCAAAGAATTTATGATGAATTAGGTGAACTTACTCCCTATCATATAAGTCGATTCTTTCCTCATTATAAATCGAGTGATTATGAGTTAATAGAGCCAACACCGATAGAATCTTTATATAATGCATATAATACAGCAAAAGATGTTGGTTTAAAATATGTGTATCTTGGAAATATGCCTACTACTGAATTTGATAATACACATTGCCCAAAATGCTCCAAACTAGTCATAAAAAGAAAAATCTTGGGGCTCAAAGAATCTTTTTTAGATTCTAAAGGAAATTGCAAATATTGTGGATTTCCAATTACTGTTGGTTAGCCCTTAGGTTTTACATGTACATTAAAAATTGACTTTATTTCCAAATCTAAAATAACCTTTTAAAATGAGACAAAAAATATATAGTGTTGATACTATTTGAACTCCAGAAAAAGAACAAATTAGAAAAATTATTTAATTATATGCCATTCCCGCATTATCATCTTGGCCCTGCATTATTTTTTGGGATCCTTTTTCTTAGGTTTCTTGATTTACCTACGTTTGTTTTAGCCAATGTTATCGTAGACCTTGAACCCTTTTTTGTATTTTCTTTAGGTTTAAACATCCCACATCATGGTTTTGTTCATACCTTTCTTGGAGGTGCCTTAGTTGCTCTTATTCTTAGCGGGATAATGTTTTTGACAAGGAACCTGCTTAATCCTGTTGTGTCATTTTTTAAACTTGATCAAGAAAGATCTTATATAAAAATCTTAATGGCCTCTATATTTGGTATCTATCTCCATATTTTACTTGATGCTCCAACACACCCTAATATGCAACCTTTCTATCCTCTTGATATAAATCCTTTCTATGATCCTTGGCATAATTTAGGATTTTCAATACCAAATCTCTGTGAACTCTTATTCCTCGCTGGTTTAAGTGCATATATGATAAGACTGGTATTATATTATTGGAGAAGAAAGCTGAGAAGGATATATCTAAATCCTACTTATAAATTCAGGCAGAGAGGCATTAGTTTAGTATTTCCGGCAATGTTTTTTGTACTCATGGGATTAAATGAGATATTTATTTTGTATAATGAAATTAGAGTAATAATTACAATTGTATTAATAATCTTACTTCCAATTATGATTATTGCATTCACAATTGATTTTATTAGTATTATTGAGGCTATTCAGAAAAGTAGAAAACTAAAATTAATTAGATTACAAAACTGGAATCATAATTGCATTAAGTGTGGGACTAGTATCACATTGAAAGAAAAAGATTGTAACCAATGTGGAGCAGAAAATCTAACAAGAAAGTTAGTTCTACAGAGTTTAAAGAACCAAGGAAAAGTGATACATATGACTCAAACCAAAATTTTAGACAAATAGTATTAAGTATTTAAAAAGAAATTGTAAAGTTTACAGATTAAAAATTAGTTTTGTCATTTTTTTTTAATGACTTTTTTTTTTTTACTAATTCGATTAGGTTGTAGTTTTTAATTAGCATTATGAAAATATTATAAAAAGTGCAAAAATTCAGAAAACATTTTTTATAGGTTAAAAAAATGGCGAAAAAACCATCAATTAATAAGACAGCGACTTCAAAAACAGCTTCTAAAAATCCAACTCAACTTGCAACATCAACCGCAAAATCCCCTACAAAAAAATTTTTCTTAAATTAAAACCACCAAAAATAATTAAAAAAATTGTTTAATTTTATCATGTTTCCTACAAGTTTAGAAATCTTATTTTTGATCCATTAATTTAAAGGATTTATGAGTGATTTATTTGCTGAAAATATCAACGGTATTAAAATTTGCTATGATTTGAAGGGCAAGGGAGAACCAATCGTATTAGTGCATGGGTTCGGTGATAGAAAAGAGCATTGGCGGGCTCAATATAGAGAATTAGCTGAACATTTTAAAGTAATAAGAGTTGATAATAGAGGCGCTGGAAAGTCAGATAGACCTGAAGGAGTATATACAATGGAGCTTTTTGCTGATGATATTGCGGCATTACTAGATTATCTCAAAATTCAGAAAACTCACGTAATTGGACATAGTTTAGGGGGAATGATAGTACAAAATTTCGCTTTAAAATATCCAAATAGGGTTTATAAAATTGTGCTTATAAATACAATAGCAGGAGTAACACCTCCAGAAATCCCACCAGATCAAGGGATTGATATATATAGAAAAAATGCAATTGTAGGAATTGAAGCAAGAGAAAAAGACCCTCTCAATGCTTTTCTTAACGGGGCAAAACATAGTTATTCTAGAGCCTTTTGGAAGCAGATGCGCGAGAACCCAAAAAGAAAATTTCATAATATTTGGTCAGTGGAAGATTTAGTAGAAGAAAAAACTAAATTTGGTCCAACAGAAAAAGATATAAATCATCAGGCTGAAGCACTGAGAACTCATAATACATATGGAAAATTGAATGAAATTAAAAATGAGGTTTTAATAATCGCTGCTGATAAAGATAAAACATGTCCTATGTTAATGAATAAAAAAATTCATGACTTACTTCCTAATAGTAAGTTTGTTGTAATTGAAAACGCAGGACATCAATCAATATTAGAATATCCCAATTTAATTAATTCTTATATTATTGATTTTTTAAAATCTTGATTTATTTTTTGTTATAAATACTTTTTAATTGTAAATATAATTCTTATTGCTATGACAGATTTATTCGCAGAAATAAATGGTATAAAAATATGTTATGAAATTTTGGGTTCAAATCAACCTGTATTATTAGTACATGGATTTGGTAGTAAGAAAGAAAGTTGGATTGCTCAATTTAAACCTCTTTCTGAACATTTTAAGGTTATAAGATTTGACAATAGAGGTGCTGGGAAATCTGACAGACCCAAAGGAGATTATTCAATGGAACTATTTGCAGATGATATTGCGGCATTATTAGATTATCTTAAAATTGAAAAAATTCACATTGTTGGCTGGAGTCTTGGGGGAATGATCGTTCAGAATTTTGTCTTAAAATATCCTCATCGGGTAATTAAAATTGTTCTAATCAATACAAATTATGGTACTCCTGATGAATCTGGACCTATTGCATATAAAAATATGCGATTGGCAGACTTAAAAGCAACAAAGGAAGATCCTGAAAAAGCATTTTGGCAATCAAGACGAACAAGTTTTTATATAAAATTCAGAAAACAAATGGAAGCTGAACCCTCTAAAAAATGGTATGGTTTATGGTCAGCAGAAGATTTAATGAAAGAACGATTAATTGATCCACCAACTGTGAAAGATATTGAATTTCAGGCTCAAGCTCTTAATACTCATAATACATTTGAAAGATTAAGTGAAATCAAAAATAAAACATTATTAATTACTTCTACTCATGATCGAGTTACACCGCAATCGGTTATGGAAGAAATGCATGAAAGAATTCCAAATAGTACCCTTAAAGTTATGGATAAATCGGGGCATGATTCTCCTTTATCAAGAGCGCCAGAAATCAATAGGATGATTATCGATTTCTTTAAAAACTGATCAATTTTGTTGTATAGATGTTAATTTTAAATGGGATTCTTTATTTCCCCTAATACGAATAGGATTATATTTTAAAGGAAAATGAAGCAAAATTCTACCAAACTCTTAAAAACAGCAAATAATGGAAAATCTTTTAGGGGAAAATATCCTGAATTATTAGCTTTATGGACGGGGCTCTTTGTTGATATCTTAGGATTTTATATAATAATTCCATATTTACCATCTCTTATTGTTGTATTTAATACTACACCAATAATTATTGGTGTTCTTTTAGCTACAAATGCTATTTTTTCACTCTTTTCTGCCCCTATATGGGGAAGATTAAGTGATAAATTTGGTAGAAGACCAATGCTCCTACTCGCTGAAGCTGGAACATGTTCAGCTTTCTTAATCTTAGCATTCTCAAACTCTTTAACACTACTTTTTATTGCTAGAATTGTTGATGGAATTTTTGGTGGAAATTATCCAATTACAAAAGCTATCATCACTGATAGAGTTCCTCCTAAAGATCGAGGAATTCAGATGACAAATATAGGAGTTGCACATACTTTAGCGGGATTAGTTGCACCAGGGTTAGGTGGATTTTTATCCATATTTCTTATTTTTGGTCCTGATTATCCACTCGCCCTTCCTGGTTTGATTTCAGCTTGTTTTTCTTTTCTAACAATCATCATTACATATTTTTTTATTAAAGAATCTTGGCCAAAATCAAGACGAGAGTTAGCAGAAAAACATATCAAAGTTAAATTTAAATTAAGAAAAAATAAGAATGCATTATATTTATTAACTCAATTTGCATTCCATACATTTTCATTCATTATGTATGTTTCAACTTTATCAATTTTTATTGGATTAATCTTGGGACTTGACACTGTTGGAGTCAGTATACTACTAACAATTTCAGGTATATCACGTGCTATAGTTCGTTTTACGCTCCTTAAACCTACTATGAAATTATTAGGAGAAAAAAAAACTAAAATATTTGGTTTAACAATCTTGGTTGTGTCATTTATACTTGTAGGGATATTTGGCACTTTTTATAAAGAGATTTGGGTATTTATCTTATTAATAGTCTTAATTAGTTATGGTGTATCGTGTGCAAGAGGACTCATGATGAGTAAAGTGACTGAAACTGTCTCTCCAAAAGAAATTGGTAAAATAAATGGTTACACTTCAACATTAGACAGTCTTGCTCAAACTTTTGGGCCAATTTTGGCAAGCTTTTTAATCCAAGAATTTGATCCTTATTTATTCGGCTTAATTATGAGTATATTTGGAACTATAGCATTAGCAATGGCTTTTAAAAACATTGTTATCTATAGAGAAAAAAGACAATTAGAAGAATTTGAATTATCAGAACAACAATAGATAAATTCTACTGTTAGAAATAAATAGCTTTTTATAATACTCCAATAATTATAATATTATGAACCCAGATAAACCAAATAAAGGAAGCGATTTATCTTTTGAAGAACAGCTAGAAAAAACAGTTGAATTGCCTGCTTTAGACTTTTTTAAAATCAATTTCATTAGTTTTTTAATACCCCTTTATGTATGCTTAGGCCTCTTTTTGCTATTTGAATATGGTTTCATTAATCTTTTCTCAATACCTTCAATTATTCATTTAATTGCATTACCTGTAGTGTTCTTCATCCTATATTATATTTATCTTATCATATTAATTGAATTTACCGCATTATGGGCACGAAGATGGAATAAGAAATCTCCACCTAAACAAGGGGTATTTAAGCGCGTGCTTGATGATGTGAATAGTGAAGAGGGTCAATTGATGAAATATTACCATAAGAGAGGATTTATTATTAAATTTCCTATGTGGTTAACTTCAAAATCACCTTTTCCATGGCTAATTAACCGAACTCTTCGAAGAATTAGTCATAATAAAATTGGCAATAATGTAATTTATAATGATGCGTATGTAGGTTTGGAATTCACTGATATTGGTGATAACACTTTTTTTTATCCGACTACAGGACTCTCTAGCCATGCGGTAAATACCATATTTGGTAAAATCACGATGCTTGAAATAAGAATCGGTAAAAATAATACATTTTATCCCGGAACAATAATGGGATGTGGAGCTCTGACTACTGATGATAATGTCATTTATCCTAATACTGTTTTACATAAAAATTGGAGAGGAAGACTAGGAAAGTATTATTATCAAGGAAGTCCAGGACGCCCTCTTAATTTAAATGAAAATTATGATTAAGTGTTAATCTTGATCTATTTTTATGTAATACTGATGAGGGTTTAGATTGTATAGAAAAAGCGATATAAATGAACCAAATGATCTCAATCTTATAAGGAAAAGAAATGAATTAATAAGCCAATTCTTTAAGTTTGAAGAAATAACATCTTAATACTAAAATCTATTAAAAAAAAATCTCATAATATTTATCTTAAAGTATCATTTTTAGTTAAGAAAGATAATAATTTTTATGGAATGTGAATATATTGATTATCTTAGCAATTTTTGCGCATCCGGACGATTTATCATTCTATAGTGGAGCTGGAACATTAGCTAGGTGGGCAGAGGAAGGCCACACTATCATTGCCATATGTTGTACAAGAGGAGAAGTGGGAACATTAAATCGCAATTTAACAAATGAACAGGTTGCTGAAAAAAGAATCAAAGAATTAAAAGCAGCTAACAAAATACTTGGAATAGAAACCACAATTATTTTAGATTTTCCTGATGGAGGGTTAATTTCTGGACCGGATTTGCGAAAAACACTCGTCTTTTATGTTAGAAAATTAAAGCCGGAAAGAGTAATGACACTTGATCCATGGACTGCTTATGAAGTTCATCCTGATCATGTAATTGTGGGACGAATGGCAGCAGAAGCGACAGCTTTTTCTGCTTTTCCATTGTTATATCAGGATCAATTAAAGGAAGATATTGAGCCACATGCCTGTGCAGATTTATGGTTTATGGGTTTTTTAGGGCGTCAACCAAACTATTACGTTGATATTTCTTCCACCCTTGAGAAGAAGATGAATGCTACTTTGAAGTTTGAAGCGTCACTCGAAATATTAGCTAAATTATTTGCACCTGGCATGGATACTCAAAACATATCTGAAGCAGAAATTAAGAAACTTAAAAAGTATGCAGATCATCTTCTAAGATCGATGGCAGCTGTTATTGGTAAAAAAGTAGATTTAAATGCAGCTGAAGCATTTTACGTAGTCAATATTTTGCCTGGTCATTTCGATAATTTTCAGCAACAATTATCAGAAATGCTTGGAAAACCTCCTGAAAAACCAAAAATCCTATAATAACTAAAAAACTATTTTTTTGGGTATTTTTTGTTTCTTTGTAAAAATTCTCTATATGAATTTATTTTATCTAAAACAGTTCCAATTAATTCTAGACTCTCAAATACTGGAACATTACGATTTAAAAGTTTTAATTTAAATTTATATCGACTCTTATATTCCTCAAAACCTTCATTAATTTTTAACATAACACAATACATTGGTTTAGTACATATCCTTTTTGCTTTTGATATATATCTGATGAATTCTTTATTCAAATCCATATCTTTAAAACCCATTTCTTCCAATATTTCTTGAAATCCTCCAAACCTTTCAGGATCCTTTATGAATACAATTGCAGAAATATCTGGGTCTTTATCTAAAGCTAAAATCGTACGATAATAAATATTAGGTTGTATTCCCGCACTACCAAGATCAAGCGGATTAGTGAAATTTGTATTTACCTCTGGTAAGAATCTTTTCATTTTGTTAATGGTCTTTTCTGTTAAATTTGGTATTTTTAAGTTATGTTTTTCTAGAATGTCTATAGCTTCTATTGTAGAACCTCCTCCTATTCCAATTACGCCTACTTTTCGTGATTCAGGCAAGTGTGTTAAATTAAATGCTGAAGCTAAAGCTGTAAGTTCATTTGAGTTATTTACTATACAGCTTCCCGTTTGTTTACTGACAGCTTCCCAAATTGCATTATTCCCAGCAAGACCTCCAGTATGGGATAAGATAGCTTTTTTTGTTGCTTCGCCATACCCTGCTTTCCAGAGTATAACTGGTTTTCTGTTTAGATTACATTCTTTCACTCTTTCCATAAATTTTCTTCCTTGATTTATGGATCGTAAATTTTCGATGTATAATCCAATTATTTTGGTATGTTCATCATAAAGAAAGTAATCTAAAAATTCAGCAGGAGATAAATCTAATGAATTTCCAATTGATATAAATTTGGAAATATATAGTCCATATGAAACAGCTAATTGAGATAAGTTTTGAGCAATCCCGCCAGATTGAAATACGCCACCAAAATTTCCTGCTTTTTTAGATTGTTCAAAAGCAAAAAATAATCCCCCTCTTGGATTATAAATACCAATACAATTTGGTCCAATAATTCTTATATTATACCTTTGGGCAATCTTTAATAACTCTTTTTCTAGATTCTCATTTCCAACTTCTCGAAAGCCTGAAGCGAAAACCGTTACAAAGGGTACTTCTTTTTGACCAATTTCTTCCATTAGTTTGGCACATAGCCTTGCAGGAACCGCTAAGATTACGTAATCAATAGGTTCAGAAATCTCAAGTATTGAACTATAAATTTGATATCCATAAAGATTCTGACCACTTAAGCGGGGGTTGAATAAATAAATTGGACCTTTAAATCGATTTTTCATACATCTAAGAAAAAAGCCTCCACTTCCCGGATCACGGCTAACACCAATTATCCCAATTGATCTGGGAAAAAATAATTTATCAAAATCAATTTTTTGGGATTGTTTCATTGTTGACATCAAAAAACCTTTTAAAAAGAGATGTATTCGTTAGATAGAGAAATAAAACTCAACTAAAATATTTTATTAAGAAAGAGAAAAGTATAATCTAGTTTCGATTCAGTACTTGTTTAACTAACTCAATATCATCGGATATTATGCCATCAACTCCCATTTCTAATGCTTCTTTTATTTCTGATTTTTCATTCACAGTCCATACATTGACTAACATATCATTTTGATGGATCAATTTAACAAATTCTTTGTTAATTGCTCCAAAATATGGATGAACGGCATAAAAATTAGAATTAATGGCTTTTTGAGAATACTTTATTAGTTGATGAGAAGATTTTAACTCAGGCGGAATCAGTAATGCTAGTTTTAAATTTGAATTTATTTTTTGGAGTTTTAATAATTCTTTAAAAATGAACGAACTAATTATTGATGTTTCTATAAGATTTTCTTGTCCTAAAAGTTCTACAAGTTCTTCAGTAAATTTAGTGGCTTTTACTTCACATTGTAGACCAATTTTCCCTTTAGTTATTTTAATCAAATCTTTTAGAGTTGGGATATTTTCTCCTTCTCCCATATTAATCAACTTTAATTCTCTTAATTCCATTTCTTTGACATATCTCTCTTGTCCATTAATATCAGTAACAAAAGCATCATGAATAACTACAATTGCACCATCCTTAGATTGATGGACATCAAATTCGATATAATCTGCTTTTAATTCTATAGCTTTTTCAAAAGCCTTTAGGGTGTTTGGAGGTGCAACATTACTTGCTCCTCTATGTGCAATAATTAAAATTCGATTTTCATTGTGCTCAAAAATGATAAAGTTCACCAAATAAATTGAAGTTTAATCTATTCTAATTCTGATATTCTATTAAATAATTCTAAATCTATTAAAAATAATTAGTCAAGAGTATTAATTTATTCAATTTTTCTAATAATGCCCTTTTGATCAAATACTTAATTATCTATTTTATCAAAAATTTTATGGAACGCTTTGGTAAACTCTTTTATCTGACCATTGATCTTCTAGCTTTGTTAAAATTTTATTAACAGTAAAACTAGATGTTTATATATCCGTAATACTGTAACAATTATTTGAGTTATACGTTAAATTTATAAAGCTATAATATTTTTAATACTGATAGGTTGTAAGATTAGTGTTAGAAATAACACTATATACCGATAAATATAAATATTTGAAATAAAAGCACTGAGGGGAGTATCATTCGGTTCTGTAGCGAATGTGGAAATATGCTCGTTCCAAAGGACGGTAAGCTTTACTGTAAAGCATGTGAAAAAGAGTTTGATTTGGATAAGTCAAAGAAAGAAGATTATACAATAGTAAAAACAATTAAACATGATGAAAAAGAGACTGCTCCTATTGTAGTTAAAGATGGCTTCCGAGGAGAGAGAATATCTGGCGAGGATCGTAAAGCATATGAAGATCTGTTCGAGATAAGCGAAGGCGATGGCTACTGAGTTTAATTATTTTTACGGTATATAATTAGATTACTTATTCTTCCTTGTTTTTGTCTGTATAATTATGTGAAATTAGTGATTAATTATACTTTTAAATTATTTTAAGAGTAATTAAATTATAATTTGAAAAAAAATATCAACACATAATATACAAATTTAGAAATGTAGATTGATATGTCTGAAGAAAAGAAGGTCCGATTACATGGTTTCGCGGGAATTGTGTCTAAGCAGGTTGAACCTTTAAACGAAAACGAAAAATTTAAACATATGTTCAAAGATTCTGAAGAGAAAGTTCTTCTAAATGCTAAAGATGGCAAGTGGGCAGCATTACTGATAATCGATAAAGGTGAAATCTATGTAGAAGGGGTTAAAAATCAACCGAAGGAAAATATAAAGAAGAAAAATGTAGGTTGGAACGGATTATTACAAACTACCACGCCAATGTTTATGGAACTCCTAGGCAGTGAGAAAGTATCTATGGGTAAAGTCATTGGAAAAATACTAACCGGGAAAATAAAGATTAGGGGAATTAAACATGTTTTAGTATTACTTAAATTATTTGAGCTATAAATTAAGCTCGAAAGTGTTTGCTAAAAATTTCATTCTCTCTTTTAATTTTTCCTTATTTTTTTCATCTTTTAATGAATTAAGTATTACATCTTTATCATTATCAGTTATTCGATCCTGAAATAATTCAAGATACTCTCTTAAAAATATAATCTTCTTACTAGGGTAATTTTGAATTTTTTCATAGTATCCTTCAATGATATGATCAACAGAAAGTTCCTCTTCTTTTTCTTTAGAGGTAATTTGTCCTTCACGTCCTAAAAACTCTTGGATTACTGAATTTTTACTTATAATATCTCTAGTAATTTCTTTTAACATTTCATTTCTAGGTAATATTTTAAGGTTCGAAAGATATTGCTCTATCTCGGAATTTTTATTTTCAACTTCATTAATAATCTCAAGAATTTTATCTTTATTTCCACTTTCCATGTAATATTAAAGGTTAAATTGAATTATAAAATTTTATTAGAATAACTTACTTTTAGAATTGATATTAGGATTGATTTAGGTTTAAATTTAACTGAAAATAAAAATAAATAAATGAATGTAAATAATAAAGAGAAACTAAGAAAATTCCAAGATCTTATAGGATACGACTTTAAAGAAGAAGAGTTGTTAGTTCAAGCTTTAACTACACCACAATTAGGAAATTTAATAGGAAAACCTAGTTATGATTTTTTAGAAACCTTAGGAGATGCCGTAATTAAATTAATATTTATTTTAAAATTGTATAAAATGGATATAAAAAAGTCTGGTGAAATTACAAAAATTAAAGCAAAATTAGAAAGTGATAAAACTCTTAAACACGTTGCAAAACAGATAAAATTAGAAGATTATATTTTTAAAACAGAAAAACAAAAAATAAAGAATACTCGAATTTTTGCAGATATATTTGAAGCCTTATGTGGTGCTATATTTCTTGATTCAAATCAAGATTTAAATATAGTTGAAAAAAAGTTAATAGATCCTTTTTATGGGGATATTAATAAAATCATTCAGAATAGTATTATTTCTAGCAAAAATCAATTACTAGAATATCTACAAGAA
Organism: Promethearchaeota archaeon; assembly: GCA_048938855.1. Taxonomy (GTDB): domain Archaea; phylum Asgardarchaeota; class Lokiarchaeia; order Sigyniarchaeales; family SOKP01; genus Loki-b32. Next base: position 34,411 of record JBHLLT010000004.1, read on the forward strand.
AAATTTAAAACAAATATAACTATTGCACTAGAATACGAAAAGTATGGGGTAGAGCATGATTTATTATGGATGGCTAAAAATCCACGAATCTTAGATAAAGAAAAAAAAGAATTATTAAAAATTCCAATAAAATTACAATCGAGTACGTTTAAAACAAAAAAAGAAGCGGAAAAGAGTTTATTCAAAAGCATATTAGATTACTTAAAAAAAAGAGAAATTTAAGACGTTTCGCGAAAACATAATTCTTATATATTACATTCTTAATATAATATTACAGAATTAAGGTGGAATTAATGAATCCAATGGAAAAAAAGAAATTTGCAGGTTATATTTTTATTTTGATCTCAATTGGTTTTTGCGCAGGTTCTTTAGCCTTATCATTTTTGACAAATCGTATGTTAAGTTCTCAAATAATAGGCCCTTCTAATATACCAGATAAGATTTCTAGGTCAATACTTTTTGTTGGTTTGATAATCGCCCTAATTAATCTATGTATCGGTCTTTTTTTCATATTAAAGTATCGCAATGCCTAAACATTATTTAAAATTTTAAATTTTTGGTTGTTTAGTAAAAAAGAAAGAGAAGTTCTACTTAATTAGAAGCCGAATTTTTAAAAGAATTTTAAAATTTTCATATCTGTATAAGATTAGTTATCTCAAAAAGTTTATTTGAGCAATATTATATTATAAAGTTAAAAATTGAATTAGTTAGAAAAAACAGATTTTACAGTATTCGAAAAAATAAAAAAAAGAGAAGCCAAAATGTCTAAATCACCAGTTTTAGAAAAGACACCACTAATGGAGCAATTTGAAGAAGAAACTGGAAAGTTGGCAATTTGGAAAGGCGAACTTTCTAAAAATTTTAAGAAATGGAAAAAACAGAAAAAAGCAGAAGAAGTTAAGCAAATGAAAGAAGAACTCCTCACACAATCTCGTATTGAAAAGAAAAAAATCAAAAAGGATGTTAAGGAAGATAAAGTAACTGGTAAAGATTATGATCATTTAATTATAGTTGAAAATCTACACAAGACATATCTTTTAGGAACAACAGCTGTTGCAGCGCTTCGGGGTGTTGATTTAACAATAGATAATGGAGATTTCGTTGACATAATGGGTCCATCTGGCTCTGGAAAAACAACACTGCTAAACTTGATTGGGGGTTTGGATACTCCAACTCGGGGAAAAATTTACTTAGAGGGTCGTAATATTTCAATGCTTTCAGATAATGATTTAGCTGAGATACGACGCGAGAGAATTGGCTTTGTATTTCAATTTTATAATTTACTTCCACAAATGACTGCTATGGAAAATGTTATGGTACCTTTACATTTTTCAGGAAAGTTAAGCCGCCGAGGTAAAAGGAAAAAAGCAATGGATCTCTTAAGATTAGTTGGATTAGATGAAAGAGCTCATCATACACCTTCAGAATTAAGTGGAGGTGAACAACAAAGAGTCGCGATAGCGAGAGCTTTTGCTAATGATCCAGCTATTTGTGTTCTTGATGAACCAACCGGTGATTTAGATTCTAAAACAGGAGTTATGGTGTTAAATCTTCTAAGAGATTTAAATAAACGTGGTGCTACGTTTGTTGCAGTGAGTCATGATGCCGCAGTATCAGAATTTGCTACTCGGGTCTTTCATATGAGAGATGGAAAACTTACTCATGAAGGAAAAATTGGTGGCCTAAAGGAAACTGAAATCATGCAGCTTAAGCGAAGACAAGAGACAGAAATTAATAAAGAAAAATGTAAAAGTAAAATTTTCCAATATCTTTATTCCAACCAAGGGAAAATAGAAATTCCAATAAGCGAGATTAAAAGTAGTATTCCAAATTCTATAGTAAAGAATTTACCAGAACACTTTAATGACATACTACAAGAATTAATTGAAGAAAATAATTTCTTTGGTAGAATTGAAGGAGATATATTAATTTTGACGTAGAACATTCTGAAGAATTAAATTAAAATCTAAACTATTTTACACCACATGACACACATTAAGCTAGTTTTCAAATATGCGTTCCAAGATCTAAAAAAACAAAAGATTAGAACGTTATTAGCTATTATAGGAATGCTTATATCCATAGGATTACTTACAGTAGTCTTATTTTTATCAGATTCTATTGCAGTAGGTTACGTTGATTACTTATCTATAGATTCTGGAAATCAGGATGCTGTTATCTCCGTAAGACATTATAATGGGGAACCTAGTAATAGATCTTCTTATTTCGATTTCAATCCTATAATTAATACTATTCAAAATACATCCAATATTGTGGAGAATTTTATACCAAGAATGGAGATAAGAGGTTATGTTAAAAACCTTGTAACAGAAGAACTAGAATGGGCATCAATTTCTGGAATTAATTTTTCTTTAGAAAACAGAATTAACTTTGGATCATTTCTAAATCCAAATAATGGGGAGTTATTAGATCTAGAGGAATTACCATTAGATCATTGTGCTATATATTATGGATTTAATGATCTTATTAAATATTCTGAAAATGATACTATTGAAATTAGTATGAGATTAACTCATGGAAATATTACTTTATATCAAACAAGAAATCTTACAATATCTAAAATTTTTGATTATAACTTAAAATGGCCTGACAGCTATCGTAGTAGAAACCTGATTGTAGTTGATATCGATACATTGTATCAATATTTTGGATTAGCAGAATTTCATGGAAAATGTGATGATTTGATCTTGACTTTTAAGGCTAGTAGTGAACTTTATGACATTAGAAATTTTGAAAGTTCGAAGATTCTAGTTAAGAATATCGTGACAGATATACAAATAGCAATAGGGATAAATCAGTACAATATTGATTTACCAAAATTACGTATTTTGGGTTATGCTGAATTACTAAGTGTTTTTATTGTAATAGTCTTTGTTTTCGTATCAATTGTAGCAATGATGATTTCTGGTGTGTTGATAAATGGAATATTGAAGACTTCTGTAGAAGAACGAATAAGAGAGTTCGGAATATTTCGCACTTTGGGTGCGAATAAAAGGTATAATCTTGCTATTGTATTAATGCAAGGGTTTTTATTATGTAATTTTGGGGCTATTTCCGGTATTTTATCAGCATTTCTACTTTCCTATTATGCAATAATTCCATTTGCAAACATTGTTGTCGCAAGAAGCATGCTCGGTTTTGGTACAATACCTTTTTCTTTTTCATGGACCTCTGTAATTATATCATATATAATGGGTATTGGTGTTGGGATGATTGTAAGCATTGCTCCGGCTTATAAAGTGATGCGTCTTCAATTAATTGAGTCCATTCACCCTTATCGCCATGAAGATACCCTATATCACCTTCAGAAAAAAGCATCAATTAATTATAAAATAATACTTATTGGATTAATTTTAGCTTTTAATGGTGGTTTTGTTTTTATAGTGATTCCCCAAATTATGGTTGCAAGTGATATGACTCTATTTGCCGGCACCTTAATAACAATTTTACTAATTTTCAATATAGGCTTAACATTAGCAGGATTGGGATTAATACCAATTATCATCAGACTTGTAATAGAACTATTTAGACCAATAGCAAGAAAGATTCACAATGTGATTAAAATTTTTGTTTTTCGATACCAGCGTAGAAATTCAAGCACTATCATCATTTTTGCTCTATCTTTTTCCTTTGTAATTTTCACTTCTTCTTTAATTAATACATTATCCGCGCAATCTACTGCTATGACAAAATTATCATATGGATCAGACCTCCTTATTGAAACCACCGGATGGGAAGAACCTGAAGATTCAGGAGGTGGTGGATTTTTTGGTTCTACTGTTTCTAATGATAATCTAAGAACAGCAGATTCTTCTATAAACCCTAATAGAATACTTACAGTCGATTTTGAAGAAGAATTAATGGCTATTGATGGTATTGAGAAAGTTAGCTCAGTCTTAGCAAAACCTTATCAACTAACTCAAATTTACGCAGAAGAAAATAAAGAGTTTAATGCTCAAATTGGTGATTATGCTGGTTTATCAACCCAAGATATTACATTAATAGGTATTGATGAGGAATATCCTTTTACTGTGAGAAGTGAATTTATCGAGATGGCTTCAGGGAGTATAGAAAATTCATTTAATGAACTTTTTAATGATAATGTAACCTACACTTGTATTATCTCTGAATCAATTGCATTGGACATGAATTTACGAAATGGAGATAAAGTTCGAATTGTTATTCAGCGAGGAGATGAAAGAGAAGTCTATCCTTTTCTAATTGTGGGTACTGCTAAAAGCATGTCAGGATTTTCTCAAGAATTTTCTGCTTCACTTATAATGGGTGGAAGAGGGGGTGTCTTAATCTCTCAACAAACATATATTGAAATTTTAGATATTCCTCCTATTCCTTATCTTGACAGAATTTTTGTAAAACTACGAGAGGATAAATTATCAGTATCTCATGAAATTGAGGATATGATTGACGAAAATTATCAAACTCAATATAATTATGATATAACTGATCTTGCTAGAAGCGTAGCACAGCAAGAATCGGCTTTTTTTGTATTAGATATACTGTTTACTTTAATAGCTTTAACTACTGTATTTATTTGTATTTTTGGATTATTATCTTCATCTTATTCAACTATTATTGAGAGAAAAAAAGAAATTGGCATTGTTAGGACATTAGGTCTAAAGGGAAGAGAAATAAATAGACTGTTTATACTGGAATCCTTAATTATTATGATTAGTAGTGGAACCATTGGCATCGTTGTAGGGTGGCTTACGAGTTGGTTGGTCACAAGTCAATTAATGGGTACACTCATGGGGATGCCAAATGTGCTTTATGTACCATGGACTAACATAACTTTGATATATAGCTTATCAATCATTATGATATTTTTTGGAATGAAAGTATTGTTAAGAAAAGCAAGAAAGCAGAAAATAGTTGAGATTTATAGAGAGACGGTTTAAAGGAGGTAAATAAATTTGAGAAAAAATAAGTTGATAATACTATCCATTATGCTTTCATTGATTTTTCTTACACCCATAAATTTTAGTTTAGAAAATAATATTATAAAGCTAAATAATGAAGAAGTAAATGCATTAGACCTAGAAGATGATAATTTGAACCAATCTGATGTTGCTGGTTCAGATCTATATGCTGAGAAGATTAATGCTTTTATTGCTGGTAATAAATCCATAATAAAACAATCTCTCTTTACAAATGACACAAATATTCTTTCCCAATTTGATTCACGTGATCCAGCTTTTTATAAATGTAACGTAATAATAAGTGTTTCGAATGGAATCAATCCCGAGATATTTCCAAATATATTAACCGAGAGCAATATTCCTTCTCAGTACCATGTGGGATTTAATGATTTTGTTGGATTTCTTTTTTATAATAAAGATTTGAATGTTCAAGATGCTGAAATGAGAGCAGAGAGAGCATTAGAAATAATTAAACAGAAATTCCAAATTGACCTAATAATGGTTAACGCATCAGAACCTAACTTCTTTCCTTTTGTTGGCTCTTGTCCAAATTGGGATTGTTTTTTTGAGGAACTTATACATAATTTTCCCATGGACGGGTATTGGAGCGCTTTAGATATAAACCGCTTGACCAGCCAAAGTTACACACAAAATCACCATCTTTCTTCAACTTTTATGTTGCTTAATTCGTTAAACTTCTTTGAAGGGGATTTTGATATATCAACAGATCAGATAAACTTCAATATAGAATCACTGGATTTATCTTTCTTAGAGAATTTAGAATTGCAGAACCTTGTTGACCAATTAGATACTGTATTAAAGAATTATGGAGATATATTTAATGCTACAATTTCGGAAGAAGAATTAGAACAATTTATTGAAATTTTTAGTACATTTACTCTTTCAAACAATTCACATTATACTAGTATTTCAATTCAGTATGAAGGATTGGAGGAGGGAATACAAAAAGTTGGGAAAAATCAATTTAAATTCAATTTATGGGATGCATTAGGGTATAAAGGGGATCCATTATCTCCAAGTGAAAAAATCTACATTGCATTGATAGGTGCTTTCATGAGTGGAATCGAAATTAATATATTAGGAACAGAAATCGTTGATATGACTCCAAATAATTTTAAGTTTAGTGATTACCTTTTAGAACAAATAGGTTTACTTTTTCATCTTGCTGGAATTGATTTTAATACTCAAGATCTTAAAGATTATTCATTTGATTTATTTTGGGTTGATATAGAGGGTATTAAGCGTTCGTATGTTATTCCAGTTAATCTTCAAAATCCTACGGATATAATTAATTTTTTGCAGCAAGTTGGATTTCAAGGATTTTCTTCAATTCCAACGGGAATTCTTAATCCAATTAATGATTTATCAATAACATATAAGATTTCGAATTCTGAACCAAATATTTTGCTTAAAAAGGAATTAATTGGAGGAAATGCATCTTTTGGAGCATTTCAAAACTTTTCATATTACATTTCAGCAGAAAATGTTGGAAATGTAACTGCATGGGGTGTACCTACTCAAATTCCATTTGAACTTAATGACTTTTTCCTTCTTATTACATTAGGAAATCAACCACTTGCAGATGAATTTCAAGATGCTATATGGGAAGTAGTCCGTATTGAATACCCTAATCAATATGATTCTTTAGAAGATTTTTTTAACTTTGATGAAGATCCAAGAATTTTTTACTTTGATTCATTTGGAACTGGAACTTTTGATACTTTTTATCCAGATCTACTTAATTTTACTAATTTATCACCTTATAACAGAGATATGGATCATGTAATAGATATTATTATTACAGGATATCCTCAGTTGATTACAGCTTTAACAGTTTTAGGGATGACCCCCAGTGATCTTAAAGATTATTTTACCAATAGTTATAGTGTATGGAATGAGGAGAATTGGGAGCTTGCTCCAGGAGAGATTTTATCATATAAAATTAATAATTTTTCAATTTCAAATCTGGATACGTTTACTCCCTTTTATCTTAATAACTTTACAATTCATACAACACCAACAACTCCTGAAATTATTTCAGGTATACCTCTTGAGGGAACTTCTCCAGAAGCAGCTTTATCAAAAGACGAGGAGAGTTGGATACTTGGCTCTGTAGAAAGTTTCTCGGAAGAAAAGGTTGAGATTAATTTTATTTTTAAAAATGACACGAATATTGATTTTACTAATAATAAACTGGAACGAGTGTCTTTCAAAGTAGATATCAATAGTTCCATAAACCTAGACGCTTCTAATTTTGAAGTTTTTGATTTTAATGTCGAAGAATTCAAAGATATGACTCCTTATTTAGATAACAATATAAATAATAGTTGGACATTCTCAATAATTAATCAAAATAAGAATCTAGATTGGCTATTTTATCCATTAGATCAACAAAACTATACCGTACTTTTTAAAATAATATGTTCCAATTCTGGAGTTTTTAATATTTCAATCAATGATTTAGATATTGAATTTTCTGTAAGGGATATTAATTTTAATAATGATCCGGGATCTAGAGTTATATATAGCTCTTCATTAGGTTATATCCAATTTGAAAGAACCTCGAATTCAGTACCTTTATGTACTTATGATGGAACATCAATCGTTGTAGATGCTTATCTAAGTAATTATAGTTCCACTCCTGGTGAACTAAATACATACTTCATAAATTTCAAGAATATCGGCTCGCAATCGGCTAAAAATATAACTATTTCTATGTTGATTCCTGGAATTATTAATTCTATCAATAATTTCACTCTCATAAATAATAATTTATCATATCATTTGGCAGAACTCGCTCCTTCTGAAGAAAGGACTATTAACTATTCCTTTTTTGTTCCTAATTCAATATCTTTTAGTAAAATTTCTATCATTTATCATAATCCAAAAAATATCGAAGGGAGTAATACATCTAAAATTGTTAGTTTTGTTAACCAAGTCTTTATCTCAGCGCCAATAAATTATAAAGATAGTGTTCCGTTTGTTAGAACTATTGAAATTGACTATAATAATTTCAATACCAATCCTCCTTCTATAGGAGAAATTTTCAATTTTACTATTTATATTAAAAATCTTGGTCCTAATAATTTAAAAATACCAGATCTTAACATTTCATTAAATGATCAATTTGGAGATTTAAAGAGGGTAGATCAATTTATACCTCATTTTGAAGATATCTCAGTTAATGAATCAATTTCCTTTAATATTACTTTAAAAAAGATTGGTTGGAAAGGTTATTTCTATCCTCCAATTAATTTTATTGAGAGTTCAGAAAGTAGAACTATACAGATATCAACATCCTCATTTACAGTGTTAGGAGAAATAAATTTTACAATCATTAAATCTGTAAATAAAGACCAAATTGAAATAGGAGATCGCATTATAGTAAGTATAGAAATAGAAAATACAGGGTCAATTTGTATTGAAGATATAAAAATCAATGATAGGATTAGCTACTCGCAAGTAGATTTCTCGCTAATAGAAGGAAATTTACTTAATGTGATAAATTCTTTGGATCCAGGTGAAAAAATAACTGTTAATTATACCATTAAAGGCAAAAGACAAAATGTTGTAAGTTTAAATCCAGCAAGTATTGAGTTTTACTACTTGCATAAAAAGACTGTGTTTTCAAATATAGTTATAATAAAAATTATAACTCCAAAATCAAGACAGTTTCTTTATATTTCTTTGCCAATTTTAATTGGTCTTGCATCCTTGAGTATTTACTTCTGGCAAATTAAAAAATATAAGAAAAAGAAAATCGCTTATGAGAGATCTGAGAAAAGTATTTTTGAACTCAGCTCAAGAGAATCGATTCTCAAGATAAATCAGACTTTAAGAGAAAGATTAAACATTATATTAAAAGCATCTAGAGAACAATCTCCTGATGTGGAGAAGAATGAAGAGCTTAAGAGATTGACAAATGATAATAAAAAGAGGGAGATATAAATGAATAAGAAACAAAGACAATCTATTATTTTATTAATTGTTTTAATAATTTCCTATACTAGCGTTCTTCATAAATTTTCAAATTCAGATAAAATAGTTAATGAAGGATCACAATCTCCTCAGAAGGAACCTACTCCTTTAAGATCTGGTATTTATAATAAAAATGTTATAGTTTCTTTTAAGAAACAATCATACAATAGTTCAGTTACATCTCGTTTTGAATATTATGGAGGAATTATTAAAGAAGAATGGAATAACAAATTTTCTACGATTTCAGGTTTTGCAGGAATTATGCCCTTGGAAGCAAACAAAACATCTTTTCAAAATAAGTTTCCAGATGCTACTGTCGAAAATGATGAAATTTTAGAAGCTCAAATGAATTATGCTTCAATTCAGTCTGAAGCAGTTAATTCAACTTGGTATTTAAATGGATTTAAAGGTAATACCAATTCTTCTGTAGCAGTATTAGATACAGGAATCAATCCTAATCATAATTTCTTTCCAAATGGCTACAGTTCATCAGATCTTAGTGGAAATATTGTAGGATGGCAAAATTTTGTAGATTCACAACCTATTTCAGATGATAATGGTCATGGCACTTTAATATCTTCAATTATCTCTGGAACTGGTACAGATTCATATAATTCGATAAATCCTTCAATAATCAAAATTAAAGGGAATTATTCTCACACTGAATTATTTGATGAATATTCAGCTCCAAGAAATTATACTTTAAAATTATTCACTTTTAATGCTTCAAAAGTAGGTTCAAATATTTTAATAAATTCATCATGGAAACTGGAAGAACAAGGAATAGATAAGTTTTGGTTTGAATTATATTATAATAATTCATTAGTACAATACTCGTATAATGAAATACAAGATATTTATTACATAATTAACCATGCACTCAATCTAGATAATTTAGGTATTTATGATTTATATTTAAAATATCACAAACTATTACAAGCCAAACCTGTCTTTTCTTTTAACATAGAAGTATCTATTTTCCCAGAATTTCCTATTATAAATAGAAACCATTTCACAGGTTTGGCAAATGGGACAAAAATAGTAGCATATAAAATTTTAAACCAGTCTGGTAAGGGTTATACCTCAGATTTAATAACAGCACTAGCTAGTGTAATAGAAAATCGAGAAATTGATCATATAATAAGTGTATGCCTTAGTATAGGAACATTAGGAATAGACATTAAAACAATAAATACTGTGATAGATGATGTGGTGGATAGTGGAATACTTGTTGTAATTGCTGCTGGAAATTATGGTGTTAAAACCTCAGAATCTTTGAATAAATTAGGACAAAATAAAAAAGCTATAGTAGTCGGGGCCATTAATGATAAGGATCAAGTTACATCTTATAGCAGTATGGGAAAAGATATTGAAAACATTATTAAGCCGGATATTGTTGCTCCTGGGGGTAGCAAAATATCAGGTCATCGTTCAATTATTGGTGCTAGTGATGAGATTGATAAAGCTACTCCTTCTTATGGAACTTCAATTGCTTCAGCGATAATTTCCGCAGCAGTGAATATCTTAATTGAAGCAAGATGGACAGATTGGAATCAATGGAATAATCTTGATTTAACAACATGGGTGAAATACATTAAGGCGATTTTATTAATGACAGCTTCAGAAACAAATCTTGATAGAGAAAATGACCCTTTTACATCCGCTAATGAAAGTGATTATTCTCCATCAATATCTACAGCTCCAATGACAGGTGGTTTAAAAGACATACATGAAGGTTATGGAAGATTGAATATTCAGGCTGCTATCGATGCGTTAGTTAAAACTATTGAAGTAAATAGTATAACTAGCGGCCATTTGATAAGTTCACAAGATAATCCACTTGGTACACATGTTTTTGCACGTCAAATTGATTTAAATGAAGATACTCAATATTCATTTACATTATCAACAGATAGTTCTGATGCTGATTTTGACCTGTTTTTATTTTCAAATGAATCTAATCAATATGGTGAACCAATTCTTCTCCAATCATCTAAAAAATGGTATGGTGATTTTGATAATTTCTATTTTACTCCTAAAAATAACCAGACTACCTGTATTGTAATTGTAAAAGCAATTGACGGAAGTAGCGATTTTAATTTAAACATATCAACTGTTAAAAACGTTTTTAAACCAGAATTAAAAATTGCAGAAATAAATTATAATGGAGGTTCTAAAAACACAACTGTGATGAGTCTTCAGGAATTTATTGGAGGTGACCCAAAGAAGAACTATACTATTGACAGTTATAGGTTCTATATTGAATACTTCGATAATGATACATCGAATGTTCCGCCTCAAGAGATATATGTTTCAATTGTAGAATTATCCAAAAATTATACTTTAACCCAACTTTATCCGCCAGATAATATATACACCGATGGAGCGATATTTGTTAGCAACTATATTCAATTTCCGAGATCTGGAATATTTAACTACTTGTTTTTTGCTAGTGACGGAAATTTTAAAATAAGATATCCAGAGTCAAAATTACTTAATATTACAATTGAATTTCCAACAGATAGTATTCAGTTTCCAAATTTTCATAGTTTCAATGATGGAATGGGTAACTGGACTCATACCGGTACTGGTTGGGAGATTATGTCACAGAGCAATGTAAAAGATAATAGATCACGATTATATCAAGACACTTGGGATTCTATGTATTTCGGAACTTATCATAATAGCCCAAATAATTATACATACCAACCTATTAGATTAACTGAAGATCCTTATCCAAATGGCACATTATATAGCCCATTATATAACTTAACAGTTATTGATCAAAATTTTAGTCAACCTTTTGTTAAATTTGGATTTAGAGCAAGTATCAATTCAGGCGATTATGTTTATTTACAAATTAATCTAAATTGGACAGGTTGGATAACTCTTAGAACATATACAAATATAGAACAGGAATGGTTTATGGAAAGTATTAATTTAACTCAATATATAGGCAATTTTATTCAGTTTCGATTTGAAACATCTATAGATGATGCATTTGATTCGATTAATTATAAAGGATTTATTTTAGATTATTTTGCGATTGTAAATTATACAAATGAGAATGCTCCCATAATAAATTTCAATTTAAATAGAGATCTTTCCTCAACCCAAGATTCGCGATACCAAAAATATAGGTTTTCTCTTGAATATTTTGATTTAGACAATAATTATCCTGAATTTGTTTTTCTTGAGATGGATGGTACTAATTACTCCATGTACAACATTTATGGTGATTGGAATGCTAGCTCAACTGGTATAGAAGATATGGGAATTTATTTTAGCAGATCAATGTTATTAGAAGAAATTTCCAATCAATCATTTAGATTTCATGCTTCAGATGGAAAATTTTCAATTAAGAGCTCTTGGTATAACAGAAATAATTCGTTATTTACGTTTATCAATCCAATTCCTTTACAATTTAATTTATATAAGGATGGAAAATTTATTGGTTTTGAATTTTCGAATACAGACTTAGATGATTATTATGTTTCGGGAACTCCTACCCCTAAACAAAATACTGCTTGGTTTAAAGCAGATAATACTTGGCATCCTATAACTCGGATTAGTCAAAATTATATATATGGGGGAAGAGGTCAGAGTTTTGGAGGCTTTGAGCAAGGTTACGGGAGGAATTGGGATAGCAATTTGATAACTCACCTTTTGCATTTAAGAAGTGAATATAAGGTATATCTTGAATTTGATTATGAAATATCTTTACAAAATGAATTTTATCAAGCCGAAGATCAGCTAGATAAATGTATAATTTCAATATCTACAGATTTTGGCGATACATGGATTGTTTTAAGAGAATTTACATATGATGACGAAGATCTCTCTGGAAGCAAAAAATTTGATATTTCTCAATATTCTGGAGAAGATATAATTGTAATGTTCACTCTACATTCAAATAATAATGTAATTGGATTGGGATATGGTTGGTTAATTGCTAATATATATATAGGTTATGATAAATCATCAGACTTTGTGCCTCCCGAAATTTCAATATTAAATCCTGAACCGGATATAAATGTTAATTCAAAAATTTCAATTAGAGCAAATATTATTGATAATACTGAATTGGATGAGTCAAAATTTTATATACTTCTAAATAATAAGAGTGTTGATAGAACTAAACTTTTTTATGATAGTAATACAAGTATCTTAGAATTTAATTGGAATACAGTAAAATACAATGATGGACAGTATGAGATTAGGATTGTAGCTTATGATAAAGAAGGGAATAAAGGAGAGTCATATATAAATGTAATAGTAAATAATGGAAGATGGTGGCTTTTATGGGGACCTTATATTATTCTGATAGGTGCGATAACTATCGTAGCGATATTGCTTTTTGTTATCGCGGAGAAGAAAGGTAAGATTTGGGTTCAAAACATTAGAAATTTACGAGTTGAAAAGGTTAGACTTAAAGATATTGATAAAGATCAAGTCATTAAGCGAATAGAATTAATTGAACCTGAAGAAGAACTTCAACGACCTTTAACATTATTCTGCAAATCATGTAGATCTTGGTTTATTTCACATAAATTTGATATTATGTGTCCTGTTTGTGAACATGATCAAATTTTTGTTGCATATAACTGCCTAAATTGCGGAAAATGGTCACTGAAAGATGAACCTGGAGAAAATTATTATTGCAAAAATAAAAAGTGCGAAGGTGTTAGATTAGTCAGAAAGGAAAAAGATGAAATTGAAGGAATTTTGGCCAAGGAAGGTAAATTTCCAAGAGATTTTGAGAGTAAAAAAAAGAAATTTAGTATATTAGATCTGTAAAAAATATAAAAAAGTAGAAAAAGATGGACTTAAGAAATTTCTTATATAAACTGAAAAAAAGGTTTAATCTGCAAATTCTCAAACATTCTTTACTCGATCTTAAACGAGATAAAGCAAAGGCGATCTTTGGAGTATGTGGAATTGCAATTTCATTATTTTTATTAACAACTATTGGAATGCTAAATGATACTGTGAACTATAATTATCTATTATACGTAACATCATCGACTGGAAAATCAGATATTATGATCTCAAGAACAATACAAACAGATTTGACGTATGATCCTTTTTTTGATGAAAATGTTATTGATAATGAATTACAGGATATTGAAGGTGTCCAAGAATTATTCCCGCGTATTTTAATGTTAGTAGAGACAACTTCAGAAAATATTAATACTAGTGGGTCGCTTCAAATGTATGGTCTTGACTTTATTAAAGAAGCTACTAATGGAAATATGGGAGACTTGATAATTGTAAATGATGAAGGAGAAGAAACTAATGAAATTTATAATGATGAACCAGATAATAATGAATGCGTCATATTATGGAATGTTGCTCAGATACTTAATGTAAGTAGAGGAGATAGTATATCTTTAAAATACCAATCTTACGAATTAAATTTAACTGTCGCTGAAATATGTATCCAAGACCTAAAATTCACACAATTTGAAACTTCTCTAATTCTTGTTAACATACAGCAAGCTCAAAACTTTTTGCGCCGGAATGGTTTAATAAATTTAGTAGTAGGTACGATCAACAATCCTCGAAGTGTTTATGATGCTAGTAATTTAGATTTAACAACTAGAAGGCTCCGAAATATCGGTTCTAACATACAAGAAAGATTAGATCTCAATGAATTTACTGTAAGTTTACCAAAATTGGAGCAATTAGAAGGAGGCCAATTCCTTTTGATGACTGTAACAATAATGTTTTGGTTTATAACAATTCTTTCTACTCTTATAACGAGTATTTTGATTAATAGCATTTTATCTACTTCAGTAGAAGAAAGAATTAGAGAATTTGGAGTAGTTCGCGTTGTCGGGAGTAAAAAAGCATATGCCATTAAAATGGTTTTATTTGAAGGATTAATGTTAGGTTTAATTGGATCGATTCTAGGAATGATTCTTGGATTTACTTTGATGAAACCAATTGCTCAAATTATATTCCCTATATATCATTTTCAATTTGAGTTTGCTGAAGTTGAATGGGTCATTCAACCCGATACACTTTTAATGGCATTTTCAATTGGAACTTTTGTATCATTGGCTGTAGCCTTAATACCTGCTTTAAAAACGGCAAAAATGGATATTATTAAATCAATAACTCCCTTTCAAACGAAAGAAGAAGGTTGGGTAATAAAAAAGGAGGGGAGTATGAATGTTAAAAGTTTTCTTACGGGAATCGCGATAGCTACCATTGGAATGATAGTTTTTGTCCTTATGCCAAATATTTTTGTTACAGGTGATTTTATGTTAACATCAGCATTATTTATTGGTCTACTAGCAGCAATTGTTATCGGATTGGTTTTTGCCTCAATAGGAATAATCCCTTTAATACAAAAAATCTTTTTAGGTATAATTTCACCGGCTATTAGAAAATATAGTAGCATCATAAATATTTCACTAAAGCGCTATCGAAGGCGAAATACAAGTACAGTAATTATGTTTGCAATCAGTTTTTCTTTTATTTTCTTTATTACTAGTGTTACAAAAATGGAGTCTAGTAATATGGATCTAAATTTAAGATTTCAATATGGATCTGATTTAGTTCTAGTAAATGAAAATTTCCATACTCCAGAAACTGCTTTGACACTTGAAATGGTTGAAGAATTAGAAGCATTGCCAGGAGTAGATAAGCTTGCTATATCACTTCATAATACATTTGATCTGCAAGCTACTTTGGCTACTTTATTTGATGTAAGTGAAGGTCAAGTAGGTTTTAGTAGTGAGTCCCAAGAACAACTGATGACTATTTTTCAATATATTGGACAGGAAGATAATACAAAAATAAAAACAACTGCTGGAGATATGATGGATTTTGATGTTGTGGAAGCGGGATTTATTGGAATAAATGAAGATTTTGTTGATTTAATAGATAAGAACCTATTAATCTGGAGTAGTAGTGGTAGTAATACAGAATATTCCTTTAATGAATTATTCGCTCATAACAATACTTGTATAATAGCTAAATCTATAGCAGATTATATAGGCGTTAAAGAAGTTGGTGAATTTGTTAGAATAACTTTTTATAGGCCAGAGGATTATGACAATGGACCCTTAGCTCCTGGGAACGTGACTCTTTTTCGAGTTGTAGGAATTTCAGGTGGAATTCCCGGTTTCTTTAACTTTCGAAGTAATGAAATGTCTGCTAATGGCGGGGGTGTTATGGTATCTTTAGATAATTACATGCGTCTGATGAAAGTTGAAAATCCAGGAGAAGCTAATATGGTTATTGATAAAATATTTTTAAATCTTGTAGATGAATCCCAGGAAAACATCAAAGACACAAAAGATGAGATTAACAATATGTATAAGGATAAAGATATAATTATTGATGATGCTATAACAAAAATCAATTTCTTTAAATCAATGACAGAAAGACAGTCTTTTCTTATGGAATTAATTTTAACCTTTACTATAATAATTAGCATTTTTGGTCTTGTAAGCAGTATGTATGCCGTCGTATTAGAGAGGAAATTTGAAATTGGAATACTCCGATCAATGGGGATGAAAACAAGAAATGTCCGTAATATGTTTCTAATTGAAAGTATGATAATATTACTTTCTGCGGGAGTTATGGGAACGATAATAGGTACTTATACCGGATATCTACTTCAATCTAACATGAGTTTAATGACAGAAATGCCCATAGTATTCTCAATTCCTATGGATACATTATTTAGGGTGTTTATCTTATCAATTTCTTTTGCATTCCTTGGAACATATATAATCTTAGTAAAATACTTCTATAAGAAAAGTATAATGGATATATTCCGGCAAACATTTTAAAACCCTTTTTTTTCCTGTTAAGGAAGTTTCATTATGAATTTTCTTTTAAAAAATTTATAAACTTACTCCATGCTTGCCCTCTATGAGAGATTAAATTCTTCTCCTCCATAGTTAATTCAGCAAAGGTCTTATTGGGTATCTTATTAGGAAGAAAAATTGGATCAAATCCGAAACCTCCTGAACCTCTTGCAGTATTTGATACTTTTCCATAAACTTTGCCTTCAAAAATCAATTTTTTATCTAGAGGTTTAAAATAGAGTGCGATAATCGAAGTAAAATGAGCTTGTGAATCATTAAAATTATTTATTAATTTTAATATTCCTTTATTCCCAAGAGTCTTCATAACATAAGATGAATACACTCCTGGAAATCCATTCAGAGGAATATCAACAAAAAAGCCAGCATCTTCTATGAAATACGACCCATTCAAATGTCCTTCTATACTCTGTAATTTATGTAACGCCACTTCTTCAATGCTTTTCGCTTGTATTTCAATTGTTTTGATATTTTTATGTTTTAAAGTATAGTTTAAATATTCGCTTTTAAAGAGTGTGGAGATTTCACTATATTTGTGAATATTTCCAGTTACAAAATAGATAATTTTCTGATTCATGTTCATATTAAGTATAAGGTCTTAAAGTTTATTTAGATATTCGAGTGCAATGAAGATTGAATCGTTTAATGTTATGAACATTACAAAAGTTTATTTTGTATATTTCTTTATTAATTTTATATTATATCCTATAAGAAACGCAACCTATAAGGAAGAACGCAAAAATGGCTCGGATGCATTCAAGAAAACGTGGAAAATCAGGCAGTAGACGCCCGGCTAGATTAGAAAAACCTACATGGGTTGAACCCTCTCCTGAAGAAGTTGAAAGTGAAGTTGTTAAATTAGCGAGAAGAGGACAATCAAGTTCAATGATAGGAACTTTAATGAGAGATTCACGGGGTGTACCATTAGTTAAATTAGTTACTGGTAAAAAAATTACTCAAATTCTTGAAGAAAATGAAATTCAATCTCCTTTACCGGAAGATCTCGCAAATTTAGTTAGAAAAGCACTGAATGTTAGAAAACACCTCGAAACAAACCATAAAGATTTACAAACGAAAAAAGGGCTGAACAGAACAGAATCTAAAATATATCGACTAATTAAATATTACAAAAAAAAGAAGAAACTTCCACAAGATTTCAAATATGATCCCGAAAAGATAAGAACTTTAGTAGCACGATAAATGGAGGTTTTAAATCAATGAGTTCAAAAGCAAAGAAAAAAAAACCAAAAGTAAAGAAAGTATCATTCAAGGATAAAAATTGGTACTCTATTGAAGCCAGTAAAAGCTTTAACTTTAAAAATATCGGAGAAGTTCTTGGTGTGGAAGACACTTTAAGAGGAAGAACAATAGAGGCATTGTTATTTGACTTTACTGGTAAATATTCTGATATTAGCTTGAAGCTTAAATTTAGAATCACAGAAGTGAATAGTGAAGCAAGAAAGTGTAAAAGTATTTTTATTGGACATCAATATACTAATGATTTTATAAGATCATTGATAGGGAGAGGAAGTACCAGAATACAATCAATTATCAACTTGACTACTAAAGATGGATATATTTTTCGTCTAACTATGATATGTACTACTATTAAAAGGGCAAGAAGTAGTCAACAAATCTTAATTAGGAAAATAATTAGAGAAATATTAAGGGAGTTCGCCAAAAGTCTAAATCATGAAAAATTTGTAGCAGGTATTATATATGGTGAATTTCAAAATCAAATTCAAAGGGTAGCTAAGACAATATATCCATTATCTAACGCCGTTATTATTAAGAGTAAGCTTGTATCCATACCCGAAGGAGGTAAAGATATAGAAGTTCCAGATGATCAATTTGAGATTGTAGAAGTTGATATTAAGAGATCAAGAAAGTCTGAAATCAAAAGATCAGAAAGAATAAATGTTAAAAAACTAGCACAATCTAAACCCAAACCTCCAACGGTCAAAGAAGAAGAGAATTCTCTACTAGATGAGGAAGAATCAGAGGAGGAATGAATACTTCTAATAATAGAGAATTTTAATTTGTCTAAAACCAACTCTTTTAACTGCTAGTTATTTTTAATAATTGGTATGACTTTTTTTAAATTAATTAAATATTGTAAATGATTATTATGTCTTCCCAAGAAGGAAATCGGAATAATCCATATACTTTTGATGATTTTTTATTTGTTAGAAACCATTTTAATTACTATAAAGATGATGGCTTTTTACAAGCTCTTGTTAAGAAATATGCCCCTCACGAAGAATATGAAAAAATCGATAGAGATCTCCGAGCACTATCTGATTATGTTTCATTTAGATTCCGAGATCTTGCTGATAAAGCAACTGAACTTGAAAACAGGATAAAAGTCACCAAAGTAAAGCATTTTGATGCCCATAATCATAGAATAGATCGTATTGAAAGATGTTTAGAAACAGAAATCTTAGAGAGAGAAGTATTTAGTCTTGGTCTGTATGATCCTGCCCGGAACTCTGCTTGGAGTAGATTTGTTAAAATGTTTTTACTCTATGAGAATGGAGAATCAGGTGTAATGTGTCCTGTTGCATGCACTCATGGAGCGGTTGAAATTATGCAAAAATATGAAGATACATTGAGCCCTGAAGGAAAAGGAATCTTAAAATCTATAAGAGATGGCGAAAATGGAGAATATAAAATTGGAGCTCAATTTGTAAGTGAGATTCAAGGAGGAAGTGATGTTCCAGCAAATTTAGTTGAAGCAGTATTTGAAAAAGAAGAAGGTATAGATGGAATGTCAAATGTATGGAGGTTGTATGGTCAAAAATTTTTTTGCTCAGCTACGCAAGCAGATTATGCCGTTGTGACAGCAAAACCAAAAAATAGACCATCTTCTACTAGAGTTGCTGCATTTGTAGTGCCTTCGTGGCTACCAAGGAATAAGGAAAAAGAAATTAGAAATTCTTATACTATTGATAGATTAAAACAAAAACTTGGAACTGCGGAATTACCTACAGCAGAGATTACATATAATGGAGCTGTTGCATATCCTATAGGTCCTCTAGAGAAAGGATTAGCAGATATCGTAGGAATTGTTCTATCATTATCTAGACTCCATGTAGCTTTTGGAATGGCAGCAAGTGCTTTAAGAGTTGCTAGGGAAGCAATTTTATATTCACAATTTAGAAATGCTTTTAATATACCAATATCTTCATTTCCAATGATGATAAATCAAATTAATGAAGTAGATCTATTTGCTAAAAGATCATCTGCAGCTGCGTTCAAGATATATTCTGAATATATCCACTTTAATGAAGAACTTATTAGTGGAATAAGAGATTTGGAAATGATTGGAGATATTGAAGAACGTAAACGTCGATTTAGATTACGAGAATTAATAATGCTTCAAAAGATTGTTGTAGCTGATGAAGCTCCAGCTATGATACGAAAAGCTATTTCATTTTATGGAGGACATGGTATAATGGAAGACTTTTTATCATTTCCACGTCTCCACAGAGATTCTATGATTATGGAGTTATGGGAGGGACCTAGAAATGTACTACTTACTCAAATTCATCGAGATTTTTCGAGAGTAAAAGATTGGTATCCTGCTGATGAATTTTGTAGAGATTTATTAGATGGAGCAAATTCAGATATTATTGATGAGTATTCAGTAGAATTTAATAGGATAATGTCTCATGATAATCTTCTAAGGAATGATGAAAAAACCTTAGCAGTCTGTAAAGATTGGGAATATTTTTCTACTAAACTATTTAATGCTTATCAAGATCAGGCATTAAAGGAACTTGATTATACTGGTAAACCTTTGAAATTTTCCAAAATACTTCGTGAATTTAGGAAAAGAGAATAACCGAAATTTCAAGAAGAAATAGCAATTCAAAAATAATGACCACAAATAAAACAAATTTAAAAGCGATTTATTTCTTTTTTTAAATTTCCAGCAGAATCTTGATAAAAAAGCGAATTTGGGGGTACATCCTCATTTATTAGCGTATGTGCGCCGATAACAGAATTTTCACCTATTTTTTTTCCACACATAATACTAGCATTTATACCTGTCTGAGAATTAGGACCAATTATTGCACCGAGTTTTCTTCTGCCAGAATCAACGAATTTTTCTTTAATTTTCATTTTTATAGTTTGATTATCGAATCTTAAATTTGATATTTTAGTACCTGCTCCGAGATTTACATTTTCGCATACAATAGAATCTCCTATATAATTATAATGTGGAATAGAAGAATTAGATAAAATGATAGAATTTTTTATTTCTGACATCCCTATATGACAATTATCTTCAACCGAAGTATATGGACGTAAAAATGCATTTGGCCCTATTAAATTCTTTTCTCCTATATAACATGGTCCTTGAATATAAGTACCGGATTTAACAGTAGTGTCTTTACCTATATAGACATTACCATGAATATTAACGTTTTCTTCGATCTCTCCAAATTTTTGAGTTTTGATACCATCTAAGAGAAACTTATTTGCCTCAAATAGTTGCCATGGTAATCCAATATCACTCCAAAAATAATTATGAATATTAGCACCAATAATCTTTGCACCAAACTCCTTAATTAGTATTTGCATAGAATCAGTAAATTCATATTCATTTCTAATAGATTTTTGGGTTTTTTCAATAGCTTTAAAAATCAATGGTTTGAATAAGTATATTCCAGCATTTGCTAAATTCCCAGCATTTTGGTTTGGTAAAGGTTTTTCAATTATTTCTTCCACGAGTTCTTTAGAATTTATTTTGATAATTCCATAATCTTGTGGATTTTCTACTTCTATTAAAGTGATTAATCCCTCATATTCTTGTTCTTTGTATTTTTGTATTATAATCTTAAAGATTTCTGGATCAACAAATAAATCTCCATACATCATTAAAAAATCTTCATCTTTAATAAAATCTCTTGCATATCCTGCTGCGTGAGCGGTTCCTAAATATTCCTCCTGAGAGATATAATCTATTTTCACATCTAGTTGGCTTAACGCTTTCTGAAAATGGTTTTTAATTAATTCCTGTTTATATCCTACAATAAGTAGAAATTGATCAATACCTGCATTCTTAAGCCCTATGATTGTATGTTCTAAGAGTGGTTTACCTAATAATGGTATCATAGGTTTAGGTTTTAATGAGGTTATGGGTCTTAATCTCTTCCCTTCTCCGGCAGCTAATATTACGGCTTTCATGAAACTTATTTAAGAATATATTAATTTAATTAATTTGGTCAAAATCTTGTACAACTTCATCAAGATAATATTTTAAATGCTTATAAGGCCTTAAATCTCCCACAAATTCTTCCCTAAAAGCGGAATCCAAAGATAATTTAGACTTAAATTGTTTAAAAATTGTTTTTACTTTATAAAAATTTCCAGTAGCAATAAAATCTACTGAATAACCATTAATATTGCCAAACAATATTATTTTTTTATTATTATTTTCTTGAACTTTTTCAGTATCTTCAATGTGAATTTCTTTAATTCTTGTTTTAGTACGAATTTGGGTATTCATTGAGATTGTAGCTAATTTAGCAGATAAATCTGAACTATATAATTCAATATTTTCAGTAGTTTTATCTCTATTTAAATGTGTTAAAAGATCGCTATCAAAGAGTTGAGAAACAAGTGGTAGACCTTGAGTAGATATTCCGGCATATAAGATGGCATTTTGTCCGTTATTATAAGATTTTTCATAGATAATTTCTTCCTCTAATGAATCTATATACTTATCTCTCAAATAGTCTGTAATAAGTTTTATAACATCCTTAAAAGTTGGTTCCTCAGAAGAAAATTTCAACCTATCTAAATCATTATATTGAACTTGAACCTGTTTGCCAAAATCTTCTAACATTTTAAAAGTTTGTGTTGATCCAACAGCAAAATCACCAATACTACAGAAAAATAAATTCTGACCAGCTTTAGTAACCATGTGTTCAACTATAATTCTTTCTCTCTTTAACTTTTTATGTTGTAAACCAATTTTCCTTAATCGCCATGTATTATTGGGATTAAGAGTCCTTAAGAGCTTTTCAACAAATAACACAATCTCAAATGCATTGTATTTTTTTTCGTCTGAACAATAAAGTATATCATTCTCCAAAATGATGCTGAAAGAAGAGATCATGAGGGGGGGCTTTTAAGTAGGTAGAAGATCAATTAAACATCTCTTATTATACTAAAAATTATTTGATATATTAAGTTTTTTTGATTTATGTTTATAAAATTTGCACAAATTCTTAAAGATTATAAAGATTAAAACTATAAGTATAAATTTTATTAGAATTGAATGCATTACAAAGTTAAATAGTATTATACATTATAGAAATGAATAAATTAAAACCAAAAGAGAAAGAAGGCATTAGGAAAGCCGCGGATTTACTATTTAATTCAAATTTTGCGATTGTATTAACGGGAGCAGGGATTTCAACTGAAAGCGGCATCCCGGATTTTCGAGGTCCAGACGGTATATGGAAAAAATATAAACCTGAGATATATGGAAGTTTTCAAGCATTCTTAACTGATCCTTCAAAATTTTGGAAAATGGCAGAAAAAATTGCTCCTACTTTATTTAATGCAAAACCGAACCCAGGTCATTATGCGATAGCAGAACTTGAAAGATTAAACATAATTAAAGCCGTTGTTACCCAAAATGTTGATGAATTACACCAAAAAGCAGGAAATGTTATTGTGTATGAAGTTCATGGAAGTATAAATAGATTTACGTGCCTAGGGTGTCGTGCAAGTTATACTAAGGAACAAATAATGCGAAAACTTAAAAAAGAGAAAAAAGGAACTCCAGGATGTAATTATTGTGGAGCTCCACTTAAACCTTCAGCAGTGTTATTTGGCGAAGCGCTTCCTAATTTTGAAAAGTATATGTCAATTGATTTAGCAAAAAAGTCTGAGGTCATGTTAATAGCAGGTTCTTCTCTCTCTGTTGCACCCATATGTGATTTACCATTATACACTCTGAGTGAAGGAGGAAAATTAATTATTGTTAATGATGAGCCTACAGATTTAGATGAAAGAGCGGAAATTGTTATTAATAATAAAACTGGTATCGTTCTACCATTAATAGTGGAAGAAATTAAGAAGATTATTATCGAAAATGAATCAAATAAAAAAAATTGATTTATTGTTAATAAAAAAATTATAAGTTTTTTTCAGATGAATACTGAAAACGTAATTATTAAAGACTGGCGAAAAGTTGATTTTTCTTTTGGTTTAATTTACCCTAATGTCCAAAAACTTGGAATGTCATCATACGCCATTAGACTTCTCTATGATCTTATAAATTCCTTTGAAAATATTGCTTGTGAACGTTTTTTTATACCAGAAAATATAAAATTGAAATATCCAGCGTCCATAGATTTTTCTTCTAAGAATAATTTGCGTTCACTTGAAAATAATATATTGCCTATAGAATTTGATATTTTAGGTTTCTCAGTACATTTTGAAAACGATTTTAAAAATATATTGTGGATATTAGAAAAGGCTGAGATTCCAATAACCTCTCAAGATCGTTTAAGTATTTCAAATGAAAGTAGCAAACAATATCCAATTATAATTGGAGGGGGTCCAGTTATTACTTCTAATCCGATTCCTTTTAGTAAATATTTTGATATTTTATTCATTGGGGATGCAGAGGAGAGTCTTAAGTCATTTTTTAATATTTTTCACCAATATAAAAAAGGAGATTTAAAATTTGAAGAATTTTTAGGAAGACTTATATTAATTGAAGGAATTTACATTCCGGCTATTAAGAATAAGATTAATAGAGCTGTTATTAAAAATCTTGATAGTTCACCTACTCCTACTTTTCAACTGATTTCTAAATCTTCTGAAAAAAAAACTGTCTTTGAGGCTAATTTTTTCATTGAAATTAATAGAGGATGTCCTTATCAATGTAAATTCTGTATAAGTTCTTTTCATAATTCACCATTCAGAAACAGGAGTTTTGAGAATATTAAGAAAACTATTGACGATGGAATAAAAAATTCGAATTTTGATACAATTACCCTTATAGGTTCCTGTGTATCTTCACATCCTAAATTTAAGGAGATTTGTGAATATATAGTGAATAAAAGAAAAAGATTAACACTGCCTTCCATCCGGATTGAACATTTAAATGCCGATATAATTAAAGTCTTAGAAAAGGCAAATATTAAAACTATTACACTCGCTCCAGAAGCAGGTTCTGAAAGTTTGAGATTTGGTGTTGGAAAGAGAATAACAGATGAGAAAATTATTTCTGTATTAACTCAAATTAGAAATTCTCAAATTAAAAATGTAAAATTATACTTTTTGATAGGATTACCCGGAGAAAAGGAGGAAAATATTGCTGATATTATTAATTTATTAATATCTTTTGATAATTTAGGTTTTGAAAGAGACTCTTTAAGAGTAAATATTAATCCATTTGTACCAAAACTTAATACCCCTTATGGAAAAGAAATCTATTATTATTTGACGGAAAAATCCCATGAACTACTAAAAAAATATCAGATATTACAAAAACAATTGAAGAATGTTAGTTCAATAAAACTCAAATTTAAAAATTTTAAATCAATCATTAAAAATGCTAGACTTCAAACAATTATATCGTTAGGAGATGAACAAATTTCTGATCTACTATTATATTATTATAATTTTGGAGCTACTTTTTCTTCACTTGAAAAAGCTGAAAAAGAATTGAATTTCTCAATTAATGATTATTTATTAAAAATTAAAGAATCTTATTCTCCGTGGATAATTTAAATTTAAATTATGAATAAAAAAAGAAAAAGAAATTATTCAATTTTTCTAAATACTTTCTTAGCTGCTCCACAGACAGGGCATTTATCAGGTAGGTTTCCTTCGTGAGTGTAACCACAAACTGGGCATATATATATATCCCCTTTCTCTAAATCTTTACCTTTTTCTATAGATTCAAGTGCTGCATTGTATAATTTGTGATGGACTTTTTCTACTTCATTAGCATAATTGAATGTTCTTTCTGCATCTTTATTTCCCTCAGTTTTCGCTGCTTCTAAAAATTCAGGATACATCTTTGTAAATTCATAATGCTCACCTTCTATTGCGGCTTGAACATTCTCTTTTGTAGATTTGATTCCTCCAAGAACTCTAAGATGATTATGAGCATGAACGGTCTCTGCAGCGGCGGCAGCTCTAAACACTTTTGCTATTTGAGGAAAGCCCTCTTTATCAGCTTTTTCAGCAAACGCTAGATATTTGCGGTTAGCTTGTGACTCTCCTGCAAACGCTTCTTTTAAACCTTCTTCTGTTTTTGACATAAATTTTCACAATATCGAAAATTATTTGATAGAATTTATTTTTAGGTATTTTTTAATTTAATTTTTATAAATCATTAATTAGATTTATAGTAAAATATTTCTGGATAGTTATAAAATATAAGATTGGAATAAAATATCTAAAAATTCTTTTGTTTTACTCTTTAGAGAGAAGATTTTTAACAGAATCTACAATACGAGTTAAGTAATGTTCCGCTACTCCAAATCTTACATGGGAGTTAAAAACTAGGATTATGAAATATTTATTCTGAACATATTCTGAAAATATAAATTTTTTATCTTTGAATGTGTAAAAAAGTTTTAAAATAGAGTTATTGTAGATTTTAACCCTAAAATCAACCTCCTTTAGAAAATTCTTTAAATAAGCTTTGTTATAGGATGAATATAATACTTTTCCTCTATCTGTTAAAAGAATAGCTCCATCAATAGAATCAATTAATATTAATTCTTTCATATAATTTATTATTTGTTCCTCCGTTTTTAAATTAAACTCATTACTAAAGGCATCTTCAATGGTTTCCTCAATAATTTCATTGAATACTCCATCATACACGATTTGTTTATTTATATTGATCTTTTTTTTCTGTAAATATGCAGTAAGGCGATTATCGATTTTGTTTACTGCTTCCTCTAAAAAAACTTCATTTTCAATCGTATCACATAATACATTATAATTTAAAGCACGCTTTTCGAAAATAACAAATTTTACATCTCCCATTTCTATCATCTTAAACTTCTTTCCAATCATTTCTTTTGAAAAGGACATCAAAGCTGTAATAAATGGAGAAACTAAGTTTTTTTCTACTTGAAAATAGTCTGTAAAACTCTTACCATAAAAGCAAATACCAGATTTATTATAGATAAACAAATTGTGAATATTTGTATTTTCATATGATCTTTTAATCATTGAAGGTAAAGATAGTCTATCTTCTATTCCCATGATATAAGATTTAAAAATAACTATAAAAAGAACAGACTTTTAGGAGCATCTACCTTTTAACATTTGTTGTTTATTTAAATAATGCTCTTTTTTCTCTATATAGTTAATAAACAAATCAATCAAACGCGTAAATATAAAAAATGAAAGTGGGAGTAAGATAATCATTAAACCAAACTTTCGTTTTTTAATTAGCGCCTTTAAACCTTAATATGTAGTCAAAATCAATAGTGTTTATTTTTCCATCCAAATCAAATTCATAAAAGTGCCAGAATATGCCTTCAAAACTCCCAAAATTTTCAAGTAAGTTAAAGCTTTTTGGAATGTCGATATCTAATAGATTACTATCATCTATGGAGTGGTTATTTGGAGAGTACCATTTATAAACAACACCTAGATTATCATGATCAGGTTTACATTTCCATTTTCCATTAAGAGAAATTACTTTCATTAAAAATTTCCTAATTTTTCGTTTAGATCAGTAATTTCCAATTCGAGATATAATATATCTTACTAAATTTATTATCAGTTTTAAAATATACGCCAGATTTTACCTATTTTCAATAATACAAAATTTGCATTTAGAGGGTGTTTATTCATCATTTAAGATGATCTAACCTTAAAGTTTAAAAGGGAGTTTGTAGGAATAATATTTAAAATATAATTTTATTTAAAATATTTTTAAATACTTATAGGAGGAATAATAAAAATGGCTAAAAAAGCAGCAGCTACAGAAGCTCTTTTTGTAAAAAGCAAAGTAAGAGAATATATTAAAAGCAAAGGATGCAACACAAGTGGAGATTTAATTGACGGTCCTGCACTTAACAATGCTATCATTAATGTTCTCGACAAAGCTATTGGAAGAGCTAAAGCTAATAATAGGAAAACTGTACAAGAGAAGGATCTATAAACTTCTCATCCTAAGAGTTATTATTTTTTTTCATACTTTATTTTATTTTTTCTGTTGTTAAATAAAAATTACAAATTTTATACTCTTTTTATGTTTAAATTACTGAAAAGAGATGTTCTAATCACGAACACACAACCCACAAATAGTAAATAAAGAATAAAAATTCCAACCCAAATCGCCTTATATCTTATTCTCTTTCTCGAGAAAATGGAATTTTTTATTCTTATTTCTCTTCTTACTTATCAAATATCATTTATACTTCAGCAAACTCTTTATCGATAATAAAAAATCCTATTGATAATATACTTTTTAATTTCTGAAGATCATCTTTCAATTTTTTTACTCGTTCAAATGAACCAGATACAGCAATTATTTCTAAGCATTTTTCATATTCTAGATGTACGTGCATTGTAGAAATAATGATATCATGAAAATGATGCTGTATGTCATTTTTCAAGATTTCATCTGTTTGTTGGACATTTGCATAAATAGATCTTGAACTATAATCATGATTATGTTCAGCATCGTGTATTTTTTCATGGGAGTGTGGAGTATTAAGTTCAACATGTTCATGAGTCATTATTAAAGCAATACATCCAACTACATTTTCTGATACTACAGAGATATTTTCTTCTTGGACCATAAAAAGATACATAGCTTTCCTAATAGCATCGGATCTCGAGATTCCTAATTTATTTCTGAATTCCTCAAATTTATTATATAGATTTTGAGGAAGAGAAACTGTAAATCTTTTGTATTCTTCCATTTTAAGCAACCAATAATATATAAAATTAAAGTGAAATAAAAATTTATTTTCTTATGAGGATAGCAATTGGAACGCTTGCTTCTCTCCATTTTGCAATTTTTCCACTATAGGCCATATCTAACTTTACCCTACCATGGTCCCCAATAATTATCATTAATGAATTGGTTCTAAGTTGCTTATAATTACCTAGAATCCATTTATCTGTCCTGTTAATCAGTTTTTCAATTAAATCCTCTGGGGTTCGTTGTTTTAATTGTTGCTGTTGTTTATGTAAATTTTCAAAATCTAAATAATGCATCCATGATAGGTCATGAGTGTTTATAACTTTGGCTGATTCAACCCACGTACTCATATCAGATTCTTTAGCAATAGATTTTGTTCCCCCATCATATCTTTCAATATCTTTTTGCCTACCAATTAAACAAGATGTTTTACCACCACTATTTATAGCTTTTAATAAATGGAACCCATTTGGTTCAACTTCAAATCCACCATATATTAATTGATGAAGTACACCTAGAGTATAAGGGTTTTTAGTGCTTAAAAGTAGCATAACTTCTGAGTTTGCAATCATAAATTGAGGTTTCAAATATGTGATTTCAAAAAGTCCAAAATTATCTATTAAATTTATTGTAATGCGTTCGATTCCTTCATATAATTCTAAAATATCTGGAATTGGTTCAGGAATGGCATGATGAGGTGGATCAATATTTAGTAATTTTAGTAATGTTGCTGGTAATTGGTTAAGGTAAACCTTAAGAGTTTGCAGTTCTGACATTTATATGCCCTAAATTTGAAAATCGAATTTATTTTTAATAATTCTTAATATTATTAAAAAGATAATATAATTATAAAATTGTTATCACATAAAATAATGTGTAATATACCGATTCTGAAAATATTAAAAAAATGAAAATCTTATATCTTGATTTATTTTATTCCGGAATTTCGGGAGATATGTTTCTTGCAGGTCTTTTAGGGTTAGTTCCAGAACCTAATCTTATTTTAAATAAGTTAACTGACTTGAAAGAGTTTTTACCTAATGTGAAAAAATTGAAAATTGAATTAATCAACATAGAGCGATTGGGAATTCAACTAAATCAATTAAAAATAGATATTGAAGAAACAAAGGATCATAGAACTGCTAAAACTTTAAAAGAATCACTAAATAATTATCTTTTAAATTCTGAACTTTCAGATTCCGCCAAAAGTTATGCTACTAAAGTTTTGAATACATTAATTCAAGCTGAAGCAGATGTCCATGGAGATTTAACGGAAAGCATTCATTTACATGAACTGAGCTCAATTGATACGTTTATAGATATTATTGGAGTAGCAACAGTTCTTGATGAAATTAATGCTTTTAATGAAGGAGTAAGGATTTCCTGCAGTAAAATACCTCTAGGTGGCGGTACAGTTAGTACAAATCATGGAATATTAGCCATACCCGCCCCAGCTACATTAAAAATTTTAGAAAATTCAAATCTCATAATATTTGGAGGTCCAATAGATTCTGAACTAGTAACTCCTACAGGAGCTGCTTTGTTGGTAAACTTAGAGCCTAAGTTTCATCAATATCCCGCAGAAATGAAATTATCTAAATCTGTTTTTAGCACGGGGCAAAAAAAATTTGATAATTTCTTGAATACTTTGAGAATATTTTATGGAGAAGCTGAAGGATCAAATTTGAATAGTACAAGAGACTATCTAAAAAAATATAGTGAGCAAATTTCTGTAATAGAAACCAATATCGATGATCTTTCAGGTGAAATTCTCGGAAATTTTATTACTGTTCTTGATAATGAAGAAATTTTAGATATTCAAATATTCCCAACTATAACAAAAAAAAATAGACCTGGCCATATTATAAAGGTTCTTTGCCAACCACAGCACACTTTTAAGTTAATTGAGAAAATTATAAATGAGTTAGGAACGCTGGGAGTAAGATTCAATGTTATAAACAGAATTTGCATTAACAGAAAATTTGAAAAGAGAAGGATTAAAATAAATGATACTACTTATGACATTGATTATAAGATTGCATTTATTGAATCTGATAAAGGGTTAGAGATCGTTAACATTAAACCGGAGTATGAAGATCTTAAGAATATAAGTAGAGACACTGGATTAACATTAAAAAAAATTCAATTATTAGTAAATGCTGAAATAAAAAATATCTATAATAGCTACTATAAATAATGTAATTTTATAAAATAAAAATAAGAAAAAAAAATAGTTGGAAAATGAGTTCTCTTAGTATTTATCAACATTAAACTTATGCAGCAAAAATTCATCGTCTAACATTTCTTTTGAAAATTCTTGTAATCTCGAAATTTCTCTCTTAATATCTTTAACCTTTCTTAATTTACCTAATTCCTGAAAAACTTCTACGGCTTCTTGGAATGCTTCGATACTTTTATCAAAATTACCGGATACTTCAAGATCTTCAGCAAAAAATATTAATCCTTCAGCTGTTTCTAATTTTTTACCAAGTTTTTTTTGAATTTTTAGTGATTGATAATGAAATTTCATGCTTTCAGGATATTGTTTAAAAAGAGAGTAAGTTCTTCCTAACGATCTAAGAACTAATGCTTCTTCTTCCGTTAAGTTGTGCTCCCTACAATGATTTAGGATTGACTCTAAAAATTGTAAATATTCTTGTTTATTCTTTAATTGTGAACGATCTATTCGTTCCATTGCTTTATCATAGTTTTCTAAAGTATTCTTGATGTCACCATCTTCAAATAACTTTTTAGATTTCTCAAAAAGTTCAATATGATCAATAGATGCGACCATCGGGGTCTCAACTACTTCTTCTTGGAATTTTTATAAATTTTTTTTTTTATGATTAATTCAAAAATAAGTTCAATATTAATTATATTAATAAACCTTTTTATACTTATCTATCTTGAAATTGTGAATTTTCAAGATACTGACACAGCTTATTTCTCAATTTTGAAAAGGGATAAATCCTTGAATAATATAATCCTTCACTTTAAGTAAAAAAATTCATTAAACGTTTAGATATTTAATTAAAGATTTGTTTAATTAAAATAATAGAAAAAAAAGGAATTATTTATTTCAAAATTTTATTATTCCTGCGATTCCTAAAGGCAGAAAGATACAAAGTAGTCCAATACCTATGCCATAGATTATCCCTACAAATTTTATTTTTGATTTTCTCTCTGGTAGATCATATACATAAAAAGCTCCTACAAAGAAATAAAGATATCCTATTAGAAATAGTAGAATTGGATTATACCAATTCCACCAAGGATATGCCCAAATTAAATACCCTCCAAGATTCAAGAATATTTCTACAATTACACAAAATAGAGAAAAACCAATTGCCATAGCCCATCGATTAGGAAGTCCTAGTATTTTCTTATTCTTATCTTCTGGTAAAAACTTAGCAAAAACAATACCAGCAATAGAAAACATAAAAGCAATTTCGATATTCCATCCAACTAAAATTATATAAGCACTTGCTCCTGGTGTAGTCCAAAAAGCTGAGTAATCGGTAATAACAAGAACTAGTCCATTCCATATTTCATTAATGAGATCCAAACCTAATACAGTTAATCCTGCATAAACAGTATTCCAATTTCCAGTTTCTCTTGCGTTTTTAATTTCTACCGCATAAATATACAGCACAATAGCTAGGAGTGGAATAATATACCACCCGAATTCCGAATTTAATATA
Organism: Promethearchaeota archaeon; assembly: GCA_048938855.1. Taxonomy (GTDB): domain Archaea; phylum Asgardarchaeota; class Lokiarchaeia; order Sigyniarchaeales; family SOKP01; genus Loki-b32. Next base: position 66,839 of record JBHLLT010000004.1, read on the forward strand.
CGAAGATTGTCCAGAGCAGTTTGTGAGTCTGGTGTTACCACAATTTTCACTTATTATATTGTTGAATTTATAATTAATTAAATGCAATTAAACCCGAATATTTATATAATTTTACTAAGTGAATTTAGACTAAAATGAGAAGTATACTTAGTATTTTCGCTAAACTAATACTATTTTCAATTAGATTAAAATATTAATCTGCTATTTTATTCGCAATTATTGCTGCAGAAGCTCCTGCACCAAATCCATTATCGATATTCACAACTAATAACCCAGGAGAACAGGATTGTAGCATAGTGATAAGTGCTCCTTTGCCTTTTTCACCTAAACCATAACCACTGGAAATTGGTACTCCTATTACAGGAACATCCACTAGAGCTGCAACCACCCCTGGGAGAGTTCCTTCCATTCCCGCACAAACGATAATTACATGCACTCCACTTTTTATCATGTTACTTAATGGAGAAAAAATTCGATGTATACCGGCTATCCCTACATCATAACTGGAGATGACTTTACAACCCATAGCTTTAGCAATTATCTCAGCTTCAACTGCTATCGGGATATCAGAACTTCCAGCAGTTATAATTCCAACAATTCCTCCTTTATTTTCAAAGCTATAAGTAGATTCTTTAATAACTATGATTTTTCCTAACTCATGGATATCAACAATGTAATCTTTATTATTACCAAACTTCTCAAGAACAGAGATCTTTTGTTCATTATTATAACGAGAAATTATCGCAAATTTTTTACTTTTAAGAAATTGAAGAGAAATTTCAATTAAAAGGGGAGATGTTTTGTTTTGAGCAAAAATTACTTCTGGTGTCCCAGTTCTTGTTTTACGAAAAATATCTAATTTCGCTAAATCGCCTACTTCTTCAATTAAATTTGCCTTTAATAATTTCTCAGCATCATCTAAAGAAATTTCCTTTTCAAGTAATTTTAAAAGAATAGTCTTAATTTCACTCATTAGGTATAACCTTTGCTAAATTCTGATTCTATTAAAATCAATAAATTATCATAAATTTTGTAGTTTTCTAAATTTAGAAAAAAATTATAATTACTCACAATATTATAAATTACAACTCATTCAATTTTAAATCCTAAATTAAAGTGAGGAAACATATGAAAATTGACTATACATCTTTTAAAGATGTTAAATTAAAAGGTAAAAAGATCTTAATGCGTGTTGATATTAATTCCAACATAGATTTAGATAAAATGGAAATTAGAGATTCACCTCGAATACGTGCTCTTGTACCAGCTCTTAATGAATATTTTAATAAGAGTGCAGTGATAATATTAGCACATCAATCTCGTCCTGGAGAGAAAGATTTTACTGATTTAGACATCCATGCTAAAGAGATCGAAAAACATCTTGGTCGTCCAGTAAAATTTGTAAAAGACATATTTGGTCCACAGGCGGTTCAAGCAATAAAAGATCTTAAACCGGGAGAAGTTCTAGTTCTTGACAACGTTCGAAAATTTGAAGGTGAAATGAAAAACTATAAGGACTTTTCTGACGCGGAAAATACTGATATGATTAAAACTTTATTTCCCTTAGTTGATTACGTAATTGTTGATGCTTTTGGAGCTGCCCATCGCGCTCATGCTTCTATCGTAGGTTGGCCAAAAATGATGGCAGGACCAATAACCGACAAAGAATTAGATGCTTTGAAGAAAATAATGCATGAACCTGAAAAACCAATGGCTATGCTTATTGGTGGAGCAAAAGCATTAGATAAATTTAAAGCAATGAAATTTAATTTTGATAATGAAAAGTTGGATTATGCTCTTTGCTCAGGACTTACTGCTATCCTTATCTTTGAAGCTCTAGGTAAAAACATGGGAGAACCAAACCATAAAATAATAGCTGAAGATTTAGAAGCAAATAAGAATATGATCATTGACACCTTTAATAAATATAAGGATAAAATTATCCTCCCAGAAGACTTAATTATAGATGACAATGGTAATAGAAAGACGATTGGTATTGATGAAGCGGGAAGTTATAACACAACAACAGGAGATATAGGCCAAGCGACTGTAGATAAATTTAATGAAATTCTAATGAAGTGCAAAACTATTGTTGCAAATGGTCCTCCAGGAATATTTGAAAAAGAAGTGTTCAGAAAATCAACAAATGAAATCATAGATACTATGGTAGCCGCCACAAAGAAAAATAAAGCTCTTACAATAATAGGTGGCGGTGAAATGGGAGCCGCAGCTTCAATGGCAGGAAAAGTAGATGATGTGTCTTTTATATCAACAGCAGGAGGAGCCATGTTAGAAATTCTTTCTGGAAATGATTTACCTATGATTAGAGCATTACGTGAAAAAAAATATAAATAGTAATTATATCTATTTTTTTATTTATTTATTGTACATTTTTTAAGTTGGTTTAGTAATAAATTATTATTTACCTCTAAAAATAGCTTTACCAGGTTTATTTTTCTTAAACGACTCAATACCAATCTTTATATCCTCAGTTTCAAACATTTTTTAAAAATAAGGTTGATAAAACATTTTTGTAAATAAGTTGGTTAAGAAAAATATCATTATTTTATTAAAGTCCACAAGAAAACTAATAAAATATTTATTTTTTAATATTATAAATTACATACGAGTAATTACATTATTCAAAAAAATAAATATGGGCCCGTGGTCTAGCTCGGTATGACGTCCGCTTGACGTGCGGAAGGTCGTGCGTTCAAATCGCGCCGGGCCCATATTGACTTCTAAAAAAAATGCCGATACGAATTCGTTGGACTTCAAAGGAATATTTTGGTTCCCTCCTACTCTTATTAGGAATTAGTGGAATATCCCAATTATATTTTATTTATATAGGTCAATATTTCTTAGCCCTTGGAAATCATATAGTGGCAATATTAATTCCAATTGGAATCTGGGTAGCCTTTTTCTATGCTACACTTATTATCTTTGAAAGTTATGCCCAAGTTGAGAGAAGAGAAAAATTGAGAAGTAGATTTCGAAAAACAATTAGTAGAAGTTCAAAATTGAAGAGATTTTTAGATTTTCCCATTACAAAACCCTTGTTGATAGTTTTTATACTCTTCAATATTTTCTTTTTTATCACCTTCTTTATCTCTGTATTATTCTTGGATCATTCTATGGCATTTCTAACGGCAGAAGTAATTAGCGCAATATTTATTCTACTTGTTGCGAATTTAATAGAGAGAAATTATGGTCGAGTAAGAAGAATATAAAATTAAGACAAGCTCACCATTTACTGCATTTTGAAACAAATTTATTAAGCGGTAATACAACAATTATTATAGAAAGAGAAAGTTGTAATATAACGATTATTATTAAGGTATAGATTTTATATTCAATTATTTTTATTTCTTGAAATATAATGGCGAGAATTGAAATTCGGTGTCCTCTCTGCTCGAAATGGGATCATATTGAGATTTCAGATGATGCTACAAAAAATGCTTCGAAAGGACTCCTTGCAATCAATATAGCTGCTGGAATGATATGTGAACATTCATTTATCGCATATGTAGATAAAAATTTAATTGTAAGAGACTGTTTAGTTGCAGATTTTAAGATTGAGCTTCTGGAGGGAGAGGAAACTGGCAAAAGTGAAGAAATAATTACTCCCGAAACAGAAACTATAAAATTAGACTTAATTAAATTAAATATACCTCATATTTTAATGACATATATATTTAGAACTATTTTTCTTGGAAAGAAAACTTTAATCCTCTTAGATCAAGAGTTTCTCTATAATCCTTTAATAAATTTCTTTAAATATATCACTCAGAATTCATTTAATTTTGAATTAAAAATAATGTCTGAACTAGATTATAGAAATAAGAAAAATGAATTTGAAGATTATATTATCTTAAATAACCTTAAAGTTATCAGAGATAAGGATAAGATAATTAATCCAAAAAAATTAGAAATTGAGCAATCTATTGTCCAAAAATTCTTCAAGGAGTATGATCTAATGGCAGGTCTTATTATCTTAAGAAATGAAATAAATAAAGCCTATGAATTCTCTAATTCTATTGTAGATTTTGCTCAAAATCAAAAAGATAAACTATTAACATCAAAAATAATAATAAATTATCTCTCAGATAAACATAATGAAAAAATATCAATGCCATATTTAACATTTTTAATTGAAATTGTTCATTATTATTTTAAAGTCGATATGCCTAAAATTGGAGGCGTTTCTGATCTATTAGGATTATTATAATATGGATATGTGTAATAAAATCCTGTTATATTTTAAAAAAATTATAAATTTATTACATATTTAACTATAGTTGAATTCTCTATTTTTATAATTTCGTGAAACAGACCTTTCACGATAATTCATACATACCAAGGGAATTCCTAAATATTATTTTTCACTTTGGGTATTCTAAACCTAATTTAGAAATCTCAAGTGATAAAATAAAAATTTAATAATAATATTATTGAAACTTAATTTATGGAATTTAAACAACTAATATTTGAAGAGAAAGAAAAAGTAGCTTGGATTACTCTTAATAGACCGGAAGTATTAAATGCCTTAAGTATGCAACTCTCAAACGAGCTTGTAGATGCTATTGAAAAATTACGCCAATCAACAAGGGTAAAATTTCTTGTCATAAGAGGTAACGGTGATAATTTCTGTGTCGGAGATGATATAAACGAAATGTTAAAATGGGGAAATGCAAATGATATAACCCGCCGTGTTCGCTATTATCAAAATATGGCAAATCAATTAGAAGAATTAGATAAAATTACCATATCTGCTGTCGATGGGTTTGCTGTTGGTGGAGGACTTGAAATTACAATGGCATGTGATTTTGTAATTGCTACTGAGAGAGCAAAATGGGGTATGCCCGAAGTTGATGTCGGAATTACTCCTGGTTGGGGGGGCACTACACGTTTAGCACGATTAATAGGAAGACGGAGAGCTAAGGAAATAAATTTAATAGGCGCTTTACATCCGGCAAAAAGAGCTGTTGAGTGGAATTTATGGAATCGTGTTGTTCCCAATGATCAGCTTATATCAGAAGTTGAAAAATTACTAGAGGTTTTAAGTTCAAAGAACCAGCAAGGTATAAGACAATTAAAGTTTATAATTAATCGCGGAGTTGAGTGTGATTTATATACTGCACAAGGATTTGAAGTACTCTCAGGTGCATTAACTGGAGCCGTTAGTGGAATGTGGCAAATAAATGATGCAGACAAAGGAGCAGGAATAATCGGTTTTTCTGGAAAAAATGAACTTTGGAAAAGAAGACGTAATCTGGCAAAAAATTTTTGGACAGATTAACTTGGTCACTGAATTTGGGAGTTTAGTAATTTTAACATTTTTTTTTTATAAAAAGATTAATTGAAAAAGATGTGCGTCTTTAAACCATTTTGGAAGGTTTTTTTGAAATTTTGGATCATCAAAAATAGTTATTTAAAAAAAAATATATAAAAAAAAAGGGGTTTAAGTACTAGAACCATCAACATTAATATTTCCTGTGCCTGTATCCAAGTTTAAGTCATAATTATATGTCGTTGGGAAATCAAGTGAATTAAATGGATTAGAACCCGGAATAAATCCTAATGTATTTACACGATTAAAGCTACCGGTCCCTGTACTTCCAAAAAAACTAGCACCCACACTAGAACTCGTATCTATATATTGCAGATTGATAGTTCCGGTTCCAGTATTTATATTTCCCGTGACATTTGCACCCATAAGACCATGTTGGTTGATACCAACAAATATTCCACCTGTCCCAGCAGATATTGCCCAATTACAATTCTGAGTATATTCTGTATGATATATTCTAAAATCTATACTTCCAGTACCTGAGGATAAACCAATATTACCACCGATGACACTATTGCTGAGATTTGCTATTATTGATCCTGTACCAGCATCAAGTAATAAACCATTTGTAAAGTTTGTGTTTTTTCCATATAACGATATGCTACCAGTTCCAGCATCCAAATTTACTTTGTCTTGGATAGTAGTATTTTCTGAAACACTCATGTAAATACTTCCAGTACCAGAGCCAAGATCGACATCATCTAAAATCACATTACTAGGAGTAACTAATCTAATTGATCCAGTGCCTGATCCTGCATTGATGTTATATATAACGTCATTTCTAAGAGTAACATTTATTTCAATATGAGCCAACTTGAACCATGACGCAGGATTAAGCCAAAGATGTGGTAATTGCCTTAACCTAAATAAAATTGGTGGGAAAGTTCCATTTTGCCACCAACTTGTGGGGGGTCCGAAAAAATCAGCATATCCCATACCTGACATGAATAATCCTGACAATCTCATATCAACATCTATTCTGACGATATAAGGAGTATTTGAAGTGTTATATCTAATATCAATTGCTCCGATACCAATATCTAAATTTAGTTCTTCTATTGATGAAGGGACCGCTTGATAGTGGAAAGTGAAAGATTCATCAATTGTACCTAAGGTTGCAAATCCAACTATGAAAAATACACCTGTACCCCCACCAATCAATAAAGCAAGAACTATAATCAATATTTTTGGAGTTTTTCTCAAAAATTCTCACATCTGTTTGTGATAAATTATAAGCAAAGATATTAAACGGTGGTATTTAAATAAATTGTAATCTAATTATAAATGAAATTTAGTTTCAAAAAGGCCAAATGTGTGAGAAGTTTTTTAAAATATTTCAATCCAAATTGTAAATGCTATTTAAAAAAATCTAAAAAAAATGCGCCCTCCGGGGATTGAACCCGGGTCGCCAGGATCACCTTAATGTTTTCTTATAAACAAAAAATTGGCAACCTGGCATACTTACCACTATACTAAGAGCGCCTTGTTCTAATAATAATAAAAAGATTTTTTAAAATTAAAATTTAATTGTTCTATAAAAGTAAAGAGAATAAAAAAGAAAAGGTTTTAAACTTTTTTCCTCAGATCGATTGAAACATCCATAGTATCGATAATTCCAATATTTCTCGCCTTTCTTAAAACAAAACTAGTTCGTTTCTGTTTAATTTTATCCAATATTATTAAAGCAGGAATTGAAGGAATTATCATTATGAATGGAAATGGGATAAATATTATCAGCAAGATAATAAAAAGTGGAAGGTCACCACTAGTTACAGGGAAAAAGATCGTAATAAATTCCACATAAGATAATAAAACGGATACACCGGCATATCCTTTTAAGAATTGCTCATACCATCTACCTATAGATCTAATTTCAAGAGGTTTATTTGTTTCACTTAAATTCAATTTATTTGAATATAATATCCCCGAATCCATTAAAAACCAAGTTGGAGAGAAAAGTAAGTTAGTGAATGTAAATGTAAAGATTAATAAAACGACAAACGAAACCGTATAATTATCAGGTAATAAATTTTCTAAGGATACACCAAGATTTCCAGTAATAAAACGAACAATATCTGGATTTAATAAAAGTAATGAGATATTTATTGCCATTAATGATGCAAATAAACCTTGTGATGCAAATTTAAATTTATTATAATCTGGTTTCGTATATATTCCATACTGATATCGGTTTCTAAAGATTTTTGTATGTGCAAATAGGAATAATGGAGTAAACATGTAGCCTCCTATTAATGTACCTATTATTGATGCTAAAGGTATAAACAAAATAGAAATGAATCCAATTTCTAACCCAGCATCTGTAAAAGGAATGATTGGTGATAGATTTCTGCTAGAACCTAACATTCTTGACATTGCAATAGAGATTCCAACCCAGAATAAGCAATAGACACAAAAAATAATAATTGATTTTGTGTATTTCGATTTTTTCATAATAAGCTACCATCTTTCTTCTATTTTTATTTTTTAAATAATTTCCGAAATAACTTGTTTAATTGTATTAACATCTACAAAAGTTTCAAGTTCTTGTAAACTATTAGGTAATCCTTCTCTTACACCAACTTCTCTGCATTCTAGGAAACTCATTGCAGTTGCCATTTTTGATGTTTTTTCGAGAGAAAAGTTATTTAATCGAGACATTAAAATGCCTGCTAGAAAGGCGTCACCTGCTCCAGTTGAATCCTCAATTTTACCAGCAGAATAAACTCCACTATTTATAATCGTTTTACCATCAGAAATAATTGATCCATTGGGACCATCAGTTATAGAAATTAGTTTTATGCCCATATCTAAGAAATCTTTAATCATAAGTGTTTTCTTCATTTCACCTGTGAACTCTTGTGCTTCCTCTAAATTCATGGATACGACATCTGAATTGGAAATTAAAATTTTTGCCCAATTTGGTGCATTTTTAATAATTGACATACTTGGAGCAGCAAAAACTATACCTCCCTTACCTTTAGTAATCATAATTGCTTTTTCTATAGCTTTACAAGCATCATCGTTGGTTAAGGATGTCCAAGCAAAAGCTTTAATATTATCGAAATATTCACTATTTACATCTGAAGGTTTTAAGAGATTATTAGCACCCTTATAGGCTAAAATACTCCGATCTTTCCCCCATGGAGTTTTTAATATGACTGATAATGCGGTTGTATCTTTATCTGTCTGAATTACTTGAGATAAATCTACTCCTCGTTTCTTCATATCTGTTAAACAGATTTCTGCCGAAAAATCGTTTCCCATTACCCCAATGTAAGCAGTTCTTAATCCTAACATAGAACAATTTGCCGCAATATTAGCACCTGAACCTCCTGGTACAAATTTAATACCTTTAACATTCAATTTGCGAGAATATTCGATTGCGGTATACTTTTTTATGATATCTTTATCAAATAATTCAAATCGTAAGATATCGTCAATTTCAATCATGATATCTAAGGTATTACTTCCGATTGTAATTAATTCTGGAAGAACCATAATTCTCACTTAATTTATTCATAAATTGATATATAGAATAAGTTTAAAATAGGCAATAGTCTTTTAATAATTTTTGCTATGAATTCGATTGTTTAAAAGAAAAAGTGCAGATTTTGATAATAATCCTGACTATTTTTTTTTAAAGAGTATCTTTATTACTATCAATTATTTTTCTCATTCTCTCTACCATTCGAAGTGTTAGTTCTTTAAAAGCTTTTTCAACATTTTCTCCAGTTTTAGCTGAAGTTTCAATATAGATAGACCTATGATTTTCTAAATATTCTTCTAATTCATTTTTATCAATCACTTGGCCAATGTCAGATATCAAATCTGATTTATTCCCGATTATAACTTTAGGTATATCCTCAGTTAAAATATTATGCATTTCTGAAATCCATGTTTTCATTCCTGAAAATGTTTGTTGTCTGGAAAGATCAAACACAACTAATGCACCAAATGCTCCTTCATAAAAACTACGATGTAAAAATTTAAACCTTTCTTGAGCTCCTATATCCCATATTTGGAGTCTAGCTATATTTGATGGTTCATATTCTAAAGTCTTGGTTAAGAAGTCTACTCCAATAGTCAGTTTATAACTTAAATCAAATTCATTATGCACAAATCTATTTAGGAGACTTGTTTTACCTACGGCTGGTGGTCCAATTAATATTACTTTGAAAGAGTATTCTGGCATTTTACTGTTAATCTTTTTAGAATTAGAATAATAATGATTTATTTAATTTTTAAATTTAATCCAAAAATAAATTCTTTTTTAAATCAATATTATAATTAAAAAGAGAAAATGTCAGAAATAATAATTTAGAACGCTTTGAATTGCTGTTTTATTCATCTGATTTAAGACGATTTAATTCTTTTTCTAACTCAGCTATTTTTTCATCAGACCCAGCACTAGGTAATGCCACACCCATTTCTACTTGGATTTCAGCATCGATTTCGCCTAAAACCTCCTTGACATCATTATCGGTAACTGCTGTGTCAACCATTATATCGTCAATTCCATCAGATGTAATTTCCTCAGTGACAGCAAAATCTTCCATATCTACTCCAATTGAAGTCATTAATTCTGTGAGTTGAGGAATCGAAAGTTGGCTTTTTAATGCTCCTAAGCTTGCAGCAATTCCCTTCATAATTTCAGCTACGTCTTTTACAGCGTTAGCTTGTTCTAATTTGAATACCATTCCTTCAAGGTTAGTTCTGAAGAGATCAATAGCTCTAGATTGTTTTTTTACTTGGAGATAATTTCTCGCATGAAATTCTGAACCTTGCATATCACCTTGCTTTCTTAGATTAACAGCTTTATCTCGTGCTAGTTTTGCACTCATTTCCATTTTCTTAGTTTGTCTCATGAGACGTTTATTAAATACTTTCAATTTAACAGTAGCAGAGCGTACATTGTCTTTCTTCTTGCCACCACTTAACCAACCAGATAGATCTTTTAGAAAACCCATATTCATCAAAAATTGTAAATTATTATATATAATATATAAAACTTCGGTCTTATATAATTATTTTTGGAGACCAATAATTATTTAATATCTATTGAGATTATTCTCCTTGTTTAAACAGAAAATTTGATATATACTAATAAAATTATTATTATTAATTATTAGACTAGATTAGCTATAAATAATATAATTATTTTAATATAGTTATTATGTCATCAGTAGATTCAAAGCTTTATCAGTACGCTGTACAAACCGCGAAAGAGGCAGTTGCTTTAGACAATCAGGGCAAATATAGACAAGCCATTAATAAATATCAACGTGCAGCTGAAATATTAATGCAATTTATGCAATATAATAAAAATCCTCAAATGAGGAATTTATGTAAAAAGAATATTGAAGAATATGTGGAGCGTGCGAAAATTTTAAAATCCCACTTAGGAGGTCCTCGAAGCGCTAGATATGCAGCAAAACCTAGTGTTACTCAAGACGAAGGTGGTGCCGACTCTGACTCTGGAGCAGTATCTTCGGAAGAACAAGAACTCATTGATTCAATTTCAGGAACTATTGTTACTGAATCTCCTAATGTAAAATGGGATGATATAGCTGGGTTGGATAATGTTAAGCAAGCATTAAGAGAAGCTATAGTGTTACCCATAGCTAAACCACAACTATTTACAGGTGCGAGAAAACCATGGTCAGGGATTTTATTGTTTGGTCCCCCTGGGTGTGGTAAAACCTTATTAGCTAAAGCAGCGGCCACTGAATGCAAAGCAACATTTTTCAGTGCATCATCGGCGGATTTGTTAAGCAAATGGTTAGGAGAAAGTGAAAAATTAATAAGCTCCTTATTTAAGGTTGCTCGTCTAAAAGCACCAAGTTTAATATTCATGGATGAGATAGATTCAATCGCAACTAAACGTGGAGAGGGATCCGAAAGTGGCGGTGAAAGAAGAGTTAAAACACAACTTTTGAGTGAAATACAAGGATTAAAATCAACTCATGACAAACCATTACTGGTTTTAGGAGCAACAAATCGTCCTTGGGATATTGATAATGCTATGCTAAGTAGATTTGAGAAAAGAGTGCACGTTCCTCTTCCTGATTTGAAAGCAAGAGCAGGTATTTTTAATATTCATACTGAGGGCGTAAACACTGCATTGACAGACGAAGATTTTATCGAACTAGCAGTTAGAACAGACGGATATTCTGGTAGGGATATTGCAAACATTTGTCGTGAAGTTATAATGTTACCTGTTCGTGAGTTAGATATGAGTGGTCTTCTTGAAGATTCTGACAAGGAAGTTAATGTGAGAGATATTGAATTAAAAGATTTTAAGAAAACTCTCAAAAAAGTTAAACCAATGACAAATAAAGTTTTATTAAAACAATATAACGATTGGGCAGAAGAATTCGGAGAAATATAAAAATTTCAATGGTTAATATGGAAAAACAAAGAGAAAAACCTACAGAAATCCCAAAGGAAGTCAAAGAAAAAGCTGAAAAGGAGTTAGAAGAATTAAGGAAAGAGCTTACTAGATTAAGAAAACTAAAGAAAGAAAAAGAACAATTGGAAGTTGAAGCTACTGAAAAACATATTATTAAAGAAGAAGATATTAAATCTACTGAATTGAATTACATTGAAGAAGAATTTGATAAATTGGAAAATATTTTATCTTCTAAATTGGGTGAAATAGATGAAAAGTTATACCGCCAACATGCTGAACAAGTCGAAGCAGAATTACAAACTCTTGAAGAAGAAATTCTCGGAGAAAAAGGCTTAATACAAAAGAAATTAACTGTTTATGAAAATTTATTGAAGGCTTATCCTTGGCTTGAAGAAGAACGTAAAAAATTCATGTATTCAATGCCAGATAAAAAGCAAAATAAAACTGATTACATTTCTTGGAAAGTAGAATGGGCTAAAGTTCTATTTGATTATGCTAGATTTGCTGTTCTTCATATTATTTATATTAGAGAGGTAAGTTCAGAAAAACCATTCTTGAATTTCACTAAAAGAGAGGAGTATGTAAAAGAAATTGCAGAAGAATTAATTAGCCAAAATCAAGCTGAATGGCTCTCAAAAGAGAAAGATAAATTGAGAGTATATTGGAAGACTCTTGAAGCTTGGTCAGACGATATATACAATTGGTGTTATGAGAATGGAAAGATTGAACCTGTAATGATTTATGAACTAAGAGAAGCAACACAAGAGGATTTTAGTTCACTTCCACTTGAGGATTTAGAAGAAATTTTTAAAATTATGGCAAAAAATAGAAAAGCAGTTATCCTAAAACTAGAAAACGGTCAAAAGGCATTTAAAATAAAATTCGAATAGTAATTCATTCTCTTTTATAAAGATGGAAAATACCATTGTTTCCCAGTTAAAATATTTTCCCTATATTTAGCAATACCTGTATTTTCCAAAGATTCTAAAGCTCTTAATGCACGTTCTTGGCTCCATTCCAAACTAGCACAAACATCCTCTAACGTAAGGACACCTTTTTCTTTCGCTAATTCTACAACTTTAGACTCATCGCCAGTGTATTGAATTGGAAAAAATCTTACCATTAATGTCCCTGTATCTAATTGAGTAATATCCTCTATCACTTTTGTCTTTTTCAAAAGCCTTAACGCTTTTTCAACGTCTTTGACTTCTACATTTCCTTTCAAAATTCCCGTATTTACTAACTCAAATACTTCGGATAATGGAATAATACCACCAGTTTCTTCCTTACTCATCAAAACTCTTTGATATGCCAACATACCTAATTTTTGATGGTCAATTTTTGAAAATTTTCTCAGTACATCATGTTCAGATATTTGTTCGGTAATAATTTTTGATGAGGGAATATTAAATTTCTTTTGTAATTCTTTTACCTCTTCTCGTAATTCTGGAGTTAGTGCTAACAAAACACCATGTTTTTTAGCTAGATCCCGCAGTTTATCTTTGGTAAATTTATCAACAGAAGCTTTTGATTGCATTTCTTTCATTTTAAGTTCGGTTGCCTTTTTCTTCATCGCTTCCTTTAAATCAATTTCATCCTCTATCTTTCTAATGCCTAAGATATTGCACCCCCATTATGATATTCTTGTATAGGTTAATTTTTCCTATTTTTTTAGACTCGTACAAAATTAAATCCTTCTTTCTTCTATAATCAAAAATTTTAATGAAAATATTATATGTTTTCTATGACACTATTTTTTAATATCTTTATTGATTAATAATAATAAAACTTCTTAATTCTTTTTATTTTCATCAATAATGAAAGATTTTGAAAAAATTCGCTCCATAAATCAAATTGAAACCGATATAATTAAAGATTCCAATTCAATATTATCTTCTAATTTTGTTTCCCTTTTGGAAGATTTAAGAAAGAAGTTATACGTTATTTTCAAAGGAAAAAAAGAATATAATACTTTTCCTAAAATTTATCTATTTTCTAAAGAATTACAAGAACTCTTAAATAATCTAAAGCTCAAAGACAGAATTAGCTCAGGAGGATTGTACTTTGGTTTTATAAAAAAAGGAAAATTCTATATTAGTATAGAGGGAGCAGAGTTTTTATTCAAAAATAATTTAATAGCTACAGATTTGCAATTAAATGTAAACTGGAATGGAGAAAAGTCGATTCTATATGGAAATAATATTTCAAAAAATATGCTTCTAAAAGAATTTTATAATTTTAAACTAGGGGATATTTTAATCATACTTAATGTGGAGCAAGAGATAATCGCAATTAGTAAAGCAGTTGTAGAAGGTAATCAAGTTCAAAATCTCAAACCAGAGGATCTTATCGCAATTAACCTTAGTGATAAGGGTATTTATCTAAGAGAAAAACAATAGAAAATATTTATTCTCCTTCTCTTTTAATTAAACACAAAAAAAATCCAATCGTATCATGAATATGGGGATATAATCTTTTTGATCGCTTTAAACCATCTTTTAATAGTCTATCATATATTCTAGTAAGTCCTTTAACACCATAAGAAGGATTAATTTCCGAAATTGAGAAGTTTGATTCCTGCTCTAAGATATCATTTATAACTAACTCATTTTCTTCGGGTGCAATAGAACATGTACTATAAAGAAGTTCACCTGATGGTTTTAGTGCATGTAACCCTGCTTTAAGTAATTTTTTTTGAATATCCGCCATTTTATTAATATCCCTTAGACTTTTACTCTTCTTTCTTTGGTGATCTTGTCTGATTAGCCCTTCTCCAGTACATGGGGCATCTAATAAAATTTTATCTGCTTTGATTTTTAATTCATGAAGATTAATTGAATCAAAGTTTAATATAAAGGAATTTATTATTCCTAATCTACGTAAATTTACATCCAGAGCAGGAATTCGTTTTTTGTATTTATCTATTAGGATTAATTTACCTTTATTATCCATTAATTGAGCTATATGCGTTGCTTTGCTTCCAGGAGCAGCACACATATCGATAACTATATCACTAGATTTGGGATTTAAGACAATTGCAGGAAGCATTGAAGCTATATTTTGTAAATAATAATATCCCTGCAGAAATTCATGCGAAGATCCCAAATTATAAGGTGCTTTTAATACTTTGAAAGCATATGGAACCCAAGCAATTGGTTCTAACTCAAATCCTTTTTTTTCTAGTTTTATTTTTAAAGCTGAGGGGGATATTTTAAGTGTATTGGTTCGAATTGACGGTGTTAATGGGAGTTCATTTGCTTCTAGATAATTAATTGTCTGTTCTAAACCTAAGAATTGAATATATCTTTCAATCATATAGGGGAGGTAACCATATTTTTCAGCAAGTTCTTTAGCATCTTGGTGTAGTTGAGAAATCAATCTATCATCTCAATTTCATAGTATTAATACTAATAAAAAATAATGAATTATAATTCTTATCAGACAGAAAAATAATTTCATGATCGAAGTCGAAATAAAAGTTGAGATTACAAATATAGACCTAATTTTAGAAAAATTCAAAGAATACAATGGAACCTATAAGCTTTCGCTACTTCACGAGGATATATATTATAATATGCCTAAAGGCTTAAGGAATTTTAAAGAAACTGATGAGGCTCTGAGATTAAGGAAATCTGTTGAGTTTCATAAAATTGCTAATAAAACAAAGCGAGTTATTAATCACTTTATTACCTATAAGGGTAAAAAAATGGATCTTTTTACAAAAACTCGGAAAGAGATTGATATTAAAATAGATGATACGCAAAAAATGAAGTCAATCCTGGAAGAATTGGGATTTCAAAAAATCTTAACTGTTAAAAAACAAAGAGAGTTGTATGAATTCCAATTTAAAAAATATTATATTGAAGTTTTATTAGATTATTTACCTATTTTAAACCAGCATTTCCTAGAAGTTGAATTTTTATTAGATTCTGATGAAAATCTCGAAGAAACAAGAAAAATTCTTTTTGATTTTTTAAGTAAGCTAGGCATTAAGAAAGAAGAATCTATAAGAAAATCATATTTAGAGTTGATTACTGAAAAACTTAATAGAGATTTAAAGAGTTAAAGAGTATATTCGTAAGAATATACCCAATATGGAAATGGAAATGGTGTGAACCTGATTTTTATTTAATTATTAATTTGTCTAGAAATGCTATTTTCTTGTCGATATCATTTTTTACTTTATGGATGTCATAATTCTCATAAATGGTTTTTATAAGCCTTTCTTGAATAGATACTGAATTTTTGGATATTTCTTGAACTAAGTCCAAAAATTCATAATAACTTGTATCTATTCTCATTTTAGCCTCCATAAGTTCTCACATCTTTCTACTAAATAATGTAAGAATTAGAAATAATAAAAATAAATTGGAGTCCAATTTCTAAAATTAAAATTCTCTATAAATTCAACAAGTAGAAAATAGAGTTAAATAAAGATGGATATAAGTTTATATCATTTTTTATTTTTTGAGAATATCTTGTTTACTTCTTTAAATCTTTATATTCTCCGTCTAAGATTTGTGCGATATAACGTCTTCCTTTAATAATCCACATAATTTTATGACCTTCTCTCGCCTTTTTACCCCATTCTGATTTTTTATTACGATTTTGTTCAATATACCGATACCCAAAAAGATCTACATATTTTACGCCACTTGAGAATTTTTTAATAGAGTATTCAATCTCATCAATCTCAACACTTTTTTTCCGATCAAATATCGCGTTATAAATCTTCAATCCATTTTCTTTTAAATCTTCCATATTTCAAATTCACCTCAAATTATTATAGTATGTTGTGCAAGAATATTTTGTTTTTTTTTCTTATCTAATTTCATAATTTCTATATCTTGAAGATTAATAGTAGTTTTTGGAAACAACTCTCCGCTATTTAGTCTTCCAAATGATTTTGTCTTATCATTTGAATATAATTTGAAATTAAATTCCATTAGGTCTTTAGCTTGTTGATTTTTAAATTGCATTAGCCAAACAAACTCATCCAAATTTAGCAGAAGATCATCTAATAATGTAACTTTTTCTAATTCAGTTGTAAAATAAGTATCACGTATTTGAATTGGAATAGGTCGTCCCCATTCTTGCAACTCATCTATTAGCATTAAAAAGAAGGCTAAGGGTTGCTCTTCAAAGACATAATCTTTAAGTTGGGCTCTAAAATTGTGTAATGCTATCGCTCTCGCTGCTAAAACATACCCATCAAAATCATCACTATTTTTAATTTCTTGCGGAGTTCCTATTCCTTTCAAAAGAGAAAGCGCAGAAATAACTCCATGATCTAAATCTATAGGGGTTTTGTATTGGAATTCAGGATGCCCTCCTGGCTGAGTTAAGAAAATTTGAGTATCTTGAGAAGAAATTTTCTTATTTGTGAATCCAGCACCTTTTCTTATTAAAGTACGTGCTTCTTTTGAAAGTCCTTCCTCTAAAATCTCCAAATATTCTTCTTGTTTTCCCTTCCAAGCTAAATTAATTTCAAATGGAATGAATTCTAAATCAATTGTGGGATAACATTTTAAAAGCTGATTTACAAGTGAATAATTAACAGCTGTAGTCATTTTTCCAAGTGGATACCCAATATCATGAATTAAGCCTGTTATCCACCAAAATTTTTCCTTTAATAGTTTTTTATCTAATTCTGTTAAGTCAGAAATTATACTATGTAGAGTTCCTTGCCCAATATCTTGTTCTAATAAAAAATCTCCTAATACTGCTACACGAAGCGCATGTTCAGTATGATCTCGATAGTATTTCTTTACACTTGTACTATAAAGAAAAGCTTCAAGATCTGGTAACGCTCGTATTAAATATAATAATCCTTCTGATTCAATCCCCCTCTCTTTAGACACATCATAAAGGGCTGTTGATAAATCTTTACGCTTACCAGTGATAAAGTCTAACTCAGGAATTGAATTTTGAATTGAACGTTTAATCTCTTGTTCAAGTTTCATTCCAAAACCTGAAAATATTTTGCCAATTCCTCTTAAATTTGACAATTCTTTTTGTACTGAAGCTAATTCTTTATCTAAATCTTTTAAGTCAAGTTCCTTAGTTTTTTTAAATTGCTCAATGACTACGGGAGGAGTGTTTTCTAAAGACTCTTCAACCGTATCAAATAGATTGCTCATCCATTGGTCAAAACTAGTGCTTTGAGAAGAGATTCGATTTAAGATCCAATCATCATTTATACGAAGATCTGGCAAATTTATACATCAACACTATTTATCTATTTATTTTATTAGCATTAATTTTTTTGAGTTTTTAAATTTAAGTTTAAATCTGAATCCATTGATATTCATGAATAGATAAGATTTTCGTATTATTACTTTATAATCAGTTTTTATCCTAAAAATTTAAATGTTCGTTAATTCATGTTAATCCAAATAAGATTTGAAGTTGATATTCCCATAAAGCCTGAATAAATTCATTTTTTTAAAATTAATTCATCTAAATGCAGGTTTTTTCATGGTATTTTTCGAGATTGACCATTTAGGATTTAATTGCGGTAAAATTGAAGAAAAGTGTTCAAAATATCCTAAATTCTGTATGACTTGTATTAAGAATAAATTAAAACAACTAGGGTTTGAAATTGATTCCAATCTTGAAGTATATGAAGTAGATTCATATGAAAAACGGGTTCAGATGGAACGGGAGCTGATATGGAAGAAATTCTTAGATGTTCTAAATATAAGACATATTATAATTATGGATAATGAATCTGGTTTAACATTATTAAATTATCCCGTATCAGGAGAAGAAACAAATGCTGATTTATTGAGCGGTTTTATTCAAGCTAATATTACTTTTTCAGAATCCCATACTAGTTCTTATGAGAACTCAAATTCACCGAGCATTCATAACTTCTATGAATTTCAATATCAAAATTTCAATATATTATTAAGAGATGGAGAAGTGATACGACTCTGTTTAATGCTTGATCATAAAGCTTCTGAAAATATGAAAAATCAAGTTACCCAATTCATTCTCGAGTTCGAAGAAATATTTAGTAAAGAGTTATTTAATTTCAGAACTGCTGGAATGTTTTATTCAAAGAATATGATTGACTTCACAGTTGATTCGTTTGAAATTAAATTGGTTTTTCCTATGACAATGACACATTCAATTCCTCCGAATGTTCTAAACAGTATAGAAAAAAATCAGATTCAAAATGCTATTGTTAATATTGCGAAAGAATTACTGACTACAAAACAATTCATTTTCATAAATAATTTGCTAAATAAAGTTAAAAAGATTGTTGATATAGAAGCAAATGAAATTTTATATCAAATATATCAATTAGTTGAAAACAATGTATTTAGTCCTACAACTTTAGAAGCAGCATTGAACAATATTGAAATGACTCAAGAAGCTCACGAGGAAAAGGTCGCTAAATACAAACCTATATCTTCTATATTAATCACTAATTCTGATTTTGATAAATTAAAGGAACAAGCTAAAGAGATGGATGAAAATGCAGCATATATAATGATTAAAGAATTAATAAAGAAAGGAAAGGTTGCTGAAAAATCTCTT
The DNA here is from genome assembly GCA_048938855.1 of Promethearchaeota archaeon. GTDB lineage: Archaea > Asgardarchaeota > Lokiarchaeia > Sigyniarchaeales > SOKP01 > Loki-b32. The sequence continues at coordinate 86,143 of JBHLLT010000004.1, forward strand.
GCATATAAAGTAGCAGAGGATGAGTATAAAATGGCTTTATTTCTAGCAAAGGAATTTAATTTTAAACAGGATATTGACAAAATCTCAAAATTTTTATTGGAATTAGATAAAGAGGTCAAGCAAATAGAACTAGATTTTAACCTAGAAGCAGCTGAGAATACTGAAAAAAATGGTGATTTCATTAATAGCATCCAGTATTATCAAAAAGCATTGAAAATTCTTGAGAGTTTTCTAATATATAATGTTTCTGATTCTCGAATTAAAAAGTTGAAGAAAAAAATCATAAAACTACGTGAAGAAATTTAAAATTCTCCTTAAAATACATCTAAACTTACTACATCATGGTGGCAAACTGTAAGAGAAGAATTAGAAGGAGCAATTAATTTTACATTATCTAACACTTCTACAAAGGACGCTAGAATTACAAGATTATGATTATTTCCTTTTAATTGAACTCGATTATGAAGGAAACAATTATCTGAAATTATGCTTTTTTCACATTTATTATTCTCTGAAATATATGTTTTGTTATATATCAATGCATCCTTAATTTCCGTATTTGCCCCAATATACACATTATCACCAATAATTACATTTGGTCCTATTCGACAGTTTTTTCTAATTACGACATCTTTTCCGATGGTAACAGGAGGATATATTAATGCTTTTCCTTCAATATTCAAACTCTCGTCAATTAGATTTTGATGCTTTTCTTCCAGGTTTTTGATTATCTCATTCATTAATTGAATATTTCCTTCTAATAATTCTTCTGGTTTGCCAATATCTTTCCAAATGCCTGAAATTGGGTGAAAATACAATTTACCTTCTTTAGCGAGAATTGGAAATATCTCCTTTTCCATTGAAACTTTTTTATTTGGTTTAATATATTGAAAAATTTCTGGTTCCAAAAGATACGCACCTGCATTAATAGGCATGGGTTTATTTATTCCTTCTGGAGGTTTATACTCAGATTTTTCGAGAAATTTTAAGATTTTATTAGATTTTTCTTCTGTAATAATAACTCCATATCTTGAAGGATCTTCAACAATTTTACTAGCGATTAAACCAATACACTTTTGATATTTATGAGCTTTAAGCATCTCATTAAAGTCAAAATTAAAAATGACATCTCCATTTAACATGAAAAAATTATCATCACTTAGATGATCTTCCGCTATTTTAATCGCCCCTGCAGTTCCTAATGGGCTTTTTTCATCCGTATAAACAACCTCTATTCCTAACTTCTCTCCATTTCCTATATGCTTTTCTACAACATCTGCCATATAACTAACTGCGAGAACAATTTTACGAACTCCTGCTAACTTTAATAAAGATATTTGATGCTCAATAACAGGTTTATTAACAACTGGCATTAGAGATTTTGGGATTAAACAGCTCAATGGCCTAAGCCTTCGTGCAAACCCCCCACTAAGAATTATCCCTTTAGTCATTGTGAGGATTAATTATATAATATTATTATTTTTATGGAATTAAACTAGAAATTAATATTTATTTAATCAGTATTGAAATTGATGAAATTTAGCTTATTTCAATTTGTTCTGGTCTTAATCCTAATTGTTCTTGTTCTTTGATCATTTCTTGCTCAGATTCTCTTTTTATTATATTTTTCAGATCAGTAAAATACCAAGTAATTACAATCGCTACAAATTGTAAATATATCGCAAAAATGAAAAGTAATTGAATTCCAACAAGATCTGCAATTGGTCCAGAAATTAGCATTCCGAGGGGAGTCACAGCTGCGGCAATACTTGCCACAATTGAGAATACTCTACCTTGGGTTTCTGCAGGGATTTTAGTCTGAAGAATAGTAAGAAACATTGTGTTTGCTATAGGAATCATAGACCCCTGAATTAATGACCCTATTGCCATCATAATAAAATATCCTTTTGGTGCTATAGTTAAAATTGAGAACCCAGTAATTCCAATAAAACATGAATATAAAATTATTATTTCTTTGTGTTTCCAATTTTTTTTAACCATAGCTATAATCGCACCTATAACAAAACCAATTTGGAACATTGCGATTAGTAGAGAATAATTTAACACTGTACCTGAATGATTTATTAGAACAAATAGTAGCAATTGGGTTGAAAAAGGCATATTTAAAAGATTAATAAAAGAGATAAAAATAATTAATATAAGAAAACTTTTTACAGACTTCAATACATTCAGACCAAATTTGAAATCTTTTATAAACGCTACTTTCTTAGGTTTCCCCGAATTTGAAATAACTGAAGGAATAGATATTGCTAATAATGGGATAAGTGCAATACCAAATGTAATTATATCAATCCAAAGAATATGTTCTATTTTAATTGCAGGATTAATTTCAACAAAAGTGAAGAAGATTCCTCCTATTATAGGCCCAATTATCTGAATACCTCCAGTAAATAAATAATTAATTGCATTCATCCGACTTAGATGTTTTTTAGGGATCATAATTGGAATTATAGCATTTACAGTAGGAAAATGTATTGCTTGACAAATTGCTCGCACAACATTCAGAGAGATTATAAGCCAGTAATTAGCTATGTTGGTCATAAAAAATATAATCATTATGAACGTTGTGAAAGCTTGAAGTGAATCGGCTACTATTATTGTAATTTTTCTATTCCACCTATCAATATAGACGCCAATGAGAGGTGGGATGATTACCATTGGAAGTGCTGACAAAAAAAATGCAATAGAAAGGAAGGTTGGGCTTAATGTTTCTGCACCTATCCATGTAATTATGACAAAACGAGTGACTGAGGAGCCTAACATTGAAATTAATTGCCCAATCCAAAAGAATAGATAATGGGTGAATGTTTGGGTAGAGGGCTTTGGCTCCATGGAAAAAAAAATTAATGATTATATCAAAAGTTTATGAATTTGAAAATTATCTAATCATGATATCATAACATATTGATTAGAATTAAAATTAGAAAAAGTAAAAAAAATAGATTATTTTTTATATAAAGGGTCAGCTTCTTGTAAAGTACGTCTTTCAACCTTCCCCATGACACTTTTAGGCACTTCGTCAATTATTTCAATCATAGCGGGGCATTTCCATTTAGTCATATTCTTTTCTGTCCAGGCTATTAACTCTTCTCCAGTAATTTTACCCTCGTATCCCGGTTTCAATGAAACCCATGCTTTTGTGATTTCACCTACCTTTCCAGCAGGATCAGGTAAACCCGCAACAGCAGCTTCCGAAACAGCTTCATGGCTCATAAGCATAGTTTCAACTTCTGCTGGAAATACTGAATGCCCAGCTACCTTGATTAATTGTTTCTTCCGATCTCTTATTGATATTGTACCATCTTCGTTCATAAATCCAATATCACCAGTTAAAAGCCAAGTACGACCATCCCATTTTTTTAATGTATCACCAGTTTCTTCTGGTTGATTCAAATATCCTGCCATCACTTGAGGTCCACAAACGCATATTTCTCCAGTAAAATCTTCTCCATATTTAGAACCAGGCAAACCAGTTGCAAGAGGACCTTTTTCAAAATCTTCTGTATCAAAAATTCCCCAATCCGTCCCAGGAAATGGCATACCAATCGTCCCAACTGGGCTTTCTCCAAAAAGATTTCCAGCACTCACGACTGGACTTGCTTCTGAGAGCCCATACCCTTCTACTATTCTTCCATTAGTATTTTCTTGAAATGCTTTCTGAACAGGCGCATGTAAAGGCCCTGCACCTGAAATACAGAGTCTTAACCTACCCATTAAAGTTGGAAACTTTTCTAAATTTGGAAAGTCTGCTATCCTTTTGAATAGTATTTCCGCACCTGCATAAAAAAGACCTTTCGGAGCATCAATATGGGTAATTTCTTTTAAGAAATCGCCTGTTTGTGGTGGTCTTGGAAAAAGCATCATCCAACCTCCTAAAGCTATAGCTACATTCATAACTGCAGTCATTGCAAAAGAATGGTACAGAGGAAGTGCCCCTATAACACCTACTCCAGGGTCTTCACCACCTACCCATAACATACATTGAGTAGCGTTAGATACTATGTTGAAATGCGTTAAAATAGTTGCTTTAGGCACTCCAGTAGTTCCACCAGTCATAATATAAGTAGCTGTTTGTTCCATTGGATCAAATTCTACTTTTGGAAGATCAGGTTCAACATTAAGAAGATCCAAAAAGTTAATGGCACTTGGAAATCTCACTTTTCCTTTTGGTAATTTGCCAAGAAATTTTCCTAAAGATTTTTTCCATCCTGGTAATCCTGAGGCTAAATCAGCTATGTTTGTATAAATCACCATTTCAATATTAGACTTATTGATGATAGGTTCTGCTAATTCTACGTATAATGCATCCATGGTTATTAAAATCTTCGCATTGGTCATTTTAAGTTGATGTAATACCTCTAAAGGCTTGTAGGTTGGATTTATTCCTGTCGCAATTGCTCCCAATTTTGTTGATGCATAGAAACTAATCACATATTGAAAACAATTTGGCAATAAAAAGGCAATAACATCACCTTTTTTCACTCCTAATTTGTGGAGTGAAGTAGCTAAAGCATCTATAAATTTACCTGCTTCCTCGTATGTCATAAATGTTTCTATAAACCACATCATATTATCATTAGCATATTTTTTACGTTGGCTTTCAAAAAATTCTCCTAATGAAACTTTTTCGAATTTATAGTTCTTAGGTGTTTTTTCAGGCCACCATTTCTTAAACCATGCTTTGTTTTCGTCTACTTGATATTCAGACATTATTTTTCACATTATAATTGTTTTTATTGGATAATATAAAAAAATTTTACATTAGAACACTAAGTAAAATTAGCTTAAATTTATAAAGTTTTTAAAAAATAACGATGATTTCAATATATTATGTAAATTTAATCATAATTCTAAAGAGAAACCATAATTATTAAGAATTTATAATAAAAAAGATTAAAAGATAATAATAATTCGAAATACTAAGAACTTGAATAATTTATCATAGAAGAAATATGACTTGTATCCATGGATTAGATGAAATAAATTGCCCTACTTGTCGGATTTTGAAATCATCATTGCCATTAAATGGGGTAAGTTCAAAAAAATCGATATTGCCAACTTTTAACACGTTATTATCTAGAAAAAAGATTAATCATGAAAAAGAATTAATTGATGAACTCACCCCTTTAAAGAAAAATATGCATCCTCCCAATTTCATCACAAAACCCAGTTTCATTAATGAGATTCCTAATTTTAAAAATAAATTATTCTTAGAAAGATCTAAAGAACTCGATATTTCTAAAGAGGATAATTATGGGATCACCAAAAAAATTCCTCTCGAAAGCTCAGAATGGAAATTTGAAGAGGAAGAATAAATTTTCATCCTTAAAATTTCATAACTCATCGCTATTTTTTTAGAATTTATGCTCTTGATATAATTTTTCTATGAAGGAATAATTAAAAAGAATTTTAAGGTAAATATAGAAGAACATATTTTAGACTGCTGAAATTATTGGATTGTATGAAAAGTAGTCTTAGTCAATGACATAAACATGGAAAAATATTAGTAAATATATGAATTTCTATATAAAATATATTTTTTTAATATCCTATCTTAAATCATAATTAAATACTAATTTTCAAAATTAAATAATTAAGAGGTGAAACTAATGGCACAAATGGAAATCACTTGGCTTGGGCATGCTGCCTTTAAAGTAAAAACACATAGTGGAAGAATTATATATCTGGATCCCTATCAAATTAAAAAAGGAGAAGAAAAAGCCGATATTATTATTTCCACGCATTCTCATGGGGATCATTTTGATTCAAGTAGCATTAAAAAACTTATAAAGGAAGATACAATTGTTATCGGTCCTGAAAGTATTGCTGATAGCTTAAAGAAATTTGATGGAACTGCTTTGAAACTAGGTGAATCATTTGACTATAAAGATCTCTCAATAGAGTTAATTCCCGCTTATAATATTAAAAAACCAAACCATCCAAAAAGGAATGAATGGGCGGGAATAATAGTGACATCCGAAGATAAAAGTGTATACCATGCAGGAGATACTGAAAGAATCCCCGAAATGAAAGATTTAGCAAATCGAAATATAACTGTTGCTATGATGCCTTGTGGTGGAACATATACCATGGATTTTGATGAAGCTACAGATTCAATTGTTGATGTGAAGCCTAAAATTGCAATTCCAATGCATAATTTACACGTAATTAATGTGTAAAGGCAAAATTGGAGCAAAGATCTCAGCAAATTCAGGGAATTACTCAACGAAAAGGATCCAAGCATAAAGGTAGAAATATTAGAAGAAGGCGGTAAACCTTTAATAATTTAAATAATTCTTTTTTTTTTTTAATCTTGTTAATTATAACCTGAAGTGCATCGCTCCTAAATTCTGATTTTTTAGCTATATTAAAGACAAGTTTATTGGTATTATTTCGATTATGATAAATTTTCAAAATTAACCACTAAGGTTCTTAATAATAAATTAAACAAGTCTGAATGTGAGATGATTATTAAAGATTTTGACTTTTTAATAGAAAAGTTAAAATTAATTCCTTAAAATGAAAACGTTCTTTTCAATTTCCCTCATCTTTCTAATTCAAATGTCTAAAATCCCTCACAAACGTAAAGAGATAATCAGTAGATTTAAACATAGTATTATAATTATTTTTAAAAAAATGTTTTTGAGCCTAAATGAATTAAAGTTGAATTTTGAAGATTTTTTATGCAATCTTGTATTAAATTGAAACTATCCTCGATTCCATTGTTTACTTTTACCGTATAAAAGAAAGATTTATATATTTGCAACAGAAATTATATCACACTTAAATAGGAATTCAAGGTGATTAAAAAAAAGTAACTATTTAAGGCAATGGAAATAGAGAGCAACAATGAAAGATATTATCTCATTATTGCTGGGATTCTGGTCTTTACTGTATTATCTATTTTTGTTGTACTTGTATTGGGATTTGGGGGCCATCTTATGTCTAATTTGAATATCATTCCTTCAAATAATGGCGTTTTTCCTTTAGACTCAAAAGATGATTTTTCTAATAATGCCGGAACTATTGAAATCGGGTCAGTACCAGAAAAAGGCGTTTTCGGACCTTTTGACACCAAACCCGGTGAGATGAAAATCTTTGATCAATATCTTCCTGTAGATCCACTACCATTAAAAATCACTGATGACTATCTAAATGATTATTGGGTAGTTGTGGGCACATATGGTGGTTATTCATGGATAAATGGATACATTAAGGTTATGCAAACCAAATCAGATGAAAATCTTTGGTCTAATTTAGTAGGTTATATTAAAATAACCGCTACAGAAATTGAAGGTCCACATGGCTGGACTACTTACAATCTCACATTTTCAATTGATGGCGATCATCCTATCATTCTAGACAGTAACCATCCCCCAGTCTCTCCTCTTGGAGACTTCTGGGTCAATGGACCAGACAATCTAGATAAATGGGTATGGTTAAAGGTTGATACCACATGGGAAGGCTGTCCATTACCCGAACAACAATTTATGGTAATACTGACACAAAAAGTAATTTTTCCGGAGTCCCCAACTCCAAAATAGTGAATTCTATTCACTTCTTGAGTGCAATAATATTTAATATGCTTTTAAGCTGCTGTGATCGAATTTACTCTTTACCAACGATGAGATCGACCTTATTCAAATGATTAACCTCGATCTGTATAAGAAAAATCTCGATCCACAGTTTCAATATCACCTTTCTTTTTTTTTTTGTTTTAAATATTGTAAAAAAAAACTTATGAACTAATAATTAATTCTTTGTATCGTTGTCTCATTTTTAAAAATACATAAAAATAAATAGCCTAAACTAGATTATTAAGTTGGTTTGAGGACAAATATCATATCTCAGAAATATGGTTGGTATTTAGCAAGAATTAATGCGAGTATTGAAAAATTTGCGAATATAGTCGCTACTAGTTTTAAAACTATAGGAAAATACAATCTAAAACCTGGTCAATATATAAAAATCAGAAATTTCAATAACGTACACTCTGAGATTGAATATTTGGATAAATTCATCTTATTACCTTATTTTAAAGAATTTATTGAGAATTATTTAGTATTACACGACGTCATTCAATCAATCACAAAAACAACATATCATTACGTCGATAAGGAATATTTTAATGTGGTTACTAAATTACTAAACACCTTTTTTCAAGAACGAAATAATAAAAGGGGGGTAGTGATAAAAGAATTCCTCGAATTTGATAACCAAGAGACATCCCAAATGGATATCGCCATGCCTGAATCATGGTTAAATGAAAATAGCGTAGATTTAGGAGATATTGTGCTCCTAAGAAATGATGTGGCTTCTCCCGTTATTTATTAGTTTGATCAGAGTCAGCCTCTTCCTCCAGGATCTTCCCTACAGATACCTAACTAAAAAATATTTCCAGCAACCATTGAAGATGTGACAACTACAAGGCATTATATTATGAAAAAATTTTCACCTACCTAGTAATAGTTAGTAATTTCTTCAATTTTGACTTGATATTTAATTGTCTATTATAATAGGGCTATCTTAAGCAAATGTCAAATAATTCAAATGGTGCATTGAATTAATTATAACTTTATAAATAGTTGCAACCTATTAAAATACATGTCGAAAGTAGACGCATTTATTAAAAAAAAAGATGAAGAATACGAGGAAAAAACTCTAAGATCTAAACGATACCAATGGTACATAGTTATTTTCATGGGATTAGTAGGTTTTCTTGATAACAACCTAAATTTAATGGAAGGTCAAGTTCTACCTTTTATACTTGATGAATTAATTCCTTGGATAGCTGATGATACTGCCCAAAGATTTTTCTTTGGTATATGGCAAGGAATTTTTGGGATAGCAACATTTTCGGTCTTCATATTATCTTGGTTTACAGATGCGTTTGGAAGAAAAAAAGGAACATTCGTATTATTGCTTTTAATGGGAATTCCAGCAATTTTGATAGTTCTCTTAACACCAACCATTTGGAGTTTTTACGTTTTATATACTATCCTTATAACCGGTACAGTAAGTAATTTATGGGAGATACCTGTAAGTGAGGAATCACCTGCTAAGAAAAGAGCTTTATATGGAGGTATTGCAACCTTAATAAGCCTTATTCCGATTGCTGCTCTTATAGGAGATGACATTGCAGATGCATTAGGTTGGAGATGGAGTTATGGTATATTCTTTTTTGTTATGATAGTACTATTAATTATGCTATATTTCATGAAAGAACCTAAGAGATGGGTTGATGCTAAAGAAAAAGGTAAAGGCTATCTTAAAATGAAACAAGCGTTAAAATCATTCAATAAAAAAGATTGGACATATGCCTTAATGTCATTTGTAGTTTATGGTATATGGGCAATTGGTTTAAAAATAGGAAACACATGGGCACGCGAATACTATATTGCCATTGCGTCTCCCTGGGTAGCTCAATGGAGTATGATTATCATGATCGCAGGTTTTATGCTTTTATTAGGTGCCATAGTATCTGGTATTGTTATGGAGAGGGTATCAAGAAAAGTGACTCTGATTTTTAGTACTATCGGTTCATCATTGGGATTTATTATATTTGGACTTACTAGCCATCCTGCTTTCTTGTGGTTAGCCTACTTCTCGATGACAGTTTTATTTACCTGGATTATGGTTTATTTTACTGAGGTATTTCGAACAGAAATTAGAACTACTGGAATGGGTATAGCTTCATTAGGTACAAGAATTTCTTATGTAACTGGTCCATTAATTGCTGCAGCATTATTATTAACAAATTGGATAATGTTCTGGGTTATTCCAGGATTACTATTATTAATTCCTCTTTTGATATTAATATTAAAACCATATGAAACAAAGGGTAAAACTTTAGAGCAAATCCAAGAAGAGAGATAATTTAAAAAGGTCTCAAAAATAAATCAAATATAATTTTTTTTAATTATTTTTCTCAATTTTTAAATATTTTTACTTGTTTCTAGGAAAAATGCGTGTTTAATTTTTTTATAGGATAAGATTTTAAGCTATGGTTTTTAGAAGTATTATATAAAAATCTAAAATATCAATAATTTTAGTAAAAACTAAAGCAATGTGTGAAGACAAATGGAAATCGATGAAGATTTAATGTCAAATACTCGCGTAGCATATATTTCCATGGAGATTGCTGTCGATTCTAATATTCCTACATATAGTGGAGGCTTAGGCGTATTATCTGGAGACACAGTACGATCTGCTGCAGATTTAGAAATACCTATGGTAGGAATTTGTTTATGTTATAGTTCTGGATATTTTTATCAGTTTTTCAATGAATTTGGAGAACAAAAAGAAAAAGAAATCGCATGGAATTTTTATTATGAGTTTGAGAAAGTAGAAAAGCCAATTACTTTGAAAATTGAGAATAAGGATGTTCATGTTAGTGCATGGTTATACCGTGTAATAGGACAATCAGGTCATGTGCTTCCAATTTACCTATTAACTACTGATGTAGAGGGAAATGAGGATTGGATGAAAAGGATGACTGGTTCTTTATATGATAGTACAAGTCGATGGAATAGAATAGTCCAAGAGATGATTCTAGGAATAGGAGGAGTAAAACTTTTAAAGTCATTGGGATACAATAATATTGAAACCTACCATCTAAATGAAGGTCATGGGTCATTTTCTACCATAGAATTATATAAGGAATTAGGGAGTATTGAAAAAGTTAAAGAAAAAGTAGCCTTTACAACCCATACACCTGTACCAGCTGGACATGATCGATTCAGCCAAGATTTAATTGATAAAGTCTTTGAAAATAGAATGCCAAAAGAAATACGAAAGCTTGCGGATGACAACGGAGAATTTAATATGACATTCTTAGGTATGGCTTTATCAAGATATAGAAATGCAGTAGCAAGGAAACATGGAGATATCTCACGAAAAATGTTCCCTCAATATGAAATTGATTATATTACTAACGGAATTCACTTACCTTTTTGGGTTTCTAAACCATTCCGGAAGATATTCAGTAGAAAATGGCCTAATTGGAGAGCTAACCCATCTGTCCTTGAAAATGCTGTTGAATTAGATCCACTTGATATTTTTGATGCACACATCGAAAATAAATTCAATCTTATTAATTATCAAAAAGGACATTCTTGGAACCTATTGGATGAAGAATTAACAACTATTGGTTTTGCGCGACGTTTTGCTACATATAAACGGGCAGTATTAATTTTTCATGATATAGATAGGCTAGGTAAGATAGCACAAGATCATCTTCAATTTATTTTTGCAGGGAAAGCTCATCCAAAAGATGTAGAAGGAAAGCAATATATTAAGAAGATTCATCAAGCGGGAGAATATTTGTATAATAATTATGGTGTGAAAGTGGTAATGATGGAAAATTATAATATGGATCTTTCTCATTTACTTGTTTCTGGTGTGGATATTTGGCTTAATACACCCAATAGGTATCGTGAAGCAAGTGGAACAAGTGGGATGAAAGCGGCTCTCAATGGTGTATTGAATTTATCAGTTCAAGATGGATGGTGGTTAGAAGGCTATAAAATGAATAAATTAGCAGGTTGGGCAATTGGACCTAATGATTCTAATCCAGAAGACTCAGGAGTCTCGAATGACTGGGACATTGATTCAAATGCTCTTTATGAAATCCTCGAAAATGAAGTAATACCAACTTATCTGAACCATGATGAGTGGATCTTTAGACAACAAAATGCACTATCCCTTGCAGCCTATTTTAATACACATAGAATGATTCTCGATTATGCAGAGAAAGCTTATCGGTTAAAAAGGCAGAATAGATGGAAATATGTTAAATAAGATATCCAATACTGCTAATTTTCTTTTTTATCAATCTATTTCCTAAGTACTTATTAATTCAAATGGACGAATTTTAATATATTCATCAAAATTCTTTTGATCCAAATAGTCCTCAAAAGTTTGTTTTAAAACTGATTCTAAAGTGGAAACGCCAGAGACTAATCCGTTTAGGTCTTTTGATAAAAGGAGAATATATTCTGAACTTGCTTTAAGATAAAAAGACTCAGGATTTAATTCATGATTTAATTGCTTCTCAATGATTTCATTTGTTTTTTTAACAATCCCTGGGGTTGTGAATATTACAATTAAGAATTTATCAGAATATTCCTGTTTTAAGTAGGAATCTCTTATCCCCGCAGCGTGTAATGCTATTTTTGTGTATGATTTAATTAGATACTGAAGACGAGTCAATTCTTTTCTAAATTTGCTCTTGTTATGGAAAAAGATGAATTCACTATTTAATTCTAAGGGATCTTCATTAAAATAAGTAATTTTTATTGGAGCTTTTTTAAATTTAAATTCTTTGAGGAATGTCGACATTTTAATTACCATTCTCAATAGATTTATTTAATTATAGTAAATTTCATTTAATAAAAAACTTCATCATTATAGCTTGTAAAGTAATTGAGAATTAATTATATAAATTATGAAATTCGGTAAACTAAATTTAGAAAATAGGTATATGCTGGCACCTATGCTAAATGTTACAACAGCACCATATCGGAGATTTTGTAGAAAAATTCAAAAAATTGGTTTAGTATTTGTGCCAATGCTTTACACTAAAAAAATCGAAAAGAATCCTAAAAATATTGAGAAAGATCTGTTTAAAATTGAAGAAGAACGCCCTATTGGGGTTCAATTAATAGGTTCTGATCCTAAAGCACTTAAAAATACCATCGATTATCTTGATAGTTTTGGATTTGATTTGTTAGATTTAAATGCCGGATGTCCCTCAAAGAGAGCTATCAAAGCCCAAGAAGGGGGATATTTGATGAAGGATTTAGATAAATTAGAGATTCTAATTAATACTGCAGTAAAATATTCTTCTAGGCCTGTTTCACTAAAAATAAGAACAGGTTTTGAGAAACCTGTTGATATCGGAAAGTTAACAGACATAGTAAATAATTCTGGAATTAACCTACTAATTGTTCATGCTAGAACTGTTTTAAGTAAGTTTAACGATGAAACATTAGATTTAGATACAATTAAAACAATGAAGGAAAATATTTTGGTACCGGTTGTTGGAAATGGCAACATTATCAATCCTGTCACTGCTAAACGCTTTATAGACTATACTCATGTTGATGCGTTTATGATCGGTAGAGAATCGATGGGAAATCCAGAGATTTTTAATCAAATCCATGAATATCTAATAAATAATCAGCTTGTTTTCTTCAAAAATAACAAGAAAATTATGGAAAAATATGTTAATATGTATGAAAAATGTATAGATGAGTTCCTTTATGAGATTAATCACCCCATAGATAATAAACTCATAAAATTTATAGAATTAAAAAGAAATTCGATATGGCTATCTAAAAATATCAATAGATCGACAGAAATTAGAAATAAATTAAGTAAGGCTAAAAATATAGTTCAATTAAAAGAGATTTTGAATAATTACTTTAATAAATAATCGCAAAAATTGCAAATGTTGAAGTTGTTCAGAGTTTCTTGATAAAAAATAGAGCAATCAATAAACAGGCAAGTATTCCACTAATAATAGAGATAATGATTAATATTAAACTAATTATTTCAATAGCAAACAAAAATGAAGGACTTCCAGAATTTGCTACAGCTGAAATGATAATGAAAATTACCAGACATAATACTGTTAATACAGCAAGAAGTATCCCAACTTGAAGAAATTTTTTCCGTTCCATAATATAAACCTTGAAAATTATGTATAAAAAATAAATTAAAATGATTATTTATATTTTTTTAAAAGCTCCTCTGGTGAAAATACTCCATCCTCAGTAATTATACCAGTTACTAATCTAAAAGGCGTAATATCAAAAGCGTAATTTAAACACTCCACACCATCTGGAATTATTTGCACTTTTCCTAATACATTGCTTACTTCTGTACAATCTCGTTGTTCAATTTTTACATCATCAATTGTTTCCTGAAGAGATAAAGTGGATGTTGGAGCAGCTACATAAAATGGTATGTTATTATCTTTCGCAGCAAGAGCAACTAAGTATGTGCCTATTTTATTGAATACAGCATCAGAAGTTACTCTGTCAGTTCCGACAATAACTTTATTTATTTTCCCAAGTCTCATTATTAATCCAGATGAAGTATCAGATATTACTTTTACCGGAATTTTATCATAATGCAATTCATATGCTGTTAATCTAGCCCCTTGTAATCTAGGTCTAGTTTCATCCGCGATCACGCTGATTTTTTTCCCATCTTCAATTGCGGCTCTAATAGGTGCTAATGCTGTTCCATACTGAACCGTTGCCAGTGAACCAGCATTGCAATGAGTTAAAATTACATCCCCATCATCCAATAGAGCTGAACCATTCTTACCAATACTTTTATTAACATTGATATCTTCTTGAGCCATTAATTTTGCTTCTTCAATAACTAATTCAGAAATGCTTGGAGGATTATCTGGATAAGTACTGATGATCTCCCATATTCTGTTAACAGCCCAAAACAGATTTGAAGCGGTTGGTCGTGTATTTCTTATAATATTAGCAGCTTCTTCCATTTTTTTTAGAAATTCAGTCTTAGGAAGGTTTTTATATTCAATCGTTGCTAGGGCCATTCCCATGGCTGCCGCAACTCCGATTGCTGGAGCCCCACGTATATTCATTACCTTAATTGATTTTGCCACATCTCTAAAATCCTCAAACTCGAGAAATTCAAGTTTGTGAGGAAGGATCGTTTGGTCAATCATCTTTACTTTATTATCAATCCATTCAATTGAAGGAATCATAAATATTATGAATTTGTGGCAATTTATATGCTTAATTAATATAAAAAGAACTTTTTTAGGTTGTTTCAAAATATATCTTGAATCTTAAAAATTATTAAGTTAATCTAATTTGATGAATGAAATAAAAGTATCCCCTATTATCTCTTGTAGCAGAAGAACTGATATTCCTGCATTTTTAATGGATTGGGTTATTCAACAAATAGAAAAGGGGTATGTAGATGTTGCTAATCCGTTTAATCGAAATCAAATTTCCCGTATATCTTTAAATCCTAAAGACGTCAAATGTTGGGTTTGGTGGTCTAAGAATTTTGAAAATTGGATTAAAAAATTTAAGGAAAAAATGCACATATTCAATAGATATAAGGGACATTCATTTCAATTTACAATTAATTCTCCTTCTGAATTAGAAAATAATGTAAAAATTTCTTTAGAGAAAAGGTTTCAACAATTAGAATGGTTAATAAATGAATTTGGTTTAATTGCGATAAATTACAGATTTGATCCAATTATCCTATATAAAAAGTATAGTTCTAATAAAGTTGAAAGTAATTTAGAAAAATTCGAGTATATTATTGAAAATGTTTCCGCTCTTGGGTTAAAACAAATGATTTTTTCTTTTGCAACGATTTATGATAAAGTTAAAACTCGTATGAATGCTAGGGGTTATATGCCAATTGATCTTCCTATTGAAAAGAAAAAAGAAATTCTCCATAACATGGTAGACGTATGTGCAAAGAACAATATTAAGATGTATGCTTGTTGTCAACCGGATTTATATGATATAGAGGGAGTTGAGCAAGCACATTGTATCGATGCGTATAAAATAGAAAAAATTGTTGGAGAAAATATACCTAAAATAAGAGATACAGGTCAAAGAAGAGATTGTGGATGCTTTAAATCGAAAGATATTGGAGGCTATTCTGGAATTTTTCGCTGTAAACATAATTGTAGTTATTGTTATGCCTCACCAGCAAAGAGATAAGAAATAATTCTATTTGTTATTTCTAGAAAACTGTTTAGATAATTCCCAGAATGGTGGAACAAGTCCAAGGTCATATAATATATCATAAAAGCAAAAAGCACCCCATTGATCTATAATTTTGCCATTTGAATTTATATATAAAATCGTAGCTCCTTCAAAAGAAACACTTTTTCCTGAAGGATCAAAACCCCATCCTTTACCTAGATGTGTTCCATGCCCTTCGTAGCGAATCCAAACTTTATTTTCTTCCCCTTTTATTTCAATAACTTTATATATTAAATCTGGAAAGATAGTTCGAAAATGATTAATTTCGTGTTTTATTTGGGCAGGTCCAATTTTATCTATTTGAATCCAACTTGGATTATAATTAGGATCAATAATCTCATCAGCAATATTAAGATCCGGTTTACTCCACATCTCTTCAAAAAACAATCTACCTATTTTTTCAGTTTCTTCAATTTTCATTTTATAAGAGTATATTTCAACTTTTTAAATTATAAATACAATTATATTAAATACAATTTTATTGAATATTAAGGAAAAACCGAAATTAATACAAATAAAAAACGATTCAGTATTTATACTATATATAACATTATTGTTGAGGTTTTTATCAATATAGAGGTAATTTTATGCCGAAATGTAAATTTTTTATAGTCGATGTATTTGCTGAAAGAAGATTTGAAGGAAATCAACTTGCTGTTTTTATTTGTGAGGAAGTACTTTTTGAAGCTGAAATGCAAAAAATAGCTAAAGAGATGAACTATTCAGAGACAACGTTTATTACTTCGAAAGAGAATTATAATGTTCGTATTTTTACTCCAGAAGTCGAATTGCCTTTTGCAGGACATCCTACAATTGGAACTGCTTTTATAATTCAACAAGAACTAATTAAGGGAAATATAAAGACAATTCTACTTAACCTTAAAATTGGACCAATCCCAGTTTTGTTTAAATACAAATCTGGAAAACCTGATTTAATTTGGATGGAACAAAATCCTCCATCTTTTGGTAAATTTTTTGATACAGAAACAATTTCTGAGATCTTAAGACTTGAGGAACATGATATTGATGATAGATTTCCAATTCAAGAAGTTTCTACTGGTGGACCTTTCATTATAGTTCCTTTAAAGACATTAGATGCTTTGAAGCGAACAAAAGTTGATATAGATAAGTGTTTTGATCTATTGGAAAAGACTGAAGCAAAATCAATTCTAATTTTCTGCCCTGAAACAAGAAAAAAGGGAACTGATTTAAGTGTACGCGTTTTTGCTCATTATCATGGTATTCCCGAAGATCCTGCCACAGGAAGCGGTAATGGATGCTTAGCTGCCTATTTAGTGAAACACGATTATTTCAATAAAAAGCGTATAGATATTAAAGTTGAACAGGGGTATGAAGTAGGAAGACCTTCATTACTTTACTTAAGAGCAGAAGAAAACGATGAAGGGCAAATTAGTGTATCTGTAGGAGGAAAAGTCATCCTTACTGCAACTGGTGAATTAATAGATAATTAAAAAAATAAATTATTTTAAGTTTTTAAACACTCGTTCTATATGCTTTGACTTTTTTTATTAAGGCATTTACTTCCGCTGGATGTGAAAATAACGCACACGGAGATCCATTAGTTTCTAATAAATGCTCACTTTCCCTAATTACCTTAAACAATTGACTATTCAAGCCTTCTCTTAGTGAATTTTTAGTAAGGTTATGAGTTGCAATATTAGAAACGGGGCATGGTGTTAAATCTCCTAATGGGGTAATATGAGCAAATCCCCTCCCTGCTGAGACACAACCCCCCATATATTCTTCATCTCCAGGTGAATGTAAAAGAAATATTTCTTTATTTTCTCGATAATCTAAAATTTTTTCTCTAAATTTCTTACTTTCCTCACTAGTAAGCATTAATTCTGTGTCATTATCTACTGGTATATATTCAAGAAGGAAAGCTAGTCGTATCCCCTTAGAAATTAATTCGTCAATATGTTTGGAATCCATCCAAAACTTGAAGTTCTTTCGATTAATTGTTACCGAAATTCCGCTAATAATTCCTTTATCATCTAACTCGTTAATAGTATTAATAGCTTTTTCATAAACTCCCGAACCTCTTCGTTTATCTGTCAAATCTTGATCCCCTTCAATACTGACCATAATTATTGTATTTCTTAACCGCTTAAGTTTTTCAAAATCTTGATTATTTAGCATTGTTCCATTTGTAAAAATTAAGAATAATCTATCTTTGAATTCTTCACTAATTTTTAGTAGGTTGGGGAGCAGGAAAGGTTCACCACCTGCTATTATAAAAGCAAACACACCCAATTCTTTTGCCTGGTTTATTATTTCAATCCACTGCTCTAAATCTAAAGTTTTTTTAGAATTTTGCTTGCATAATGTACCTGTTGCTGCCGCATAGCAACCTGCACATTTGAGATTACAATTTGAAGTTATACTTAAAATTAGGAAGGGAGGAACTTTAAGACCTTTAATTAGCTCTTCCCCTCTTATTTTACGCGACTTTTTATAGGCTTTAGCCAATTTCACCATAATGTACATACTTTTTGGATGCTTTAAAATCCAGGGCATAAAGATTTTTGCCATTGAGGGATCGACTTTCTTCAAGGTACGGTTGATATAATTTGCGTTTATTTCATCCATCATATATTCAATATTTATTCTGTTCTTAGATTAAAATTAATATGAGTTTTGATTTTATTATTAAAAAAATTATGCTTAACTTATAATTTCAGTAGTCCAATTTTTACCGAACTAAAAAAAAGATTTCCACATAAGTGTCTAATGATTATTGCTAAAGATAACATATAAAAAGGAAGAACCTGAAGTCTTATGAAATATGATAAAAAAATAAATAAATCTTCTAATTTTAAAATTTTATAAATTGCATGAGGAATATAAATTGAATAATCATACTAATGAAAAAACTAAAGAAAAACTTCCTCTGGTAGGTATTGGTCCTAAATTACTTATAGTTATGTGTCCACTTTTCGTTTTATTAGGCATTTTGAATTCAATTTATTATCCTTTTTTTCAAATTACAATATATTATTATTTACTGGTTATTATTGGAGCTGGATTAGTAACAATGGGTATGATAGTATTTATTTATTCTGAGAGAATGTTAAGTGTAGCACATGATTCATCAGATTTAGTTATCACAAAATTCTATGCATATGTTAGACATCCTATGTATGCTTCTTGGGGATTAGGAGTACTTCCTGGTATATTTTTCTTGATTAATAGTTGGTTATTCTTTTTAACTCTAATTATATATTATATATCTGTTAGAATCTTTATAAAAAAAGAAGAAAAATATTTAATGGAAAAATTTGGCAAAAAATATTTGCATTATAAAAAAAATGTAAATTTATTCTTTCCTAATGTGAAAAAATATAAACCCGAACAACAATAAACAACATTAGATATGAATATAAAGTTAAAATTTGCTGTATTAACCCTTTTTGTGGTTTTATTTCAGTCAGCTTTAAAAGTAATTGGAGTCTTGATTACAGGTAGTCTAACTTTTTTATCTGAAACCGTTGATACTCTAACTGATATTTTATTTGTTTCTATAACATTATATTCACTTTATTACAGTCAGAAACCAGCGGATTATGAGCATATGTATGGACATATGAAAGCTGATGCAATATCTGGATTGATTCAGGGTATACTTTTAATTAATATTTATGTTGTTTTGATTTATAATGCCATTCAAACAATCATCACATCTAATTTCCAAGTCGTTAATCCCGAATTTGGCTTAGTATTATTAATAATTTCATTTTTTGTAAATTTGATTTTCTCAAGAGTTTTAATATCAAAAGGTAAGTCCCATAAAAGTATAACTTTAGAAATACAAGGTCTTAATTTATTTCAAGATTCGATGAGAGCTATTATTGTCTTTGTAAGTTTCATTTTTGCCTATTTTAATATCTTTTTTATCGATCCAATACTAAGTATTGTTCTTTCTGGTTGGATTATAATAGGAGCATTCAGTTTAGCTAAAAAAGGGGTAAAAGAACTTACAGATACTAACCCCATTAGCACAATCATAACTGAAGAATTACGACAGAAAATATTTGGTTTAGAGCACGTAATTGCTGTAAATGATGTAAAAATAAGGACAAGCGGTAAGACTTTATTTTTAGAAGTACATTTATCCGTTGAAGATCATATCTCAATTGTTCATGCAAATGAAAATATTATGTCTATAAGAAGCTTAAGTAAGAAATTATTTCCTTTATATGAAGTAGAATGTATAGTTGAAATGAACCCTATTGCCAGTGAAAATTCTATAGGTGAAGGTTTGATTAATTTAATCTTTTCTATGAGGTCTGAATACCCAAAAGTCATTGATTTTAAGGATCTTAACATTTTTAGCATTGAAGATCAATATTTTATATCATTAACTGTTATTGTAGATGATAACCTCACTCTATCAGAAGCTCATCAAATCTGCTCACATTTTGAGGAAGAAATAATGAAACAAGCGCCGCGTATTTCTAGAGTTATAACTCATATAGAAGGGCAACCCTATAGTAGAGATTTAATACCAGGACAAATAAAATGTGCTGATGTCGGACCAGAAATGATAAAGCAAATAAGTGAATCTGTTGAAAATGTGCTAAAGAAGCATCATAAAGTTAAAGGATATCATAGAATAGAATTTTGGGCAACTCTAGAATATTGTATATTAGAAGCTCATATATTTTTCGATGGTTCATTAAATATTTCAGAAATACATAATTATATTTCTGAATTAGAAAATAACATTAGAGAAGAATTAGGTATTGATAATTTAGACACAATATTTCTTCATTCAGAGCCAATAGAAGATCAGCAGGAAGGTATAATTTTCTAATAAAAAGAGGTTTAAAATGGAAAATTATATTTTTCTAAGTTTAATTCTTTTTGTATGGTTTTAATATCTTTTTGCAAGCTTTTATTTAGTGGAATACCATTTTTTTTTCTTTCCATTTCCTTATAGTATTCTTTTTCTCCAGCAGTGTAAATTCTGTCAGTTTCTGATGCTTTTTTAGAACCTCTTAATTCTCTCATTATATTCCCAGTTATTTTTTTAAACCTTCCCAACGGTATAAAGTTCTGTACATTAATTGCTAAGAAGAAATGTCCTACTTTCAGTTTTTTTTGACCATTTTCAGTAATACCAGCTGTATCTTTAAGATAGACTCCATCCTGTAATGCAGAAGATAAAATTTCAGCAAAAGTAGCGTAACCGTAACCTTTATGCCCTGATGTGTCTTCACCTTTACCACCCAAAGGTAATAATGCCGCAGAACGATTAACTAATTTATTTAAGACAATGTCAGGATCATTTTTGGAATTTCCATTTGAAGAAATAATCAATCCATCTGGGAGTTGTTTATGTAATCTATTATATACCTCAAGTTTCCCTCGTTGTATAATGGATGTTGCACAATCAATTAAAAAAGGAAAATCTTCATCAGTAGGGGCACCATAAGTTAAAGGATTTGTGCCTAACATTGGCTCAATTCCAAAAGTAGGGGGTACAGATGGGCGGGTATTTGTAGTAACGAATCCTATCATTCCTTCTTTTATTGCCATTGATGAATAATATCCAGCTATACCAAAGTGAGTAGAATTTCTAACTGCTACTGCTCCAAGACCATATTTTTTTGCTTTTTCGATTGCCAATCTCATCGCCAAATATGCAATAACATGCCCCATTCCGCAACCTCCGTCGAGAACTGCTGTAGTTTTATCATCTCTAATGATTTTTATCTTCGTTTTTGGATTATATATACCTTCCTTAATCCTATCATAATACATTTTTAATCTTTGAACACCATGTGAGTCAATCCCCTTTAAATCAGAAGAAATAAGAACTTCAGCAATAATTTCAGCGTGTCCTTCTGGAACATCTAATTTAATAAAAACATCACGAATAAAGCTTTTAAGCGTACTTACATCTATATAAACAGTATCATCTGATGGTGTTAAGTTAGTTTCCTTTAGGGCATTTTCTACCATTTTCGCAAACATCCAAAAAAAGTAATAGGAATTAATTAGGAAACTTTCTATTTAATTAAAATCCTATTTATTAGAATGTCAAAGTTCTGATTAACATGTCTAATCGCTAACTATAATATTTATATTTCTTAACTGGTTTATATGTTATAAGTAGAAATATTCATCAAAAGACATGAACCTTAAAATGTGGCTCCTGTCAACCCCTGGATTTTTGTCTTTTGGTTGTGTAATTACTTACACATAGGAATAACCTACTCTGCCTTTTGTAAATTTTGGGCCTTATTTTGAGGCTTTCTTGGCAGGAGCCGCCTTTAATAGATTCTAAATGATAAATATGGAAAAATTGAGTTTCTTTTTTATAAAATACTATGATTATAGGAGTAGAAAATTTTTTAATAAGAATAGATCTAATTTTAAATCTTTTAATAATCTCATATTGTTAAAAAGATATGCATAAATGTTTTCTTCACTAAAATATTTGAAACAATAGTTTTTACTTTTTGTTTCCTTCAAAATATTTACAATACCAGAAACAAGTGACTTTAGATTTTTAATAACTAAATCTTTATCAGCCTTAATTAGATTTATATCGATTAAATTGAACCAAGATTCCTTAGTGAAAGTAATATTCTTAAGTACAGGAGAATTCTTAAAATCTTTTTTAGTAGTAAGTGTATTGTACATTTCTTCTACTTTATTTAGTATTGTAATTTTTGATTTACTATACATTTTATTCTCAATCACATTCCTTAACATAATTAGAATTTTTTGAAATACTCCTAATATATCAAAGAAATCCGCCGTTTTTGCTAGGACTTCGACTTCTTCCCATTGATCATGATAATCTTCGATTTCATTAAGAAAAGGAAGAAAAATATTAATATCTCCATCCCAATTATGTCCTCTTTTCTCCCAAATGGAGTCAAACTGTTTTATAAATGCATTTTTAATTACATTAAGCCTTGCAAGGATGAACTCAGTTTTAGTATCTTTTGTATCAGCAGCGACAAAGAGTAGTTTATAATTGTCTTCTAATATATAAACCCATCTTAATCCCCCCATTTCTATAGAATCCAGTGATTCTTGAAACTCTATCATAGAAAAATGGTAAAAAGCCGTTAAAAATCCAGAAACAATATCTTCATCTGCACTGGTTTTCAAAAATGATTTGTAAAGTAATTTTGTTCCTGATTCAGAATCTAATACCCATATATTCATATCAATAGAAAATAAATTGGCTTCTTTTAGGGAAAATAAAAATCCGAATCTTTTAAATTATTTCCCAATAAATTTTAGAAATAATCTTAAGGTTCCAAAACTCGAAAACTTCAAAACTTGTTGCCAATATCTCTAATAATATGTTTTAATTTTGTATCTCCAATATCTTAATCCAAGTAATTACATATAATTTTAATATCTTGTTGGGTAAATTTGGGATTTTTAAGGTATTTTTTCATTAAAATATCTTTAATTTTAGAATTATTTGAGTAATTATAGGATTTAGCTAAGAAATATACTTGAGTTTGGATTAAATAAGCTAAAAAGTGAAGAAAAGTGGAATTTATTCTTGTTTCATTATTTTTTAAAGCTATTGTTATTTGCTCACGAGTCATTTTGCTATGAGCAATTTTATTTCTAATATTATTAAACCAAAAGAGCTCTCTCTCGAGTTTTAAAGGGAATTGAAACTTTTTTATTTTAGTTGGCATTCTAATGTCTTTTGAATCACCAATTCTAAACACTTTATCATAAAAATTAGAAAATTGTCTGAAGAAATCAACTATGAAATCTCTTTTATTTTCAACTTCATAAAGCTCCACCCAATCTCCAATTCTCATTTTTGGCATTCCAGCCATAATTTCTTCCTTTATTTTTTCTGGGATATTCTCATCCTCCTGAGAGTCTTTCGAAATTTCATAATTCTTATCTGAATCAAGTAAATCGTATAATTCAGAGATTTCATTAAAAAAATAGGAAAATTCTTTAGAGCTATTATTAACTGATTGACTCAACTGTTCTAAATAATCTAAATGAGCTTTTAACCATATTTTATATGCAATCCAATCCTTTTTGGGTAATGGTATTTCTGGTTCTGAAATTTTATCTTCAATATCTTCTAATTTCACATCAGATATATTCATGTTCGGGTTATTTGTTACTAAGCCTAGTTTCTTTTCTATTGTTTCAATATCTATTTGATCTGATTCAGATAATTTATAGTTTGAGATATTCATCTGATGCCATTCATCGATAAACTCATTTGGAATCCCCTCCTTCCAATGATGGTTTCTTAAATAATTATAAAGTTTCTGGGGGTTGTATAATTCATCTAATTCTAAATGAGCAGGATTCACCTTCCTACTTCTGTATTCATGTAATAATTGGATGAATTCCTTACCAAGAGCGTGATTTGTTGAAATAAGAACTTCATATTCCCTTGAAAAATCTTTTAAATTCTTACGAGGTTCAAATTTTATTTCAGAAATTTCTGGAATATTGATATCATAATAACGACTTGTGAAATCTAAGATTGAATTCCAGTATCTTTTATCATATTCCTTAAGGATATCATATAAATTATCTAAAGTATTTGACTGATTTAGTTCTTTGAAGATCCGAGTTGCTACTATCTTGATCTTTTGAATATTTTCTTGTAATATAATCTCATCTTGAGAACTGGAAATAAGTAAATTTTCAAATTCTAACTCATCATCAGTAAGGTTGTAGTTTAAAAACTGATTATTTTTTTTATTGTAGAAAATGAATTTGCTTCCATTTGCTAAATTACTTATATTCTCATTTGAATTGATGACACATCGAATTCCATCCAATTCCATAATCTCTTTCACTTTTTCTTTATCAACATTATAAATAAAATAAAGTGTTGGAGTCTGTGAATATGAGTTAGTGCTTTCAAATTCTAAAATCTCTTTAAGATTGTGAAGAGCTGTGGTTTCAAGATCAATTACATTATATCCAACAGTAAATTTTTCTAAGGCATGTAAATGTTTTAAGTCAACATAGGGGAAAATCACTAAATTCTTCTGCTGAAAAAAAATTATATTGAGAAATTCTGGTTTTATAAAATCTGAGCCTGTATCCATGAGATCTCCTCAATTTTTAAGAATTTATAATGAACTTATTCTTTAAAGTAATTAAAAATAATTTGAACTATTAAATCCTTAAAACACTCTATTACATTTTTACCTTTTAGGGCTTCTGCGGGGTATACAACTAGTGTTCCATCGGGATATGATTCTTGAAGCGGTAACCCCAAATGAAGTTTAAAGTTTTTAACAGGAAGAGCATTTTCTAAATCACGTTTATTCAGTTGAATTAGATAGGGTATCTTTTTAGGTTTGGCGAAACTAACCAATTCTCGAAAGCTTCTTTTATTTTGCTCTATCTTTTCAGGATCTGAATCTCCTATGAATATTATACCATCAGCACCATCTAAAACGTATTCACGTGTAGATAGGAATCTTTCTTGTCCTGTACAAGTCACTACATGACAAATAATATTGAATTTAATATCGTATAAAGTGAATTTAAATAATAAATAGAGAGAGTCTTCCCATAAAGTTCTTCCTTCAGTAGTTTCTATTGAATAGCCACGAGTTAATTTGATCAAATCGAATTTTTCACGTAATCTAAAGAAATTTGTAGTCTTTCCACTTTCTCCTGGCCCCCAATATACGATTTTGAATTGAATCATATTTTCTGAATCATTAAAATCAAAATCTTCACTTACTTCTACTTTTACTTTTCCTAAATTTCTGTGCTCTAATTCCATACGATCACCTGAGCTCATGAATATTAGGAAATTGTGCCAATCTTATCTTTGAATATCTGTTTTTTCAATTCCTTGATATGTTCTTTGATATCTTTTTCTGGCATCTTTAAGACATTCTTCATATGTTCATTTTTCTCAATTTCTTCTTTAATAGCCTGGGCAAATTTACTCATCTGTAGGATCATAACACCTAGATTTACTTCATTATCAGTTAGAAGCACAATAAGAATATCTCGTTTACCTTTTTTCTGAAGTTCTATATTTCCAATGGACTTTACAAATAATCTCATATCGCTATAAATTATTGTAGCACGTTCTAATGCTTCAGTTTCAAAGAAATCCTGTCCTTGCCGTGCGACTCCATATAAGGCGGCACCTATAGAACTTAAATCCCAATAGTTAAGTTTTCGATCGAATCTTGAGTCGATTGCGATAATTTTTGCATCCTGATCAATGGCTATTAGTCCATAGATGTACCCTTTTCGAGTTAATTTACCATAATTATATCTAATATCGTCCAACACTTCAGTTATTTTATTTTGGTATAATACCTTGGGTATATGAGTTAATGTCATATTTTTTCTTTTAAATTGTAATTTTGTTTGAAGAAGATAATAAAAGGTATATTTAAAGAAAAAAATAAGATAACCAACCAAAAAATATAGGATTTACAGATTTTATTTTGAATTTCTTTTTTTCAGATAACTAAGAATCTCCATTATGCTCTGATTCAATATTGAGATCATACCCGCAATTAGAGCAAAACTTTTGGGTACCTCGAAAGAATTGTTTTCCACAATTTGGACAAACTCCTATATTTTGAGAATATAGATGAGGTGTAAATAAAGGAATACTCTGTGAATTGTAAAATGTAGTCTCCTGTTCAATTGGTTTTGCTACTTCTAATTTACGACGAGATCTTCTTGATGCTATTATAATACTAAGAACTATTACTGTAAGTCCAACAACAGCTATGATAACAATAATGATAGTAATATCTAAACCCCCAGGATTACTAGGAGGTGTATCTGCTCCTAACCATATATTTAATTGATCAAATTTGTCCTGATTTAATCGTGTCCCAAAATTAGCATCCGTTCCATTTTCATATTCATAGGCATTAATTGTCAAAATATAATAGCTTCCATTCACTTCTTCCCATACTGGACTCCCACTTTGTCCTCCAGCAGTATCCATCCAATACCAATGATTAAAATTATCAGCACGGTCACCCACGTTTGAATTATAATACATATATTCCCCATTATCTAAATCTCCCGGATATCCTGCAGTATAGAGAGTTCCTGTATAGATAGGATCTGTTGGTAACGCAGTTTTTCTTCCCATCCATCCTGTTTGATTGCCAATAGTGCGATCAAGAGTGATTAATGCCCAATCATGTTGGGGTGCTGCACTTTGAATCCATTCATTATATGTTCGGTAATTTGTAGCGAAGGCAATTCCGAATGGTCTTGCTGGACCTGCTTTCCCGGGAATTACTCTCACTTGGCTAACCCACCCTCCATGATCATGTATATATACACAATGTCCACATGTTAAAACGTGATATGAATCTACAATCATTCCAGAACCTATAAACAATGATTGATCTTCAGCAGTTATTTCTAACTTACAAATTGAACTCCATGGATAAGAAGAAGTGTCAGTTATTCTCACCCTACCATCAGGAGGAAAAACATACGACATTTGAAGCCCTTCATTTTCAAATGTATTGTCGTGATTAGTATGATCACCTAAATATGGGGGAATAGTATTCTGAAAAGAATCCTCATCACGAGTGTTAGTGAAATATTGTATTTCTTCTGAATGTGTGAGAACATTGTACCCAACTGTAGAACTAATATTATCTAAAGAAAAACTGGGGGAAATTGTGTTGTTTTGAGCGAAATTAGTGTGATCCATATTAGTTAACGTAAAAATAAAAGGACTAGCAAGGAAGAATCCAATTAATATACAAATTGAGTTATATCTTTGCAAGAAATAAATACCTTTTTTACTCTTACATTTAGAAATTAGAATTTATTTATAAAACTAGTAGTTATAAATTTAAAGAAATTGGATGTCAGATTTTTTTGTAAAATTTAACTCTTTTTCATTTGAATATGCATTTTCTTTAATAAGGACATTTGAAAGTTTAACAGTAGCCCCCTCAGTTATTAATTTCAAACATTCGACAGCTCGAATTCCCCAGACATTTACTTTAATCGATGCTGACTCATCCGAAAGTATCAGTTTTAACAAAAAAGATTTATCACCATTCTTAAGTGTTAATTCCTTGAAAAAATCAACCTGTATTTCTCCAGTTATAAATCTTATAAATCCATCCTTTTCAAAAAGGTTTTGAATTGTCCATTTAGATTTCTTTTTTGAATTCTCTTTTAAAATCTCACTTGAATGTTCTGAAGGTTGATATTTTGCGTTTTTTGAATTTACAATTTCAGGGAGTTTAACATTTTCAGGCGCTAAAATAATATTACTTTGCCTTCCCAAATGGACTTCTAACTTCCCATCTCTTCCCTTATTTGAATATCCTCCAATTATTTGAATTATTTCTCCCTTCTTAAAAAGTTCATTTTCCAATATCTCCACATTCTCATTCCATAATACAACCTTAATACAATCAGAATTATCACAGATTTTAAATGAACCAACGCGCCCTGAAGTACCATCTTTTTTAATAAAAGCACCAACTTGGAATACTGTTTCGACCATTCCAACAATTACAATATTTCTCATATTTTCCACAATCGAGGAGATAGTTATAGCAAAATCATTATAGTCTATGATTTCTTCAGTAATATGGTTTAAAATCTCCTTATTCTCTATGGAATCTATATTGACCCCCTGCTCCTTAGCAATTAAATATAAAATTGCTGGTTTCGTCATGAATCCTTGAAATTCAGCCTCTTTCTCTGTTATATTTTCATTAATTTCTTGTTCACTTATCCCTGCATCCAATAGTGCCTGATAAATCTCTTCAGCTCTTTCGACCATATTTTTTCATACTCTTAATATTATTCATAAATATATGGAAAATTTCTTTGCCTATTATTAACTTCAAAAGAAGAATTAAGATTTAGACTTAAAACTCTTGTAATTTCTTCATTGGAATTAACACAACAATTCCAATTATTCACGCTTCTATCATTATTAAGAACTATTCCACATTTATTGGAATGGTGTAGACAGACATTAAATCCTCTTCTTCTGCTTGAAGTAATTTCTTCTAATGAAATTTTATTCATTTCTTCCAAATGATTATTTAATTTTCTTTAGATAGAAGTTAATAGGGATTATATTTAAAGAAAAAAATGGAAAAATGAATTAGAACTCTAATTTTACTTATTATTTAATTTTTTAATGTAATTTGCTGTTAGTCCTATTTTATTTCGGGTTCTGTGAAAAGCATATGCAGAGCAATTACAGAAAACCCTTAAATTAGATTGAATTATTTTATAATGAGCTTGGGCTAGCTCGTTGTCGAGAAGATCAGTTATGAAAATCACTACAGCAACCTGAGTCATGATCTGTGGTCTAAAACATAATTGACTTAATTTAATCTCTAATCTTTTCGCATTTTCCCTTGCTCTTTTATAATCAAATACAGGAGCTAATCGATGAAGTTTATGCAAATATACTCGAACTTTATGAGTTTGATGCCGAGAACAGAACAATTTTGCATTTATTCTGAAAAATCTCTTAATTCTAATCAAATCAATTAAAAAGCCTGAAATCATTCTATGAACTATTATTTTTGGGACATTAGTGGCTTCACTTATCTGATTATATTCAGAATCAGTAAGGGCTCGGACCTTTTCATTATTAGGAGCAAATGTAATGTTGCGAAATAAATAATTTAGTACTACTTGACGAGAAGCACTTGAATTTTTAAAAAACTTTACATAATACTCATTTATATCATCTGCTTTAATAATTGGTTGTTTCAGAGTCTGACTCATGATTTCCTCACTACAGCAACTAAATATTAAGTTATCATATTAATGAGTCTATTTAAACAAAAAATAGGCTTTAACTTTCACGAGAATTCATATTTAAAAAAAAAAAATTATAAAAGATTATCCAAAGTAATTTGGCGTTTTTTTGATTGTTGCTTTTGTTGGAAAAAATGATCTCTACATATCTCGTAATTTTTTTTTAATTTATCAAGATTTTTTTCCAGACGTTCCTTATTTAAATAGTGTTCTTCACACAATAAAGTGAATATTCTTGATTCATTGGGGGGATTCCACAACAAATTATCGATTTTTTCATTTACATCTGGGAATAAAAAAATTTTTCTCACTTCTTTAATAATGCTTGGATTTAGTCTACTAAAATCATACTTGTTATACTCTTTTAGAATAACAGACTCTAGAGATTTGTACTTTCTAATTAGAGTTAATGCTTTCTTTGGACCAACTCCAGATACACCTACATTATAATCCGTACCGATAAGTATCCCGATATCAACTAATTGAAACAGTGAAATTCCCAAATTTGATAAATTTTTCTGCAAATCTATTATAGCAGGTTTTATCTTTTGATATTGCCATTTGCCTTGTACTTTTCTTTGCAATGATTTCGAAAGATTTTGGATTATATATGGACACCCTAATAATATAGAATCATAATCTTGTGAGTTAGAATAATGGGCAAACCCTTTCTTAACCAAATGAGTACACTGAGACTCTGCTGATGCCGGTGATTCTATGTAAGGAACACCTAATGCCCCAAGAAGTTGTTTAGATTCTCTTATAATATTTTTCCACATATATTCCCCGCTGAGTGCAATTTCTCTTGCTAAACCTTTATTATTCTCTCTAATTGCCTTTTCATACCATTTTTGAGTGAAAAGGAAGTCTTTTAATTGATCTTTTGTTATTAATTTTTTAAGAATTGAGACTTTTCCATCAAAACAGAAAATAGGAAAAATATTTTTTGAATAGTAAAAATTTACTCGATATAAAAGACCATATAGATGAGATATCGGTCTCTGTGTTCGATCTAATATAAGTTTTGTGTTAGAATTACCTGGATTCTTTAACGTGAAGTTAAATAATCCCATTATTATATTTGGAGCATCAACTGCTATAATTTTCCCTCTTAAATCTTGAATATCAATTATCTTTGAGACAATTAAATTTTGTATTTTAACTCCCATGTCTTATTATCAACAAAATAATTTAATAAAAAGAAAAAATGAAATTAATTTTTGTAGATCCAAAATGAAATTCACTTGTACTGTTTTTAGAGATATAATTTAATTTAAGGTGAATGACACAAATCAAATGACGGTATTTCAGCAGAAGATTAACTTTTGAGAAAGAGGTTAGAATTAGTTGCTTACTCTTGAATATCCTTTAGATCTTCATCAATTGATTTTAAAAATTTTTTTTGAGTCATTTCATCTTTGAAGTCATCTTCAAATGAATCTGCTAAAGCTTCTAAATCTTGATCTGACATGAGATTATCTTCATCAATTTCACTGTATAGAAATTCTTTAAAAAACTCAAAACCACAATCCCTACATTCAATCAGCTCTCCATAATCTATATATTCATTGGATTGACAATTAGGACAGCGAAATTCTGAAGGCATTTTTGGATGAAATATCATAAGTAGATATGTAATAACTAATAATATGAACACTGAGAATATAAACCTATCATCATAAATGTAAAAAATCATGCAAATAGGTAAAATTGCGGGAATATACATTTCACCTTCTGTTTTCTAGCTTAGATTTATCTTTTCTTTTTAAATAAAAATAAGATCAAATATTTTCTGCTTTTTCCTTTAAATACAATCAATTAAATGTTTAATTAATATAAATAGTAAAAGGCAAAGTGATGTGAATTTCGAAAAAACACGAATTTGATACTAGATATATCGTAAAACCGAAATATGAACCATCTCGAAGGATTATTGCTATATTCTTTTGTATTTTATTATTTGTTTTCGTATTTTTTCCAGTTTTTGGGTTAAATTGGAGATACCAAATTGGAGGTGCATTATCTAGTATTATTGATGGAATAGGTACATTTTCTATAGCAATTGGTGGACTTCTTACTTTAGTGGGTTTTGTGGGAATTTTTACAAGGAGTTCGCATTGGGCTAGAAATGTAATAATTGGGATAGCGTTATTATGGATTGGATGCTGGTGTACTGGATCAGTAGTTGATTTCTTTGGTATATTAATAGGGGATTCCACCTCTTCGGGGGGTGGTGGATATCATTAATAATTCTTTTGCGTGGAATCTTATTTCTGTTTTTTATCCTTAATTATGTTCGAAAGATTGAACACAATTATCTTAATAAGGTATTTTAACGGTATCATTATATGAAATTAAGGTTATATCTCTAAGAAATTTAAAGATTAAAAATGAAAATAAGAAGAAACAAAGTCTTCAACCCATTGAAAAAAAGGAATATCCGAATTATCTTCTTTAATCCTTATTCACCTTTCATTAAATCAGTAGGATATTTAATTATCATATTTTCGTTTCAATTTCCTTGGTATTGTTCACATACTTATTATTTTAACAGACCTACTATTATTTATTATCATGTCAGCCAAATTTTAAATGCTCCAAATGTTTATTTTTGCTTCATACTTTTAGGTGTTTTTGGTGGATTTTTATTAAATTGTTTATCTTTAGTTCGTAAACTAAACTTAGGATACATCCATTTAACATTGTTAGCTTTGTTAGAACTAATCTTAGTTATCCCAATGATGTGTTATCCAATTATCTGTGTAGAATTTTATTATGGATATATTTGGTATCTCGAAGATATAAATAGGTATTTTATTCAATGTGGATATTATATTAACGTTTTTGGCAATCTAATATTATTACTAGATGTAATAATTAAAAGGGGTCTCATTTCTCATTATTTTAGAAATTGGAAATATAATTCTCTTTTAATAAGAAAATTGGAAAATATTGACAATACAATTCAACATTTGCATGTTAAAAGAGTATCAGTAAATCCTAAAATACTTAATTCCTGTATGAACTCCACAAATAGCTAATAATATAATAGAGACTATAATAACTCCCGTCATCTTATGCTTCTGAAATTGACCCAAAAAGAGAAAACCTAATATTCCCACTATTAAACCAAGCATACCGATTATTGACCCTAATGCCATTAAAAATTCTATCGCTTCTACAATACCATCAAAATAATCGAATATCATAGTAATTAATAATATTATCAGATCTTTATAAATAAAAAATTGAACTAACTACTTTTTTTCTTTAAATATTCGAGAATTACTTATATTCAATCATTATACAAATTCGATGTTTATTATGAGAAAAATAGATGAGATTGGAATCTGTCCAAATTGCGATTGTACGATTTCTATTTTCAAAACTCGGAATTACAAGCGATTTGCAAAATGTGAGATATGCGGTATGTCTTATGCATTACCAAAACGAGGCTCTATTAATAATTCTGCTTTACTTTGTCCAAGGAGTAAGTTTCCAATTTTAATTGTAGATAAAAAAGACCATAAAGCATATTTTTGGACTGACCAGCCTTGTTTTGGTTGTGTTTCATTTGACAAGTGTGAACAAATAAAAGATCTAATCTCTGAAT
Source organism: Promethearchaeota archaeon (assembly GCA_048938855.1). GTDB lineage: Archaea > Asgardarchaeota > Lokiarchaeia > Sigyniarchaeales > SOKP01 > Loki-b32. Next base: position 119,341 of record JBHLLT010000004.1, read on the forward strand.
TTACTGAACTTAAGGTGTATGGATATTAATCGGTTTAAAGTTATCATATTTACCATTTTTATAATTCTTTCAAGTATTTCAATGGGCTCAACGAATTTTTTTATCCTTTTTGTTAAAGCAAGTGAAAATGAAGCTCTTCACACAAATTCTATTGGCGATGTAATAACGGATAAGGTTTATAATTTTACAGTGGAGGAACCAATTTTAGTATTTAACGATGTCATTCTTTTCGAGAAATATTATTATTATGATATTATGGCTGTGGTGGTGACTCCTCATACCTGCGATTTGAATATAACTTTATTTGATCCAGAAGGCGATCCGTATGAAATTACTTATGAGTCAAATATGGTTCAGGATGATTATAGAATTATTCCTTTTGGAACAGCACTCACAGGAAATTACACCATATTATTTGAGGCAATACTTATAGAAAATCTTAATATTCATATAAAAATTGAACGAGGGTTCAAATGTCTTTATGATGAAATAGCTGGTGATGAACTTCAAAAATTGAAATATTATGACGTGAGAAAGTTCAAAAATGGAACTAAAATTGTCTTTAACACAACCTTTAAAAGTGATTGGTATTATAAATTTTATTTTGAAAGAGTCTCTCCAATCTCTAAAAAATTGAGCTGTTATGTTGTAATGGAGCACGACATTATAAGTTCTATTGGAATACCATATACAATTTATAGAAATGAATCTCTTGAATTTCAAATATCCTCTATATACAGATTTGGTACAGCTGTCGAAGGACTTTATATTATGAATTTAACGATATATTGTAATGTTCCCTGTGTAAACATCGCTTTTGCAGTTGTAGAAAGTTACAGGATTGCGGATGAGATCGATCCGAATGATGACGATCCACCCCCAGATATACCAGGAAATAACACTTCGGGAATGGATGTAATTATCCCAACTGCATGGACAGTAGGTATGATAGTGTTTGTAGGAAGCGCTGTAGCTATACCTATCTTAATCGTTGTCAGTCGAAAAAAGAAAAATCCAATAACGATTTAATTTTTTTATCTTTTTGATTTTAATGCTAAGAGTATATATTTCCAAAAGTCAAAGAATTATATTTTATTCTTCTATCGCTTTTAATATGGAACAACTCGAAAACATCTTTTTAGAAACAAAAAAAATTTTAGAAAAGAATTCAGAAACATTTCTTGTAAAGGATCAATATATTGGTTCTCAAGCTAAGCAGAAAAAGGCAGGATATCACTTGTACGGAAGTAAACGGATTAGTATATTTGGAAAAAAATCTCAACCTACATATATAGCCGGTGTAATTCAACAAAAAAGTTATATAAGCTTTTATTTCTCCCCAATTTATTCACACCCGGAATTATTCTCAGATATCAGTCCAAATCTTAGAAAAGTGTTAAAGGGAAAATCCTGCTATAACATTAATAAAACTTCACCTCAACTTCTTATAGAAATTGAGAGTATATTAGAAAAAGGAATTAATAAATATAAAGAGATTGAATGGATTTAACCCTTCAATATGGTTTTTTTATCTAACATTCCATTGCATTGCACATTCACCAACTCCACCTTTCTGGACACCCTCAAACCGCATATTTCTAAAACCAAACTTGTTTTTTACTTTAGATAAGATCCCCATCATAACTTGAGGAAACATACAAGCAGGGCTCCCGTAATCATGGTATCTGTAATATGTATTAGCAAAACACATTTTACAGCTGTCTTGATAAGCGAGAACTTTAATAATATTTCCTTCTGTATCTTTCTTTACATTAACCTTAGCATTATCGGTTATTGCCCATTCTCGCTCTAAAAATTCCTGTAATCTTTTCAAAAAATCTTCAATAGTCTCAATACCTTCCTCATTAAATTCTTTTCCAATAGTTCGTCCAATCTTTGTTAAAATTTCGTCTTTTTTATCTGCGGGAAGGGCTTTCTGTAAAGCATACCATAGCTTGAAAAAAGTACCGTAAGACACCGTATCAAATCGAGTTGGTAAATCATTTACTTCATCTTTTGTTAAAGTTGTCATTATTATTTTACACTAATAATTATTGTTATATCTTATTTACACCAAAAGAAGTTCGTATCTTAAGGGTTTTGATTATCTAATATTAAAAATCATAGAATGTAGATTAAATAAAATATGTATAGTTAGCTAATTATTAATGTTTTAAAATTGAAGAATTAAGATAAATTTCACATTAAAAAGATAAAAAAATAAGAATTTAAGTATTAATTAATACCTTAGCATTATTCTGCCAGTCTGTGACTGTTTTCACTGAAGCTCCAGATATACTTACTGAAAGTTCTTCAGGATTAGCCTCTAATAAATCTGAAATAGTTATGATTCCTTGATTTCGTAAATTCTCCACAGTTCCCTTTCCAATACCTTTCACTTGAAGTAATTCAATTTCTTTATTTTCAGAAGAAGTGTCACTATTTTCTGCATCAGTTTCTTCATATAATGTTTCAATTTCAAAATCCAATCCAGGTGATTCAGGGAGGTCAACCTTATCAGTGTCAGCCACTCCAGCTCCAGTTATATAAAATTCTGCTTCTTCTGGAGGAAGGTCTGGAGCATCTACTATAACTGCTCTTCGTTTTAGCGAGTTGTTTGAGGAAAAACCTTTTGTTTTAAACATTACTCTGAAATGACACCCATGAGCAACAATGTTGCCTCCAATTGCGTCATCTGCTGAAAACAATCCCATCATTTTAGTAGCAACTTGATTAGTAAGTAACACAGCACAATTATAAGTTTCGGCAATACGAGATAATCCATGAATCATATTATTTAAAACTGCTTGTCTAGGTGCGAGTTTTCCAATTCCTATATATTCTGCCCTTAACAGTGCCATTAGACTGTCAATAATAATCAAACGAACCCCACGAGTTTTACAGAGAGCTTCAGCTTTTTGAATCATCTGTTCTTGATGATCAGAAGAATAAATCCGAGCATGAAAAATTTTAGAGAGGACATCTTTAGGACTGAGTTCAAATCTTTTTGCGATACGTTTGATTTTTTCTTTTGAAAAAGTATTTTCAGTATCAATATAAGCAACAGCGCTATTTATTCCTCCCCTTTTTTCAGGAAGTTGAACTGTTACTGAAATTGTATGCGCTAAGGCGGTCTTTCCAGACTTAAATGGGCCATAAACTTCAGTGAGTTTTCCAGTTTGGAATCCACCTCCTAAGATACGATTTAATTCAGCTGAACCTGTAGTAAAATATTCAACATTGTCATCAATTTTTGCAGCTGGAGTAAAGTCAGTCATTCCTAACGCATTTCTCGCATTCCAGATTAACTTTTTTGCTGTCTTCTCTCCTAATCCATCAATATTAGCAACGATAGAATGAGGACTCATTGCTAATGCTTCAGCAGTACTTATTCCATTCTCTTGTAGTAGCTTTATTTGGCGTGAATTGATTCCCTTTACTTGATCTAAATCTGCCATCCTTCTGGTATATCAACTCCATTTTTAAAAATTTTGTTGATATACACTTCTATTTAGTATATTTAAAGAAAAAAAGTAAAGAAAAAGAAGGATATACAACAAAAAGCTATATCAAAGAGAAAAAAATCCCAAATTTAGAAATTTATATTTCTTCTTTTTCTTGTTAAAAAAATAATTATATTAAAGCTATTTAAAGAAAAAAAAAAGGTAGATTAATTATTCTTTTATTAAAAAATAACCAATTCCTCCTTGGGCTGATGTAACATTAATAACTTTAAATCCGGTTGAATCTATATGTTGTTCAATATATTGAAGAGCTTCTTGAAAGAAATCCTTCTTTTTGATTTTAATTTCTTTAGTTTCCATCGAACTATGGTGGAGTAATTGCTCAGTCATTCTGGAGAGAAAAATAATTTCAGTTTTCATTCTTATCCCTTTTTTTTACAAAAATTTTACCTAAAATATCATCTAACAAATATTTATATCTATCTCATTCATAGCGAAGGTTTAAAAAAAAAACTGAATCCCTCACAGGGATAATCATCCAATAACTACCATTTTTTTATTGGAATCATTTTTTCAAGTTTAAGATAAATCTATTCTGTGAAAGAGGCTTACGTATAAAACGATCAAAACAATTGCAGTTAATAAAAAGATCACTGAAGCTATAAGATAATTAACATAAAAACCTCACGCCCCCGATTCAAGATAACAAGCTATAGATGTTATTACTGATCCTATTATGGCTACAAGAATTATTGCTTTCTTTAAGTTTTCATTCAACAGCATCACTTTTTTCTGTTTGAGAGTTTGTTTTAATCAAATATTAATTCGATTAAATATAAAAAATTTGACTATGAAATAATCGCAAGTAGAAATATTAAAAAGGAAAAATAAAAGTATTATTCATTTAGAAGAATTTTTAATCCTTGAATAAGTTCTTGAGGAGTTACTCCATATAAAAGTGCCTGATGCATCATTTTAATGTTTATATCAATTAGAGAATCTAAGTCTTTTCCCGGTTGAAATTTCACCATTAGTTTCTTGATAATTTTATATACTGAGAATTTATTTTGCTTTAATTTCCCAAAATAGCCTCCATATGCCAAGAAGAGGTTTGCCATGAGTTCAAGGTCTTCTTGTGAGTTATTTTTATAACACTCTTCGCATACCACTCCAAAACTAAGTCCTTCCTGATATATTGAAGCTCCTCGTTTGATTTCATTTCTACAAATCCCACATTTTATCACATCACGAGATAAATGGGTGGTCGGTTCTATATTAATTGAATTGATTTCCATAATATTCTTTAATACTAGGTATATTTAAAGAAAAAAGGGTAGAAAATAGTTTGATAAATGTATATAAAACCCGAACTATTTTCACATTTGATGTCTAAATATTAAAATAAAATAATGATTTTAGCAAAATATTACCAAAATCCTGGGCGAGGATAATCATCCAATAACTACCATTTTTTTATTGGAATCATTTTTCTTGGATTTAAACCTGAATTTTACTTATTCGATTTTCTTTTATCTTCTATGTATAACATTCTGATTACACCGAGTAACACACAAGCAATTATGAAACTAGCAAACATCACATATGGAGGAAATAATAAATAACTACCTCAAGCTGAAAGCATCGACATCACTAACATGCTAATACCAAAAATTATGAAAATAAAAGAAACAACACCTAAAATTCCTTTAACTACTGCATTTGACATAAAAATCATTCTATTTTGTTATTCACTTATCCTGAATTTTAAAATCGTTTAGATCTTTAATCTTTATTTATTTTGTATTAATGGGAGCACAATATATATTACAATTGATACTATTGCAATGCTATCACTAATTATCGCGGGTATTGTGAGATATCTTATATTTCATGATAAAACAGGGTAATAGTACGGGGAAAGTATATGTAAAACGACACCGATAACACCAAATATACATATAAGACTCAATAGAATTGTCTTGATTTTTTTAGTTTTCATCTGAAATCTTTATTTTCTGGCATTTATATTTATTTTTGTATATTATTTTCACTAATCACTATTTTAAGTTTATTATCAAAAGTTCTATAATTTTGTATTAGTTGAAAGCTTACTTTGAATATTTCCCGAATCCCTCACAAGGATAATCATCCAATGACTATCATTTTTTCATTGGAATCATTTCTTTCGGTTTAAATTTGAGTAAGATCTAGCCTCTTATATCTTCCACCACTAAAACTATTAATACAACAATATAGACCAATGCTAAAAAGAGGCCTATAATCACTGAATAAACTGGATTTACTGATATTGTCCATGTTGTCGATGGAGCTCAAACAACAGTCATCATTGAGTCGATTATTGCTCTAAAAATGAAAAATAATGCACACATTATTAGAACTACTTTGGTTGTCCACTTCAATTCAAATCTCATTTTACTCACTCAACATATTAATCACAGAACATTTATGTTCGTTTCGCTTTCCTAATATAAAGTATATATGCCACAACCAAGATTCCCGCAATTGAGAAGCTAATAATTGCTGGGATGGGCGTCTCTACTAGCAGATGTCCTCAAGCTAATATGTTATATCCAATTATTAATCCAACACCCATAACCAAGAAAACAACTATGAATGTGATTAAAAGCCCTTTAATTACATCCTTTCTCATTTTAATCATTAAATTTCTATTTAATTTATGACGATGAAAAAGAAAAATCATTATATAAAACTTGTTTAATAAAAGTTTGAAAATTTGGATTTGGTAAAAGCTGAAATAATTTTTTTAATCAAATTAGTACTATTCCATTATGCTTTAGAATAAATTGAAAGTTCCATTTCATATCATTGAATTGTATAAGTAAATCTTTTTTTTCAGTATTAATTACTTTTCTCAACTCGATATCAATTGTCTGAATTCTATCATATAGCTTATAGAAGAAAGGTCTAAGCTTTTGGAGAGTTGGATTATAAGTAACTTCATGAATTATGAACAAGATAATACCATTCCTTTTACAAAATATAATAAAAGGCATAAGAATTGTGTCGTAAAAGCTATCTAATATATATGAAACATGCTGTGGCGTATTAAAATGAGTTATTTTATAACGTAAATGGTGGGATATATTATCAATAACCAAGTATTTAAGATATGGGGGTAAAATGAAATTTGAGTTTAATATTTTTTCTATAATTGAAGATTGTTCTTCATATGTGCAGATTGGTCCTTTTTGAGGGATTATATAAATATTATTTACTACATATTCTAATTTTTGGGGATTATTTTCAAAAATTTGTGATATCCGTTTTACTGGAAACCTTTCGCTTGCTTGAACCCAAATACATGAATCTTTATATGGTTCGTTTTCGGTTAAAAGGTTACCTATTAGCTGAAGTGCAAATGTAGTCTTACCGGTCCCAGATTCACCAGAGATAGAGAGTATATTATGATGAGAAAATAACTTTTCAATACCATGGAATAGGTTCAATTCTGTCTGCATGTTAATCTTCTTCAAGCAGTTCAAGTACTTCTTGTTTGATTTTATCTATTTGTTGATCCTTTTCTTTTTTTTTTTCATTATCTACTTGATTGTCATTATTCTCTGAAGAAGAATTCATAAGCTGCTGTATCATCATTAACGTTATTAGGTCATCCATTCTACTGTCTTGCTGAGCATTTTTTCCACTAAAAAATCCAAATACCCCTCTATTCGAACCCGAAGATCTCGATTTGAAAAACAAATAGACAATTATAAACAATACAATAATAATAATGGCATACATTGGATTCTGTTGATAGAAGATAAAAAATCCAAGTATTAACGCAATATAACAATATCCTTTCATTCATTCCACCTCTTTTTTATGTTATTTTTCCTTCCATGGTTTTTTTGGTTTATAATGCTTACGAGAAAATTGCTTAAACTTGATCTTCTCTGGTTGTTTGAAATTTCTTGATTTTGCTTTAAATACGATTTTTCTAACCCCAATAAACGAAAATTTTAACAGTAGGTAAATAGCGGTAATAGCTATATAATAAAAAAAATCTAAAATAAAGTAGATTTGAGTGAAAATTAAAAATAACCATAAAATTAAAACTGATAGACAAATTAAGAGAATTTGATACCAGGAATAAGCTGGATCCTTTCTAAAAGAATGAGTTATATATTGCAAATCACCTTTAGAAGGAGACGCAGTCAAAAGTAGGGAAATCAATATAAAGATTGCAATTATTTTCACTAAAGGATTAAAAGATGGAGTAAAAATTACTCCAAACCATAATAAAAAAATTAACCACGTACTAATATAGAGGGGTGCGAAACTGATTATAATTGTTTGTAGAAAGCTTGGTGGTTTTTCAAGACTTATCGACCCATAAACGCCACCATTATTTTGTTCGGTTTTTTTCTGCCATTTGATATTAAAACTATATGGCATTTTGCCTACGACTAAACTCATTAAATAATGAGCAAGCTCATGGAAAAAGACGCCAAAAATACAAATTCGCAGAGCAATAGGCCTTAAAACTCCAGATCTATCACTATTTATGAAACTTGACATTATTAGAGATATGAATAATATGCCAAGAAAGATCAATGGTTCTTCAATCATGAATTATTATACCATTCATCAAATATAAAGGAAAAAATGTGGAATTTAAATATTCCAAATTAGACTTAAATATAGAAAATATCACCTTATTTATTAAAGACAACAAATTCAGAAAGAGAGGCCATTAAATTCGTTGTTTTGATACTGTGATATTAGAAATGGTAAGATTTTACTATACTTATCTTCCAAATTTATATAAGAATCATTATAATTTTATATTTCCTTACGTTTATTGATAAGTTTTGGTTTAATCTCGTTTATTTCGAGCAATTTGCTTTCATTGACAGAAATGTCAATGCAGAATAGAATTAAAAAAATCATAAAATTTTTGTAACTACCAAAAAACTACCCCTTGAAATTGAAGAGAAGAAAGCTTCTTTTCATCGATTAAATTTTGAAGAAAAGATTTAAAAACCAAACTCCTTCCTTATATTCTTTAGGTAAATAAAAAAAATAGTGATCAAAACAATGGCAACTTATAAAGCACTTCAAAATAGTCCGTTATCTATTATTAATTCTCACTTAGAATGTGATATTTGTGGTTCAGCAGATATTGTTGATACTTCAGAGGGATATGTATGTAGAAAATGTGGAATTGTTCTTGAAATTCAAAAACTCCAGTACAATCGACCTTATAATAAAGATTTGATTCAACATTCAATAGGGACTGGGAAAACTCAGATTGGAAATAATCGCGAAAGATATGTCTCACCAAATTCAGAAAAGTTGAATAGATTAAACAGACAAAATTCAATAATTCCTAATGAACAAGCGATTATTGAAAGAGCTGATTTAGAGATATCAAGAATCTTCAGTGAATTAAACTTAAGTGAATTTGATACACTCAAAAAGATGGTTCTTAGTAAATTTAAAGAGATTAGATCTAAATTAAGAAAAGGAGTAAAATTTCGTAATACGGATAAATTAGTTTCTATAATCATCTATTTTTGTCTTAAACTTCGAAACATATCGATAAATGCAATTGAATTAATTAATGTTTCGAAGATTACCAAAAAGGAATTTAATGATTTTTGTTTACAAGTAAGAAAATTTATTCCTGAATATTTAGATCGAAACAGACAAAAATATATTCTTAACCAGATTTTTGAGGTTTCTCAACATTTTGAACTTGGAATGGAATTCTTTCATCTTGCCCGGAAAATCTTAAAAAAATTATGGCATGGCATCAAAGACACGACTGATGCCGCCCTCGCCGGATTAGTATCCTCAATCTCTCTTTTATGTTCTCAAAATGAAGAGGTAACTGTCAGTGCGATATGTAATCGATTAGGGATAAGAATGTCTACAATCCAAGCTCAAGTTAAAAAGAAAATTATTAATGAATTTCGTGTTGAAGGATTTATTAGTCTTATTAAATCTGCTGATCTTTTGGTACAAATTATGGATAAAATGGGATTAATTAACGACAGGCCTTTCATACGCCAAAAAGTGATAGCTGAAGCATCTGAAATTGTTGAGATTGATGTTGGTAATGCTGACAGAGTGTTTAATGCCATTGATAACATAGATTATTATTATGCTTATTATGTAATTAAAGGTGATGATAATAAAGTAATATTTATCAACGTAGCCATTTATCATTTTGATGATTCCTTTAAGAAAAATGAAAAGCCTCAAAGTATGGCATTTCTGGATTTTTTACTTTATAGGTACCCTCTTCCAACCGGACCTCCATGAAGTGAAATTTAACAAACCTTAGCCCGACTTTAATTCTCAATTTTGAATTTTTTTCCTTTCTATTTCTGTTGAAATATTCTATGTTATGATTTTTTATTTATAAATATCTATCAGAATCTTCTCTCAAATATTAATTAATATAGCAAGTGAATCATATATGAATAGAAAATATCAGCATAAATTATATGTAATACTAATTCTTTTTAGTTTAAGTATAGTTCTTACACCTTTTATAAATAACCTTTCTGGACAAGGAAAAACACAAAATATCTTGTATAATGAAATTCCATCTCAGGATTTAACTGCCTCTACGGGAGATAACAGCGAATTATTAGATACTATCTTCAATAATAAAATACTAGGATATAACAATAAGGGGTATTTTCCCCAAATTTATGAACCTTCTTTACAGGCTACATATTATGCTTTATATACACTCAGTAGCGTTGGTAAATTGCATGAGATTAATCAATCTGATGTAATTGAATACATTATGGAACATTATGAAGAGGGTGAAACTCGATTCATGGATATTTTATCATACAGATATTTAGATACTGATTTTTCTAAAACATATTTTCCCTTAAGTACAGTACTAGAAGTAACATGTTATGCCATACTTTCGTTAGAAATTCTTAATGCATTAGATTCAATGGATGTCCAAACAATGATAGAGTTTATATGGAGCTGTTATAATCCTAACAGTGGAGCATTTATTGGCCAACCTTATAATACAGTTTTAGAGGATGAATTTAAGATCGCGACAGCAGATAATACTTATTTCGCTGTTATCACATTAGATTTACTTATGGATGATTGGCTCGGGTATTCTACCCAGAAAGATTCAATAATAGCATTTATGAACGGACTTCAAATAACTGGTGAGGGTGGTTGGATTACAGGAGGTTTTGATAATGATGAGGAAGGAAATTTCAATTCACTTCTCTTCCATCATGAGCCTAATTTATTATCTTCATATTATTGCATTAAAACACTAGAAGTGTTTGGAATGGTATCGAGTATCAATGAACCAGAATTTCACCAGTTTTTAACTTATCTATATGATTCAAATTATTATTTTTTCCATATATCAGAAATAGATTATGGGGTAAATTATACAAATATTGTAGCAACATCTATTGGCCTAGAGTTGTCTAATATCACAAATTTTACAGAGATAGACAGAGTCGGGACGCTATCATTTGTTTTAGATAATCGTAATTCATTAGGTAATTGGGATCAATCCACTACGGTAGTACTCCATGAACTTATTGATACTTATCAAATTATTCGTTCATTAAACAATACTGGAGAGATTAAACTTATATCTAATGAAGATAAAAATCAGATAGGAAATGCAACATTATTCTATCAATCATATAAAGGATTTTCACATCTTTCTATGGATTATACTTCAATGAACCTAATCTATACAATTACAAGCTCTTTTGATTTATATGATCGAACTTCAGATTTGGACATTCAGCAACTTTATAGGGCTATTAGAGATTCCTATAATAATTTTCCTCCCAATAAAGCTTCTAGGTATTTTTATGGCTTTTTACGTGAATATTCTTTAATTGGCTGGTTCCGCTCATACCCTATAGAATATTATACTTCTAGTTATAAGAATTATATTGAAGAGATTACTCAGATTAACTCTCATCAATCAACATACTATGCATTAGAATCTCTAGTTAATCTTTTTAAATTAGATGATTTCGGAAGCACATATGATTTATTGGATTTGATGAGGGATATTGTGAAAACCCAATTTCTGAACTATTCCTATTATGATACATTTGGCGGATTCTCTTCTCTCTTAAAATATACAGAAGATATGTCTGATGTTATTAATAGTAAGATATATTGTGATTATACTTATTATGCTATCAAAAGTCTACAAATTCTATGTGATTATTTTGGATTACCTATAGATGAGACTGGTATTGATCTAACTGCTTTGTATACGTATATTGATAGACATATTATTGAATCTCCCACGACTCTTTATTTCGATCCTAATTATGCCAACGATATCGAATCCATACTAAAAACTACATATTACATGTTTTATGTACTAGATGCAATTGATTTATACAATAAGAACAGTCAAAAAGTTAAAAATTATATTGAGACAAATCTCAACTATTCTAATATTGAAAACATATATTACAGCTATAAACTCTCAAAACTTTTAAATTTGAGTATTGAATTTGACTTTCATCAGATTCATGCTTTAATACAAGAACTTTATACAGAAGAATTTGATGAGTTTTATTCGACTCCTGCCAATAACCTACTTAACCAAGAAATCTTTCTCTGGATCTGTGATATGGCCCGAACAAGTCAAATTGAAATTGAAGCTTATTATTCTGATATATGTCCATTAGGTGGGGTAAATTACATGGAAGCATCTCTATATAATCTTGTTTTAAGGAATTTTGGTACGTATATTACTTTCAAATTTGAAAGCGATCAGCTTGGGACCTTTATTTTTTCAAAATTAGCAAACAATTCATATATATACAACCTCTTGATTCCCTTAAGTTCAAATAGTTATCCAATAATTGAAGGATATTTAAGAGCATATGAAGGACTAGAATTAAAAGCAGAACAATATATCTGCTTTTCGACTAATTATTCCTTAGAATATGCTGTGAGTTCTCAGACAGAAATAAGTGGTTTAGTCTTTAAGATTAATGTTTCAGTTTTAACCAATAATGAGAAATATCCAATAACGAATGGAAATGCATTTGTTCGAATCTATAGAAATGATGTATTTTTAGGTGAAATCCAAGCAAACCATCAAATTCTTTCAGATTATAGTATATTTAGTATTAATTATAATCCTATAAAAACAGGCCATTTTTACTTTGAATTTTATCTTAATGATGGTATTTCTGATTCTTTAATGAATATCAAAAATATCCTTCTTGATATAAATGAAATTTCAGAGAGTTACAAAGAGAATATTATAACTGCAATTCCATTAACGATAGTATTTATAGCGGTTCCTGGAACTATCTTTATTGTTTCATCTAAAAAGCTAAATAAATTAAAAAAAGAATCTAAGTATAGCTAATTCAAAATTTTTCCTTTTTATTTAATCACTATTTAAATGTTATTTGATGACTTTAACCTCAGATTTGAATAGTGCCAGACATTATAATATAGAGCAATTTCAAAAGATTCTTAAGGTTATTAATCAAATCGTAGATTATTTAGCAAAATTTGAAAACCATTATGATAGAAAGTTTAATTTTACTAAACTAATAAAACTTTTGAATATACCGCTATCTCAAACTGATGGTATAATCTATTTATTGCTAAATTTTCAAGAGAAATTTGAAAATGTGTTTAATGAATACAGGATAAAAAAATACTTAGCAAATAACCACGTATATCTTAAAACTGAGAGAAAGAATGAATACGAGAAAATTGATGCGCCTCAAGTAGTTCAAATATCAAGCGCCCACATAGAATTGTTAAATGATATTACCTATATTTTTAAGCACGTAAAGAGAGGAAATGGTTTTGATATTATTAAGAACGGATCAGAATTATTGGCTAAAGTAAAAAAACTACGAGATACACACCCCTATTTGTTTGAAACAAAAGGAAATGGTGTTGTATACCCCTCTGAACTTGGATTAAAATTAGGTGAAATTATTATTTCTTACAGCAAGAGCAACAAAAAGATTCAAACTATAGATGTTGGAAATCATAAATTTATGGTGAGGAAAGATGGGTGAAGCAAGACAAACCATGGAAAAAAATGAATCGATTTTAAACTCAGCTTATTTGGAAATTAGAGATTATCAGGTAAAAATTGCTGAAGAGTGTGCTGGAAAGAACTCATTGGTAGTGCTTCCCACGGGGTTAGGTAAAACAATAATTGCTGTTCTAGTTGCAAGTAAAGTATTAGAAAGATTTCCAACAGGTAGTAAAGTTATTGTACTCGCTCCTACAAGGCCATTAATAAACCAACATTATCATACATTTTTGAAGTTTCTTAAGATCTCTGAAGATAAATTTGCAATCCTTACAGGAAAGTTACTCCCTGATCACCGAATAGATATTTTTAATCAGAATCAAATATTATTTTATACTCCTCAAACTCTCAGAAATGACCTAGTAAATCAAAAATATAATCTCTTGAATACAGCTTTAGTGATTTTTGATGAAGCTCACCATGGGATAGGAGATTATCCCTATACTATGATTGCTGATGAATTTATTGATCATAATCCAGATGGGATCATTTTAGGACTTACTGCTTCTCCTGGAGCTTCAAAAAATAAAATTGCAATATTATGTAAAAATTTACATATTCCTATAGATAATATCCATATTAGAACCCGAAAAGATGAAGATGTAAAAACTTACCTCAAACCAATGGATATCTACAAAATAGGGGTAGATTTAACCAGTCTAATGGAGGATGTGTACCAATTAATTACAAATGTCTTAGAGGAAAGACTACATTATCTTTCCCAACTTAATTTTTTAGAACCAAAGGGAACTGAACTATATAAAAAAATCATAAGAAAAGATTTACTAAAGTTAAACTCAGAATTAGTAACTGCTATAAAAGGAAATGGAGATAAAACTGGGGTGTATAGTGCATTATCGATTAATGCCCAAGCCTTAATATTATTTCATATGCTTGAATTAGTAGAACAGCAAGGCTTAGATGTGTTATTAGATTATTTCAATAAACTCCATCTGGATGCAAAGAAGAAAAGTAGTTCAAAAGCAACTAAAATATTATCATCGGATGGGCGATTGCATCGTATATTTTTAGAATTAAAAAAAAATATCGATTTTTTTCCTGAACAGTTGGTCCATCCCAAATATCATATTCTAGTTAAAATCATCCTCGATGAAATTAATAATAATGCAAATTCACGAATCTTAGTATTTGTAAAATTACGTAGTTCAGTAAAAAATATAACAAAAAAACTACAAAAAATTCCTTCAATTAAAGCAGTACGATTTGTAGGACAATCAACAAAATCCATTGAAGATAAAGGAATGTCTCAAAAACAACAAATAGAAATTTTGGATCAGTTTAAAGCTGGTCAATATAATGTGCTAGTTTCTACTAACGTTGGTGAAGAGGGGTTGGATATTGCTGAATGTGATTTAGTTATATTTTATGATGTAGTTGCTTCAGATATTAGGTTTATTCAGCGAAAGGGGCGAACTGCTCGACATAGAGAGGGTAAAGTCATCATTCTTTATAGTAAGGAAACACGAGATGAGATCTATTTAAGAATCGCTCTGAGTAAACTGAAAAGAATGAACCTTCAACTTAGAAAACCCCATCAATTAAAGACTTCTTTTAATCAAACGCCTTTCAATGTTCAAAGACCAATTATCAAGGCGAAGAGTCAAATTACTAAACCTCAAAAAGAGAATAAACCAATCAATGTCATGAGAAACAAAGTAGGAATAAGGCAATATCAGTCAAAACTCCAAAATTTTATAGAAAAAAAAACAGATAGCGAAATTACTCCTAAAAATGTTCCTCTTAAGATAAGTAAATTTTTACCAATGAAGTTTGGATTGAGAAAAAGATTTCAAAGAGATAATATCTCATTTAATATTATTGAAAACGGTCTTCATATTTTAATTCATAATAAAATCCTGATTCAGATCTTTAATCCTAAAATGTTTAAAGAAGATAAATTCTTGACTGAAATTGATGAGTTCAGGCAAATTTCTTCATTAGTAATCATTATTTTTGATTTTATTGACTTTTTTGAATCTATTAAGGGAGAAAAAAGAGTTATTGAAAGAAAAATACAGATATTTGCCAAACAACATAATATACAAGTGATTTGTATTGATAATGATGAAGAATTATATTTTATAATAAAAAATATATTAGAAAATCCACAATTGGAGAATTAAAGCATGGAAAATAAAACCTGGGAAAGAGATACGACTCCTTACGTAGTGTTTGCATGTGAAAAATGCCATCAATATACATATGTAAAAAGAACTCAAAAATCTAAGAGATGTGTTAGGTGCGGGTATACTCATATAATAAATAAAATTAAGCATCAAGGTGAAATTGTAAATGGAATCTCAAAAGCAGTTGAGTTGGTGAAACAGAAACAAAATGGACTTGCAGTAATGGAATTAGGTTCAGAACCAGAGTTTAGAACCTCAGGGGATTTTATTATTACTGGAAATGAAGTTAAACAAAACCAAAAATTACATCATAAATCAATTCATGATGATTATTCCAAAATATTTGAAGCCATGTTGTATAATTTATCTGAAACTCATAAATCATTTCCCTACTATATTATTGAAATTATAGCAGAAAATTATGGAATCCCACAAACTGAAGTGAAACTATTGGTAAGAAATTTTGAAAAATCTGGTGTTTTAATACGTTCAAAAAATTATTATTACCAAGTTAAATTAATCTAGGCGTTTTATTTAATTGATAATTCTAATCTAATAGAAAATATGCTTAAAATACTAATATTTCGTGACACTCAAGTGTTGCCAACCTGATGTTAAATTCATCAAAACAAACAGCACATTTAACAATATTAAGAAAACGAAATTTAAGTTATATATTTTTTAAATTCATGAGCAAATTCTATTATCAAAAGTGTTTGATAAACTGGATGCCGTTCAGAAAATGGTATTTTTTCATGTCCATAGTAGATAAAGTCCTCAGAATTAGAAAATTTGGAAAAGGGAATAATAACGTTATTTAATTTCAGAGGTTCTGGTAAATCTTGAACAGGTATTTTTTGATATTTTTTATTTGTTGATTTTGAACTCATGCTTCTCTCACCTTTTAATATAGGATAGAATCTAAATTATATAAAGAAAAATATGGAGTCATTAGAGATTTTGTGATTTCTATTGACTTAATACTTATTTTTCACTAAACTCATTTAAAAGAGTAGATTTATAAAGAGGATGCCGTTCTTTGAAGATTATCTTTTCAGGTCCTTCATAAATATATTCTGGACTTCTTGATATTCCAAACTTAGAAAAAGGAATTATTATTTTATTAAAATTAATGGAGTCCTCTTTATAGTCATCAAAACTGATGATTATTAATTCCGTTTTTTCTAAAGATTGAGAACTCATGATTAAAACCTTTTCATTATTTTTTATTTTATCTAAATAGAAAACCTAAATATTCTTATAAAAAATCTATTGGAATGAAATTGAAGTTTTAGGATTCATGATTTTAAATACCAATTTAGCAAAAAGACTTAAAAAGAATGTCAAAAAGATAAATATCAAAAGTTGATTTTTATGAGCGAAATCAAAATCAAAAATACAACTAAATTTGTTGAATCCAAATGGTTTGGAATTAAACTCAGTCAAACATCGGTAGTTATTCTGTTTTTATTAGCATTATTCGGAATAATAGAAGAGTCAATGCTTCCTCTTTCAATTATCAGTATTATTAGATATGTTCTATTCGGATTTCGGACGTTAAGCTATATATCAACACAGATATTCTTTTTCATAACAGGAGTAATTATTTTGTTAATTTCTTGTTATACTTTTTCTATATGTGTTAAATCTAAAAATGATAACAATGAAATTCAAGAGGACAACAATATATCAATAAATGGTATCAGATGGTTTGGTTTTATATTATCTCGAACTTCTGCCACAATTCTTATGTTTTTAGCGATTATTGGGATAATACCTACTATTTCTTCAATATACAATCAAATAATTAGTCTAATAGATGTGATTAAATCTTTTTTAATCTATGGATTAGATTGGTATGAACTATTAGGTATAATCTTTATGTTCCATCTAATATCAATACTAATTTCTGAACTAATAATCTATTCATATTCAATAATACGATTTTCTCAATTAAAGAAAATTATTGAAAGATAAAATTTACTGTAAAAACGATTAATTTATAATTATAACAGAAAGATCTTATCCTTTTCTTTTACTTTTTAGTTTTTTTAGATACAATTTCATGAAATATCTTTCACTTTCACAAAATTCTAGTTTTTTCTCTTTGGAAAGATTAATACAGTTGAGTAAAATAGCATGAATTTTTTTAAGAGTCGTAAGATTTTCGTCACATAAATTTTCAATATTTTTTTCTAGTTTTTCAACTGACTTACCTTCAGAATTCTTCAAACTTCTTTCTGAAGGCTCTCCATTATCTACTTTTATATGATATTTCTTATCAATTTTAGAATCCATATGCCTTAGGCATTTTTATTATTTTGATTACTTATCTTTAATAATTTTTTTACATAAGTTTATTCCCAATCCAGTTTTCTGATTAAGAACATAAGGATTTTCCTTTTTAACTTGTGTAGCTGTATGATAGCCCGCTTTATACAAAATTCTTGCCCTTACACGAGCAACATCATGTAGTCTTAATACTAAATCGAACAATTCTTCATGAATGCCATAGTGTAGTCGAATTTTAAGAGTTTCACACATTTCAGCAATTCTAGTTAACTTATCCTGAAGATCAATCCCATTTGTGCTTAAATTAGTAGCAATGATACCAATAAAGGTAATAATTCTTTCTAAATTATCTCTTACAGAAAATAGATCTCCTGCCATTATATTATATTTATCTAAAATTTGATCAATCGGTTCCTCATCTGCCCATTCTAAAATGGGTTGTAACATTTTATAGTCTTTTACACGGGATTCTGCTTTAAGAATATCAAAGGATTCTTTGATCAATTCTTGAAATGTATTAATTTCAACGTATTCAAGCTTAAATCTAATCATTACACCAGATACTGGATATAAATATAATCTTATAATTAATTTCCCAAAATGAGAACATCTGATTAAACCATCTTCATCTTTTATAATTAAACCCTTCTCGAATAAATAAGACAAGATATATTGATTTTTGACAGATTTTGGAACAATAGAATCGACATATTTTTGAAATTTTGGATCAGGAAGTTGGATTAAATAGAGCAAAAAAGAAGTAATATGTTTACAGAACTCGAAGGAAAATTCATCATTTGCAAAGTTATCAGAGATACCATTTTTAAATCCACAAGTGCACTGTATACCAGTTTCTATATCAAATTGGCAATAATATACTCCAAATGATGTCTTTACATATCCAGAGATATTTGAATCATTAAGTTTTGTTAATTTAACTTGATAATTACTTTCTTTTAATTCTCTTACAGTATTCACATTAGTATGAAGTTTTAGGATATTAATTGGGGTGATTTCTTTTATCATAAGCAATTGTTCGATGGGAATCTTCTGTTCCTTCATTTTACTTTTTATTCCATACCAGAAAAACGTCTTTTCGAAGAATTGCTTAAGCTGTTCTAAATTAATCTTCTTTTCTTCATAAATTCTCAACAATACTTGTTCCTTAAGAGTATTGGTCTTGTTTAATCCTGAAGTGAGATCATTGTATCGTGGAATTGAAACATGCTTAAGCATATGATTTTGGAAAAAATAATCTTCCACCCATATTTTCTCATCAATATCTCTAACTAATATTATACCATATCCAACAGAATCAAGGCCAGGTCTTCCGGCTCTACCCAATATCTGGAATGCTTCATTTGCGGAAAAAGGTTTGAAATAAGAAAAACCATCCCCATTTTCGAAATAGCCAGAGAAATTTTTAAGATTGTGTCCAGATGTTACATACTTCTTAAAGTCTTTTAGGATAACTACACGAGCAGGTGTGTTTATACCGGCAGAGAGCGTTGTGGTACAGCTGATTATTTTAATAATTCGTTTTCTAAAATTATCTTCAATAATTTTCCTCTCTTTTGGAAGGAGTCCAGCATGGTGAAATGCAACACCAGACTTTATTACTTTTTTTAAATCACGATGCCCCCCTTTAATTGAAGATAGCCTTTTTTCTAATGATTTACAAACATTTAATTCATTCTCTTCAAGATATTTTTTTACAAGAATCTTAATATTTTCTGCTAGCTTCTGGGCTGCTTTCCGACGGTTAACAAAGATAAGTACTTGTCCATTTTTCTCAAGAGTATATTTAATTATTTTTTTAATCGTTGAGTCCTTGTTTTGAGTAATTTCAATTTTATAGTGGAGTGGAACAGGACGGTTATCTGATTTAATGAGGATTGTTTTATTTCCAAGTGAAGAAAGCCATGAATTAAAAAATTCTGCATTAGCTATTGTTGCTGAAAGTCCAATAATTTGTGGATTATGAAGGAATTCATTTAATCTAACTATTAAGGATTCTAACCTCGGACCTCTATCAGATTCACCAATAATATGAATTTCATCAATAATTATTGTTGAAATATTAAAGATCCACTCTTTATCGTAAAAATTCCTAAGAATTGAGTCCATTTTTTCATAGGTGGTCACTATTAAATCTGCTTTTTCTAATTTGAAGTCATCTACATCGTAATCACCTATAGAAAGTTCAATTTTTAACCCAAACCTACTATAATTTTTCTTAAAATGAGAATATTTTTCTGTAGCTAATGCTTTATAAGGAACTAAATATATAGATTTTCCAAATTTTTGAAATATGTTATTTATAGCACACAATTCACCAATTAAGGTCTTACCGCTTCCAGAAGGCGCACAAATTAAAAAGGATTTCCTAAAAAATAACCCCTTTTTGATACTGTCCATTTGAATTTGCCTTAGGTTAAAGATCTTTCCCTCAAAGAGTACACGCAGAACCCGTTTGTCAGATATATATTTAAATATTTCTTTTTCTGGATTGATTTCTAACTCTTTTTTTTTAATTTTATCTGTAAAATCTGTTAAGGATATCCATAATCACCTAAGATTATATTAATACGGATTTGTCCATTTTTTCATGAGTTCTTGAAAAGTTTGTGAATCTCTTGAAATCTCAATACTCTCAATAACTCCTAAGTTTCTAATTTTTAAGTCTGAATTAATATAGCAAATTAAGGCATGAAGAGGTTCTCCATGTAAATGAATATGGGGAAAATAGATATCAGTATTTATCTTTTTTGTAAATTGTATCTCAATCCCAAGAGTTATCCTTTCTTTACACAAGGGACATACCACATTTTGTGATTTATATTTAACTTCCTTAATATCCCTAATTTTTCCAAAAACTATAACGATAATAGATCACTTGATAATTTCTATTCAATTAACTACTTATGGGAATGAGTCAATATAAAGAAAAAAAGTCAAAATATTTATTGTCAAAATTATCTTTACCTTCGATTTTTTCTTTAAATACCAACATCAATATTTAATCTTTAAATAGAAACAATTCCATATTCTAACCTTTTACGATATATATGACAGATACTCAAGAAGGCTTAATGCAAAAAAAATCGGATTTAAAATTTTACTACAAAATGGCTCAAGAAGCCTTTCAGGCAAATGATGTAGATCAAGCACTTAAAATATCAAAGAGTGGTCTTGAACAAGCTAAATTACAAAATAAAGGAGATTGGGTGGTTAAGTTTGATACTTTTAATATAAATGTTTCTCAACTTCAATCATTAGTTCCGAGTATTAAAAGAGAATCCCTTACAATCTTGAAAGGAATAGGTTTAAGGGTCGCCGAAAAACTAACAAAAATTGGCATTAATTCAATTTCAGATTTAGCAGAATCATTCCCTAGAAAAATTGCTCAAATTGATGGTGTTGGATTAGTGAAAGCTCAGAAAATTATAGATAATGCGAAGAAGTATGTTGGAATGAAAAAATTAAATGATTTTTCTGATACAAATATTTCTAAAGAAGACTTAAAAGCGAAAGAAGAATCAAACAAAAAACAAGAACCTACAAGGTGGTTTGACGAAAAATTTAAAAAACTAGAAACAGAAAAATGGTATCCACCAGAAGCGGAAATTTCTGAAACCGAGATTGTTGATGAGAATTTAGAAGATTATATGGGTACTGATGAAAATATCAATGATTTTTTCGATGAGAATATTGAAGAGCATTATGAACCAGTTGTTAATTATTATGATTCGGATACTAAGATTGATTTGGATGAACCGAGAGGATTAAGAGAACCTGACTCAAAAGATTCTTTAATAATTTCACCAGAATTAGTTCGACAATCCAATCTTAAGATACAAGAACAAGATCCTATTTTTAAAGAGACACTTAGCCCATCTCAATTCCAGGAAAATATTACAGCAGTTATTAAAACATTTGAATTATCTGAATTCGTTACTATTAAAAAGATTCCCAACCTGAGAAGGCTATTTACTGGAATTGACCTAATAGCAATAAAACTTGTCCAAGTAAAAGAATTCTTAGATTTAATATATATTATCCCAATTAAATTCAGTTCTTTAAAAGGTTCTATAATTACTTCAAGTAATACTATTAAATATAGATCTGTAGAAAATTACTCTGAAAAGGATTTTCAGTTGGACCAGTTATCCCAATCATACATTAAAGCTATTTCAAATGCTCTAAATGTTATTGAAGAAGATCTTTTGAATAATGGTAGCTTTTTTCGGTTTTTATCAAAATACTTGAAAATTAATATCTTCCTTGAAAAAACCATTACTCATAAAAAGCTTTTCTTTCGCTCCGGTCCAGTCCAATATAAAGTTTTGATTGAACCGCTTTTACTTTGCCATAATAACGTTGGATTTACTGAAAAAATCGTTCCTTTTGCATACCAAAAACGAATAAATTTGCATGTTTTATCACAATCTCAATTACAAGATTTTTTACAATATATTGATCAAAAATATTATTTGATTGAAACATATAGCGAGCAAAATAATGCATTAGCTCTCAATTGTGAAGCAATTAATAAATTCATAAGAGATTTACGGAAGTATTCTACACCCTTCATGCTTTATGGTTTTTTATTTCTATTAATATTACTATTCCAATGGTATACAGTCTTATCTTTCTTAATTAATTTAGGTTATGGGATAATTTCACTTTACATTGTTGTAGTAGGGTATATTTATCTAAAGCTCTATAATCAAAAATCAGAAATCCAGCGTGATTTTTCTATACCATATTATCAAAAGAACTTCGATTTCGATGAGACAAATCTTATCTTAATTAATGAAGAACTGAGCCCAAGATTTATGGAACAGTTTGTTTATGAATGTATTGAAAAAGACAGTAATCTTAATTTCATAAATCAAATAGAACAGAAAAACGCCGAAACCTTTCTTAGAAATAAATTAAATAAGATAAAAATAGATGATTCTCAGCTCTTCGAACCCGAAGACAACACTCAATCTGCAGAAAATAAAGAATCCAAGCTTAAAAACAAATTAGTAGATAAATACAGCTCATTTTTGGAGGATTAAGAAATGAAAAAAAAAATAACTCAAAGCTTTCGAATAATATATTTTATTGGTCTTATCTTGCTGTTTTTTTCACTATTCTTAGATTGGTATTCATTCCAGATCTATGATTTTGATAATGAGCTCGTTGTCTCCTGGAGTTATTATTTTTTTATTGGATGGATAACGCCTTTTTCTGAAAGTTCTCCTCTTAATGAAGCAATTAAACCCAAAGATGTTTCAATTCCTTTTATAGTTAATATTTTATTGCTCCTTGCTTTAATTGCCTCTGGTTATATTGTTTTACTAAAAAATGTTGATCAGGCTACTAATATTAAGTCATATAATAAGTATGGCCATGTGAATGGATTTCTACTTTTTTTAATAGCCTATTATATCATAATATGCCCCGTGATGTATTTAATACCAAATGAGCTTTATTATCCTCTCCTAAATATACGAAATTATGATTCAGAACTTATCAAATGGTATACTATTGGTCCAAGTTATATTTTACAGTTAATCTCATTTCCATTAATCTTCCCTTACTCCGTTTTCTATTTTAAAACAATAAGTAAATTCATACAACAGGAACGCACTCCAGAAAAAAATTTTCATAGAATGATTCAGGAATCTCAAGAGCTACTTGATTTGGATCAATATATTGCTGAAGAAGAATTAAAGAAAGAATGCGATCCCCAAACAGCTAAAGATGATATCAACAATATTTTAACTACATTTATAGAGGGAAAATATTGAACTTACAAGTAATTGATGCGAAACTGAAGAATCTAATTCAAGTATGTAAAGAAACTAAGAACTATAAAAAATTAGCAGTAGTAAGTTTTGTATTAACAAGTAATAAAGTTAATGAGATTGGTATTAATCTTGGAGTAAGACCTAGAGATAAGGGTTCAGGAGAAAAAATTTTTGAATATATGGAAACAATAAATAAAATATTTGAAACCAATTTAAAAATCCCAATCTTTCAATTAGGCCATATAGAAACAATTAGAGAATGTGAGACTCTTTTTCTCAAAAGTAGAGGAAATATTCCCTATGATTATATCAAAACAATATTTCAAGTCTATTATGAATTAAGGAAATTGGATATACTTAATCTACATAAAAGATTGGAATATGATGATTTTATAGAGTCCTCCAAGTTGGGTATTTTTTCTTTTTTATCTCCGAAAGCGAACCGGAAAGAGAAAAACTCAAGTGATTTACGACCATTAATTTTACAAAAGATTAGGGAACGAGAAGCTAGAATTCAAAAAAATCTTAAATTAAAATTAGATAGTCACCAATTCGAGACCGCAATCTATTTGAGATCAATTAAAAATTCACTCATAAATAATAAAAAAGGAAAAATAACAATTCACGGAGCGCTTAAGGATAATATCAAGTATCAAAACTCAATCGAAAATATATATGGGTATTTTCTTATTGGATTGATCATTCTACTTATCTCGATAGGAGTGATAATCCTCATAGAATTAACCGTAACGCCATTTTCTTCAAGCGAGTTAAGTGTTTGGACATTATTTTTCTTTGGGGGCACAATTTTATTAATATTCATATATATAAAAATGTACAGAAGGGAGAGGCTATAATGTGACAAAAGATTTCTCATATGAATCTGTATCAGGAATAACCAATTTTGGAAAGGAAGATAATAGAAAAAAATATATGATACTCGAAGAGAAAGAAGAAAAAAAAAGATATTTAAGAATATGGAGCACAAATCCATCATTTAAAGATACGAATAATAAATTTTCATTAGTAAAAACTGCTTTTTTACTAATTTTATCTCTCTTTATTATTATATCAATGTATATTTTAAATCAGCAACTAATTATTTCAATTATTACTGGACTTTTATGCGGGGTTTTATTTATCATAGTGTTTTATGATGAGATCTATACATTGAAATACTTAATACCTTTTGTATTTAAGAACACTGTATCTTTTAATCCATTTGAGAATATTGTTTTTTGGTTAAACAAAAAAGATTCTGCTACATTATACCTCTCTAACAGAAGAGATACGGTTCACATGGCTATTAGAATATTTCAGATAACAGTGATTCCCGAAAATATTCATTCTGCTATTCATCAGTTTATAAAAGCGCTGAGTTCTAAAAATTTAAGGTTATCATATTCATATCAAGTTATTCAAAAACCAATTATTTCTACATTGCAAGAAAATATGTCAAAGGAGACAGCTATAAGTTCCTTGGAGTCAAGAGAAGCAAAAATCTATTTCTCTATATTTTATAATTCAATTGGATTACTTACTAACCATAAATTGGATCAAATACAATATTTTATCAAAAAACATTCTGTAGATCTTAAAAGTAATCTTGTTAGTAATTTTCACCACTTTAAAGTTAAAATACTCACAGGAAATTCATTAGTTAATGCTTTAAGAACATTTTTCATTCAAGAGAAGTCTGATCAAGATAATTTTGAAAGCAAAAAAGAAACTTTGAAAGAATTTAAACCAAGATTTTTAGCTAAATTCTTAATGTGGATTACGTTGATTGTTTATTTTGATTTTGTATTTTTTTCAATGGAACTGTTTGTTTTATACATCATTTTCATCAATTTGGGCTTAATTACAATACTGGTGTTAATTTGGTGGAGATCAATATTATTCCAATATACAAAATCTAAATTATTACAAGATGATGATATTTTAATTATAAATCCATTCAAGAATGTTTTTTTTTACCATTTTAGACAGTTCCCCTATACATTATTTGTTCATATTAACAATCAAATTCTCATTGGAATGAAGATGGTTAATCTCAAGTATATTTATCAAACCCCCTTTTGTCTTCTTAGTAAGTTTATTGAAAGTCTGAATAATCATAAAATATCTTTTAGTTATACACTAAAAAATCAACCCATTGATTATTATGAGTTCTATAAAAAAGGGTTGAAATACATCAATGAAAAACATAAATCACTCATACTTTGGAGAGATGATACGAAAATTAAAGATGCCATTCAAGCTGAACATTGGTTAAGTTACCGTTATGGAATGTGGTATAGTATGCTTACTATGACCATAAATAGTTATAGATTCTCCAATTCACTTGATAATGGTATAATTTCCGAAATGGAAGATGAGTTAACTATTAAGATTGATGCCCTAAGAGGAGCATTTAATATTAACTTTCAAGGCTATGAAATTGAGGATTTAAAAGCACACAATTTAATTTCAGGGTACATGTTTTCGACCTTGAAGAACAACTTATTTCAGTTAATTGGTAGCCACCTTAATTATGTCATGTTACAAGGAACATCTATGTATCCCCTGTCAACGATTGTAGATATTCTTAAAAAGGGGACTAAAACAAAAATCGCAGCTGAATTTAACACTCCCCTCTATTTAGAAAATCACATCACTATTGGACACACAATTAATACTGAAGTATTAGAACCTGAAATACCTGTAGGGTTTACTTTAGACCAATTGAAGAATTTACTTATAGTAAATGGGAAATCAGAAACAAGAGATACCATTTCTATGAAAATTGTTTTAGAATTGATAGAGTCAAAAGTTCCTTCTCTAATTTTTGATTTTACAGGAAACTGGTCTAAGTTGTACAGCTATTTTGAAGATTCTACGTTTAAAAAGGATATATTGCATTTTAAATATGGAAGTGCTTTCATAATCGATCCTACTAAATCAGACATCCCTTATGATCCTCATAATACAGATTATTTAGAATTTGTATTTGATGCGTTTGGATTAGCGTTTAAGAAAGGTGAGAGAACAATTGAAATGTTTCGAAATACTCTCCAAAAAAATCCTGATATGGATTTGGGTTCAATTCGTATGGCCTTACAGAATCAAAGTGAATGGGAAAAAAGCCCAATAAATGACACTTTGCTTTCATTGTTTTCAGATTTTACCCAAGATGATTTGAGTTTCTTTCAAGTGATACAAAAAGACAGTATCGTAGCAAATCAATTCATTCAAAATTCAAAGACTATCATAATCGACCTTTCTTTTCTAAGAGAATTAAATAAGAAAATATTTTTAACGTTCATTATTCTGGCGAAAATTATTCATTATGTTAAAGAAAACAGAGATTTCCATGAAAAATTTATAATAATTCCAAGTATTGATATTTTTTTTGATTCCTACTTCCTAGAGTTAAAAAGGAATTATGATAAAGTAGATCTTTTCTTAAAGCCTTTACTAGAAAATAATTTTGGTCTTATTCTGTCAGCAAATCAAATACATTATCTCCATACCAACTTTTTACTTTATTTTAATAATATCATCTCACTTAAAGCCACTGATGTCAGAGATGTTTCAATTTTGCGTAATCTAATGAATTTACAGGAAATTGAGGGCATTGGATATTATACTAAGAGCCGAAATCAGACATACCAAATAGGGTATCTAAAGAATATGAAAGATAATGAAGTTTTAATTCGGAGAGAAGATATTGACCAACCATTTCCGGCATACATAGAATGGAAAGAGATATCTGAAAAAAATCCGCTCTCGTATGATAAAATAGTGAAGTTAATGGAACAACAGGGATACGATATAAAATTTACAGAGAGAAGAATATTAGAACAAGCAAAAAAAATGCTTTTTGAGATAGATCTAGGACACTATATTATTTATTTGGATGAGGTTATCAAATTTTTAGATGAGATTCAAACAATTGACCAGATTGGAAATCTCTATAAGCATAAGCTAAGATCTCAATTAAAAGAGATAATTTATCCTAAAGCATCCCAAAAAACTAGTAAAAAAGAACACATTAAAAGAATTAGAGATGATCTATTAAACATTTTAATCAAACACGGATATTTAGTAGAAGACCATCCAAGAAGAGCGAGTGGTTCAGAAACTTTAAGAACTTCTTATTCTATAGGAGATAGATATCAAGAAGCATTAAATGATTATTATAAAACAAAAGGACATACGCAAACAGATGTGAATATTGAAATATTAGAAAAATCTACAGAAAAATCAAATTTAGATAATATATTTCAAGAAAAAACTCGAAAATATATTGTTCAACAAAAAAATTTAAAAGATGCCTTAATGCGCGAGTTTTCTGATTTTAATTATGATTTATTTAAAATTTATAGTTATATTAACCGAGGAAATTATAAAGGTGCTTTAAAAATAGAGCAAGGTTTAATTAATAGATTTTTAAATAATGTAATTTCACATTATTATAATATAGAAAGTCCTATATCTCATGATACATTAGAGAGGTTCCTAACTCTATTAGGAAGTATTGCAGATTTTCCTTTAACAAGACAAGAACTCTTAGGTTATATAGAACATTACCAAGTAATAGATTTAAAAAATAGCAATTTAGAAGTTTTGGCTAGAGAAATTTATCAATTTATATATAATTTCTTTGATGAAATTCAGTACTATATATTTGAGGGGAAAAATAATAACTAGTGACCAGAGAAAAGAATTTCTTTATGAAATGTTAGAAAAGATTGTTTTTAATGAAGCTCAATTAACAATCTTGAAAAATGGAATTGAAAAGGTAGCAAATGGTTATCTTACTCCAAAAGATTTAAGAAAACAAATTATAGAACTAAGAGTGAAACTCATTGAAGACTTGATAGAGTTTTTCCCATTTTACCTTAAACAGAACTTAATTGAAAATAAGTTATTAAATTTTACTGATTCAAATGAATCATCATTAATATCAGCAGAATTAGAGGAGAGAAATAATTTACTTGAAGAAGTTGGATGTCGAATAAATAATATCTATAGAAAATTAAAAGAAAAATACAATGTATAAAAAATATATTTAAAGGAAAAAAGATCCGTAATTCTATTTCTTTTTTATTTAAAAGTACTTGCCAAAATTTTAGTTAAATAATATTGAAACTCTATATTTGACTGAAAAAAGAGAAAACAAAATCATATGATCTCAGGAGAATTAATTTCAAATTCAGTAATATCTCTTAATGAATTATTTCCTAATTTCACAAATCAATTCATTATACCATTTGAAAAGGTAGTAGAACTAGATATCCATAATGGGATGCATCTAAATTTTAAACTATGTGACAGAGATCAAAAAAACAAAGTACCTCCTATTTTACGCTTAGCTAACATAGAAGATGCAGAGGAAATTGTTGGGATTTACAAGGAATTATATAATTGTACATATCCATACAAAGAAATGGAAGATATTAATGAAGTCCAAAAGATGATACAAAATCCATCATTTAAATGGATAATTTATCAAGACGCTTCTTTTAAAATTGCAGGTTGTATAACTTTTGTCTTAGATTTTAACAATAGAAGAGGTTACATTCGGGGATTTATGCTTAAAAAGGAATATCAAGGATATATTGATATAACAAAAGCGATGATCGGCTCGATGTTATGCATGATCCATAGTTTTAAAGATCGAATATTTAATTGGTATGTAGAAAACAGAACTGCTCATGCAAAATCCCAATATTCAATGTATGTATGTGGAATTGCCCCGATAGGATTTTATCCAAATAAAGATATTTTTGAGGGAAAAGTCGAATCTGATTTAATGCAAATTTTGTATGATGAGAAAGCATTGCGTCAGTATAGATCTCCAAAAATACCTACATTAATTCATGCTGTTGAGGGATGTTATTTATTTTCTCATAAACGGTATAATTTAGGTAACTATAAAATAAAATCCCCCAAAATCGTTCTTGATTACAAAAAAATAAAAGAATTAAAAACCAATTTAAAAAGAAATATACAAAAAGATGATTTTGGGTATGAAACTATATTATTTTCATTTAAAAAAGCAAATTCTTATTTTCAATTTTTGTACACGCCTACAGTTTCAAATTTTGAAAAAACTATCTATGAAGTTTCATCCTTAGAAGAATTATTTGTATTTGCCCAAGAATTTATGAGATGGAAAAAAAAATTAAGGGCTCGCTATTGTGAAATATTTGTTTCAGCCTATCAACCTGAACATCAACAAATTTTTTATGACGCAGGATTGTCTCCTCGAGGATATATTCCCAGCTGGATTTTTAATAATGAAGATCATGTGTTCGAGGATTTTATTCTTTTTAATTGCCATGATGGACAAATTGGAGACAATATAGAGTTAATCCAAGAAGGGTGGGATCTACTTGATGTCTTTCATATTAAGAGCTCACAATCATTAGTAAATAGGGAAATGAAATCAATTAATTCTAACTGTAAAAAGATATTAGAGCTAAAAAGGAAAAAAACACACGTGGGTCTTAATTTAGGGGAATTCTAAGAAATTTTTGTTTTTTTTTATTATTTCTTGTATAAACCTAAGAATATTATTATAAACACAAATATGTCTACTGATTCAACTATTATGATATACATTGCTACTTCACCTAAAATATTCTGTATAATTGGTCTTAATATATTTGAAATCAAATATAAAAAGAATCCAAGTGTTAAAACGCCTGGTTTAACAATAGTAAGACGCCTTAATCTGTAAGCTAAGAAAAAGATATACACAATTCCAATTAATGATGGAATAACAATAGCAGGTAAAATCATACCCATAATTGTATTATTTGGAGCTATAAGAATTGCAACAGATTCAATACATATAATAATCAGTATAAGAGTAACTCGCAATTTATTCATATATTCTTTATTTTTCAATTTTTGATATCTATCTTCTAGTCTAAAAAAGATAATTTCGAAGCCCAGGTAAATTAAGGGGGCTACTTCAAATATTATGGTAAAAAATCTGAATTTAAGGAACAATAAAACAATATCATCACTAAATGTAAAAAAAGTAAGATCCCAAAGTAAATCAATTACTTTTCCAAAAATTAGAATAAGGAAGAACAAACCTAATAGGAAGGGGATATCTGATAAATATTGTGCTTCTTGTTTAAACCATTTATTAAATAAATAAACAGTTGTGATAATTAAGATTATTATTCTAACGGATATTACTAACAGGACCTCAAATGCGCCTTCATAGATTTGAAAGGCTTGAATAATAAGTGGCCAGTTAAGAAGATATAGAACACCAATACTAATAATAGCTAAAATAATGCATACAAGTAATAGTAATTTATAACGTCCTTTTTTTGATAATTCCATATTCATTGATATAAATTAGTCTTTTTAAATTGAACTAAAATAAATATACCTATTTTTCAAATAAATGTATTATCGATTCTATTTGCCTTTTATTTGGATCTTGTTCAATTTGGGTATGGATTAGTTCCATAAGTTTAGATTGCGAGATACTAATACATTCTAAAAAATCACTTACTTCTTTTTCTTTAAATTTATTCTTAAGGATAAGTGGAACTACAATCCTAAGTGTTCTCAGCCACTTTTTCCTTTCTTGAGGATTTTGGCGTACTAGTTCTGCATATTGATATGCATACAGAATTCCTCCATATCTATGTAAATCATAAAATGTAGCTGCATGTACTACGTTACAATTCGTTAAAAGTGGATCCGCATGGCCTTTTTTGATGTAATTTTTAGATTCAACAAGATTGACAATCTTTTGTTCTCTATACGGTATTACGTGATATGGTAAAAGGACTCTAGGTAGGTTTTCAATTTTTAATTCCTCATCATTCAAGTAGCATTCTGAATCAGACTGATCAAAGAAAAGATTATTAAATAATATCATAGGTTTCCACACGTGAATTATTTCATTTCTTGGTATTTCATAATAATATCGAAAAATTTGATCAGGAGAATATCCAAATAAAACATAAGGAATATCTTTTTTTATCGCTTGTTTTACCACAATACTGTGGATTAGATCGGAACAAGAGTCACATATAACTCTCGTTAAAAAAGTATCATTTGATTTATGATTGTAAAAATGCCATTTATAGAGCTTAGTAAATGTAGGTATGCAATCTTCTATAAGTAAATGATCTACATTAATCTTTGCTAATGTATCTTTCATATTTTGCTTCGCAATTTGAGTCATGAAGCCCGTATCAGAAGTTACTGCTAAGGGGTTTAAACCTAAATTATTTACAAGATAGTCTAACAGAGCCGTAGAATCTTTTCCTCCAGAATATCCTAAGATACAATCATATTGAACATTTCCATGGTTTTTTTGCATATTTTTAACAATCCGATTCCAATCTATAAGAGCTTTTTCTCTTATTTTAGAATCAATTTTAGTTCGTGACCAGTTGATATTTTTATGTTCATGATCAGAGCAAAAATCACACAACCCTTCTGAATTTAAATGAACTCCTAAGAATCCATCTGGTAATATGCATTTTCTACAAATGTTTTGTTGCTCTAACATATAAACACCTTTTATAA
This sequence comes from Promethearchaeota archaeon, assembly GCA_048938855.1. Classification (GTDB taxonomy): domain Archaea; phylum Asgardarchaeota; class Lokiarchaeia; order Sigyniarchaeales; family SOKP01; genus Loki-b32. The sequence continues at coordinate 151,679 of JBHLLT010000004.1, forward strand.
ACTACATAATTCTGTTCTATTTAAAGGAAAAATAAATATAAGCTGTAAAAAAGAAGGCAAATTTTGATACTAAAAATTCAGCTAAGTTTCAAGAAAATTTGATAAAAAGAATTTTTTTCTTTAAATAAAAATACCATAGATATACATCAAAGTTTCACAATATAATAGCAAGATTACAATGGTTCAAGTATTAGAAAAAATAGACTTTCACAAATTAGAAATAAAAGAATCGTATGATCTGGGAGAAATAAAAGAAGTTTTAGAGTCCAAGCTATTTGTCCCTAATATTGATATAAAATCTAAAATAATTAGTGAACTTCTTTTATATTTGGATTTAAAATTTTCCGAGCCTGCATATAAGATAAAATTTTTTGTTGCGTATGGAGATTCAGAAGTACATGGATTTGTAATTAGTCAAATTGATCCGTATTATACGAGTTATAGCCGTAAATGTGGTACATTCGGATGGCTTCATGCGGACACGTTTGAAGTATGCAAGAAATTGATATATCAATGTGAAAGTTTCATAAAGGAAAATAGAATAAGAAAATTAAGAGGAAATATAAATTTTCCAAAGAATTTAGGGGGAATTGGATTTCAATTCAAAGGATTTCATGAAAAAATGTTGTATGGAGTCGCATATAATAATCCTTCTTTAAAAATTTTTGAGTATTTAGATGCTTTAGGATATCAGAGAGAATCAGAATATTCATGTGTACATGTTACACAAAAAAGATGGAATAAAGGGAGAAAAATTGATAAAAATATTGAATTCAGATATGTTACGATAAAAGAGATTTATGAGTATATGGATTCAATACGTAAGCTTGCCAAAAATTCCTTTCATGAAATTTTGCCTGATGCTTCAGGAAGTAATAGAGTAACTGAATTTTTTGAAGCATTTAAAAAGATTCCAAAATCATTCCATAAAATAAAATCTGATATCAAATCTAATTTTAAATCTTATATCCCTCAATTTATAGAAGCTTGGGAGACATGTAATCTTGAAAAAATAGAACCATTTGCTCCAATGGCTTTTGATAAAAGTAGTGGTGAACTAATAGGCATATTATTAGGATTACCGGATATATTTGAAACATGGACAGAAAAACCTATTACAAGATGCAATGTAGATACTGCAATGGTAAAGCAAGGGTATTTTGGGAAAGGGATTTTTTCAGCTCTTAATAATATCGGTCAACTAACATGTAACCTATTTGGTGTTAATTATTTTGAAGGAACAGGCATTTGGTCGAATAATTCACGTGCCATTGATACGATCTTTCCACATTGTAAACCAATTAGGAAACATTATGTCTTTCAAAGACGTATTTAAATCTTCTTAATAATTAAGTAATACTTTTAGATGAAAGGAAATTGGTATTTATCTAGTCCAAGTTCATCTCTCATTACTTTAATGTCATTCTGTAAGCTTTTGTTTAAAGGAATCCCTTTCTTATTTCTTTCAATTCCAGCAATATATTCTTTTTCTCCGGCTGTATAAATTCTCTCAAAATTAGGAATCTTTCTTGATCCTCTTAATCCCCGCATTATATTCCCTGCTGTTTTTTTAAACGAATCTGATCCAATAAAACTCTCAGGATTAATAACCAAGAAAAAATGGCCAACTTTTAATCTCTTTTGACCATTTTCTTCTATTCCTAACGTATCTCTTAAGTAGATACCTCCCTGCAAAGCAGCAGATAGAATTTCTACAACTGTTGCATATCCATAGCCTTTATAACCAGCTGTATCTTCACCTTTACCTCCTAATGGTAGTAAAGCAGCTTTTCTCTCTAGCATTTTTTCTAATACTTTATTTGGGTCAGTCATAGTCTCACCTTGATCATCAATCACAGTGTTTTCTGGGAGTGGTTTATTGATTCGAGAATTAACCTCAACCTTACCTCTTTGAATTATAGATGTGGCGCAATCAAGAACAAACGGAAATTCCTCATCAGTAGGTGCTCCAACAGTTAAGGGATTTGTACCTAACATTGGTTCGCACCCAAACGTTGGTGGAATAGATGGTCTCGCATTAGTAACAGTTATCCCGATCATCCCCTCTTTTATAGCCATTAGAGAATAATATCCTGCAATGCCAAAATGAGTTGAGTTTCTTACCGCAACTGCACCTAATCCATATTTTTTTGCTTTTTCAATTGCCATTTTCATAGCTTTATAGGCAATCACATGCCCCATACCGCAATTTCCATCCAATAATGCTGTAGAGGGACCCTCTTTTATAATATCAATCTTGGTTTTTGATTCATAAACCCCTTGTTTTATTCTATCATAATACATCTTACATCTCTGAATACCATGAGACTCTATACCTCTTAAATCTGAAGTAATCAAAACATCTGCAATAATTTCAGCATCTTCTTTTGGAACACCTAATCCTATGAAAACATCTCTCATGAAACTTTCAAGGATTTTAGAATCTATAAGTACAATATTATCTGACATTTTAAACTAGCCAATTTATTTTAAAGTTTACTATGTGTTTAATTTGAATGTTTAATTTTTTTTTTACTTTTAGATTTAAAATAATTCTAGAGAATATGGTCTAGATATTATTCTTGTATTTATAGTACAAACTCTACTAAATTATGTGATATTGTATAATCAATTATAGGATAATTAAAAATAAAGCTTCGAGAGTCATGAATAAAAAAGAAAAGCTAAAATGTCCATTATGCGGCAATAAATTCATTCCTAGAACATTTTACCCTGAGGAAGCTACTTTTTCTTCTGAGGGAAAATTATTATCAGGATTTAATGGGTATATAAGTTCTAGTGGAGTAAAACCAGCTGAAGTAATTCTTGGTTCTTGGATTACTTATTGTCCGAATTGTAATTATATTATGAAGTTCGTTAAAGAAATTGTTAAGAAAGAAAAGATTCAATCTCAAACAGTTTCAGCCAAAGAAGTCAAAGAAAAATATAATAATTATTACTTCGGGTTTCAATTTGAGGATTATTCACAATATTTATCTGGTGTTTCTGAAAAAGTTAAAGCTAACATTAAAAAATCTCTTAAAGGTGTAGATCTTGACATATGGGAAAATATGTATGAAATTGAAGACACATTTAAGCTTTTAGTGAGGTTCTATGCGAATCTAGAGAAATATTGTGATGCTCAACTTCCAGATGATAATGATAAGGATTTGCCAACTAAAATTAAACTGTTGAATTTAATACCCCAATTAGAAAATCTATTGTTAGAATTGAATAAGATAAGAGAACAAACTATACAAGGAAACTATGAGCTATCTCCAGGTGATAAAGAAAATGTTAATACAGCGGTGGTGAATTTTACTTTGAATTTAATTGAAAAACATATTAAACCGTTAGTTGATGGAAAGAAGCTAAGGGCACAATATAATTATGTCGATATTAAAGATCTTAATTCGGAAATTAAAGTCTTCCTTAGTGGATATCTTAATGGTTTATTCAATCATGGAAAGTCTGCTAATCATCAAGTAAAATCATTTTTAGATAATCTACTTATCAATTAATATCACTAAATTTTAGTTCCTTCTTTTATATTCTACGCCATATTATCACCATGCTATACGTTTTTTTGAATTCCCTTCACATAATTTAAATTCATGATTTTGAATGATTTAAACACTAAAGTGAAAGGAAAGTTTTATAAAGAGATTATAATTGAGGATGATAGCGAAGATTTTGTTTATGTTTTTCCTGATACAAAAGAATTTCTATCAATCATGAGAAGAAAAGAGATTAAAAAAGAGCTAATTTCGAAAAAGTAATACAAGGTTTTATCTGTGAACAGGAAATACACAAAATCTTAATTTTTTTGAAAATGTAAATTTTAAATTATACTATAAATTATAGAATTTGGGCACCTTGGGCAACGCCTGAATCCCCTTGCTGGGAGGACAACAAAATGCTCATAGTTGAAATTGCCTGAATTAAGAATTCATGAGTGCTATTATCCAATCTTGTGTTCCGTCGAAGCACTCCCCATAATGGTAGGTATCAGAACAGTACCTTTTGTAGGAAAGGTATAAGTCCCTAATTAGAAAACCGGACAGGTCCGGGAGGAAGCATCCGTAACTATAGGTATTTACGCTTTATGGTAAGGGTGTGGAGGGGCATGAGATCTTATGGTCATAATAGTAGGATTGATATCGAGGTTCAGGACTTTCTAATTTTAATTATCTTTTCTTATTATGTTAATAGACTATAAATGGATTTTGAATAATTAATGATAAAAAAAAATATATAGAATTGAGGAATGTTGGTTTAGGTGTGGTCATTCGAAAAGCCATTTATCTAAACTAGTTCCTCTACATTTCTATAATGTTAACTAAAAGTTTTTTTCCTGTTTTATGCCATAGGACTTACACTTGTTTTTACCCTTTTTAGTGGAAAAAGACTAATTCTACAGGCCACAAGCCAGGATAAAATGGGTGCCCCTCTGGTTTAGTAAGACCGACCTGATTCACTTTTACGTTCGCAGTGTCCCCCGCACTGAAACCAAATGCGTCAACTAGAAATGTTCCTGTACCACTCCCAGTCAAATGCGAATATGGAGCTTCACCGGCACCATAAAACCATACATCAATAAGATTTGGGACAGGTCCCCCCATTTCACCCTCAACAATTACGATGCATGTGAAAGAGTAGTCCATTTCACCTTCAAATACAAATGGATTAACACCATAATCACCGACCAACATATAGGCACCTTTTACATGTAAATTAATCCTATACATAATTCGTCCATCTTTCAGGTCTCTCTCGAGTACAGAACCATGATGTTCGCAATCCGAGATTAAATTTGTGCCTGGAGGAGTTACATAAAATCCATGAGGGAAAATGATTAAATTAGTTTCGGGATCCACCCAAGCTGCTACACCAGTGTAATCGTTAGTGTCTACAAAGTCCGAAATTGGTCTAGAATTTGCTGTTCCTAATACTGCTGGCATAAAACTTAACATACAAATTCCCAAAGTTGCTAGTAGAAATATTTTTGTTTTTTTCATTTTTATCAAACCTCTTTTCAAATTCAATTTATCAATTTTAGAAAATGATCATTTCTTAAGGATCAAAATATGATAGATGAATAATTTTTCAATTAGACTCCGCATCCTTAATCGTTATTAAGAAATGATCAAATTAACAAAGATTTAACATAATATTTAACTTTATTGTCGTAAATTTAATTTGTAAAAAAGCTAACCTCGTTTATCCTTTTATTTTTTTATTTTTTTTTTTCAAGTTTGTAATAGATCTTGATATTTTTATGGGAGCTATTTTAGACACAAAATTGTAAAAAATAAATAGGATTGAAATATGTTTTTACTTATAAAAAAAATTTTAGAAATCCTAATAGTCAAATGGAAAGGAAAGATTTAACTATAATCATATTAGCCATTGTTTTAATTTTCTCTAGTATTGGGAATGGTATTTTAGCTTTTATATTTACTAGAATAGATAATAAAGAATACGGAGAAATTATTAAAGTAGTAAGCAGAAAAAATCCTTTTACTATGGATCCTTGTAATTCTTGGGATAGCAATTCAAATAATGTATTTAATCAAGTACTAGAGACTTTACTTGCCTATGATTTAACTGACCCTAAGTTACCTATTATAGGAAGACTTGCAGAATCCTGGGACTTTCAAAGTTCAAAATTCGGTACTAACATCACATTCCAGCTACGTGATGAAGTTTATTTTCATGATGGTTCAAAACTTACTGGAGAATGTGTTTTACATACTTTCGAAAGAATTAATTTCTTCGGTAATGCAACAGGAACCTTAGATCCCGATCTATATGTGATGGCTGCACCACATTCTCTTTATAAATTTCCTAATAAACCACCAGGGTTAACACCTATCTTTAATCATACCTTAAGTTTTATTAATCCTATGGATGAGTTAGAAGTTACACTAGTGTTGAATGCCCCATTTGCACCTGTTGAAGGGTTATTGGCTTATAGTGCAAGCTCAATTGTGCATCCTGATTCTACTCCAGCAGATAGAATGTTGGTTCTCGGGAAAGATTTGGTCATTGGAACTGGCCCATTCAAATTGGTAAAATATGTTCCAAATTCAGAGGTTCGATTCTCTAGATGGGAAAGGTATTGGAGGACGGGTGCATATTTTGATAGCATCGTGTATATCTATTATAGAAATGATGTCACAGCCAATAATGCTATGTTATCTGGAGATATCGACTGGCTAGGTCAGGGGATTGCCTCACTTAAAGCCCAATTTGAAGCTGATCCAGATATAACTGTGACTGGAGATGGAATCCATGCATACATTAATGATACTAAATATCATTACATTGAATTTAACAATGAAATTATAAATGTTACATGGAGAAAGGCAATATCATATGCATTTAACTATAGCTATCTTATTAAAGAAATACAACAAGATACAGTTGTAAGGGCCCATTCTCTAGTACCCCCTGGGTTTCCCGCACATAATGCTTCAGTAAAAGCTGCTAATTATGATATACCTAAAGCAAGACAATATATGCAGAAGATGGGTTATGGATATACTGCTGGAGTTCCTTGGCAAGTAGGCTCTCAATTGGGAGATAAATTTTTTCCTGGTAGTGATGAAAATCTCTGGAAAGCCGCAGAATTTATTCCTACAACTAACGCATCGGGATGGACATTACCCACAGCTAATTTTAGTAATAATGCTTTTAATTTTTGGCTGGAATTGGGGGATCATTTCATGGAACTACTTATACAACGATTTACTGAAGATATGGATTTGATTGGAATTAAAATAATCCCACAATTATTATCATGGGATCAGTTATTAGATGTTGGGCTTAATCATCGTGAAAGACTCCATCTCTATTATATTTGGTGGGGCCCTGATTATTTTGAAACATTTAATATGATTGACCCTTTGGTTAATCCAGATTCTTCAATGAACTTTGGAGGAATCAATGAGGCTGAAATAACAACACTCTTGGCTGTTACTGCTGCTGAAACAGATACTCTTCAAAGATATGAGTACTATAAGAAACTCCAATATTTAATTCATGATAAATATTTCTGTCAAATACCTTTAATGTATTTTAAACTCTACCATGTCCATGCCTCAGATTTGAAAGGGTTCCCATATAACGTAATGAGACTTCATTACTGGTATTTATGCTATCGTGAATAGTAAACAAGTGCAAATAAAGTGAAAATACCCTTGAATTACAGGGGAAATTAATATAATTATAATTGTTGCCTTAAAATCATTTTAATTTTTCGGTTCTTTAAATAGGATATATTTGCAATGTCTATTATTAGAATTAAGAATACACTCCTTAATTTCAGCAGTGTATTTAAATTCGGGATGCGTAGAGTTTAGTATAGCTGCTGTGTATGGAATGCAAATTGTATTTTGAATAAGATCTGATTTATCAGGATTATACTTACCACCTATAGGACAAAAGCGATTCGAATACTTAAGTGATATTTCTAAAGTATTATCATCTATGCTTGTTATGCTAGTTTTTGCGTTTAATACAGCATAAATTCTTTTTAAAGTATTTTCTAAAACTGTAACTCCTTTTTTTTGCAAAATTTTTCCCAACTTTGCTCCTAAACTAGCTGAAATTGATTTAGGGAGGTTTGGACCGCCCACATCAATCATTTCTTTGATATATGCTTGAAAAAATTTTAAGGCATCTCTATTCTTTGACATTTTAATAATTAGATATGATAATTGAAAATTAAGAATAATATAGTTAATTTTCAGCATTAAAGTATTTAAGAATTGCTAAGAAGATTATTTGTTTGTCAATAAATTTAATAAAATGTCTCATTGGCCTACATTACTCTTTTCATTGAGCTTAAGAATATAATGACAAGTTCTATGATTATTAAGCGGAATACAATTTAATATATCTTCTTTGAATGTATATTGAGGAAAAATCTCATTTAGGAAGCCTTTTGTGTAAGGAATGCAAATATTTTCTTGAAAGATTGGAGCTCGAGCTGGGTTATAAGAACCTCCAATCGGACAAAATCTATTAGGGTATTTTACAATGACTTCATAAGTGTTTTCATTTAATTGCTTTATCACTGGTTTCGCATTTATTACAGTATAAATTTGCCTTAATGCCATACTAACCTCCTGAGTCAATCCTCTTTTTTTATATAATTTTCCCAATTTCGCTCCAGATTTTGCTGAAATGGCTTTTGGTAAATTACTTCCACCAATATCAATCATTTCTTTAATATAAGCTTGAAAAAACTTTAATGCGTCTTTAATGTTAATTACTCCTCAAAACATCATTAAACCCAAATTAATAAGAAAAAGGGAATAATCCAGATATATAAATGTATCCATTAATGTCCAATTGGTAATAGGAAAAAGTAGAAAACCCATTTTAATAAATCGACTTTTTTATTAGGTGGCATTAAAAAATAATAATACCAGAAAACAATTATGATTTCTCTAAGTTTAAGGTAAATCTAAGTAACCGATCTTTATCCTCTTCGGCATATGCAATTCCAATTCTTTTATTTGCAATAATTAAGTCTTTTTTGATAATTTCTCCTTCTGTGAAATATAATTTAGAGTGAGTAGCACAAGAATCTTTTCCATTAAATTCGTCCTTTTTTATATCAAAAGCCATACAAAGCTTTCCAGGGCCATCAATCAAATTTCGATAGTTTTTTCCTATTTTCGCATTTCGATTTTCTATCATCAATTCAATTCCATCAATTGGGAACAACTGTCGAATCAATACCGCACATGGTATACTCTCTGGCTCAGTTATAACGTTTAAACAGAAATATAATCCATAAATTAGATAAATATAGAGTGTTCCTGGTTTCATAAACATAATATTTGTTCTTTCAGTTTTTTTATAACTATACGAATGACTAGCTTTATCGGTTGGTCCAAGGTAAGCCTCAACTTCAATAATTTTTCCGATGAGTGTACCTTTAGGAGTCTCTCTTACTAAATATTTTCCCAATAAATCAGTCGCTACAATCTTAGTATTTCTTTCAAAAAATTTTCTATCTAATCTTTCGAGAATTTTCAAATTTTAATATCTCTTGTTGTAAAGAATAATAATTAGAGATCAAATAAAATATTTAATTAAAGTAGGTTATTCCAAGCTATATCGTCTTTTAAGCATACGGATCAATTGATTATCAATCTGGGCTAAATCTATTAGTTCAGTTATTGCAGCTTTTGAATTGCGTAAGGTCTCCCATTTATTAATGTGCTTGTGTAATTCATTTTGTTCAATCATTATTCTTTCATTTAATTGAACTAATCCACATTTTTCAGTTACTTTTTGGGCTTGAGTTATTGATTCCTCAGCTTTTTTCAAATCTAATGTGATTAACTCTAGTTTAGCTTGCAAAATATAAGTCTCAGCTAACCACCAGTATGATTTTGCATTCTTGGAAGTCTCTAGCATCTGATTTATATAATTTTGAATATCCTTTAATAATTCTAAATTATTAGTTTTCCGCAATTCATCCAGCAATAGATCACATAGATTTAGGAGAGCTCTATACGCGGCTTCGAAGAATATAGTAGCTTCGAATAATGTTTTTTCTTCAACCAACTTCTTTAAAATTTCCTTAGCTTTTGCCTGGTTACTTCCTATTGGACTTGTTTTCAATAATAAAGCTTTATCTAATTGAAAGAATACATTTTTAATCTTAACATTAAAATTCGCCATTGTTTGCTCCATACGCCCCAAGTAATATTTCGCTCGTTCAAGATCATTGTTAATAAGACTAAACCAAAATAATGTATCCAAATTTTCATTCATACCGAAGATGTCTCCCATCTCCTGAGATGTCTTGACACTTTCATCTGCAAAAATTAATGCTCGTTTTAAATTTCCTTTTTGTTCATAAATGTATGCTAATCCGCCAAGCGAAAATGCAATTCCCCTTTTATAGTTAATATCTTTGGCAAGTCCAAAAGCATGGTTATAAAAATCAGAAGCTCGATCTAAATCACTATGAATAAAATGAAAATCTCCTAATCTTGTAAAGCACATTGACATTAAAGATTTGAAATCAGTTTTTTTTGCAAGGTCAAAAGCTGTCTGAATGCACTTTTGAGAATAATCCCAATCAATTCTATAGTAAAAATAAATATTACCTTTTAGATAGTAAGATAAGGCGAGTTCTCGTTCATCTCCAACTTCTTCTCGCAGTTTAAAACTATATTCCATATTTTTGATTGCTTTATTTATATTTCCTTCATATATATAAATCCAACCACTAATGTCAGCTAATCTAGCGGCTCTCTTATTTAATTCTGCTGTGTTTTCAGGACGAATTGATTTTAATAATTCTTCACCACTCGCGATCAAATTAAAAGCATTCAATGGCTTTCCTTGTCTCCATAAAATATGGGATTTAATAATAAAAATATCAATTAAATGGAGATTAAATTTAAGTTCTTTAATTTCTTGAGATATTTGGTCTATAGTATTAAGAGCCTTGCGATAATTACCTATTTCAAAAAGTAGAGAGCATTTGAGGACAGTGCAAGAAATTCGTTCATAAGTAGAAAGATCCTTACTTTCCTCGATATTCTCCAATGCTTGAAGAGCTTCCTCATACCTACATTTATTTTTAAGGAGTTCTATATTAGATAAATCTCTTATTCTTGAATACTGCATAAAATTGAGAAAAGGATTAAATTCAAAATCTCAATATATTTTAAGTAAATATAAGCACTTTTTTGTATAAAAAGATATATTTCTTTACAAAAATGGAAAATGAAAGTTAATCTTTTTTATATCCTTTTTTTTCAATTCAAAAATCGATTTTAGAGGTAATGAGGCATCTAAATAATTTGGGGGTATTTTTTAAATCAGACGCGACGATCTTGGTATCTTTTTCAAAAAATTCTCTATTTAATCTTTCAAAAAGCATCAAGTATCAATATCTCTTATCTTTGCAAATAATAATTTGATCTATATAAGATTTCACATAAAATATTCTATTGATTAAGATTTTGGTTATTCTAAACTATATCGTCTCTTAAGCATGCGAATTAATTGATCATCAATCTGGGCTAAATCTATTAGTTCAGTTATCGTAGCTTTTGAACCTTGCAATAGTTTCCATTTATTAAGTTGTTTATGTAAATCGTGCTGTTCAACTAATATTCTTTCACTTAATTGAATTAAACCATATTTTTCAGCTATTTTTTGAGCTTGAGTTATTGAATCCTCAGCCTTTTTTAAATCTAATGTAATTAATTCTAATTTAGATTGTAATAAATATGTCTCAGCTAACCACCAGAATGAATTTGCATTTTTAGAGATATACAACATCTGATGTATATAAGATTTGATGTCATTTAGTAATTCTAAATTATTGGTATTTCGTAATTCATTTAATAATAAATCACAAAGAGTAAGGAGCGCTCTAAAAATAGTTTCGAAGAATAGAGAGGTTTCAGAGATAGTTTTTTCTTGGACCAGCTCTATCAATATTTCTTTAGCTTTTACTTGGTTACTAGCTAAAGGACTAGTTTTTAAAAATAAGGCCTTATTCACTTGAAATAATACTTTAGTCATTTTATATTCAAAAGTCTCCATTATTTGTTCCATACGATTAATATAATATTTTGCTCGCTCAAGATCATTGTCATTGAGAGTAAACAATATACAATAATCCAGATTTTCGGTCAGACCGAAACTGTCTCCCATTTCTTCATAAATATTATTACTCTTATCTAGCAATTTTAAAGCTCTTTTTAAATCACCTTTTTCCTCATAAAAGTAAGCAAGTCCCTCAAGTGCCCATGCAGTTCCCCTCTTATGGCCTATATCTTTTAAAACGTTATAACTTTGGGTATAATACTCAAAAGCTCTATCAAGATTACCTCCAAAAAAACAAAAATCTCCTAATCTTCCAAAACATAATCCCATTAAGTATTTGAAATCAATTTTTTCTGCTAACTCTAATGCTTTTTGTATGCATTTTTTAGAATATTTCCAATCAATTTTATGGTAAAAATAAATATTTCCTTTTAAATAAGTAGATAAAGCAATTGCTCGGTCATCACCGATTAGTTCTCGCAGTTTAAGACTATTTTCCATGTTTTTTCTAGCTTTGTTAATGTCTCCTTCATATATATAAATCCAACCTTTAATATCTGACATTAGAGCCCATCTTTTCATTATTTCTGTAGGGTTTTCATGAGATATTTTCTCTAATAACTTTTCAATATTCGTAATTAAATCGAAAATTTCTTTTAGTTTTCCTTTTCTCCATAAAATCTGTGATTTAGTAATCAAAGCGTCTATTAAATGGATATTGGGTTTCAATTTCTGACTATGTTGACTTACTTTGTCTATGAACTCAAGCGCTTTGTTATAATTTCCTAATTCAAAAAGGAGAGAACTCTTAATAGTATAGCAAAAAATTTGTTCATAAATTGAAAGATCCTTATTTTCCTCGAGTTTACTTATTTCATGGAGAGCTTCCTTATACCTACATTTATTCTTAAGTAGTTCTATATTGGAAAATTCCTTAGTCTTTGAATATAACATATGATTGAAGTTAAGGTTGAATTTATAATCTTAACTACTTTTGCAGTTAAGTAATTATAAATACATTTATGTATAAATAATTATATTTCTTTACAAAAAAGACAAATTAAGTTACCTTAATTTTAAGCCTTCTTATGAGATTTTTTTTTCAATTCAAAAATAGATTTTAACGGTAATGAGGCATCTAAATAAACAAATGCGTTATTTGCATTTAGTTCTTGTTCCCTTGCTAGTTTTTCCAATCTTAATAAATATTCTATACGTATATCTAAAAATTTTTCATATCGTTCATCATCAAAATACATAATATTAAACCAAGGCTCATTTGCTCCTGATAAATATGAATCATATATTCTTTTCGCTTTACCTATATCATCCATTTGATCCTCGAAAACATTGAATAAAGGATTTAGAAGATCAAGCAATTTATGTATATTATAAATAGCATTTCTGTAATTCTTAATTTCTGAAATATAGAATTCACGAAGTTTTTGGGGATCTTTCGGAGGTTCTAATTCTTTTACTTTTAGTTCACTCTTTTTATGATATTTCTCATTTATGCGGTAATATTTTGGGGGTATTTTTTCTCCTTCTCCCTCTTTTTTTTCCCCTCTTCTTGATAAAACGAGTCCATCCTTTTTCATGGAAATTAAAACTCTTGATACGGTCGACATACTTTTCTTTACTAAATGGGAAATTTGAGTAACGTTTAATTCATGATATAACTGAAGTATCGCCCAAATTTCATATCTTAATTCGTGCTTATCAATTAAAGATAACCATTCTTCCTCTAAAATAATATCTCCATACATTTCTCTCTTAGCATATTTACTTTTTAAATTTTCTTCATCATATCTATTATTCTTTTCATTCATCTTAGTCTATTTCTATGGTTAACTGTTTATATTAAAGATAAATAAAGTACTTTTTGAAATTAATTTGATACACGGGTTTTCCATGCTATTACGGAAATAAAATTTTATTTCCTCTATATAAAAGATCACAATATTTAAATATAAATCTTTCCCATTATATAATGATAAAGAGCCCTCTCATAATTACCATATCATTGGGACGGCTTATATCAAAAATTTGATTTCATAAAAAAGAGCCTGAAAAAAAATGAAAAGATCTAATTTATTAAAAATATCGATACCTTTAGTGATAGCAATAGTTTTCCTTTGTTGTGCATCTACAGTATATGCAGTAAGTGACGACTCTAAAGTGACTTTTAGACCATTAAGTGATTGGGAGCTAAACAATCCAAGTATCTTTTATACTTGGGGAGGGTGGCCTCCTGGAGCAGACACTCCTGTTTATCGAATATTGCTTGCTGATTTTTTCGCAGGTATCCCTCCCCCAGAAGGTACCTATGATGGATATATTAAGGAACGTGAATTATCTGATGGACGAGCTTTAGTTACTGTGTATTTAAGCCTTGAAGATGCCCCATTCTGGTTAGGTGTTGTTCCAAATTTTCCATTTCCCTCAGATCCATCTGTACAAATATTTGAAAATGGGAAAATAATTAATTATCGTGAAGTAGTTGAATTTTATATCCCATACCCTGGTGCTCCAATACCAAGTTTATTTGATATAGGTTGGGAGGATTATACATTTATGAGTGGAGTTGGGCATGGTATAGGAATTTTTACCGATTATGCTGAAAACTTTGGATTTACTTCCGGAGAAAAGGGTATGATGACAATTAATCAGAGAGGCCTTGTTCATGCTGGATTTCAAAATGGTTTCAAAGGAGCTTTGAGGGATTTCTTCCCAGCAGAAATTATAAATGTTCATCAAATAAGCTAGATTTACGATAAAAGGAGAGATAGCAAAAGAAGAGGGTGAATCTTAAATTAAATTATAGAAAAGGAGGAAAAAGTTTAGATAATTGGCTTCTCGAATGACCACACCTAAACCAATATTCCTCCATTCTATATATCTTTTTTTTTTTATTTAAACTTGGTTAAGAAAATAATATTATTAACTCTTTTTTTTGACAAATTCATCTTTAAGGAAGTAAACTTATAAACTAGTTTCAAATTACTAAGATTTTCTTAAACTAATTCTTTTTTTGAGCAAACGTCTAATCTGCTCTTCTAAACCGGCTAACTCTATTCGGGTGGCAATTTTTGTTTTAGATTGTTTTAATTCCTCCCAATTATTAAGTTTCTTAGACAATTCCTCTTGTTCTTCTGAAACTTGTTCAGCTAAAAGATTTAGGTTATACTTTTCAGCAATATGGGCTGCTTGAGTTAATAATTGCTGAGTTTCGTTAAATTCGAACGTTATTAACTTCAATTTAGCTAGCAATAAATATGATTCTGCTAGCAGCCAATAGGAGTGCGAATTTTTAGCAGCATTCCTTATTTGATTTACATAATCTTGTATCTCATCCAGTACTTTTAAATTACCGGTATTGCTTAGCTTAATTAGAAGTAACTCACATAAGTGAAGTAGAGACAGTATAGAAAATTCATAAATTGTATCCTCATCCTTAATAACTAGCCTTAATATTTCTTCAGCTTTATCTCGATTGCGAGCTTGAGAACTAGATTTCAATATTAAAGCCTTAGTAAGAAGATACTCTATATTTAATATTTTATTTTCCAATTTATCTTTCATTGGCTTCCACTCGAGAAGACGTTGTTGTGCTTGTTTAAGATCGCCCTTTTCAACTAATATTTGAATTAAAAAACTGTAAATTCCAGCTTTGTATTTTAAATTTCCCAACTTATTGCATAGTGCTAAACTCTGTTCTAAGCACTCTAGAGCACGGTCTAATTCTCCTTTCTTTCTATAAGAATCCCCCATATTATTAAGAACCATAGCCATCCTCTCTTTATTGTTAAGATCCTTGAAGATCGTTAAACTTTGTTCGCTAAATAAAATACTTCGATCTAGGTCCCCTTTAAAATGATATATAGCTGCCATATCTTTAAGTCCATCCGCAATATTGTATTTCCAATTGCTATCCTTGGCAATAACCAAACCTTGGTTCACATATTCTAAAGCACGGTCTAATTCACCCCCATCAATACCAATTCTCCATCCAAGTTTTAAAAGGGATTTAGAAACTTTCTTTGTAGCACCAAACTTTTCTTGCAATGCTAAAACGCGTTTATAGTGCTCTACAGCCAAATCAGAGTTATAATTACGAGCATAAAACCATCCTTTAACATAAGCCATAGAAGCTTCTCTTTGTGGATTGCTTTTGGGTAATTCTCGTGATAGTATTTTTAATAACTCTTCTCCCTGCTCAATGATTTTAGCAGCTTTTTCAAATTCCCAAAGGTGAATAAAAGTCTCGGCCATTATAAGTAAGGTATTAAAAGATAAAACATTATTTCCTAAGTCCAAACTCTTTTTGTATGTTTTTTGAGTAAGCTTGACAACTTTTTCATATAAACCCTGCTGGAAAAAAAGCTCACATTTAAGGAGATTGCATGATATTATCTCATAAAGAGTGTGCTCTTCTTTTTCTTCAAGAAGCTTTATTAATTGAATAGCTTCATCATGGTTACCTTCATCAATGAGTCTTTCTACTTGATTTAATTCTATTGATTTTGAATTTAACATATACTAAACCCTCTGCTTCTGTTAGTAAATAGATTTTTTCATTTTTAACTTTTTTGTAAGTTTGAATAAAGCTGAATAAGGCAATGACATATCAAAATAGACAATAGCGTTATCTTCATCCAACTCATGCCTCATTAGTAATTTCTGAAGTTTCATCATGTACTCTATGCGTAAATCTAAGAAATCTTTATAACGTTTTTCATCAATATGCACAATAGAACATGTAATTTCATTTATATCTGATAAGAATTCTTTATAAATACTTTTTGCAGATTCGATATTCTCAACATCTGCTACTTGTTCTCTAAAATACTTTAGTAATATTTTCAAATATTCAAATCGTTTTTCCAGGTCTTTTATTATTTTTCTGTATTCATCAATCTTTGAATTATAAAATTCTTGAAGTTCTTCTGGTTCTTCAGGTAAATTCTCTTCATCCCATTTATCTTCCAATTTTTGAAATTTTGGATTGATTTGAAAAAATTTTGGTGGAATTTTTTCTCCTTTTCCCTTTTTTGCCCTCCTTGATATTAGAAGTTCATCATTTTCCATTCCAATTAAAACTCGTGATACTGTCGATTTGCTTCGCTTTACATATTGAGTTATTTCAGTAACATTTAATTCATTATACAGTTCCAGAACCATCCAAATATCATGACGCAAAGGATGTTCATTAATTAATTCTAACCAAGTTTTTTCTTTTTTACCTTCAGTTTTGCTTTCTAACAATATCTCACCTTATCGATTTCACATTCACATGTAATTTAGTTTAATTCTTATTATTGGGATGTAATCAATATTTTGTCGGTTTTAATTCATTTTTTCCTACGTAAAACATAAAGATCTCTTATATTTAATGAGGTTTATTTTCCTCAAATATATATTAGTGACCATAACATTTAAATATGACCCTTCCCATAATGAATATTGGATAGGTCGTCCCATCTGGGTATGATTATAGGACGACTTATTAAAGAAATTTAATCTGTAAAAAAAGGTGTAAAGAAAATGAATAGAAAAACAAGAATAAGTCTTTTAGCAACTTTAGGAATTTGTATGTTAAGTTTTATGCCAGCAGTATTAGGAACAGCAGATTCTAGACCAATTTCGGACTTTGTAGACACTAACGATTACACTGGTGTAGCAGCTTGGGTGGATCCCGAAACCAATTTAATCATTTTCCCTCATGGATTTTATGTAACTCCTCCAGGCACAAATTTAATCTCGGATTGCGAACATCATGGTTCTGTACTCGAGAGAGACCTGAAAGATGGACGAATTATGTATAGGATTAATTTACATGTAAAAGGTGCCTATATGTTGGTCGGTGATTATGGTGTTAATCCATTTGTATTTGAAGGTGAAATGGACTACTCTTTCACATGCATCGTAATTGTTGAGGGTGAAATGGGGGGACCTGTCCCAAATCTTATTGATGTATGGTTTTATGGTGCCGGTGAAGCTCCATATTCGCATTTGACTGGGAGTGGTACAGGGACATTTCTAGTTGATGCATTTGGTTTCAGTGCGGGGGACACTGCGAACGTAAAAGTGAACCAAATTGGTCTTACTAAACCAGAGGGCCATCCATTTTATCCCGGATTGTGGCCAGTTGAATTGGTATTTCTTCATTAAAGAACGAAAAAGGTGTTACTAATTACTAAGCGCAATGTAAAATTAGTTATGGTAGGAATTTCTTTTACCGTTATTATCCTGCTTGGCCTTTTAACTTCTCAGGCACTTGCGTGCTCTAGATCTCAATACTGGCCTAGTTGGTATATTTGGAGAGAAACAAGTCCTGAAGAACAGGAGATGGATTCAAGTAAGATAGAGGAAATGTATGATTTTATCGAAGCAAACGAGATAAATATGCAAAGTGTACTGATTATTCGTAATGGGTACATAATTAATGAGGAATATCTTAATAACTCCATACGTATGGAACAAAAGAGTTATTATTGGCCTGAAGCCGATCCAGTTTGGGAACTTCGTGATGGAAGACTACACCATATTTATAGTGCAACGAAATCTGTCGTCTCTCTGCTTACTGGGATAGCTATTGAAATGGGACTTTTCGACTTAGACACAAAATTCTTCGATGTTTTCCCAGATAGGTGGGACTCTGATTATTATGGTGACGTAAGAAAAAAAGATATAACTGTGGAAAATCTGCTATTACAAAACGCTGGTATTCAATGGAATGCGTGGGACCCGGTATTAAGTGAGGAATGGGCGGCTACTGATTATAGTATCGACTTCTATCTTCTGCAGCCAATGGCTTATACACCTGGAGAAGAGGACCCTTGGGCATGGACATATTCAAGTGCAAATACAGAAATGTTGTCCGTGATTATCGCAAATAGATCCGGGATGACAATGGCCGATTTTGCTCGAAAACATTTATTCAAACCGCTTAAAATTCGAGATAGCGAATGGGATTGGTTGTATGGTCCTTCGGCATGGGGAACAGGAGATCTTGCGAGTAAAAATTTCGGCGGATTCGGGCTTTTCATGACACATAAAGCGATGGCACGCATTGGATTGATGTGTTTAAATGGGGGAAATTGGCGTGGAAGAGAAGTTGTTACAGAAGAATGGGTTGAAACATCAACCAGTGCTCTAATAGAAAGAACATTTTTTGGGATGTTTGTATTTAATTATGGGTATTTATGGTGGGTTAATCCTGGTAAATATTATCAAGCTTTTGGAGCATTTACACAACGGATAATTGTACTTCCAGAATATGATATTGTGGTGGTCTTCACTGCCAATGACCCAGATGATTTGATTTGGTCTGGTCCCGTCGATAGTGGGCTCATTGACGGTTTTATAATACCGGCTGTTTTTTAGTAGAGAATATGAGTGTTATTAATAGCTAAAATTAGGAGTAAAAGAGAAATTGCATATGAGGGTTGAAATCTTTAAATTATAATATAGAAAAAGGAGGAAGAAGGGTAGATAAATGGCTTCTCGAATGACCACACCTAAACCAATATTCCTCCATTCTATATATCTTTTTTTTTTTATTTAAACTTAGTTAACATTATAGCACTATTGACTCTATTTTTTGACAAATTCTTCTTTAAGGAATGGTTCTAGTTTATTATTAGAGGCAATAAATGGAAATTTCACGTTAATGGATAATTCATGATCAATTTCTTTACCATCAATAGAATAAATTTTACCTCCTGCTTCTTTTAAAATTAACATACCTGCTGCTACATCTACTAATCTATTATTAGGTCTTAAATTAATAAAAGCTTCCATACTGCCTCTTGCTAGTTGGCATAAAGTTAGCGCACTACTACCGAGTATTCTTATTCGATAGAATCTTTGTATTAATGGACTTAATTCCTGGAGATTTTTCATTAAGTTTTTCATTGGAAGATTTAGTTCAAAAAAACAATTTTCAGTAATATCTAAGTCCGATACATAAATCTGTGAATCATTAAAATAAGCTCCTTTTCCTTTTTCTGCCCAATATATATCTTTTGTATTCAGATTAAGTACTACTGCTTTTATAATGTCATTTATCCGATTTCCAGTTGCTAAAGCGATTGAGACAGAACAGTAGGGAACGCCTCTAACAGCGTTATTAGAGCCATCCAATGGGTCTACAATTAATACATTTTGATCAATTTTGGCTTTTTCTACATCTCCTATGTATTTTTCTCCGATTTCTTCACTTATTAATAATAAATTAGCGTCTGCTTTTTCTATTGAATTAATAATTACTTTTTCCGCAATTAGATCAATTTCCATTGATAAGTCCCCACCAGCACCTCTTCGCTTCTTTATTGCAGCTTCTTTTGTGCCTAAAAGAGGATTCACAGCATCAAATACATTATAAGTAATTTGCTTTAAGAAGTTGATATCCAATTCCATTGAAATCAGAGTAAAATATAATTATAAAAAGAAATCTAAATAATTACTTAATTTTTATGGAGATTCTATATGTGTTAATTCAAAATTTATTATTACAGTTTAAAATATGGGACGTCGATAATACTTCAGATTTTCACTAGTGTCAATCATTTTAGAATTACGTGTTTTTCGATAACCCATTTATCTACAATGAATTTTTGAGTAGTCTTTTTTTCCGTCACATTATATTCACTATGGATAGTGCTTTTTGGAATCCAAAATTCTTCTCCAGAATCTAAAGTTATTAACAAAGCCTTGGGACTGTCTACTTTAATTATAGCTTCTATTTCAATAGTATCCCTCGAAGCGCTAAATTCTGTAGTTTCAACGATGTGCAATCCATCTCTAGCTGTGATGTGTTCTGAGAAAACACCGTATTCACTTTCCTCATCAACAGTTTTCTTTTCAATTGTTTTTGCCTCAAAAGTTCCACTTGTAGCATGCTCAATTTTTTCACTTAAGATATGACTCAGCATTAAGGTCAGAAAATTTATGTTTGGAAATCTAAGTTTTTTCTTATATTCTCCTACTTTCACTTGTAAAACCTGACGAGATTCATCCTCCCATCCTACATAAATATCTGTTTTTCGTTCCTTAAAAACGTGATAACCTCTCCAATTTGCACTCCTTCTATGAAGAACTTCTAAAATACAGATAATTTCTTCAATTGATAATCTTACTGTCTTTCCCTCTCCTTCAGTTGATTTCTCCCAAGTTCCATCTTCTTTTCTATTAATAAAACTTAAGAAAATATATGGTACTTGTTTTGATGGACTTGTCACTCTAACGCTCGTCTTTTGACCATAAAAAGTTTTCGTATGAAAATCTGCCAATATTATACACTTATGAGTTAATAGGTTAATAATCTTTCAATTGACTAAGAAAATTATAGTAATTCAATGATTTAAATCTGATTAATAAGATTTCTTTTTTTTTTTTAGATGATAAATAGGTAAAAGTTTTATTAAGTTTGATTTTATATAACCCTAAATCAATTAATTTTCTAGTGTATTTATATGGAAAAAAGAAATGATAAATCCAATGAGAAAATTGAAAAGAGAATTAGCGTTACTAGTTCAGGAGATTTGCAAGAATTCGATGAACATATAAGTATTATGGGATCTTCTAAAATCTCTGGTGGAAAAACACATAAATCTTTACGAGTATCAGGTTCGGGAAAAATCAATGGAGATTTAGAATGTAATGGTCTTACTTCATCTGGTTCTTTAACAGGATCTGGAAATTTAACATCTCATAGTGATATTAGTGGTTCAGGTTCGTTCAATATCGCTGGATTTCTTTATGGAGATCAAAATGCTGATTTTGCTGGTTCTACTCAAATAGGTAATCTCGTTAACATTCAAGGTAACTTGATTGCTTCAGGCTCTTTTGAAGCAGGACATTTTGTTAGAGCTGAACAAGGAATTGAACTTTCCGGCTCTTCTGAAATAAATGGAAATCTTTCTTCTGAGAAAAGTATTAGGATTGATGGCTCAACTAATATTGCGGGAAATGTAGTTGGAGAAGATATTCTTTTTGGTGTCTCTGAAGGCACTAAAAAAAGACAACATTATAAAGTACATGGAAGTTTATTAGCCAAGAATAAAGTTGAAGTTAATAAAACCCATATCGATGGAGATGTTAAAGGGAAAGAGATATTTGTTGGTAAAGGGTCAGAAATTCTCGGTACTATATATTATGTTAATAAGATTGAAGTTGATAAGAAGGCAAAATTAGCTAATGAGCCCTCACAGATTCGAATTGATGAATTATAATCTTTAATATTTAATTATTTACTGAAATCAATTTTTATTACATTAATTCAATTTCTACGAGAACTGATTCAGGAATCTGAATTTTCATAATAAGATGCATACTGCGCTCATTTGCAATAATCTCAAAAAGTCTTTTATGAATACGCATCTCAAATTTAGCCCATGTACTGGTTCCCTGCCCACTAGGAGCTTTCATAACAGGTACACGCAGTCTTTTTGTAGGAAGAGGAATAGGTCCATTTTTTCTGATACCCTGACTAGCACAAACGGATTCGATCTGTCCGCATACGGATTTAAGTGCCTCTAATTGAGTAGATGATAACCGTATGCGTGCTTTCTGTATGTTTCACTCACCTATAGCAATAGTATTTAAAATTTATGGTTCTTGCTTAAATTTTATGGTTTTTATAATTATTACTCGTAAATAAATTTTTTTATCTAATCTAAGAAATCCCTAATAAAAATTTGTTCCCCAAATGCACATTTTTTAAATATTTTTTTGCAATATCTAAACTTTTTAAAGCTTGATTACGAGGTGTAATACCTAAATCCCTCATTTGATAATCTCCATGAAAAATTAATAGACTATAAGGGATTTTAGGATTGATATTGTTAACAAATTTAGCAATCTGCTCGACTTCTTCATGATTTGTATATCCTGGAACCATCAATGTACAACCACTCATTTCAAATAAGCCTTTCCGTGTTCCAAAATAATTTTCCGCAAGAAATTTAAAGTTCTTTAACGTTCTTTTATTACTTATGCCACATAAAGCAAGATTTAGTTTCTCGTTAAAACTTTTTAAATCGATTTTGATATTTCCTCCTGTCTTAATTGCGATTTGCATACATCTTTCAAGCCAATCTTTATTAGCACTTCCGTTGATTTCCCAGCATATTCTCATAATTCTCTTTTTATCATTAATTTTATCGAGAATTGTTTCAGCAAGATTAATAGTGAATGGTAACTGCGCTTCGGGAGTACCTCCAAAATAACAAAGACATGTGATCTTCTCATTTTTAACTATTTGATTAGCTAATGTTTCTACATCAAACAAATTACGTTTTGAAAATAGTTTGTGAGAGGCATTCTGGCAAAATAAGCAATCAAATGTACAACCATATAAAAAAGCAGCATAACTATAAGTCCCTAATTCAGGACCATTATAATTTGAAAATTCGGGATAACCAAAGGAAGTTCCTGCTGGGCAAAACCATCCATTACAACAATTTGTTGGATTGGGATCTATATACCCATGGATATACCCTTTCGATTTTGAAGGATATGGCAATTGACCAGATGTTCTTAATTGAATATTTCGCAACCCGCAATAGCTAACATCATTTTCAGAAAGTCTGCATTCATTAATACATAAATTACATCTTAATTTGATATTTGGTCTTTCCGCTTTTGGGGGTTTTTCTGGAAGTTCTACAAGCTTACGTACTTCCCTATGAACGTTCAATATATGTGGTTCAATTATACTCCAGTCTCCTTTTAGAATACATTTTCGACAAACTTGAAGAACCTCTGAAATTACCTTTTCAGATTTTCCGCAAAATTTACAGACTCCCATAATTACATAGACTTTCTATAATGAAAATATTGTTGATATTTATTTTTTTTATAAGCAATATTACAATTAAAATAGAGTAATGTTCTGCTTTTCTTTATTTCTGTAGATCTCAAAGAATAATTAAAATTTGATACAAAGATTTAAATTATTATCAAATCAAAGATAACTATTACAAAATTTGACAAAAATATAGGTAGACATTATATGTGGAAAAAAACAGCTTATTTTTTTCACCTTATCTTATTATTGACTTCTGTCATTAGCATATTCCTTTTCTCAACTTCAGTGCTAATCAATAATAATATGAAAATTCTTTATGATAATTCTATTAATGTAAATGATTTAAGATCGAGTGACCCAGATATAACTATTATTACTCCTGAAAATAGGTCATATTCCCACCCAATGAATGGCTATTATCCTGCAACCTTTGGTTTTGAGGATGAGGTTGATGGTACGTCTCGAACAGATATAAGATATGTTGATAACACAAATGCAATTCAATCTAACTGTTATGTGGATATTCAGAATAATTATCAAGGACATATTAAAGTTTTAAGAGTATATGATGGAAATACCGCCGGAAATGCTGAAGCTCAACACTATTTTACCTCTAATCATACATCTGGGACCATTGAATGGTGGTGGTGTACTGCGATGGGGGGATCAGGCGCGATGTGGTATCATTTTCATGAGGGAACAATGGGTACCATAGCAGGATCCCTTGTAATGGCAAATGGCGAATTTCGAGATATGGATGGTAATATGGTTCAACTTATTACCACTAATCGATGGTATCACCATAAATTAACCTTCAATACAGCTTTAGATACATACGATTGGTATATAGATAATGTATTAATGGTACATGATGGAAATTTTACCACACCAGTTAGCAATATTGGAAGTACAATTATAAAAGGTTCCTGGGCAAATAATGGATCTTGTTATGTGGACGCAATTAGTTATTCATGGGATCCAGATTATACTCTAGGGGATAATCTAAATGTAGGATTATTGCTTAGTTTTGACACTAGTTTCACTCCAGATTGGCTTGGATATTCCTTAGATGAACAAACTATTAGAACTATATTTGGAAATTATACATTTCCATATCCTCTGGTTAATGGAAAGCATTCAATACAAGTCTTCGGGAATAATACAATAGGAACAATGTATCAATCGGATATTAGATATTTTACAATAGGGAGTTCACCAACAATCCCTCCAGGAATACCCGGATTTGATGTACTCTTAATATTAGGCACTTTAAGTATAACTTCAGGTATATTAATTAAGAAGAAATCCAAGTAATTATTTTAGATCAAATTTTTTTTTTATAATTTATGAGAATATGATAAACTGGATTATATTATAATTATTCCTGCAACTTCCAAAATCCCATTTTTACTTCTTTTTCTTTAGCATTAAAAAAGTTTGACCCGATTTCTGGTTAGGATTATTTTTAACCATAAATCCTTCAAAAGCGTTATTAATAAATGATTTATTAAACATTTTTAATTCTTGATCATCCTTAGGATAAAATTCTATAACAATTCTACCATTTTGTTTTAAAATATTGCTCAGATATTTACTTGTATCATTTATAAGTTTCACTTTTTCACCAAAATTTTCCAAGCCATATGTGATAAAATTGTAAGACGATATTGAAATTATATGATCAACTGTATTGACCCTAATAGGTAAGAAATTAATATCTGCTAAAATTAATTCTAAACTTAAAAAATCTTTTGAAAGCCTTTTTTTTTGTCGGGCTTTTGATAACATATCATTTAAGATATCTATACCTACCACTCGAAAGCCATGTTGAATTAAAACTTCTGAAGAATAGCCCGTTCCACAACCTAAGTCTAAAATTAAATATTCCCCTCCCATTTCAATTCCAGAATTATTCATATCATTTAATTTTTCATCGAAAAGATATTGTAAAGTTAAGAAAGTAGTTCGCTTTTGGTTGCGTTCCATCCATTTTGAACTATCGTATTCTTCCGCTTTTTCCTCAATATAATCGTCTGGGAAAATCGGAAGTTGATTTTTTCTTACCAATGATGATCACAAATGTAAAAATCATTTAAGTTTATATAAATTATAAACTCAATATTACATAAAAAAAATTAAATGTCGTTATAAGACAAAAAAAAGGATTTGGGATTTGGTTATGGCGAGAAAGAATACCATCCTCATTGTTGATGATGAACCTGATATTGTAAATCTTACCGAGAAATTTTTAAAATTGGGGGAATTTGACACAATTACAAGTAGTAATGCGAAAGAAGCGATGAAGGTCATTGAGGAAAGTTATGATAAAATCGCTCTTATACTTCTTGATATTATGATGCCTGGTCGAAGTGGGTATTCTGTATTGGAGGAAGTAAAAAATAATGAGAAATACAAGGATATCCTTGTAGTTTTATTTACTGTTAAAAGTTTCAATGAAGACGTTCAAAAGGGAAAAAAGTTGGGCGCTGACGCCTATATAACTAAACCTTTTTCTGGTAAGGAACTTTTGAACAGAATAAAAGAGATTTTAGGGAATAATAATCATTAAACGTTTAGTTTTCTTTTTTTTTTCTTGATTTATTTCCATTAAACTAAAAATTTTTATATCACTTGAGCAAAATATCTTCACCTAATTAATTTAAAATTAAAATACAAATAGAGTTAATTATAATGGTATATGAGGCAGAATCTGATAAGATTCCTTTGTTTAAACAATACTTTTCTGTAATCATATTAGCTGCAAATATCATAGTATTTATTTGGCAATTATTAGATCCTACTCAAGGAATGCGTATTACTGAAGCTGCATTTGTCCCCGCTGAATTTTTTGCTGGTCAAAAATTATGGACGATTATAACATCAATGTTCATGCATGGAGATATTGTTCATATTGTCATGAATATGTGGTTTTTTATCATCATAACAGATAATTGTGAACATGCAATGGGTCATATTTTATATTTAATCACTTATTTTGTATCGGGATTTTTTGGTACATTATTGCATGCTTTAAGTACTTTAATTTGGCCACCTTTAGCTACTATTCCATCGTTAGGTGCTTCTGGAGCGATATTTGGTTTAATGGGTGTTTATCTAATATTATATCCAAAAAATAAATTTTATTTACCCTCCGCTTCAGGCAGTTCAATGAGAAAAGTGAATGCGGGTTATTTTATCCTCACATATTTTATAGCAGAATTATCATATGCTCTTTATTCGTTAATTGATCCTTTTAGTGTTGGATCAACGGCACATTTTGCCCACGTGGGAGGGTTTATTGCGGGAGCTATCATTGCGGGAATATTTAAAGGTGTAAAAGGCACATCTTATAAGAAGAAAAAACCCTAATTTCTTCATTTTTTATTTTTATTTTTTATAAACTTTTTTCAGTAATGAGTTATTTAGAACCTTATTAATATAGATTGAAATCTGAAGTGTAAGATCTATTGGAAAATTGGAAATCTTTAATAGAAAATAGAGAGTTAATTGTAAGTGTTGTAGGTATAGGGCGTATTGGATTACCTACAGCATTATTGATATCAAATGAAGGATTTAAAACATATGGGATTGATATTGATGAAAAATTAGTGGAAAAAGTAAACATAGGAGGAGGAAATCCTCCAATACCATACATAGTAGATGAACCAGAACTTGAAGATTTACTAAAAAAAGCTATATTAAATAATAAGTTGAAAGCAACAACAAAATTTAGAGAATTTGTTCCACTCTCGAATTTTATAATCATTTGCATTCCTACGCTCATAACAGAACAAAAAGTTCCAGACTATAGTGCCATTAATGAAGTACTAAATCAAATAGGTTTGTTGAAAACGAAATTAGAAAGTAAAATTATTATCTTCGAATCCACAGTAGGTCCAAATTATATTGAAAAAGTAGCAATTCCATTTATTGAGCAAGTCTCAGAATTAAAAGTGAATAAAGATTTCTGGATAGCTTCTTGTCCTGAACGTGCGAATCCTGGAGATATTATAAAAAGTCTAACCACATTTACTCGAATTGTAGGTGCAAGCAATAAAGATACTCGCAATATTGTATCGAATTTTTATGAAACTGTTTTCAAAGTGGATATTTTTAAAGTTACTAATATCCGAACAGCAAATTCAGTTAAGCTTATAGAGAATATTTTCAGAGTTGTAAATATAGCATTTGCAAATGAAATTGGTCAATTAATGAGGAAATTAGACATTGATTATATGGAAGTGTTAAAAGGCGCAGCAACAAAGTATAATTTTTTATCCCATTTTCCTGGACCAGGTGTTGGAGGCCCTTGTCTCCCTAGTAATCCGTATTATCTTATTGATGATGGATATAAAGTCTCATTTACTCCAAATCTAGTGAGAGCTGCCACGGAAGTAAATCAACGACAACCCTTCCATATAATCGAATTGATTTTTGAGGGTCTTAATAAAATAAATAAAACAATTGCAAATACAAAAATAGCGATATTAGGTATTAGTTATAAAGCAAATGTAAAAGATATTCAAATTTCTAGTGTTATACCTATTATAAGTGAATTGCAAAAGAATAAAGCGATAATAGGAATTTATGATCCCTACTACAAAGAAGAAGAAGCATTAGGGTTTAAAATTGAAAGAAATTATGAATTTATAAAACAGGAATACCCCATGATTATTATTCACACTGATCATAATGAATTTAAATCAAAAAATTTTAGAGAGTTTCTTGGTGTTTGTGAGGATCTTGAAGTTATTGTAGATTGTCATAATACTTTTGAAGATGGAGAGATCCCTAACAATATTTATTATTTCGGGGTTGGGAGACCAATGAAATATATAAATAAGGAAAAAAGTTAGAAAGATAATTGTTTTACTTTTACCTCAGAATTCGTGCGGAATTCACTATTAAATCCTAACGTTTTTTGATTTAATTTGTTGAGATTTTTAATTATTTTTTATTTTCTTCTGCTTCACTTAATTTAAGTAGTCTTTGCGCTCGTTTATACCACATATTTAACATGCCTCAACTTGTATTATAGCAATCATCATCAAACTCTAAATCTAGATAATCTTCTTTATCTTCCATTATGTATAACCACCTAAATTCTATTTTTCTCAAAATAAAGAAAAGATATTAAAGTAGTGTTTATAAAAAATAAAACCTTAGATGAGAGCAAGAATATTTTATAAATACTTTTGGAGTTGTAATAATTTCCAATAAAAGTGGATGAATAATCTCAAATTCTTTGCGGAATTCATAAGAATAGATCCTAGCATTTAACGATCTTGTTCCTGAGATTTATTTATTTGATTTTTGTGTGTTTTTTTTCTGTCTTCTTTTTTTTATACCTCTTATACATGCCATTACACCATCAATGATACCTCAACCAGTACAATGAAGATCATCTTGGTATGAAACTAAGACTTCCTTGTCCATTCTATTTTTCCATTCTGACATAGTTCTTATATTTTCTAGCTTTTATTAGAATAAAAAACAAGTAAGGAAATAAATATATTTTGATTATAGTTTTAAAGCACTTTACCATAAATTTTTAAAAACAAAATCTAACTTTTATTTAATTTACATATTTCAGAAAAGTGATTTAGATGCTATTTCAATATTGGACCGTAATCGAAGTTTTTTTTAATTGGGTTGCTGAATCTGCGGCAATAATGATGGTTTTAAGTGGGGCAATGGCTATTACTTGGTTTGGATATGAAAGAAAACGCAGGGGATCTTTTACTAAAAGGAAGGCAGAAGTAGAAAAATTTGATGTAACTAAATTTTTAAGAGGAATGTCTTATTTAGGGCTTATACTTGGTGTGTTTGTAATATGGAGTGGAGTAATGGGTTTAATTCTGGACATACCTCCCAGTTTTGCATATCGGGATGTAACTGAAAATGGAGCAAACCACTTCACATGTATATTTTTAATTGTGATTGGAATTGCTATGTTTTTTAAACCAATTTCAGATTTACCACTTTCTAGTATTCTTGGACTTTTGGGAGGTGCAGCAGCAGCAATCATTATCGCGCTTCTTGTTCCAGATGGTGTAGTTCAATGGATAGGTGGTTTTATCAATCCCAAATGGGTGCTTATGATAATTTTTATCATAGTCGCGGTAGTGGTGGGGCTGACTGCTAAATTTTATATAGGTACCCTTCAAAAAATATCAAAATTCCTATCTTGGCCACCAATTGCATTTATAATTATGGTTTTTTGTTTTGTCCAAGGATTCTGTTTATGGATTGGTGGATTTAGTATCTTTGCTAACCTTCTCTAAAATTGAATTTTCATTTTTTTTTAATTTTCTTTATTATTTCAAAGTAAGCTAGTTTTCATTATTTTAATAAGGGGTAAATTTTTAATTAGGTTAATAACTTGATGTTTATGTAAAAATGGCGGGAATAAAAGAGTTAAAAGAAGAAGTTTCTGAAATGCGAAAAAGTATGGAACGTTTAACAGAAGAATTACACGAAACCAACCTATCGATTAGAGAATCGTTAGAGACTACCTCAGAGGCTATTAAAGAAGCAAGTCAAATATTTTCAAAAGCTTTAGAGGATGCAATGGCAAGAATGTCTGATTTAACAATTCAGATGAATATTAGAGACACTATCTTAAAAAGTCTCGGTATTGATGGAATGATTCCTGATTTTCTTAAGAAAAAGAAATAAAATTTAGTGTTTTTGTTGTCCTTCCCATCTTTTGCTAACAAAATATAGGATAACAAGTGATACAATATAGATTATTGTAATTAATGACCATAACAAAACTTCATTTAGATTGCTTTCAATTACTCCAATAATTGCTTTATATATAAAAAATATGCTGACTAATGCTAGAAGTCGAAAAGCGGATTTTGTTTTATCCATGTTTCTCTACCAATTTTTAATTAATATTTAAAATATTATAATACTTAAAATTAAAAGTATAATATAGTATAATTATTAACTTAAACTAATTAAGAAAATGTCGGAAAGGACACCCCCAATATGTTATAGTTGTGGCAAGAGTTGTGAGAATGAAATGGAAACAACTCATTATTGTATATGTGATATTGCTATTTGTCATGATTGTATTAATTCTGTAAAAAAAAATGAAAACACGTGGATTTGTCCCAATTGTAAAGAAGAAAACGATATCGAAAAAAGCTTACTGTTTCGACCCTCTTAATTAGATAAAGTGAAAATTTTTTGTAAAAACTGATTTACCTACACGACGATAAGCCTATGATGAAAAAACACCTTTTATAATGATTCATATATGATTAAATTGAGGAAGACTGAGGCTTGATCACTAATATCATATCAAAAACTTAGAAAACTAAATAAGTTTTCATTATTTTAGCTACTTAAGATAATGAGAAAATTAATAACACATTATGCCAGATAATATTATCTCAAAAGTTGTCGAATTGGATAATTGCAATAAAGACATACTCGTAGACTCAATATTTAAACCAGAATTTTGGATAATGGTAAATCCTGCAAAAACAATGCACGCAGAATTTACGGCCCCAAACGTGCTATATACTAAAATTACTGATGAAATCATCAATATTAAAATTCAAATGGAAGGGGAATTAGTACTACAAGATATGGGTGAACAAGAGGGAGGAAAAGGTCGATTAATTGAAATGAATGTTCGAAACAATAAGGATGTTAGAGAATTAGAAGGTAGAATGCGAATTAAAGCTCTTTCAAATACTAAATCAAAACTTGGGGTTTTTATTAATAGCTTTAAATTAGGCAGTGATTTTCTTAACTTAATTGGCAGAAACGCAGCTGAACTCACATTAAGAACAAAAATAACCGAGATGTTAAGAAATTTAGAGAAATATGTAAAATCAAAATCTTTAGAAAATTTAGTCTAATATCGATTTACTAGAAATTAATTAGTATAAATACAATACATTAATTGAATAATTTAACACAAGGGTTAAAAAATGAATATCTGGATTATGGAGAGTGACTCGGGTATAACTTTGGTTTATAAACCATATATGGATTTTCCGGTTAATGAAGATCTTGTTTCTGGGTTATTAACCGCATTAAACCAATTTACCATCGTAGAATTTAAACAAGGTATCGAATCCATTGAAATGGGTGGACTTAGGTGGGTATACATTATGGATAAGGATACAAACCTTTTATTTATAGGAGCAGATTCTAAGGATGTTACCGCAGAAATTTTACGAGCCCGACTTGACGTGATTCGGCAAACTTTCATTTCACAATATGCTCATGAAGGAAATAAATGGGGTAGTAAATGGGCGGGAAATGTAGAGATCTATAAACCCTTTGAGAATATAATTGATGAGTATTATACTCAATGGAAACAGGCAGAACGTATAACTACAGTTGCCGAATTTTTTGATTTTATAGGGATTTTCCAACAAATCTTAAATCTAATTATTAATGTAATAGAAGCTCATCTATCTGGAAAGAAAAAGCAAATTATTTATCGTAAAATTGAAAAAATGTTTAGACAATATTCAAATCTAGAGATAGTCAAACAAAATCCTGAATTGAGAAAAATTACATTTGAAAGAAATGTTGGTTTCAATATTATTGGGATAGATCCAATGAATAGTGATATGTATCTCGTTGAAAAGCAATTAATAAATTTAATTAGAAAAATAGTAGAAATTTTTAAAACAGAAGAAGGTTACTTCGTCAGTTTAAAATATTTTATTGAAGAGAATATCTTTGATTATTTATTATCAAACTTTAACCTCTTGAACGATTTAAATTTGTTCACATTCTTATTACAACTTTTTCTAATAAAGTAATTTTTTTTTAGCCAATTTTCTATACGTAAAAATTTTAAATGAGATTTTTATGTATTCATTGAAAAGTTTTAAATATTCCTTTTTAGAGTAAAGTAGAGGTAATTCAAATAGATTTATTAAACGTAGTTTATTTAATTTATTTATTATCCTCTAATGATTAACTTCAAAAAATAATGGAACCCTTCCTTCTAATTATCATTTTCATTTTGTTTTTTTTTATTATTTTAAGTTATTCAAAATCCAATTTAGATTTTGTAGCAATTTCTCTTTTATGTTGTTTTATTGCTGCTACAATAACATTTTTGTGGGTAGGAACAACAATAGATACTTTTGTCGGCTTTATTGAATGGCCAGCAATTATTATCATTCTAAGCATGAGTATTATCACAAAAATTGCTCAAGACTCTAATATATTAGAATTTGTGGCAGTAAAACTTTTTAAAATTTCTAGAGGGGAACAGAGAATCTTCTTCTGGCTGCTTTGCGTTATTACAACCCTTTTAGCGGCAATAATAAGTGATGTTGTAGTTGTTTTGATTTTAGCACCAATTGTCGTAAGGCTCTGTCATTTCCTTAAGATTAGAGCTGGCACATATCTCTTAGGAATGACTATATGCATAAATATTGGGTCTATCATTACACCCTTCTCGAGCGGAGAAAATATTATTATATCTACATTTTTTAATCTTGACACGCTTTTTTTCATTCAGAATTATTGGATATTTTCATTCTTCTTATTATTTGCTACAATTTTTTTAATAGATTGGTTCATTTTAAGAAAAGAACCAAGAATAGAGGAGATTCAAAGGAAATATGTTATAGATTTAATAGATACTGATATTATGGTAAAGAACAAGAAGATGTTTTATTTTAATAGTATTGCAATAATTATAACCATTATTTTATTCGCAATACTTCCTCTATTGTATTTAACAGCGGCAGTTTCCGCCTTAATATTAGTGATAGTAAATAAAAGCTATACAAAAAAGCCAATGAGTGAGTTATTACGAGATATAGAGTGGGAAATCATTTTTTTCTTTATTAGCCTTTACGTTGTAATAGGATGTATGATACAAGCGGGATTTGATGAGCTAATACAACTAATTCCATTTGGGGCAATAAATCCTTTATTGGTATCTTTTATTATTCTTATTTTAATTAGTTTCATCTCAGGTTTAGTTGCGAATACTCCAACCGCGTTAATATTCATCCCAATAGTTAACACGTTAATAGGTTCATTTGGTGTATCATCAACAGTTCCATTGCTTTTTTCTTTTATAATTGGTATTAATTTAGGAGGTAATTTTATTCCTCAAGGTGCTGCTTGTGATATGATGACATTGAAAATTGCGCGAGACTCAGGTGTTGAAAATATGAGTTATAAACGCCTATTAAAGATGGGAGCTTTATTCGCATTTATTCATTTAGGGTTTTCAATTCTCTATTTATTGATTATAACACCTTTTTTCAGTTAGGAAAAAAAAGATAAAGAAAACAAGAAAAAATAAAATAAGATTTGGTTATAGCCAACCTCTTAAGCGCATCGCATCGATCACACGTTCAAGAGATATCATATAAGCACCCATACGATTATGAGTGTTAAATTTATGAGCTTGGTCAAC
>JBHLLT010000040.1:0-19740 GCA_048938855.1 Promethearchaeota archaeon
TCAGGAATCGAACCAACTTTTGAGATTTCCTTGGTAACTTGTTTTTCTCCAAGGAATTGTTGAACTTTTTCAACAATAGAATAAGCTTGATTTCCAATAATGATTAATTCTCGTTCAAAACCAGCAGGTATTTGAATTTCTTCTAATTTTTGCATTACCTGCTGAAAATCTACTTGAGTTTGTTCTTGTACAGATTCAGGCATAGACTCATCACCCCGATATAAAGGACCTGTATTTTGAGCTGCACGTTCTTTACTACCTGCTATATTCATACCTTCAGCAGGTTTTGGAGCACCAAAAACATTTTTTTCTCTTAAAGGATGTACACTTGATGGAGAAACTTCTGCTGCTTTAATTTCTTTAGCGATTCCCGCTTCAGTACGCCCTCCAATTAGTTTAACGAAATCAGCATCTTCCTCACCTTCATCAAGAGGAACAACTGCATAATGCATTCCAACTTGACCTCGAATTTCTTGAGATCTTTTAGCTCCAATGAATTTCGATCTTACACTACTTTTTAAGCCCTTCCATAAAAACACTTTTCTTACATCGTCAGCAACAAGAACATAACATTCATCTGTTTTTAAAACATCTTTTATTGAATCTTTAGTTGTTATTTCAGTAGTAGTCCCATCAGGGTTAATAAGGAATAATTGTGGCATTTTAATCAATCTCCATAATTTTATGTTGAAAGATAGTATGAATATTACTTAGCTAACCTCAACTGAAGTTTTCACAATAACTAAGTTAATAATATTATAAATTAAGAGTTAATAAATTTTTATTTTGGCATTATTTTACATTCTGAAATCTTTTGATAGATAAGTATTGTTTTGCAAAATGTTATAAATTAAGAACGTTTCTTAAAGCATTATTAATATTTTTTATCATATCTAATGCTGTAAAACGTTCTCCAATAGTATCTTTACAATATTCTCCTATTAGTCCATTAAGAAATGCTGCAGAGCATGCTGATTTGAAAGGATTATTTTTAATTGAAATAAAGCAATTACATAATCCCGCTAATACATCGCCGGTTCCACCAATAGTCATTTCAGCACAACCAGTTTTATTTACCTTAATTTGACTTCCATTCGATATATAGTCATATGGTCCTTTAATTAATAAAGTTAAATCCAACCTTTTTGCTAAATCTAATATTACTTTACTTCTCTCATCAATATTTTTATACGGAGGTAGATCTACTCCTAACATTATTTTCAACTCTCCCTCATGAGGAGTTAGGATAGCAGGCGACCCTTTTATTAATTCCAAATGATCTTTTACTAGTTTTAAAGCATCAGCATCAAGAACAAATGATTTATTATGCTGTTTTAAAACTTTTAATAATTCCACCAAGAGATTTTCAGTTTCTTTTTTTAACCCCATACCAGGGCCAATTAAAATCGAATCAGCCCATTTTATAAGTTCTGATAATTCTTCTAATGCATTTATATCTAACCAATTACCTTTATTTGATCTCACGATCATATTTGGAGAATAACTCCTGAGAGGATTTGCAACAATATCTGGTACATATGTTATTACTAAATCAATTCCAAAGTGAATCCCAGTCAAAGAAGAATAAGCAGGAGCTCCAGAATAATTTTTAGAACCTCCGATTATTAAAATTTTCCCGAAATCTCCCTTATGAGCATCTAATTTTCTTTTTTTTAATGTAGAGATTAGATTACCTCTTCCAACAAAAAGGCTTGCTTCTGGAGGAATACCTATAGATCTGTCTAAAATTTCTTTTATGTGTGTATTACTACAAGATAACCCTAGCTTTCTTTTATGAAATGTAATTACTAAATCTGCTATAACAGCTTTATCAGCAACATTACCAGTATTGGGATTTAATCCTGATGGCACATCTATAGATATTACGGTAACCTTTTCATTACCCGCTTTTTTAATATCATTTATTAAATCAATAGCAGAAGCAATAGGTTCTCTGATTTTTCCTTCTATTCCTGTACCTAGTAAACCATCTACAACTACACAATAACGCTTATCTCTTTTAATACGATTTCCTATAGTTATTAAATCTGTTGAATCTTTTACAATTTCTACATCAATAGAATAAGTAAGATTATTATAAATTATATCCCAGTTTAATTTAGCTTCTTTAGTACGAATTTTAGCTGGATCACCAACTAAAATAACCAAAACTTTTACACCATATGAGCTTAGGTGTCTAGCAACGACGAATCCATCTCCTCCATTGTTCCCTGTTCCACAAAAAATGAGTGCTTTATCTGCTTTTCCCAAATACTCACGATTGATAACTTTTTTTGCAAAGGAATAACCCGCACATTCCATTAAATGACTTTTCGGTATTCCAAGCCATTCTGAATTATTATCTAAAATTGCCATTTCTTCAGAATCTATCTTTTCAGATTCAAATGATTTCATATCAATTTTATTTAAGATTTAGAAATAAAAAATCTTTTAGTTTCAATCCAATTTTTAATTAGAAAAATATTTCATTATTCGAATATTATTGAAATAAATACCAAGTATAATTAGGAAATTAGAAATATGAGCAAATCACTTGCAAAATATCAAGATTATGGAAAAAAATTCGAAGAATTTCTAAGACCGTTGACATATCCAATTGCGATTAAATTTATTAAAGATGAAACAGATATCCCTCCTAATCATAAAAAGCCAAAAAATGATTTAGACGTTCGAATTTTTTTGTGTCAAGCATTTAAAATGGTTCGAAGCTATGGATGGACTATGTACATAACGGAAGAGGATTGCATATGCAAATTGGCAAGATATATTTATGGTTGGGATCCAATGACAGAAGAGGCGATTAAATTTTCTAATCAGTTTAGTGTTGGACTTTACGCTAAAGATCTTGAAACAGCAAGAAAATGGCAAGAAAATATTTATTTATTAGAAGAGAAATTTCTAGGTGTAGCAATATCACCATTAACAAGAACTAAAATAGAACCAGATATAGTTCAAATCTATTGTAATCCTGCACAAGCTATGAGATTAATCCAATCTTATCTTTATATTAAAGGTGGGGTACTAACGTTCACATCCGCAGGGAGAGGTGCTACATGCCATGAGGGGGTAATAAAAAGTCTCAAAACGAATGAGCCTCAGCTAGTAATCCCTGGAAATGGTGATAGAGTTTGGGGTGGAGCAGAAGATACAGAAGTGATGTTTTCGATTCCTAATGAAAAATTGGATAATATTATAGAAGGATTAGAAGCTACTCATAAGGCAGGTTTAAGATATCCAATCCCAAAATATATGAATTATAATCCCGGCTTCCAAACTGCATTTAAAGATAATGTAAAAGCAAGAGCAGGAAGCACAATAGTTAAAGAATAATAAATTTGCTTTAAGAATTACTAAAATTGAAATTGAGTGAACAATAATGAATAATATGCAAAAAATGATAATTTCAGCTCAGAAAGCGATGATTCATGTAATGAAATTAACAAAAGATGATGTTGTATTAATTATAACTGATGAAGATACCAAAAGTGTTGGTGAAGCATTTTATAATGCAGTTATTAAAAATAATTGTTCAGCACAGTTGTATTTACTTCCTGAAAAAAAACGCCCATTAATTAACATACCATCAGAAATGGATGAGTTAGCTGAAGATGCAACAATAGTGATTAATGCGTTTAGAGGATTAAGTAAGGAAACACCGTTTCGAGTTAAATGGGTTAAAAAAATTCTTGCAACAAAATCAATCCGATTGGGACATGGCGCCGGTATTACCAAAACTATGATGATTGATGGTCCATTGAATATTGATTACGAT
Organism: Promethearchaeota archaeon; assembly: GCA_048938855.1. Taxonomy (GTDB): domain Archaea; phylum Asgardarchaeota; class Lokiarchaeia; order Sigyniarchaeales; family SOKP01; genus Loki-b32. The sequence continues at coordinate 3,794 of JBHLLT010000040.1, forward strand.
ACTATGGGAAATATTGCAGATAAATTAAAAAATAAATTAGAAAACGCTAAAATAGCACATGTTACAGCACCGGGTGGAACAGATATTGTTTTAAACATTGAAGATCGAGGATTCTCAACAGATGTTCGAATTACTAAAGAACCTTATTTTGTTAATCTGCCATGTGGTGAAATATGGTGTGGGCCTATTGAAACTCAAGCCGATGGTATCATTGTATGTGATGGTTCAATTGGAGATCTTGGGAGAGTAAAAAAACCCTTGAAAATTACAGTAAAAAAAGGTAAACTTACTAAATTAGAAAGTGAAGATAAAAAGTTAGTTAAAGAAGTCGAAAAATTAGTAAGTTTTGATGAAGAAGCAAGCATTATCGGGGAATTAGGAATAGGATTAAATCCAAAAGCTAAATTAAGCGGAATTCTGCTTGAAGATGAAAAGGCACTAAAAACAGCCCATATTGCATTTGGAAACAATACTGATATGCAAGGTGGACAAAACACATCAAAAACTCACAGAGATTTCTTATTCTATGATCCAACAATAAAAATTACCTATAATGACGGTAATACAAAAATTTTAATGAAAAATGGGAATTTTATATTTAATTAATACAAATCTACTGTTTTTCATAATTCGTGCTTTTCTTTTCTTATTATTACTGTTTATTAGCTTTTAAAATATTTAAAAATGAGAAGACAAATCCTTATTCATAATAACTACAATTTTGTAAAACATATTTAAAGAAACATAGAGAATCAATAATAAACGCAATGGATTCTAAATTTCCTTTTTTTCATAGGATAAAGAAGGAAATTAGATAAAATATATAAATTGTTTGAGATGAACAAACCTTGTTTATTCACACATTTATTAGTCCAATAAAAACTAATCTCTAAAAGCGAAAAAAAATAATTGAATACATAGTGAAATCCTTAAGAATTGAATAGAATGTAAAAATATATCAATCATTAGAAAATAATATGATAAACCGCTTTAGACTTTTTCGAGATAAAATACACAGGTTTAGAAGGAAACAGAAAATCCTTACAACCTTAGTTGGACTTATGCTATGCTTAATAATAATGAATTTTTTTTCCTCAGACTCTATGTATAATAATTCTCTTAATAATTTACAAAACGATGAGTTCTACATCATCTTAGACCCAAAAGCTTCAGGAGTACCGAATATCACAGTAAATATTCCAACTAATTATTCTCTACATGGAAAAACCGCACCAGATTATTCTATTAATATAACTGGAGGCCCAGGTAATTATACTTGGTATGAATTTTTAGAAACTAGTAGCAAATCTACTCCTATAGAATTGAGTGGCCTTTTAGATGAAGAGGTGAATGGTACATTTGATCAAGATTTATGGGATAATTTAGATAATGGAACAGTTACTATTAGATTCTATGCAAATGATTCCCATAATGCAGTTGGATATACTGATATAGTAATTCGGGTTGATAAAATTGCTCCTGGAAAGCCAAGTAATTTAGTAGTAATTCCTTCTACATGGGCAAATACAAATAATTATAATTTATCTTGGTCAAATCCTTTAGAACCATCAGGTATAATTGGTGCCTATTATAAATTAGACGGGGTTCCGACATCAGATAATAACGGAACCTATGTTCCCGGAATAAATATCGAATCGATTACTAATATATCAGTCTCAACAGATGGGAATCACACTATCTATGTATGGTTGGTTGATGCTGCAGGAAATATTAATTATACAAATTACGCATCAGCACAATTATATTTGGATACTTCAGATCCTTTAGCACCATCGTTACTAATAGCTACTCCTAGTTCATGGACAAATGAAAATAGTTTTAGTTTATCCTGGTCAAACCCTTTAGAATCCTCAGGTATAATTGGAGCTTATTATAAATTAGATGAGGCTCCAAAATCAGATGATAACGGAACTTATGTTCCCGGAGTAAATATCGAGTCGATTTTGAACATATCAGTCTCTATAGATGGAAATCATACAATCTATGTATGGTTAGTTGATGTTGCGGGGAATATAGACTATACCAATTATGCATCAACACAATTATATTTAGATACTTCTGACCCTCTAGCACCATCTTCATTAATTGCTACTCCTGGTTTATGGACAAATATAGATAGCTTTAATCTAACATGGGTAAATCCATCAGAGCTATCTGGAATAGTAGGGGTTTACTATAACTTGGATATTGCGCCTACAGCCGATGATAGCGGAACCTATGTTCCTGGAGTAAATATTGAATCGATTACTGGCATTTCAGTCTCATCAGATGGAAATCATACAATTTATGTATGGTTAGTTGATGCTGCGGGAAATGTTAATTATGTTAATTACATAACAACACAGTTATATTTAGATACTTCAGATCCTTCAGCACCGTCTTCATTAATAGCAACTCCAGGTTCATGGACGAATATAGATAGCTTTAATCTAACTTGGGTAAATCCTTCTGACCTATCTGGGATAAGTGGAGTGTATTTTAAATTAGATGAGGTTCCTACATCAGATGATAACGGAACTTATGTTCCCGGAGCAAATATCGAGTCGATTACTGGCATTTCAGTCTCATCAGAGGGGAATCATACAATCTATGTATGGTTAGTTGATGTTGCGGGGAATATAGACTATACCAATTATGCATCAACACAATTATATTTCGATACGTCAGATCCTTTAGCACCGACTTCATTAATTGCTACTCCCAGTTTATGGACAAATATAGATAGTTTTAATCTAACCTGGGTAAATCCATCAGAGCTATCTGGAATAGTAGGGGTTTACTATACCTTGGATATTGCACCTATAGCGGATGATGATGGAGTCTATGTTCCTGGAGTAAATATTGAGTCGATTACTGGCATTTCAGTCTCATCAGATGGGAATCATACAATCTATGTTTGGTTAGTTGATGCAGCAGGAAATGTAGATTACATCAACTACGCATCAACACAATTATATCTAGATACTTCAGATCCTTTAGCACCAACTTCATTAATAGCTACACCTGGTTCATGGACGAGAATAGATAGCTTTAATCTAACCTGGGTAAATCCATCAGAGCTATCTGGAATAGTAGGGGTTTACTATACCTTGGATATTGCACCTATAGCGGATGATGATGGAGTCTATGTTCCTGGAGTAAATATTGAGTCGATTACTGGCATTTCAGTCTCATCAGATGGGAATCATACAATCTATGTTTGGTTAGTTGATGCAGCAGGAAATGTAGATTACATCAACTACGCATCAACACAATTATATCTAGATACTTCAGATCCTTTAGCACCATCTTCATTAATTGCTACTCCTGGTTTATGGACAAATATAGATAGCTTTAATCTGACATGGGTAAATCCTTTTGACCTGTCAGGGATAAGTGGAGTCTATTATAAATTAGATGAAGCTCCAATATCAGATAATAACGGAATCTATACTGCTGGAGTAAATATCGAATCAATTTCTGGCATTTCAGTCTCATCAGATGGGAACCATACTATCTATGTATGGTTGGTTGATGCTGCAGGAAATATTGATTACAGTAATGTTGGAACTGTTCAAATGTATCTTGATGCATTAGAACCATCAATTATTGACTCTCAAGATGGTGATAATAATTGGCGAGATACTGGAGGTACGACATATAACATCGATTTTTCAGATGGTATTACTTCATCTAACCTTGACTATGCCCAATACATTATTACTAGTGAGGTTGGACAAGGAGGAATAGTTTTGAAAAATTGGACCTACATTTTTATTGATCTTGGAATAACAGATTATATAGTTGATTGGACAATTGATTTTACAGCATGTCAAGAGGGAATAAATTATATCTCTGTAAGAGTTTATGATAAAGCAGGAAATGTAGCGATCTTAAATGATGCCTTTTACGTTAAAAAAGATACAATCTATCCCATCGTGACTATTAATGATCCTTTAAATAATTCATACTGGAATTTACCTCCTCCAATTAATGTCTCTGTTCTTGAACCAAATTTAGCATCTTTAACATATACAATAATTGGATATTTTCCAATAAATAATTGGTTAGAAAACAATACAGAAGAATTATTAAATGAAGATATATGGAATAATTTGCCTCAAGGAAAATTCCAGCTTGTAATTACATGTTTTGATATTTTAGGTCATAGTAGCGAAATTATTTTAAGTTTATATAAAGATACTCTTGCACCAACATTATTAATAAACGCTCCTATGAATGCAACATTTTATAATTCACCCCCATTTTTCAATGTTAGCGCTTTTGATCCTAATCTTGATACAATATGGTATAGTATAAACAATATAAACAAAACATTGACAAACAATACTCTACAACAACTGGATTTATCAATTTGGAATGGGTTACCCGAAGAGGGAGAATTTCAAGTGTATTTCTATGCTAATGATACTTTTGGATATTTAAATAATAATATCACACTTACTCTTTATAGAGATATTATAGCTCCAAATTTGATAATAAACACTCCTTCTAATAATACTTATTGGAAAGTAGCACCAACCATTAATGTAATAGTCATGGACTCATATCTTCATACTATTTGGTATCGTGTGCTAGGTACTAATATTATTTTATTGAATAACACAGACCAACAGTTAAATTCGAATATATGGGAAAATTTGCCAGAAGAAGGAGAATTTACAATATATTTTTACGCTAATGACACTTCAGGAAATATTAATAATTTTTCTATTTTGAAACTTCATAAAGATATTAGAAATCCATCAATAACTATTAATAATCCAAAACGTAATGATTTGTTTGGTGATATTGCACCAAGTTTTGATATTTCCATCAGTGAAACCTATTTGAACCAAACTTGGTATACTGTGGTAGGAGGAACTTTAAACTATTCATTTATTGGCTTTACAGGTCAAATCAATCAAGGCTTATGGAATGAATTTTCAAATGGAACTGTCACTATCAGATTTTATGCGAACGATACTGTCGGTAATCTTGGAATTGTTGAAGTTACTATTAGAAAAAATATATATGCTCCAATTATTACTATAATCTCTCCTGGAGAAAATGAGCTATTTGGAATTGACGCTCCTAATTTTACAATCTATAAATCAGGTCTAGCACTAAATACTACATGGTACACAATTGACAATGGATTTACTAATTTTACTTTTTATGGATTAATTGGTACAATTGATCAAGATGCTTGGGAACTTTATGGTTTTGCAAACATAACAATAACGTTTTATATAAACGATTCTCTTGGAAAAATAGGATATGATGTAGTAACTATCAAAAAAGATCCTGATCCTCCAGTAATTTCTATTACATTTATTAATCCTGTAAGTAATAATTCATATTGTTCGGTAGAGCCAATTTTTAGAGTTTCAGTGTATGAACCTCACCTTCTAAAAATTTGGTATAAAGTTGGAACTATAACTGTGGAGATACCAAATAATTCAGATATTACTCTTAACAGCTCCATTTGGGATAACCTCTATCAAGGCAAATTTGTAATTGAAATTTTTGCTGAGGATTTATTGGGATATGTTAACGACCCTGCTAATTTAACATATTATAAAGACACTCTCGCTCCTACATTAATAATAAATGACCCTTATCATCAAGCTTACTATGACTCTCCACCTCCAATAAATGTCACTGTTTTTGATCCAAATTTCCTGACTCTGACCTATACTGTTATAGGATATCTTCCAAGTAATATCTGGTTAGTAAATAATACAGAAGAATTTCTTGATCAGGATATTTGGGATGCCTTACCTCAAGGAGAATTTTTTATTAGTTTTAGTGCTTATGATAGTTTTGGACATCCTAACAATACATTTATTTTAACCTTATACAAAGATACCACTGCTCCAACATTATTGATAAATGCTCCCACAAATAATAGTTATTGGAATGTACCACCTTTACTCAATGTAATTGCATTTGATCCAAACCTTGATACTATTTGGTATAATTATGGAATGGCATCAATAGAATTGTACAATAATACTGACCAATTATTTGATTCTTCTCTGTGGGCTAGTATATCTGATGGTTTTTTTTATGTTGATTTTTATGCTAATGATACTTTTGGTAAGATAAGTACGCTAGTACGTATTAATCTAACTAAAGATATTACTTTACCTCTTATTGCTATTTCTTCTCCATTTAACAATACTTATTATTCTAATCCTCCAACTATGAATATAATTGCTACTGATATTAATCTAGATACGCTATGGTATATTGTTATGGGTACTAAAATAACCCTTACTAATGGACCAGAACCACTAGATGTAAATATTTGGAACAATCTATCTCAAGGAAAGTTTCAAGTTTTAATATTTGCAAATGATTCTGCAGGGAATTTAAATGATTTTTATATATTAACCCTCTATAAAGATACCTATGCGCCTTTAATTTTTGCTAATTCACCTCAGAATAATACTTTATGGAATTCAAGGCCAATATTAAATATATTAGTATATGATCCAAGTTTAGATTCAATCAGTTATAGCGTCTTGGGATATTCTCCAATATCACTATTGAATAACACTGATGAGTTATTTGATAGCTTTATATGGACTGAAATAGAAGATGGAATGTTTATTGTAAAAATTTTCGCAGAGGATATTTTTGGTCATAATCATTCTATAAATCTAACATTATATAAAGATACTCACGCTCCCGAGATATATATTAATTTTCCTAACCCAGATGGTCTTTTTGGTGATATAGCTCCTGACTTTGATATTTCTGTTATCGATAGTCATTTAGATACCACTTGGTATACTCTAATTGGTGAAAATGTAAATATAACATTTACAGGATCAAGTGGGTCAATTGATCAAACAATTTGGAATAAATTTAGCAATGGGACTGTTACAATAAGGTTTTACGCTAATGATACTGTCGGTAATCTAAATCATAAAGATATAACTGTTAGAAAAGATATTTATGCTCCAGTCATTACCGTAACTTCTCCTAGTAACGATGATTTTTTTGGAATTAATGCTCCTAATTTTATAATTTATAAATCTGGACCTGGAATTCAAGCAACATGGTATACACTGGACAATGGATTGACGAATTTTACATTTACAGGATTAAGTGGTAAAATAGATCAAGCTGCGTGGGATAAATATGACTATGAAACGATTACAATAAGATTTTATGTCAATAACTCACTTGGAAAAATTGGTTCTGATGAAGTAATTGTAAGAAAAGATCCAGTTGCTCCCATAATATTAGTAAACTCACCTTTTAATCAAACTGCTTTTTCTTTAGCACCTTTAATCAACCTCACAATTATCGAACCTAATTTGGATTCTGTTTGGTATATGGTTGACAATAGTATAAGAGATGTAACAAATAATTTAACTCAATATCTCGACTCCTCTATTTGGGATGATTTACCTCAAGGAACTTTTATTTTAAACCTTTTTGCTAATGATACTTTAGGAAATTTAAATAATTTACTTCAATTACACTTATCAAAAGATACTATTGGCCCCAATATTACTATTATATTACCAAATGAGAATCAGAGAGTTGATCGAAATGCACCTTTTTTTGAACTCACCCTATTTGATGAAAATGGTATAGAAAGATCTTGGTATATCATAGATAATGGCAGTACATCTATAGAATTTACGGGCTCAATAGGTAGAATTAATCAGGATTTTTGGGAATCAATTTGGGATAATAAAACACATGGTTCTATCATTACTATTAGATTTTACTCAAGTGACAACCTTGGAAATGTTGATTTTCAAGAAGTAAAAGTGATAAAATATCAACTACCTCCATTTAAAATTTTATCTAATCCATTAGGATTTATTTTATCAACTATGAGTTTAGGTGTAATGATTCCTATAACTATAAAATTAACAAAAAGTCGGTATTATGAAAATTTAAACTCCAAAGAAAAGAGTAAATTAAAAAAAGCTCTAATTGCTGCTTTTCTTCTATTATCTGTTATGGTTTTATTCTATATTTTTTAAATTCTCTCTAATTTTTTGAATGCTTTAAAATGAGCTGTAATTCATAGAAATTTAATTTTTTCCCCGCTTTTTGCTTGTTTAACGCAATTTCCAATTTCTTTTGTTCTAGTCTTTTTAATTTTCTTTTTTTCTTAATGATAACATTAATACTGGATTGTGGCATTTTTCTTGGTCGCAGTTTAGCCTTTTTAGCAAATTCTTCTAATACAACTTTTTTATTTAAGTTCAATAATTTTGAGAAGAGTATTTGAAATTCATCAGCATTATTTTTGTTTTCTATTAATTGCTTTTGTACTTCCCTCTTAATTATTTCAAATTCTCCTACCTTCCTGCACAATTCAAACATATTCTTATGAGTAAATAGCCTTTTGTTTGAGAATTTAATTAAATTTTCGTAGACTTCTGTTAAATCCTTTTCAATTGCTAATTTTTTATTAAGAGTTTTATAATACTCATTACTCTGTAATTCTAAAATTTGTTTCTGCTTCAGACCTGATAATATTTTCAAATTTTTTTCTTTAATATTCTCCAATTCCGTTAGTTTTTCAATAATCTCATTTTCCTCGTCAATGTTTAGGATTTGTTCATCAAGTGCACTATTTAAATTTTCTATTTTACCTTCTATATCTTCAAGAGAACGTTTAGTATATTCAATTGTAGTCGAAATATTGCTATTTATTTCTAGTTTTGGGAGAGTATTCAATTTTTTAGTAAGAGAATTCCAAAGTCGTTCATACTCTTTTTTTTTTCTTCTTAAATCTTCTAATTTTAGATTGTACTTATAACGCTTTTCAGTATAAAAGTCTCTCGCATCTAAAAGTGATTTGTAAATATCAGAATCATAGCTTTGGAAACTAAGAATATAATTCTTGAGTTTCATATTCAACTGTTCCCTCTCAAGCTTAAATTCTTTAACTTTTTTTTGTGCTTCACTTAAGCATTTGTCAAAATTATTGTCGTTTTTACCACTCATTTTGAAAAAAAAATTAGATGTACTATAGGATACCATTATAATCTATTGCTTAAATTTTTTATATATTGGCAGAATTATTAATCAAACATATTTCATATTCTAATTTTACACTCAAGTTAAATAAAATTAGAATGTTAAACAATCCAAATATTTAGGTTTTAATAATTGAGAATTTAGAAAAAGAAAAAATGGCAAGATAACTTGCCAATTCAACAGTTATTCTAACTGTTAACTTTACACTGGCGATGTTTTATCGGGAGTATAGGATTCCGGGACACAATAAATGTGTGCCAGCATTTTATCAAATGCACAACCCGTCCAATGGGTGTTAAATTCTATGGTATAATATTTACCTTCAGTAGGATCTTGTTCACCTAATTGGTAACTAGAGTCTAAGCAGACCCAATTATCACAGGCATAAGGATCAATCGTGAAATTATACCAGACCCAGCAACAACTACATAGACAATCAGGATTTCTATATTGGTCGCTTACATCTGTATAACTGTCTAAAAGCCAACCGACATACATGTTGGGATTACAATCGTTAAATACAATATTACCATCGGCATCTCTTAAGATCATTAATCCATAATAATCTCCATAACCGGCGTAATGTTGCAATCTAGGTGTATAACCACCTTTAACTCTAATGACAACCCATTTATCAGCACCATAAGCCATATCAAAACAAATAGGTAAATCGCTTTCGAAATTATCTTCGACAAAGCATATTTGACCAGGCTCAACGGTATATTGCACAGGATCGTACACTACTTGATATGCTGGCTTGAAACAACTCGGATTAGCTTTTATAAAGTTATCTTTAACACTTTCCGCGCTATCGCATCCCAACATAGAAGACGAATTTGAATTCATAGGTAGAATGCTCCTATTGTAATTCGCGGAAAATTGATTAAAAGCTGTAACTCCCAATATAGATACCATGAACACTAGTAGGGTTAAAAAAACTAGAATCCCTATAACAGCTCGAGAATAACTGTCATTGGTCTCTTTACAGAGACATGGTTTTCTATATGGAAACATCACCAAATACTTATAGCACAACGAATATATTTAAATTTTATTGTTAGTGTAAGCACATAAAAAAACATGTTTTTAGCTCAATTTTTTCGCATAATATATTTATTTTGCTTAAAATAGAATCTTTTGAAATTATTCTTTCTTTTTGAGAATTAAAATAGAGCCAATAAAATTTTTATGTTTTCAAAAATGTTAAAGTGAATTGATTAAGTTTAAAAAAAAAATTGAATATATACTAATAGGGATTAAAATCAATATTAGGTGAGTGATATAACATCCATTATGCAATTAGCGAATAGTATTGGAAAATTAACAGCAGAAAAGATGAAAGAAATTGGAATTGATTCAGTAGAAAAGTTAGCTTCTTCTAATGTAGAAAATTTATTAGCTATAGATGGTATTGGAGTTTCAAAAGCAAAGACATACATCCAATTTGCACAAAGACATATCCAAAGCATCAAAGCAAAAGATAAAATATATAATATAATTAACAAAGGAGTATCACCAAATCCTTCTAGATCAACGAATATTTCTAGTACTCTAAAATCACCTAATAAAAAACTGGATCCAAGAATTCCTTTAAGTTCAATAAAACAATTAGCTTCTTGGAGTATTGAAGATTTATCGAAGACAAAAGGAATGGAGCCAGCAGAGGCAAAAAGGTATATCGAAATTGCTAATAAATACCTAGAGAGTATGAGAAAGGAAGAAAAATCTTCAACTGTATCAAGTATGAGAAAAGGAAGTCAAGATCAACTTTTGGGGTTTGTAAAGTTTAATAGTAAAATTCAGTCCCAAAATGTGGGGACAATAACTCCAACCAAAGAATACGAACAACCTCAATTAGAAAAACCTCTTATGGAATATACACAGTTAAAGAAACCCACGCTTAAGGTCAAACCCTTATTAAAACCAAAGATTGAGCTAAAATCACCTGCACAACAATCAAAACAAAAAAAAGTCGAAGAAGAATTACCAAAAGTCGAAGTAAAAAAACAATCAGAATTAAAAACCTTTTTCAATTTGGCTACAATGCAGAGGATCCGCTTTTTACACTATAAAATTAAAAGAATAGAGGAAGCACTAGAAAAGAAGCAAGAATTTTCCTTGTCTGAACTCAACAACGTTTTAGAATATATAAAAATCCTAAATGTTAATTATAAAACTCAAAGCCAAATAAGAATTTTTAAAGAATTAGATATTACACCCTCCTTCTATGATCCTATTGCTAAAAAAGAGATTAAAATATGGGATTTAATTTTTGAATGTTCACGAGTGTTATGGATTGCAGCCCAGGCATATTCTTACCTCTCTAATAAGTTCGAAGCAGATAATTTAATGGAAAACGCAATAGTCACTATGGTAGAATGCAGTAAAATGTATAAAACTGCTGCTTATTTTAGTGCAGCATGTACTCGACAGGAAGATAAGGGACTTGCATTATCCGTAGAAAATCTTGAATTAAATTCTGAAGAAGCTCGTATTCTTGCCCAAAATTTAGCCACCATAAGCGAAGAAAGGAAGGAAAACTTTGCAATGGCAGCAAATTTATCTTCTGGGTTAAGTGCGCTAACAAAAAGATTAGCATTTTTAAGAAAATATGATAAGAATAAGGAAACTCACTTTAAAGCTCAATATAATTATGATATGGGAAGAGCTTGCCATTTAAAAGCTAAATCATTGCTAAAAGTATCACCTGAAGGCGAAAATGAAAAGCAAATTGAAAACCTGCAAAAGAAAGCTAATTACTATTATATAAAAGCGGAAGAAACATGGGAGGATATGTTAACTAAATCTTCGGATTTAACTGATTCTGAAGAAGAGAGTATAAGAACTAATTTATCGATAGTAAATGATAATATCATTGAGAATGATGTTGAGATGATAACTGATAATCAAGCTCTAGAAATACAGGATCCGGAGCCTCTTATAATAGTTCCTGAAAACTTAGCACCCTTTATTCCACGTACAACTAATTTTTTAACCAAGTACAATCAATCAGATTTAAATTTTGATGCTTACCGACGATATAAGAATATTATGTCAGATGTTTTGATTGATTACAATAAAATACAAGAATTGCAAAATAACAAAGCAGGAATTGGTCGAACATTAAAGCAGTTAAAAGTTTTATATGAGAATAATGATATTGATATAAACAGCTTTACAGAATTATATGAAAAATATTCTATAAAACTAGAATCACTTGAGAGCGCAATTCAAAACTTAAAAAACCCTAAAAACAAAGGTAAAGTATCAGAAGAACAGTCAGAAACTCTTAAAACAATAATTTAATATAGAAACTCTTATGTCTAGTAGAAAAAATAAACATATACTCAAAAATATTTTTAAATTTTTTAAAACTTTTACGAAAATTATTTTCTATCCGTTTTTAATAATTACAATTATTATTTTTATTTTTAATCAAATATTAGGAATATTACTAGCAGTTATTTTCTTTTTACTATATTTTCTTTCTTATTTAATTACTCTCTCTTCCAAGAAAAGGCTTTTAGCATCAATACAAAGCTATTCTTTAATAAATGACACTGAAATTTCCGAAAAGTTAAAACGACCTGTCGAGGATATTAGAAAAATTTTATCCTCATTATCAAAACATCAGAAAAGAAAAAATTGGCTAGTTGTGTTTTTGAATAAACGTTATATTTTCTTAAATGAGAATGGTGTCGAGAATTATAAACAACTACATATGCTAGGTTATAATGAAAAAAAGATTTTGGAAGAATTACAACCAGAAATGAATATTAGATCCAGAGCGGAAGTTAAAGCCATTGAAATAACATTAGCTAATCTTAATAGACTCAATAATTAATTTCTTAAACTTTTTTTAAAATTCAGTAATTTAACTCTCTGAATATTGATAAATAGGATAACTGAAATAACTTTCTACTCTATTAGAATATAAATTTTTATTAAACCATGTAATTTTATTCAAAATAAAAAAACAAAATTGAAAATTCTAACCAATTAAGGTGATGATATGAGTCCTAGGCCTGGACCGATGCGTCGTGGTATGATTCGCCGACCAATTCGCCCCCCTATACGACGCAATATATGGAGAGCTCGTAGAGTTCTATGGCGCACCACAAGACGTCTGATCTTGGGATCCTCGGTATTATTGATGATAGGTGGTAGTTATGCTGTTTACAAAATAGCTCAACATGATATTGAAAGAATTGAGCATGAAACGGGGAAGTCTGCTGAAGATATGACGGAAGAAGAATTAAAAACTGTGATGAGAAATTTAAACATCCGAAAAATGGAACTTACTCCTGACGATGCAATCCACATTGAAAGAGTCGCAAATGAAACAGCAGTAGAAACAAAAACGTTTTGTGTGTATTGTGGTGTTCAATTAAATGCAAATGCTAAATTTTGCCCCAATTGCGGACAAAAAGTCTAATTTTTTTATTTTTTTTAATACTGGTTTTCTTAAGTTATATTTTTAATCCTAAAATAAGAATGCCGGTGGAGGGATTCGAGCCCTCGACCTCCAGATTATGAGTCCAGCACATTCAGTCTGACCCAAATTTCAGAATGTATGCGTGTCTGGCGCTATAACCAGCTAAGCCACACCGGCGCTTTTATTCAAATAGAGCCCCAAGGGGGCTATGATCCCCCGACCTTTGCCTTTTTGTGTTAAATTACAAAATTTAATACCAAGGCAACGCTCTACCAGCTGAGCTATTGAGGCACCATTTGGCGAAACCTATGATACTATCATGTAATTATTGTTAAATTAAAAATTTTTTTACTGAAAAAGATTAAAAAAAAAAGAGAAATTGATTTGTATTTCTATATTAGAGCAGTAAATAATGCCCCCATTGTAATAAAGAGCTGAGCCGTTACATATGTTGACATTATAACTAATCTTGCGTTTGTAAACTCACCAGCCCATTTATTTACAGCAATCATTGAATCAGAATAAATAAACGAGATAGAACCGACATAGATAAAAATAAATGGTAATCCAGTCAGCCCAAATTCTGCGAACCGTAATATAGCTGCAATGTGCATTAATAAAATTGCTCCCATATATACCACAACTGGAATTTTCATATCTTCAGTTTTATTAATAAATCTTGGTACAGTAAATATTAGAATTAAGATAGTTGGTCCAAGTAAGAACAATCCCCATAAATTAAAAGCTCCATAATTAGTGATAGACAAGAAAAATGATATAATATAGAAGATTTGGTTAACCAAGAAGGCAACCATCCCAAACAAAAACCATTTTTCTTCATTCTTAAGCATTAAGAAAATATCACCAGCACATCCACCTATCAAAGCAACAACAATTAACCAATCAACTCTAGCTATTGAAGCACCCTCAAGTACTCCAAAAATATAGAATAAAATCAGCAACGGCATTAACAGTGGTTTTGTACAATATTCAAGTTTTTTGTTGTCTTTATATTGTGCGAATATTTCTATAAGGACAATTATAAAAAAAATAATTAAAAAAATGTACTCAATCATCGTTTTTCACTAAAGAGGTGTTAAATTTAATGATATTCTATTAATTAAGACAAATTTATATAATTTTAGAATTAATAATTACAGATTTGTCATTCATTGATAGTCAAGAAGGAGAGTGTTTTAATACAAAAGATTTATATATAAAAAAACAATATTGTTCTATATCGAACTATTCGAATACGAACAAAAATAAAAAATGTGATAAAAAATAAAAAAAATAAAAACAGGATGGAACTTCCCGATAATGCCTATGCCAATATGTTTATTAGGAGCTCATGTGAATGGTAAACCAAATTTCAAGACAGTGGTATGGTTTACCATGATCCATGATGATCCTCCCTTAATGGGTATTGCAGTGTCAAAAAGACATTATACTACTCCTGGTATTAAGGAAAACAAAACATTTAGCATTAATATTCCGACTAGTGAAATGTATGTTGTCACAGATTATTGCGGTCTTCACTCCGGCTCTGAAGTGGATAAGGCTAAGGAGTTTGAAATATTCTATGGAGATTTAAAAACAGCTCCAATGATAAAAGAGTGTAGTATAAACATCGAATGTAAACTTGTAGATATTAAAGAGCTCAAGAAAACCGAATTTCTTATAGGAGAAATTGTTGAAATTTACTCAGATGAGAAATTTATCAAAGATAACGATCCAGATGTTTCTGACTTTGATTCATTTATTTTTATGATGCCACAAGGCCCATACAGGACTATTGGAAATTATTTAGCTGAGGCATATGAAGTAGGGACAAGTTATAAACCTAAAAAATAAGATTTTTTTTTTTAAAAAAATTAAAGTAAAAATAAATAAAACGATGAACTTACTATGGAAAAAATTATAGCTTATTGCGGAATTAGTTGTTCAGAATGTCCTGCATATTTGGCTACACAAAAGGATGACTATGAAGAACTTAAAAAAGTTGCAGAAGAATGGTCAAGTGAAGAAATGTCATTTAAACCTGAAGATCTTTATTGTGATGGTTGTACTTCCAATGGAAAGCATGTTGCCTGGAATAGTGAGTGTCCAATCAGGAATTGTTGTAGGGCAAAAGGGTTAGAAAATTGCGCTTACTGTAATAATTACTTCTGTGATAATTTAAAGATGACTTTCGATAAGTCTCCGTCGGCAAAGGAGAGATTAGATGAAATTAGGAAAACAATATAAATAGAATATCAAAATTAAAGGTAAAAAAAATGGAA
This sequence comes from Promethearchaeota archaeon, assembly GCA_048938855.1. Classification (GTDB taxonomy): domain Archaea; phylum Asgardarchaeota; class Lokiarchaeia; order Sigyniarchaeales; family SOKP01; genus Loki-b32. The sequence continues at coordinate 19,529 of JBHLLT010000040.1, forward strand.
AAAGAAGAGGTAAAAAAAATAAGTTTGGAATTAATGAAAACCTCTAAAGCTGCCTATTTAACCACAATTGATTCTGAAGGATATCCCATTACAAGAGCTATGTTTAATTTGAGAAATGAAAATCAATTTCCTGAGTTTTCAGATTTCTTCAATGGATTAAACAATGAATTTGAAATATATATCTCAACAAATACATCATCTTCTAAAACTGA
>JBHLLT010000041.1:0-15144 GCA_048938855.1 Promethearchaeota archaeon
CATACATATAAGAAGTTAGGATTTTCAATATGCTATACTCATTATTCTTATGAGAGATTGTAAACTTTATCTAAAATTTACACTAAAATTTCATTGAACTCAGACACTGAATTTACCTTTCAGGAAATCATAAACAAATGTTATCACATTTAGTGATAACCTCATTTTGTCGGGATTTTGTTGGGATTATTAATCTTCCCATTTTGTAAATGTGTGTTGTAGTTTTTCGGAAAATTCAATTAAGGTTTAAATAAATTAAAGAATATAAAGCTACAAATTAAAAAACTGAATATAAAAAAATAATTAAAAATTAGTTTATATGAGGAAGAAAATATGAAAGTGGGAAGCTTCTCTGAACAAGACGTATATAACCTAGCAAAAAAAGCGTATAATGAAGGCAATGCTCAATTTGAAATTATCCCTAACAAATGTGTTTTATTGGTTATTGATATGCAAGATGAATTTGTAAAACCTCATTGGTCACCTGACTGGGTACCAGAAGCAACTAAGCAAGTTACTAGGATCAAGAGATTAATCGAACATTGCAGAAAAAAAAACATTCCCGTAATCTTCACAGTCTATGCAAAAACGCATAACTATTTAGATCGTCCTAAAACCGGAAAATTTATGCCTGGACGATATTCAGATTTAGACATTGATTTTTCACAATTTTATGTGGAAGGACGTGTATGGCATGAACTTACCCCCAGAGAGGATGAAATAGTAATTAAAAAATCATCCTACGGTGCATTTTATGACACACCTTTAGAAACAATTTTGAAGAATATGAGTAAAGACACTGTAATAATAAGTGGAACACTGACAAATTTCTGTTGTGGTGCAACAGCACGACAGGCGTATGAAAGGAGCTTTAAGGTAGTCTTCGGAAGTGATGTTACAGCCACCGATGATCCTGAAATGCAAGAACCCGAGTTGAAAGTATTAAGGAAGGGTTTTGCAAAAGTTTTAACTTCAAACGAAATTCTTAAAGCTTTAAAGTAAAGTGCATAATTTGTAAGGCAATTTGATTCACAATTTTAATTTTAAGCTTATTTTTGATTTTAAAAACTTTTTTTAACTTTTCACTAAATTTTCAATGAAATCAGACGCTGAATTTACCTATCCATAAAAAAAGAAAATGAAGAAGAAAAAACCTTCGTCAAGACCATCCTCCATCTCACATCATCTCTCAAATCACTCCAAAAACAATTCACTTACTCTTACCCTCACTCAATCTACTACTAATAAAGAAGTTCTCTCACTTAATAGTAAAGAAAAAGATCAGAAAAAAGGTTTTTATGTAAATACTATTTCTTAAAACTATGAAAACTCTAATTGCATATTTTACAATGGGAGGAAGAACGAAGAAAACAGCAGAGGCTATCGCAAGTGTGCTAACCAATTACGAAGTGAGCTACTTTCCAATAGAATTATCAGGAAAATTTGTCGAAAAGATAAAAATGCTGAATGCATTCGAGAATAAAGACTTTTCAATAATAGAAGCTGAATTAAATCTTCTTGATGCTTTACCTTATGATTTAATTATTTTTGGTATGCCTACATATGGAAATTTTCCACCAAAAGCCTTTGATGAAATAGTGGCTAGAATGAAAAATCTTAGCGGTAAAAATGCGATTGTATTCAATACAGCTCGTTTTACTGGTGGAAAAGCGCTTGATTATATGAAAGCAAAGGTTGAGGAAGCAGGTGCCCAAGTAATCAACGAATCCAAATTCAGAAAGTTGTTTTGGATTGGCACAAAAAATGCTATTAAATTTGGTATCCAAATCAATGAAAAGCAGGAGTAAGTTTCAGATTCTTAATTTACCTTTCCATTCCAATTCAATAAAAATTAGTTCTTTTAACTATTCTCATTTGTTATGAAATAATTTTGCAGTTTTTTAATACGGAGATTTATTTTCTGAATTTGTTTATCTCGCTTATCATCCTCATTTTGGCTAGATAAGTTTTCTTTTATTTGAAATAAGTATTTCAATGCAACTACATAATCTTTCTTCTTTTCAGATTTGGATGCCTGCTCTAAAGCAAATTTCAATTCAACTTCTTTATTTAATTTTATAATATCTAAAACTTTAAACGAGATTTTGCCAATCATCGTTTCCATATTGAACTCTTTTGCATATGTGAGTGCTTTTTGATATTCATTTAACGCTTCTTGATAAGCAGCATCTTTTTCAGCAATTTCTCCTTTTTTTAATAAAGATTTGACTTTTTTCATTGCATCATCTTTATTCATATCCTGGCATTCAAAAATAATCTCATCCAAATCTTTTATCTCCATAATTTTTTGAATAACATATTCTCTTTTTTGCATATCTTCTTCTTTTGATTCTAACTCTTTCCTTTGAAATTCAAGATCTGCCCAAATAATAATATCTTCTCTTATCATTTGGTAAATATTCCAGAGAATTTCTTCTTTCGATATCACACCTAATAATTTTGATGTTGTTTTAATAAGACTTAAGATGAAAAAATATTCCTCATCTTTTAATAGATCTTTACAAGTTTCATACACGGCTTTTTGAATAGGTGTAAGATTTTCAAATATATCAAGTGGAATTTGAGTAGAGAGTGTGAGCGGATATATCATCGTAACTTCAAATATTTTTTCCACTAAGCTTTTTACTTGATTTAATATATTTAAATCCCCGGTTTTCTCAAATTCTTGCAATTCATCTTCATAATCTCTCTCAAGAATGTCCGTGAATTTCGAAAGTAAATCCCTCATACTACCAGAAGCTCTCCTGTCAAGAATTAAACATGGTGTACATAAAGTTCCAACTCTCAATAAAAGATGAAAATTTTTATACTCAAACTCAAAAAAATTCTTTTCTGGATTAATTTTATCTATTAAGGTTAATTCCTCCCCCGAGAATACTACATTTGCTTGAATAAATCCTGCTATCAACGAAGGATCAATAGGTAGATCACCTACAGCCATATTGAATGCCGGTACTCCACCTTTTGATAAAATAATTACGTGTCTTATAGTTAAAATATCTTGGTATTTTCTCCAAATATGTTTATATAGCATTTCTCTTCTTTTTTGTTCAGAGTGTTGCTCTACCACATCAAAAATATCCATTAATATATTTGCTTTGTTAAATCTTTTCGACAAGCAATTAAAACAATTGTCAGGATATCCATTTTGACAGACAGATTTGTCTACTCCACAATCAATTCCTAAAACTAATTTAAAATAAGTCACACAACTACACCCAATATTCTTATACTAAGAATAAAAAAATGATTCTAATATTTATTTTTAAATATTGAATATACAAAAAACAAAATAGAATTTACAAGGATTAGGACATTTTACAGCTTTTTTTTCGATATTTCCAGTAATTGTGTATCTAAACTCTAAAACAAAAAAATTTAATTATTTGAGCAGGTTCTATTTTATATAATATCGAGGACGCGGATTAGCGGAAGATATCAAGGAGAGTAATAAAAGAATGAGGATTTTAGTATTTCTCCATGGAACTTGTATCATGCACAGGAATACTTTAGGGCTATCAAGGATGCAAATAGTACGGCAGGTTATTGAGAATACTGATGAATCTATCTCTGATTTTGCTTCGTATATTCCAATTGGTAGAGCTATTAAGAAATTAACATCATGGCAAAATCAGGGGGCTGAGATATCATATCTTAGTTCTCATTTAACTATTGAAAACGTGAAAAAAGACGAAATTGTATTAAAAAAATATAATTTCCCTGAGGGTACTATATTTTATCGCCAAAAGGAGGAAGATTGGAATTTACAAATTGAAAAAGCAAAACCTGATTTAATAATTGAAGATAACTGTGAGAGTATTGGAGGAGAATCTCAGATGACATTCCCTAATCTTAGGCCAGAATTGCAATCTAAAATAACTTTAATTGTTATAAAAGAATTTGCTGGAATTGACCATCTTCCTGATGATGTAAAGGAGCTCAAGGATTTTGCTGCTAATTTATGATATTATCCATAAGATTCTTCAAATGAATTTTCATTGAAATTAGATGTTGAATTTACCTTTCCATGAAAAATAAGAAAAAGAAGGGAAAAGAGAAAACTAATAGGTAAATAATTTCTTTTTTTATTTCTTTTTTGACCCTTTCGTAGCTGCTTTCATAGCTCGAGATTTAAAGCCGGCGTCTCCCTTAGATCCTTTCTTGTCTTGGCTAGACTGTATTCTTCTCGCTGCTTTTTGAGTCATGCCTTTTTTAGCCACTATTTCACCTCCTTTTTAATATTATCTCAAAATATATCAAAAATTTCCTTCCAATCTTCTTTTTGAGCATAAAATATAGCTTCTCTAAGGTTTTCGAGATACTTTTCGATTTCATTGTCAGAATAATCTTCCAATATTGAATACTGGCTATAAACTCTGTCAGGTAATATCTTCTTTTTGTCCAAGATGTAAATAGCTTGATTAAAAAATGTTTTCACAGCTTTATCCCAAGCATAAACTTGGATTTTATCGAATATACTTTCAACCAAGCGTTCAATTATATACCCTTTTATTGGTTTTCCCCATGTAAAATTCCAGTATTTAATAAGGAGTATAAGTTTAGTTATTTTTCCATTTTGCTTCTTATTTAATTTAGAGAGTGTTTGTTCTTCTAATTTTGGATTTACCTTTTTAATTCCTCCTACACCATTAGGCTTAACAAGGTACCCGTTGGGTAATTCAATAGCGGGAATACAGTCAAATAGTATTGAATTCCCTGGATAATCCATTCTAATTGGGATAGCATGTCCGTATGGGGGATCTTTTAATAATTTCATATCTGTTCCATGATAATAATTGAAAGACTTAAGATTTGAATATATTAATTCAAAAAGTAAATCGCCTGTTATCATATCTTGCTCATTAGAATAATTTCTCCAAATATTCACAGTTTGAACAGTAGTATTTTGAGGACTATCTCTGCAGTAGATAAAGTACAAATCAATATCAAATCGATTCTTAATGAAAATACCTCTATCGAAAGAGCCTCCATACCAGAATCGTTCCAAAGTGTATATATCTGATGATATAAAGATATTTGACCAAGAAGGCATTTGATATTGAGATATATTCTTTAATGCATCATAGAATTCATTAGTTTTTCTTCGAAGGAAGGTCTTTTGATTCTCTTTAATAGTTAAAGAATTAATTAATCGTTCCAACCTATTATGAATTTTTTTTCCTGCCAAATCAGATATTGAAGAAAATTTCTATATTTAAATGTTTCTTGGAAAACTATTAGAAAATAATGAATGCAAAAAATTCGAGCTCATCAAATTCTTCCGTCGCTCCATTGTACTCAAAAATACGGATATTTTCATTGTCATTCATTGATTTTGCCTTCTTAATAGGGTAATTATTCCCATTTTCTTTTCAAATCTTCTATTGTCATCGTTCTTACTTTATCTAGAGCCCATATAACAAATTTATAACAAGTTTTTTCCCATGTTCCACTTTCTCGATAATTCATATATCCATTAGGATCACTAAAGTCAAAACCACAGAGTTCTGAACATACTACTGACCCAAATTCCTTTTCAAATTCAGATGCAAATTCCCTTGCTTTTAAATATGCTGTAAACATCGTCTCTTCATCCATTTTCTCTTGACCTCCCAAAATTGCTCCAATAGCTGCACAACCACCTACAACTGCACCACAAGCTCCCATCCACCCTTTCTTAGATTTATATCCTCCAAAACCTCCTGCTAAAGGTTTTGCTATGTTATGAAATATGTAATTATCTATCTCAAGCACATCTAATACATTTGTTAAGGTTAATTCAGCACAATTAACATCTTTTTTTAGATATGGTAATTCTTTCTCTAATTCTTGAATCTTGTTATTAAACTTAGAATTTATATTAATCCCCATCTGATTCACTTTTTTGACTTTTTTACTTTTTTGGACTAAATTGATTATCTAAAATAATTTGAACTGCCATTTTTGCAACATTTCCCACAACTTCTGAAGAATAATTCATCATTCCTGAGCTAGAAGCTTCTTCAAATTCTTTTTCATTCCAAAGATTATAAGTTCTGCCCATTAATTTCTGTTGAACATCAAAACATCGGCATGAACCATATATGCTGACATACTTATCATGAAGCTCTTTAACAAGTTTATAAGACTTCAATGGTTTATACATATCCTTAAAATCCTTATGTTCCCTGCCAAAAAGATAACTTATAACCATAGATGCCCCTACTAAAGCCCCACATGATCCGTCTCCGGTTAAACCTAAACCATCGGCTAAACCACTTGCTGCCTTAAATACAGCTTCATTCCAAATTCCTAACGCTTCAAATATTGCCGCAATAGCACTCTGAGAACACCCAGTACATTGCTTCTCATATTTTTTCCCCAGCTCATATGCCTTATCTAATATTTCTTTTTCTGACATTTTAGTCAACTTACATTATGTTTTATCCAAATTAAGATAAGAATGAAATGTAAATAAGGTTTTGATAATTTTTAAAATTAAAAATAACTCATCCTTCGGTGGTAATCTACCTCTGACTGGAATAATGCCAGAAGTTAGGTTCGTTTATTGGACTATTAGACAACAAATTGAGAAAAATAAATCTGTGCAAAGATTTTAGAGCACGATCTTTCTTAATTAACCTACTCTTAGATATTTCCTCATTTGGCCTCTAATCCAGAATAGTTTCCATCAAAATATAGCATCTCGGTAGAAAGATAAGTATTTTATAAAATCTGTCCAGATTTTTAAGTTCTCTCCATTTTTCACCACTACTCCTAACTGTGATATGTCAAATTCTTACCTTACTTTAATTCTAAGAAGATAGAAAATTATGACAAATAAGTAATTTTTATATATCTTATGTGTCTTGTAGATATTGGTAGAATCAAATTTCTAAAAAACAAGATTTCTTAACTAGAGATTTTCAAAATTTGAATGAGATTAAAGAATAGAAATTATAGAGATTCAAGATGTCTTTGTGTTAAAGAACAGGTTATAGTGCTAATAATACTTCTTATAATTATAGCAGTATTGGCAAAAATTGAGATAATTATTATATTAGGAATATCATTATTAACAGTAGAGCTAGTAGTGGTTTATTATGGAGTTAAAAATAAAACAAAAGAGAATAAATGGGAAAGAGTACCAGAAATCACAGAAGAACCACTTTCTTTAACAGAAACCATAGAAAAACCACCTTCTTTAACAGAAACCATAGAAAACCAAAAACCAAATTGGCTTTTTAAAATACTCTTATTAGGTGATCCTTCTTCAGGAAAGGAGGATTTAAATGGAAACCATTTTGATTTCGATACTAAATTAACTATAGGTGTTGATTTCTTTACAAAGGATATTGTTCTTAATAAAAAAATAATAAGACTCAATCTTTGGGATATGGATATTGAGGAGGATAAAAGATTCAGATGTCTAATACCAAGCTACTTTGAAGGGGCCAGTGGGGCAATTATTTTGTATGATATTACAAACTCAAATAGCTTAAAGCATGTTCCAGAGTGGATTCAAATAATTAGAGAACACGTGGGTGATATTCCAATCTTTTTTATTGGAAATAATATTGATCTTGCCGAATCTCGTAATGTCTCAAGAGAGGAAGGAATTAACCTTGTAACAAAATATAATTTAAATGCATTTAGCGAGATATCAACTAAGACTGGTGAGAATGTAGAAGAGATATTTAACACTCTTAGTGATATTATAATAAAAAGATAGGAGTGACATTAACTCGGAAGCCCGAAAGCTCTCTACGTACACCCCCACCTTATTAAGCCCGTCTTATACGAATGTTTCTCTAATCAACCTTATTTCCACATATATGACAAATAGTTTGACCCTTTGGAAGATTAGCACCACAGTGTTTACAATAAGACTCATATTTTACATCTTCTTCAATAATTGGTCGCTTGCCTTGTGGTTTACCCTGTATTCCTAGATCTCCAGGCGGACTCGGAAGCTTGAAGATATATGGAAATGGCAGATATCCATTATCATCATTATCATCAAAATCTCCTCTAAAAATTTTAGCAATTCTCTCACTCATTCGCTTACAATCTAGGAAAATTAGTCCTAATCTAGCATTTATACTTGTAGAAATTGTTAATGCTGCCTCTGGACCGGCAGGAAATGTAAGAAGATACCCATCTGAGCCTTTTACATATAATTGGTCGAATTCGCCAATTTCCATCTCTTTTATTGAATTTTTAGCTAAGGAGAGCAAAGAAGCAGTCATCGCAGCCACCCTTGTTTCATCTAATCCTTGACGTAAAGCTGAAGCAATTGGTAAACCATCTATAGTACTAATTAAAGAACCATTGACACCAGGAATCGATCCTAAAAATTTTCTTTTTCTTCTTTTCCTTTTTGCATCATCATCGGCATAAGGGCCCATAAAATCTACGCTTCTTTTTATTTAGTTTTTCTAAATAATCTTTTGTACAGAATTGTATGTATTGAATATCATTTAAACTTGTTCCTTCCACTCTTAACTTCAAATGTCTTTTTTTCTTTGATAATTAATTTATATTCAGTACCTAAGATTGGTTAAATAAAATATTGATTGAATTCATTTAATAGGTTTAAAGCAAAATAATAGTAGTTTTCTAAGCTTTCTAGCAAAAGAATAATGTGAGGAAATTTTAAATACAATTAAATATGTACGGTTTTGTATAATTCTCTAGAGAAATAAGATATTATTATTAGTTAAGAAGAATTTGTGTTTGAAGATGGTTTATGATGCTTCATATAAAATTATCGTTTTTGGTGAGCCTGGAGTAAAGACTCAACTAATTCAAAGATTTTTAACTAATTTGTATAAATCAGGTTCAAAAATGACTCCTGGAGTTGATTTTGAAGTTAAAACTCTTATGGTTGATAAATATAGGGTAAAACTACAAATTTGGGATTTTGGTGGGGAAGAAAGATTTCGATTTTTATTACCAACTTATGTGCGAGGGGCAAATGGGGCTCTATTTGTATACGATGTCACAAGTTATAGTTCCTTAGCACACATAGATGATTGGTTAATGGTAATTAGAAGAGAACTTAGACTAGAAGACACACTTCCCATTATAATGGTAGGAGTAGTATCAGATTTAGACGCAGAACGGCAAATCTCGACAGAAGAAGCAATTAAAATTGCAAAATCTAAAAGTACAGACGGTTTTGCAGAATGTAATCCGAGAACAGGTGAAAATGTAAAAGAAACCTTCGAAACGTTAACAAGGCTAATGCTTGCTAATTCAGGATTGTTATAACTAAATTATAAACAACTTGGAGTAAATTATGTATTGTGGAAATTGTGGTATAGAGCTACCCGATCCTAATCAACAATTTTGTCCGAACTGTGGAATTCCATTAAAATACCAGAATATGATAGATTCTTTAAAAAAGAATTTCGAAATTATTGCTGGAGCTGTAATTAAAGATTCGCGAATTGTTTATACAACAGATAATTGGGATATTAGTAGAGATATTGACAATCTATTATCAAATTGGAGAGACAAAGATGCTAAATTCATAATGGTTTCGGGAGTAAAATATTCTATTTTACAAATGGTGCCAGAACGTTTAGTTGCTATCTCTTTAAAAGGCGAAGGAAGTATCGTGGGTGCAAAAAATGATGATTATATAATTATTCTTCAAGTAAATCACGAGAAAAGTAAAAATGGGAATTATCCGTTTCCTTACATATTCAAGCCCCCCAGTCCAGCTGGAGATCTAGAATTAGCAGCGCAACCACAGGCCAAAGAATCTATTACCGAACAAGATATTGAGTATGAGACCTATTGTAAGCATTGTGGCGCTGAACTCCCAAAAGGACAAACTATTTGTCATGTATGCGGAAATAAAGTCGAATAATTTTTTTTAAACCTAGAACTACCTTAAAGGATAAGAAAGAAAAGTGTTCTATATACTATCTTGTTTTTTCAGAAGTTCAATTAACTTGATTTTATTAAATGAGAAGATTAACCGAGGAATATAATCCTCCAGCAGATAAGAACCATCCTCTACCTCTTCCTTTAACGTGAATAACTTCTCAGAGCCTACATGAGACCCAATTTCCTCAATCTCTTTGTAATAATATATTTCATTATTTACTATAATTATTTTTCTCTCATATCCTTCTGGAATATCTATTTTTTTCAAAAGTAAAAGAATTTGCTCATGGGATATGAGCTCATCCTCCACCTCCAACCCCTTATACTCTGGCTCTATCTGCTCTGGAGCATAATCTTGTTCTTGTTCTAATCCTATGAACACCCTAAAACCTAATGGCTCAAATCCCTCGTTGATTCCAGATACTTTAAACGCAAAAGCATGCTGATCTCGTATACGCTCGGCATTCTTAATCGCAGAAACTCTCATATAAATTGTGGTATCAATCCCATACCACACCCACACCCTCTTCCGCTGCGGATCAATAAAAAGCAGAATATATTCCGATCCTAATAATTCATACAACGGAGCCTCATTATCTTCCAATTCGAGCTCATCAAATTCTTCCGTTGCTCCATTGTACTCAAAAATACGGATATTTTCATTGTCATTCATTGATTTTACCTTAGTATCCTGATTATTTGGCTTTTTTTTTAACATGATTTTGAATTCTAAGGGTTCACTACCCTCCTCAATAGGTACTATTTTAAATCCCTTCCCATATTTATTCCGTGCCCATTTATCAGCAATATATCTCATTCTTGTAGTCGTATTGCTCCCACACCATATCCAAACTCTGTAAAGAAAAGAATCAGCTATAAGTATAATAAAATCTGAATCGAGAATTTCATAAAGAGGCATTTTAATTTTAAAGGGTCGAAATTCATGTTCTCGAACAGAATATTTGAAACCTTTTATTTTAAGCGGAATTCCACAATTTGGGCAATATCGCTGACTTGGATCCTGTAATTCAGCTCCACAATTTTCACAATACATGCTCTTTCTAATTACCTATTCAAAGAAATTTTTATGAATTTCTCATAAAGTTAAAAGAAAAAGGAATATAAAAATAATACTCAAGAGCATACTCCACCTTCTCAAACCTCTCCAAATACCTCAACTCACATTATGTATTTTCAAGCTCAAATATCAGAATTTAATAATTTCTCAACTTTTTTCCATAAGATCAACATTTCAGGAAGTTCTTTAGTATTCATAATGTGCTTTTTATATTCAGCAAGACTAAGTACATATTCTTCCTGTTTATCAAGATAATCTTCAAAAGAATCTGTTTCTCCGATGTGATATTTTCTCCACAATTTTTGCTGCTTTTTTAACTTTCTTTTACCTCTAAATTTCTCTTTTTGAGTCTTGATCTTTCTGTCAATTATCCAAATGAAATGTTCACGTTTCTCTTCTAACATCTCTTTAAAATCAATGTTTAGTATCAAACACGCTATGTTGAAAAGCATTTTTTCAACATTTTGTCCTGTTTTTAGTGAAATCTCCATCCATGAGGATATATCGTTAATTTCTTTAAATTTTTCTGCGTGCTCTTTTGATACTTCTCGATTCTCCTCCAAATCTAATTTATTTCCCACTAATAAGATTCGAATATCACCCCTATACTCTTTTACTATTCTACACCACTCAGATAATCTGTTTAAGGTTGTTGTATTAGTTATATCATACATTAATATTACCCCCCCAGATCCTCTAATAAAGCTATCCCACAGTTTTTCAAATTCTTTATCTTCAGAAATTATCCAAAATTGTAGCCTTATAATTTTTTCATGAAATTCTACCTCTTTAATAGCGAAATTAACTCCTGTTGGTGAGTTTTTATAATACTCAAAAGAGCTATTCAAAAAATTACTTTTTGCTAAGGTTTCTTTCCCTACATCTTTATCAGCAAACAAGCATATTTTAAACAACAGGTATGAATCATGATTCATATTCTTGTCTTATAGAAAATCTTTTTTTGATAATAATAAAAATATTACTATATAATTTTTCTTTTCAGAAGGTCAATAATTCCGACTACACCTCGTTAGGCCTTGTCTTTTTAAACATATTCTATTCACTCCTTCTCTGGTTCCGTCCACTTCTTTTTCCATGCCTTTAGATATTCCTTGAAAGCACTCGTTGATATTCCAATTTTACTTTCATCTTTATCAGTTGAGTCCTTCTCCTTCATTTGCATTTCCCAATTATAATAACTTTCCGGAAATCCCTTCTTTGATTTTCCCGTCCTCCCCTTATTGTTTTTCATGCTTTCCTCCAACAATTTAGAGTAATGATACTACTAATTAAGAAAAAGAAATATAAAAATAATACTCAAGAACATACTCCTTCTTATCTCTTCATCTCAAACCTCTCCAAACACACTTCACTTACCCTCACGCTCTAAGCCTGATTTATGAATTTTTTATAAATCTTACCACAGTTCCCCAATACTCCGTTTTAATCCCACGCAACAATAAATTTTCTGCTACAGAATTTTTTAACATCGGAAATCCATCACTAGAAATCTTTAAATAGCGTTCACTTAAAATCTCGGGAAGGTATTGCCTCTCAATTGTAATTTCAGAAACAGACTCTTGTTCCATGAGGGCTATAATTTTCCTGTAAGCACCTCCTTCTGATCTTAGATCCGAAAAAATGAGTCCAAGGCTTACATCGTTAGTTGTCGAAATTGCTAATAGAGCATTAGGTCCTGCTGGACGCACTAATAAGTATCCATCTGAACCTTTAATGTAAAGTTGGTTCAATTCCCCCTTATTCATCTCAATAATCGATTGCCTAGATAAAGAATGTAAGGATGCCATTAGTGCAGATACACGGGTCTCATCAAATCCTTGAGGAAGGGCCGATGCTATAGGTAAGCCCTCCATACTCACAATTGCTGCTGCTGTCGCCTCTGGAATAGTTGCTAACAGCCTTTTTAAAATATCATCTAGATTTTCTGAAACTGGATCCATGGATTAGCAATATGAATATGTTCTAATTATTATAAAAATAAGAAAAAAGAATTAAAAAACTTGCTCTAGAACATACTATAATGAAAATTATTTTACCTTTCTTATCAACTCTCTTCATCTTCTCAGCCTTCAATCCTCTACATTGTTTTCTATTGTAAGATACTTACCTATTTAACTCTATTGTAAGTTCTTCTCAACAATTATTATGCTTGGGATCATTAAAATCTGTTCTTCCTACGTATTACAAAAACTAATATTCCAATTGCTACTGCACCAATACCCACGCTCACTCCTATAATTATAGGTAAATCGCTGACTCTATAATGAAAGATCAATTTAGGAGGCACATCCCAAAAAGGTTCATCATCCCAACATTGTCTTGAAGAGAAACACACGCTATTTAAATCATCGGTAGTGATGCGTATAGACCAATATCCTAATACTCCTTCAAGACCCCCAGTAACATCGATTATTAAGTCTGTTTCGTCAGAAATTAACACTGAAGTTAATGGAGAAGCTTGGCGTAGGGGAGCATTGTTCCAAGTAACAGTCATTTCAACCCAATTAGAAAAACATCCATAGATATCTGCCGTCACAAGTGCTTGAACATAATTCATGTCCAGCCGTAATACTACTTTATAAAAATTCGAAGGCGGGTCCGATATATCAAATTTAATAATTGTATCGAGCAGTGCTGGACTATAATTTTTATTAATTCCTCTATAAAAATAACTGTAATATCCTATTCTGAGAGATGGATCATCACCATAATTTAAATCAGGTTCATTGAAATCGATGAATGAATCTGCAATTGGTGTATAGGTTTTTCTTTCCTCTAAAGCCATTACAGGCATGATAAATGAGCAAAGCAACATACCACATAGCAAAAATAAGTATAAATATATTGTTTTTTTCAATTAATTCCCCTTTTTATTATATTTTTCTTCTTATGAAATTAATATTTGCTGAGTAACGTTATAAACATTTCATCTAATTTTTGCTGTGAATTCCAGGCTTTTACCACTATATAGTTCTTATTAGGAAGTAAATGTCAAATATGATATCAATATTGCTTGAGGAAGATATTGTTATAAAAAGTTTTTACATTTTTGATTAATTTATCTGATGAACCATTTTTTGTTTAAAAAGGATTGCTTTAAAGTAATTTATGGTTACGATAAAAACCCTCACTGAAGAAGACAAAAAGAGACGAGAAAAGAAAGAAAAAAGAAGACTATTTTTCAGAAAATTCTCCAATCGAATCGTTAAGACAGCCATGATTTTAAATATTATTGTTATTGCCTTTATCGTGAGCGCCCCATTATTTAATTTTGCTTCCACTTCAATCAACTTTTACAAAGAAGAAGAAAATCAATTTAGAGTGGGATATCCTATTGTGTTTGGATGGAAGATCTCAGGTTCTCCCTCACAAGCGTATATCTTATGGGGGGATGGAAGTTCTGAGGATATTACTATGAATCGCTCTGGCACTGTGAAGCATAAGTATGCGTTACAAGGAAGATATTCCCCTACGCTACTTTACTGGAGTATATTTGGCAATTTAAGATCAAAATCTCTTGCAGTAAAAATCGAAAATGATATATTAAATTATGAAATTACATCTAAGGATCGTGTATTTGAAGGAGAAGAGGTTGTTATCTCTATTGATTCGGTATATAGATTAAATAAGGAACTTAGTAAAACTGAGGAAGAGCTCACTTTTATATATGACGTGTCAGAGTCGCAGATAACATCAAATCAAAGTTCTATAGTGTATAGTTGGAATAATGCGGGAATATTTCCCATAAAAGTTACTATTATGGATTCTCAAGGAGTATTAAGCAAACAAAGCAAAAGTATTACAGTTCAAAATAAAGCCCCAGAAGCTAAATTTTTGATTTTAAGCAATACTAGTAATCGTGCTCTTTCTCCAATTAAATTCAGTGCTGGAACAAGTACAGACACAGTAAATGATAAGATTTCTCTACAATATTTATGGAACTGGGGAGACAACACGGTTTCATGGGGGAAATATGTCTCCCATACATATAGTTCCCCAGGAAGTTATAATATTTCCTTATGTGCTATGGATGATGATGCGGTTAGTGATCTATATTCTCAATTCATTACCATAGAAGAAGAACTCTCATCAGATATACCCATCTATAATTCTACCTCTAAAGAACCTTATATTGCGATTGGAACCTT
>JBHLLT010000041.1:15244-19587 GCA_048938855.1 Promethearchaeota archaeon
GAGATTAAAGGTCCCTTCAATTTTCAAGCAGTGGAAGGTCAGACACTTGTACTGGATGTAGAAGTATACGATGCTATCAAAGATATGCCTCAATTGGAGTATAAATGGTATGATCACAAGAATAGGCTCATTTCTACTGAAAGAAAACCTACTGTGATGCTAAGTGAGGGGAGATTTAGCTATTGGTTAAATGTATCTGATAAGTCTGGCTTGACCTCATCTCAAGAAATCACTATTGAAATCCTTCCAATATCGCATGAGATTTATGTTCCTTCCTATATGTACCATGGAACTCCCGGATTCTCTTTACAATTACGAGCTTACTTATATGATACGAGTATTGAGCCTGAAGAGTATGAATTCTTCTGGACAATAAAGCGCGGGAATACCCAACTTGAAACATCTCAAGTAACGGGTGACTTCCATCAAATATTATTTCCTTGTGGTAAAACTGCAATATACCAAGGGGAAGTGAAAGTAGTCGATTCAAACGGAAATGCAAGAGTCGCTCCTTTTGAAATATATTCATTTATTGATTCTCAAGTTAATGGAATAGTAGATGAGTATGAATATATGCTCCACACTTCAGGACTCCAGACAGCTTCGGGTGAGGAAGACTCCGATGGGGATAACCTACCGGATGTTTATGAGGATACGGTTTCTTTTACCAATAAACGTGATCCTGACACTGATGATGATGGGTTATGGGATGGATATGACTCATCTGGAGTAGGAGAACTCACCTTAGCTACAAACCCTAATAAGGAAGATTCTGATAATGATGGGCTCACTGATTACAGGGAATATTATGGATGGGATCTCTCTATAAATTATTTTGAAAATAGGTCTACATTCCATATTAACTCAGATCCCTTGTTAACAGATACTGATGACGATGGATTATCTGACTATGAAGAATTTTGTGCAAGAATAAATCCACGATTAATAGATTCTGATGGCGACAAATTGCTGGATTCAGAAGATCCATTTCCGGAAACATGGGATAAAGATCAGGATTTTTTATCGGATTACATGGAATTACGGCTTGGTACTGATCCAAATATCACTGATACGGATCTTGATGGGATTAACGATGGGCAAGAAGTATTTGGATGGGGAGTGCTTAATTACCGGACTAATCCGGTTTATGCCGACTCAGATAATGATTTTTTAAATGATTTTGCCGAAATATTAAGCTATGAGCGCAGTATTGAAGATGAGTATGGCAAGGATATACGATTGGATCTTAAAGAACCTGTAACTCTCCATTTCTCTGAATTTTTCCAAGAAGCCACCCTGGCTCAGATTTCATTTGCGCTCACCTTTGGAGAATATGGCGAAGATGAGACCCAGTCATATGGTCTTCAAGAAGAATATATCCAAAACCTTAAGGTTATTATTACTAAACCAGATGATAATATTATCCTCTATAACGCTACCACCAATTCAACCCGATATTTCTCCTATGTAGTGGACATTACAGAGATTATGAATAATAAATCTCTTAATTATTATGGAGATTATCAAATTGAAGTCTTAGATCTAAATAATCAATCCGCTGTCCCTAAATGTTTACTTGAACAATTCAAGCTTGAAGTCTCGAGATATCTAGACCCTCTTGATGAGGATACCGACGATGACGGCATTTGGGATGGAATTGAGACAGAACTCTTAGTTGAAGGTACTGACAGAATCGACATTCACGACTTTTATAATAGCACTGTAGCAAATGAGGGTGATGGCAATGGCTTAAATGAATTCTATTTGAAAGTTCCCCAGACTGGTAGAATATTTGATGGGAATCTTGAGGTAGAAATTACATCTGAGGATCTCCTTCTTGGTTCTGGGAATATCACCATTCAAATTATTCATCAAAATGTAAATAAAAGCATTGAAAATGTGGTTTTAGTAGATTATTTTGGAACATTTAATGACCTTGAACAATTTTGGTATGATAAATCGCTTGATCTTACTCATCTTGTCGATATTGGAACGATCTCAGAATATTGCGGTACATACTTTCTAATAATTTCTGTTTATGATACCAATAATAATGATACGTTTATAGCCTCTGAATTTTATATTGAAACAGAAACCTATGTCCCAGCAGGTATTGATGATACCCATGCCTGGAGGACCGATCCCGCCCTTAAAGATACCGATGCCGATGGGTGGTCTGATTCTTATGAAATCTTTACCAGCCATACTAATCCCTTAAATAGAGATACGGATGGAGATTCAGCCTGGGACTCCCATGATCGCGATCCTTTCAGAGATGTGATGATTGAAATACGCCCGATTAGTGCAACATATCTTCATATTCTAGGTTATTCCCCATCGTTAGAAATTATATTAGATTTCCACATTAATGATCTTCTTGATCCTAATTTCTCAGATAATACCAGTCAAGTTGGGTTCTGTACTCCTGCGCAACAAGCAAGTTCTGATCCAAATGTGTGGGGTACGTATCAAACCGCTTGGTGGACCGAGGGGGATGGGCATGCCTATTACTTTGATGTAAGTGATGATACCACCATTCAATCTAATTCAGTCTCATTCTACTTCCAACTCTGGCAAATGAAATCAAACGGTGATATTGATATTTTCGGAGGTGAATGGCTTGAGGCTACATACTCTTTAAATGCTCTGGGTGGTTTTAAGACCCTAATAGTAGAAAAGAACGGAAATTATGTAGTATGCAGAGTTGAAACCATACGAATTGAACGAGAAAATACTATTGCTATATTCAATCCAAATGCTTCTGACTTTACCGGACATTATAATGAGGAAGAAAGGATGAATATCATCCAATTACATGTCGCTCCAGATGGACATTATGAGGCAACCTATAGCTTCCTCAATGAAGATAAAGGAACTACGATCGCTGAATGGAATGAAAATAAAGGTTGGATAGATATAAGCAGTGCTGGACTTAGCCCTACTATTAAAAATAATATTGATGGACATCATAAAGTACTCCAATTCTATGATTCAAGTACCACCAAAGTTGGATCGGTCATCAATCAATGGAATAATTCGTATTTCACCGGAACCCTAGAACTTTGGGCTAGAACCAGCTCCACCACTAACATCGCAACTATCATCATTAGAGATGGAACCAATTCTGATTCTCTCATATTTCAACTTGATGCTGATGGAAATATGAAATACTACGATGGAAGTGTCTATCATACCCTCGGGACGTACCAAGCTGATAGATGGTACCATATTCGGTTTAAATGGAACCTCACGGAAATACCCTGGATGTCCGATGAAGAATATTGGAATGTCTGGGTGGATGGGCAAAATATTGGAACTAGTTTAGGGTTTTATGGAACTCCGGTTGCCATGGATAGTCTGGTAATAATGACTGATCAAGGCTCTTCGGATTATTTCTTCTATGTGGATGCGATTGGCTATTCCTTTGATTCTGAATATAAGATTGGAGATAATCTAATACACTCTGACTGTTCGGGAACCCCATTTAAACCCGGTCCTAATATCATTGTTATTCCTACCTCTCTGTTTACTAAGACTCTTTTGAATTCATACTTTCAAAATGAACGACTTGACTTGACTCCCCTTTATACTCAAAAAAAAGGATTATTTGAATTATATTCAATTGATAGAAATGGCAAAATTGTGGATAGACAATGTGGTGATACCGATTTCGTGTTTATTCGATATTATATTACCGCTCATGACGCTATGGAAGTACTCGATTCATTACTAATATGTGCTACCAACCAAACTAATGATGAAAATAATCAAACTATTACTGAATTAACCAAATTTTTTGACTATGTTTCAACTAAGCTCAACGGAACTAGAGCAGTAGCAATGAATCTGCCGCATGGAGTTCTCTCCTTTGTCCTATGGAGTATCAATTTCGAGTGCTCTGAGTTTGGGAAAGCTCCACGTCCCTTTAGATTCTTTCCACTGATTTTTATCATTTTTATTATGATAGTGTTCCCTATAGCTCTTTTAATCACAGTAGTGGTAGATTTTTTTGTAACACTGTTCACTAACATAGCTAAGGGCGTAGGAATGAAAATTCTTACCTTTTTAGCAAACCTTCTCTGGATTATCATCAGAACCGCACTGCTTATCCTCTTCTATATATTGCTCGCAATTGAACTTCTTACCAACTCAATTATGTTTATTGGAATTGGGTTAGTGTTTGGTCTTATTGGTGTGTTTAGTGGGCTCTCCTGTCAATGGTCTATTAACTGGTGCGTTCCTTATGCGGTAGATACTCAGGTGGGATATCTGAAACTTGAACTCTCCGAATATAATTTCATTGTGGAAGCAAAGGTAGTGTGGACGTACTGGGAATTCTTTGA
>JBHLLT010000042.1:0-5776 GCA_048938855.1 Promethearchaeota archaeon
GATAAATTATGTTTATCTGGAAATATTGATACTAGATATATTTTAGTAAAAGCAAAGAAAGAGGAAGTTATACAAGCAGTAAAAGAGGCAATAAAAGCATTAGGACCTGGAGGAGGATTTATGCTTTCTCCAGCTAATTTTCATCCTGAAATGTCAGTTGATAGATTAAAATGGATGATAGAGGCTACAAAGACTTTTGGCGCGTATCCTTTACAGCTTCTATAGAGTTAGTATAATTATTATGTAGTAATAAACTTAAAAATATAAGAAAAAACTTATTTTTTGTGAAAAAAGAATGGCAAGACCTAAAGTAGTTTTACCAGAAAAAGGAATCTCTGAAAAGGATCTCTTCAATGAGATGGAAGATATTCGTAGGGATGATATAAATTGGAGAAATGGCAAAGTATGGAGCTTGGTATATCATGCTACAGATGAACATACTGAAATGCTGAAAAAGGCATATACGATGTTTTTTTCAAAGAATGCATTAAGCCCTATGGCTTTTCCAAGTTTAAGGAAATTTGAAACAGAGGTAATTTCCATGGCTATTGACCTATTTCATGGGGATAAAAGATGTTGTGGAAGTATGACTTCTGGAGGGACTGAGAGTCTTCTTATGGCTATTAAAACTTATAGAGATTGGGCGGAAGAGAAGTTTCCAAATATAAAAAAACCAGAAATGGTAGTACCTAGTTCAGCACATCCTTCATTCGATAAAGGTGCTGATTATTTTAAAGTAAAAATTGTTAAAGTACCAGTTGATAGCGAAACTCATCGAGCAGATATAAATGGAATGAAAAAGGCTATCACGGAAAATACCATATTGATTGTTGGTTCAGCTTGCGATTTCCCTAGAGGAGTTGTTGACCCTATCTTTGAATTAGGAATCATTGCTCAAGAGCATGGTATTGGGTTACACGTTGATGCATGTTTGGGAGGATTTATGTTACCCTTTGTTAAGAAGCTTGGCTATGAAGTCCCTGATTTTGATTTTTCCGTGCCTGGGGTAACATCTATTAGTGCAGATGTCCATAAATACGGATATGGTGCAAAAGGAGCATCTACAATTTTATATAGAAAAGAGAGGATTTGGAAACATCAATTCTCTGTGTATACAGATTGGACAGGTGGTGTATACATTTCCCCTTCTATGAGAGGAACCCGTCCAGGTGGAGCAATCGCAGCTGCATGGGCTGCTATGAAACATTTAGGAATTGATGGATATTTGAATTTAGCTAAAATTGTAATGGATGCTTCGAAAAAGTTGATTAATGGTATCAATCAAATTCCAGAGCTATATATTATAGGAAAACCAGTTATGAGTGTTTTTTCTTTTACATCTGATAAAATCGATATATACCAATTAGGTGATCGCATGGATAAGAAAGGTTGGCATTTAGACCGGATTCAATTTCCAAATGCTCTGCATATGATGGTTAACCCTCACCATGCCGAAATTGTTGATACATTCTTGAAAGCCCTCAAAGAAACGGTAAATGATGTTATCGAACATCCCGGAGAATCTACTGATGGAGATGCTGCGATCTATGGTATGGTGGCTAGTTTACCTGATCGTGATAAAGTTAAGGACTATATTGTTAATTTCCTAAAAAGCCAATATAAAATTAAATAAATAAGCAAACTAATTTTTTTCTTTTATTAAAATTTTATATTGAGTTTTTTACATAGAAAATGATCAAATTATGTAAAAAGGTAAAGTTTATATATAAATCAAATTATAATTACATAAAAAAACATCATTTTATGCAAAAAATAAGTCTATCATTACAAGAATATATACACCAGAGACACAATAAAAATCCTATCCCTTCCAATATGAGGATCTTGCATCTGCAAGATCCTCTTTAAATAATAAACGAGTTGATACAATTATTAATCATTATTATGATGCAATTTTAAACTTATATGCTCATCCCCATCTAAATAACAAAGAAAATTCAATTCAGATTAATAAATTTATAATTAATATTTCTAAGAATTATCTGAAATTAATATCTGAAGATGAGTATTTGAATTGTCTGATCTTAATTCAAAATTTATTTTTAACAGATCTTCCAGACCATAGCTTTCATAAGGGAAAGTCAAGATCTTTTTTTAGTCCCCAAGAACATAAAGCATTTAGAGAAATTCTACTTCAAGAATTTGATGTTTTAGTTTGATTTCAACTAGATTTTTATCAAAACTAAAAAGAATAAAAAAAAATTAAATATTTTTTGTTAATTTCCGTTATCCGAAGTATTTAATGATTCTGAGTTTTTAGTTGATCCTCTTTGGAGATACGGTATCAATAAGATCATAATACCACTCCCTATTGCACCTCCCAAAGCTCCAAACAAAATACCCAACAATAGGATTAGTATAAATATTATAATTCCGTATCCTAACCCACCGAAAATTAACCCTGCAAATTGATCTAAATTCGTATAAGCGTCAATTGTAGCCATTTTATAAATCATGTAGAAAAGCCACACTATGGAAACTCCAAGAACACCACTATATATACCACGTCTCATAGTTTTATTAAGCATGCCACCAATTATGCCAGGTATGATTATTAATTGCCAAACTGGAACATATGTAAAAATAAATGTAACAAGAGCAATTATTATAAAGGAAATTATAAAATTTCGATTTTCGGGACTCATTTTTATCTTAATTTCATTGAGTTTCATTCTATTCACCTCTAAATCTCCTTTTTAATATTTCAAATTTAGATTTAATGAACTCCCTTTTGTACCAGCCGACTACAACAACAACAATACCTACTGAAAATCCAACAATTAAGGATGTTGTCAATATAATTATAAAAGAAGGATTTGCGCTAGCAAAAATCTTAATTTGAGATTCAATATGATTCTGTGGAAAATCTTCTGCTGTTGCATAGAAATATTGCTTGTGATATTTACCTTCCAGGAATAATTCTAACTGATCAGCATAATGTTTAGAATTTGCAATAGCTCTCTGACCGGAGGGAATTACGCTCAATGAATTCTGCAAATCACTGAAATCGACTATCATTCGTTCGGAAGCACCTCCTCGAGCATAGCCCACTCCACTTCTAATACTTGCTCCTGCAGGATTAACAGTATAAGCTTCACCATCTGACTCATATGGTCCTTTATCGAACGGATCCAAGCCTGCTATGTGAGGAAAAAGACTCTGATGCATTTCTCCCCATCTCCATGCACTTACTTCGTCAGTATTATAAAAACTTAAGAGAGCATCAATTGTAGAATTTAGTGCTTTGATAATTATATTAGTTCTATTTTCAATCTCAACTGTATTTATATCATCAAACCATTTTGATTCAGGATCATCTCGAGTTAATTTTTCTAATACATTCAATGGGGGCTGCGTTGGTGCACCAGCGGCATTTAATTCATCATTAAATGTGTAATCCATA
Organism: Promethearchaeota archaeon; assembly: GCA_048938855.1. Lineage (GTDB taxonomy): Archaea > Asgardarchaeota > Lokiarchaeia > Sigyniarchaeales > SOKP01 > Loki-b32. Next base: position 3,425 of record JBHLLT010000042.1, read on the forward strand.
TAATAGTCTCTCCATTTACGATATATAGTAGGGGCAGCTAAATCTTTATCCATATCATAATTCCAATTTTTTAATTGAGTTAAGACATTTAGTACTATAGATGTTTTTTGAGGAGTAGGTAGGGCTTCAGTTGCGTTGATAAGATAAGGGATAAAAGCTCTTGCGGGTGTTGATTTTACATCAAGTTGAATTTCTTTCATTTTTTCTATACCAATGGTTCCATCTGGGGCATTGGCAAGTAACTCATTGATCCGTCTAGCTCGATAACCATTTGCATAACTGCTTTGAAGATAATATTTTGTATAATTAGGTCCTACTGCAATTTGATTTGCTGATGCTAGATAATGTTGAGAAGGATTTTCTGTATTAGGTAAATCATCAAAAGGAACATACCCAATCCATTCTCCTTCACCCTTCGAACCATTATAAGGTAATGTGCCATTTCCAAAATACTCTGGTGCAATTTGGCTGTCGTCTCTTATAGGTACTAATCCAGTAGGTCTAATAGCAATATTTCCATCTATATCCGCATATACGTGATTCTGAGCGGGGCAGTGAAAATATTTAGAGGATTGATTAAAATCTGCTCTATTTTCTGCATAATTATATCCATATAAAGCTAAGTATTCTTGAGTTATATTATTTCCCGTCCATTTAGGAGCCAATACAATATTAGTAGCATCGAGCGAATCAGGAACTGCTCCACCAAGAAAATCATTAAGAACAGGACCATGTACTGTATCTTTAACCGTAAAGATTTCAGTCGCACCATCCTTTACTTTGATATTATATGTTCTCGTAGTGTATTCCATTTCAGTGTTGTTATAAATGTAATGGTCCGAATCTGTTTGTTTATAGTAATACCAATCCATAACATCATACCCTGTATTAGTGAATCCCCACGCAACATGTTCATTATGACCTACCACAACTACATTTCCGCCTGCAAGAGTAAATCCATAGACGTTTAAGCCAGTACTTTCAGCAACTAAATGCGCTTCATACCATATTCCAGGCATATTCCAAGCCAAATGCATATCATTACATAAAATTGGTTTCCCCGTACTACTTTTTACTCCATCTACAACCCAATTATTGGATCCTATTAAATTTTCTTCTCTAAAATCCATTAATGCCTTTTCTGATGGGATTGATTCTACATTTTTTAGAAAACTAGAAATTGTTTGAATAACTTTTGAGCTAATTTTTAATGGACCACCATCAAATGTGAGTCCAGAGCTATCATTAAATTCACCATAATTAGGACAAATAGGGATCTGACCATATGTTGCCATAGACATCAATTCAGTATAATTTGCTGAGCCTAAAGCCTCTAAGGATTGTAATCTGTAAAGATCATCGTACCCCCAGGTAAGCATTTTAGCCATATATTTAACGAAAACCATAGTATCCAATGGAGTCCATCTTTCAGGTTTAAATCCTAATATTGCGTATTCAATAGGTAAATCATTTTGGTGAGTACTTATATAATAATTTACACCATCTGAATAGGATTCTATTAGATCAATAAGATCAGATTTTCCATCTTCTTTCTGTTGAATAAGGTTGTACAATGTTTTATTTGCCCAGTATTCCATACCCATCGCAAGATTATATTTATCTTCGTTTATAGCCAGATCTCCTACCACTTCAGAAAGTTTACCTCTTACATTGCGCCGAGCTAAATCCATTTGAAATAACCTATCTTGTGCATGAACATAACCTAAAGCAAAACTTAGATCCTCTTCAGCATAAGCATAGATGTGTGGAATTCCCCATTCATCACGATAAATTGTTACAGAACTGTTTAATCCAGGAATGTAAAGGGTCTCATGATCTGGAACTTCTCCGGGAACATTCCATAATCCACTCCCCGGAAAAAGTATATCTCCAAGTGGAGCTATTATACTTATCAGCGGAATTGAGAAAAGCGTCATTGTTATTACGGTAATTATCATAACTGTCGCTAATTTTACTGTATTTTTTTTATCTAAATTTCGCATTTTCAATCACTATTTTTTTCTTTAAATCAATTAGTTTAATAAGATTCTATTCAACTACTATAAATAAGTTTAATTTTTCGGTTAATAAAGAATCCAAAAGTATAAGGATAAAGTTATTTATGAAAAATATAGAATATTTTGAGTTTTACAAATGACTGATATTGGTGAAAAATCAACGTTTAAAATTTCATATGAAGATTATTTTAGAACTCGATAAACAAAATAAAAATTAATAATATAATTTCTTTATTGAGCATTTTCTCTCCTATCTTCCTCCTCCTTAGAATCTTTAATGCTTTCTGGTTTTTCTTCAGGAAGAGATTTATAAATCGGTTCTGATTCTAGCTCA
>JBHLLT010000042.1:5876-19278 GCA_048938855.1 Promethearchaeota archaeon
TGGCTCTGGTTCAGGCTCATATACCGGTTCAGGTTCATATACCGGTTCAGATTCAGGCTCATATAGTGTTTCTGGGATAGGTTCATATACTGGCTCTGGTTCAGACTCATATAGTGTTTCTGGGATAGGTTCATATACTGGCTCTGGTTCAGGTTTGTATACTTGTTCTGACTCATATATTGGTTGAGTTTTGGGTTCCGGTTCAAATTTAGGTACTAATGATGCTACATATAACGGTTCTGGTTCGATTTCTTTTAATTGACCTTTTGCGTTTAAATCTAGTTTTCTTTTTATCTCCTTTTCATTTATTTCTTCATCAGCAATTTGAATAACATGAAAGGGATTATTCTCTGGATTTATCATTTCGGATCCAATTAAAATTGTTTTTGGTTTTGCTTTTTTTTTATCTATTCTCAATTCTATTGTGAAATTTCCAGTTGTAAAAAAATCTATTCCGTTTAATTTATCTTCCTCCAAAGAATTCCAATGAATTAAATTTTCTCCCATATCATATATTTTAAGTTCAGTTTTAGGATCAACAATTCTAGTGATTTTCAGTTTATCCTGATGCAAAATTTTTCCTTGAAAGTTATGCGATTTTCCTTTTTTAGTCGCCCATCTCAAATGAAAACCATCTGATTGCTTCCATAAATAATATCCTAAAAGTTGTTCTGATTCAAATTTTGGACGACCCTTAATGTCCCATATATTCATACTTTTTACAAAATTGTTTTATTTAATTTTTATAAATTAATGACACAACTTGTTATTAAATATTATTATATAAACCTTTATTTTAAAACTAAAGGCTCGAAAATTGGCAAATAATACAGAATGTAAATTATTTAAAATTTTAAAAAAAAAGATTTGTTATCTTTATATAATCGTTTACCAAATAATCCTTATTCAAAATTTTTATAAATTTAATTAATGAATTTTAAGTAATAATCCTAAAAGATTAATAGAAATACCCTAAAGAATAATCTTCTAAAGATTCATTAAAATTTTATCCACTTTTTCTTGAATATCTAACTTAGCTGTTGAAGGATCTTTTAAAACATGTTTAGTTTCAATAAAAATGTTGGTGCTTAACCTTCTCATTAATTTAATGTCTTTCTCTCCTTCAACTACAAAAACAAAATATATTGATTTTTCGTCACCGAATAATTCCTTTGTAATGATAACAACCTCGTATTTTTCACCATAAGAAATGGTTGCAATATCCTCTTTAAATAATTGTTTTCCTATTGCTCCTATAGCTGATAAAAGGCCACTAAAAATAGTAGGATCTATTTCACCCATATCTTTATCTAATGCCTTAGAATAGAAAGGATATCCTTGAGAATCACAGATTAATACTGATTTTATCATAATTATTTAAAACCCTTAATTTTTGTATTTATTCTAATATATAAATTAACGAATACCCATTTTTAACTTTCAACTTATGACTTATTTACGTTGCTGTTGAAAGAAGATTTAAAAAGATTATTAGTGTTTGGATTATATCAATTCTTATAACAAATTACAATATGTATGAACGTTTGGTATGTTAGAGAATTCCAAAATAATTGTAGATATTGAAAATTGCACTAAATGTAAAGCTTGTGCTAATGAGTGTAGTTTTTTCATTTTTGATTCAGGTACTATAAATTTTGCTGATACAACGGAAGAAGAGTGTATTGATTGCGGAAAATGTGTTGCTGTTTGTCCCGAAAACATTATAAAGCTCAAAATCCATAAAGAAGAAAAACTCAAGGATGTTCCCTCAAAAGATGAACTGCCATCGTTTAATTCTCTTACTAATCTTTTCCAAACAAGACGATCTCGTAGACAATTTAAAAAAACCCCCGTTCCTAATGAATTAATTGAAAATATTCTAAATCAAGCAGTTAAGTACTCTCCTACTGGACATAATCAAGAAAATGTACATTTTATTGTTGTTCAAAATCAAGAGGTCCTAAAAAGATTGTCTGAAGAATGTACAAATCAAGTTAAAAATCTGATAAAGACGTTTGAAGATCCTCAGGCACGAAAAACCCTGACAGCTGCGTTTACTCCAGCATTGATAAAAAAAGTGGAAGAGGTTCTACCAGCATTTAAAAATGCTCTAAAAGAAATAAAAAAAGGGAGAGAAGTTTGGCGAAGGGATGCTGAAATTATCATTATTCATTCACCTAAAGATGCTTTAACAGGAATGGAGAATTGCGCATTAGCAGCTTGTCATATAATGTTGGCTGCAGAAACATTAGGATTAGGGACTTGTTCTTTAGGTTATATTACTAATTTTTTTAATGAATTCAAACCAGTTGCAAAAATTGTGAAACTACCATTAAAACATTTTGTGGGATATACTCTAGCAATAGGATATCCAAAAGCTCAATATTATCGAATACCGGCTCGAAAACCTATTAAAGTAAAATGGATGTAAGTAAATATCTTAAATAAATAGTAGGAAATTATGGAAATTAGTAATAATTGGGAAAATTTAGATTGGACATCACAATCTCATTATCTTATTGAAAATTTAGATAAATTTCCAAAAAATAAAAAAGAGAAAATTATTTTGCATTACGATCTTGTTGCATTACTCCAGTTACAATACCTTCAGTGTCCTTAAAATAAGCTAACCAACCGATACCAGGTACCGCATGTTTTGGATTAATAATTTCTCCTCCATTGTCTTCGATTTTCTTGATTATTTCATCAACGTCTTTCACATCGATAGTATTCACTACGCCTGGAAATCCTTCTTCTTCAAAACCAAGTCCTCCATCAATACCTGGTTCACTCTCATCGCCAGTCATAATAAACCAGTAATCTATTGGACCATCCCATTTCTCTATTTTCCAGCCAAATACATTTTCATAAAATTGTATAGTTTTTTCCACATCTTTTACATTTAATTCAAAATGTACAATTCTGGGCATTTTGGACACCTCCATTAATATCAATTAATGAAGCTTAGTTATAATTTAAATTTTTTTTTTTTAAATTAAATCAAAAACCTATGAGATTAAGCTTTCAGATAAGGCGTTCTGAGACAACAACAATCTCTGTTAATGGAATATAATAACGACATTCAGAAAAATCTGTTTCCTCTCGTATTTCAACATTATCATCAGTAATATGTTCTAATAGCCCTGAAAACCAACTTCTTTCAGCTACATCTTTCACATAAACAGAGATTTTTTTATTCTTCAACTTTTCAAGAATTTCTTTTAGAATTATGATTACCTCCTTCAAGATATTAATTCAAATTATTGAGCTTATTTTCATTAAATCTTATTCATTCCTACTTAATTAATTTCTACTTCTTGGAAATTGATCTACTATTCATTAATATTCAATGATGTGCTAATAATACCTTTTTTCAAAAATAATAATCATTTTGCTCATAGATAAATAACTCCACGATATATATCCTTTTCTCATAAAAAATGATGAAGAAGTAAAGGAAATTGAACTTGAGAAACATTCAGAATAAGAAAGGAAAAAAGCCAAAAAGGGAATATCTCTATCTAATATTAGAATACAGTAATATTCCTTTTTTTGCTTAACTATAATATATGTTTACGTTAAAATTCTGGATAATAAGTTAAAAAAAAAAAAAAAGTATGATTTGGTGTAAGTTTTCTTTATTTTTTAGCAGGTTATTTTTTTTTAGGAGCTGCTTTTTTAGCAGGCGCTTTTTTTTTTGGACCTGCTTTTTTAGCAGGTGCTTTTTTTTTAGGAGCTGCTTTTTTAGCCATTTTGTTTTACGTCTCCTTTAATTTTTTTAACTTTTTATTATAATTAGATACTTGATAATAAGTTTTTATTTTATTTTTAAATGTTTCTCTTTTAAACTATTCGTAACATAATAATTTTGTAATTTCGCGTTATCACATAAATCAAAAATAACTTCTCCTTTATTTCCTCCAACCATCTTAATAATCGAATCTAAATGTCAATCCATCAAGTACATTTTCAAAAAAATAATCTTTGTTATTTTTTCTATGAGATTTACTAAAATGAGAGTAAAATAAAATAAATTATATTTTAAAGATTCAAAAGAACATTTGATTTATCTACTTTTTTAATTCTTACTACTATTTTTAGGGTGTCATTTTGGCTATCTCTGGAGACATACCTCCGTTTCAATATCAGGAAGAAAAAAGAAAAATCACACTACGACACATTAGTGTTCATATCTTCTGATCCTATTGTTGCATAAATTCTTGGTTCTGTACTAGGCTACTTAATTTCATCAAAAATAGGAATAAGAAATTCATTAATATTATCCAACATTAGCACTCCCTTTTATATTTGCTCAAATGATATTTTTTGCTCCTTGGATTTTTCTAGTGAAATTCATCGAGATTAAGCTTTACCAATTTTATTTTATTTTCTCCCTTAATTCCCTTTGTTTTTGTCGTATAATTTGTTTGTCTTTTTTTATACTGTAAATATAAGCATTTTTACTCATAACGCAAGAATCATTTTGGGTTAACTTTTTAATTAATTCTATTCTTAATTTTAATGCTTCAATGTTCTCAGGTTCTGATTGAATAATTATATCTAATAATTCAAGTGCTAGTTGATATTGCTTCTTTTCAAATAAATTCTTAATTCTAGAGAATATTTTTTCTTTATCTCCAATAAGATCATAAATCTCTCTCATAATCTCCTTTTCTGGTCTAGGTATCAGATGTGCTGGATTATGATCATAATAACCATGATACCATCTATATACATTATATACAAAAAATTCTGGTCGAGAATAGACTTGTTTTAGAAATGGACTATTAATTAAATGATCTGGAACTTTTACCGTGTGAATCATCTCTGTAATATGCATTCCTTCATTGATTAATTTTACCACTTGATCATGTAATGAACGTATGACTTTGATATTATCATTTAAAACTTGTTTTGTGTCTTCTCCCTTAAATAAATATCCACCACCACTACAGAAAATGTTTTCTGGCTCTAACATACTTATTCTCTCTAATTCTTTAGCCCATTCTAAAGCAAACCGAGTAGGCTTCCATGGGTTTCCAACATTTGGAAACCAACGACCCATTATAAAATCACCAATACACACGGTCTTAAGCTCAGGAATGTACACCCAGACAGCATCATCAGTTTCACCACGACCAGTGTGAAGTTCAAACGTATATCTCCCAAGCCTAAATGTGTAATCTCCTAGAAAAGTTTTTGTTGGATACACATAATTCTTAACACCTTCCCCAAAAGCAGATGGTGGGACATTAAATTGCATAGCAGAAATTAAATTCCTATATGGTTCAAGCATTTTGTACCTATCAAATCTTTCTGGTAAAAATTTACTTGCGATTATCTCTGGATTATTCGCCGTGAAGACTTTTGCTCCACCTACATGATCAGCATGACCATGAGTATATATTATGACTTTGATCTTTTCATTAATCTTATTTAATACTTTCATTGCGGAAGGAATATTAATTAATGTATCTATTACTACAGCCCCTTCACCAGTTTCAACCCAAACCATTCCAGAAATTAAAGTTGACGCATAGTATACTCCATCTATATGCTTTTTTATAATCGGGTTCATTCCATCAGTTATTATATTTAAAGATTTTATCTCTCTTTCCGACATTTTTATATCTTTTTTAACTTTCTTTAACGTTTAAGACTTTAATATGACTAAATTCCTTGCTTTTTCTGGATTTCTCATTTTAAGAAGTGGTATTCCTACTCCATAAGTAGATATTCTCTTAAATGGTGTTATTTTAATCCAGACATTTTCTTCTTGAGAGTCTACATTTTCCTGATATTTCAAGTATTTTGAAAAAATAGTTCTAGCTTCTTCATTGTCGAATGATTTAATTTCTGCTTTTGCTGTAAAATGTAATTCAGCAGGTGGTGCGGGTATAATCTTGTGGAGAAAATTTTTTCTGAATGGTAAAGTTACAGACACTTTATTATTACTTCTGATATTTCTTGCCTTTAATGTGTCTTTACCCGTCATGCAATATATAACATAACCATCACTCTGGTAAAGTACGACAGAACTGTGAGGTACATTATTATTCGAAGTACCCAAGACTAACCAATTCTTTTTTCTTAATATTTTCCTAACTTCATTTTCCAAATCTTTCATGTTATTTAATTATTAAATTTTTACTGTAAAATAGTTTTATAAAATTAGATAAATAAGTATTGTTCAATCAATAACCTCTACAGATTTAATCTTCTTTCACTAAAATTTATTTCCGATTACACCTACATATATTGCTGTCTCATGGATTCCATCTATCTCTAGTAATTCATTTATCTCGTCATCATATATTGCTCCAATTGTACATGCCCCTAAACCTAATGCTTCAGCAATTAAATAAAAGTTTTGACCAATATGTCCTGCATCTATATAGATATAACGATAACATCTTTGGAGATATTTCCACTTGGATCTTTCTATAATCGCCGTCCATACAAAATTAACTGCTGAATTAAAAGCCATTTGTTGATCTAAACACGCCTTAGTAATGTTTATACGAAAATCACCTTCTTTTAATAATTCAAAGGAATGTTGTGAAATATTATAATGATAAATCCCTTGTTCCAGATTATTAACTTTATTTATTACTGCATACACTTCTATTGGATATAGACCCCCCGCGGATGGCACTGTTCTAAAAGCATATTGGGGAAAAATACGAGTCAGTCCATTCATTCCAAATAAAAATAGACTTAATTGTGAAAGCGTTATTGGCTCATCTTTAAACTTCCGAGTAGATTTCCTATTCAAAATTACATTCCAAAATCGTATATCCTTATTAAACTCAGGATCAGGCAATTTTACTACTTTTAAAGCATTTGGATATGTTTTAAAAGTTTTAGGTTTTTTTAACCAGTTTAGTTGATGGCGTGGTAAACTTCCTCTAATATATTTAGACATTTGTTGAAAATTGTCTCCATAAGTCCCAAAATGATTATTCATATCACAATTTGATTAAGGTATGTTTAAAAAATGTTTTTTAATAATTTAAAAGTCTTATTTCTGTTTTACAATATCCTTAATTGAAATTTCAGGATGATAATACCTCTGTGTGTTCTGTGTTTGATTTCCAAATTGAATCGCTTTTTCAGGACAGAAATTAATACAAGCTAAACATTGTTGACATTTATGTTGCCATTCTGGAATCCCATTTTTTAAAATAATATTATTTACAGGGCAAACTTTCTCACATATACCACAACTATTGCAATTCTCATTTATATGAAAAGCTTTGTCACTTTCATTTACAGAATCGCGAAAATTTTTATTGATTTTTGCACTTCGGGCTACATCCTTTCCAAGAATCTCTTGAGTGAGATTATCTTCTTGATTAGTCACAATTTCAGAGATAATTTTAATTTCTTTAGTTGAATTTTCAAAAAATTCTTTTTGACGTTCCTTTGAATGGATATCAAAGCCAATAATATAATTATTAGGCATATTAACATAAAAACCTGCATTTAACTTTTTTGACTTCTTTTTAAGAAGCTTGTCTAACTGTTGTAAAGGTTGTTCATTGATATCTCCTGTACTTGTAACAACCGTAAAAAAGTATTTTGTTTTACTTGTATTCAATTTATCTATAAAATCGTAAACTAATTTTGGCAAGCCGGAATAATATAATGGAAAAATAAAACCAATTTTTTCACTTTTTGATTCAAGGTTTTCCTCATCCCATATTCTAGCAATTGGTATAAGTTCAGTATCTTCTAATCTTTCAGCAAGATCTTGCGTAACTTTTAAAGAATTACCTGTTCCGGAGAAATAATAAATTGTAGTTTTTATATGAAATTAACCTCATTCGATTATAGTTCTAAAAATGAATTAATCTTATTAATAGTTTGAATATATGAACTCCAATTGGCGTTTGAATTTTAAAATTAATTACAATTTAGCCAAAATAGCATTGACGACTAAGGAAAGTGTTATGGTTATTTATTTTGAATTGATTTTAATTCTTTTTCTAATGTTTTAATTTGCTTATCAATATCTTTTGATTTTGTCTTCTTTTCTTTTTCAATCGCCTTTAATTTCAAATTTAGACTTCTCTCTTTTTCTTTTTTCAAATTACTAAATTCGTTCTCTAAATTCTTTACAATAGGTAATAAATCTCTCTTTTTTGAAGTCAGTTCATCAATTTTCTGATTAAGCTCATTTAAAATTGTTTGATGATGCTTTAATTTTCCCTCAACATCATTAATTTTTGGAACAAATTCCTCATTTACTTTATTTGTGATATAATATACCTTTTGTTTTGCTGTTTGCTCAATTTTTTCAATTTGAACTGCTATCTGATTAATTTGATCTCTTAGTTCTTCATCTGACATTTTGATTTTGAGAAATTCTTTGTTTTAATTTAAATACAGTTTTTTTGGTTAAAAATGTTTAATATTACAAATTTGTATGATGGTTTTTTTACTTATAATATAATAGTTAAAATCTATATAAATAAATGTAGTTTAATTCTGATTTTTGTTAATTAGAAATTCAATATTTTAACGCTAGATATGATTAACCTATATTTAATAAATGCGGATAGGAATGCGGAGAAGAGCTTGATATTTCTGAACAAATATGTCCTAATAGGGTAATGTCCTTTCTGTTGAAATATACTTGGTTTTTCAGAATAGAATAGCAATTAATTTAAAACAAAATAAGTAATTAAGATATTTGGTTGTTACTATAGCGGATAAAAAATTATTTTAAAGGATTATGTTAAATGCTCTATATTATTTGAGATAAAATTCGAATAACCTACATAGATATTTCTATTAAAAGGCGTTTTATCTAATGTCGCATCCACCTCTATAAATTAAAGTGCAAATAGGGATAAGAGCAAGACAAAGAAAATAAATTTACTCCAGAAATATCAATAAATTCAAATTAAACAAAATAGATTAAATATTTCTTTCATAATTCATTTTTTCTAATTAATATTTTAAAAAATTACGAGTTAAAAAATGACACAGAATAATGAGAATACTAAAAAATTTAATCCAAATGAAGTAATAGGTAAATTTTTTGTTTTAAATGGAATAAAAAATAATTATATTCAAGGATGGATACCTATTGAAAGAAGTTTTAAACAATTTGTTAAAGATATCAAGGAAGAAATTGAATATGAATGGGATTCAGAGATCTTAGTAATTGAGAAGTATTCAATTTATTTTATTGATCCAAATACTGGTATATTGAGTGAGATCAAAGATGATAGGACTTTGAATTCAATTAGAAGGAATGACAAAATATTAATTGTTCTACTAGATAAATTGAAAAAGTTGCATAAAATAGAGGATATTCCAATGTTAAATCGATGGTATCTGAACAATCTTACCAATTATGAAGTATAGATAAATAGTTGATTTTTATGAATATAAGAAGAATATTTCTTTTAAATTAGTAAATTCATTAATTATGGTTAATATCTTTTTTCCTTTTATAAGAATATCCCTATTGAATTAAGGTGATAATTTAAATTTCAGCTCCAGAAGATGATATTGAATTTCACATTGAACAAAAGCTTAAAAAAAAAACAATGCAAATTTCAATTGCCGAAGGATCTTTTGGAGTATTTAGTAGTGTTGTAGCTGATAATTATATTGTCCCGTTTTCTCTAAGTATCAATTCCTCATTGTTTCAAATAGGTCTTATCTCTTCCTTAGGAAATTTAGTTTCACCAATTGGTCAAATGGTTGGTTCTCAGCAAATAGAAAAAAAAACAAGAAAATCGATTATATTAAGAGGGATTCTAGGACAAGCTTCCATGTGGCCTTTATTTATAGTTATTGCTCTTTTCTTTCAATTTAATGTTTTTCGTTTATCTCTAACTTGGATTTTGATTTTATTTTTCCTAATATATATGTTATTTGCAGGTATTATGACTCCTCCGTGGTTTTCACTAATGGGAGATATAGTCCCCGAAGATAATAGAGGTAAGTATTTTGCTAAAAGAAATCTAATCACACAATCTATTGGTATACTTGGAATTATATTATTATCGTTTATTTTAGATTGGTTTGAATTTCAAGATATCCTATATTATGGATTTATTTTAATTTTCTTATTTGGTTTTATTGCCCGTTTAATTTCAGCGTTTCTTTACACTAAACATTATTATCCTCCTTTCTATTTTGAAAACACAGATCATGTAAAAACTAACCAGTTCATTAAAGAAATCCCTAAAAGTAATTTTGGAAAATTCACATTATTCATATCGCTATTAACATTTGGACAGTGGATTGCAAAACCATTCTTCTCAGTTTATATGTTAACTCAACTTGATTTCGAATATTCACTTTTTATGGTAATAAATTTATCTTCCACTTTAGTAGGCCTTCTTTTTTTCCCTCTCTTAGGAAGATTATCTGATCGATTTGGAAATGTACTATTACTCAAAATTGGATCAATTATCATTCCTTTTTTACCACTTTTTTGGATCATTTATATCTCACCCTTACAAATTTTTCTAGGGATTCAAATTCTTAGTGGGATAGGTTGGACTGCTTTCAATTTAGCTACATCTAATTTTATTTATGATAACATCCCTTCAAAACAAAGAAGTAAATCTCTCGCAATTTATAATTCGTTGATTGGGTTAGCTATGATAGGAGGTAGTTTTCTGGGGAGTATACTTATTAGTGTTATTGAATTCTCTTTTATGAATTCATATCATTTTATTTTTCTTATTTCAGGGATTTTTCGATTATTAGTTGTTCTTGGATTCATAAGAAAGATTAAGGAAGTAAGAGTGGCCACAAAACCTATCTTGAATGTAAAAAATTTGAGTATTTATAAATGGTTATATGACATTACATTTCGAAATAAAAAAGCAAACAAGCTTAATTCTTAAAAATTAATATATTGCTTTTCAAAGACATTTAAAAAAAAAGCATATTTCGCTGATAAAGAGAAGATCTATAAGAGATTTATCTAATTGTTATTTCTTAAATCGTCTAAAACATGCTCGAAATTATGGTATAATTCTGGATAAATTTTAGCAAATAATCTATACCAATCTAATCCTACTATTCCTCCAGCAAAAAAGCTAAGTATAATTCCAATCACCACAAGTGTTTCATGATTTAGTGTGAATATTTCTTCAGGGAAAAAATCAGTTCCATGAATGAAAATATTAACAGCAATACTGCTGAGTAAAACTCCAAAAGGATATAATATGACTTTAGGTGGCTTAAAGAATTTAATCGAATCAGGAGTAAGAGGGTAAAAAGTTGATGAGGAATAGTTGGTATCTACTTGTTCCCGTTTCTGGATGAATTTCAATTTTATTAAATCTCTCCAATCTCTAAAAATTAAGAAACTTCCGAAAAAAAGAAGGAGATAAAGGAGAACCATATCTACAGCTAATAATATTCTTAAATCTGTTCGAAAAACTTCATATTGTATCAAGCTATATCGTATCATTATTAGGAGACCAGAAGTGAAGATAAAGATTATCCCCACAAATCCCTCATGAATATGATAATTATGGAATAATTTTCTTGAATTTGATTTATTAGAATTATTTTTAATATAGTTTATAACAATTAAAGTCAAACCTGGTGATAAAATGGAAAAACTTAGAATTGCTGAAAGATGTCTTATAACTGTTAGAAAAGGAGACCAAAATCCGGTCATAAAGGTTTCTAACGCATAAATTATTATCCAAGCTGGAGTTCCTAATGTTGTAATTATGCTAAAAGTGATAATATATGTTTTAATACCAATTAAGAAAACCAATATATAGAAAAATAAAATAAAATAACTAATGGTAAACATCCAACTTAAAGAGACCTCTGGAGAACCATCAGGATAAAATAAATTATAGTAAAAGAAATAATAAAGGATAAAAGTGCTTATAATGACTAAAAAAATTAAAATAACTATTTTAAAAATCAAATAATATTTTCTCATCAATAAAAATTTAAAATTTTAATAAGAAATTAAGCTTTTGGCTTTACTATTCTTTTTTAATTAATAGATTAACGACATAATGATTTTACTTACAAAATATTAAAAGAAAAAATATTGACTAATAATAATTAAAGTTAAATCTTATTGCTACAAAAATAAGCATTTAAATATCTACTTTCTTTAGTTTTGACCTCAAGATCAAATTCTTTTACAAGATCTTCAGCATTAACTGCATCAGGATGATGAATATGACGTTTTCTAATTTGTTCAACTCCCTTCTTGGTTAATTCAATTATAATCAAGAAACCATCATGCTTCATAACACGTAGCATTTCATTTATAGCAGCGATTTTATCTTCAATATGATGTAATGAAGTATAGAGAAATATGGCATCAAAACTATAATCTTCAAATGGTAGATTTTCGGCATAAAATGGTTTAAATGTGATCTTATCCTCTACATTCATTAATTTTGCTCTTGATTTCCAATCTGCCCAATTCGCATTCTCAGGTTCACCGGTAATAACATTATATCCATGAAGAGCCAATGTTATTGCCATAAAGCCCCATCCAGTACCTACATCTAAGATTTTTGACTTTTCATCTAAATTTAAACTTTTTATAATAGAGTCCAAAAAGTTAGCATCTCGATTAAACTTTTCCCCTAATGTCTCCTTAATCTTTTCTAAGCTCATTATTTTTAATTTTAGTTAATTTTTTTAAATACATAAGCACTTGAAGTTTTTGTATATCCTACTCCCCGATTGATTTTCTTTATGTATTCTTTAGAAATTTCCAATTCTGGCTTTTTTGGGATGAAATATTTGTCCAAATTTTTTTCGGTTAGCCGATATTGACTATTACTTTTGTAAATTGCTGCTATAAATTCAAAATCATCATCTAAAAATGCTATACCTGCATCTCCATGACTATTATTCACCAATAGCATACCATTCTTTTTAAGATATTTCTTGAAGCGTTCAGACACAAGACCAGCGTATAATGATATCAGTAAATCAAATTCCTCAACTTTTTCTCCAAAATCCAGATTGTAATCAGAATAATAATACCTTATTATTGGTGTTTTTATATAAGCTCGATTTTTAGAAATAAAATCCATAAAATCATTAGCTCCAAAGAACTTGTTAGCTTTTTTGAAAGAATCGATATATACAGTTATTGGAATATAAAATGAAGGGGCAATATCGATAAAGTTTCCAGGATATATAGCACTTTGTATTCCATATCGTTCTACCAATAACCGAAATATCCCTCTTCTATCTCCATTGCGAAAGTACTTCTTATACTGTTGTTCAGCACTCAAATCTTTTTTGGGCATAAAATTATATGACATCATAATAATATTTACTTTTTCTCGAAATCTAGGGAGATGGAGTTAATACAATATCTACAACCCTTGTTCTCCGGGACATCATCAAACACATGTCCTAGATGTCCACCACAATT
>JBHLLT010000016.1:0-67764 GCA_048938855.1 Promethearchaeota archaeon
AACTAAATAAAGAGTGGAGGAATAAATATGGCTAAAAAGAAAGCACCTGCTAAGAAATCTGAGAGTTATATTGCAAAAGCTCCAATTAGACGCTTGATGAAAAAAGAAGGAGCGGATCTTGTTGCAGCAGAAGCTTTAGATAAATTAATTAATTTCTTAGAAATGAGTGCGGCTACAGCAACTAAAGAAGCTATGAAAGTTTGTAAAGCGGACAAACGTAAGCGAGTAACCGCGGCAGATATCCGAAATGCTACAAGATAGGCACTTCAGATATACATAATTAAGATTTTTTTTTCCTTTTTATTTGATCCTAATAATTCCCAAAGAACTCTTTAGTTAGATACTTATTAATATTACTCTCCAATTTCTTTTTAACAGCATTCAATCCCTCTGGTAACACTCGTGTTTCACCAACAATGTCTATAAAACCCAGCTCTGAACCATATCTAGGTACTATGTGAAAGTGTAAATGTTCAATACTACCCCCAGCATCTCTTCCTTCATTCATACCTATATTATAACCTTTTGGGTTGTATAAATCATTAACTAATAGTTGTAAACCTTGAATTGTCCGGAAAATGTGAAGGATCTCAGATTTTGTAAGTTCAAGGAATTTCATTTTATGTTGGGAGGTAGCTACTAATAAATGAGCAGGATTGTATGGATAAAGATTAAGAACTACAAAACAAATTTTATCTTCATAAATTTTTAATGAGGTAACTCGTTCATCATTATCTCTCACTGAACATAGAATGCATTCGACATTAGGTCTTGCTTTTCCTTGAACATAGTCTAATTTTCCAAGAGCCTGTAGCCATTTTTTAAAGATTTTTCTCACCAAAAGTTTTAAAATGGTAACTATGAATACAAAGAAAAGTTAGAATCTGAGTCGAAATCTTTAGATTTTAATAAATCTTCTGGTTTTACTTTTCCAGCGCAATATTCTGACAAAATGATATTACTATAAGCTGCACAATTAAATACCTTTCGAACGGTTTTGAAAAATGAATTCTTAGAAACAATTTCATTTTTATCAAGAAAAAACTGATCAATTATTTCATATCTGTTGTATTTTATATCTATTCTAAAAAAAACATCTTTCAACAGAAATGCCTTTCTTAAATCCATATAAAAATTCATTTTCTTATTCATTTCCAAAGAATCTAAAGCTTTTACATGTGGATCTGAAATTTGAAGGCCTAAACTCACAATAAGTAAGTTTTTGTCTTTCGGTTTAAATACTACCATACTCCTACCGACTTGCCGTCCTAACGGATCCTTCCCAGGAGGAAAAATGAATTGATAACCAAATTCTACTTTCGAATCAGAAATTTTTCCTCGTAATAGCCCCTCATCTAACAAATAATCATGTATTACTTGTTTGATTTTACTCTCTTTGCTTGACATGATAATTCAGTAATGATAAGAATGAAGTCAATTTTATATTATTTTCTAAGAAAATATTTATATTTTTAATACTTTCCATGCGGTCGTGGCTGAGGCTCAATTCCCGCTGATTTTAATACATTTATATTACTTATTAAATCTTCTAAAGGAGTACAAAAAATTACTTGAAGAGATTCAAAATCAATATAGATCTTGCCAACAATACCTAAACCCATTAAGTGGTTATCCTTATCAACATAAGTATGATCTATATTCATTTTAATAGCTTTTTTACCTCCTTCAAGTTCTACTAAAGAGGGTTGGCACGCTGTAAATCCAGGACCTCGATTTTGAACTAAATAATTCATTAAGGCAAAATCCAACTCATCATTGATTTCACCTTGTTCTTGTATGATTTTAATTATGGTTGGATCTTCCATCTTAACAAAATATCTTTTATTTAGATAAAATGAGTAGAACTAGTTTTTATTTTTTTGCATAGTCATAATTAAAAAAAAAATAAAGGTTTATGGTTTATTGGATTAGATTAATCTTTTTCTTCACAAATTACAGAATCAACAGAATGTAAAGCACAGTTCATCGAGCTTAACACTTCTGTAACTTCTTCAAGTGAGAGATTAGTCCCTTCAATATTTACGTGCAAAGATGCAGTTTTTTGATCTAACTCATCAACTTTTATTTGAACTTTTGTCACTCCAGTAATTTTCATTAAAGTGTGGGCGACTAAATCAACTCCAGGTTGATGAGGTTTTAGAACATCTAGATAATATTCTACTCTCATTATTTTAATTTAAACCTTAGAATATAATTATTCAATAATCGTATAGTAGATACTTTATAATTTCATTTGTTAATTTATAAAAGTTTCTCAATTTCTTTAATTATTTCTTGGGGTATTTCGTTTTCTTTAATAAGTTTATTAGCTTTTTGGAGTGTTTCAATATTAGCTATACTAGTAAGAAGTGCTATAGAATAGGCACCTACATTAATTGCTGCCTCAATATCGCGAATATTATCTCCAATTACTAAAATTTCATTAGGACTTACATTTAAATGATTACAGATTTGAATTAAATGATCAGGATGAGGTTTTAGATTTGTAACACTATCTCTACCTAAAATAATATTAAAATATTGTATTAAATTCACAGTTTTAAGAGAAAGCTCAGCATTTTTCTTTGTATTAAATGTAAAAATAGCCTGTTTAAGTTTTTTGGTTTTTGCGTATTCTAATACCTTATCTATGCCATTAATCATTGTAGCATTAAGAGCTGCTTTTTGTTCTATTTTACTGATCTCTGTATCTACTTCTTCTATAATTGAATTTATTTTTTCTTTAGTATAACCTTTTTTTTTAAAGTATTCTCTTGCCAATTTCATATTTTCTAAGATAGATATTTTAACTGTAAGGAGACGTTTAGGAACACCATAGTTTTTTAAAATGTTAATAGACATTCTTCGAGCTTTTAAATAATCAATTTTAAAATGAATCAACGTCCCATCAAGGTCCCAAACAATTGCTTTTAATGGCATTTTTTGTTCTATTTAATAAATCAAGTCAGAGTATATTGGGCCACTAGGAGTAAGCTGGGATTTTTTTAGTTTTACTTTATTAATATTAAAGGCTCCAAACTCTAAATTTTTATTTTCATTAATTAAATTTTTAAGTGGGTTAAAAGTTTTATAATTTATTTTGTTTTTTTTAAGCCTCCCAATAGTTAGATGCGGTTCGAACTTAATTCTTTTATCCCGCTCAATCTTTAATTTAGTGAAAAGGCAATCTTCTATAGTATTCTTAACATTTTGTAAGAATTGTATGTCACCTATAATTTTTATCCATAAAACAGAAAATTTGTTAAATTGACCAGCACCTTTCAAAAAAAATTTAAAATTTTTTTCTTGAAACAATTTTTCATTAATATCTTTCTGCAAAATCTCGTAAATTTTAGGTGCTAATTGTTCAGGTATATCTCCTAAAAATTTCATAGTGATGTGGAGATTCTTAGGCTCAACAATCTTAATATTTGGCTGATTTTGCTTCAATCTTTGAGAGAATGCTTTAATTTTTTCAATTGTATCAGCATCTTTTAATTCAATAGCTATAAACGATCTTATCATTTTTTTCCCCAATAATTATATATTCTCCATTTTTTTTCTTTTAATTGTTTTTTATGTTCTGGAATAATATGAACCTCATTTAAGTCTTCTATTGTTGAAGATTTTATAATTTTAATTATATCGTTTAAAAAAAGGATATTCATTTTAGCACGAGTATTTGCATCGGCTGAGGCATTATGTGGAAGTAGAATCATTCTTATATTTGGTTGATTTTCTTTTATTTTTTTTAATCTCATAAGAATTTTAGAATCAATTGGCTCTTCTGGAAATACATCAAAAGCAATATTTATTTGAATTTCTTTATTCTCTAACATATTTATTAAGGCTTCTAAATCTAAGACTCCTCCTCGAGCAGTATTTATTAGTAAAGAATCTTTTTTCATTAACTTCAATAAATTTTTGCTTATTAAATTGTCGGTATACATATTTAAAGGTATATGGATGCTAATAACATCTGATTCTCTAAAAAGGTCTTCAAGAGACTCTTTAAACTCGATTAATGGATGATCCTTTTCAAATTCTTTCTTCTGATTATGATCGTAATAAATAGTATTGACTCCCCAAGGATATAGTTTGGATACTACACTCTTGCCAATTTCACCCAATCCTACTATACCAAGGGTTTTATCTCTAATTATGGAAGAAAGTGACTGATCCAAATCCCATTTATCATCTGGAGCCCAATTTCCATTCCAAACATAATTATGGAGATTCAGTAGATTCCTTAAATTTGCCATAATCAGAGCGACAGTGTAATCTGCAACTGTCTCATGTAGAACACCAGGGGTATGAGTTATCAATATATCATCTTCTTCAATTCTATGTATATGATTATATCCTGCTGTTGAAGTCGCAACAGCAAATAGTTGAGAATTTTTTAAGACATCTGCAGAAATTTCGTGACTTAGGTGGCATCCAAGAATATCTGGATTAAACTCCTCCACTTCTTTCTTGATCTGTGTCTCTGAAGGGAATCGACCATTGAAAATTTTAACAATAGCATTTTTTTCTAAAGAAAACCATAAATTTTTAATTTCATTTCGTAATTCCAAGGAAATTTTCTCATTTGAGCCAATTTCCTTGTCTATGAAAACATTTGAAGTAAAGAAAATCTTGGGTTTATATAACATATAAATATCCTATACTATTGAAGTTTTGATTATTTGATAATCTATAATTTTTGTATTTTTACTATTCTTAATATTTATTAAAATAGAATTTACTTTATTATTAAAAAATATAATAGTGGTAATAAATGGCTAAAGTTAAATGTCAACTATGTGGAAAAGAGATAATTGGAGGAGCAAAAGTTCTACATTTTGACTTAGATGAATCTACTACTATTCATGTATTTTGCTCAGAAATTTGTAAAAACAAGTGGATCAATAAAAACAACAAATAGAAAAAAAAATATTAGCATTTTATCTTTCAATTTTTCCGGGAAGATAATAGTCGTATTTTTTTCTCAATAATTTAGTCTTAATAAATCTATCAAATTTTCTCATCCTTTGGTAGAGTGACCAAATAAATTTATCAGATTTATAATATTTATGAACTTCTTCAAATGTTAAAGGTTCTATATTAAAATTTCTAGCTTCTTCCTTTAAGAACGTATTAACAATCTTTATTAAAGAAGAGATTAATTCGGATTTCTGTTCTTTAAAAAAATTTGCCACAAGATCTATTATCACTAACCTCCAATCATAATACCTATCAATCAAATCTTGTAGGAAAATTAGTTTTAAGAGCCCTCTTATGAAACTTGGCATACTTTTAGTAAGTAATTCAATTTCCATTGCCTCGGCTCCATTTTTACGATAAAATGGTGGAACTGTATCTATATAAATTAATTGTGAATTCTCGTCAACTTTAGGGTTATTTGAATCATAATTAAGTACCGCAAAGTTTGATATTTGTCCATCTAATCCAACATCAAAAATTTCGTTTTCTTTATTAAAAGTCCAAACTTTTTTCATCTCTCTTAATGCTTTAAGTACCAAAACTTCAATATCATGCACTCCAACTTCATGGATTACTTTATTCCCAACTGATTCAGAAGGTATTTTTTCTTGTATTGCATAAAAAATGATTTTTCCTTCCTCGCTTTCAAACCAAGTAATCTCGAATGGTGGCGTTTTAATGTTTATTTCTTCATTTAGAAATCTATTATATTCTCTGAATATGTGTTCATGTTTTTTAGCTTGTTCACGTGTTTCAAAGATAGGCAACCTTTTATATGCATAATTATGTTCATCATTGACAATTTCAAAGACTAAAGTAATTTCTCCATAACCAAGTATTTTAATGGGCACTTTTCCTCTTTCAGGATTTACTGTATCAATTGTTAATTCCAATTCTTTTAATAAATCAATATTCACATCCATAATAAATCAATTTAGAATCATAAGATATTTATTGATCTTATTTTAATTTTAATCTTATTTAAAAGTATAAAGTTTATTCCTTTTAGTTCCTTTATAGAATTAAAATTAAGAAAAAAGGGTAAGCTGGGGAATCTATTGGAATTGAAGTTGGATTGGGAAAATTCTGAGATGATTGGGGAAAATAAAGAACCTCCTCATAATACACTCATTCCTTATCATGATGCAAATTCAGCTTTAACTGGAAAGGATGAATCTTCTAAATATTATAAGTCTCTTAATGGTAATTGGAAATTTAAATGGGTTAATAAGCCTTCTGAGCGTCCTATTCAATTTTATAAGTCAAATTATGATGTAAGTGAATGGGATGATATCCCAGTTCCGAGTAATTGGCAGATGCATGGTTATGGAATTCCAATTTATACTGACAGTAAATATCCCTTTAGTATTAAAACGAAAAAAATTCCTAGCATTGATCATGAATATAATCCCGTCGGTTCTTATAGAAAAGAATTTAAAATACCAGATGATTGGAATAAAAGAGAGATATTCATCCATTTCGCAGGAGTTAAATCAGCATTTTATGTTTGGGTTAATGGAAAAAAAGTTGGGTATAGTCAAGGGTCAATGACTCCTGCAGAATTCAATATAACTAATTTTATAGATGAAGGAAATAACTGTCTTGCTGTAGAGGTTTACCGATGGTCTGATGGCAGTTATCTTGAAGATCAAGATATGTGGCGGCTTAGTGGAATTTTTCGTGATGTCTTTCTGTTTTCGACCTCCGAGATTCATATTCGTGATTTTTTTGTTTATTGCGATCTTGATGATGAATATAAAGATGCCATATTAAACCTTAAAGTTAGGATTAAGAATTATAGAAATAATCAGTTTGACAATTATAATATTGAATGTAAAATCATAGATAAAATACATGGAAGTATTGATGCTGATCTTTCAATAAAAAAATCCTTTAATCTTAAAGCTAATGAAGAAAATATTATAGAATTTGAGAAAAAGATTAGAAATCCATTGAAATGGTCTGCTGAATCTCCTAATCTATATGATATTCTATTAATTTTAAAAGATCCAAATGATAAAATTATAGAAGTAGAAAAGTGCAAATACGGTTTTCGCAAAGTGGAGATTAAAAACAACCAAATTTACATTAATGGTGTTTCCATTATCTTCAAAGGTGTCAACAGACATGAACACGATCCAAATCATGGACGGGCAATTCCGCTTTCAAGAATGGTGGAGGACATTAAAATTTTAAAACAAAATAACATAAACGCTGTCAGAACGAGTCACTATCCAAACAATCCAAAATGGTATGATTTATGTAACGAATACGGGATTTATGTTATTGATGAAGCTAATGTAGAATCTCATGGATTACGAAGAAAATTACCTAAAAGTGATCCCAAGTGGGCAAAAGCAGTTATTGATAGAATGATAAGGATGGTTGAAAGGGACAAGAATCATCCATGTATTTTTATGTGGTCCTTAGGAAATGAAGCTGGATTTGGAAAAAATTTCATAAAAATGAAAAATGCCACTCTCAAAATTGATAACACAAGACCAATACATTATGAAGGAGATTTTAAAGTAAAAATTTCTGACGTTTTTAGTACGATGTACACAACTTCAACGGTGTTAGAAAGATTTGGGAAAACTAATAAAGGCTTAATATTCAGTATTCTTCATCCTATTAGACCAAAACATTATAAGAAAAAGCCACATATACTCTGTGAATATGCTCATGCTATGGGAAATAGTTTGGGGAATCTTCAAGAATATATGGATATATTTGATAAATATAGTCATTGTACTGGAGGTTTTATATGGGATTTTGTTGATCAGGGGCTTAGAAAGTTCTCTGAAAATGGAGATATGTTTTGGGCATATGGAGGTGATTATGGAGACAAACCAAATTCTAGCAATTTTTGTTGCAATGGTATTGTTTTACCAGATCGAAAACCTAATCCCTCTCTTTATGAAGTGAAGAAAGTTTATCAAAATATTAAGGTCTCTCCTATAGATTTGATAAATGGAGTAGTTAGAATTAATAATAAATTTAATTTTCTGCAAACAGATTTTTTAAGAATTAAATGGGAAATAACTGAAAATGGTAATATAATTCAGAAAGACTATATATCATCTCTATTAATTAATCCCAATCAAGCAATAGATGTTAAAATTCCATATAAAAAGCCAAAATTAAAACCAGACACGGAATATCATTTAATAATAAAGTTTATATTATCAAAGGATTTAATATGGGCTCAAAAGGATTACATTATTGCTTGGGAGCAATTTCAAATACCATTTGAAATTCCAGAATCTTTATATATAGAGAAGAAATCTGAGCCAATATTAGATTTGAACAACGAATCCCAAATTTTCACAATCAGAAGTGATAATTTCAAAGTAATTTTTAATAAAATCTCTGGTCTCATTGAATCTTATGAATTAAATGGTAAAGAGTTAATTTCTTCCGCTTTAATCCCAAATTTTTGGAGGGCTCCAATTGATAATGACATTAATGTTTTAAGACATGTTCCTATTCTTAAAAAGAAAATATACAGATGGAGAGAAGCTTCTAAAAAGAGAAAATTAATAGATATAACCACTAAACAATTATCTCCTCATAAAATTTCTATAAAAGTGTTATTCAAAATCCCACATGGTAAGTCATACCAAAAAATAAATTATACGGTATATAGCACTGGTGAAATAATGATTAATAATACTTTCACTCCAAGGAAGGATTTGATAAGGTTCGGTATGCAGATGTCAATACCAAAAGAATTTAATAGAATGTCATGGTTTGGAAGAGGCCCTCATGAAACTATGTTCGATAGAAAAACTGGAGCGCCAATTGGTATATATTCTGGATTTATTGAGGATCTTATTCATAACTATGTTAGACCACAAGAAAATGGGAATAGGACTGATATAAGATGGGTGAATTTTACAAATGAAAATGATAAGGGAATATTTATTACAGATATAGGGAGTAATTATCTTAACGTTAGTGCTTGGCCATATACAATGGAAGATTTAGAAAAAGCAAGGCATATTAATGAATTACCGAAACGAGAAAATATAACTATAAATATTGATTGCAAACAACAAGGAGTAGGGGGAGACCGAATAGGAATATTAGATGTTCGTGAGGAATATAAATTAAAAAAGAACAAACAATTGCATTATTGTTTTTTAATTAAACCATATACTAAAGAGATGGGAGATTTTAAACTATTTGATTTATCTCAATTTCGTACAGATTATTTGAAAAATCAGATATAAAAATATATATTCAATAAAAACCAAATAAAAAACAGCTTTTATTGTTAAAAGATTAGGTTGGTAATTGCAAATGGCTCGTCCTTTGTGGTTTGTAAAATTGTTAAAAAAAGCATTTCCAAATGTCAAATTTATTGCAAAACTTACGAATTTACCAATCCTTGGAAAGGTATTTGATCATTTCCTATTTAAAGATGATGATATTATTTATCTCCCTCAAGATAAAGTAATAGAGGTTAATAAATCATTGGGAGAATATAGTGAATTCGTATTACCTTCTCAAGTATTAAAATATTTCATCGATAAAGCGAATTATCATTGGATTATGAATTTTTGTATTTGCAGATCTAGTATGAAATGTGAAAATTACCCAATCGATTTAGGATGTCTTTTTCTTGGAGAAGCGGTTTTAAATATCAATCCACAATTAGGAAGGTTAGTTACTAAAGAAGAAGCTTTAATGTATATAAAAAAGTGTCAAGATGCAGGATTAGTACACATGATTGGAAAAAATAAATTAGATGCCCAATGGCTTGGTGTAAAACCGGGAGAAAAGCTATTAAGTATATGTAATTGTGATCCTTGCTGTTGTTTATGGCGAATATCTCCAGTTATAGCCCCGAAAATAGGATCTAAAGTTAAAAAAATGCCTGGAGTTAATTTTCAAGTGAATAATGAATGTATTGGATGTGGAAAATGTAAAGATACATGCTTTGTCAAAGCTATCGAGATTATAAACAAAAAAGCCTTTATTAGCAAAAATTGTAAGGGCTGTGGTCGATGTGTTGAAATCTGCCCACAAAATGCAATAGATATAATAATCGAAGATGAAAATTATATAAAGAAATCAATTGAAGAAATTGATAAAATAATTGATGTTGCTTGACTTTAAAGAGTTATATTTTCTTATCCCAGAAGAAATTTTTAAGTTTTAAATTATCTACTCTTGTCCTTTCTTTTAATGCAGATACTGCTTGAACTGTTTCTTTAATAGAATGAAAAACAGGGATATGAGCCAATTCTAATGATTCTATTATTAGACTATACTTTGGGACATAGGGAACAAAACACACGATAGGTTTATTTTTGTAAGATATTATATTTGCTATTCTTCTCCCTATTTGAAATGAAATATTTGGAGGATATGGGAGTAACAATAGTATAATACACTCAATTTTCTCTAAATCTGACAAATACCTAATAACATTTTCAATATCAGTATCTAATACTGAACCAGTTAAATCAATAGGATTATTAAAAGAAGCTATTTCTCGAGCGGTTGGATTCATTAGTTCTTTTAAATCATTTCTTTCTTGGTGTGTAAATCTTACAGCATTTAAACCATACATCTTTAACATATCACTTGCTAGGACAGCATGACCTCCTGAAACTGAAACAATTGCTACATCTCCATAGGTAATAACGTTTTTCCCAAATGGATTTCTTTTATTTGCTAATACATCATATACTTTTAAGCAGGTTAATAGCTCTCTTTCCGAATGTGGTTGAATTACATAATTTTGCCTTAAAGCATTATACACTATTTTAAAATTCCCTGCTAAACTTGCTGTATGTGATTGGGTAGCTATCTTACCCTCTCTCGTTTTACCACCAAAGAACACTATTACTGTATCTTCTGATTTTTTTGCTATTTGTAGAAATTCTCTAGCCCTACCTTCCTTAAACCCTTCTAAATAGAAAGCAATATTTGATGTTTCAGGATCTACTTGACTGAAATATTCTAATAGCATCGATTCATCAACTACTGCACGATTGCCAATAGAAACAGCTGTTGATACTCCTATGTGTCTTTCGCTAAACTTCACAAAGAATTGGTCAACGAGGACGCCTCCTGATTGACTAATTAATGCTACAGAGCCTTTTGGAGGTCGAGTGATACGCTCCGTAGGTAAAAATATGGTATCGACTATGGGAGGTGCGTATACACCAAGACAATTTGGTCCTAAAACAGCAATATCATTCTCAAATGCAATTTTTTCGAGTTCTTCTTGTCTTTTTTTCCCTTTTCCACCAATTTCAGCAAATCCCCCTCCAATTATAACAGCTGCTGGAATATTCAAATCAACACAATCTTGAATATATCCTAATGTATCATCAGGACCAACCGCTATTACAAGCAAGTCTGGTATTTCTGGTAACTTATCTAATTTTTCATAAAGCTGGATTCCCTCAATATCCCCACCATTAGGATAAATTCCATAGACTTTTACATTCATTTCGAATTCGTTTTTCAGTAAAACTATTCTTCCAGGGCTTAAAGGATTTTTTTTGCTAACACCAACAACAGCCATTGATTTGGGTTTGAAAAGTTTTTCTAAATCCATTTTAGACAAAACAATATTATTGAGTATATTAGTTTAAGATTGTAAAATATTTATTTTTGCCCAAGTGTAGAATTTTAGCAAAAAAAATTTTTTAAATTTAGAAAAAAAGAAATTTAATCTTTAGTGATATCTCTGAAAATGTTTACAAATGCTTTGACATCTTTATTAATGAAATAAATGTCCAGTGGATTTTCCCTTTTTAAAGCAAGCAAATAATATGGAGCTGCAGTTTCGTCTAACATTATTGGTTTAAATAAGAAATAATTATCTGATCTCCTAACAACAATCTGGTCCTCTTGTTTTTCTAACACCATGTCCGAAAATACGTCATTAAGTGTTAAAAAATAGGCAATTGTACTACTCAATATATGTTTTGAGTTATCGTCTTTAAAATAAGAGCCTATGATAATCGAGTTTTTATCTATTATCATTAAACCGTCACAGACTAATTTCCGTGCAAATTCCTGAACAGTCTTTTGTATTAATTGGGTTTTAGGATATAACTCCAACAAGATCTTAGACATAGCATTTATGATTGTGTAGGGATCGTAAACAGAGGTGATAAAGAAATTTATCTTCTTGTAATTCAGTGTCTCTATTATGCCATTTTTTAGGTCTTCTATTTGATTCCGTATTTCTTTTTTTACAGATTGGATTAATTTAGGATCATATTTGTGAAAGAAAATATTAACATAAGGTTCAATATTTAATTCAACAAACTTCTGGACTACATCATATAAATAACTTATAGATTCATGTATTCGAGAAGCATCTAAAATATCTATTACATAAATAGCAATTTCTGTGTCATCAAAATATTTACCAGGATTTCTTAAATACGAAATGAGATAACTTTTTTGACCCCCAAGATCCCATTCACTAATTTCTCTTCCTAATAATTTAAAGGTTCTTCTTTGAGCGCCTCTTGTTGGTTCAATTAAAGCTATTGTTGAGAAGTCTCTCTGAAGTGCTAAGATAATACTTGTTTTGCCAGCGCTGTCTAAGCCAGTAAAAAGAATTTTGTGAGTCTTTTCTTCAGTTGGTTCTTCTTTATGAAAAAATTGTAAAGAATCCTCCAAATAGATTTTACCTCTTTTATCCTTAATAAAATGAAATATAAATATAAATATAAATGTATATTTCTGCTTAGGATAATATAGTTGGTTTTGTATTTAAATTTATTTTTGGCTAATTTTTAAAACCATTGTTAAGGTAAAAGCAAAGTCTTCCTTTTTAATGATATAGTAAACTCTTGAATAAGAAGATTTTAATTTGGTTAGATTGCTAATAGTTAAAAATTGATAGCAGGCAAATTCTTTTTCTCGTTTTTTAAAATTAAATGTTTATTAAGGGATAAAGAGAAATATTATCACTTTAATAAATTTTAAAAATCTAAAATGACTCATGTAAAAAAAGTTAAAAACAAAGATAATATAATTCGAAGAGCCGCTACATATTCAACTGGACAAATTGCTGATCAAGCTGCATATCAATCTTTTACGTTTTTGGTTTTTACATTTTATTTTGCTGTTGTTCAGCTCCATATTGTTTTAATAACTATTGGTTTTATAATATGGGCAATCTGGAACAGCTTTAATGATCCTATGCTTGGATATTTATCAGATAGAACACATACAAAATATGGTCGTCGAATGCCATATATTATAACTGCTTTAGTACCTTTAGGAATTGTTTCATTTTTACTATTTACACCCCCATTGCCAATAGGAATTGAAAATCAGGTAGGAAATTTCATTTATTTCATGATTACAATTATTTTATTTGAACTCTTCTATACAATGTACAGTCTTAATGCAACTTCACTATTTCCAGAAACTTTTATTACTAAAGATGAAAGAACAACGGCTAATAATGTTAGGCAAGTTTTTCTTATTGTAGGATTAATTGTAGCATTTATATTGCCGGGTTTATTTATTGAAGACTATTCAAATTCTAGTACAAAAACTTTAAGAGAATATCAACTTTTTGGTATAGAACTTGCTATAATCATTATTATATTTGCAGCTTTTTTTGCACTGTTTACTCCCCGAGAAAAGCCTGAATTCAGAGAAGATTACAAAAATGCGCCGAACTTTTTCAATACAATAAAAATGTGTGTGAAAAGTAAATCTTTTGCGTGGTTTATTCCTGTAATAATTGCTAATTGGTTTGTATATGGGATCTTGCCTACATTAGTACCAATTTATGCAAAAGCAGTTTTACATATGCAAGATGCATTTATGATCTCAATTTTATTAGGATTTACATTTATATCTTCTGCTATTTTTATCACGATTTTATGGAAACCTGTAGTACGAAAACTTGGTAATAGGAATGCATGGATTATTTCAATGACAAGTTGGATTTTAACACTACTACCCTTAATGTTTCTTGGACCGAATATGGAAATACTTGCAATGATTGTATTCTTTTTTATTGGTTTAGGGTTATCAGGTTCTTTATATATAACCGACTTAGTTATAGCGGACATTATTGATGAGGATGAAGTGAATACAGGTACTCGTAGAGAAGCAGGATATTATGGTGTAAACGCTTTTTTTCTAAGATTTGCGATTATAGTCGTATTTCTCAGCATTGGTCCAGTTTTTATCATCGCAGATTGGCCAGTTTTCACATATCCTGTCTCATATGAAGTTGAATTAGGACTCCGAATCTTAATGTTTGGCTATCCATGTGTAGCATTAATAATCGCGATCATTGCCATTTCTAAATTTCCATTACATGGCGAAAAATTAATTAAAGTAAAGGAAGCTCTTCAAAAACTTCATCAAGAAAAAAAATCTAAAATTTAATATTTTTATTTTTTATTTTATTGCTTTTATTTTAGATATACCATTGCTTATACGGTCTAATATTTCATCAAGTTCAGGCTTTTGTACTATTAAAGGTGGTAAAATTTTAAGAGTATCCTTTTTATTATTACAATAATCAAGTAATACTCCTTCTTTTATTATAGAAAGCATGGTTAATTGGCTATCTGTATCATTATAGAATTCAACACCCCACATTAGTCCCCTTCCTCTAATCTCTTTGATTAAATCAGAAAACTCATCCTTTATTTTTTCTAAGCCTTTCTTGAAATAATTACCCATTTCTTTAACGTGATCTAGGAATTTTTGATCTGATTGGATTTTTAACATTTCAAGAGTAATTGCACACCCAATATCAGATCCCCCTGTTGTTGAGATATGAACAAAAGGATCATCTTTATAAACAGCTTTTTCGATAAAGGGTTTATAACTACAAGTTGATAATGGATAAATTCCTGCAGTCATACCTTTTCCTAATACCATAAAATCCGGTACTACTTTCTCATTTGGATAAAGACCACCATATATTGCCCATAAATGACCTGTTCGACCTAATCCTGCTTGTACTTCATCTATAATCATCATTGTCCCTGTTTCATCACAGATTTTCCTTACTTCTGTAAAATATCCTTCATTAGCAATCAGTATACCCGCTGTAGCTGGAATAGTTTCTAGTATAACACAAGCAATATCCTTCGTTACAGCAGCCTTCATAGCATTTATATCCCCAAATGGAATTTGTTTAAAACCTGGAAGTTCCCAAAGGAACTTCTCTCTAAATTCTGGATCTCCTGTTGCTAAAGCAAATCCTGTATGACCATGATATCCACCTATAGCTGAAATGCAGCCTTTTCTTCTGGTATATGCTCTTGAAAACTTGATAGCACAATCTATCGATTCTCCTCCACCAACTCCAAAGGTAGTTTTGCTAATATCACCTGGTAATAATTCAGCAAGTTTTTCTCCCAAAAGAGCTCTTTGTTCAGATAGAAGTATATGATCACCAATATCTAGGCCCTCCTCTAGTGCTTCCTTCAATAATTTAAAAATCCTCGGATTTTGATGCCCTAAGTTATATACACCTCCAGAAGTTCGACAATTATAGAATTCAAGTGGTGGTTCACCAGGTTTAGAACTCTCTAGCGCGCTTAATTTAAAACCATCTCTCTTCCCAGGAATAACACCTAATCCAATACTTTTAAAAAATCGCACTTTCGGACCATTTACATACTTTGTATATAGTTTAAGCAATTCTTTTTGAGATAGACTTCCAATAAATTTTCTCTTAGCATTCCCTTTCATAATCTTATCTAATGTGTTATTGTTTAATAAAAATTGTGAGAAATCGATAATTGAAATTCTTTAAATACATTTAACAAAGCTATAACAAGATAAGAAAAGAAAAAGGAAATTTAAAAAAAACACTTAAAATTCGTAGCCACATTTTTTACATACATGCTTCTTAGCATACATAGGAATATGGCCAACGTAGCTCAAAACTTTGCTTTTATCCTCGACAGTTTTGATGGAAGTTCCTGATTCACCACACATGGGGCAAGTTATTCGTTCATCGCTAGCAAAACCTCCCGAACCTATTTCTGGGGGTTTTAATTCGTCTAACTCATTTTCAACCTCATGAAGATGTGCTGCAGTTGATTCTAATGTCTGTCCTTGTTCAGAAAGTTGATCACTTAATTCCTGAACTTGGGCGTCTCTTTGTAAGAGAGTGTTATTTAACTCAGTTAATTGAGAATTCAACTGATTTATTTCACCTTGAGCTGTTGAGAGTTTAGAATTTAGCTCGTCAACTTGGCTAGTTAAACTTTCAGCTTTACTATTTGCTTCATTAAATTTTGTCTCGAATGCAGAAGCTTGTTCTAACTCTGACTTTAAGTTTGCTAATTCAGCAATTTTGTTTTCTAATTCTTCGGATTTGGATTTATATTCTGCTAATTCCGTTTTGAGGTCATTATTCTCAGTATTTAAGTCCCGAATTACATCTTGATCATCTGCTTTAGTTTTTTCAAGATCTGCTTTCATTTCTGTAAACTGGTTTGCTTTTTGTTCAAGTTTAGATTGAGTATTATCTAACTCATTCATTGTATCTGCTAATTTATCTTTTGTTTGAGTTAATTCATTTTTGGTATCAGTTAATTGTTTTTCTAGATCATTCACTTTAGATCTAAGATCAAGTAAAAATCTTCCCTCTACTGCTAATTTTTTTTCTGGTTTCTGTTCGGCCTTTGCCCAGTCAATTGACAAATTAGTCAACCTCGATTTTAAAATTTGTATTGATTTTATGAATTAATTTAATTAATAATATATAAATCATAGTGTAATAAGTTTTTAATTATTTTTACTTTTAAATTTGATTTTGCTAGATTCAGTATCATGATTTAATTATGTTCGAGATTATAATATAATATGAAGAAATCAATTATGGAGAATGGTTATTAATATGGAAATCACAGATGATTCAAAATTCAAAGTTGATTATATTTCCACCTCAGGAGTATATAAAACTCCATTTACACTGATTATTATAGTACAATTTTTAGTCGGATGTTTTATTTTTTTAATTATAAATATCTGGTTTTACAATGATCTTTATTATCTCTTAACAGGTAACAGATTTTTACAATTTTTAATGATAGGTCAATGGTGGGAGTGGTTTCTCCTTCCGTTGAATATATATGGGAACTTACTCTTATTTGCATTTTCTATTATTTTATTCTCCGCAGTTCTTTTTAAGGTTTTAAATAAATTATGCCCTCCACAAGAGGGAGTATTCGAGAGAGGCAGTAAGGAATGGAAATATACCCATCGAAGATTTTGGACTGCCTATTTTCCGATTTGGCTAGCAAGAGCTCTACCTTTGCCATGGTCTGATATATTTGTATATCGGTTTTTCGGGATCCAAATAGGAAAGAATGTAGTCGCGTATGAAGGATATATAGATCCAGAATTAATTGAAATTGGAGATTTTACAATGACTTCATTAAATATTTGTATATTTTCACATCTAATATCCCAAGATAAGATATTGATTAAAAAGGTTAAAATAGGTAAGGCTTGCATTGTTGGGCCTCACACCATAATAAGCCCTGGAACAACAATGCAGGATGAAGCAGTTTTAGGAGTAAATAGTTATACCTGGATTGATCAAAATTTGGAAGGGAATTTGATTCATGTAGGAATACCAGTTAGTATAACATTACCGATACAATCAGTTGAGGATTCCCAGAAAAAGGCTGAAAGAGTAAAAGCAGGATCACTAGAAGAGAGTAAATTGAATCAAAAGAGTAATGAAGGAGGATTAGATTGAGAGATGTTTCAACCGGCTAGTTTAAAAGGAGATTCCCCAACTCCCATAGATGAGAGGCTTAGAAATAAATATCTTATTTTGTATTTCGCTATAATTATCATAAGTTTTATCCCGTGTGTATTATTTGAATGGTTATATGCCATATTATTTTGGAGAGAAGGTTTATATTTATTATTTATTTTTATTTTCCCTATAAATCTATTAATTTTACTCCATTTATTACAGGTTAGTGCAATTTTAATTTCGGTTCTAGTTTTAACAATATTAAAACTAATCTATGCTCCAAAAGAAGGAGTTTTTACTAGAGATATTAAAGATAAGGATTACTTTTACTGGAATTTGAGAAATATTGTTAAAAAATGGCCCCTTTTTATAACTGCTTCGAATCCATTTCCATGGTTAAAAAATCGATTCACACTTCGATTCTTTGGGGTAAAAATAGGAAAAAATGGGATCCACGATAATAGTTGGATATCTTCTGAATTTGTATCCATAGGTAAAAATGTTATAGTTGGTATGAATAGTAATATATTGAGTTTTGGAATTGAGCAAGATAAATTTATTTTAAAGAAGATTATTATAGAAGATGATGTATTAATTGGAGCTAAATGTGTATTACTTCCAGGAACTTATATTAAAACTAATGTCAAGTTATCTGCTCATTCTTATACAAAAACTAATCAAATACTAAAAGAAAATTCGATATATATAGGTCATCCGGCAAAATTAAAAGAGAGCTAAAGAAAATGATCTCAGAAAAAAGTGTGAAATTAAAAGCAGAAAAAGGAAAAACATCAAAAAAAAGAATTGTTATTGTTTCAGATACTCATATCACTCGTACTAGAGGTCCTTTTAATCTTCATGCCTTTAATATGGGGATACAGAAAATAAATAATATAAAAAATGTAGATCTGTATCTACATCTTGGAGACATTACTCACACTGGAACACTTCTGGAATATGAATATGCAATGGAACAATTTAAGAAATTTAATCCAATCTCTAAATGTCCATTAATGATTTTGATAGGAAATCACGATGCTATGAATGTTGGCTATCTTTTATTTGAGGAAATGATCGGTCGACGGCATTATGAATATGAAGATGATGAATTATATGTTATTGGAATAGATAGTACAAAGCCAGACTTACCCGGAGGAATTATTCATCATAACGTAATTGAAGCAATAAGAAAAAGATTAGAAAAACCAGCTCGAGATAATAAATTTAAGGTTGTATGTTTTCATCATCAACTCATTCCCATACCAAATACAGGAAAAGAAAGATCCGCTATTGATGACTCTGGAGATATGCTAAAAATGCTCTTAGATGCAGGGGCAGATCTAGTGTTAAATGGTCATAGACATACTTCTAATTTATATACTGTGAGTAGTACTGATAAAGATTTATTTATATTTAATGCAGGTACTTTTTGCTGTAATAAAACAAGATATCGAGACCTATTTACTTACACAATTATTGATATAGACCAGAATAATCTTACTTTCAAAATTATTCCTATATTAGAAAATGATGCGAAGAGTGAAATTCATCGCAATGTTAATTACTATCTTCCACTCGATTTGAAGATAGATCAAAAACCAATCTGTAAATTTATTCAATTATCACATTCTTTAATTAAAGCTGAATCTGATCTCGAAATTACTAATCTCGATAAAGCTATTGGTGAAATTAATAGAATAAAAGATGTCGATTTAGTTGTACATGTAGGAAATGTAACTCAAAATAGTTATAAAGAAGAATTTAGAATTGCGAAAGAAAAAATTGATAAATTAAAACATCCATATCTTGTTGTACCTGGTTTTACAGATTCAAAACCACCTGCTTGGGAATATTGGAAACAATATTTTGGAGAATTTGATCCCTTATTTGAAAATGATAAATTATACTTCCAAGGCTTAAATTCTACCACAAGAGATTCTACTGAAGGTTTTATTGGAAGAAAGAGAATGAATAATTTTATAGAAAAAGTCTTATCCCTAAGTCATCAAAAGATATTTGGAGTTTGTTGTTTTCATAGCCTAATTCCTACTCCTTTAAGCGTATGGAGGACGGAATTAATTGACTCAGGTGATGTACTTTCTCAATTTGCTCGTTCACAAATTGATCTCTGTTTAAATGGTTCTCCTAGCATTTCATTCAATGTAAAAATCGATCATACAATATTTTCTAATGGTGGAAATCTTAATCCAGAACGCTTTGATGAGACGTTTGTTGAAATCGATATTTATGAAAAAGGTAATGTTGTGTTAAAAGAACATAATTTAAGAACAGGTATAATTAAACCAGTTGGTAATTATAATATCACAATTTTTATTTAAGCATGATTATTCGGGCAAATAAAACTTCGCTAGGGTAAATTAGAGGCTATATTTAATAAAGCTTAACCTTAATAAGGATTTAGCGTTAATACAATTTAATTGAATAATAGAGATCTTAGAACGGACATATTTATGGCAAAAGTGAAACTTCATTTATTAAATATTTTTCAGCTTAGAACAGAGAAGAAATGTATAAATTACGAAGGGAAAACGGTAAGGGATATAATCTCTCAATTTCTCAATGAATATAGAGAAAAACTTGATGATGCGCTCTTTGATAAAAATAAGACCAAGTTTAATTCTCAAATCCTTATTTTGTTAAATGGTAGGAATATTAAATATTTAAAAAACTATAAAACCATCCTAAAAGACGGAGATGAGCTTTACCTATCCTATGCTTTAGCTGGAGGGTGAAAATTTAAGATTTTCAAACATTAATCTTAAATAATTAAATCATCTTTATTTCTTTACGAAAAGTGATTATTTATTAATTGTTTTTAATATTGAATATGTTAGAAGATTTATCAATAAAAACATTTCAATATATATTAGGTGATTTTTTACGACCAAGAAAATATGTGTTATAGGTCTTGATAATGCCGGTAAAACAAGTATCATAACAGCGATTACCAGAAGGTTTGGTTTTGAGGAAGAAATAGCTAGATTAGTACCAACAAGAAGAATAGCGCGTGATACTTTTAAATTTTTGGGTATCGAGTTTACAAGAATGGATTTTGGGGGTCAAAAACAATATCGAGATGAATACCTAAAGCATCCTGAAAAATATCTAAGCGGAACAGATTTAATGTTTTATGTTATAGATGCACAGGATTTTAATCGATATATCGAATCTATAGATTATTTAGAAGAAGTATTACTTTTTTTGAAGGAAGAACAAGATTATGTTCCAATATGCATTCTTTTTCATAAATTCGACCCCCAACTCGTGGATGACGTACAAATTAATAAGAGAATCCTTACTTTAAAACAAGCATTAACAAGATATTCCAATGATTTTGATATTTTTTTCTTTGAAACAACGATATTTGATATTAAATCAGTCATGGATGCCTTTTCAAGTGGATTGTCAATGTTGTTCGAAAAGGTTGAAATGGTTTCACAATTATTCGCTGAAATAGGTACTAATTATAATTCTATTTTAATGGCATTATTTGATTCTCGAGGTTTGACTGTAGGAGAATGGTATAGACCACATCTTCAATTAACAGAGAAAATAAAGATTTATGAAAAATATATGGATCTACAAAAACGAATAGTCGAAGAAAATAGACGTCTGCTCGAATTTTCTGATGTTTTTGAAAGTGGAGAGAGATTTTCAGGTATAATTGAGGTACTCAAATTTGGGAAGATGGATTTTTATTTATTATTCATTATTGAAGAGGATGAAGATTTACAGAAAACTGTTTCAATATTAGATAAAATTGAGGCCGCAAAACCTCAAATGGAGAATCTTATTTTGCAAATAATTCAATAATAGTAAGTTAAATCGCAGCTGGAGGGATTCGAACCCCCGAGCGCTTTCGCGCACCGGCTTTCTTGATCTCAATAAATAATACTCGAGGCCGGCGTCTTACCATCTAGGCTACAGCTGCATTCTTATTAAATATAATCTAATAATCTTAAAATGTGGTAAGTAAAAAATTATTTCTTTTTTAATCCATAGAATTATCAAAAAATAAGTAGATTGCTTAATAATAATGATCAAACTTAATTCTAAGTGATGTTAGTTCGAGGGAACGTATATTTTCAATTTTAAACAAGGATCAAGTAATTTAATCAAACCATCTTCTTCGTATTGCTTTAAAAGTAATTTTGCTGTAGAAACTCTAATATCGTATTTAAGCGCAATATCTGTGGCTAAAATTGTTTTTTTTTTTAAGATTGATTCCTTTATTTCTTTTTCAAGCGGTTTTGGAATAAAAGCATCTCTCTCCACAATATTTATTTGTTTAGTTCTTCCATATTTTCTTCTTAGATTTAGAGTAGCTTTTCTTACAATTTGCTTTTCTTCCTTTTCTGACATATTGTTTCACATCAAATGAATTAAAGTATAGGAATCTGAATGAAATTATAAATATTTAAAATTTAATAAAATTTTTGATTTAATAGTAAACCTTAGATTTCTAGGATTATAAGCTAATTAAAATATTCAATCTCAACAGAAATTGAGCGATAAATATAGTTTTGATGTAAAACGAAAGAGACCAGAAGATATCTATTCTAATCCTCTAGATTATTTTAAAGGAGAAATCTTAGAACAATATGCTACTTCAAAAAGTATTATGAAAACACAAGAAAAGATTACGATTAGGGCATTGGAAATTTTAAATCTATGTGAAGAAGATACTCTTATTTTGGACGCTGGTACTGGCCCTGGGTTTACATCAATGTATTTAAATGAGATAGGTTATAAGACTGTAGCTATAGATATTATACCAGAATTCTTGACTTATTATGATCTAAGAGAGTTAAATCCCATTGTTTCAGATATGTGTTTCCCTCCTTTTAAACCCCATACATTTGATGCAATTATCTCAATTTCTTCTTTACAATGGATTTATAAAGATCTAGATAATAATTTGATGAAAAATCTGATAATTAAATTAGCAAGATCTTTTTTTCAAATTTTAAAACCAGAAAAAAGGGCAGTTTTCCAGTTTTATCCTAAAAGTAAAAAATTTCTTGACAGTATTGGTAAAATATTCTTAAGTGAAACTAAATTTTCGGGTCAGTTCATTATAGATAATCCTAAAAGTCCAAAAAAAAGAAAAATTTATTTATTTTTAGAAAAGGATTAATAAAGTATCCTTTTAATTTAATTATATTCCATTTCAATGTTATTTCAATAGATTTCTATTCTGCTATTTTGTATGGATAATATTAAATTAGGATTTTTCTATATGTAAGTTATAAAAATTTGACCACAAATTTTTAAAGAATGATTAAAATGAATATTTCTAAACGTACTCAAATAAAAGGACTTAGTGTTATTCTACTTATTACGATAATCCCATTAATTATAAGTATATTACCAAGTTCATATGTAGATAGAGATAATTCTGTCGTGACCGATAAAAATGAAGGTTTAAATAATCTACAATTAGGGTTACCACCAACAACTTATGATTGGTGGAACAATTCTTGGAACTTCAGAGTGCCCGTGTCCATTGAAGCAGTAGGGAGTCAACAAGACGCCCCAGTTGAGTTTTTCATAAATTTCACAAAGTACTTTAAAGATTTAGATATAGAAAATCCTGAGTTAAACACTTCCACAATCCGAGTAATTGAATATCTCTCCAGTTCTAATTATTATGAAGTTGAGAGTCAATTTGATCCTTATTCAAGTTCTTATGACCATCAGGAAAATGCTATAGGAGATTTAATTTGGATATTAAATGGTACAACTCCAAATGGACAAACACGAGACTTTTTCATATATTTTAATAATGGTACAGATTTTAGTATTCCAGAATCAAATTACGATACTATACGACTTTGGCATGAAGGTTTTGAAGAATATCAATCTGGAGATATTGGAAGACCAACTGATGGACAAGATATTCAACCAACTTTCTGGGAAATTAGTAATTCAACTTCTGCAAGAGGTAGTTCTTCACTTCATATTTGGGGAAATTGCTGGAAATGGTCTGCTACAGGTTCTATGACCGTAAATTCAGATATGAGAGTCACAGCAAAAATGAGATTTGATGATCCAAGTATTCAAAGAGAAATTTCAGGGATTGGTTTTGCTAATAGCCCTACTAATATTCCTGCCACTGGAAATAGCTATCGCATTAGAGGATCTCAATCATGGGGAACTGCTGGAGGAAATAAATATGTAAATCAATATTATACTGCAAACACCTTTTTCTGGTATACATTTATCCCTAGCACCGAATTTTCTCTCAGCTCATTCACATACATTTTTTATATAGCAGATGATGATAGTTGGAATAGTCTTGATTTATACTGGGATGATATTTCAATCTGGAATAAACCAGTTCAAACCACTCCCAATAATTCACTTCAAACGACAATAGGAGATATCCAACCAATTGCGTACACAATGAAGGTTATCTGTAAAGATGAGGATGGTAATCGAGTTCATAATGCACATATTTATTTAACCAATAACCTGTTCCCCTCCTATAATCAGGATCATTTAACTGATGAGAATGGAGAGTGGACTTTTGATAATATTGAAAAAGATGCATTCTATAATATTACAGCTAATTATACTCAAAACGGTCTTAGTAATCCAAAAATAGCTACTGTATTTTACTTTGAAGACTATCAAATCACGCAATTAAATAATCGAATAACTGCTTATCTTAACCTATCTAAATTCAATTTTGATATAAAAGATAAAGACAATGATCCTATTCAATACGGTTTTGTTCTACTTAAAAATGGTACAGAAACGGTCGGAAAAGCAGTTCTTAGTGATTCTGGTACAGGATCCATTATATGGATTAATAATACTGCTTATAATTATGAAGTCTACTATGATTATGATTCACTACCAGATATATCAACCTATAGATATTCAAATCTACAAATTTACAGTGCACCTGCAACAAAAAATATTGATATATCAACTGAGATAACTAAAATAGTTTTTAATGTTACTGATTTTGTAGATAACCTCCCATTTACAAATGCCAAACTAAGGTTCTATAATGAATCGGACTATGACATCGAAAGCCAAATTATCGCTAATGTTACTGTTGATATAACTGGATTAGCAACTTTTATTTCATTCAGCAACACTTATGGAACTTGGGGAAACTATACAGTAGATATATATTTCGGTGGAAATGAACGAGATTTTCACACAAATGGAGGTCCATTGGAACATGAATATAACTTTATTTTAATCGATGAGAACTATTCAGAAATCAAAATTCCCTTAAATAAAGATCTGTATAACTCTACAATTAATATTATCAGTTATACATCTAATGTCTTTTGGGGAGATGATATTTCTATATATTTCAATTTTACTGCTCAAGATCCTCTTCTACCAAATCCAACATTAGTGGATCCAAATGAACTGACTGTTCAAATATATGAAGAACAAATTACTCCTTATGGCGAAGAAGTAAATATCTTATCTTCGAGAATTTCTACTGGCTTTTTTAATTATACATTTAATACGGTAGATTTTAATCTAAGAGGGGATTCTGTTTATTACTTCAGAATTACAGGAAATTATAAGAGTTACATATTTATTGCCTTAGATGTTAAATTTATATTCATCCAAGGACTACCAACTGGTATATCTTATTATGACTACTCATTAACAAAATTGACTGATAAAAAATTTTCGGTAATATTTGGAGAATCTGTTAATATAACAGTTGATTATTTTAATTTTTATACTAATGTTTCCTTAGATGGAGCTTATATCACATATAATTGGGATTATGGTTCCGGAATACTTCTTGATGATCCATTACATGCAGATTACTATTATTTTGAATTTGATTCTTCAACATCACCTAATAGCGCTGAATATATTATTGATATCGAAGCAACTCTAACAAATTATAGTACTATCGATGATTCAATTATCGTTGCTATCCAGCCTAGACCCACCACTATTAATGGAACAGCTACATTATTTCAGATGTCACCAAATATATTTGTTTTTGATCAAGTTAACTTTTTATTCGAATATAAAGACACGCTACAAAATCTAAGACTCGGAAGTTTGGATGTCATTAGATATTATTGGAATAGGTTAGATGAAAATGGAGATCCTCTTAGTGGTCCTGGAAACGAAGGAAGTGGATTTTTAGGTACTGCAGTAAACAATTTATATATTCTAGATTTCGATACAGAATCGAGAGAAGTTGGAGAATATTCTATATTTGTTACTATGCAAAAAAATAATTATGAGGTCAGAAATGCGATTATTTTATTGACTATAAGCAAGAGG
The DNA here is from genome assembly GCA_048938855.1 of Promethearchaeota archaeon. Lineage (GTDB taxonomy): Archaea > Asgardarchaeota > Lokiarchaeia > Sigyniarchaeales > SOKP01 > Loki-b32. Next base: position 26,021 of record JBHLLT010000016.1, read on the forward strand.
CCAATAACAATGCATTTAGATGCTACAGGATTATCTGGAAGTAGAATCAGTGTTGTTCAGGGAACTCCAATTAATTTCAGCATTGTTCTTACTGATGAAACTTATGGAATCCAACTATTATCTGGCGCAAATATAACACTATGGCTTAATGGAATTGAGATTTCTGTTGACGAAGTTTCTGGTTCACCCGGGACATATGAATTATTCTTTCCTACTGCCAATATTAATGCTTTCTTTTTACCTCAAACATTGATGGGAGAAATTACAGTGGAATTAGATAATTATGAGATAGATCCAAGGACTATTACAATTGTAGTAAGAATGACAGAAATTTTTCCTGGATTTCCATTGTTTTACTTTTTACTGATAGTAGCAGCTGTAGTAGCTATAGCAGGTAGTTTAACTGCATATCGTATGATTCAAAGAGCTAGAATTCCCACTTTTGTAAAGAAAGCAAGACAGATGAAGAGTTTTATTAAATCTAAAAAGACAATTTCAGATTCTTTATTATACCCCTCCAAGGAGGAATTCATTATACAGAAACTAGGAGATAAATGGGATCAACTTGGATTATCATTAAAAGATATTTATGGCAAAGAAGGAAAGAAAAAGAAAGGGTTACCAGAATTTAAAAAAGAATTAAAATCAGGTGAATAATAATGCCAATCGGATTAATCATTATGAGATGGAACGAGAGAGTAGGTACTGAAATAATGAAGAAGTATCCTGAAGAAATAGAAATTACTGATGGGACACTTATGCAAATATATAGTACTCATGAATACAGTGGAGAATCTGGATTGATATGTTTAATGATTGGATCGTTAAACATTGCTTCTTATTACACTGGCCCTAAAAATGAACATTATGTAATTCTTTTATTAAACATCGATGAAGATCCAGATTCTTATGAAGAAGGTTTAGTAGATGTTTCTCGAGTTATTCTACAAAATTTAGATAATAATGCGTATTTTGACATGATACCTTCTCTTTTTCAGAGATTAGCTGTCTATCCTACACTTAGTGCTGAACAAATACTTGCATTCACTTATTTTGATGAAGTCAAAAGAATGATCATTGATCGTTTAAGAGTAGATGGCGCTGTATCTAAATCAGAAATTATAATCTGGCTAAAAGATCAGTATAAACAGGGATTTCTTAATATAGATGCGGATATCATAGAATTAATTAAACGCAATATAATTAAACAAGTATCAGTAAAAGGAATACCTTCAGAATTATTATTTCTAATTAATGATATTGTGTGTATGCGAGTTCCTCCAGTAAAATTAGTAAAAAATCCATTAGAATGGGGTTTACCTTCTACACTTGCAGAAGGTTATAAAATTGAAGTGAAAAAATATTTTCAAGCTTATCGACCTTCAGAAACAGATAATTTAAGAGTATTAGATGTTCTTACTAATCCACAAGCTTATGAAACTTTATGTTTATTAAGAACTGCTATTGTTACAAGAAATGAGCTAGAAAAATTAAAGAAGAAGGGCGTAGATGACCTTGATAATGTCTTAAAAATGCTATGGGAATCTCAAATAGTACAAATCTTTCGTGACGAGAACGAAAATGAGTACTATGCTCTTCTTACTGATTTTTATATAGATCTGATGTTCCCAAAATATCTAATGAACATTATAAAAATGAATTATGAGAATAAGTCAAAAGCAGAACCAGTTTTAATAGAATATCTTACTATATTAGAAGATAATTACATTAATATGAAAAGTACCAAAAAATCTAAAACATAATACATTTATTTTATTTTTTTTCAAAGATTTTTAAAGTATAATTCTTATTTTATTAATTTATTAGCATTTCTAATTTTTTTGAGTTATGTGATAGCATAATATTTTATTTAACTTCTTTTATATTAGTGTTAAAATTTTATCAAAAAATTATATTTTGATGATTTGAAATTATGAAGATACAAAAAATAAATAGACGTCAATTAATTAGATCATCGCTATTATTAGCAATATTATTTCTTAACATTTATATCGGATTTTCAGTAAACCTTATTAATTCCAACTATGATAGTGATAATCTTATTAATGTTAAAAACACAGAAAATGATAAATTTTGCAACGAGTCTCTAAAATCTAGTGTTTTAGGTAATGATACTTGGTGGGATACTGATTTTGCTTATCGTCGATTAATTACTGTTACAAATCCATATGATATCAATTTTACAGACTTTGGCGTGAGTCTAATTCTTAATTATGCAGAGTTGGGTAGTACAATTCAATCTAATCTTGATGATATTAGAATCATAGAAAATAATCAACTACGAAAATATACTGTTTCTAAAGATTATCCCAATATAGGTTTCGCAACTATTTGGTTTGACACTAATATAACGCAATCAACGACTGAAAGAGATACATATTTATACTTTGGAAATAGTTTAGCAGTAAATTCTGAAGCTAAAACTGTATCAGACAGTTTTGGTTGGATTAAAAATGGAGACTTCGAATTAGATAATAGTACTGATCAATATATTAACCCTTATGGTTGGACTTTTTCGCATGATCAAGTAGATCAAATCAAAGATATTAGTGACCCAAGAGAAGCTTCAAATTATTCTCTAGATAGTTATAATAACTTCGAAAATAATCTTGTCAATATAAATGATAGAGAGATGGCGGAGAGAGTAGATTCAGGATATTATGCATATAAGTGGGGCGGTGAAGGCTCTTTTCTCCCTCAAGCAGCATGTAAAGACTATGTAGGAACATTTTATTCTTACCCTTTTAAAGTTCCAATAATAGAAGGAGGAAAAATTGGTTTACATGTTTATCGCAATGTACGGACCTGGTTTTTCGAAGACCCAGATTCTTCTCTTCCTACAATTTCAAATGATGGCTATTTTTTAAGGCTTTGTAATGGTTCAGATTCGGAATATACAAATGAAGTTGATTTACATGAAAATATCGGTAGTGGTTATGAAAGCTGGATAGAAACATATGGAGGATTCGCTTATATTTCACCAAATAGAAAAACATTAAGATATCATGATGAATTAAAGGAACATTTCCAATTAGACCCTGAAATATTTACTAGATCAAGTACAAGTTCTGACGGGGATTTGACTGGTTCTTTAGAAATTGATGTTTCTAATTATATGGGTAAGGAAATTTTCATAGAATTTGGTACTTGGGGCCCGGAAGATGGTGATATTCAAACAGTAAAGTCAGGATTCTTTCAAGTGGATAATATAAAGTTTAATTACACATTATCAGCACAAATTGAAGAACCCCAAGCTCAAGTATCATCAGTTGAGGTAGTTTTAAAAGATATTGATGGAAGGAGTGTTCCTACAGCAAATGTAATGATTGTTGACAATTCTTATGCAAAAGGATCATCTAATTATTATGTTGCGAACGGAACAGGTATTAACGGGAGAGTTACTTTCAATAATATACCTATTGGTTATTATAATATTACTGCTAATTATACATTGGGATCTCAATCAATTGAAGTATTTAATAGCATTGAGAAACGTATCGGTCCATATTATTTTAATGGAATAGATTATACTATTGATATTAACCTAAATCTCTGGACAATTGATTTTGAAATTGTAGATTGGGATGGTATTCCTTTGAAATATGGTTATATTGAGATTAATGAAAGTCTTGGAGGAGCTTTGTTAGATACACTGACACTAGACTCTTCAGGAAAAGCAACCTTCCGATGGCTAAACAGTTCGAATTTCTATTATAGAGTTTATTATAATAATGATGATTATGGTATCAATTTTAGCCCTACTATTCTAAATGAGAGTTCTATTTCTCGAAGTGATTATGTAAAAGACAACGTGAAATTTAGGCATCATACAATATATGTGAATCAATCTAGTATAGGGAGTTACTCAGTAAGCGAAAAGTTCTATACGGATGGTTCGCGAACTGTATTAGGAAATAAAAAGATAACCAAAGCAAATATTACTCTGAACAATATGGAAAATTATATGACAGATATCTCTGTTTATTACATTGATAAAGATGATTCAACTACAGGGAACCTTCTTTATTACAAAGAATATTCTGGTCAAGTTACAAGTGACTTTATTGAACTTGATATAGCAGAGATTAATAATATCAATCTATTGAATGATAATTACAAAATATATGGATTACTAGTTGAAGTTAATGGGTATAATACTTCACAATCTAATGGATTAATTAATGTAAACTTTATTGAAACTTGTAATGTTAAAGTAAGAACCCCATTAGCAAGATTAAATATTCGTTTGACATATTTTAGTGATGTAGACAAAGAATATAAACCATTGAGCGGAACAATTAAAGTGATTGATAATGCTACAGGATTCCATTTATTGAATTTATCAGCAATTTCAGATAGAGATGGATATGCTTATGCTCCAAAAAATTCTTATGAAACACCGTTTTGGTATTTAATTAACAGGGTGTATAATTTCTCAATTGATGTTGCTCACAATCCTAATGTAGATTTCAATATAACATATATCAATCCATCCCAATGGATTCCTGCTCCTGGTGAGAAAATTAAATGGTTTAACTATACACTTTATCAAAACTCATCAATCACTTTTAATGTAATCCCAGAAGTAGAAACAAATTTTACGCAATATGATACAGAGTTTAATTCATCTTTTGGAATGACTGAAGTGATATGGGGGGAAAACCTAGTTTTCTGGGCAGAATTATTATCTACTGATGATGATTGGCAAACATCAGATTTTGTCCCACAGCCTCCTGGTAGTTGCATCTTAACAATAAAATTAGCAGGATCAGATGAAGTTTTGAAAACTCTAGAGATGAATTATAATGGAAATGGTAATTATACATTGACTTACAACTCTGGATTGATTTCAGCTGGGAATGATTGGGAATATTATAATATTGAAATAAATGGATATCATCCAATTTATGATGATCCAACTCCGTTGGTTTATTTAGTAAAAGTATTAGCAAAACCTACTACGATTAGCGCTCATGACTATAGTTCACTCAATCTAATACCTTCTAGAGAATATTCAGCATATTTCGATGAGTATATTAATATTACAGTTAGATATACAGAAACTGAATTTGGAACGGCTTTAACTAACGCTCTTTTAAGTTATGAATGGGTTGGTCTTAATCCAATTAGTATCTATTCAGATCCTATAAACCACGAATATTTTACATTTACAATTAATACAGGCGATGCGCAGAGTACAGGTCTAAAAGTAATTAGCATTACTGCCTCTTTTGAAAATTATACTAAACAATCGGATTTCATTGTATATCTTAATATTCTCGAAAGAAAAACAACTCTAAATTCCAAATTAGATGACCTATCTTATATTAGCTCAAGTGTTTATGTTCAAGATCAAAGAAATTTCATTTTCATGTATCGAGACGCCAACACTAATAATATAATTGGAGATTTGGCTATTCATAATTTTGTTTGGGAAGAATTATATGAAAACGGAACAAAAGTACCTGGTAGCTTTGGCTCAGGAAGCCTAATTCAAAATATAAATCATAGCTATACTTTAGATTTTAACACAGAATTAAAACCAGTAGGATACTATTTCTTGTATGTAACTCTTAAACAGGACAATTATAAACAAAAAAATGCCTTTATTTATTTGGAAATTATATTAAGAGAATTTACTGTAACTATTCAAGATCCCCAATTAGGTAGTAACAATCAAATTATTATAACTCAAGGATCTGATATTGATTTTGAAATCCATTTATGGGATGATACTAGATCGATAGAGCTACAAAATGCTATTATTAAATTAAATTTTAGGGGAATAAATTATACTTTTAATGAAATTCTGACTGAATTTGGTATATATAACGCATCAATTCTAACTAGGAATATAGATACATTTTTTACGGCGCAAACATTTGTAGGAAAGATCTACATTGAAGCAGCTAATTTCACTAGCCAAGAGTTTACAATCACAATCACAGTAAAAATGCAAGAAATATGGCCTGGAATGCCAACTTTCTATTTCATTTTAATAACATCTGCAATTGCCGCTGTTGTAGGAAGTGTAGTTGGATATAGAGTTATAACGCGAGCAAGAATACCACAACATGTTAAAAAGATTAGAAAAATCAAAGGTTTAATAAAATCTAAAAAGATGATAGCAGAATCATTTACAGTGCCAACTAAAGAACAAATGATGGTAAAACTATTTGGAGATGAATGGAAAGAAATAGGATTGTCAATAGAAGAAGCATTAGGGATTACTGATATAAAAAAGAAATCTTCATTAAAAGATAATAAATCATTAGAGCGAGGTGAGATTGACTAATGCCAATAGGATTAGTAATAATGAGATGGGATATAAAAGTGAGTACAGAAATCCTCGCTAAGTATCCAAGGGAACTGATTATTAGTGATGAGACTCTCATGCAAATTTATGCTGCTCATGAATATACTGGGGAGCCGGGTATGATTAGTTTATTAGTTGGGCCTTTAAACATTGCATCTTATTATACAGGACGAGAAAAACCGCTCTATATCATACTATTACTAAACTTAGATGAAGACCCCGATACTTATGAAGGTGGTCTATCTGATATCTCACGAGTGATATTTCAGAATTATGAAGATAAAGCTTATTTGGATATGATTCCGTTTCTCTTTCAAAGATTATCCACTTATCCTAATTTAAATGATGAACAAAGCTTAGCTTTGACTTATTTAGATAACGTAAATTGTTTGATAATAGAGAGATTAAGAGAAGAAGGGGTAATTACTAAGTCAGAATTAAAGATCTGGTTAAGAGATCGATATCGAGAAGGGTTTTTTGATGTAGATGCTATTTTAATGGAACTCATTAAAAAAGAAATCGTTAAAGAAACATCAGTAAAAGGAATGCCCTCCGAATTGATTTTTCTTATTAATGATCTTTTAATGATAAGAAGGCCCCCTATAAAATTACTAAAAAATCCTATAGAACGAGGACTTCCGGAGAGATTTGTAGAGGAATATAATGTTGCTGTCAGAAAATTCTTTCAAAAGTACCGACCTTCAGAAGAAGATAATCTAAAAATCCTTGATCTGGTTATTGGAGACCCACAGGTCTATGAAATATTGAGACTTCTAAGGATTTCAATAGTAACTAAGAATGTATTGGAAAAACTTCGGAAAAAAGGAGTGGACGATATAGATGGTGGTTTAAAGAAATTATGGGAAAGTCAGTTGATACAAGTATTTCAGGATAACAAGGGGAATGAGTATTATGCTTTAATTTCTGATTTTCATTTATCTTTAGTATATCCTAAATATATGCTTAATATGATCATTCAACAATATACTGTAAAATCAAAATCAAGTAGTGTTTTAATCGAGTATCTAAATGTTCTTGATAACAATTATCGATCTATCAAACTGAAAGCGGATGTAAAAGAAGAAGACTAGATATTATTATTTTTTTTTTTTTTAAACTTTTAAACTTAATTTTATAGATTGCTTAAATAACCTTTTAATTTAATTGCTTTTTCATGAAATTCCTTATAAAGATTATCATCGCCTAATTCTAAGCACAGATCTGAAATTTTATCAAAATACTCTGCGGTCTGGGCAATATCTCCGTTTTCTAAACTAACTTTCGCTTGGTGAATCAACTGATCTCTTTCGAATAAAGGTTTTAATAATGGTGAAGCATCAGTGCTAACTTCTAAGATATCTGCAATAATTTGAATCATTTTTTCTCTATTATTTGGATCAATTGCTATCATTGAATATGTTTTCAAGCCAAGGATTTCTTCAATGTTTTGTATACTTAAAGCATTATCCAAATCTTGTTTGTTACCTATAATAGCAGTATGGGTATAAGGGGCATGTTCCTTTACTAATTCAATAAAAAATTTGCTTTTTTCGACGTTTTCCAATGTAGAGTCTGTAATGATAAGAACAGCATCACTTCCTTTAATAAAATCATTCCAGAGATAACTAAATTGTTCTTGTCCAGCAAAATCCCATAAATGAAAATATAATTTTCCAATTTTAACAGTTGAGATCTTCCCTGTTATAGTGGGGATATGGACAGATGGAATTTCAGTTGCGCAAATTAATGTTGTGGTGGTTGTTTTTCCAACACCAGAAAATCCCACTAATGAAATCTTGGTCTTAAGATTTCTATGGATAGAATCTACTATTGGATCAAGTAATTCCATCAGAGAAGAATCTAAGTTATCTATAGCATCACCAAAAGTATCTAAAAATTCTTTTCGAAGATTTGCTAATTCACTTTTAGATCGAGAGAGATCATCATTAATGTCGGTTATAAACATAAATATTAATTTAAAATCCTCTTCTAATACAAAAATTATCTTATATTTAATATAATCATAACTATTGAGCTCAATACCAGTACCCTTTTTAGACACTTCCATTATTTCTTGGTAAAGTTTATTAAAATCTTCTTCTGATATTGCTTTACCGAAATTTTTATTGTAAAGTACTTTTTCATCCCTTAAAATATAAACTTGTCTTAACATATTATCCAGTCTAATTTCTATAGAATTGTAGGAGTAAAAAGTCGATTATTTTCTTATTTAAAAATAAATTAAATGGTAATATTTTTCTTTGATTCTACAATCTAAATTAAAATATTTAAATTTTTAGAAAATGACAAATATGAGTGGCATAATGTAGTATTAATTTATTCAAATTTAGACTCAAAAAAAAGAATTAAGTGAACGTATTATATAGTTTACATAAATCTTTTAATTAATTATATATTTATTGGCAAGGACTTGAATTTATTTCTATTTACTATAATAATATCAGATGTGAAAAAAACCTTCTCTGTGTTAACGAAATATTTGGAAATAACACATAATTCATTTCAATTTATGTTCAAATTGGTTTAAACCATCATTTTATTGGTACATATTATATAATATTCTATAGTATTATCGTTGGATAAAAAGTTAAATACTAAAATTTGTATAATAAATGATAAAAAACTCTTTTTATTAAAAAAGGATTATACACAATTTAAAAAATAAATTGAAATAAACATGAAAGGACTAAGAATTGATTCAAAGAAGGTAATTTCTCTTACATTTTTATTGATTCTCTCATTGAGTTCAGTTTTATTATTATTTCCATCAAATTTTTTGAATTCAACAGAATTCAATCAAAATCCAGAAGAAGATAAAAAAGATAATAATTTCCGCCCATTGTTAAATGGTCCAATAGGTGAAGATCCTTGGTGGAATGTATCATATCAATGGCGCCAATGTATCAATATTACAAATCCGGGAGATTATAATTTAACTAATAATTTCATTAGTATTCAGTTTAATTATGCAACTTTACGTGATAATTATAATATGGATCCTAACCTATACGACGTTAGAATAGTAGAGAATAATGTGGTAAGAAAATATTATGTAAAGAAAGACTTTCCTAACCTCGATACCGCAACTATATGGTTCGAAAATAATGTTACAACAGGAGAATCTGAATATGATACTTATATGTATTGGGGGAATGCGTCCATTAATAATCGTGGAAGTAAACATCTCAATTATGATCCATCTGGATCCTCTTGGTGGCAATTTGAAGAAGGTTCTGGAGGGTATGATTCTATTGTTCATGATTCATTAGATAATGCTGACGGTCATCTTTATGGAAGTAGTAGTAGTTATTATCCAGATTATGATTCAGATAGTGCTGTTGGAGAATATTCAATAAGTTTTGATGGTTCGCATGATTTTATATATATTGAGGATTCATTACATTATACTAATCCAAATGAGATTTCAGCTGTAACTGTTAGCTGTTGGTTTAAAACATCATTTTCAAGTAGTGGAAATTGGGATAACTGGGCGTTTTTTGATTTTGATAGATCAGAATATTTCAATTTCTTTATCACTGGAAATGGAAGAATAGGTTTTGCTAGTTCAGCTACAGGTTATAGCGGTCAAAATGACTTTTTTGGGAGCGTTTCAGGTTTGAATGATGGTGAGTGGCATTTTGCCTGTGTAGTTTATGATGGAGTTGACAAATACATATATGTTGATAATTATGCTCCAGAGATTTGGGCCAATGCTATGGGAGGAAATGCTTTTGGAACCGGTACTGATAGATGGGGATTTATCGGCGATGGTTCTGAAGCTACAGCAGAAAATGGAAATAGAAACAATTTTTATTATGATGGAAATATTGATGAAATTAGATATTTTGATTATGCTGTTAATCCTGATGAAATTCAATGGCTAGCAAATTATTATTCAATTGATACAAATTTATTATCTGTTACAGAGCGAGCTGCTGCAGTAACTATCACAGTAAAAGATATTGATAATCGATTAGTTCCTGGAGCAGAAGTTTCTTTATGGAAAAACTCTACTGATATCTTAGTATTACGTGGTGTTCCATATACTGAATATTCCTCATCAGATGGTACAGTGTCTTTCACAAAAGTGCCTTTTGGTTTTTACAATATTACTGTGAATTATACTCTCAATTCCGGTTTGTATGAAGAAGTTGTTTATGATAGCAGAGTTCAACCTCCTGGTGAAGTAGAATTCAAGGGATTAATTGTCAATGTTAACGTTACTGCAGATCTTTGGACAATTGATTTTGAAGTAAATGATTGGGATGGAGATCCATTTGACCACGGCTTTGTACAAGTGGGAAATGCTACAGATTATATATTAGAAACTTTAACTTTAGACTCTGGGGGAACTGCAACCTTTCGCTGGACTGATCAACCCAATTATAATTATACAGTATATTATGATAATGTAGATTATCTAGGAAATCCAACTCGTTTAAATTCTAGTACCATTACATATACTGGGCCAGCAATTTATGTTGAACATGTAAGAACAAGTATGTCTAAATTAGATATAAGAGTTATTGATGACACAGAAACTGTACCTGTAGAAGGTATTACAGTTAGAGTTGAGAACAGCTCATCAGGTGTTCATATAATTGATCTTAAAACAGATGATAATGGTAACGCATACGGTTTAACTAATAGTGATGTTGGCTTTTGGTATAAAAGAAATACTATATATAACTTATCCTTATGGGTTGTGACAGAACAACGTACATTCAGAGTAAATTCTTCAGATCAAGCTTTTAATCCTTCTACAATTTTAGATTACTATGAATACAATTTAAATTCAAGTTCTTCCTTAGTATTTGAATTAGATTTAAACTACCAAAACAGGTTATCTCGATTTTATAATAATAGTCTCGTTGCTGATTATAGTGTTGTTTTTGGTCAAAATATGTCATTTTCGATTACGTTAGAAACTTCTGATACTGGTCTTCCCGGCCCATGGGTAGCTGATGATGGTGTTGGGACAACAATAAGTTGTATAATTAAAAGTACTGCTATTGGAAACCCTACTATATACACAAAGAATATGGATTATACTATAAATGGAACATTTACTAGTGAAATTAACTCGAGTCGTTTTTCTGCTGGTGACTATGGTAAATCCTATATTGTCACTTTATCAGGTGTTAAATCATACTATAATAGTCCTGAAGATATCTTATTTGTTATATCAATAGACTCAATTTCTACTGGTATGAGCTTCCATGATTATTCTTCAATGCCCGATGAATTACCTATAAATGAAGTCTCTCAGTATTATGATGAATTAATCAATATAACAGTAAAATATTATGATAAAAATAATAATCAAACTTTAGTTGCGGATACATTTACTTATACTTGGGATTATGGTTCTGGCACTGTAAATTCTGATCCTTTAAATCCAGGATATTATACAGTTGAGATAGATACATCAGCAGCTACTAATGTCGGCAAATATCTTATAAAATTCACAGCAGGACGAGAGAATTATACAAAAATTGATAATTATGGATTATTTATCAATATCTTATCAAGACCGACGACCATTAATGGTGAAGATGGAATTTTATATATCTCCCAAGACATCTTCATATTTAAAGAATTGAACTTTACTTTTATTTATTTAGATGAGATGAAAGGTACGCCTATTTCAAATTTAGATGAAATGAGTTATTTATTACAAAAGCTTGATGAAAATGGTGATCCTATACCTGGTACTGCCGAAACAGGTTCTCTAGTAGCAGGAGTAGATGAGTTTATTTTGGACTTTAATACAGAAACAAGGCTAGATGGAGAATATTCAGTAATTGTGACTTTAGACAAAATGAACTGGGATCACAGAATTGCTATTATTTCATTGACAATAATGAAAAGAGAAGCGGATGTTACATTACCTGAACCTCCATTTGTTGGTACCAAAATATCAATCGCTTCAGGAGCAGCTTTAAATTTTGCTATTACTCTTACTGATCCAAATAATGAAACAGTTCCAAATGCTCCGATAAGAGGAGCAAATGTATATTTAACTATACAAGGTAGAGATATTCCATTTACTTATAATGGCAGTGGTGTTTATATTATTCAACCAACAGTTATTGCTGATGCCTTTTTTATGCCTCAAACATTTACAGCTACTCTCACTATTGAGAAACAGTATTTCTCCACTTCGGTAACTAGTATTACAGTAGTAGTTAATATGCAAGAAATCTTTGGATTTCCTATGTTCTATTTCTTGATGATAGTAGGAGCGGTTGTAGCCGTCGTAGGAAGTTTAGTTGCTTATCGTACCATCCAGAGAGCTAGAATTCCAAAGTTCGTTAAAAAAGTGAGAGAAATGAAGAAAAATATAAAAGGAAAGAAAGATATTTCAGAATCACTATTATATCCAACTAAAGATGAATATATTGTGAAAAAATTAGGAGAAAAATGGGAAGTAATTGGATTATCATTAGATGAAATTATGGGTCTCAGAGGTAAAAAGTCTAAGAAATTACCCGGAATGAATCAAGAATTTAAAGGAGGTGTTGATTAATGCCAATAGGATTAGTAGTAATGAGATGGGATGAAAGAGTTGGAACTGAAATTCTTGCAAAATATCCTGAAGAAATTAATGTAACTGATAAAACCCTAATGCAAGTATACAGTACTCATGAGTACAGTGGAGAATCTGGTATGATAAGTTTAATGATTGGTTCCTTAAACATTGCCTCATATTATACAGGACCTGATAAAGGATTTTATATCCTCTTACTTCTAAGCCTTGATGACGATCCTGATTCTTATGAGGGAGGATTGATTGACATATCACGCATAATTATCCAAAATATGAAAGATAATGCTTATACATCAATGATCCCTACTTTATTTAGAAGGCTTTCCGTTTATCCTACATTAAATAATGAGCAACGACTTGCTATTACATATCAAGATGAAATTAAAAGGATGATTCTAAACCGTTTAAGGGATGAAGGGGTGGTATCTAAGTCGGAATTAATGGTCTGGCTGAAAGACCAATATAAACAAGGTTTTGTAGATTTAGAAGGAGTGTTAATTGAACTTGTTAAACGTGATATCGTTAAAGAAACATCAGTTAAAGGTATGCCTTCAGAACTTATATTTTTAATACAAGATATAATTGCTTTAAGAGTACCTCCGGTTAAAATGTTAAAGGATCCTGCTACTCGAGGTCTACCTGTACAACTTGTAAATGATTACCTCATGGAAGTTAAGAAATTCTTTCAAAATTACCGACCAACAGAAGGAGACAATCTTAGAATCATAGATATTCTTATCAATCCTCAAGTTTATGAAACTTTAAGGTTACTAAGAACAGCGATAGTTACTAAAAATGATCTTGAAAAACTAAGAAAAAAAGGGGTAGATGATCTTGATGATGTATTAAAAGTGCTATGGGACACTCAAATGATTCAAGTTTTCCAAGATGAGAGGAATAACGAATACTATGCCCTCCTGTCAGATTTCTATCTGAATTTAATATTCCCAAAATATCTCTTAAACATAATCAAGAATGTATATGATCAAAAGTCTAAAGCAAACCAAGTTTTAGTTGAATATCTAACTGTTTTAGAAAATTCTTATCAAGAAATTAAAGCAGCTGCTAAAGCTGAAGCAAAAGCTAAAGTATGATTCGATTTTTTTTATTTTTTTTGTCTTCATTTTTATATTCATAATATTTTTGTATTCTCAAAGATTGTTTTTCTTAATAAATATACAATAATTTAAAAAAAAAAGTGAATAAAATGGAAGGAGAATTTCCGTCTTGTGAACAGTATTATGATATACCTGAAGCGATTGGTTTAGATGGTGTGGATTTAGAAAAATATATCATTGCTAGTTATATTATTAAGCGACCAAAAGGTATGAATGTTAATTATTTAACTCGCTTTGCCGCAATTGAACAATCTACTGGAACGTGGGTAAGAGTTCCTGCTGAAACTGCTGAAGTAAGAAAATACCATGTAGCAAGAGTGCTTGGAGTGTATGAGCTTCCTCATTGGGAATATGTAATACCTAAAGATATTAAAGATAGACTATATTTCGCTCAAATCGCATTCCCAATAGAAAATATTAAAAATATGGGAATTCCAATGCTCTTTAGCACCGTTATTGGTAATATTAGTATAACTCATGGATTGAAATTAGTTGATCTCGCATTTCCTAAAGCATGGTTAGAAGATTTTAAAGGACCAAAATTTGGTATTGATGGAATCCGAAAACTTATGAAAATTCCTGAACGCCCTCTCTTAAATAATATGGTTAAACCATGTACTGGTCATACAGCTGAAGTTGCGGCTGATCTAGTTTATCAGGCAGCAGTAGGAGGTTGTGATGTAGTAAAAGATGATGAGTTAATCTCTAATCCCCCCTTTAATACTCTTGAAGAGAGAATTGTAAAGGTTATGGAGGCTGTAGATAAAGCTGATTCTGAGAAAGGGGAAAAGACTTTATACACTATAAATATCACCACAAGATTTCCTGATATGTTTGAATACGCAGATAAGATGATTGAGTTAGGAGCTAATGCATTAATGATAAATTATTTAACGACTGGTTATGAAGCATTAAGGCAGATAGCAGAAGATCCTTCTATAAATGTCCCAATTTTAGGTCATATGGATTTCGGTGGTACATATTTTGGAGGTGAATGGACAGGAATGACAAGCATGTTGACATTTGGGAAATTACCGAGAATTTGTGGGGCAGATACAGTTGTTATTCCAGCACCTTATGGTAAAGCTGAGATTGTAGAAGAGAGATATGAGCAAACTCTTAAAGCTCTTCGATATCCACTTAGTCATATTAAACCAACATTACCTATGCCATCAGGTGGAATTACACAGGGGATGGTAGAAAAATGTATTAAAGAGGCTGGGAAGGATATTCTTATTGGAAGTGGTGGTGGTATCCATAGCCATCCTGACGGTCCAATAGCAGGCGCAAGAGCATTTAGACAAGCTATAGATGCTGTGATGGAAGGTAAAAGTGTTAAAGAAGTTGCAAAAGAAAAAAAGGAATTGGGAATAGCCCTTGGTGTATGGGGTACTGGGAAAACTCAGCTTATTGAATAAAAATTATTTTTATTTTTATTTTATATTTAATATAATAACGAATCTTTTAGAATAACCTTGATATTCTTATCAAAATAATTTGGATTCATTTCTTCTCCGAGGGGATTACCTCTCAAATCTAAATATTTAAGTTTTTTTAAACTTAAAATATAATCTACGTTCTTAATTTCACTGATATTATTATTTGTTAAAATTAAATGCGTTAATTCTTTTAATTGAATTAACTCTTTAATGTTATCAATATTATTATTCGATAAATCAATTTTTTTTAAAGATTTTAGATATTTTAATCCTAAAATTTCCGAAAGGGATTGTATATTGTTTTTCCATCCAAAAGGAGTGCCTTTGACTTCATATTCTAAATAATCTGATAAATCTAATTCTATAATTAATCCTTTTTGTGGATCTAATTCATAATATACATTAGAATATTTGCTTATTAGATTTTTAATCGTAAAATAATTAATTAAAATTTCTGCTAATTCACTATGGGTAAATTTATCTATCTGTTTTGTTTTAGTGAATTTTTTAATTACTTTTTTATATTTTTTATTTTCAATCCTTTTTTCTTTATTAAGATATTTCGTTTTTATTATCTCTTTGATTTTCTTAACTAAAATCAGCTTAGATTCATCATTATTTATCCTTTCTAATGATTGGATTATTATAACCAGGCATTCATAATCTGTTTCATGGATAAGTGCCCATTTTATGGGATTAATAGCTTTATCAAGGAATCTATCTTTTAAAATTTTGGTTGCCGCATTTCTTATTTTTTCATTTGAATCAGAAATAAGTAGATTTTCTAAAAATTTAAAGAGTTCATCACTAATTAACTCAATTTTTTCTAAATTTACAATAGCACTTAATCTTATACTTTCATCCTCACTGTTTTCAACTAAAGACCTTATTAAATCAAATGCAGTATTTTTTTTGATCTTATTTTTGCTTAGATCTTCATATATTTCATCAGGAGTTAAATTCATTATTTTTTATTAGAAAAATTAATTAAAAATCAAATGGAGGAAATTTTCTATTTTTACTAAAACGTTCTAATAGTTCGATTTTTAATTCATTAAATGGTTTTAAATTCCCTGAAAACACAGTGGATGTTATTTTTGAAAGTATTGGGTCTAAAAGTTGTTCAACTTGTTTAACTTTTTCCAGATTTCCTTCTGAAAGCATTGAAAGAAAGTAATCATTTTGATATTTCTTAAAAGTTAAAAATCGATACTTTTGAAAGCCTAATTTTACAGCAATCCATCGTGGTGTTGCTCCCGTGTTTCCTTGGGTATTAGCAGCTATAGCTTCTATTCTTGCCGTTAGCATTGACTCTTTCATTTCTTTTTCTTCGTCTGGATTTTCGAAGTTCCCGAAAGTATCAAATTTTAAGTTTTCTTCATCAAATAGAAGTGAAATTACTCCAATCGACATCGATGATAATCCCAAATAGTCAATTCTAATTGAATCTTCTACGTATGGAATTTCTTGATCTGTAAATATCTCTTGCAATCTTACATATTGCTGTAATATAAATTTAGTTCGTCTTTTAAATTCTAATTTAATTTGATGTTTTTCAAATTTTGTTAATTCATCTGGATTTTTCCCGCCTAATAATTCGGAGAAATGATTTGACATTTGCTCAAGAACCCATTTGCCTTTTTTATCAGGAAATCTTCCATATACAAGATAAATCACATCGTTTTTCTCAAAAAATTGACATTTTTCTTCCTTTTCTTTTTCTTGAGAAATAAGAAGCATTTTATCAAGATCTCCTTCTAAGATACCCGTAGCAATAAAATCAAGATTATTTGTTAGTTCCAATAAATAATCATGTCTGTTATTGCTACAATAGAGCTGTGTTCGTTCAGTTGTAGTAATACCCATTAATTTAACATATTCTCCTTTCTTCAATTTGATTTTTTCGCTCTCTAAATTAATCATTAAAGGCTGTTCTTTTACTCTTACTTTTGTACCTAATTTTGAAGATAAAGTAACAGATTTGGTTTCAAATTCTTTTGGTTCTAGTTTTTCATTTACTTTTAATAAATCAAACAGAGCTGGTATAAATTTCTTACATCTTATGCAACTTGAGTTTTTTGGATAAGGTTTTGATATTATATATCCACAATGTGGACATTTAAACTCACTTTGCTTTTTATTTGGAGAAATTTTTTTTTTTTTTTTTTTTTTTTTTAGAAATTTTTATCAACTCGCCTAATAAACCAATTGCTATTAAATTAATGAAGTTACAAGTATTTATTTGCAATGATTTTGAATTTATTCAAAAATATATCATTTTCTTCTTTAGTACTAATAGTTGCTCTTATGTAATTATAAAGTCTTGGTTTACTAAAATGTTTAACAAGAACTTTTAATTCTTTTAAATCCCAAACAAACTTCAATGTTTTAGATTTATCTTCGAATTTTATAAATATAAAATTTGCATCTGAAGGTAATACATTAATTCCCTTGTACTTATTTAACTCTTCTGTCACTCTTTTTCGTTCTTCTATGATTTTTTTGTTTTGCTCAATTATTTTATTATTATATCTAATGCTAGACAAAGCAGCTACTTGTCCAAGATAGTTTGTATTATAAGGTAACTTTACTCTATTCATTTGCTTTATTATTTCAGCATCTGCTAAAGCATAACCCATTCTTAAAGAAGCAAGAGAAAAGCCCGTTGAAAAAGAACGGTAAACTATTAAATTTTTTGCTTTTTTTAATAATGATAAACACGTTTGAGTGGAGAAATCGGCATAAGATTCATCAACAATAACTATACCGGGAAAATTTCCGCATAACTTTAAAATTGATGCATTACCATAGGATTTTCCATTTGGATCATTTGGAGAGTTTATAAGCATTATTTTCCCTTTAGCAGAAAAAGCATTATCAGGAATTGTAAAATCTTCATTTAGCTGAATTTCAGTAATTTTAGCGTTATAAAGTGTTCCAAGAACTTTATATAGCCCATATGTTGGATAAAATATTACAATTTCATCTCCCGGATCAATGAATACCTTAAAAATGACATCTAATACCTCATCTGAACCATTTCCAATAAATATTGAATTACGATTAGTAAGTGTATCTTTATCTCGTAATAAAACATTTAAAATCTCCTTCCTTAATTCAAAAGAAGTTGGATCAGGATAAAGTCGTAATTTCTCGTTTATTGCCTCCTTTAGATCATTAATAACTTCAGGGATAGGAGGGAAAGGATTTTCATTTGTATTTAATTTAACCCAACCATCTTCTATTGGTTGTTCAACCGGTTCATAAGCAGAAAATTTCCTTAAATTTTCTCTAATCAATTTATTTAAATCCATTTTTGTACCCCGATGTAAGTTTATAGAAAGTGATTATTGCATGAAGTTCTCATGAATATAATATTTTTAATAATTGCATAATAAGATTTATTATTTTTTATTTAGTTTCTTTAATTGAGATTTTTTTATTAGACAAATTTAGGCTATTCAAATCTCAAATTTTTTTATAAATAATATTTTAAAATATATGAAAATCTAAATAATTACTTTAATTCAAAACTTCGAAAACTCAATTTTTAAATTTATTAACACTATTTTATTATAAAACAAATTAATATATAGTATAGGTGATTAAAACGACTTCGTTTGGGCTAATGTTCAACGTTTTAGAAGGAGGTGTCATAGAACCAATTCGGTGGAGCAAAGATAGCTTTATGCCAGAAACATCGATAATTGTTTTAGATGAAGGGAGTGAAAATATATATTTATGGCATGGTGTTAAACAAGGATTAGTTGCTCGGAGAACAGCTCTTAGACAGGCAGAATCCCTCAAAGGACATGGTTACACAGTTGGAAAGAGTATAATTGGAAGAGACATCAAAGGGATTAGAGAAATTGATGCAAGAAAAGTTGGAAAAGTCCCAGAAGATACGCAAATTAATGATGAACTCCAAGATATATTAAGTAGAGAATTTACTGAATTAGACAATTATATTGTTACTTTTGATGCTGGAGTAGTTAAACCTGTTGTAGTAGCGAAATCTGAACCAAAAGTAGAACCAAAAGTAGAAGTAAAACCTGCACCTACTCCTTCCGTATCAAAAACTGTTAAAGCAGCATCAACACCAGCGATTTCTACACCTGTTACACCAGTAAAAGAAGTGGAAGTGGGTTCTGAATATGATATGGCTGAGCCAATGCCTTCAATTAAACCAGATGTGAAACCAGCACCAGCAATTAAACCAGATGTGAAACCAGCAGCAGCAATAAAAGTTTCAACAGATGATTTAATAACTGATGCGAAAATCGCGTTTGTATTTTCAGCAATTTTAGATCATTATGATGATGTATGGATTTCTAAGAAGCCAGATGGAAGTTTTGCTGTAGAGCAAATGGATGGTCCAATATGTCAGTTTTCAATTAAAGCTTCAAAATTGAATTTTACGGCAAATAGCTTTTCAGGTGTAAATCCAGGAGTGAAGACCGCAATTCAGAAAAAATTTATTTCTCTAAGTAAACTCTTAGAATAACGAATTATATTCATTTTTATTAAATTTATTATTTTTTTCAAATTTTCAAAACTAATATTATTTTTATTCTATTCTTTTTTATTATATTAAGATTTTAATAGAGTCATTTATCTTAATTTCATAAATATTATTTTAGCGTATTATGAGATTCAATAAATTAGCAGTTTTATTTTCAGAATTGGAAAATACAACGAAAAGGCTTGAAATGATCGATATCTTGTCAAAATTTTTTACTAAGATAAAAGAGAGTAAAGATTTTGAAGATTTAGATAAAATTATTTATCTTTTACAAGGTCAATTAGCTCCAAATATCAAGCAATTTCCAAAAATGGGAATTGCTGAAAAAATGATAATCGAAGCTTTATCTATACACTCTGGAGTTGACGCTATGAGAATTAAGGAAGTTCTTGTAAAAAAAGGAGACATAGGTGCGGCTGCAGAATTAATATTATCGAAAAAAAAGAAACAAAAATCATTATTTGATTATCATGAACTTGATGAAGGTTTAGATTCATCTTTAGAAATTTCTGAACTATATTCTGAATTGAAAAAGATAGCATTATCCGAGGGTGCAGGGTCTCATGATACAAAACTAGGAATATTAAGAGGATTGATGAGAAAGTGCTCTCCATTAGAAACAAAATATTTACTTCGAATCATTACATCAACATTGAGGGTAGGTGTTCAATCGCCTACTATAATAGAAGGATTGGCGCTTGCCTTTACTGATTTAAAGGAAAATAAAGATTTTATTGAAAGGGCATATACACTCTATCCTGATCTAGGTGAGATAGCAAAAAGATTAGCAGAAAAAAATTTAGAAGAAGTAAAAAAGATAGATATTAATTATGGTACGCCTATTCTCAGTATGCTTGCTTCACGAGAAGTATATACCGATTTCATGAGTAGATTGGGTTCCCCTTTTGTTGCAGAATATAAATTAGACGGAGAAAGGCTTCAAATTCACAAAATGGGAAATAAAGTGATTCTCTTTTCAAGACGCTTATTAGATATATCAGATCAATATCCTGATGTTTGTCAAGTTATTAGAGAAAATATAAGGGCCGATGATGTTATATTTGAAGGTGAAGTTGTAGCAATGGATGCAGTTTATGAGAAAATGCTTCCCTTTCAAGTGTTAAGTCAGCGGAGACGGAAGTATGACATCGATAACATTGCTAAAGAAATCCCAGTTTGTCTATATGTGTTTGATCTCTTAAAAATTGGGAATGATTCATATGTAGATAAAACGCTTCCAGAAAGAAGAAAAATTCTTGAAAAGATTATTCAGGAAAGAGACGAATTAAAATTAGTTAAATCAGTGTTGATTAATTCTACGGATGAGTTGTTAGAGTTCTTTAATAAAGCTAGAAGTGAAGGTACAGAAGGCATAATGGCAAAATCAATAGATAATAATTCAATTTACCAAGCGGGGAATCGAGGTTATAAATGGCTTAAATTAAAAAGCTTAGAAGGAGGAAAACTAAAAGATACCATTGATGTTGTGATTATTGGGGCATTCTACGGAAAGGGCCGAAGAACAGGTGTCTATGGAACATATATTGGAGCGGTTTATGACCTTGAAAATGATATTTACATAGCTTTTACTCGTTTCTTTTCAGGATTGACTGATGAATTATCTGAAACATTAACAAAAGATATGCAAAAATATATTTTCCAAAAAAAACCATCCAATGTCATATGTGAAGACAAACCTGATATATGGTTAAAACCTGAAGTAGTAATGGAGATTACTGGAGATGAGATAACTGTTAGTGATAAATTTGCTAAACTTGGATTTTCTATGAGATTTCCTGTCTTTTTAAGATTGCGTCCAGAAAAAGGTCCAAAAGATATAACCACCACAGAAGAAATTAAAGAATTATATGAAACTCAATAATATATGATTCATTTGTAAACCTTTAATCCTCTATCCTCTAGTCTTTTAAGAAATTCTGGTATTTTCCTTATATAATTATTAAAATTTAAGTACAGAATTCTTAATGATGAGAGATTGCCTAAAGTTTTAGGAAGAAATTTTAAATTATTCCCCCATAAATTTAACTCTTCTAATGAAGAAAGTGAATCTATCCATTCTGGTATTCTTGTGAGATTATTCCAACTTAAATCTAACTTTTTTAGGGAATTTAAATTTTTAAATGGTTCTGGTAAGATTGAAAGATTGTTATTCCTTAAAATTAGAGTTTCTAAGGAATCTATTGAACCTATTTCATCAGGAAGAGTTTTTATATTACAATCGTAGAGATTTAATTCTCTTAGAGAATTTAAATTTCTTAATAGAAAAAAATCAATTGAAAGTTTATTCCCTCCTAAACCTAAAGATCCCAAACTTTGAAGTTTACTAATTGAATCAGGAAGAAATTTAAGCTTATTTAAGCCTAATTCTAATTTAATTAAAGATTTAAATTCTTCCATTGATTCTGGTAAAAAATTTAACTTGTTCCCATGTAAATCCAAAATTTCTAATGATCTTAGGTTAGTGATTTCAGGTGGAAGAAATTTAATATTATTATGTCTTAAATTTAAAGTTTTCAACTTCTTTAATCTCCCAATAGAGATTGGAATTTCATTAATCTTATTGTATTTCAAGTTTAAGTACTCCAATGATTTTAAAAAGCCGAAAGATTCAGGTAAACTCCTAAGATTATTATTACTGAGATCTAAATAGGTAAGATATTCAAGATTTCCGATTGTCTTAGGCAATTTTGTTATTCTATTAATTTTTAAATCCAATAATCTTAGATATTTAAGAGTACTAATGAATTCTGGTAATTTTTTTAAAATTTTCCATCCAAAAACATTAGTACTAATTCCGGATAGGTCTAATGATGTTACAAGACCTTCATCCAATTTATAACTAATATCATTGAATTCCTTTTTATAATATCCTATAAGGATATAATTACTTAATATTTCTGAAAGTTGTATTGATGTGTAACTAGTTATTTTTTTAGATTTAATAACATCTCTTAGACTTTCGTTAAACTCATATAGCTCCAAATTATTGATCTTATCCAGTAAAAATGTTTTAGCTTTTTCACTATTTATCATACCTATTGTTGAAACAATAGAAATAAGGCAAGATGTAGAAGATTCATGTTGGAAAGCCCATTTCATTGGCTTTAAAGCTTTTTGTATAAAGTTTTGTGAGATTGCTTTGATAGCGGTATTTCTTACTTCTTCATGAGAATCAGATATTATAAGATTTTCAAATAAATTGAAAACTTCTTCATCTTTTGAACCAATTTTTACTAAAAAATCAATACTTTCAATTCTTAATTTTGGATCATCGAAATTATTAATTAAAGCAAATAATTGATTTACAGCCGATTGCTTTTCCAAATTTCTATTTTGGTATTCTTTATAAATTAAGCTGGGAGATATTTTCATGAAAATTAAATATTCTAATACAATCTAATCGATATATACAAAAATTTAAATTAAAATTTAAACTGATCCAGCTATAATTATAGTATACCTTACAATTTATCGAGGTATAATTTCTTCAATAAAATGCTCTACAATTTCAAAAATTATTTCAAAATTATGCATCCTGTACATTTTTTCTCATTAATCTTAATCTCTATATTGCCCTTTCTCGTCATATTAGACTTAATACTTATTAATTTGTGTTAAATTTTTATGTTTAAATCTTTATTTCTTTCATAATCTTTCAAAAATGATGGTAGGTGCTCGAACCTATTAAAACTTAGATCTAAGGTTTTTAGATTAGATAAATTACAAATTGATTCAGGGAGAGAAGTAAGTTGATTTCCCCAGAGATTTAGTTCTTCTAATGAAGATAATTCACAGATCCATTCTGGAAGAAATGTAAAGTTATTCCAACTTAAATTAAGGTTTCTAAGATTTTTAAGATTTTTCATAGATTCAGGTAATTGAGACAATTGATTATTTCGTAAAATAAGCATTTCTAAACGAGAAAGTGTGCCTAATGAATTAGGTAATTTATCAATTTTATTATCATATAAATCTAATATTTTTAATGATTGAAATAGAGAAATCCATTTAGGAAGTTTTTTCAATTTATTTCCACCAATCCCCAGTCTCTCTAATGAAGTAAGAGATTTTACTTTTGTTGGGATTTCCAAAAAATTATTCCAACCTAATTCTAACTCGATAATCGAATTATTCAGTTCAAATCCAATTGAATCTAATTTATTTCCATGTAGATTTAAAATCTTAAGATTTTTAAGTGGTTTTATTGATCTAGGGATTTTATTTATCATATTATTTCTTATATTTAAAACTTGAAGTGATTTTAACCTACTTAGAGAGTTTGGAAGATTGTGTAATCTATTAGACTTTAAATTTAGACTCTTTAATGATTTTAATTTAAAAATTGAATTTGGAAGATTACTTAGCTTATTATAACTTAAATCTAAAGAAACTATTGAAACTGATTCAACTGAAATTTCTTTAAGTTCTGAGAGATTGTTAAATCTCATATCAAGTTCTTCTAAATACTTCAGAGAATATATAAAATCTAAGAAATTTGAAATAGAAATTCCTTGGGGATCAACATTTGTTAAATCTAATTTTGTGATATAACCCCATTTATTAAATTCATATTTTATAAATCCAAATTTACTTTTTAGAGATTTAATAAAATAATAGTTTACTAACAGATCAGCAAGAACTTGGATACTTAAATTTTTAAATTCTTCAGTTCTGACAATTATTTCCAAATTATACTTATTCTCTTGCTGATAGAAATATTTTAATTTTTCAATGATGATTAATTTGGATTTTTTATTATTAATCTTTGATAATGTAGAGATAATTGTAATAAGACAGATTATTGCTTTCTCATGTTCAAGAGCCCATTTCATTGGTTTCAACGCTTTCTCTAAAAATAGTTGCTGTATTAGGGAAGCTGCTTTATTTCTTATAGTTTCATTTGAATCTGAGATTAGTAGATTCTCTAAAAGTGTAAATATTTTATCCTCTTTAACCTGTATTTTTTCTAAGATCTCAATACTTTCTAATCTTGTTGAAAAATCATCAGTATTTTCAATTAAAGTAATTAATAAGTCAAGAGCTGACGCATAATCCAAATTTTTTCTCTTTAAATCCTGATAAATTGATTTTGGTGTTAAGGACATAAATTAACGTATCTAGTATGTATTTAATTCTTAAACTCTTTCTATAACCATCCCACCTAATCGAATAGGTCCCCCGGTTGCATTATATACCTTTTCTGCTTTCCTTAATTTTGATTCACTATGAGAATAGATTCTAAAAACTAATTCTCCTTCTTTTACTTTTGCTCCTTGTTTTTTAATTATTTCAATTCCAGATGTTCTGGAACTAGGACATCCTGCTGTTTTTGCTATTTGATTTATTATTGAGTTATTTACTTCTACTATATAACCTTCTTTAGAACTGAAAAATTCCTTGATATTAGGGCCGAGTTTTATATCTTCAGGTGTTATTTCAGGATTTCCTCCTTGAGCTTTAATAATTTTTTTCATCTTTTCATAAGCTTTCCCGGATCGTAGTATTTCTTTAGCCATAGTCTGCCCCATACCCTTTTGAGCTTTACCACTCATTTCTAAAATTATTCCTGCTAAATCTGTAGATTTTTCTATTAAAGAATTGGGTCCAGCCGAGTAATCACGTAATAGAGTAAGTGCTTCTTTAGCTTCTAAAGCAGGACCTACAGCATGGCCGATAGGTTGATTAGCTAGTGTAAGTGCACATTCAGCCTCAATTCCTACGTTAGCTGCAATTTCTTTAAATATATATGCAAATTGTTTTCCTTTATCGGGTGTCGCAAATTTAGTTCCCTCTCCCACAGGTATATCAAGTACTAGCTTTTTTACTCCTAATGAAAGTTTTTTTGTTAGGATAGAAGGAATCATAAGACCAACTGGGTCCATATGTAAAGGTCGTTCAATCTCAATTAATATATTATCTGCTGGGGCTGTTTCCAGAGCACCACCCCATATTAGGCATGCATTCTCTTCAGCTACAATTTTATTTAATTCTTCTGGTGTAAAAGCAACAGGAGCTAATGCTTCCATAGAATCTGCTGTGCCTGAAGGTGAAGTTATAGCTCTTGTTGAAGATTTTGGTATTGTTAAGCCAGCAGCAGCTACAATTGGTACGATAATTAAAGAAACCTTATTCCCGGGAACGCCACCTTTTAGCAAGATTTACGAACTGTAGATCTTAGTGCTATGTTTATCGTAGACGTCCATCCCGAAATAAAAAATCTCTCCACTACGTGTTTCTGCTAATGTTAAAGCTGTCATTTCCTCATTATCCATCCCATTTATCGAAACTCCAGTAATGAATGCTGCTAGATCGATTCGAGATAAAGAACCAGAAACTGCATCTGTGATGATTCCGTTTATTTCTTCACTTGTTAACTTTAATCCTTTTATTTTCTTCTGAATGAATTTAAATGAATCAGGTGGATCAGCAGGTTTTATAGAAACTGCAGCTCCATTTGTTAATTCTTTTTTTTCCCTTAAGAGATTTTTAAATACTCCAATTTCTCCTGGTTCAACAATAGTACCTAAATAGTCAATTTGGATAATTGCGACCCAAAATTTCTCTTGAATAGATTTTGACTTTATATTTTTTACATAGACGCGTTCTCCTGCTTTCTGTCCTAATTCTGCGGCATCATTAATATTTAAAACAACATCCTTAGCATTACCGGTTTCAAAATTAATTTGTTTAACTTTTAATTTCATTTTTAATAAACAATTGTTTGTGTATAGTATTAATTAAAAAAGGAGTACAGAAAAAATTAATCATAAATTTAAAAATTTTTTTTAAAAAGAGATATAAATTACATATGAAATTTATAATTTTATGGAAAGCGGGAACTCTTTAATTTCTCCAATTTGGTTTTGATCTGGATCTTTAAAGGTAATTTTTATTTTTATTACATAATCTCCTGCTTCTATAGGCTTAAGGTTAATCTCCCATTTCATATTTTCATTTGATCTAAGTGAATAAATTTGTTTTTTTAAAGTACCTCTCATAACTTTAAGATTTTCAGGAAAATTAATTTCAATGTTAAGATCCAAAGCTTCACCTTCACTTTTATTTTCAATAAGAATCTCTAGAGGAAAAGATTGGCCAATTAAAGGAGGTCTTAGTTTTTTCATGGAAATTTCCAACGTTGGAGGAGGCGATATTAAAGTTGGGTAGAGTATTTCGGTGTGTTCATAGGAAAAATTCAATTTTCCATTGATTTCTGAAGTTAAAACAGTTGGTCCAATTGTTGGATTTTCCATTTGAAAATGTGGCTTGATTAATAGAGGTAATTGATAAGTCTGACCTGGTTTTAAAATAATTGGTAAATCTGGTTTTTTATGAAGTGTAAAATTGTCAGTTAGTTGAAGCCCAATTTTAGTAATTTTTAATTCATTTATGGTATAATTGTAAAAAGATTGTTGCGTAATATCTAAGAGAGGGTTTGTATCGATATCCATTGTTACAGTTATAACATCATTGGTTGTGTATAGATCTTTATCTAAAGTCATTTTCGTGATTAATGAAACAATAGTTTTAGCGATTACTACTGCTGATTTTACTAAATTCGTCTCACCCTCATATAAATTTAAATTACCAAAATTTGATTCAATTTTTTTAACATAATTTTGCTTTTTATCTTTTGTGGCAACTGTTAGATCTTTAATTAACTTAATTAAAGGACTCTCTTTAAAGTAATTATCCTCTACAGAACTCTTTATTTTTTTTACAACATTTAATCCTTCTTCTTGCTTTCCTTCTATAAACAAACATAAGTAGGATAAAGATGAAAAAATCACGAAAAAATGATTTTGGTCTGAAATATTACTAAGGCTAGGAATGTAATTAAGTGATTCTTTATAGTATTGATAAGCCTCAGAAAAGTTATTAATCAGAAGAGAAGAATTTCCAGCATTCCTTAAAAATTCTAAGCCGTTTAGATATTTATCTTCATTAAAAGCACTTTTAGCAGCGTTAAAAAAGCAGTCTGTTGCAATTTCATAATTTCCTAGTTCTAAGAAATTAATACCAGCGTTATTGTATAGTTTTGCTGCTCGTTTATATTGCATTGCTTGATATAATTGCTCTGCTTTAGCTAATTGTTTTTGAGGATCTTTTCCCATCTAAAATTCACATAAAATAAAGTTATTAATAAATATGAAAATAATTTTTAAAATAAAAAGTTAAAAGAAAGATAAATAATATTTCTAAAAAATTAAAAATATTAAATTCCGAAAACCTTCACAAGGTTAGTCTCCATTCAACTATAATTTGTTTGAAAAGATCATTCTATTCGGTTTTATTATTTTTAGATTCTTTCTCCTGTTTTTTAGAAGAATTAGAATCTTTTAAAGGATTGCTACCTAAATTTTTGATTGTTTCTGAAATGCGAGTTGCTTCAGTTTGAAAACGTTGACCTTCAGCCGCACTACAGTGAAACATTTGAATTCTTTCAGGTGAAATTCCTATAGTTTTTAAAATTTCTTTTGCATAAGTCACATTTCTTTCAGCTACCAAATTACCCGTTTCATAATCACATTCACCTTTGTATCAAGCTCCAATAACAACACCGTCTGCACCTTTACCTATAGCACGCATCATCAATGAGGGAGTAACTCGTCCAGAACAATTAATCCTTACGGGTCTCAGTGTAGCAGGATATTGCGCTCGAATTGTTCCAGCCATATCTCCTGCTCCATATCCTCATTTCCAACATAAGAACGCTAAAATTTTAATATCTCCATTAGAACTTACGGTCATATTTTTCACCTCTTTAAATTTCCTCCAAAATTGCGTCTATTTGTTTTTCATATTGAGGTTCTCTGTAATATCTAAGCGTTATAGCCTCTGAAGGACAATTCGCTAAACATGTTCCACAACCCCTACATAAGATTTCATTTACTTCTGCTCCATCATCTCCTAGGGTTATAGCATTATAGGGGCAATTCAATTCACATAAACCACATTTAGCACATCGTTCTTTATTAACAGCAGCCCTGATCAGTAAAATTCGATATTTATCTTTGCCCATAAGTCTTGCGAGTGAAGATGCTGCAGCTCTACCTTGAGCTATAGACTCAACTATAGATTTTGGACCTTGACTAACTCCTGCAAGAACGATTCCCGGAATTTTTGTATCAATGGGATTTAGTCTTGCATGAAATTCTTTAAAGAAGCCATCTTGGCTTGTTTCTAATTTAAGTATCTTTTCTATTTTTTTAACTCCGATAGCTGGTACCATTGAAGCTGAAAGTATAACCAAATCAAATTCTAGTTCTTTTAGTCCACTTGAACCTAATGTGTTCTGCATGATTATTTTTAAATTGTGTGTCTCTGGGTCTTCTTTAATCCTACTAATATTCGTCCTTATATATTTTATTCCTTCCTGTCTTGAAAGTGTAAAGTATTCTTCATAATCTTTACCAGCAGCTCGCATATCCATATACGCAACTGAGATATCCGCCTCGGGGTAATGTTGTTTAATTAATTTACTATTTTTAATAGAAATCATACAACATACTCCTGCACTACAATAAGTATTCATATTAAGATCTCTTGAGCCAACGCATTGAATAAATAATATTCTCTTCGGTTCTTTTCCATCCGAAGGTCTTTTTAAATGTCCTATCGTAGGGCCGTTTGGGGCTAACATTCTTTCAAGCTTTAATTGAGTTATTACATTAGGATATTTATTATATCCTAAATAACCTGTTGGTGGTTCAAATTCATCCCAACCAGTTGCAACAATAATCGATCCCACTTCTACTTCAACGATTTCATCTTGTTGATCAAAATCAATCGCATTTACCTCACAAGCAACTTTACATAATTCGCATTTTATACATCGATCCATATCAATTTGAGCTAATGAAGGAACTGCTTGTGCAAACGCTATATAAATAGCTTTCCTCGGATCCATCCCTTCGTTGAATTCATTATATCCATATGCAGGACACACTTCAAAACAGGCACCACATCCGTTGCAATCATTTGTTACATAACGAGCTCTTTTTCTTATCTTTACTTTGAAATTACCGACAAATCCAGAAACCTCATCAACTTCACTATATGTGTATAAATTTAGATCTGGAGTTCTTGATGCTTGTAGCATCACAGGACCTAATATTCATATACTACAATCATCAGTGGGAAATGTTCGATCTAATTTAGCCATTTTACCTCCTATCGTAGGACTTTTTTCTACGAGATGCACTTCAAATCCTTCCTCAGCAAGATCAATCCCTGCTGATAGACCAGCAACACCACCACCAATAATTAATGCTTTTTTTGTAATATCGACTTCTTTGACTAGAATCTTTTCTAAAACAGCAGCTCTAGCGACAGCAGATCGAATTATATCTTCCGCAACCTTTTGAGCACCAACCTCATCTTGTTTATGGACAAAACTAGAATGTTCGCGAATATTAGCAAATTCGAGATATGATTGGTCTAATCCCATTGATTCTAGTACACTTTTGAAAACGGGTTCATGAGTTTTTGGAGTGCAGGATACCACAACTAATCTATTTGCTTTGCTTTCAATCATTTTTTCTTTGATATACTCTGCCCCGGGTTCTGTACAAAGACTAATGTAATCCAATGATTCAACAACATTAGGAAGGGTTTTTGAATATTCCGCTAAATTTTTAGTGTCGATGACCCCTGCGATGTTGATACCTCATTGGCAAATGAATACGGCAATCCTAGGTGTTAATTCTTCGTCATATTGTACTGTTTCGTCTTTAGTTTCTACCATTGCTTATTACCTTTTGATTTATTCTTGGTATTTTCCTCCAAATTGTTTATTTTAATAATGATGAAAATACAAATGATTTAATCTAATTAAATAAATTTAAATCAAAAATGTTTCTTATATCTTTTATAATATTATCAGTTAAAAACCATATTTATGATAAGACAATTTTTAAAAAATTAAAAGAAACTTCAAAATTAAGGTAATACTTATGCTTTTTCAATTTCCTCTAAGTCAAGGGATGATTGAGATTATTATCGCCGCTTGTTTACTTGTCGTTGATATATTTATTTTAAAGATAGGTTTAGCTATAACCAAAGCTCAAGAAAAAACTAATTTTAAATGGGTTGCAGGTAGTTTTGGCATACAATTTGCTTTAATATTCTTTATTAGTACACCCATGATATTAGGTGGTTGGACAGGTCAATTTTCTAC
Organism: Promethearchaeota archaeon; assembly: GCA_048938855.1. Taxonomy (GTDB): domain Archaea; phylum Asgardarchaeota; class Lokiarchaeia; order Sigyniarchaeales; family SOKP01; genus Loki-b32. The sequence goes on from JBHLLT010000016.1 coordinate 57,208, forward strand.
TGGAGATCCATTGACATTCATTCCATTGATAAGTCTTACAGTTGTCTTTTGTACATTTATTGATTTACACGTTATAAATATCATTCATAAAATTGGAATGGGGAAAGCATTGATAATTGCGATATTGATCTTAGGTCCTGTTACTTATGCTATGTATCTTTTAGGTTCGAATCTAGGATCTCTGGTTGGATAAATCAAAAAAAATTAAAAACCAATCTCTTTATTGATTTTTGTATTCATATCGATAATTTCCTCTCTAGCTGCATTCCCAAAATTTTCAGGAGGTATGTCTTTCTTCTTACTATAAGCAAAAATAATCCCTCTTGATGAATTTACAAGACCTCCTAAGCCATTCTGATAAAATCCGTCTTTTATATCCTTCGCTTGAGCACCTTGAGCACTATAACCAGGAATTAAAATAAATGAATTCTTTACTACTTCACGAATTTTTCTTAATTCATGAGGGTAGGTTGCTCCAACAACTGCCCCGATACTTGTAAAATCAGAAAATTTAGGTAATTTTTGACTCCATTTATAAATCAATTCTGCCATTTGGAGATAATTTCTTTTTAATACTTGAGATTTGACTTCCATTTCAGTAATTTCATGTGAAACATCTATACTTATGCTAAACAGATCTTGAAAGTCTTTACTACTTGGATTTGAAGTCTTTGCAAGTACAAATATCCCTTTTTCTTTGAAATCAAAAAAGGGTTTAACACCATCAAAACCCAAATACCCATTTACCGTACATGCATCGGCATTAAGATTTTTAAATAAATTATAAGCATAAGCTTCCGAAGTGCTTCCAATATCATTACGTTTGGCATCTAATATTACTAATAAATCTTTTTTATGAGCAAATTTTATAGTTTCCTTTAAAGCGTCTATAGCTTCATATTTTTCATAAAAAGCAATCTGAGGTTTAACAACTGGTATTAGATCATATGAATTTTCAATTAATATTTTGTTAAATTCAAGAATAATTTTGTTTGGATGATCAAATTCTTTGATCAGATAATGAGGAATTTCTCCTTCTTTATCCATTCTAGGATCAAGCCCCATAGAGATTACTGATTTTTTCTCTTTAATAATTTGAATTAAGTCCTCAATAAAATTCATAGTAAGTAAGATTTAATATTTAATACAAAATCAGATTTCATAAAATAAAATCTTTATTAGTTAAAATTAATTATTGTTAAAAATTGTCGTTCTGTATTGAAAAGGCTGTAAATATTTATTCTTAATTAGAAATTAATTATAATATCGTTTGATAATTAAACCAAAAAAAAAAACCTAATTAATTAATTATTATCATATGTACATAATTTTTGCGAAAAACAAACTTACTTAATAAGGAGATTTTATGGAAAAAATAATAAAAAATTCATTTCTTTCTATTCTAATTGTTTTAATAGTAATGTATTCAATCAGTATTCCACTAGCAATAATATTTTCTGATAATGTTCAAATATTATCTCTCTTACAAATTTTTAATTTAGTCATAATGTTCTCTATTGTAGTGTTTATATTGATAATTTTAATTTACATTATTCTAAACAAATCCACTAAATTAATTAAAATAGAAAAAAATTTACTTCTAGGTTATATTGGTGTAAACTTTATGTTTATTTTTGTAATGCTTTTCTTATATATTTGTGATGTATCCAATATATTTCAAGGTTCAGTACTATTATATGCAATTATTGGAATGGTATATGTAATATTTTGCGGATTGTTTATTATTGTGTTAACTTCAATAAGAATGAAAAAAAATATGACTAAAATACGTAAAAAATCTAAATTATAAGGTCAGTCTCTTCTTTTATATTGTTTATTTTTCTTCAAAATCATTTTCACTTAACTCATCCATAATCTTATAGATTTCATCTATTAAGTCATCTAAAGCTATAGTTTTTTGTTCTTGCGAGAACATATTCTTAATTGTAACTTTTTTTTCTGAGAGTTCTTCAGGTCCTAAAATTAATACGATGGTAATTCCTAATTCACTTGCTCTTTTTATCTGATTCTTTAGATTCTTAAATCTATAATCAATAATACATGGAAAGTCTTCATCTCGAATAATCCTAGCTATTTCAAAAGCATAAGTGGAGAGATCTTCACTTATTGATGCTATGTATATTGTATCACTATAATCTTTCTCTTTAATTTCTTCTGGAATTAGATTATATGTCTTTAAAAATAATGAAATGGTATAAACTCCCATTCCAAATCCTGTACCAGTTATTTTTTCATCTGAGAATATTGATAATAAATCATCATATCGCCCCCCACCAAATATACTCCTAATATTTTCTTTTCCAGTATCAAATACTTCATAAATAATACCTGTGTAGTAATCAAGCCCTCTTACTGTGCCAGAAGAAAAGGTACAATAATTAGATATATTCACTTCATTAATGAGTTTTTCAAAAGTAGTTATTTCGATATAACCCTCAGATTTATAAAATTCTTCTGGAATAGAATCAAATTTATTTAATAATTCCTTAACGTTTTTAGCATCCCTCAATTTATATATTCCTTGAATAGTAAATTCATCTTGAAATATATCAACTATGTATTTTTCAAACTCCGTTTCTTCCATTTTACCTGATTTATCTAAAACTTTATACACAATAGGTAATTTTTCTTCATTAATTTTAAGGATAACCTTACACACTGAATCCATAAATCTTCGACTGTTATAATAGATTTGAAATTGGCGAGAATTGGCACCAAATTCAGTAAAAATATCTACAATTATATTGAATATTTCAAGATCTGCATAAAGGCTCTCTTCACCTAGAATATCAACATTAGGTTGTTTGAATGCCCTTCGTCGCCCCCTTTGTGGCCTCTCATATCTAAAACATGTTGGAACTGAAAACCATCTAATAGGCTTTTTTAATTCTTGATTCCTTGCAGCAACCATACGAGCCAAAGAAGGTGTAAGTTCAGGAATTAAAATAAGTCGTTCTCCTTTTTTCTTTTCAATAATAAAAGATTGTTCATTAACTAATTCATCAGAAGATTTTGCAGCAAAAATTTCGATTGGTTCTAATTGTGGAGTTTCATATTCTTCATATGAATATCTCTCTACCACATCTCTTATAGTTTCAATTATCCAATTTACTTCGCGTAATTCTGGAGGATAATAATCATCCATACCTCTTAGGGGCTCCTTTGAAAACTTCTTTGACATGCACTCACAGATATTTTTTTATTTTAAATTAAATCTTAAAAAGAAAGTTCGCAAATATTTTTTACGATCTAACAATAAGCTTTTTCTAATTTACTATATGTAAATAAATAATATTTTAATTGAATTTTAATTATGATTTGATTAATTAATTGGAGAGATTTGAATGTCAGATGATACCTTTTATAACGAAATTTCAGATGCTATTGTAAACCTTGATGAAGAAAAAGCCATTGAATATGCAAATAAGGCCATAATTGAAAATATGAATTTAATTGAGGTTATCGAAAAAGGTTTTGCTGAAGGAATTCGAACTATTGGAGAATTATGGGAAGACGGTGAATATTTCTTACCAGAACTAATGCGAGGTGCACAAATAATGCAAAATTGTTTAGATCTTCTCATACCTCATCTTCAAAACTCCTCAGCACAAATTTCAAGGGGTAAAGTAGTTATAGCAACCATTGAGGGGGATATTCACTCAATTGGAAAAACAATTGTAGCTACAATGTTAAGAGCTTATGGGTATGAAGTTTATGATTTAGGAGCGGATGTTCCCGTCGAGAAAATTGTAGAAGAAGCTATTGAGAAAGAAGCAGATATCATTGGGGTTTCAGCCTTATTAACAACCACCATGACGAGTCAGAAGAAAGTTATTGAGCTTTTAAAAGAGAAAAATGTAGCTAATAAATTCAAAGTTATTCTTGGTGGTGCTCCTGTAACAAATTCATGGGTAGAAGAGTGTAACGCTGATGGTTTTGCAGAAAATGCAATAGAAGCGGTTAAATTGGTAAAATCTCTTTTAAGTTAGTAAAACTTTTTTTCAGAGGTAGTTCTTATGTTATTTCATGATTGGTTAAAAGATGATTCAAAAATTATACTTTTTGATGGAGGATTTGGGAGTGAATTAATCAAAAGGGGTTTAGAATCAGGAAAAATCCCTGATATTTTAAATATTGAACAACCAAATATAATATCTGAAATCCATCAATCTTATTATGATGTTGGTTCGGATATGTGTCAAACCAATACTTTTGGTTCAACTCCCTTAAATTTATCTCGTCATAATCTTGAAAATCGAATAGAAGATATTATTGAGAATGCAATAAAAAATATACAAAAAGTTTGCCCATCAGGATGTTTGATTGTTGGAGATATTGGTCCAACAGGCGAATTTAGGCCACCAGTAGGGAATGCTTCAATTGATCAATGGTATTCAAGTTATTCAACTCAAGTTAAATTACTAGAAAAAGGAGTGGATCTTTGGCATATTGAGACAATTTCAGATCTTGAAGAAATGTTAGCTGCAATAAAAGCCGTACGAGAAGTTTCTAAAAAAGCCTTGATTGCTTCAATCACGTATAAAAAGACAAAAAGAGGATTCTTTACAATTATGGGGGATTCATTAGAAAAATGTATAGAAACCTTGAATCATGAAGAAGTAGATGTTATTGGAGCAAATTGCACAATAGGATCCAATGATATGCTTGAATTACTAAAACTAGCTAAAAACTATACTAGTAAACCTTTTTCTGTTAAACCTAATGCTGGTCAACCCATTGTTGAAAACGGTAAGACTTATTATTATCAACCTGTAGAAGAATTCGCCAGTGACATACATGAAATGATTAAACTTGGAGCGAAAATAGTAGGAGGATGTTGTGGTACTTCACCAAAAACAATAATGTCAATTAGAAATATTATAGATTCAATTTAAAAATAAAAAATGAAAGAGAATGTAATTATGTCAATAATTAGACCAAAGATAAAAATATTAGATGATAACCATAAGCAAAAGATTTTAGAAGAAGCTAAGATGATTCTCGAAACTCAAGGAGTTTTTATAGAAAATCATGAAGCAATCGAGATGTTTAATAAGCATGGCATTAATCACGAAGGTTTGCGCTATTATATCCCACCAGATTTGATAAATAAATCTTTGAGTACTGTACCGAGTGAAATTACTCTTTATGATCGAGAAGGAAATAAGCATAGCGCATTGAAGGGGGATAACATTAACTACGATCCAGGATCAGCAGCAATTTTTATACTTGATGAGGAAACAGGAGATATAAGGGAAGGACTGTCAAAAGATTTCATAAGATTCTCTAAAATTGTTGAACAATTGGAATTTATTGATGCTCAAAGTACAGCTTTAATTTATAAAGATGTACCAAAAGACGCTCAAGATTGGCATAGATTATATTTAGCGCTATCTAATTGTTATAAACCTGTCGTAACTGGAACATTCCGTAAAGAAAGTTTCTCAATAATGCGCGAAATCCTATTAGCATGTAGATTATCAGAAGATGATTTGGCGAAAAAACCACTCGCTATTTTTGATGCATGTCCTAGTCCACCTCTCAAATGGTCAGATCTTACAACTCAATCATTAATAGATGCAGCAAAAAGTATGATTCCATCAGAATTTGTTTCAATGCCATTAGCAGGAGCAAATGCTCCGATTACTTTAATTGGGTCCATTACTCAACATTGTGCAGAATGTCTTGCTGGAGTAGTAATTGCTCAACTCACTAATAACGGAGCACCATTAGTATGGGGAGGTTCTCCTGCTGTTTTTGATATGAAACATGGAACAACCCCAATGGGTGCTATAGAAACGATGATGATAAACTTAGGAGATGTTGAAATAGGCAAATTCTTGAATTTGCCAACACATGCATATATGTCCCTTAGTGATGCTAAGATTCCTGATAATCAAGCTGGTTTTGAAGCAGGTATGGGTGCTTTATTAGCAGGTTTAGCAGGAATTAACATGATTTCAGGTCCTGGAATGCTTGATTTTGAATCAACTCAAAGTATTGAAAAGATAATTATTGATAATGAAATCATTGGGATGGTTAAAAGATTAATTCAGGGGATTGAAGATCATGGGTCACCATTTGCTTCAGATATTCTAAAAGATTATGATAATACACAAGAACTATTGTCTCATACCTCAACATTAAAGTACTTTAGAAAAGAATTATTTTTTCCTAGTCCAATAGTGGATAGAATGACTCGTGATTCATGGAAGGATAGTGGTTCAAAATCTACTAGAGGTAGAGCTAAGGAAGAAGCAATTAAGTTATTAAAGAAAAGCTCTATTAAACCAATTGAGGATATTTTATTGAAGGAATTTGATAAAATAGTCAGATCATACTTATAATAACACTTTTTATATCTTTTGTTTAAAAATAAATTTTTAAATATCTAATCTATTGATTATTTTAAAGGTTATCATCTAAAAGATTTTAATTACGTAATGGCTATTGAGATTATTTTTATATTTGTAATGTTATGTTATCTAGTTTTGCTTTTAATTGGTATTTTTATTTTCTATCGAATGCTAAAAACAAAATTATTTAATCTCTTTGGATTAGCTATGTTTTTCATAGCATATCCATTAACATTCTTCTCTCAATTTATCTCTCCTAATTTAATCTACCCAATAGTTGCAGAAAGTTCTTTGATATTCATATTAATCTTTGTTGAAGAAACTTTTTATAAGGGTTTAAAGAGTCCATTCCTGTTCCTACTACTTATATTTATAATTTTAAATATAATTGATTCAGCTTTTCGATTTCAATTTGGATTTAAAATCCCTCTAACATTTTCAATTTCATCTGCACTGGTAATCCCCTATTATAGTTTTGCATTTATCGTCTCATCTCAAATCACAATAACAATGGTTTGGTTTTTATATTCTACTTTAAAAAGCTACAGGGTGATTAAAAAGTTTGAGATTGAACCATGGATTAAAAGAAGATATTTAATAATATTAGTAAGTAGTTTTTGTTTTGCTTTAAATGGAGTAATAGTTTTAGTAATTCCAATTGAAGGAGGTTATGAAAATCTAATTATTACTTACACTGTAGGTATTACTATAATAACTTTTAGTTTTGGTAATTTAATTGGATGGTTAATGCCACAGAAATTAAAAAATTACTTTAATAAAGATTTCACAAAAATTAAAGAAGAAATCTTATCAGAAAGCGAGTTGCTTGAAAAAATCAAATCAGAATTAAGAGGAGAGGATTTCTATGGAAATTATTAATATGTTAGGCGAGAAATTATCCCTCAAAATAAATATTAGCCCCCCTGCTGTCCGAGGATTGTTAAAATTAGCTATAAAAGATGAAATTGGCCCATTTAAGCCATTAAATCAACTGAATTATGAAGATTTCAAAAAATCTATTGAGAATGCACTAAAAATTAGATTAGAAAAACTTGATATTAAAAATTCGAAGAAGATAATTGATATCTTAATAAATGAGCTGAAAAAAATTCAATCAATCATTACTATTGGAGGTGTTTAATCATTTCTATTATAATCTTATACTATGTTTTCATTTCTTTCTTTGCAGCTTTTATTACTACCACATTGCTTATTTCAATAAAATTTTTGGTTAAAAGTATTAAAAATAAGAATAAGAATCTATTTTTGTCCTTTTTAGGTTTTCTTTCAATTTCAATTGGTTTTATTGGAAGTTTTATTTTAAAGCTTGGTTCTCTTTTTCTTGAAATTTTTGTTTTTATTGGTTATATCTTAACAGTTCTTTTTACTAATTTGACTTTTTATAAAGACACAAAATCAAAAGCCAATTTAGTACTAATATGTGCTATTATATTAGGTATTATTCAATTTCCATTTTTCATTTTGAATTTAAGTCAACTATATTATATTCGTGTTGCTCTTGATACCCCATATACACTCCTTGTGTTTAATTGGTTAGCGATTTCATCTTATCGAGTATATAAAAGATTAAAATCTGAGAATATTCAACCGTGGATAAGAGTACGATATAAGATGATTTTCATTTTTTCACTTATATTAAGCCTAAATAATATCCCTGAATTTTTTCAACCTCACGGAATTAGTTGGGGTGATCCTACCAATACAGTTAGTCTGATGGTGTTTGGGGCAATGGCCACAATAGTAATTATTTTTTCAATAGGATTTTCCTTAGCATGGTTTATGCCAAAATCATTAAAAAAATTCTTTAATAGGAACTATACTTTAGAGAAGGAAGAATCTCTCTCAGAAGAAGAATTAAACAGTATTTTAAAAAATCAATTATCAAAAAACAAATAGTCAACAATTTTAATCGAAAAAAAGCCTATCTTTAATAAAATATGAAATTTGTGTTTGATTATGAGTGAAATTATAAAAAACCTTTTGAAACATTTTCCAGATTTAGTAATATTAACAAATTTAAAAGGGAAAATAATTGACATTTCTCAAAGTGTATTAGACTTGTACAATACAAATGAGAAAAAAGAATTTATTGGAAAGCATTTTCTTGAATATATTCATCCTGATCATAGAGATTTAGCTAAAAAAAGTTTTAAAACTTCACTAGATATTCCCAAAGAATTAGAATTAAAACTTCTTCTAGGTGAAGATGGTTATTATTTTGGACAATTAAAATCTATTTTAATTAAAAATGAAGACCAGAAACCTGAATATTTCTTAACGATCATAAAGAATATCACTGAAACAAAGAAAATAATGAGCGAATTAGCCAGATCAATAAATATGTTTCAATTAGTCTTAGATAATATTCCTCAATTTATTTTTTGGAAAGATACAAAATCTCGATTCTTGGGATGTAATAAGAATTTTGCTAGAGTTGCTGGTGTAGGTACTCCTGAAAAAATAAGAGGAAAACTTGATGAAGAGCTGGTTTGGAAAAAGGAAGAAGCAGATTCCTTTTTCGAGATTGATCGCTTCGTAATGGAATCTAATGAACCAGAATATCACATAATAGAGTCCCAATTGCAAGCAGATGGGAAACAAGCATGGTTAGACACAAATAGAATTCCTTTACATGATTCAGAAGGAAATGTCATAGGACTCCTTGGAACATACGAGGATATCACAGACCGGATCAATGCTGACAATGCTTTAAAAAGATCAGAACAAAGTTATAAAAATGCTTATAATAAGGCAAACTTCTTAAGGGACTTATTTTCTCATGATATGAATAATATTCTTCAAGGAATTCAATCAGGAACAGAATTAATTAATCTTTATCTAAAATCTCAAAATACAGATGCTATACGGGAAATAATGAAGATAATCTATAATGAAATCAAGAGAGGAGTTAGATTAACTAAAAATATAAATACTTTCTCTCAGATCGATACAGAAACTAAAGAATGTTATAATATTAAAGTCAGGGAGGTCCTTACTATTGCAAAAAAGTTTTTACTTGATACATATTCCAATAAAGATATTAAAATACAGATTGAAGCGGAAGAAAAAGAATTTATAGTTAATGCAAATGAATTTCTTTTAGATGTATTTTATAATTTATTAATTAATGCTGTCGTTTTTAATGATCGTCCTGAAATTGAGATTAGAATCAAAATTTCAGATGAAATACAAAATAGTAAATCATATGTGATGATTCAAGTTATTGACAATGGAATAGGTGTTGAAGAAGATCGCAAAAAAATAATTTTCCAAAGGACAGAAAACATGGATAAGCAAATTACAGGTCTAGGATTAGGATTATCCTTAGCAAAAAAAATTATAGAATATTTTGATGGAATAATTTGGGTTGAAGATCGAGTTAAAAACAATTATAAAGAAGGTAGTAATTTTATAATTCTTATTCCTGCGGTTGAGAATTAATTAATCTAAATCCCTATTTTACTTTAATACATTCATTCAATTCTTTTTAATTTTCTTATGCCTAAGAATAAAAGTGGAACCGCACTGACTAATGAAATTAATAAAATAGGCATAAGAAAGTGAAATTTTGCTAAAATTGGGGAGGAAGGTATAGGAAAAGCAATAATTATTATCATTAGTACAAATTGGAATGGTACTATCTGAAGTACCATTAAGAATAGATTATTTGAAGTCATTGTGCTACCCTTTTCCTCAAACGCGGGACTTAGACATTGGATACCCACTGCCTGAGCAATCACCACTTCATTATTAATTAGATAGAAACAAAAGAAAAATAAGATTGTGAAAAGATCAAAATTCAGAATAAATGTAAAGAAAATAGTAAGCCCTAGTGCCATTAATATATTAAAGATTAATGTAGTTAAGAGATATGAATAAACTAAGGCTGTAACATTCCGAGGACTTCTTTTATATACCCAGATTAAATCTTTGGTCCCAACAAATATATAACTGCCAAAAAGGAAGCCATATAAAATCCCACTAATAATAATTATCATAGCTACTATAATTGATTGAATAAATGAGGCATTAAAACCGAGATTTGAAAAAATAACTCCTAAAAATCCTACTAATCCAATTAGATATACAAACTTCATAATACTTTCTCTTCTTCTTAAAAACTCTTTTAATTGAGTAAGTATTAATCCTTCCCATTTAT
>JBHLLT010000067.1:0-4871 GCA_048938855.1 Promethearchaeota archaeon
ATATACAAACTTCATAATACTTTCTCTTCTTCTTAAAAACTCTTTTAATTGAGTAAGTATTAATCCTTCCCATTTATGTCCTATTAACTTTCTTGCCAGAATATAGAATTTATTCTCTCTTTCAATCATTTTTGTTGTTTTTTCTATACCACCCTCTACTGTAAAAAAACTATCGGCTTTTTTATAAGCTATAACGAAAGTAATAAGAGGAATAACAATAGCTAGCGCAATACTAAACCAAATATTTAAAATATAACTACTTATCAAACTAGGATTAATAAAAAATAAGATTATATTAGTAAACCATAAAGAAGGATAAAACATCAACCAATTCTTTAATTGTGGATTACTAATTAGAAATTCAAATAGAAATTGCAAGCTATATATTATAGCAACCATGGCTATAGACAAAAGAAATAATAAAATCCTGCCCATATCTCTTGCCCTATCACTTTTAGCAATTTTATGCTCCAACCAAGCAGCAATAATAGACCCTACTAAAGTCGCAAACACTACTAATCCAAAAACACACAAATAAATGACAATATATTGAATATAATTCAAATTGGAAAACATTTCGGTTATTATAGGAGTAAATAACAAAACACCTCCTATGAATATAGGTAATTTTCCAATAAATTCTCCTAAGAATATATCACCAGTAGTAGCTGGAGATGCTAAGATTGTTTCTTTAAAACCAATTTCAACTCTCCTATAAATACTGTTTATAGGATAAATAACAATAGTTAAAAAGAAAGCCATTAATATGTATTCAACAACTAAAGCAACTGCTGAATTAAATAGGAGAGGGGGAATTGCTACTATAAAGGAGGACATTATTAAGTCAAAAAGCAAAGGAGCAAAATAGAATGCCCAGATACTTAAGAAAGAATATAAAACGACAAAAAATAATACTCTATGATTACGAAATTTATTAGTTCTAAGTTTGATTTCGTTTTTCGCGATAGTTTTCCAAAGAGTCATAGGGATTTAATTTTCTTTTTTTCTTTTTTTTTCTTTTTCTTTTCTTTTTCTATAACATTTGGTACTTCCTCTCTCCATGCTAAAAGATCTTCAATTTTAGAAACACCCATTATTTTTAAATAAGCTTCTTCCAAATCTTTTGCTCCAACAGAATCTATAATCTCTTTTGGGGTACCTTCAAGCTTTAATTCACCTTTATCGATTATTCCAATAAGGTCGCATAATTCTTCAGCCGCATCAAGAAGATGAGTACAAATAAAAATTGTCTTATCTGCCTTTTTTGCGAGATCAGAGATTAAATCTTTTACAATTCTTGCAGCTGCTGGATCAAGATTAGAGGTAGGTTCATCAAGAAATATTATTTTAGGATCTTGGATAAGAGCTGCGCATAAGCATACTTTCTGTTTCATACCTCTCGAATATCCTTCTAGTAAATCATTTTCACGGCCTCGTAAATTGAAAAGTTCTAATAATTCATCTATTCGTGATGAAATTACTTCCTTAGGTAAATAGTATAATTCACCTATAAATTCTAAAAACTCTTTAGCTGTTAATTTTTGATATAATCCAGGTGATTCTGGTAAAAAACCACAATTTGTCTTAACTTGTTTACTTTGAGTAATAATGTCATATCCAACAACCTCCGCAGTTCCGGAAGTGGGAGAAATTATTGCGTTTAACATTCTTACTGTAGTAGTTTTACCAGCTCCGTTTGGTCCTAATAATCCGTATGTAATTCCATAAGGAATCTTTAAATTTAAATTATTAACAGCTACAATATTACCAAATTTTTTGGTAAGGTTCTTGGATTCAATTGCGTAATTTTCAGAAATTATAGTTCACATCATTTATTTTTTTTTCATTAATTTTCTTAATCAATTAAATTTTACTTAATTAAAATGCTATCATCATTATATTAAATCTAGAACAAAATTTTTAGGATAAGAGATTCTCCCATTTTTCGTAAGAATAAACCTTTATAATCCCCAAACCTTTTCCATAAATACTTTGGATAAGAAAGTTAAGAAAGGTCTGCTAACAGGTATTATAGGGGTTATATTTGTTGGTTTACAGGCAGTTCTTACTCAATTAAGACCACCTTCTGTTGATGCATATCTCTCGGGAGCTATGACTTGTTTGGTTGAAACAATTATTTTTTTTCCAATCATGTTAATTGAATTTAGATTTATGAATTCAAGTACACAGAAACTGAATAATCAAGAAAATCAAAGGAATAGGATGCATTTTCTAAAAAGTTGGAAGAGAAATAAATGGATGCTATTATTTATTGGAATACTTTTTGCCGTTAATCAAGTATTATTTTTTGTAGGATATACACTTTCTGGAGTTATTAATGGATCTTTAACCCAAAAGACCACAGTTTTTTTTGGAATAATTTTAGGATATCTTATCTTAAAAGAAAGAGTAACAAAATTACAAATTATTTTTTCATTCGTGTTGTTTTTTGGATTGGCAATAAGTATTACTCAGTTTTTTACATTACTTAATGTCAATACCACAGTTTTGATTGGAGTAGGAATATTATTATTAATTACTTTTCTGTGGATGGTGGGTCATACTCTTACTAAACCGATATTCAGTAGAAACGAAGCGACACCAATACAAATGGTATTTATTAGAAATTTTATATCGAGTGTGACTTTATTATCCACTTATTTAATTTTCTTTACTCCAGATTTAATGCTTTTTAGTGATCCCATTAACTTATTATTCTTTTTAATTATGGGGGCTGTTTATGGAGCGGGGTTAGTATGTTGGTATCTAACATTATCTTCCTTAGATGTATCAAAAGCAACTACTATATTTGCACCAACACCAATTTCTTCTGCAATATTTGCTATTTTTATTCTTGGATCAAGTTTCACAATTGCCAATTTACTTGGTACTGTACTAATAATTGTTTCAATAATAGTAATAGTAAACCAAAAAGATAGTAAAAAAATTATCGATCATTAAATGGTATAATAAAAAAATATATCTGTATATATTTTTCTTAAGCCAGAATTTAATTTAATCAAGTTATTTAGGCTAGTTTTCATCTGATACATAACATTTAAATAGATTAATATATGGAAATATATAAAGAAATATATGATGCTTTTTAATAAAATTTATGTTAAAAAATCAATTTCAAAGAATGAAAATGTCTAATCATGAAATTATTATAGTTAAAGAATTAAAGAAATTTTTTGGTGAAGTTAAAGCTGTTAATGGCATTTCTTTCAATGTTCACCAAGGTGAAGTATTTGGACTTCTTGGCCCTAATGGAGCAGGAAAAACTACAACTATTAAACTTTTATTAGGACTTCTTGAACCCAATGAAGGAGAAATGAGTGTTTTTGGAATGAATCCAGAACGAGAAGAAGTTGAAATAAAACGTCGTATAGGATATGTAAGTGAAGAACCATTAATTTTCAAATCATTAACACCTAAAGATTTGTTTAATTTTATTGCCTCAGTCCGCAATTTAGATGAGGAAAGAACTACTGAGCTTGCTAAAGAGTATATGGAAAGTTTAGAAGCATTGGAATTCTATGAACAATTAATTGCTACTTTATCTCATGGAAATAAGCAAAAATTGCAAATTATAGCGGCAATACTCCATGAACCAGATTTACTCATTCTAGATGAACCAATTGCTGGATTAGATGCTAAATCAGTGAGAGTTGTAAAATCAATATTGGAATTACATACTCAGAGAGGAGGTTCAGTTCTTTTTTCAACCCATATAATGGAAATTGCTCAAGAACTATGTGATCGAATAGGTATCATTCATAAGGGCAAAATAGTCGGAATTGGAACATTAGATGAACTCCGTCAACAAGCTAATAAAGTGGGAGCTACTTTGGAGGATGTATTCTTGAGATTAACAGAACAGGATACTTCGGTTAATGAGATTGTTGAAAAATTGAGAAAATCTTTTAAAATGAGACATAATCAGTGATAATTAGATGGATAAAGAGAAGTTAAAATATTATAAGCTTGCACGATACCCTGTTTATGAAGTTCTAATGGAAGGACAGATTGCTAGCGCTGGTGCACATCAAGCAAAATTGCTTGAAAAGTTTAAAAAAAATAAAAAATATATTAAACATCAATATTTAGCTCTTAAATTCGTCTTTGCGTTTCTTTTTGTGTTTTTACCGCTTTTCCCTTTAATAGTCTTCTTGCAGATTACAGATTATATTAATCAAGGTACATACCCTATAAATACAATATTTTTTGTATCCTCACTCTCTCTAATGATCTTTTTTGGAATGACAATTTTGTATACATTAATGCTGGGAATGGTCTCAACTAGCTCATTTATGTCTGGTAATGCGTTCAAGTGGTTGCAAACCCTTCCTTTTTCAAAAAAGAGTTTGAAAAAGTTAGGTTTAATGACAATTTTTCGCAATCTAGATATTCCTTTAATTATACTTATTGCAGGATTTCCAATAATTACTCTCATCGCAACGCATGATTTTATTACTTTTTTAATTTCAATCCCTGTTTCAGTAGTGAATGTTATTTTTGGTTTTAGTATTCTTGTAATAGTTGGAGAGAAAATGAGTTATCTTTTTTCAGAATCAAAATCGAAGTCTAAAAGAGCAACACTAGTCAGAACCATAACTATGTTAGGTTACTTTATTCTTATGTTTACTACTGGATTCATATTTAGCATAGGAATGCAGTCAATTGATAGTTTATTTGGAATTTTTACCTCAACTGAACCGCCTTTTATTTTAATACTAATTTTAAGTCTAATCCCTTTCCTATTTTCACCTGCATTCTTAGTAACGTTAGCAAATTTACAATTTCAAATAAATCCTATTTTAATACTCACTACTATAACTGGTTTTGTTATAAATATTATAATTACATGG
>JBHLLT010000068.1:0-4782 GCA_048938855.1 Promethearchaeota archaeon
TATTTAGCTAGTGATATGAATGGTGGAGAATATTTTTATGGAAGTATAGATGAGGTTAGATTTTCAGATATATATAGAACAGACGAGTGGATAGAGACTGAATATAATAACCAAAATGATCCTCAATTTTTTTTGACCCTCGGTCCAGAAGAAAGCTTTGATGTTACCCCACCTACTTATTCAAATCTAACAGAAAGTTCAGATCCCTTAGAATTAGGAAATATAGAGATTATTAAAATAGACGTGTTTGATCCTTCAGGTATTAATCAGGTGAAAATCGAATTTGGAAGTACTAATCATTCTTTGACGAATATAGGTGGAGATACATGGCAATATGACAGTTGGACACCCAGTAGTGTAGGTAATTATTCGTATACAATCTGGATGCAAGATAATTCTAATAATTGGAATTCAAGTGTAGGAACTATCGAAGTAATAGATACCACTCCACCAACCTATTCAGATCTAATTGAAAGTGCAGATCCTTTACAATTAGGACAAAATGAAACAATTACAATAAAAGTTTATGATTCTCCAGGTTCAGGAGTGAATCAAGTTCTTTTAGAATATGGAAACGTAAATCACACAATGACTTTAATAAGTCCTAACACTTGGAGTTGGAGTAAATGGAAACCAACTATAGGATCTCAATCCTATACTATATATATGGAAGATATGGAAAATAATTGGAATTATACCAGCGGAACTATAACAGTTGAAGAAAGTTATGGTCCAATCATTGAAAATCTTACCAAGAGTGAGGATCCTCTGGAATTGGGAAACAACATCACTATTTCTGTTGATGTATTCGATAATGAAACAAGCGTCTCAACAGTTTTTATTGAATTAGACAATGTTAACCATACAATGACACATATGGGTGTAAATACTTACGAGTATAACTGGACGAGATTCAATGTTGGATTGGTTAGGTTTGTAATTTATGCAAATGATTCATTAGATAATTGGAATTCTTATTCTGGTAGTTTTGATATTGTTGACACTACCCCACCCATGATAGGAAATCTTTCGGTAAGCGAAAATCCTTTAGAACTGGGAGATACTGTATCAATAACAGTAAATTGTACTGATATATCAAGCATTAACATAGTTAAAATTGAATATTTAAGCTCTAATCATACTATGTTAAATTTAACTGGAGAAATATGGCAATATAATATTTGGACACCGGTAACTACTGGGAATTTGACCTATATCATATGGGTCGAAGATAATAACAATAATTGGGCCTCAATTAGTGATTGGATTCTAGTTCAAGATACAACCCCTCCAATCTACTCAGATTTGACGGAAAGCGCTAATATCATCGAATTAGGCGAACAGTTAACTATCTCAATTAATGCAACCGATTTAGCTGACATCAAGAGGGTTTCAATAGAATTTGAAACCTCCAACCATACTATGACAAATATAGGAGGCGATATATGGCAGTATAATTCTTGGGCACCTACTTCAATTGGAAATTATACTTACACCATTTATATAAAGGATAATAATGATAATTTAAATTATATTAGTAGTTCGATTTTATTTCAGGATACCACAAACCCTATCTATTCTAATTTATATGAAAGTGCTGATCCTTTGGAATTAGGGAATAATCCCATTATCAGAATAGATGTCACTGATTTTGCTGGGATCAACCAAACATATTTAGAATTTGAAGGAACAAATCACACTATGACACATATTTATGGAGATACGTGGCAATATGATTCTTGGACACCAAATAATTGGGTTGTATATCAATATAGGATCCATATGGAAGATAAGAGTGGTAATTGGAATTCATTAATAAATAACATTACAGTTCAAGATACAACTCCTCCTTCTCCACCAGTTTTGACCAATAGTCCAAGCGGAGATGTTAGTGGTATCTTAGTATTTGATTGGTCTGATGGAATTGATCCATCAGGTATCTCTTATTATATCTTAATTATTGACAATGAAACCAATCCATTATCGACTCCGGGATATATTTACATCTTTAATATTACAAATATCGGACCAGAAAGTAGCTATTGTGAATTACCTGAAGCTCTTCCCATTGGAAAATATTACTTTTTCTTAGCTCAAGTTGATGGAGTAGGGCAACAGGGCAGTTATACCATGGGGACTTTTACAGTTATTACGAATGGTCCTCCCGAGATTAATATGTTTCTTATAATCGGGATAGTACTCTTAAGTGTAATTGGTTCTGTATCAGCAATAGTTTTAGTGAGGAGAAAGATGAAAAAAGACATTGTTCCAGCACGTGAAAAGATACCTTTTAAAATAATTTCTTCACATATCAATAAGCTTTCTAGCACACAATTTACACTACATGATGAAGAAATTCAAACCATGACTCATGAGAAAGAGATTGAAATTCACATTAACGAAATTAGACAGATAGGGGAGGAGCTCTTTGCTGAAGGAGCATATTTAGAAGCTCAAAAGCAATTTAAGGTTGGAAAGGATCTTCTAACTAACCTAGGAAGAGAAGAAGAAGCAAAACTATTTTCAGATTTGATCTCTGGAATTGAAGGATTAATAGAAGAACGTGAAAAGAGAATAGAAAAATTAGAAAAAGTAAAAATTGAGGGGAATTCTGGACAGATATTTGAATTGTATCATGAGATAATAGCAATATCAAAAAAATTAAGAGATCCAGATACTGCAAGTTTTTATCAGTCAGAGTTAATTCAATTCTTTCAAACTAATAGGCTGAAATTGATCGATTTACAAGAATATAGAATAAATTTAGAGCAAAAGGCAGATCATTTATTTAATAATAATCAGTTTGAAATTGCAGCTAAAATATATGGAAAATGTGAAAAAATTTCTAAATTATTCATACAATTAGAAACAGACGGAGAAATGGCAAATTTTGAAAAATTAAAAAACAAAAAAACTGACTGTTTAAATAGAATTAAAGAACATGAATTCTAGGTTTAACTAGGAAGACTTTATTTTTATCAAATTTGTATTAAAACTTACTAGGTGTTAAAATTAATATTCAAAAAATTTTGAAGAAAATTAAGACCAGATAAGTTTAAAAAAATTATTGAAATATATTTATATACGCGTTTTCTCTTTATTTTTAAAGATAAGAATATATTATACCGATTTGTCTAAAGTTTCAAATATATGAGATGAAGGAACAACGATAGGAAAACAAATTATCAAGAGAAGAAAATATTGTTATATCCTTTTATTTATCTTAACCTTTAATATAATTTCAATCATTATTTTTCCAGATTCCTATATCAATGTAAGAAATGATGAGAGATTAATGAATGAACCAGATTCATTGGTTCAAATTTCTTCAAGTGGTCCTCCTCATAAAGACTATTTCAAATATTATAAAGAGCTAATAATTAATCATGACTTAGTTTCTGGAACAGGTAGCCATCAAAATTTCCCTGTGTTAATTTCTCTTTTGGATTCAGACTTAAAAGATGGTGTTCAACCAACAGGGAATGATATCGCTTTTGCTAATGATATATTATGGTTAGATCATGAAATAGAACTCTTTGATCAAACTTATAACAGTACTCACGCAAAGTTAATTGCTTGGATACGGATACCAGAGCTTTCAACATCAGAAGATACTGTTATTCATCTTTACTATGGTAATTCAACCATGGGATCTCGGGAAAATCCTAATGGTGTTTGGGATAAAAATTTTAAGGGAGTTTGGCATTTAAGTGAATCAACTGGTAACGCTATTGATTCTACTTCTTATAGCACTTCTGGGATCCTTTCTGGCGTAATTGTCCAAGGTGTTAGTGGTCAAATTTATAATAGTTATAAATTTGATGGAACTGAAAGTAACGTAGATTTTGGAGATCCTATTGATGAGCACCTGGACATCGGGACAGGTAGTTTCACTATTGGTATGTGGTTAAAGATCAATAGCAGTACAGCTAGCTGGCAAGTCCCTATTACTAAAGGACATCCAAGTGGAACAGGTAATGATGGCTATAGGTTTGAAACCCAAACCAGTGGACAAAATATTTATTTTCAAATAGGTAATGGAAGTTCTTATCAATCTAGTTATATTGAGAGCATCACATTTGGAACATGGATATATTTTGTCGGTCGTGTGGATAGAACTAGTAATAGAATATATCTGTTTAAAAACGGTGCATATAGCGGATATAGGGATATTAGTGGTATTGGAAATATAAGTTCATCAAATCCTCTTACATTTTCACGAACTAATAATGAGCTTAACGGATGTCTTGACGAAGTGCGTATATCTAATATCTCTCGTTCCGATGGTTGGATTGCTACCGAATTTGAAAACCAGAACAATCCAAATTCATTCTATTCAGTTGGAAAAGAAAAAAGCGTATCAGGACATCCACCTAATGCTCATTTTTTCACATATTATAAAGAATTTGTAATAGATCATTCAATGGTGAGTGGTTCTGATGATCTTCTTAATTTTCCAGTTTTAATTTCTTGTTATGATGAAGATTTACATAATGATGTTCAATCAAATGGAAATGATATTGCATTTTCTGACGGTGTGGATTGGTTAGATCATGAAATAGAGTCTTTTGATCAAGCTTATAGCGCTACACATGCACAATTGACAGCTTGGGTACGTATTCCGAAGCTTTCACCATCAAAAGATACAATAATTCGTATCTATTACGGTAATTCCACAATGGGATCGCGGGAGAATCCAGCTAGCGTTTGGAATTCAGATTATAAGGGAGTTTGGCATTTATCGGAAGATCCATCAGGAACAATTTACGATTCAACTTCTAA
>JBHLLT010000043.1:0-17400 GCA_048938855.1 Promethearchaeota archaeon
GAAAGATGAAGATGTTCCGAAATTTAATGATGCTACAATAATACTATGTGTTGATCAAAGAAAAAACGAATTTAATACTGGAGATGGTGTAAAAAATTACTGCTCAAATATTTGTTGCGGTGTAGCGTTAAAGAATGTTGAAAAATTATTGAATATAAATCCTAATGCCCACATTCATATTTTATATAGAGAATTTCAATTATCGGATTTAAATGCTGAAAATCTATGGCGCGGGCTTCGAAAAAGGGTTACATACGAGAGATATCGTTCAATTGATGATATTAAAATTAATTATGAAAAAGATAAATTCCAAGTATTGTATAAGAATGTCAATGCTCAGACATATATAACATATGGCACAGATTTATTAATTTTAGCAACTCCCAAAGTTCCTGCTGATGATACCGAAAAATTAGCATCATTACTAAAGGTATCAATAAATTCAGATGGCTTTTTTCTAGAAGCTGATGCAAAACTTAGACCAATAGATTTTGCAACAGAAGGTATTTTCCTATGTGGAGGAGCTCATTGGCCGAAATGGATAGGTGAAAGTTTAATACAAGCTTATGGTGCTGCAGGAAGAGCAGCAATAATTATGGTTAATGGTGAAATAGAAACTGAATGTATTACTTCATATATAATTGAAGAAAAGTGTATCGGGTGTGGTAAATGTATTGAAATTTGTCCATACAATGCTATTGAATTAATTGAGATTCATAAAGAAATTGGTTTATACAATAAATCTATAAGAAAAGCTCATATTATTAATGCTGTTTGCAAAGGTTGTGGGGCTTGTATTCCTGAATGTTCAGTTGGAGCAATTGACCAAAATTATTTTAGTAAATTTCAAATCAGCAAAATGATTGATTTACTACCTAGTTTAGATATGGCAAATTATGAATCTGTTTGATTTGGGGTGAATAAAACTGTTAAAAGTTAAAAAAAAGATGAATCTCGAGTTTGAGCCAAATATCTTAGTTTTTTGCTGTAATTGGTGTAGTTATGCTGGTGCAGATTTAGCAGGTGTTTCTAGGTTCCAATACCCTCCAAATATTAGAATTATTAGAGTAATGTGTTCTAGTAGAGTCGAACCAACCTTTGTATTAAGAGCATTTAGCAATGGGATAGATGGAGTATTAATTATTGGATGCCATATAGGTGATTGCCATTATTTGAAAGGTTTTGAATATACTCAAAAAAGAATGATTCACTTAAAGAATTTAATAAAATATATAGGAATAGACGAAGATAGATTTCAAGTGCATTCTATTTCTGCTAGTGAAGGAAAACAATTTGCAGAATTAATAAAAAACTTTACAAAAAAAATTATAGAATTAGGAGAATTGACAATACCAAAAATATCAGGAATATTTGAATTAGAAAGAATTTGTAAAAACAACTAAAAAAAGAGGATTAAAATGACTGAATCAACATCTCAACAATTTTTTTCAAAAGAAGTAAAAACATTTGAAGATCTAAAAAATGAAATAATAATAAGTAATAAATGCTGTGCATGTGGTGCGTGTATAGCATATTGTGAAAGTCAAGGTTTTGATGTTATTGAGATGATAGAATATATTCCTAAGTTCAAATCAGAAAAAAGTCCTGATAATTGTACCAAATGTGGTGTATGTTATTACATTTGTCCTCAAACTAAAATATTATTAAAAGAATTAAATGATACTTATTCTATTGAAGATAATATTGGTAATGTTATTAGAATTCTTGCTGCTAAAGCAACAAACTCTACATTAGGAAAAGTTGGGCAAGATGGGGGTGTTGTATCGGCAATTCTTATACATTTATTTGAAAAACATAAAATTGATGCAGCTATTGTATCGGAATTTGATGATAACTTTAAACCTATTCCAAAAATCATATATGATAAAGAAGATTTATTTAAATCAGCAGGTACACGTTATTCGATTTCTCCTCAAATATTTCCTTTAAAAAATTTATATACCATATCAAAGGAGATTCTTTTAAAAAAAGAAATATTTGAAAGTGATCAGCTAAGAATAGCATTTATAGGAACTCCTTGCCAATGTAGAGCGGTTAGCAAAATGAAATTTTTAAATGTTAAACCAGCTCATGTCATTAAATATATTATAGGGTTATTTTGTTTTGAGAATTTCATTTATTCCCAATTATATGATATTTTGAAAAGAGAAATAAAAATTGATCCTAGTAATATAAAAAAAACTTGGATAAAAAAGAATTTCTTCATTCAAACCAAAGATAATAAAAAATTTGAAGTCGATATAAAAACCTTAAATCCCGCAGTTCGAAATAACTGCCACGAATGTGACGAATTCACGGGAAGATTTACTGATATTAGTGTGGGGGCATCTGGGGCTCCAGATGGATATTCTATGATACTAATAAGAACTGCTAATGGTGAAAATGTAATAAATAATATGCTTTCAAAAGGAGTAATTGAGCAATTTATTATCCCATTTAACAAGACTGTTGAATGGAAGAATAAAAAAATAGATTGGTTTAACAAATTAATTTCTTTAAAAAATCAAAAATAAAAAATTCATTTCATAAGTTGTAAATAAAACAATTTATAACTATAATTCTAATTATATATTTTTTATAAGTATCTGAAAACCTTTGCTATAGGTTAGTTTCCTCCCAACTAATATTTTTTTAAGAGGATCATTCTTTTTCAGATTAAGTTTGATAAGGAGTTAAGGCTTCAATTTTTTTCCAAATAAGTTCAATGGATTCTATATATTCTTCCTTATATTCAAGTTCTGGACTGCAAATTCCTTTTATCTCTTCGACAAGTTGTTTATCTCTATAATATTTGAGATCAATTGCTCGAGCTGGACATGAGGTTACGCAAACTCCGCATCCTTTGCATTTAATATCATCTACTTCAGCTAAATTTGCTCCATTAACTTTTATTGCTTGAAAGTTGCATAATTTTTCACATCTATGGCAACCCATACATAGATTCTCATTAATTTCAGCGATTAATAACTCTTGATTTATTGTTTCTTT
The DNA here is from genome assembly GCA_048938855.1 of Promethearchaeota archaeon. Taxonomy (GTDB): domain Archaea; phylum Asgardarchaeota; class Lokiarchaeia; order Sigyniarchaeales; family SOKP01; genus Loki-b32. The sequence goes on from JBHLLT010000043.1 coordinate 3,010, forward strand.
CGAGAGCAAAGTCGATGCTTTACTTGCGGCTGCTAATGCAGTTGATACTGAATAGGGAATATTTTTAGGACCAGCTGCACAGCCGCATATATAAATTCCCAGGTTATTCGTCTCTTGAGGTTTTAGGCATCCGTGAATTTCAGTTAAAAAACCATTTATGTCCGTAGCAACACCTAAAATTTCTGCAATTTTTGCAGTACTTTTAGAGGGGACCATACCTGTAGATAATACAACTAAATCTGCATTCATGGTAATAAAGTCATTTGTTAAAGTTGAAGAAGCAGTGATTTTTATCTTATTTAGTTTTTGATCCATTCGAATATCCCCCACTTTTCCTCGTATCATTACAATCCCTGCTTCTCTCGCTTTTCTATAATATTCTTCATTTCTTTTATCCCATGTTCGCATATCTATATAAAAGATAACAATTTCCATATTTGGATATTCTTGTTTTAGCAATTGAGCATTTTTAAGTGCAACAGTGCAACATACTCCTGAACAATATTGATTCCCTTTTAAAGATCTCGAACCTACACACTGGATCATTGCTACCGTTTTTGGGATTTGGCCATCAGAAATTCGATATACATGACCTCCTGTCGGTCCGACGGGACTTAATAGGCGTTCTAACTCTATTTGAGTAATGACATCAGGATATATCCCATATTGATATTCGTTAGTTTTTATAATTGGATATTCATCCCAACCTGTAGCAATAATTATAACACCAACCTTTAAATTAATATATTCTGAATTTTGTTCTAAATCAATCGCCTCAGCAGGGCAAATTTTTTGACAATTTTTACATCCTATACATGCACTTTTGTCAATTAAAGCAATTTTGGGTACTGCTTGAGGAAATGGTGTGTAGATTGCCTTATGTTCACCAATTCCTCTATTAAAACCATTAGGTATACTTATTGGACATTTTGTAGTGCATAATCCGCATCCTGTACACTTTTTTTCATTAACATAACGAGGTTTCTTACAAATCTCAACATTATAATTTCCACATATACCACTGAATTTAGTAATTTCACTATAAGTAAACAATTTTATATTAGGGTGTTGTGAAGTACTAACCATAATAGGTGCTAAAACTCATATCGCACAATCATCAGTAGGATAAATTCGATCTAATTGTGCCATTTTTCCACCAATAGTTGGTTCTTTTTCAACTAAGTACACATTTATTCCTTGATTTGCCAAATCTAATGCTGCATTCATCCCTGCAATCCCGGCACCTACAATTAATACTGATTTTTCAACTGAAACATTTTTGTAAGGTATTATTTCTAATTCTCTTGCACGATTGATTCCAGCTTGTATTAAACGAATTGCTTTTTTAGTAGTATTACTCTTATTTCCTGAATGAATAAATGAGCAATGTTCACGAAGATTAACCATTTGAAAGTAATTTGGATTCAATCCTGCTTGAGCTAAAACGGTTCGATATGTGGATTCATGAATTTTTGGAGTACATGCAGCAACAACAACACGATTTAAATCTAAATCTAAAATATCGTTTTTGATAATATTTTGTCCTGGATCACTACAAGTAAAATCATTTACTTTAGCAACAATCACATTTGGAATAGCTTCAACATAATCTCTAATAAGATCACAATCGATAGAAGCACTAATATTAACTCCTCATCTACAAATATATACTCCGATTCTGACTTTGGTCTGTATCTCAGACATTTACTTCACCTATTTAAAATATCACCAAACTCAATTAATTTTAATTTAACAAATTTGTTAATGTAAAATTTCTAAAAAATTAAAAAAGATTAAAATGCATTTTTATATCCTATTCCGTGTAGATGATGGTTTAAATTAAATTTAAAAAATATGATAAGAAAAATTTTAATCATTTTGACAAAATTTTTAGTCATTTTTTCTTATGATGTACGAAACTGATCTTTACATATCCTATATCTAACATAAGATCATAGTTTTCACTACAAATATTAGTATATTCTTGACATCTCACTGCAATAAATGAATATAAAGAAACAGAAAAAGGATCATATTTATATAGCCTGACAACAATATTTATCATAGAGATCATTTTATTAATCAAAATAATCATAATAATTTTTGAGATTAATCAAATAAATTGGTGATTTTTAATAATGAGAATAAAAATTTTTCAAGATTTAATTAAAGAAGTACATGAATTTGGTATTTGTCAACAATGCGGAGGCTGTGTAAGTTTTTGTAATTCGATTGAAAATGAAGTAATTGGCTTTAAGGAACCTAATTCACCCCCAGAATATATAAACAAAGACAAATGCCTTGAGTGTGGTATATGTTATTTGATTTGTCCACAAACGCATCTTTTAGATGATGATCTTAATAATACTTTTAACTTTTCAGATTTTTCATCAATGCCTATAGGTTTTGTTGATAATATTTATTCATGTAAATCCACAGACGAAGAATTTTTGAAATTTGGGACAGATGGAGGCGTTGTTAATACAATTATAAATTATTTAATAGAAAAGAAAATTATTGATGGAGCTATTGTAGCAAAAACAAAATCTACATTTTCGAGAGAAGCTAGCATTGCAAAGACTAAAAAAGATTTGATAGATGCTTCAGGTACAAAACTAGATATGTCTTCACAATTAGATACCGTACAAAAATTTCATACATACGTAAGTTCACTACCTAAATTAAAATATTTTAAATCCAAAAAGTTAGCACTTGTAGGAACGCCATGCCAGATTTATACAATTCGATGTATGCAAGCTTTAGGAATAATACCATCAGATAATATAGAAATTTGTCTTGGTCTATTTTGTTATGAGAATTTCTACTTTGATAGAACAAAATTGAAGCAATTTGAAAAACAATTTAAGGTTAAAGTAAAAGATATTAAGAGAATAAACATTAAGGAAAATCTAATTATTGAATTGAAGGATCATGACGCATCAAAAAAACCAATTAATATCCCTTTTGAAGATTTAACTGATTACATGCGACCTGCTTGCGGTGTTTGTAAGGATTTTACAAATATTTATGCTGATATCTCATTTGGAGGATTAGGCTCCTCAGATAAACATACCACTGTAATTACCCGAACTAAAAAAGGAAAAGAGATAATCCGTAATGCAATTAGAACAGGGTTAATCAAGTCCTTGAGTATGGATAATAACACTAAAAATATTATGAAAGAAAAATTGATCCATTTTTCTCAATCAAAAATAGCAAGAACAGAGCAAAATTTAATAAATAAATTCAAATCTGGGAAAATTCATTCATTGAAATCTACGAATAGTTAAAAATTATTGTTAAAATCCAATTTTAATTTTTTTTTTAAAAATTAATAGAGTTATAAATTATTTGAAATTGAAAGGAAAAAGAGGAATTGAATTATGGATATCTATTCCATATTATCTCATCCATTTCGAAGAAAAATCTTGCTTCTTTTGGAAAAAGAAGGATACATCCCCTATACTGATTTAATGGAAAAATTGGGTTTAGAAACAACAGGACAATTAAATTTCCATCTTAAAAGACTTGGTTCCCTTATAAATAAAGATAAAAAATCGTATTTTCTCACAGAAGACGGAAAACGTGTATTACAAATACTAAATCTTAATAAAAGAATTTTATCAGGAGATAATATTGATGAATATTTAGATTCAAAAGGAAGTGAAATAAACAGAATTGGAGTAATTATTTGTAATTGTAATACAGAAATTTCAAACTCGATTAATATAACAGCACTTGAAAATTATGTGAATAAACTGAGAAAGGTAGTTTCTGTAAAGATATTTAAAAATTTATGTCAACAAAAAAATTTTGACAAAATTACGCATTGGGTAAAAGACAATTTCTTAAATAAGATTGTAATTGCTGCATGTTCTCCAAGAACTCATCAAAGTCTTTTTGAACGGATTTTTGATGGAGTTATTGACCACGTCAATATAGAAATTGCAAATATTAGAGAACAGTGTTGTTGGGTTCATCAATTTGAAACAAATCAAATAGATCCATCACTTTCATTAGAAAAAGTAAAATTATTAATAGAAGCTGCAATTGAACGTGTCAGTCTCCAAAAAAAAGTAAAAGTCAAGAGAGTTGAGATTGAGAAGAGTGCTGCGATTTTAGGAGGTGGAATCGCGGGTATAACTCTTGCCTTAAATTTAGCTCGTGCTGGAATAAAAGTTTATGTGATCGAAAAATCACCTACTTTGGGAGGTAAGGTTGCTAGGTGGGATCGAATTCATAATATGGGTGATTGCTCAATATGTTTCATTTCAGAATTAATAGGGGAGTTAGTAAATGAAAAAAATATAAAGGTGTTTACTAATACTGAAATTGAAAATGTTTCAGGAGAAGTAGGGAATTTTACACTTAATTTGATTAAAAAACCTCGATATGTAGATATTAAGAAATGTACTGGTTGTAAACAATGTATAGAAGTATGTAGTATTGAAAAACTAAACCAATATGAATTTGGCTTAGTCAATAGAAAAATAATCTATATCCCATTTATTCATTCTTTCCCATATGTTCCTTTAATTGATGAATCAGATATTAATAATTGTCTTAATTGTAGGATATGTGAACGTGCTTGTGCAAATAAAGCAATTGATTTATTAGAAAAGCCAGAAAAAATTGAAATTAAAGTAGGAACTAAAATTATAGCTATTGGTTCTGATCTTTATTCAGATTTAGGAGAATATTCGTATAACCCACATAATGATATAATTACTTCATCAGAATTTGAGCGAATGGTATCCTCTGATGGATTTACTGAGGGAAAAATAATAAAAATTTCTGATAAGAAACCTCCAGACACAATTTCAATTATTCAATGTGTAGGGCCTCCTGGTTGTCAACATAAACTTCAAGATATTCTAGCATTAAAATATTTAAATTATATTGAAGTAAAAATTCCAAACTGTAAAGTTAACGTTTTTTATGATTTAAGTAAAATAAATAAAAATGATAACTTTTTACTAAGATCCACGGATTCTAGAATACATTATTATAATAAAGTGAAAATTCTTGAAAAACACAATCAAAAGATTGTTAAAGCCGACTTAAAAGAATATCCTAGCGATTTAATTATCTTAAATCAAACACTAGTTCCAAATGAAGATTTAAAGGCATTTCGAAAAACAATGGATTTTACATTAGACGATTATGGATTTATGAGTGAGGAAACATTAGCCTCAGGAATTTATGGGGCTGGAACTATATTTGGTCCATTAGATTATAATTCCACGATATCAACTGCTAATAACACTGCGGTTAAAATTATATCACTTCTCTCTAAAGATTTTCTAATAGCAGAATTTAGTGGAATTGAAATTGATGATAATAAATGTGGTTTATGTGGATTGTGTTCTGAAATTTGTCCTTATAATGCAATTACAATAGAATCGGATAAAATAAGTATAGATAAATTTAAATGTAAAGGCTGTGGTACATGTGTTAGTGTTTGTCCTACTACAGCGATTGATTTAAATATTGATACTTCTGAAAAGATTTTAAAGACAATTGAAGTTTTTTCGAAATTCAGGAAACGACCAAAAATTATTGCATTTTGTTGTCGATCTTGTGGTTATGCCGCTGCTGATGATGCTGGTCTTAAAAAAATCTCCTATAATCCAAATATTTTTATTTTACGAGTTCCTTGTACTGGTCGCATTGATACTAATTTTATTATTAAATCCTTTGAATTTGGTTTTGACGGAGTAATGGTAATCGGTTGCCGTAAAAATGCTTGTCGATATATTGATGGAGTAGAAAAAGTAGAAAAAAAACTTTTGTTATTAAAAAATATTATCCCAAAGAAATATAGTGAGCGGATAATCCTTAAACATATGAATGCAGTTGAGGGCAATAAGTTTGCTGAAATAGTTAATAAATTTTATGGTAAATTATTGGAGGAGGTTGAATTTGAAGCGTAAAGTGGCTATAATATCTTTAACTTCTTGTAGTGGTTGTATCTCTTCACTTATCTCATTAGATATTTTTCCACAATTCCTTGAGAGAACAAAAATAGACTATTTTCAATTTATAAGCGATATGAAAGATATTGAAGATTGTGATATTTGTTTAGTAGAAGGTTGTATTTCTGAAGAAAATCAAATAGCTATGCTTAGGAAAATTCGAACTCAAGTAAAGAAGGTATATGCATTAGGAACTTGTGCTTGTTTCGGAGGGATTTTAAGTTTATCCGATGCAAAAACAACTCAACAAATTTCAAGTTTTATTGAAATTGATGGTATGATTCCTGGTTGTCCACCGCCTATAAAACTTTTTGGAAATTGTTTAATTCGGTTAGTTGAAAATAAAGAATTAGAATTATCTGAAAAAAATATGTGTGGTACGTGTCCATTAAAGGGAAATATGAAAATAAATTCAAATATAAAAATCTCAAAACTTACTCCAAACCCAGATGAAATAAAAATTGAAGAAGAAAATACAGAATGTTTTTTAGAAAATGGAATTTTATGTCTCGGAGCTATAACAAGAGATGGATGTGAACATAAATGTATTAAGATGGGGCTTCCTTGTGAAGGATGTATGGGCCCTGTATCAAAAGATTATACTTCTAATGTCATTAACTATTTGAGTTTGATTAATTTATCTAAAGAAATCAAAGATTACGCTGGAATATTTTATCGATTTTCAAAACCAAAATTGGAGGGATGAAGGATGTTAAAAGTCATTGATGTTTGTAAACGAATTGAAGGTCATGGTGACATAAAAATATTACTTCAAAACGATGAAATATCATTAGTAAATTTTGAATTTGAGGTTTATAGAGGTTTTGAAAACTTTTTAGTAGGAAAAGCTTTATTTGATATTCCAAAAATAGTCTCTCGTATATGTGGATTATGTTATACGTCTCAAGCAATCACTAGTTGTAAGGCAATTGAAGATATATATGAGATCAGGGTATCAACGCAAACAAAACTCTTGAGATGTATTTTAATGAATGCGGAAATGATCAAATCCCATTCTATGAGTTTCTTTTTCCAAACCCTCCCAGACTTATTAAATATATTTAATATTACTCATAAAACCACCAACCCTTATGATTTAATTAATTATGATCCTAAACTAACCACAAATATTTATGAATTAATTAAAATTGGCAATGAAATAAATAATTTATTTGGGAGCAGATCCGTTCATCTAATTTCCGTTATTCCTGGAGCAGTTATTTATTCCCCTTCCAAAAAGAACATTTCAATAGCTAAGAAAAAATTTCAAAGTGCTTTATTCAATTTAGAATGGATTATCGAAAAATTTATTGAATTATTTTCTCATCAAACTCCTCCAAGCGAATTTTCTACTCCAAATCTTATTTATCTCGGTCTCACTAAATTTGGAAATTACAGTCGATATTCTGGGAAGTTATCAATCAAAGAAAATAATAAAAATATGATAGAATTTGAAAAACATAATTATTCTTCATATTTTGAAAAAGAACCAGATTTACGAGGAATTGACTTTCATTTTGATAATAAAAGTAATGTGATTGTTGGCCCTATTAGTCGCTACAAGATTAATGAAAATTATGGTATCGACGAAATTCAAACTTATCTTGATTATTTCGATAAATCATGGAAAAATAATATACTTTTTGCGAATTTTATTAGGTTATTAGAAATGTATATGGAAAGTTTCCAAAGCATACAATCTCTAGACCATCCTGATTTAACCATTAAACAAAATGCTCCATCTCTTAATACAGTAAAAAATGTTGAGGGAATTGGCGTTATTGAAGCACCTAGAGGTACACTTGTACATCATTATCACCTAAATAATCATAATTCTATTGATCGTATAAAATTGTTTGTTGCTACCGAGTTCAATATTCCATTGATAAATACCATGATTACAAATTCTGCTAAAGGATTATTTGAAAAGACTGGAGATATTAATTTAGTTAAGAATAATGTCCAGAAAATAATTAGAGCTTTTGATCCCTGTATCTCTTGTGCAACACATTAAATAAGGAATTTATATAGGCATTGAATTAACACTATTTTTTAGCTGATATTTTGGTAAAAAATTAAAAAAAGAAATAAGAATTAGAAAACTATTTTTTTAATTTTAGAAAACAATCTTCACAAAAAAAAATCCTTCTTAATTTAGAGCTATCCCAAACCATGTGACCTGATTTTTGCTTTGTCTCGCAACCCCAGCACATTTTATAAAGGTTAGTATCAACAAAATATTCATCAGTTATATTAAAATTATCATCTTTTATTATTTCCCTATAACTTTTCATTTTTAAAACAACATATTCATCTTTTTTGAATAAACATCCATTATTAAAGGATTGTTTAATAAATATTTATATATGAATTTAAGGATTCTGAATAAATATTCACAAATTATAAATAATAAGATTTTTTTATTAACATAATAATTAAATATCTATAACTATTGTGTATAGCATGACTAGAATAGTTGGAATACCATCCGATGGAACTGAATTATCAGACAATATATCACCCCATTTGGGGCATTGCAGATATTTCATCGGGATTGAAATCCATGAGAATAATAATTTTAAAAAAGCTTTTACCTTACCTAATAACGGTCATACGGGATGTATAGAACCCGTTATTAACATGAAACAACGAAGAGTCACTGATATGATTCTAACGGGTATAGGTATGAGACCACTTATGGGTTTTCAACAAGTTAATATAAATTTATATCAAGGTTTAAATGCAAGCATTGAAGAAAATATTAGAATGTTGATTTATGGGAAATTGAGGCTAATGAGTAATGCTAGTTGCAGAAATCACTCTAATCATGCTCACACTAATTAAAATAACATAAAAAAATTAAAATTATGTAAGATGAAATAAAATGCCAAGTTTTAAAGAAACATATGAAGCCATAAAGGTAGATTGGAATGCTGGGGAAAAAAATTTTAATATAGAATGTGAAATGCTTCCCAAAGGTATGCAGGTTAAATGTTCTATGGGAAATCCAGGCGGAGATCCATTTGAGTTGCTTATTGACGCTCCTGGAGGATTAGATGGGACAAATCAAGGACCATCACCATTATTAGTAATTTTATCGTCTATTGGGGCTTGCATTATTGCAGTGACTAAATTTTGGGCTAAAATCATGGACATTAAAATCGAAGAGCTGAAAGTTTTCTCACGAGGACACATTAATTTAGGAGCTATTTTTGGAATTGATGATTCTAAATTAGCAGGTTATGATAAATTAGAACCTGTTATAAGAATTAAAGCAGACGCTTCAGAAGAAAAAATTAATGAGTTAATGGATAAAGTATTCAATCATTGCCCTGTTATTACTAATTTTGGTGGAGCCTCTAAAATAAATCCAAAAGTACAAATTCGAAAATGAATAATCTTCAAATTTTTTCTTTTTTTTTATATCTATGAGATTGATTTCTGTTAATTTATGATTATTCTAATAAATTATGTCAGATAATGAAAAATTATTTCCTATAAGCGTAAATCCAAATTTTTGTGTTCTTTGTCAACGATGTATGAATAGTTGTCATAGCAAAGCTATTTTCTTTAAAAATTCACTTAGATATGTGAATTATGATAAGTGCCAAGGATGCTTGAAATGTGTTGATGTCTGTGAACATGGTGCAATTGAAGTTATCTCAATCAAGGAAGGAAAATTAGATGGTTTCATAATTAATCAAGATAATTGCAATCTATGCAAAACATGTTTACAAGAGGATTTTTGCTTTCAAAATTTGTTTGCATTGAGAAAAAATCAAGAAACTAATCGAGAATGGATTGAATTTCAGAAAAAAAATCTAAATAACTGCTTTAAATGCTTAAAATGTTTTAAAAATTGCCCAAATAATGCAATTATTCCTGTAATTACGATTTAAGCCCTATTTAAAATTTTAAATGAACAGGGATGATATTAAAGTTGAATTTGAATATATCTACTGATGAATGTGATGGTGTTCACGATCATCATCAGCTTCAGTATGAATTTTATCAATACCATATCCCTTACCTCCTCCTGGAGAGCAGAGACTTTCTCCTCCTTCTAGAGTTCCATCGATTATCTTTTTAATAACATCATCAATCTTACCACTAACACCTATAATGACATCAATACCATATTCATTAAAAAAAGCTTCAGCTCTACGTCCCATACCTCCCGCTATCATCCACTTTGCTCCTTGTTGATTCACAAATTCTGGGATACTTCCTACTGTATGACCAGGATTTGGTAATACTTTTTTCTCAACAACTTTATTGTTTTCAATAGAAACAAATGTAAATTCTGGAGCACGACCAAAATGAGTAGAAACATTTCCTGAATCAGTACTAATAGCTACTTTCAATATTATATCATCTCTATATTTGCAAAATGACTATTTTAATTAATTTAGTTTTGAATAATATTTAATATTTATGAATATTTATTCATAATATGTCTGTACTATAATGTCTCATTTAACCTTATTATTCGTTAAAATATGAGAATAACTTATAATAATCAACGATAAATATTTATTAATAATTTTGAATATTAAATCAATTGGTAATTTTCTAAAAATTAAGCCGGTGATTTTTGATAGGTAGAAGAAGACATCGTCGTTGGGTTAATCAACCACCTAATAACTTATATTTTACTCAAGAACCTCCAAAACCAGAAGATGCAATAATATTAACTATTGCTGAATTTGAAGCAATGCGATTAAAGCACTTTCTAGGCTTAAACCAGAAAGAAGCGGCTGAAAGAATGGGTGTCAGCCAGCCAACATTTTCTAGGATTCTTGAGAATGCTCATCAAAAAAATACTATAGCATTGCTTGAAGGAAAAGAAATTAAAGTCTATGGTGGGAATTTTGAACATAAACCTAGCTTTAAAGGATATGGATGTCTTAATTGTAATTATGAGTGGGAGGATCCAGAAGCTAAGAAGGATCAAAAAGTAAGTTGTGTAAAATGTAATTCAAAGAATGTTTATTATATTATTAGAGAACTAATTTAATTTCTATTTTTGTAAAAATTAACATAAAGTATGAGAATTAGATTATTGGATATCATTCCATAAAGTAGATTTTAGGTTTATATAAATTTCTTTAATAAATCTACTTGCATTTGAATCTGGGGCATAATCTGTTACAGGTTCAGCATATGACATCGCTTTTGGTATCGATAGATCAAAAGGAATGTCTCCTAATTTCATATATCCTGTTTCGGCTATAAATTTCTTAAATTTCTCTTGAAATGGACTTTTTAAATCAGATTTATTAATAATTAAGCCAAAAGGAATTCCAAAATGTTCTATGACCTCAATAATTCGCACTAAATCATGTAATCCCGAAGGTGTAGGTTCAGAAATTGTTATAACATAATCTAAATTTGAAATAGTAGCAATTACAGGGCATCCTATGCCAGGAGGGCCATCAATTAATATTAAATTACTCTGATTATCCTCTGAATAGTTTATATATTCCTTAACATCTGATACTAACTTACCAGATGTCGTACTTCCTAATTGGGTTATACCATAAATCAATGGAATTCCTATTTTACTATTATATGATATGATTTCTCCACTTTTAACTGGATAAATTTCAAAAGAGTGCTCCGGACATAAAGCTTTACAAGCACCACAGCCTTCACATTTTAAAATATCAATAATAGGAATTGATTTTTCCCAATCCCATTTAAGTGCATTAAATTCACAAAAATGATTTTCAATACACTGCTTACAACTTATACATTTATTTTCTAGTAATTCTGCTTTTCTTGTAGTATATGTATCTTCTTTTTTAATAGTAGAATTTTCGTCAGGAGGAAGAATAATTGCTAGATTTGGAGCATCTACATCACAATCCATAACAGTTACATTTATATCTGGATCTTTTTTTGCCAAACTAGCCAAAGATGCAGTTATTGAAGTCTTACCCACACCTCCTTTACCAGAAACTATTCCTACTATTTTTCTTTTCATTTTCACTCAACTATCAAAAAAGATTAATTGTTTCCGATCCATTTTTTCAATTTGTTATAAATTTTAGTAAAAGCGATATATCCAGGACCTTCTCTGCTAAACTTACTATTCTTGTCCATAATTGGGATTCCTTGACAATAAGATTCTACAATATCAGAATCTAGTGGAATATCCCCTAAAATCATAATACTTTCTTCCTTTAATTCATTTAAAAATTGTTCTTTAAATCCCAATAATGACGATCTGTTTAATACTATTCGAGATTCTTTGCCAAGAAGTTTAATTAAATCCATTATTCTAATTAAATCTAGTTTTCCAAATCTTGTTGGTTCAGTTATAGGAATTACTACATCTGCCATAGCAATTAATAGTTCAACATCACAATGAGCTCCAGGAGCAGTATCTAAAATTATTGTATCAAATTGCCTAGGATTATTTTCGAGAACATTTTCAAGTTTTTCAAGAAGAGCTTCAACAATTGTAGCGGAATGTGCTTCAGATGGTTTTAATTCACCCAAATAAAGAGTAAGACCGTTTATATTAGTGGAATAGGTCCATCCTATTGTTTTAGTATCTTCGTGAATTGCATTTTCTGGACATATTTTATAGCATAATTTACATCCAGAGCAGACCGTAAGAATTGGAATAGGATAGCAGCTATTTACATATAATAAAGCATGTGATAAACAATTTTCAGCGCATAATCCACATTTAGAACATTTGCTCTCAACAATTTTGGGCTTAAAAAAAGGGACCTCTACTTGATTTTCAAGACTTCCATTTAATAATAAATAAGTATTAGGATTCTCCACATCACCATCTATGAGAAGAACCTTATTTCCTTCATCTCTGAACATGACAGCAAAATTTACTGCACATAAAGTCTTACCTGTCCCGCCTTTTCCTCCTGTTATACATATAATTTTTGGCCTACTTTTACTCATAAGTAAATCTTATCGAATTTTCTTTTCTACATTGTTATGGTCGATCTCCGCTTCCCATTCTTCGTCCACCACCTCCCATTCCCCTTCTTCCTCCGCCCATTCCATGATGTGAGGTAACATTTGAAGTAGTGATTATCTCTAATTTTCCTTCTAAATAGAGATTCATAACTTCTTTTATTGTTATTGATTGATTAGGAGCTTGATAGATTTTTAATTTTAAAGCATTTAAACCTTCAGCAGCATTAGGACCCAAAAAGCCAACTATTATAGCATCCGCATTATTACTGCCAACTACTTGAGAAGCTTGTACACCAGCACCTCCCATTGCATTTACTGCTGGATTTGGAACTGCTTTTACGGCTTTTATCTTCTCTGCCTCAACTTCAACAAATGTAAAGCTTGTACATCTTCCAAAACGAGGACTCATTTGATCATTTAAGCCCCCATTACCCATTGAAGGAATTGCAATAATACTCATATTGTTCTCATCCTTTTTTTTTAATTGTTATTTCATAATCTTTATTATTTATGAATAATTATTCATTATATATATTGTAAAAATTTAAAAATATATAAATTTAACCATTAAATTCTAAGCGGTGCAACAATATTCAAGAAAAAGAAATTCCAGACATCGATTTAAAGAAGACCATTGAGCAAGGAAAAAAAGAACAAATGGATGAATTAACAGAAAATATTAGAAAGAATATGCAAAAAATTAAACATAAAATCGTAGTTATTTCTGGGAAAGGTGGAGTAGGAAAAACCACAGTGGCAGTAAATCTTGCTATGAGTTTGGTAAGTGTTGGATTAAGAGTTGGAATTTTAGATGTAGATATAACAGGACCAAATGTTTTAAAAATGTTAGGTATTAATCCAAATCTTAAACCTAGAGTTGATCCCGAAAAAAAGAGATTTTATCCAGTACACGGGCCGTTGAATCTTAAAACAATGAGTATGGCATTCCTCATTGAAAGCTCAGATTCACCTGTTATTTGGAGAGGTCCAATGAAAATGAGCGCTGTACGACAATTTTTGGGCGAAGCGATCTGGGGTGAATTAGATTATTTAATTTGTGATTTACCACCAGGAACTTCTGATGAAACTCTAGACATACTGCAACTTATACCCGATGAGAATGTAATCGTCGTCTCAACTCCTCAGGAGGTAGCATTAATGGATGCCCGAAAAACTATTCGAATGGCTCAAATAATGGAAAGAAAGGTATTAGGATTAATTGAGAATATGTCCGGTTTTAATTGTCCTCATTGTGGAGAATATATTGACTTGTATCCTCCAGGAGGAGTAGAAAAAGCAGCTCAAGATTTTGGTATTCAGCTTTTAGGTAAAATTCCTTTTGAAATAGAGGTAAGCCAACAAGGGGATCAAGGACTACCCTTTATAATAAAATATCCAGAGAGTGAGTCAACTAAAGCTTTTAAAATTACTGTTAAAAAGATTCGTGAAATACTAGAAAAAGATTAAA
>JBHLLT010000069.1:0-4749 GCA_048938855.1 Promethearchaeota archaeon
TTAAAGTTAAAGGATTATTCGGTACTCCGACTTCCTTTTGGATGGTTTAACGAATTAGAAATGAAAGCTAAAGGGCATCCTTTATCCCGAATATCTAGAATTGTTGAATGATCACTACTGTGTTTACTCCACCATACTCTCAGCAAATAAATCTATTTTGTTTTCTATTGTATCTAATCTACTAAGAACTAATGTTAGGAGTGGATCATAGTAAGATTGTGTATCATAACGTTGAATAAGTAAGTTAACAACTTCATTATAAGTTTTTTGCTCCCACAATATGCTTTATGGCTTTAGACTGATTTTTTAATTTCTTTTCTATATTGAGCAATGTAACAAGGATATATTATCTATATATCAGTGAAATATCTAAAAATAAGAAAAAAAAATAATATTAAACTTGACTTTTAATAAAATAGACTTCTCTAATAAATTCCTCGATTTTAGAGACATCTTCTTTGTGTTTGAAATGGAATTTCCAATCATCTCCATTAATTATAAGGTATCCATATTGTTTTAATCCTTTTACGAGTAAAATGATTCCTACAATAAAGAGAGCGATTGTAGCAAAAAAGATAACGCTCAGAATCAGCAAAAGTAAATTTCTATTGTGCCAAGCGGTTTCGATATATGAGATTTTTTCGAGGGGGATATCTCGGTACTCACGGTCATATCCTTTCAGTTTCTTATAGTGAAATACTCTTTTATTTGTAACGCCTAATCTACTAACTTTAAGTTTTTCTCCTTTTTCTTCTTTTATTTCTCCTTTTGAATCAAGATCCCACCCATATAAAATCGATTCTTTATTGTTTAGATAATTTTGTAACGACATAAGATTTTTTTTCCTTCTTTATATTATATAGGGTTATCTATAGATTCCCCTATAAGGCTTTTTATATAATTATTTAGTCCTCCTTCTAAAATTTAAATTTTTACTTTGTTATCAAATGGAGTTGAACCATATTTCGACAAAAATATTTAATATCAAATCATCAATTATTATAGTATATTACTTCTGGACAAGAATATCTTGAGAAATAAAGAGGGTGTAAAAAGTGTCAGAAATTAAAAGCAATGATGATTTTTCTACAAAATTAAAGAATGAAACATTTCTCCGGTTTGCTGATAATTCTAAAATGGGAGTTCTCATTATTCAGAGAGGATTTTTAAAATATTTCAATAAGCAGTTCATAGAGATTTTTGGTTATACTAAAGAAGATATTTTAAAATGGAGGAAACGGGAATTTTATAAAATTGTGCATCCTGAGGATTTACCCCATTTAGTGAAAAACTTTAAGATTGAAGATGATAGAAAAACTGTAACTGTACAATTTAGAGGTGTAAAAAAAGATAAAACTGTCTTTCAGATTACGAATTATATTTGCCATATTAAATTTAATAATAAAACCGCATACTTATCAAGCTATGTCTCGGTGGAAGAACCACCTTATGATTTTTATATTTCTAAATTGATTAAAACAAAATCAGAGAAGATTATTATCTTAAAATATCAATCAGATATCATTAAATTTTTAGAGGATAATAATTTAAAATTTGAAATCATTAAACATGTCTCATATCGAGAAGAAAATTGATTTCATTTTTCATGATCTCTACTTGATACTTCCTCAAAATGAATATTATAGATTTTGTTAGGATCAAGAACCTTATGCTTAATTAATGCTCGAGGGATATATACTATTGTATCTGGTCCCATTGAAGATAATTTTACATTCTCCAAAGTAAAGATTTTCTTCTCTTTGTTCATATTTTATCACATTCAGAAATAGTTTAAATACTCTGTTGAGACTGGGATCTTAATAGATATATTAAATATTTTTGTTAGACTTAATTAGAATAGATACCTTAAATATTTTTGTTAGATTTATCTATATTAAGGTTCCTCCTTCAATTTTTTTATACAACATATAATTATATTTGTAATCTCAACCAAAATTACTAAATCTATTGTAGAGAGTAATTGGAATAAACTTTTTTATGAACTTTTAATCATTTTACTTCTACAGCATCCGGCGAAAAAAGGTAGAATGCTCGAATTTTGGATTCGAAATGACTGGATCTGAGACTTTAATTACTGAATTTTCTAAACCTTTACCATAGACAGCTACCGAGGAGGTACAAATAATTTTAGGTACGTTTTTTTGAAATAATATGAAAGGAATATGAAATTCCTTTTATAGGTAGGGGCGTATACTTTAATTTATAGAAAATTAAAATAAATTTTTTATAACCCAATTTCTTTTAAAATTTTATAATTATCTCCAAGGATAATAAATTACGAAATTTTTGAATTTTATGATAAGAGATAAACCTCAAGATCAGTTATGGCATGCTTTAGATGAAAGAGACATATTAGAAAATTTAAAAACTGAAATAACAGGACTAACCACCGAAGAAGCACGCAAAAGATTAGATGAATATGGGCCTAATGAATTAGAATCAGAAAAAAAAAAATCTAAATTAATTTTATTGATGGATCAGTTTAGAAATCCAATAATTCTAATTCTAATTGGAGCAGCACTAATTTCTTTAATTGCAAATAAATTAATCAGTGTGTATGTAATTCTGATAGTTATTATTTTTAATACTTTTTTAGGGTTCTTTCAAGAATATAAAGCAGAAAAATCTCTTGAAGCATTGAAGTCAATGGCATCTCCAGAGGCAGAAGTACTCAGAGATTGCCTTGATTTTGGAGGTTGTACTGAAAAGAGAATAAAAACTAGAGAGATCGTTCCAGGGGATATATTACTATTGGATACTGGAGATATCATACCTGCTGATGCAAGATTATATGAAACAGTGAATTTAGAAATAGACGAGTCCATTTTAACAGGTGAATCTATGCCTGTTATGAAGAATAGTGTGACTCTTAAAAAGGAATTAGCTGTTGCGGAAAGAAGAAATATTGCATTTTCTGGAACCGTAGTGACCAAAGGAAGGGGCAAGGCAATTGTTGTTAATACAGGTATGAATACAGAAATGGGTAAGATTGCTCAACTATTGAAAGAAGCAGAGGATATTAAAACACCCCTTCAAAAAAGGATATTAAAATTTAGTATATTTTTGGCATTACTTGCCCTTATTGTAAGTATTATTGTTTTTATTTATGGTATTTTACGAGGATTTGATTTCTATGAAATATTTTTATTTGCACTCTCTACTATGGTTTCAGCAATACCAGAAGGCTTACCGGCAGCAATTTCCATAGCCCTAGCAATTGGGGTTAACACAATGGTAAAAAGGAATGCCATTGTAAAAAAAATACAAGCAATTGACACCATAGGAGCAATAACTGTAATTTGTACGGATAAAACTGGAACACTAACTACAAATCAAATAACGACACGAGAGATCTTAGTTGAAAATAAACATATTAACATTACTGGTGTTGGATTTACCCCAGAAGGCGATTTTGAAATAAATGGAGAAAAGATCAATATAAATGAAATTGATACAGCAAAATTACTTCTTGAAATAATTACTTTATGTAATGATGCACGGTTAAGACAACATGAAATAAATGGGGAATTTAAATGGGAGATTTATGGGGATCCTACTGAAGGATCATTAATAGTCGCATCTTACAAAGCAGGAATTCACAAAGATGTAATTGAAAAAAATTTCCCACGAATTGATGAAATTCCATTTACTTCAGAGCAAAAATACATGGCAACATTCCATAGAAATACTAATAGCAAAATAAAAGTATGTGTTAAAGGTGCTCCAGAAATAATATTAAATCGTTCTCAATATATCATGAGCGAAAATGGTATGATACCTTTGACTCCAGAACTAAAAAAAGATCTTCTTGAAAAAAGTAATTCTATTGCCAATAGGGGCTTACGAGTTCTTGCCATTGCATATCAAGAAATTGGCCCTTCTAATTTGGAGATTTGGAAAGAAAACATAATAAAAGAGAAATCGGAACTCATAATAGTAGGATTTGTTGGAATGCTCGATCCTCCAAGACCAGAAGTAAAGAATGCAATAGAAATTTGCAAGAAAGCGGGGATAAAAGTGAAAATGATAACAGGAGATCACCGACTTACAGCGCAAACAATTGCTAGAGAAATAGGACTCCTTGATAAAAAAGCAAATATCATTTCTGGATTTGAATTAGACCAACTTACAGAAATAGAATTGGACGAGATAATAGAAGACACCGTTGTTTTCGCTCGAGTATCACCATTACATAAATTTCAGATTGTTAGATCTCTAATAAAAAAGGGACATATCGTTGCAATGACAGGTGATGGTGTGAATGATGCTCCCGCGTTAAAAGAAGCGAATGCTGGGATTGCAATGGGAATTACTGGAACAGATGTAACCAAAGAAACTGCGGATATAATTTTAACAGATGATAATTTTGCAAGTATTGTAAATGCAGTTGAAGAAGGTCGAGTTGTCTTCGATAACATGAAAAAAATCATAAAATTTCTTCTTACTACTAATATAAGTGAAATAGTTATAGTTTTGGTTTCTCTTATTTTCCTGATAAATCATCCCTTAATTTTTACAGCTATATTGATTCTATGGATCAATCTCGTGACAGATGGATCTTTGACCATAACTTTAGCCAAAGAGCCAAAAGAAGAGGATATTATGGATCGTCCTCCAATACGCGTTGATGAAAAAATATTAAATCGAAATTTAATATTAAATATCATTTTTATTGCTGCTGTTATGGCGTTAGGTACAATAGCATTATTCATTTATGGTTATATGAAT
>JBHLLT010000005.1:0-167570 GCA_048938855.1 Promethearchaeota archaeon
TATGGGCTATTGGCGCAGGCAGGTAGCGCAGCAGGCTCTTAACCTGACGGTCGGGGGTTCGAATCCCTCATAGCCCGTAGGTACTCCCTTTTTTTAAATACAAATGAATAACAAAATGGTATTATCTTATGGTAAACACAGAAAAACTATTTATTACAAATGATGTGATAAAACTTGAAGCGGAGTACTTTTTATCACATCTCAATTTGAAAAATCCAGTAGTTCTAATTTGCCATCCTCATCCGCAATATGGGGGGAATATGTATAATAATGTTGTGTCTGGAGTCTTTAATAAACTAACTGAAAATGATATATCTTGTTTAAGATTTAACTTTAGAGGTGTAAGCAGATCAGCCGGTTCTCACTCAGATGGAACTGGAGAATTAACTGATGTGAAAACCTGTATAAATTTTTTAATAAATGAGAAAAAACATGAGAAAATAATTATATGTGGATATTCTTATGGTGCAGCTATAGGGTGTTCAGCTATAAATTATTCAGATAAAGTTATTAGTTATATTTCCATCTCATTCCCTTGGGATTTCCTCGATTCAAAATTTAAAACTTTGTCCCAATCTGATAAACCAAAATTATTCATTCAAGGTGATCTAGATACTATTGCTCGATATGAGGTGTTTGAAGTAAATTATGGGTTTTATAAAGACCCAAAAGTTAAAAAGATAATTGCTGGAGCAGACCATTTTTACTGGGGTTTTGAAGAACAAATCGCTAACGAAGTTCTAAACTTTTACAAATCCTTGATTTAGATTTTTCAAGAAACTTTTAATAATACTTTCCCAAATTGACTTCCCTGATTTAAATACTTCTCAGCATCTTTTGCCTCATCAAATTGATAGATTTTGTCAATAATAGGGTTCAATTTTCCTTTAAAGATCAGTCTCATCACTTCATGAAATTCTCCTTGATTACTCATTGTAGATCCTTTTATCTGTAGATGCTTCCAAAAAATATTTGCTAAATTTAATTCAACTTGTACTCCAGTTGTAGCACCACACGTAATTAATCGACCCCCTGATCTTAGTAATCGAATACTGGAGTTAAATGTTGCATTTCCAACATTATCAATAACAATATCAATACCACGTCTCTTAGTAATTTCTTTATATACGTATTGAGAATAATCCCTCACTTCTTTATAATTTATTACATAATCAGCTCCCAGTTTCTCTGCTTTTTCAATTTTTTCTGATGAGCTAGTCGTTGCAACCACCTTTGCGCCTATATATTTTGCAATTTGAAGAGCTGCAGAAGAAACACCTCCTCCAACACCATGTATAAACATAAATTCTCCCGGACGTGTCTTTCCTAAAGTAATTACCATTCTATAGGCTGTCAAAAACGTTAATGGAGCCGCTGCTGCTTTATCTAAAGGGAATGATTTAGGAATTTTTAAAACATTAATCTCTGGCATTTTAAAAAATTTAGCAAATGTACCCCATATATGTTCGCCCTTAATCCCAAATTTTTTGCATAAAACTTGTTTTCCTGATAAGCAATTTACACATTTACCACACGAAATTCCGGGATTAATTGTGACTCTATCACCAATCTTTAGTGTAGACACATCAGATCCAATTTCTTTTACAACTCCACTCCCATCAGCACCAATCACATGAGGCATTCTTAAATTTAATCCTGACCACCCTTTAATAACAAATAAATCTAAATGATTCAAAGCTGCGAAATGAGTTTCGATTAATACATCATTTGAACCTATTTTTATATCATCAACTTCACCAATTTGAATATTATCTAAACTACCATGGTTAGAAATATATGCTGCTTTCATTGTAGATAGAAGGTTTTACTAATATTTTTGAATTTACTCTTTATAATTTAAAAATGAAATCCAGAAGAGAGATAAAAATATAAAGATTGATAAAACGTATTATAAACTTGAAAGCTTTTCTAAATCTGCCTGAGAATTATCAACTGCCCAATTAAGAAGTTGGTCAAAATAACGCTCCACATCTTCACTTTCAGGAGCTTTTGATAAAATTGCTAAAAGGAATTGATTTTTGTTATCAGGCATAATTATATTTCTCATCATTATGAAATCTTCTTTATATTTGATTTTCATACTTTGGATTTCCGAAAGACCTAATTCCTCAGCAGCCTTATAAGCTGAATCACTTAATAAAGATCCCATAGCAGCTACGACACGTTCATCTATTTTTTCTTCTTTTTGAGAAGCTAGTACTAACCCTGTTGAAGTTGCAAAAAGGGATGCCCGAAAATTTCCATTTTCATTAAGTTCTTTAAGGACTAATTCAAGTCTGCTAACCAAATCTACACACTCTCAATAGAGATTTTTTAAATAATATCTTAAATAAAGGTTTTATATTTTATATATGCTTATTTTTTTCTTCTAATAAGCTTACATAAAAATTCCTTGCATAAATAATATGAGTTCATTAGTATTTAAAATTATTCAGAGTAGAGATATAATTACTTGTCAAAGGTAGACTCTTCAATTTAAATAAAAAACTCTTAATTTAAAAACTAAATATTTTGTATAATACATTAAAAACTAACTCGTAATTATACTCTTGCTTAGTTTTTAAGGGTGATTATAAATGTTGATATTATATCATTCTCATCAATATTCAAAGTAATTACAGTTGGTCTTGGTATTGGTTTCATAAATCCAGGTCGTTCTTGAGGTGCTTTTGGTTGAGTTGGAGATCCTGGATTGAGTAGAAGTAATTTATATTCTGTTCCTTTAATAATTGGCTGATGTGTATGACCATAAATAAGAATATTTAAATTGTGTTCTTTAGCAAATTCCTCAGTATTCTGTGGGAGTAGATGAACTACTCCAATGTTATATTTACCTATTGAAAATTTGATAAACTTTTCCAAATTTTCAATTTTATCCAAATTTCCTTTTACACATTTAGTTGGAGCAATTCTTTTTAATTCTTCTAAAAAGAAATTTTCACAAATATCTCCCACATGAATAATTTCGTCTACATCCTTAAAAGCTTCTTTAAGTTGTTTTATTAATTTAAAGATTTTGTCTTTACCATAATCATTTGTAATATGAGTATCGGAGATTATCCCCCACTTCATTAATTTAACACTCCTCTAAATCGAGACCATAAAGCTCATTAGAAAAATTATCACACCCATCAAAATATCAAAAAGAACACGAACTATTGAATCTCCTTTAGTTTTTTCAAATTTATCTTCACGTTTAAAATATGTCTTAAGCATATTAATTCCAATTGAAAAACCTTCTTTGATTTGAGAGTAATACCATACGAATAAAATGCACCCAATAATTAGTAATGGATAATATAGGTAAAGCCCAACAACCGTAAAGTCATTACCTTGCAACAAACTCCAAACAGCATGAGCGGAAATTATATTATTAAGAGCATGCGCAATTATCACTGGAATTAACCATTTTCTTCTTAATACTAGTAAAGAAAGAATTATCCCTATAAAAAATGCCTGTATAAACCAGACAATTGGAAACCAAAAAGGATACAAACGACTTATTGGATCAAGAAAATATGCAAAATGTCCTAATCCAAAAGAGAGAGAAGAGATTATAACAGCAGAGTATTTAAAGAAATATACTCCTCCTCTTTTGGTAATTACACCCCTAAAGATTGTTTCTTCAGAAATTGCGATAGAAAGCTGAATTATTATTACTGAGATAAGGAATACAAAATAATTAGGATCAAGTAGATAAATATCTGTTGCTTTAGAAGAAATGGCGATTGCTTGATATTCAAGCATCCCTGGAACTAATAAGTATCCAATAAAATCAATTGGTAAGAAAACAAGGAAAAAAATCAATATACCATACAAGATCTGATATTTATAGTTCTTTTTTGACATATTATATAATTTTAAATGTCCGATAGCAGCTGAGACATCTTCTTCAATAATCAAATCTCTTTTTTGAGGTTCAAAAACCAAGTTGAACAAGAATAAAATAATTGGCACTCCTGCTAACACTATTATAGCTCTGAATGAATAAAATAATGTACCATAAAGAATGGAATGTTCACTAGTAAACAAGGGAATTATGAAGTATGGGATTAATAATAATGCAAATACTCCTATAAAAATCCAGAATAATTCATATATGAAAAAGCGAAATCTCTTTTTCATGATCTCTTTCTTTCTACTTTGACCTATTCGTGGCATAGAATATCACTTTTCTAATTTAGATAAAAAATAATTGAATTAAAAAATTATAAATTTTGTTAATTTAATCATAGTAAAATACAAATAATCATTTCTCTATAACTAAAACACTTTACTCATAAGTAAAAGTACCAAATTCAGATTTTATTTCTATAACATTTTTACTTTTTAAAGGTGATTTTTCGCAAAATCCGATTATCTTCGAATCAACTTCATATTTTCTCGCAATTTTTATAATCTCCGTGGCTGTAGATTCATTACATAGGATTTCCATTCTATGACCCATATTAAAAACATTAAACATCTCTTTCCATTGTGTTTCGGATGATCTTTGAATTAATTCGAATATTTTAGGAATTTTAAATAGATTATTTTTAATGTATTTTATCCGCTTTCCAAAATTTAGAATTTTTGTTTGACCACCCCCTGTATTATGGATGATTCCATGTATATCATTTCTATAATTTGTCACCACTTCTTTAATTATCGGAGCATAAGTTCTTGTTGGTGATAATAATGCTTTCCCTATTGATAAATCAATTTCACTGATGTTATCTGTTAATTTGAAGTTACCAAAAAATACATATTTCTCATCAAGATTTTGATCATAACATTCTGGATATTTTTTGTAATATTCATGTGAAAGCAAACCATGTCTCGCCAAAGTTAATCCGTTACTGCCAATTCCACTATTGTATTCATCTTCATAAGATGCTTTCCCATAGCTTACTAAACCAATTATTACGTCATTGTTTTTGATATTTCTCGCATCAATTACATCTTCTCTCTTCATTGTTGTGAAAGCAGTAGCATCAACTACTAGTGTTTTAACAATATCTCCAATATCTGCAGTTTCACCACCGCACATCTTTACATTCAAACCGAGAGATGTTAGTTTTTCACTATACTCATAATACTCTTTTATAATAGTTCCAATAACATTAATATCTACATAATGACGATTTCGTCCTAGATTATTTGAAAAGTAGATGTTACCTATTGCTCCTACGCATAAAATATCATCAAGATTCATCACCATAGCATCCCTAACAATGCCTTTAAAAACTGATATATCTCCTGTTTCTTTATAATACATATATGCTAAGCTAGCCTTAGTACCCGCACCGTCGGCGTGAAAAATAGCACAATAGTCTTTTCTATCATTAATATCTTCTATAATCCTACAAAAAGCTCCTGGAAACAAACCTTTATTAACTGATTTTAGAACTTTGTGAACATCTTCCTTTTTTGATGAAACTCCTAAAGTATTATATAAATTATCATCTCCAGTCATATTAACCAAGCTTTAAATATCATATTTAGCTTTTAGAGTTTTTACTAAATTATCTACTTGCTCAATAGCTTTACCAATGTATTTATGTGGATCAAACATCTCCTTTAGTTCTTCTTTTGAGAACTTTTCCATAATTTGGTTGACTTCACTTAAGATGTCACTCATGTTTACTTTTTTTTCTCGAGCCTTAATAGATGCTTGTCTTAAAATTTCATGCCCTTCTTGCCTTCCTATTCCTCTATTTACTAATTGAACCATAACTTTTTCGGTAAGACAGGCACCTCTAGTAAGATTAAGATTTTCTTCAATTTTAATTTCATTAAATTCTAATCCCATTAAATTTTGGGTTATCTGTTTAATCATATAATCTAATAATATAAAATTTTCTGCAAATATTACTCTCTCAGATGCAGAATTTGTAAGATCTCTTTCATCCTCGAGCACTATATTATCCAAAGCAACTAATACATTAGATTTTAGAATCCTAGCTAAACTACAAATCCTTTCTGATTTATGAGGGTTTCTTTTATGAGGCATTGTAGAACTCCCAACTTGTGCTTTTTTAAAAGGTTCAAACATTTCCGCAATTTCATTTCTTTGTAAAACTCGATTCTCTCTTGCTATTTTTGCTAACGTTTGACCAATAATACTAGTTAAAAAAATAACTTCAGCATGTCTATCTCTCTGAATTATTTGATTGGCAATCAGCACTGGGTTTAAATTAAGTTTTTTCATTACTATATCTTGTATTCTAATCCCATTTTCATCAAAACTAGCCATTGTTCCAACAGCCCCTGACATTTTACCAAATGAAATTCTATTTTTGATTTCAGAGATTCTTTCTAAATGTCTATTTACTTCATATGCCCATACACCAAATCTCATGCCATAAGTAGTAGGTATCGCATGCTGACCATGTGTTCTTCCTATACAAATTAACTTTTTTTTTTCTTCAGTAATATGAATTAGAATTTTTAATAATTCTAACATAGAATCATACAAGTAATTTAGTACTTCTTTTAATTGCATGGCAGTGGCGGTGTCTTCAATATCATAACTTGTAGCTCCAAGGTGAACATATTTCCCAGCATTATTCTCACATTGTTCTGCTAATCCTTTAACCATTGCCATTAAATCATGATGAATTTCTCCATCGATTTCCTTTACCCTTTCTAATTTTACATAAGTTAAATTCGCTTTTTTACTAATTTCATCAGCAACTTCTTGTGGAATATTTCCTATTTCAGCATGAGCTTGGGCTAATGCTGTTTCAACTTTCAACCAATTTTCTAATTTTTTTTCCTCAGTAAAATATTTAGCTATTTCTGTACGATAGCGTGTTTCAATTGGATGGATAAATTTATGATCCATAATATCATCTCATATTTATGTAGTCCCAATTAAAATAATGAAACACTATGAAATATATCTTATTTATTAGAGTTAAAATTACTTAATCAAATTTAATGAAGTATAGGAACAAGGAAATATATTACGAGAATAAATAGCGAGTTAGAATACCGTGGTGGTCAAGGCAATGAATTTCTCTTCTTATTTATTGTTTTATTTATGCTATACTTGCGAAACTTAATGATTCAATAGTTTATACCGTTAAATATTTGCTTATCTATTAAAAAAAGTGGACATTTTTATAGGAAGGTTTGAAGACATTTGTATTATGAACTAATATTATGAGAATGAGATAGGTTTAGAAAGGGAATAGCTATTATGTTTAATTTATTACAAAACAAGATTAAAAGAAACGTATGTGGAATTTGTGAAGAGAAAATAGACAGAAACAAATGTTATGTTTTGTTGGAAGTTAAGATTGTTCCACCAATATTGTTGGTTTTTCACGTAGCTCATTTTTACGATTTGATTACGATCTTAGAAAATTACGTTAAGAAGCGCAGAGATGGAGTTTTTGAAAAATTTATACATTTAGGACTAGGAGAAGTTAAGGAAGAAAAGAGGTGGGCTAAGGAATTGGGAATTGAGGGAGAGTTTAAAAAGGATATCAACGAAATAATGACATTTAAGTTATATAATGAGTTAATAAAAGCGCTTGAGAAAGAGTTCGTATGTGATATGTTGGGGGAAAAAAAAACTTTTGAAGATTGCCTTAGGTGTATGAGTCATGATGCATTTGTGCAATGCGACAAAACTTTATTTTTTTCAATAAAACCTCATTTGGAGAAGTACAGAAAGGTGTTAAGGGAGGTTTGAAACGGGAGAAGGGAGACAGAATAGAAGAGAAAGAAGAGGGAGGAAACAGGGGTATAGAGAGGTTAAACAGAGTCAAAGTTACGTTATCTCGCGTAAATAAGAAGAACTATGCTAAAAAAAGAGAATTATATGGATCGAAAATTGAGGAAGCAATAAAGTTTGTTGACAAGGAGTTTGATTGGAAAAAGATTTTAGAAAAGAATAATAATTAATTAAAATATGGATGGGACTTATCTTTTAAATGATAGAAAAAGAATAGATCTTTAAGATGCATAGAGAAAATGGACAGAAATACTTTTTTTACAGATGCACTCATTGTGGTGAATGGTATTATACAAACAGAATAATTAAATCAAAAAAATGCTGGAAATGTAACCACTCTTTTTTATTTAATAAATCTACAAAATTCTCACAAATTTGTACAATTAATGGTGCAATTACAATTGTTAAGAGGTTAAAAAGCAGAAATCAATAAAAAAGAAACATATTTAAGCTATTCTTCTCTTTTTTTGGTGATATACTGACTTTCGCTATTTATTTAAATATTGTAGAAGAATTAACCTCAAACAAGAAATATGGAGATTTCAGACGATCTAAAAGCTATAGACGAGAATTTAATTAAACAATTAAATCAGATCGCCAAAAACAAAGTAGAATATTGGGATCTTAGAACTGAAGTGAATAATGGCACTAGTTTAGATTTCACTAATCAGAAAAGTAAGGAAATTTCTTCTTTTGAAATTATAGATTGTGGTATTAGAGCTTTTAAAAATGGTGGATGGGGATTTTCTGTATTAAAAGACTTACAAAAAGAAACCGTTAAGACAGGATTACAGAAAGCAATAAAATTAGCAAGACTCTCTGAATCTCTCACGAAAATTAAATTCAATATTGCCCAAAATAAACCATTAATAGCAAGTTTCACAGGTAAATCAAAGAATAATTTAGATGAGATAGATCTCGATGATAAAATAAAACTTGTTAAAAATCACGAAAAAATTGCTGGAGAGTATTCAAAATACGTAAAAAATACTCATACAATCTATATGGATGGACATTCACAAGCCTTGTTTTTAAATTCATTTGGAAGTAAAGTGTTTCAAGATCTATCCTTTGTTCGATTATTTTGTATGGTCTTCACCAATAAAAATGGAACGACTCAGAGTTCGGTAAATTCTATTGCAGGTATTGGAGGATATGAAATTGTAGAAACTGAAAAAGCTAATAATTTAAGTAAAAAAACTGCTAAAGAAGCATTAGAATTATTAGATGCAAAATCTCCAGTTGGTGGCAAATTGACTGTGATTTCAGATTCTAAATTGACTGGAACCATAATCCATGAGGCATTTGGACATGCTTGTGAAGCTGACATAGTCTTAAATAATGAAAGTATCTTAAAAGGAATGATTGGTAATAAAGTTGCTTCTGAACAAGTAACCATAATAGACAATCCCTCAATGGGTCAAGCAGACCAATTCAATTTACCCTACGAGTTGTTTGGTAGCTATTTTGTGGATGATGAGGGAATTCCTGCACAAAAAACATTAATTATTGAAAATGGTACATTAAAAAATTATTTACATAACTTAGAGACCTCTTCAAGAATGGGTGTTCCTCCAAATGGACATGGAAGAGCATCCGTTAGTTCTGAAAGACCCCAAGTACGTATGGGTTTTACCTATTTAGAGCCAAAAAACTGGAGTTTAGATGAAATAATTGAAGAAACAAAGAATGGGATTTTATGTGAAGATTTTCAATATGGATATACCGATCCAACAACAGGTAATTTTCAATTCAAATGCAGATTTTCATATAAAATTGAAAATGGAGAAAAGAAAGAAATTATGAGAGATGTTTCTCTTAGTGGGATGATCCTCGAAGTTTTAAATAAAATCTCAGCAATTGGGAATGAAAAAACTTTTAATTATTCTGTTGGTATTTGTGGAAAAGGAGGACAAAGAGTCAGAGTATGTGATGGAGCACCTTACATACGAATGGAAGATATAACTGTTGGAGGTTTGAGCTAATTGGAGGATTCGGAAGTATATTCTTTATCAGATTTATGCTTCAAATTAGTTGAAAAAGAAAACTTAGGAATAAAGTGTACAGAATTATACTTTGAAAAAAGTAATTATATAAACATTGAAATTGAAGAAAATTCAATAAAGAATAGTGAAACTGGAGAAGATCATGGTGTATCAATTAGGGTGATCAACAAGAATGGTTCCTTAGGATTTGCATACTCAAATAAAATAGATAGAAAAACAATAGAGAAATTGTGTAAGAATGCTATCAAAATGATGAGAGTTGCTACTCCAGATTCAGACTTTAAGGATTTACCAAAATCATATAAAAATTATCCTGCTGTTAATGGATTATATGATAAAAACTTAAAAGATTTGCAAATTGAAGATTCAATAAGATATGCTCAAGAATTAATCGAAGTATGTAAAGAAGATGAAATGGCAATTTCTCAATCTGGGAATTTTGCATCTGGGTTTTCTAAAATATTTATTTTTAACTCTAATGGTTTAAATGTCTCAAGAAAGGAAACTAGCTGTTTAATCTCATCTAATATCATTGTGCAGAATAAAGTAACTAATGAAACTTCTTCAGGATCTGAAAGACAAATAGAACGTGGTCTAAATAAATTAGACGCTATAAATGTAGCAAGTTTAGCACTTGAAGATGCAAAAAGGAATCTAAACAGAAAAAAAATTAATAATATGAAAGCACCTGTAATTTTGACACCAAAGGGAACAATCAGCTTAATATTAAGGCCAGTAGCAGCCGCAATTAATGCTGATACATTTCAGTATGAAAGAAGTTTCTTAGTAGACAAAAGAAATGAGAAAATAGGATCGGAATATTTAAATATTGAAGATAATGGATTAATCCATGGTGCAGCGGGGTCTCAGATATTTGATGATGAAGGAGTTCCATGTAAAAATAAAAAAGTTATAGAAAGAGGAAAGTTCCTTAAAAGTGGATTATTACATAATAGTTATACGGCAGGAAAGGAGGGAGTTGAAAGTACCGGCAATGCATCTCGTGGCTCTTATACCTCAATACCTTCAATTGGGATTACTAATTTTATCATGAAACCAGGAGATTTAACATTCGATGAGATGATATCAGATATTAAAAACGGAATTTTATTAAATTATACAGGAGATTCGCCTAATATATCAACAGGTGATTTTTCCGGTTTGATTTTACATGGAAATCTGATTCAAAATGGAGAAATTAAAGAGCCATTAAATGAAACTATGATAGGAATAAATCTAATGGAAATATTTCAAAAAATTGATGCTGTTTCAAGAGATTACAGAATTTATGGAGCATTTCAAGCTCCATGGGTAAGAATAAGTTCGATAAACATAATTGGTGGAGAAAATTAATTAGTTATATTTAGATGCAAGTAATGTACAATAAAAAATGATTCAATCTCATGTTTAATTTGCCATAATTCGGCAATAATTATCTGATCCTCCCCAACTTCTGAAAAAGATATATTATATTCTCCATAGATATGAAATTCATTAGGATTTAAGGAGAAATTCCCTATGGTTTGATATAATGTTCCATTTGATGGATTATTTGAACTTAATAAAGTATCTTCATTTCCTTTTTTAATTTTAAATCCGAACATAAATTCTCTATTTAAATGATTTTCAACATTTAAATAAAATGAAATAGTCTCATTTGCAACAGCTTTAGTTGGATAGTTTCCTGCTTCTTGATTCTCATTTAAAATGCTATAAGCGATAAATCCTGGCTCAGGTGTTAGTATAAAATAGATTACAAATCCTGACACAACAATTATCCCAAAAATAAGGCATAGTTTGAGTAATTTCTCGAAGTGATTATTCTGATCCTTTAATCTGTCACTCATAATCTTTAAACCATGCAATAGTTTTCCTTAATCCTTCTTCTAAGGATGTTGTTGGCTCCCAATTGAGAATATTCTTTGCCTTATCAATCACAGGACATCTATAGACAGGATCATCAATAGGTAATGGTTTAAAAACTATTTTTGAATTAGAATCGGTTAATTCTTTTATGATTCGGGCAAGTTCTAAAATTGTATATTCCTTATTATTCCCTAAATTAATAACCTCTCCAATAGCTTCATCTTTATACACCATTTTAAGAATTCCTTCAATTTCATCAACTACATAAATAAATGATCTAGTCTGAGATCCATCTCCAAATATAGTTATATCTTCATCATGAAGGGCTTGATATATAAAATTAGGAATAACTCTCCCAAATTCTGAACCATGTCTTATTCTAGGTCCTGAAGTGTTAAAAATTCTAACAATTTTCGTTCTCATTTTATGTTGTAGTTCATAAGCTTTAACATAAGCCTCTCCAGCTCGCTTTGATTCATCATAACAACTTCTGGGCCCAACAGGATTTACATGTCCAAAATAACTTTCTGGGGTCGGTATTGCTTCTTTTGGGGGATTTCCATAAACTTCAGATGTACTTGTATAGAAAAAAATTGCATTATGGAATTTTGCAATCCCTAATGAATTCAATGTTCCTAATGTATTACTCCGAAGTATAGAGATTGGTTCCTTTTGAAATTCGAAAGGGGATGCCCTACTAGCCATATGCATAACAATATCAATTTTTTTAATGTCTCCTACACAAATTCCTAATGGGTGATAACTCATACCGAAATATATTGGATAAGAAATATCATGATTGATAAAGCGAAAGTTTTCTTTGTCCATCAAATGAATTACGTTTTTAGGCTTTCCTGATGATAAATTATCTAAACAGATACAATAAGCACCTTGTTCAACTAAGACATCGCAAACCCAGGAACCGAGAAACCCTGCACCTCCAGTTACCAAGATTATTTTGTTCTCAAAAGAAATATTATCTTTTTTGATTCTTTTAATTATCTCTTGAACATCTTGGCAAATATCATAGTTCAATTTTCATAACCTTCGTACGTTTTAATATAGTACTTCTTATTTATTGTATTAAATAAATTTTTCTTTATGATCTCAACAGAGTGGAAGTATTATGTTTTAATTTCATAATCGAATTTTTAACAGAAGAAAAAGATCTATATCAACTATTTTTTAAAAATACCCAATATTTAAAGTTAATTTGTTTTTGAACCACAATATTGACAAAATTTTAACTCTGTAGGATAATGTTTCCCACATTGGGGACATTTTTTCAAAGAATTTTTAAGAATTTCTCGTCCTAACATTTCAAAAGCTTTTTCTACATTTTCACCTGTTTTAGCAGAAGTTGTTAAAATTTCTCCCTGAAATTTATATTTTTCGAATAGTTGTTGAGCATCCGCTTTCTTTACTTTTCTTTTTAAATCTGATTTAGCTTCAATTAAAATCTTTGTTTTAGGAGAATTAGGCACGGATGAGATTACATTTATCCAATCATAAAGATCATTTAGAGAATCTTCATTTGTAACATCATATAACATTAAAGCACCTGAAGCTCCAGATACATAAGATGGAAAAAGCAATCGGAATTTTTTTTCTCCTGCAAAATCCCAAATATTTAATAATATTTCAGTATCATCAACCAATACTTTTTTAGTTTCAAAATCAACTCCAATCGTAGAAAGTGTTGATTTTTCGAACTTTCCTGTAGCATATCTACGAATTAAACTCGTTTTTCCAACGTTCTTAGCTCCAGCAACGACGACTTTAAATTTTATCATATTTTACATCGCTCAACTTTTTTTAAAACTAGAAATTTTACTCAATTAAATTCAATAATATTATAAATTATTTTTGAAAATATTAAAAATCTTTTTTATTATATTAATAATTTAGAGGTTTTATTATTATCAAATTATCTATTATTTTTATATTTATAACGGCTTAATTTATAGATTTCTTCAGCAATTTTTTTTCCAATTTTATCAATTTTTGTTAAATCGGGGATATCTGCTAAGAAAATATTTTGTATAGTCTTCAATTCTTTCAAAAGGTTTTTTGCTCGAAGTGTGTTTACACCAGGTATCCCCGCAACGATATATTCTAATAAATCTGATGTTTCTATAGGTGCCTTTTCAAATCTTAATTTGGGTGGAGATGATGTATCAGTTTGTTCTTTTCTTGCTAATTGATAGAGAAAATTAGCGGTTTCAATAACATTTTGAGTTTTATAAATTGTGATTCCTAAATTAAGAATTATCGATGTGATTGCACCATAGAGTGCATTTTCACTTATATTTGAATCTTGAAATATATCTCCCTCAAGTATTAATATTGGTCTTGAAAAATTTTCACCAAGCTCACTCAATTCAGCAAAAAGCCGTCCATCAATGATAGAATCATTAAAATCTTTTGCAGATTTTCTTTCGATTCCTACCCTTTCCGAAATAACATAATCTGCAATTGATAACTGCTCTAACTTAATTCTAATACCCATTAAGGAAAGTGTTCTTACAACTGGAGATGCAGTTTCACGATTATCACAAATAATTTCAACATTTTCGGCATCCTTAATTTTACTAACTAAATTTAGATCAGGTACGTCATTTACTTTGGATTCATTCTTTTCATTATTCTCATCAGAAATAAAGTTGAAAAGATTAGATTGTCCTGACTTTGATTTAGAATCGGAATTTTTTATTTTGTCTAAACTTAAATGCATACTTTTTTCTTTAGATCTTTCTGCCCAATAATAACCTTCGTCTCTGGTCCCTTCAGCCATTAAAACATAAACTTTCCCTTCCTTTTTTCTACCAGTACGTCCACGACGTTGAATAGAACGAATAGCACTAGGAACTACATCATAAAACACGACCAGATCGCATTCTTCAATATCTAAACCCTCTTCGGCAACGCTTGTACCAACCAGTGTGTTGTAAATTCCCTCCTTAAATTCATTAAGTAGATTTATTTGCTCTTTTTGAGTTAAACCTCTATCTGTTCCTCTAGTGGTCTGCCCGACAAACTTATGAATTTTAATTATTTTATTTTTTTCAAAAATTTTTACAATATTATTAACAGAATCTCTAAAGTGGCAAAAAACAAGTATTCTTGAATCTGGATTTGATTTTATCTGATCCATTAATAGAGTTTGTAATTTCTCTATTTTAGGATGGACAACTCCTTTAGAATAGAGTATGTTTATTAAATCTCTTGCATGCTTAAAATTTTTATCATAAAATAACTCCTTAAGGGATTTATTTGCGGTATTTTTCTTAATTTTCTCCTCATTCTTTTCAAAATAATCTTTAAGTGCACTTACACCTTGGGTTTCTATTAACTCAGTCATATGAGATAATCTTATGGCATTAGCTGTTATCTTTTTTGCATTAAACATTTGAAATTTTTCATCACTATTTCTTACTGTAGAAATTCTACGATTGATAATATTGCTAACTTTTAATAATTCTTTTCTGGTAACTTTATTTATATCATAGGACCCAATTAGTTCGTTTTCTTTTAAAATTTTATAACAATCTTTTAACATTTGCTCTAGGATGGTCTTAACTTCTAAAAAATCACTTGGAAGCTTAATTTTTATCCATTCATTGTCTACTTTATGAATATATGGTTTGACATCCATGTCTTTTTCTGTTCTGATTTCAATATGGTTTATAAATAAATTTTGCTTAATTTCGTTAATTTTGCCTTCAGTTGAACCTGGACTTGCTGTCAAACCTAGAATTTGAGAATTATTCGCTAGATCTACATATTTTTTTGCTAAAAAACAATAAGCATAATCTCCAACAGCTCTATGACATTCATCAAAAATCATTAATGATACATCTTTGATTGAATATAACCCTGATATAAGATCGTTTTGCAGTACTTGAGGTGTCATAAAAGCCATTTTAATATCAGTCCATAGAGTTTTTCTTTTTTCTGGTGGGATTGAACCTGTAAGAGATATAAGAGATTCTTCAGGAAGTTCAATTAACTTTAAAAATGAGTTATAATGTTGATCTACTAAAGGTTTCGTGGGAGCTAAAAGAATTATTTTTGAATCTTTAACTTCTGTTAATCTTTGTACTGCCAGCATTAAAGCTATGATAGTCTTACCTAGACCTGTAGGGATTACTACTAAACAATTTTTATTTAAACAATTAATAAAAATACTTTCTTGGTATTCTCTTCGAGATATACTATTTTGTTTAATAAGAGGGTGAGAAATAAATCCTTCATTTGTAGCTACGAAAATCACCAGTGAAGTTAAGGTTATTTAGATATTGAAGATAAAATTTAATTGAAATATTTAAACTAACAGACTTTACAAGATCATTAAAAAATACTTAAATTCTTAAATCGAATTAACAATATTTTAATAAATTGAATTAATTATTGTGGAAAGAAAAATTTATTTCGTATGACTGACTTCTTTTAAATAGATTTCTGCGCGGGTGGTCTAGCGGTATGACGACAAATTTTTTGCATACTGCATTGAAAACGTTAAACGCTCACACCGTGTAAATCGGGGGTTCAATTCCCCCCCTGCGCACTATAAGGCTAATAATCAATATTTATTTAATAAAACTCTTTAAAAACCATAAAAGTTATATGAAATTATGCATTTTCAAAAGTTAAATTACTCTTTCTTTGGGTTTAATTATGTCTAGTTTCTTGGAATCTCGAGATTTACGGAAGCAGTATAAAAAAGTCAGAGAATATGTTAAAATTGGACCAATCTTTCTCACTAGGTACGAAAAAGCCAGAATAGTTGGTGCACGCGCATTACAACTAAGTTTTGGCGCTCCTATATTAATCGAGAAGCCTAAGCGTTTAATAGATCCTATAAAAATTGCACAAATTGAACTTAGGGCCGGGATTTTACCATTAACCATCAGACGTGAAAATCCGAGCGGAGAATTTCAAGATGTCCCTATAAGCAAATTAATATTAAAAAAGGATTAAATTTTCAAATTTCAAAAAGATATAATTAGTTTACACTTTATTGAACACGATATTTTCCTCTTTCAGTCAAGAAATATACTGGTTTATTTCCAACTACTTCTGATTCTAAATATCCTTTTGAAACTAAATCAACAAGAATCTTTTCTAATTCTACCTTCTTGAATCCAGGGAGTCCTAAAGGCATTCTTGATTGATTAGCAATAATAGCAATTCTTTCTAAAAAAAGTCTTTTTCCCATAAATGTTTCAAGGATTGTAATTTCATCATTTGATAACCTTTCAAATTGGTCATGTTCCAAATAACTTTCCTTTAAAACTTGAGCTAGATCTTGAGTGTCTGGACTAATCACTTGTTTATGAGTTTCAACATGTTTTAAGGTAACTAGATCTTTAGCGACTAATTTTTTTTTCCCTTTTTTTGTATCTTCTTCGTTCTCTACTTCTGTAGGATGATTATTCTTATTTTCCATAATATTACCATAAGGAATTTAAATATAAATTTTTATAATACTACAGTAATTAAATAAGCAATAGATCTATTATTATTAATTTTTTTTGTAAGTATAGTAGAATTTTTCATTTCCTTTTAATGTCATAGCGATTCTACCTTGCTTATTTAGATAATCTAAATAATTCTCAATAATATTTTCTCGTATATTTAAATTTTTCAATTCAATACAATAATGCGCTAAAGCATTAGCAGTAAATCCTTTTTCTTCATTGTTTAAGAAGTTAAGAATTATCCTTATTATCTTTTCATCGATTACCTTAATTTTGGAAGCTTTATGTTCTCTTAAAATAAGTCCAGCAGCTACGAATGAAATTATATTGCCTCCTCCAACAATTCCTCCAAGAATAACTAAGATCCCCGAAATTAGTGCAGCTTTCAAAGATAATAAACCCCCAACAATAGTAATTATACCCCCTATAATTGTTACAATTTGAAGTATCATTACAAAGTTTGGTCCAATCGAAGATAATTCCGGATACAAAGTTGGGATTGCAAAACTTATAAGTATAGTAAAAATCCCACCGATTATAGATATAATGATACCTGTTTTTTTTGAAATGGATTTCACTTCTATTAAGAGTTTAATTCGTAATAAATAACAATAAGATTCTAAATAAAAAAATGTAATTAAATATTATAAATTTAAAAAAAGAAATATTGATTCAAATCTTTATATACATTTATCATGAAAAAAGTCTTAGAGTTAAAAACTGGAGAGACAATAATCTTTAGACATTTAACTAAATCTGATGTTAACGGGGTTTGGAAAAATTTTAATGAGGTTATTGAAGAAGGTTTGTATTTACCTGTATTTTTTCCCGTAAGATCTCAATTAGAGAAAGACTCTTGGTATCATAATATCAAAAAAGAGAATGAAATTTGCATAGTTGCAGAAAATCCCAGTATCAAATCCCCCTACAACATTATTGGTCAATGTGAGATCTCTAATTCCAATTGGGATGCTGCTACACATGTGGGTACTTTAGGGATTATCGTAAAACAAAAATATCGAAACCAAAATATAGGGAGAACTCTTATCGATTTAGCTATTCGAGAATCTAAAAGGCTAAATAATAAAGAAAAAATCTTATTAAGCAGTTTTTCTACTAATGAGAGAGCTATCC
Source organism: Promethearchaeota archaeon (assembly GCA_048938855.1). Lineage (GTDB taxonomy): Archaea > Asgardarchaeota > Lokiarchaeia > Sigyniarchaeales > SOKP01 > Loki-b32. The sequence continues at coordinate 18,231 of JBHLLT010000005.1, forward strand.
ATCTTTTTACAAAAGTTGGGTTTAAGATTATTGGAGTTAGAAAAAAGCAATTTCTAATGGATACAGAGTATATTGATGAAGTTTTGATGGAACTTTGGATTGATGATTATATAACCCAAAATCTCTAATAATGAATATCATTTTAGCAGCCTTAAACCACTTAAAATTAGCCATAATGATTGTATAGAAACCTATTAATAAGAATAGTCTATTAATTTTATTTAATAAAATATTATTAAGAATCATCATTTTATGCTAAAATATAAAATTTGTATAGCAGGTTCTAAGGGTGTTGGAAAATCCTCCTTGATAACTAGGTATGTAGATGATACGTTTAATGAGAAATCAATGAAAACAATTGGAGTAGCTTTTAAAAGAAAGGAGATTAAGATAAAGGAAAACTTAAGTATTGAATTGAATATCTGGGATTTTGGAGGCGAACAAAAATATCGTATTCTGTTTCCTGCATATGTAAATGGTGCTGCTGCTGCTTTATTACTTTATGATACAACGGATAAGAGTTCTTTAGATGATATTAAAAATTGGGTTCAAATCATTGACGATAATTCTAAAGAAATCATTAAGATAACAATTGGGACCAAAATAGACCTAAAAGAACAACGAGAAATTTCTAAAGCTGAAGCCATTAATATTAGTAAAAAATTCAATTGTTACGGTGACCCTATTGGTACTTCATCAAAAACGGGTGAAAATGTCAATAAAGCATTTCAAAATGTAGTAGAAGCAATTATCGAGCAAAAATTGCATGAATGCAAAAATTGTGGAGAATACTTCTCTAAAAGATTAAAATATTGTAATTTTTGTGGGAAAGAAAGTACTATTAGTTCCATTACATAATAAATATGTTACAAATCCTCTTTCTCTCTCCTATAGAGTGATGGTGGAGGTCTAGCATTTTCTAATGGCTTACTTTTAAGCTTTTGAATAAAAACTTGAAGCTCCATTTTAGCATTTTCAATTGAGGATTCGATTTCTTGCTCAACATTCTCTGCACCAAGAACAAAATCTCCATGACTAGGAAAAAAACTGTTAATTCTTAATGTATTTAAAATGTGTAAGGAGTTAATATATTCAGAAATTGAACCGGACTCATAAATGTTAGTAATAGCTCCTTTATATAATGTATCACCTGTAAAGATGTATTGTTTAACTGGTTCATAAAGACAAATACAACCAGATGTATGACCCGGAGTCTCAATTATTTTTAAAACTACATTTCCTAAATCAATGATGTTTCTATCTTCAAGCCATATATTAATTTTCAAATTAGATAAATCTACACCCCATTTTTTACCTTTTGTTATCAATTCATCTGTATGTTGGATTTTTGTAGCAGCCCACCTATGTGCAGCAAATGGACAATGCAGATATGCATTAGAACTAATATGATCAAAGTGTTCATGAGTATTAATAACTAAATTAATATCTTCAATTTTTAAACCTATTTCAGTTGTAAGCAAATAATTAAGACTATTGAATTTAGTGATAATCCCTGTATCTATTAGTACATTTAAACTTTCACCAATAATTAGATAAACATGACAACCAGGTCCCCCTGTATGAAATTGATATATATTAGGTTTTATAAGGTTTAGTGTGTACCCTGCTTTCCCATAAATATCATCTTCTTTAATTAAACGTGGCCTAAATATAACTGCTTCTTTGCCTTTATCCATCACAAATCACATCAAATTATAATAATACAATTTTAAATATTGAGTATGTTAAGAACAATAAAAATCAAACTATTTGAGTATTAAGGAAACTTTAATCTCTTATGGTATTCATCTGAACTTTTTTGATCTAAAGGATTTTCATTCAAGAAAATGAAATTCAGATTTTTAAGATCTTCAACACTCTCTCTTCGGAATTCAATAATACTATTTCTCCCAAGATGTAACATGATAAGATGCTGTAATTTATTTAAATTCTCTACCCGTTTTAATTCGTTATTATCTAAATAAAGTTCTTGCAATTCTCTTAAATTCTGTAATCCCTCAATCTTTCCGATTCGGTTATAGGAAAGCTCTAATTTTTTTAAATTTAACAAATTCTCAAGAGATTCAATTTTTGTAATGGAGTTGTATGAGAGATATAATCCCTTTAATTTCTCAAGTAAATCTAAACCTTCAATTTTTGAGATTTTATTACTATTTAGATATAACCACATTAAATTTTTTAAGTTTTGAAGACCTTTTATTCTTTCTATTCTATTAAAAGATAGATTTAGTCTTTCTAATTCAAGTAAGCTGTCAAGATTGTTTATATCTTCAATCTTATTGCGTGTCAGTTCTAAGGTCTTTAAATTAATTAAATTATCTAAATTTTCTATTTTACTTATTGAATTTTGATTTAATAATAATTTTTCTAAATTCTTTAATGCATTAACACCCTCAATACTCTTGATTCTATTATTTGATAAATTTACTTCTTCTAATTGTTGCAATACATCTAAATACTCAATTTTCTCCAAATTGTTATGAGATACATCTAAAGTTCGTAATTTTTTTAGAATCTGAACTCCATCCAGAGACATAAGATTATTACGATGTAAATGAAGATGTTCTAACGCTTTCAATAAATTTAACGATTTAATGTCATTAATTTTAGTTATATTAGAACTTTCACAATTCAAATAGCTAATTCTGCCGTTTTTCAAGCTGACGTGGTAACCACATTTTTTCGTATAAAAATTATATAATATAAGATTTATGCAAATGTCTAGGTATATTTCTGGGATAACTTCATTAATATTATAGTTAAATATTTCTTTTGGGAAATTTTTTAACTTGGACTCAAATCCTTTTTTAATCGACTCTTTTAGATAATCAATTAATAATTTTCGAGCTTTTAAGCTTTCCATTGAATTTAAGGTTTTAATAGCAAAAATTTGCAATTCTACATTATCTAATCTATTCAATGTATATTTCATTAAAGGTAAAAGTTTCTTATTATGCAAATACTTCTCGTTTAATATCCTCCCAGCAATTAATCTTAGCTCTGTATCCTCATCAGATAGATATAAATGTTCAAAAAATCTGAAATTATTTCCTTCATCAATTAAACCATAATTCAATAAAGCATTTTGGCGCTTTTTTGGATCAGTTGAACTATCAATCCACTCCCTTAAAAGAGCTAATCCTTCTTTTTTTCCTATTCGGTCCAAATTTTCTTTAATATAATCTGGATGTAATTCCATATTGAGAAATTATAAATTTGAAATTTTTGAATACTCCTTAATTAATGACATATGATAGAATAAGTATAAATCTAATCTGTAATAAAATAATAAAAAAAAGAAAATAAAAAAGCTTAAAATATTAATTCCCTTTAAATTTAGAAGCAATGATGGATAATCTGTGGTTCTATCTCCTTATATTCGCAAGGATAAAGATATACTTCATCAATATCTTTATAAATTCTCTGATTTCATTTACATTTTGATATCTCTTAGTGATATTCAATATAAAGTTTATATTAATGGAGATTAAATAAAAAAAGAAAAAAGTTGATATTAATTAGTTTAGCTTATCATATTTTTAATATTATCCTTTAATGTTCAGCATATATAAATTTCTTTTCAATAATTTTCTTATACATATCATCCATATTTTCTGCAGGTACAATCTCCTCTTCTTTTTTATAGAGCGTCATAGCATTTGAGCCACATGTCACAACACAATTTCCACACCCAATGCATCTATCTAAATTTACTTTAGACTTCTCATCGAACATTGTAATTGCATCCATTTGACATCGCTCTACACAAGTTTCACATCCACTACATAATTCAGGATCTGACTGGGCATAAAAATTTGAAGAATAATATTCTGTAGGACGTGGGAACTTTTTAGCCATGGTTAAAACTCCACAGCAACAACCGCAACATGCACACAAAAACACAGGATTTTGATTGTTTTGTGGTTGGAGTACAAAACCTTCTTTTTGGTATTTATCTAATAGATCTAAGAGCACTTCCTTGGATACTTCCTCTGCAACACCATTTTCTATTGTAGCCTCAGCAAAATTATTAAACAAAATACAACAACGACGCATATCTGATAATTTACATGGATCATCAATCAGATCGGCAGTTTGTCGACATACACATTCTATCAAAGAAATTCTTCTGACTTTGGTATTGATTATATCTCTTATATTATCATAAGTGCTCACATGATGTTCAGGCGTAAGACTTCTTTCGACTGGAACTGTATGAATTTGTGAGGGAGTGTCCTTACGATGGAACTCTTTATAAAAAGTTTCCGTGGTATAATCATGCGCTAACTGGGCAAATTCTTTGGTCAATCTATTAACCTGATATTCAAATATTCCTACTGCCCATTGAGCTAAACTGTACATTTTTAGATTTTTCTCTTTGTCATAGAATAATGGGCCACCCGAAATTGATCCTTTTTCCGCTAATCTATCTAAAATTTTTTCTAATTCTTCTAAAGATATAGAAATGCCACTTCTATTCACTCGTCGATGAATTCTTTTTAAAGGTTCACCAATTGACCCCAAATTCATAGCGATTTTAGCTTCTTCAGTAGTGAATAACATTTTTAATAATCTAATTTCTTTTCCATCTTCAGATGATGGAAATCCAATGGGCATACTCTCATCAATTTTCTTATGGAGCTCATGATATATAGAATCTTCACTTACCATTCAAATCACCATTTATTTTGAAAATAGTTTTAATAAAAGTTGAATTTCAAACATAAAAAAGTAAAATAGATATATATGTTTTACAGTGTTTAAACATTGAATTCTCTTCGAGTCTATCCAAGAATCTAATGCTACTATTATTACGGATGTATGCCTAGCTCTTTATGTGGTTATAAAGTAGGAATACGTATATTTGAACGTATTTTAAAAGAAAATAAGAAAAAAGAGATAGTTAGAAATTTTAAGCAACATTTTTCGTAATATCTTTAACGAAATTAATTTTGAATCATATTTCATAACTTACTTCATGAAAAAAACTGCGAAATTTCGCTTTTTTAGGTACTTAAATTTGATTCTTTTCAGGTGATTTTAGATTATAACAACAATAAAAAAAAGAAAAGAAAAATAAAAAACTTATAAAATTTATTCCCATTGGTTTTGCATAAAATCTAGAAGCAACGATGGATAACCTGGGGTCCCATCTCCTTATATTCCCTTCGGGTGACCCACATTCTATGGAATGTCTTCAAGGAACTTAAGATTGAACCACCAATCCATACCGAATACATACGCTCTGGTGGAGCTATGATTTTGACGTCTACACTTTCCGGGATTTGCTCTTTTATCTCTTTAGTTAATCTTTCCTTGATCCCCGGGAACATTGTTGACCCACCAGACAATACGATGTTACTATACAAATCTCGGCGTAAGTCGACATCGCATTCTGAAATAGCACCAACAATTACGTCATCAAGAGGCTCTAATTCTTTACCAATGACACTTGGATTAAAAAAGCATTCAGGAGCTAAAAATCGCTCTACACCGACGTTGATAGTCTCACCGTCAGGGAGCATGTAACTCTTTTCCATTCCGGCAACTTTCTTCGAGAGCATCATCTCTTTCTCAGGATCTATAGCGACATAACATAGTTTCTCCTTTATATCTCGCACGATCTCCTTCTCGGCTGATGTGGTAAAAGAGTAACCTTTTTGTCTCAACAACCTCTGTAAATAGGTAGTAATATCCCGACCGGCAAGATCGATTCTTTGAATCGCATGACTTAGGGCGAAACCCTCGAAAATTGGTACGACGTGGGAAACCCCATCACCAATATCTATAACACATCCAGTAGTACGACCAGAAGCATAAAGACTCAATACTGCTTGCATGGCTACATAAAGAGCAGGTGTATTGAAAGTCTCAAACATAATTTCAGCCATTTTTTCACGGTTAGGTCGAGGGTTTAATGGAGCTTCTGTTAAGAGTACTGGGTGTTCACTTGGATCGATTCTTAAGTCAGTGTAAAATGTATAATGCCAGATTTTCTCCATAGCTGTCCAGTCTTCTATGATACCATGTTCAACAGGGAACATTAACTTTAAAACGCCTTTTAATTGCATTGCTTCCTCACCAATGTAGTATTCCCGAGTATAATGCTCGACATCAGTCATGATGCTTTCATATTTAGGATACCCAATGAGTGTAGGAAAGACTGACCGAGGTTGATCTTCACCAGCAAATCCATTTTTAGAAATTCCGGTACCGTTATCGACAACCAGGGCTTTTGCGTTCAAAAAGCTTTCTTCCTCTGCCATATTTCTAATTCAGCTCTTAATTTTAATTTTATATATTTTGGATTATAATTATGTATATTTTATATTACTTGTGGTAATTCTAATTTTTATATTTTTATCAAAAAATTGTTTTTTAAAAGAACAATTTATGCGTAAAATACAAAATTTAATAATCTAATAAATTATGTATTTATAAATTTTTTTAAACCAGAAACAAAAACTACCCTAGTTTTAGAGGATTTATAAATAAATTAGGAATAATCTTAGAGAACTTGACTGATACATCAGCGTATTACAATCTAATCATATTTCCATTGTTTACTAGGTTTATAACAAATGATGTGTAATTTTTTAGAAATAAGAAAAAACTGTTATAAAAAAAATAATGTATAACTTTTTTTCTCAAACCTTGAGTATCACGGTGATAATTTAAAAGGATAAAATAATGAAAAAATTTGAAGGTATTTTCCAGAAAATCAATAAGAACATTTATTTAATTGAGACACTAATTAGTAACTTGATAAGAAAGACCCTTCTTTCCTAATTATCTAATTTAATACTAAAGGGGATTCAATAAATTGCCAGAAAGTGGAACAATATTATACGATTTAAATAAGGTGTTTATACCATGTCGAACTGTCTTAGAAATGGAAGCTTTAACTTCATTATTTCTTGAATATTATAATTATGATGACATTAAGGAATTACCCCAAAGTCAACCCACAAGCCAGAAATTAATAGAGAAATTTCATGTGCTAGAGTGCCACCCTCTCGAACACATCATTGAATATTTTATTGATGTTGTAGTAAATAAATTGAAACCTATTGTAATGTATGCTAGGGAGCATCATGATAGATTTAGAATGGGAAATGTAGAAGCGTATACTAAGACAAGACTCTGCTTATTTTTTGCCTTACATAGGCTAAAATTAAAATTTTTAATTATTAAGAACTTTATGGACAATTTTAAAGAAAACAGCTTTAAACTAGACTCCTCTAAAGATCAAAGTAGTCTGGGAGCGCATTCTTTTCTTTCTTCTTTTTATGAAGCCTATTACCATAAAAATGAAATGAATCTCAAACTTATGTTATCTTCAAAAAGAATATCAGAAAGGGTAAGTGAATTAATGGATACGTCCAATACTATTACTAATGAAGATATAGTCAATGCTATAACTTTTAAAAAGTTCCTTGATGATAAAAATAGAATTAAATTTATTATGAAAGAAATTAAGGCATCATTATTTGTTTGTAAATTGATGTTTGCTCAAATGGATGTATATACTCCTTTTACATTGGCAAAAGAAGTCAATATTGATGCCGAGGAGATAATGATAAGCCAAGATTTTATTCCAGAACTCATTCCTGCAATGTCTCAATGCTATGTTGGAAATCATATGGACCAACTTAAAGATTGTTTTACTGCTTATGAATTTATGATGAATAGAGTTTTAGAAGGGATAAATTATGCAGTTGAAATAGCTTCAGGTGGAGCAATTATACTCGATTTAGAGACGACAATCTATAATACTGGAAATATTTTTGAACTTTAGTATAGTTTGATTTTCATAAAAATTGGGCTCATTAAATATTATATAAGATAGAGTCTATTTTTCATTCAAGAAGTAAAAAAAGCAAGTCTATTAACATGAAGAATGAAAAATTAGAAATCAAACGTGAAGAATGGGAATATTTACGACAATATAGACAAGCACCATTTCAGAAAAGATATTTGGAAATGTTAAACGAAAAAGAGTTAATGAGTACCCCGGAATCCCACAATTAAGCAAAGATATGATATAAAAAAAGTAAATTCAAAGCATAAAAATAGATCCCTATTTATTTTTTAGAGTTTCTTCCGCTCTTTCTATTTTCTTATTAGACCATTCGCTAACTTTGGCTAACAATTCCATTTTATTATTTGGTCTATTCACTTCAAGTGGTTCTTTAATATAACCCTTGTTTAGAGCACTATTATAAACTTCTTCTCCAATTTTTGTTCTAACTATTACCGTTGTTAACTTTTCTGGTGAACCAACCCCACCAAAAGAAATATCTGCATAAATATTGGAAAAATCAGCACAACCATAACATGCAGGACGACCAATTTCGTGTAATTCTGAAAATGGTATTGTTAACGTATCTCCATTATTGAAATACAATATGAGGTTTTCTCGTACATTCATACTTTCGACTTCTTCAAATGAAAAATTGAATTTTTCTTCTAATTTTTTTCTATCCTCATCATGAAATGAGAAGTTTAGATAGCAAAACAGACCAAAAGTATACTTAACTATATGTGCCGGGAGGATACTTAATGCTTGCATTTTTCTAATTGAATTAATTTGACATGGGGTACCAACCAGTGCTATATTTAACAAATCAGAACTCCTGACTTTTTTCAAGGCTACATTAGCAGGTATGAATGTATTATAATTTTCTAATCCAACAACTTGGCTAGAAAAGTCAAAATGAGACCCCGCAGCTTCGAGAAAATCCTCTTTACTAGTAGCTAAAAATGAAGTTCGATTAAATGGCCCCTTCCTTTTACATACTATTGCACCATCGATTAGCTTTTTGTCTAATAAATAGTTTAAAATTGCTGTAATAGCACCCCCATCAGTTGCCCTCTTTCTAATTTCTTCAGAGGTAGCATGACAAGAAGCAATTCTTATTTCATTTCCTATAGGAGGATCGTAATTATATAATTTATTTAATTGATCGTTCAACACATGTGTCTGTGGACACACATAATAACAAATACCACATTTAAGACATTTATCTTTGTTCACATATTTAGGAGGTCCTGATTCTGACATCTCAATTGCTTTAATTTCACCTGCTGAACAGAAACTAACACACCCTCCACATTCTCCACAGAGGCCTTTTTCATGAACTTCTAAAATCAAATCTTCAAACGTTTTTGAAACTGGACTAGCAGCCATTTTTCTTAACCCAATTTTAATAATTTTTTAAATAAATTTTCTTTAATTAATTTAATATTCTTTTGGCATTTTATTAAGCTCCGCGAGGGTAAAAACTGGGCCATCAACGCACACATACTTGTTTCCGATATTACATCGCCCGCATTTTCCAATCCCACACTTCATGCGCATTTCTAGAGATTGAAGGACCTGTTCCGACCCCCAATTTAATTCTTCCATGACAGCAATTGTAGTTTTAATCATGATAGGTGGTCCACAGATAACTGCAATAGCATTATTGGAACTTGGAGCAACTTTCTTGACTATTGGTGCTACAAATCCAACTTCTTCAGTCCATCCCTCTGCTTCACGATCAATAGTTAAAACTACCTTGATATCATCTCGTTTTTTCCATTCATCTAATATATTTCGGTATAATACTTCTCCTGGGTCACGATTACCGTAAATTACTGTAATTTCACCATAATCTTTTCGATTTTTTTCATCAAGTAAATATATTACAAGTGATCTGAGTGTTGAGAATGCGAAACCGCCTCCAATAACTACTATATTTTTTCCTTTCATCTCTTCTACTGGCCAACCGTTTCCACATGGACCTCGTATCCCTACTACATCTCCTATTTCACAATTATGAAATGCTGAAGTTACAGTACCCATTTTTTTAATAGTAAATTTAATTGTCCCCTCTTCGGTTGGAGATGATGCAATACCAATTGGGCATTCACCTTTTCCAATTAAGCTGATTTCGGCGAATTGTCCCGGAATATAATTAAAATTCTTGTAATCTTCTTCTTTATTAAATTCTAATTCGATTGTTTTGATGTCATTTAGTTTATTCTCAGAGACTATTGATTTTACTTTTGTAAGATATGGTATATAAGGATTAGGCACTTATTTTTTCACCCTCCTTCTTTTCTACTTTTTTTATTTTATTTAGTATTACTCGAAGATCATTATTAGCTGGGCAAACATAGACACATCTACCACAGCCAACGCATCCTAATAAATCATAATTTGTTGGATAATAGCTAAATTTATGCATAATTCGATTTCTACAGCGTTGGATTTTAGTATCTCTTGGATTATGTCCACTGGTTTCCATTGTATAAAGACAGGATTGACAAGTATCCCAAATTCTAATTCTTCTCCCTCGGTTATTATATTGATCAGTTTCATCAATTACGTCAAAACAAGTACATGTTGGACATAAATAAGAACAAGAACCACATCCAATACAAGCTTCACTTATTTCATCCCATACAGGATCTTCAAAACATGTAGATAGATTCTCAACAACTTTATCGACATCAATTTTAGTAGTTATTGATTCTTCTGCTTTCTTAGCTAATTCTTCTGCTTTCTTCAGATCATCTTTAGAAGCATCAGAAAGCCATGATAACTTCTGAACTAAACTTTTTCCTTTATCACTGATTGCTTCAACTAAATATTCATCTCCTAAATCAGTTAGAAATACATCCATATTTTCCTTATTAAATGGATTCCCATTGACAGAAGTACAAAAACATGTGCTTCTTGGAGTATTACAACCGATTCCAATAAGTAGTGAATTTTCTTTTTTCTTTAAATAGATTTCATCTTTCCAATTTCCATGAAATGAAAAGAAGTTCGCAAATAATTCAAAACTATAAGCATCACAAGGACGAATTCCAAAGATCAAGATCTTCCGATCTAAATTCTGTCTATCAGTAATCTCAACATCTTTATCATCCAAAGTATATTCAAATAACACTTCATTTTGAGGAAATAATACTGATTTCGGTGGTATCTTTGAATTCAAATAATCCAAAACAATATCATTTGAGTCTTCAATCTTCTCAAACGCTATGTTTCCCTTTTTATTTATAGGAGCATAAAAATCATACTCTGCTGATAATTCACTATATAATTTTCCTATTTGATCCTTTTTCAATTTCTTTTGTTCCATTCTTCAAATCACCTTTTTAATCTTCCTCCAACATAAATTCTTCTGCATCCTCCATTTTGAAGTCCATCATTGGAGGAACTGTTTCAGCATTGAGTCCTGAAGTGTAATCAAATCGTTCTTTAACGATTTTTTCTAATTTTCTTGTAATGAAATTCAAATCTATACCAACAGGACATACTGATGAGCATGCTCCGCACGCTACACATCTACCTGCTAGATGTTGTGCCCGGACTAAATGAAATGTAAATATATCTTGATATTCCGTAGTTTTTCCAAACCAAATAGGTTTATTTTGGTCTACAAAACAAAGATTACAATAACATACTGGACAAGCCTGACGACAACTGTAGCATAGAGTACATTCTTGTAAAATGTCTTTAATATAAGCCCATTTCTCCTCAGCAGATTTTGATTCAAATTCTGCGATATCTGCAAATTCATCATGAATTGAGGTTAATTCTTGGCACTCACCAACACATGACTCTCCAGTGGAAGAAGGCGTTTTTACTTGGCAAACTTTGCATAGTTCATTAATATATTGATCATATGGGAATTTTTTCTCCCAATCTCTTCCCTTTACAATAATATCATCCCCAGATATTGAAACCTCAAGAATTTCTTTTTCACCTATTTCTAGATCTATTTTACTCCTGTTAATAATGCCGTTACAATTAAACCCAATCATCTTTACTTTGTCTATATCTACTTGTTTCTCAGCAGCTAGAACATTTACAGCCCTAGCTACACAACCTTTCGCGACAATGCCAATTTTTAGAGGCTTTCTCTCTGAATCGCAAAGTTGGGGCATTAATGGAGCTAAATATCGTGCTAAATTAATATAACATAAATTATTCCAAATTAATTTGTCTATATCTTCTGCTTTTCTAATAATGATTGGTGTAGTGCTCAAAGGTACAGTACCTTGAGAATACCCAATTATAACATCAACTTGATTTTCGCTAAGCAATTTCTTAGCATTTTCTCTTATTGAATCGGTAATTGCCTTATTATCTGTCTCAATTCCCATATTTAACACCACTCCCTTTGAAATTTAGTATTTGGTCCTAATTCTTTAACTAATTTTGTAGCTTTCTTTACTAGGGTAGCAAATCGCTCACCCTCTGCAGCAGATGCCCACATAAAATTAACCCTCCCAGATTCAATCCCGAAAAATTCTAAAAGTTCTTTTAAAATTGCAAATCGCCTACGGGCTACTAGGTTTCCACTAATATAATGACAATCTCCAGGATGGCAACCACTTACGAGTACACCATCCCAACCATCAATCAAACTCTTTATTATAAAATATGGATTAACTCTACCGCTACATGGTACACGAACGATTCTTATATTGGGAGGATACTGAATCCTACTCACACCTGCTAGATCTGCTCCAGCATAAGAACACCAATTACATAGAAATGCGATTATTTTCGGTTCCCAATTCTTATCAACATTCTTTTCTTCTAAAACTGTTTCAGTCATTTTTAAACCTCTTTTAATTTAACCTATTCGGCCTGTTATCATTTCATATATTTGCTCACTTGTAAATCCTAAAATATCGATGGCACTACATCGACAATTCCCACTACAAGCTCCACATCCTTTACATAATGCTTGATTAATTGATGCCACTAATCCAAAACGTCTATCTTCAATTAACTCTATTGCATTATATGCACAATTGTCTACACACATTCCACAACCTATACAACGAGACATGTCAATTACCGCTGTTTTTCCTTCCGCTTCAATTTCATCTTTGGAAAGAATTGTACATGCTCTTGATACCGCTGCATTAGCTTGTGAAATAGAATCTTCAATAGTTTTTGGACAGTGAGCTAATCCTGCAACAAAAACACCTTCTGTTGCAAAATCTACAGGACGAAGCTTAACATGGGCTTCTAAATAAAAATTATCATCATTTAAGGGTACTTTTAACATTTTAGCAAGTTCTTCATTTTCCTCGTGTGATGCTACAATTCCAGCACTTAATACTAATAAATCTGTGGGGATTGATAAATCTCCCGCTTTAGTGGTTTTTACTTTCACATTTAATTTGGAGTCCTCAGCAACAATTTCTGGAGGATGATCTTCGTCATATCGAAGGAAAATGACACCCTCTTCTCTTGCTTGTCTATAATATTTTTCCTTAAACCCATAAGTTCTAATATCTCGAAATAGAATTGTAACTTCTGTAGATGGATTTAACTTTTTAACCAATAGAGCATTTTTAATAGCTTCTGCACAACACATTTTACTACAGTAAGGGTGTTCATCATTTCTTGAACCAACACATTGGATCATTACTACTGATTTTTTATTCTTAAGAATACTATCAGTGTTTAACAATTCTTCGAATTTAGATTGCAAAATTATATTATTATTTTGACCATATAAGAACTCTTTTGGTTCATATTCTTTAGCACCTGTAGCTAAAACCACGACACCATGTTCAAATTCTGCTCGTTCTTTTTTAGGGCCATGTATTACTGAAGTTTTGAAATTTCCGATATATCCATCTAAACTTTCTATTTCAGCATCGGTATAAACATGAATAAATTTATTAGATTTAACTTTTTCAACTACTTCTTTTAAATAAGCTTGAACATCTCCTCCCTCAAGAGTGTGATAAATATTTCTGGCAAACCCGCCTAATTCTGCTTCTTTTTCAACTAAGTAAGTCTCAATTTCTTGACTCCCAAAATTTAATGCAGCTGTGATACCACTTATTCCCCCACCAATTACCATTGCCTTCCTCGTAACTCCTAACTTAATTCTATCTATTGGTGCTATTCTTCTTGCCTTGTTTACAGCCATTCTAACTAGATCTTTTGCTTTCTGAGTAGCTTCTACTGGTTGATTCATATGAACCCAAGAACACTGATCTCTTATATTAGCCATTTGAAATAGGTATCTATTTAATCCTGCTTCCCTAATTGTTTCTTGGAATAATGGTTCATGAGTTCTTGGGGTACAAGACGCTACAATCACTCTATTAAGGTGATAATCTTCAATGGTCTCCTTTATTATTCCTTGAGTATCAGCAGAACAAGTATATAGATTACGATCAGCTATTACCACATTTGGAAGGGTACTAGCATATTTTGTCACTTCTGGTACATCTACATACCCACCAATGTTAATCCCACAATGGCAAATAAATACACCAATGCGAGGAGGTTGTCCTGCAACAAAAATTTCAGGAGGGAGTGATTTTTCTGTTATTAAAGTTCCTCTCTTTTGATATAAAAGTTGGTTAACGCATCCTGCTGCAGCGCTTGCTTGAGTAACTGTCTCAGGTATATCTTTTGGCTGAGAAAAAGCACCACAAGCAAAAATACCTGGTTTAGTAGTCTGAACTGGATTAAATATATCTGTTTTTGCAAAACCAAATTCATTTAGTTCTATACCAAATTTATCAGCGAGGTATTTAGCATCATCAGGAGGATTTAATCCGACTCCTAAAACGACCATATTAAAGACTTCTTCAATTACTTTTCCATCTTCAGTTTCATACCGAAGTTTTAAATCTTTAGTCTCAGGTATTTCGACAACTGAAGAAATCCTACTTCGAATATATCTAATACCATATTCTTCTTGAGCTCTAATAATATATTTATCAAAGTCTTTTCCATAAGCTCTAATATCCATACTAAAAATAGTAGGTTTTACTTCATGCTGATGTTCATGAGCAATCACAGCCTCTTTTGCCGTATACATACAACAAACTGAAGAACAATAAGGTTGACCCTCTCCTGAATAATCACGAGATCCTACACACTGAAGGAAAGCTACCTTTTTAGGAATATCACCATCAGAAGGTCGGAGAACTCTACCTGCGTAAGGACCGCTTGCACTTAATATACGTTCAAATTCAATAGAAGTAACTACATTTTTATAAGTACTATATCCATATTTATTGACAGCTTTAGGGATAAATTCATCAAAACCAGGTGCTAGTACTATAGATCCAACATTGATATCGATAATTTCATCCTCACGTTCATATTCTACTGCTTTGGCTTTACAAACACCAGCACACACTCCACAGCCGATACAATAATCTTTATTAATCGCATAAACAAGTGGGACCGCTTGAGGATATTTTACAGAAGTAGCATGATATTTAGCTAAACCTTCATTAAAGATATCAATAGCCTCAACAGGACAATTTCTCCCACAAACTCCACATCCTGTACATATATCAGGATTAATATATAGAGATTTTTTTTTCACTTTTACAATGAAATTACCTGCTTCTCCAGAGACGTCTAAAATTTCACAATTTATACTCAGATCGATGTTCTGGTGGCGTCCAGTCTCTACGAGCTTCGGTGATACAATACACATCGCGCAATCATTTGTGGGAAACGTCTTATCCAATTGGGCCATTACTCCACCAATACTGGTTGAAGATTCAATTAAATAAACTTTATAACCGGAATCGCCTAAATCTAGTGCTGCTTGAGAACCCCCTATTCCAGCACCAACAACCATAACTGCTCCTACTTTTTCCATATTTTATCCTCCTTATAATTTGTGAAACATTGGTGTAATTCCAATTATTTCTCCGAAGTCGACTTGACCCCGAGTTTTTAAAACCGTCATATGATCTAATACAATACTGGGATCTATATCTAATTCAGCTGCTAAATCCTTTACAGACCTTCTATCCTTTTCTAATGAAATTAAGATTCTATGGCGTTCAAATTCTTCTACAATTGCTGAATTAAATATTTCATTAAATTTTTCAAGTGGAACTTTTTCGCCATATACATTTTCTTGTTCTGTAATTTTTCTTTCTCGTCCCACAAGAGCTCGCATACGATCGTCTCCCGCAGCATCTTCGATAGCTCTTAATTTCTCAAGAATTTCTTTTTCAGGGTTTTGCCCTCCTGCTGGAGATGGTCCTAAAGCTCTAATATGTTCTGTAAATTCTGTTATAACAGAAGCATATCTAGCTCCTTCCGAGGCGGATACCCAATCTAATCTTACTCTATTATCAAAATCAATAAGTTTTAGGAATCGTTTAACCATATCAAATTTTTTCTCAGCTTCATAATTACCCTCGAGATAATGACAATCTCCTAAATGACATCCTAAAACAATTACTCCATCCGCTCCAACTCGGAGAGCTTCAAATATAAACTTGGGGTCTACTCGACCACTACACATAACTCTTATTACTCTAATATTTGGTGGATATTGCATTCTACTGACTCCAGCTAAATCTGCTCCTGCATAGGAACACCAATTACATAAGAAACCTAAAATTTTTGGTTCAAAACTCATATCTTATTTACCTCCAAATGCATAAATTTCTGATAGTATTTGCTCATCAGTGAAATGTCTTATAATAATTGCGTGATTTGTACAAGTAGCTCCACAAACCCCGCAACCTTTACAAAGAACTTGAGTTATTTCGATTTCATCATCCTCATTTTTACTTATAGCTTTATATGGACAAATAGTTACACAAACTTCACATCCAGTACATAAGCTTTTATTATATTCTGGTAGAAATGAGGTTGCACCCTCAACTTCAATTGTATCATGGGAGATGATAGTACTTGCTCTAGCCGCTGCTGCATAACCTTGAGTTATTGATTCTGTAATATCAACAGGCCATTTTGCTGCTCCGCATACAAAAACTCCATCTGTAGCAAAATCCATGGGGCGTAACTTCACATGAGCTTCCAAGAAGAAATTATTTGCTTCTAACGGAACCTTTAGTTTTTGAGCTAATTCTTTATTATCATCATTAGCGATTAATGGAGTTGATAAAACGAGGAGATCATAAGGGATACTTATGTCTTCGCCAATATATTCATTAAATACTTTTATAGTATTTTCTTCTACAACAGGTAATTTCTCTAAATTGTAACTCATAAAAATAATTCCTGCTTCTCGTGCTCTCCTATAATATTGTTCATAATAAGTTCCAGGAGTATACAAGTCTCTAAATAGTATTGTAATATTTGCTTCGGGATTCCTTTCTTTGATTAGTAATGCATTTTTTAAGGCCGTCATGCAACATACATTAGAACAATAGACCCTCTCATCGTTACGAGCGCCTACACATTGTATCATTACAATATTTTGAGCCTTAACTTCATTGTTTTTTAGTTTATTTTCTAATTCATATTGAGTAATTCTAATATTCCCATCATAACTAAATTTACCTGTAGGAGTCAATAATGAAGCTCCAACAGCAACAACAATAACACCTATAGTCAAATTCATACTTTTACCATTCTGATCAACTTCAATCTCATAATTCCCTACGAATCCACCAATATTTTTCACCTTTGCTGAAGTGTAAACAGTTAAATTAGGATTACTTTCGACTCTTTTCTTCAGACTTGCTAGAAGTTCAGAGGCATCTTGTTTTGTAGGGAATAATTTATTGATAATATTAAGTTTCCCACCCAATTGATTTGCTTTTTCTACTAAATGAGTTTCAAATCCCTGATTAGCTAAGCTAAGAGCTGATGTCATTCCTGCAACTCCTCCTCCTATAACCATAGCTGTGGGAGTTGCATCGACTACAATATTATCGAGTGCCTTAAGTCTAGCTGCTTTAGCCACACCCATTCGAATAACTTCTTTAGCTTTTTCAAAAGCTTCTTTTGGGTATTTCATATGAACCCATGTACATTGATCTCTGATATTTACAAACTGAAAGAGATATTCATTTAAACCCTCATCTTTAATACAATCACGAAAGAGAGGTTCATGAGTTCTTGGAGTACATGAAGCAACTACTACCCGATTTAAATTATGTTCTTTTATTCCATTTTTAATTTGGGTTAATCCTGTTTCTGAACAAGTATATAAATTGTCTTCAGTAAATACCACATTAGGTAAAGTTTTAGCATATTCTGCTACTTCTTTAACATTTATTAATCCACCTATATTACTCCCACAACTACAAACGAAAACTCCTATACGGGGTTCTTCTTCTCCTTTTTCAGACATAATCTTTTTATCCTCCTTTTATTACTTCTGCTGCTCTTGCTGCTGCCCCACTTGCTTCAGCAACAGAGCGAGGAATATCCATTGGTTCACGAGCACAACCACATGTGAAAATACCCGCTACACTCGTTTCTACCGGAAAGAATGGATCTGTTTTGATAAAATTATATTCATTTAATTCAATTCCTAATGCTTCTGCTAATTTCTCAATCCCTTGAGATGGAATAATACATGTTGCTAACACAGCTATGTCTACTGTCATCTGTTTAATTTTCCCGGTATCATAATCCTCATAAGTAATGACAGGGTTTTCTTTCTCATCAATATCAATATGAGATACTTTACTTTTTATATATTTAATATTATATTCACCTGCGCCTCGTCGGAGAAATGATTGAAATCCTTTCCCACCCGCTCTCATATCAATATAAAACATATATGATTCCAAATCATTATTATGTTCGTATGCTATCATTGCTGCTTTCGTACAATACATGCAGCAGATAGAAGAACAATATTTTTGATCTCTATCCGATCGTGAACCTATACATTGTAAAAACGCTAATTTTTTTGGCTCTTCACCATCAGATAACCTTCTTAAGTGACCGTCAAGAGGTCCTGAAGCACAAATTAATCGTTCAAATTCTAAAGAAGTTACCACATTTTTATGTTTCTTATAACCATATTTTGTAAGTGGATTGACGTCTTCCATTAAACCGTAGCCGGGCGCAACAATTATACAACCAATATTTTCTATTTCTAAAATTTCATCTTTTTGTGTAAGATCTATAGCTTCTGCACCGCAATTCGTAGCACATAACCCACATATACCATAATTTAGATATACACATGAATTCTTATCGACAATATGAACAGGAGGAACTGCTGAAGGAAAGGGTATGTAAACAGCTGCCATATTTTTTAAATTAGCATCAAAGTAATTTGGAATCCCTCGTACAGGGCAAATTTTAGCACAATCCCCACAATTTGTACAAGCATCCTCTTTTACAAAACGAGCACGTTTAAGAACTTCTACTGCAAAATCCCCACTTGTACCCTCTATCTTTTGTACTTCTGAAAGAGTATAAAGATTAATATTTGGATGTCTATAACATTCCGATAATTTCGGTGCCAAAATACAAATTGAACAGTCTAAAGTTGGAAATGTTTTGTCTAATTGTGCCATTTTTCCTCCAATAACGGGACTTTTTTCAATTAAATGGACTTTTATTCCCATATCTCCCAAATCCAACGCTGCTTGAATTCCTGCAATACCTGCTCCAATAATAAGAGCACTTTTAGAATTTTCTACCATTCAAAACACCATTTTATTTATTTTTTACTAACCTTATCTGTTGTCATTCTTTTTAATAAATCAAGCTTGCTTCCTTTCCATACATCTATAGGTGACTTTGTCGGAACAAACCTTTGCACATATCCGTCATTAATAGCATTGGTAATTAATTCTTGACCATTTACTGTTCTAACGATTATCATTGAATTCTGTTGGACTGCTCCAGAACCACCAAAACTGATATCTGCAAATCGACTTGTAAATTCATCACATTCTTTACAGTGATTTCTTACAGCTGGATCGAATTTATGAAGTTCAACTTCCTTGACTTCATTAGCTTTGTTAGTAATAAAGAAATTCTTTTTAATATTCATCTTAGCTATATCCTTCGGTTCTAATCCAGTTTCAACTTTTACAAGCTCAAATAATTTGTCATAATCATAGTTCTCCATACAGAACAGACCAAAAACATATTTAATAACATGAGTGGGGCTGATGTTTAAAAGTTGCATTTTTCGCACGGCTCTGCATTGACATGGAGTTCCAACAAAAGCCATACGTAATTGGTTAATATCATAAATTTGATGGTGTTTTTCTACTATATCTTCGGCGATCTCATACAAATCTTTTAATGGAAGTAGGTTTGATGAGATTGTATATCTGGTACCAGAAGATTTAAATAAGTCTTCTTTATTATAGATGATCTTAGGAATAGGTTTTAGATTATCATCAAACTCCGAAACAACTGCACCATCAATTTCATTTTTATCAAATAAATACATTAAAAGAGAGGTAACTAAACCCCCATCTTGTCCAACTTCTTTTATTTTTGCATCAGTAGTCTTTGCTGCAAGTATATCGGTGACATAGCCCATTTCATCTTTAATTTTATACTGATTTTTTATCTTTTCCATTAAAGGATCAGTTTGTGGACAAATATAATAACAATACCCACACTCTTTACAGTTCTCAACACTTTTATCCGTTTTAAACTTAGGGGTATAATTATCCATCTCAATAACATCAAATGCTTGACTTTCACAATATGCTATGCAAGCACCGCAAGCACAACATCTATTTACTGAGATTACATCATTTTCTAAATTCTCAAATGTCTTTTTTTCTGCTAATCCCATTTTTAGCCAATTATTTGTTTTAAATTAATTATTTTATTGAATAAAATTTATAATATTCTAAAATCCTTCTAATAATTCTTTAGCTTTAACTCGATGAAAATTAAACCCTAGTTCTTCAGGTTTAAAACCAAAAGCAAGTGCTACTAGTTCCGAAAGATAGAAAACTGGAAAATCATAACCAACTTCTTTATCTTTACTCAATTCTCGTTGATTAAAATCAAATTGTTGAAAACATGCTGGACATACAAGGGTGATACAATTTGCCCCTGATTCCTGGATGGATTTGAATTTATTATCGATCATTTTAAGTGAGATGTCCTTATCTGATTTCTCAAGAGGATTTCCACAACATTCCATTTTCATCTCGTAATCTAAGGAATCTGCCCCTAATGCTCTAACAATTTCATCAATAGTTAATGGATTAAAAGGATCATCCCAATTAATAACCTCAGAAGGTCTTAAATAATGACACCCATAATGAACTGCTACTTTAAATCCGTTTAACGGATGTACTACGTTCTCTCTAACTTTATCAAGGTTTTCATATAGAACCTGAGCAAAATGCTTTACTTCTGTGGTTCCATCATATTTTTTCCCAACTTTCTTTAAAATGGTATTTACTTCATCCTTGACTTCTGAATCATTTCTAATACTGTAATTCACTCCTTTAAGAGTTTCTACACACCCAGAACAAAATGATACAATTCCGCCATTATTATTTGATAAACTTAAATTTCTAGCTCCTAATGCTAACCAGGTTTTATGATCTATAAGTTCTATCCCTGTAGGATCGGGACAACAACTGAATCCATCAACATCGTTTAATTTAATTCCCAACTTCTCAAATATTTTTCTTGAGGATGCTTCTAAGAATGGAAGCCTCGCTGGAATCACACACCCTAAAAATAAATCATACGACATTTTTTATGCCCCCTCCTTTGGTATATTACTTTCAAAATTAGTTTCTTTTAATATCTTCTTAATTTCATCAACAGGTGCTGTTTTTATTGATGGAAGTCCCAATTTCTCCCGTCTGGTTATAATGGCTTTCGAGTATGGAAGCGCAACTCCGTTTTCGAGAACAGCTCTTCCTTGTGAGATAAAAGCCTCAGGAACATTCCCCGTATCAAAGCACTTATTTTTGATTAATGTAAAAATTTCAGTTAGCTCGACTTTTTGAGGACATAACTCAACACAAGTCTGACAAGTAGAACAAAGCCAAGGATTAGGATCTTGCTTTTCTACCAGCTTATCTTGTAATCCTAAAATGGCTTCTTCAATAATCTTTCGAGGATTATAACTTCCTTGAGTAATCAGAGCAACAGGGCAACCACCACTACAAGTACTACATTGATAGCAGTAGCTTAAAGAAGCATTATGTTTCAATACCTCATTTCGAAACTCAAAATTTATTACAGACATGTCTAAAAGTTTTAATTTCCATCTACTTAGATGGTTAGTAAAATAATAGAGATTTAATAAATTTTTTAGAAAATTTCAATAACCAAATCGTTTATATTAGTTATACATTATCGAAATCATTAGCTTCATAGCCCAAATTGACAACCACATTCCCCTAATCGAATATTTCTTTTAATGTTGGTAATTTTTTGTTCCCTGGTTTTTGGAATGATACATAAAAAATAAATTTGCTGATCAAGGGCGATCATAAACCCTTAAAATTGTTTAAGAATTCTAATTATAGTTTTCATGATCGATCATAAAAATCATTCTGATCGATCTCAGTAATTTTAATGATTCTTTATGAAAAAAAATGCTTTTTTTCTCTATGACTGATCAAGATCTATCACATGGATCCAATAATCGACATCACATGATCGATTTTTTCACTAAATATCATTTTCGAAACATAAAATGTCGAAAAGCGGTAATATTTAAATATGAAAAGTGATAATTATATTTTAGTGATAAATTATAATTAATATTATGAGAAGTTTTATAAAAAATTAATATATAATTTATAAGAAGTGATAAAAAAAATGTGTAATAATTGTAATTGCGATTCATATGACCAATGTTCTATAGTAGGTTATATGCCCATTGGATTCTGTTGTACTAGGTGCTATCTATATGATGAGGTGCACACATGTCTAGAATGCTCGGTGAAAGGGAAAGTCTCGAAAATTGAGGCTGTTAGTGCGAAAATTGAAGATGGCGTTTTAAAAGTCGTAGTTAAGAAGGATGAGAAGGAAGTACCTTTAATAATTGACTTAGATAAACAGCTTGGTTCTGAGTAGAATTTAAAATAATTATTTATGATATTTTCCTTTGTTCGAGTTACTTGATCAGTTCCCTGACAAACCCTTGAATAGAATGAGTGTGTGAGGTATTTAGTCATCGGAAAGATTTAGGGGTTCACCTATTTTTTATATGCTATCTAAATCTTATATTAAATTATTGGTTTGAGCTTCAAATTTTATTTCGGTCCATTATTGTTAATTCCATCACAATTTGACCCCATCCACCACATTTCAGTCCAACATCAAAGCAACTTGATCTCTTAAAACGCATATTATTTGGATTTACACCAGCCATTAGTAATTCACCAGCTGCAAATATCACTTTGTCTAATTCTGCCAATGCATAAATACAAATTTTTTTCGGACTAAGTTTTGTTAGAAGATTCCCTGCACCATCAAAATAAAATTTATCTCCTACTTTATGTTGGCTATTACACCCATGAGATTTTATTACTTCAATGACAAAAGTTTTTCCAATTAATTTAAATGAATTTGATAACACATCATGATTTCGGGGATTTTCAAGAAATAACTCCAATTCTTCAGTGGTATAACCGAAATTATTCTTAATATTTTCTTTCATCTCCTCACTAATTTTCATAAATTCACCGCTTTTTAGTTTGTGCTAATTCTGCTTTTGCATTCATAATCGCTATGTAAGTTTCCTTTGTGTTCGATGGTGGTATTACTTCTAACTCGTTCTTTACTAATTTTATCGCATCTTCGGGACATGTAGGAATGCATACTCCACACCCAATACATCTCTCTAAATTTATTTGACTTAAATCCTCAATTATGGATATCGCATCCATATTACATCTCTCCTCACAAGTTCCACATCCTAAACATAAATCACTATCAATAGTTGCATGGAAATTAG
This sequence comes from Promethearchaeota archaeon, assembly GCA_048938855.1. Classification (GTDB taxonomy): domain Archaea; phylum Asgardarchaeota; class Lokiarchaeia; order Sigyniarchaeales; family SOKP01; genus Loki-b32. Next base: position 41,936 of record JBHLLT010000005.1, read on the forward strand.
TTGCAAAAAGTCTAGCAGGGTTATCAAAACGTTTTTGATTTGTTAATACTTCACAACAGCAACCACAACAATTACATATTACAAAAGGTTTTTGAGAATTTGATGGTTGAGGTACTAAGCCAACTTCTTCAAACTCCCTTATTAATTCATAGGCTTTTTCTTTTGAAATGAACTCCGCTTCTCCTTTTTCATAGAATGTTTTAGCGGCAGATCCAAATGTCATACATGTTTTTCTGAGATCTGTTTTTTTACAAGGATCATCAATCATATCATGGGCTTTACGACAAATACAATCCATTATACCAATATAGCTGGACATGTCAATTATTTCTCGAATCTGATCGTATGAGGCAATATTCATATCAACAAGAACAGCTTTTTCAACTGGGATAGTGCGCAGTTGAGGAATACCTGAGATGTTATATTCCTTTTCAAAATAAGCTTCTTTGAAATACTGAAAGACATTAGTTATCAATTCTGGAGTAAGACGACCTAATTGGAATTCATATATGCCAGGAACAAAAGGAGCCAGCAAAAATAATTTTTCACCATTATTCAACGCCCTTATAATAGTACCTTTTTCATACATCTTTTCTAATTTATTTTCTAATTCTTCTAAAGATAGATCTTTATTCCTTAATTTCCGATGAACTTTTTTTAGCTGCTGTGGTGTAAAGTTGAGCTTCATAGCCAATTGCGCTTCTTCTTCAGTAAATAACAATTTTAATATTTCAATTTCAACTCCGGAATTAGAAGTTGGAAGTCCTACAGGCATTTTATTAATATAATCTAACAATTCAAAATAAATACTATTAGATTCACTCATTTTGTATATCACCATTTTATGAATTATATAAAAAGCTCTTTATAATCGTTAATCGATCAAAAACAACTAAATTTAAGTTGTAATTCGATTGCTTTTTCTCTCAGAAAAGAAATTTTATTGTTCAATAACCTTAATGATTTACAATAAGAAATTGAAAAAAAATTATAATTTATCAAGTTTTTGCAATTTTAGCATTTCAGGCATGGTAGCTTTTAATTTTATTTTCTTTTGCTGGTATGCCTTAAAACCCGATATTTCTTTTTTTGCCAAAGCTATAAATGTTTCTGTACTCATTATATATTCAATATCTGGGTTCTCAATTTTTCCTTCGACAACAGGTCCAGGTTGGCCATTGACAAGTTTGAGGTTATAATACTCATCTATGTCAGTAAAATGATATTGCAAGATTTTATTCCAATTCTTAAAACTTTTAACAACTTTCTCATGAGTATATTTCTTGGATTGCTCATCAAGATATTTTAATAATTCTTCTTTATCAACCATTCAAAGCACCATAATTACATTAATTGAAATTGATCATCCATAAGTAAATTTCACGCCTGTACCACCAACAGGTTCACCAAAAATAACAGCATCAACTTCGCATACATTCCAACAAGCACCGCATTCTACACATTGTTTTAGATTTGAAGGTCGATAAACATTACCATCCTGTTGCCATACATCACGAGTACAAAACTTAGCGCACAAACCGCAACCTGTGCATTTCTCTTCATCGACTTTTATAAATTCTCCCGTGTCACCGGGATAATAATCTACAATCATTTCTATCTTCATTTTGATCGCCTCTTTTCATAGATATCGTTGAAATCTGTTCCAACTTGCCTATAAGGTTGAATAAACTCGAGAAAATCGTATGCTTCTGTTACAAGGTCCATATCATCTTCTTCTGCTCCTGTAATCCACTTATTATGTATAACATTTGTAATGAAACCTCCAGAAATTACGACGTTTTGTATCATTTCTGATATTTCTTTATCGGTTTTTGATAAAATCGATTCTTTGTTCATTTGTCCAACATAATGAAAAGACTGCATGAAGGTATTTTGCTCCAGTAATTCTTCATATGTTTCGCTTAGTTTTTGTTCAGACAAATTTTTGGTTTCAATTGCCTCTTTAGCTGCTTTTGCAGCATAGATCCCAGTAAAAAATGCTTCTGGCATCCCTTCGCCCAAAAAGGGTATAACAAATCCTCCAGCTTCGCCAGTTAAAATAAGACCATTTTTAACTCTCTTTTCTAAGGGCTCATCATATTCTAAATGGAGCCCCCACGCAACAATTTTTCCTCCCTCGAGTTTTTTCTTTACGATTGGTAGATTAAGAAAATTCTCCATATATGTATTTACGGATGGGAAATTTGCATTGAGAAGATTTTGATCCATATATCCCCCTGTTCCTATCGTCACTACTTCTCTTTTAGGAAATATCCAAGGCCATGTCTTGTATTGTATCCCGGGCGCGAGATAATATTCAATACAATCACCAAAACGTTCATCTATCACTTCTTTGCCTAAATGAACAGCAACAGTAACATATAAGATCATATTTGTTCCAGATCTTTTCGTTATTAATCCCGCTTTTCTACCAACTATTGAATTAACACCCCCAGCATCAATAACTACTTTACAGTAAAATTTTTCTCCAGAATCGGTCACCACCCCTTTAATATATCCATCTTCTTCTATTATATCTACAATGGTTGTCCCTAATTTTACTTCTGCCCCTGCTTTCTCAGCTTGTTCCGTGTGCCATGCATCAAAATGATCTCTGCGTACAGACAATAAGAGAATTCCTCCCGTAGGAATTTCATGGATTGTAGTTGATCGATCTTCAGTAATATGATGCATTCTAATTTCACTTATTTCTCTCTCAACTGGACCTTCCATAATATAGTGTAAATCTGGGTCAATTAAAGCAGCCGCATTTAAACAGGTTCCCGAGACATTTTTTTCTCCAGGAACTTGAGATTTTTCAAGTAATAAAACTTTCAATCCCAGTTCCGCAGCTTTTTTTGCAGCAGCAGGACCGGCACATCCTGCACCAATAACGAGGCAATCATATTCATTTTTATTCATCTTAATATTCATCCTTCCTTGCAATAAAATAATTATCAGAAACTACTTTCACTTTTAAATTTTGTATGAGATTCCGATATATAAGAATCTCTATGTAATGATTAATTGATCAAAAACAACTAGATTTAAGTTATAAATCATATTGATGAATATTGATGTCTGATTTCTTATTAGAAGATTTAAAAGAATTTTTGAATGATGCAAATCTCTCGACCTATGAAGTTAATGCGTATATTGCTCTTCTAACATCCTCAAGAATGAATCTTCCATCTGCTAGAGAAATTTCTTCAGAATCAGGCGTACCAAGTGGTAGAATTTATGAAGTTTTGGAAGAATTAAATACTAAGGGACTAATCGAAATCGTTGAATCACGTCCAAAAAAATATAAGGCTTATTCTCTGAATAAAGGTTTAGATAATTTAATTAAATACCAATCAACTGAAACTAAAAGAAAAATTGATCATCTTCACAATCGAGCAAAATTACTTGAATCAGAATTGTATAAAGCTGAGGTTTTTATTCACAAAGAGCCTTCGAAGATATTTTGGTCCACAGCTTTCGGTACTCAATCAATTCTCTCTTTATATGCAAAATATATTAATGAAGCGAAAGAAGAGATCATTTTTAATGAATTTATCAATAAAAGCACCTTGAAAGTATTACCATTTGGAAAAGTAATTTATGAGCCCATGAGAAAAGCAGTCGAACGAGGTGTAACCGTTAAGGATCTTTGGTCTTTCGAGTATGATGAACGTCCATTATCTAAAGAAGAACAGATTCAAAATGCTAACATATTTAAAGAAATTATTAAAATTCAAGAAGATCTTTATGATCTATCCCCTAAATTACCAGGATTTAAAATGAAATATATCTTTCATAGAACTCCAACTTATTTTGATATATTTGATAAAAGGAGAATTGTTTTTAAGCTGCAAAATCCTCTTAAGCCATACCAGATTTTTGCTACCATGAATGTGGTAGATCCTATTTTAGCTAAGGATCTAAGAGCTAAATACCTCCAAATGTGGACCTTTGATGCACTTGACGCAGAAGGGTTTCTATAATTCCCACGCGGAATGTCGTAAAATTGCACCTGTTGGGCACACATCTTGGCAAGCCATACAATCAGTGCATTCCCCAATATTTTCTGCAATTACTTTCCCATCTACTAATTCATAAACTTCAACTGGACACGAATTAATACAATCTTCAGCTCCAATGCATTTATCCAAGTCAATCTCAACCCAATGATCTTCTTCCTCCCACTTTTTAATATCAGTCATTAAAAACACAACTCCTACAATAATATTGTTAAATCTATTATATGGTTTATTTAATTAAGTCTAACTAAAAGTTATAAATCTAATTGTTATAAAAATATTTATATTTGTACAATAAGTTCATAATAATAGACTAGTAAGATATTAAAGGCAATTAATAGATTAATTGACCTTTTGAATCTTATCTCTCAATTCTAATACTCTTTCAGGTAAATTCGAAAAGATAGCATCGACGTATTCTCCATTATATTTCATATTAAGGAAATTGTTTATTGACCTTTCAAACAAGATACCCCATATATAAAACTTAAAACCCATATCTTTAACTTTCCTAAATAAATCGTAATTTGCGTAATTAAAATTAACATTAATTCCTTGGACATTAAGCTTTCTCATATTCTCTAATTCTAAGTGCTCCTCTTTAATATTTGTATGCTTTAAGAAAATAGAATTAACTAATGTAACATTCTGATTAAACTCTCTAATCTTAGAAAAGATAGTTGGAAGAGGGTGGGGGTATGTGGAAGGTTTTGCAATTTCTATTTTATTACCTAAATTAAATTTTTCAGCAAGTTCAATTATTTTTATGCCTACTTCGGGTTCAATTATGTCAAAGTGATACTTTATATTATATTCTTTAAATTCCTTGAAAACTTCACGAAGAGTTGGGATTGTCTCACCATTCTCTAATTTAAACCCTTTAATCTCTTCGATTGTTAACTCACTCATTCGAACATCGTTTCCATTTCTTTTAAGACTTTCATAAAAACTTAGAACTATTTCTCCCTCTTTTGATAATTTAGCCTCTGTTTTTAAACCATCGACGCCCATCTCTATTGCATTCTGAAATGAAGAGAGGGTGTTTTGTACACCTGTAAATCCAGCACCTCTATGACCCCAAATAAATGTTTTATGCAACAGTTAACACCTCCTGTTCTTTACTAATTTCTAAACCTAATTTAAGTAAATCAAAATAAACTACACCATATTGTAAATCGCCCTCAAATTTAAGATTCCCTGCAAAAAACTCACTAAAAGCATCTGCATTTCCAAGAAGAATTTGATTCATTGTCTTTTGAGGACAGGTTATAAAGATATTTGCCCCTTCTATTTCGCCTTTCCCACACTTAAATTCTCCTTCGCCAAAAACAACCCAATAATTAAAGTCTGAATTGAACAATTTTGTTTGAACAATATTTTTTTTTAAAAAACCCAACTCTCCAAAAAATTCATCGTTTTCGCTGGCTAAATTCTCAAGAATTTTGTTAGATTCCATAATTCTTTTATTAACACAGCAGTTCTCACAAATAAATTCACTTAATGAAATAATTCCACAATTATCCATGTAACATTCCCACTGATTTGTTTCATGGTTAACGGTAATACTATATCCGCATTGCAATGGCAGAGTCTCTACTACTTTACCACATCTACTACATGTTAAACTCATTTTAATATCACCATTTTAGTATAAATTTCATATAGATTCCACTAATAACTTAAGTTATTAAGTATCATCATTATTTTTTAAGTAGAAAAGAAAGAAAACGATAATTTTCCTAACGTCTTTTGTGAAAATATTTTATAAGATATTATTATGAATAAAAAATGGTATGATTTTAGCTCTAACGCCCCATTAAATACTTAAATTAAAAAAGTAAGTATTGTTCAATAGACAAATGTACATTTAAATACTTGATACGTTATTATTAGCATGAAATTTAATGCTGCACCATTACAAACTAATTATTAAATTTTAATTTAAATAGGAATGAAGGGTGATTAAAAATTTCAGGTGAATTAACCCGAATTAGAAGAAACTATACAAATTGGGATAGTTGGTTAGGTATCGCTTACATTATTCTTGGAATAATAGATGTCATCTTTATCTTATTTGGAATCATATATAATTTCCTGCTATATCAAATCTTATCATATGTTTTCACTATTACAATTTCCATACTCGTCTATCTTTTCCTTAAAGGAAGAATTTCATTCAAAAAGAAATCTACAGAATACAACCTATTAACAAAGCAACAAATTTACAACTATTTAAAAACAAATGCTACAAATACTTATACCGCAGAAATGATACTGATAGATCTAAAAGAAAACATACATGACAAGGCATTTAAAAGGTTTGTAATCAAGCATTATCATTACATCCTAGCAGAAATGCTTACAGATAAACTAATTGAAACTACTAAAAGAAATGGACTAGAACTCTATTTTTTCCCAAGCTCATAATAATTTTTTTTTCTTTTTTTGTAAATCAATACCTGAATCATACAACTTTTATATATCTTTAAATTGCCAAAAGCGGGGAAAAAAACAAAAACTTATACCAGCATCAGATATAATACCTAAAAGTATTTGTCCCTATTGGGGTAAATCAATTTCACTTAACGCTAGCTTTTGTAGTAAGTATGGCAAAATTATCAAAAATAATATTCCATGAGAGAATATTTATTTAATTGATCAATATACTATAATCCGTGATTGATTTCGCCATTGATGATCATTTTGCTATATTTAATTTTACAATTATTGACATTCAATCAAGTATATTTTCTATATGTGACTACTTACCAAAATTAATCTAGATTGATATCGGCGATGAATGATCATCTCCATTATCTCTATATTTACAATTAGTCATATAGATTATCTAAAACGATCATATTTATATACGATCATTTACATAAGTTACTTGAGGTGAGTAAGTTATTATGAACAGTTTAAAATCGAAAGAAAAAGCAGTCAAAAATTTTGAAAATATAAAAGACGCCTTAAGAGGTTTATATGACATTTTGGATCTAACTCTGAGTGATAATGAATTTTATTATGAGGCGGGGAAGGACAATATTACCGCAGTGTATAAGAATCTTATCGAGCTATTGTTGAATGAGTATGGACTCAGGAATCTTTTAAAGAAGATCCAAAACTCTGAAGTTGAATTAAACATTGTACTGAACGAGTTTTTAGCAAATGCGTAAGAACTCTTATTTCGAATTTTAATTTTTCTTACAAACTAATATTAATGAACTAAACTAAACACGCAATTTTACCATCAGTTCCCTGTGCGTAAGCTTTGAGTACTCACCTCACACACTCATTCTATTCAAGGTTTTGTCAGGGAACTGATCTTTTCTCTTTTAAATTTACATCACGGCTGAAAAAATTAACAGATAGAAGTTTCAAAATATATCAGAAAGTTCATTTAAATTTAAAAAAAAATCTCGATTTTTACTGATTTAGTAAAATTTTCTAATGTTCCCTCCAATAAGAAATCAACCCTCCTTTTTGAGAAAGGGTCTCTCTTTAAAAAAAAAAAAATAAAAAAAAAAAGAATTTAGGAATGAAGTAAATATGAAATTAATGTTCCAATAATGCATTTACTTTTAACGCTAGTTTTAACCATTAAACCTCCTAAAAATGTATCAATTTTATTATATCGGTACCTTCAAAACCTTTACCATCAATCAATTCTCCAGTAATGGTTATAGTACAGAATCCTAGGGACGGAAGTACATTTTTAACTGAAGCTCTGTTAAATTTGACCATTAATTCTAAATGATTATTGAATTCAAGAATTTCAGATTTTGGCTCAGCAGGTATTAATTCATTTAGTAAAACCGAGTCCAGAACTATATTATTAACATCATATCCCATGCTTAATGAAATATATACAGTGATCCATTTACCTTTACTTTTAAAGTTTAATGCATCTGGATCAACGTTAATATTTGCTTGTATGGGATCACCAGGTTTTTCTTCACCTGGTTTTTCCTCACCAGGAACATTGTCAGGTTTAGTACCATCAAAAGTATTATCTTTTGAATATTGTGCTTCTCCTAAGAATATGCCCAAACATGCTGGAAATCCTATCCCCAACCCTATAATAATTAACCCCGAAATTATTTTTTTCATAAAACTCACTAACAAGTAAAATTAAGGCAAAATGCAAATGGTGTTTTACATATATAAATCTATGCTAAAATTTCAATCCATTTGTCATTTTATTCGCGGAAATTAATGGAAAATCGTATTCTAAAAAATTCCTAATATCTTTTTCCTTTTTTTCCTATGAATTGGGGAAAAATATGTTTACATTTCAGTAAAACTAAATTATAAAAAAATTTTGTAAAATAAAAAAGGCTAAATTTATTATAATAATGTATATTTTAAGCGGCAATAGTTTTGATATCTTAATAATCTTAATATCTAATAATCTGAAACATCACTTCCAACTGACTTCTTATTTGATTATAAACTATTTCCTGTATGTGGGATTTTTGATATCCCTTTCTCTAATCGTCGATACAAGATTATGAAAATTTTCTTTAAAATTTATCAGATTTGAATATTCACGAAATTTTAAATAAGGGTTATAAAGAAAACTGACAATCTTGAATCTTCCTTTTCTAGGAAGCCATTTTTTTTCAGAGATCTCATTATAAAGCCTAAATAAGGCCTGATCTGATTTTAATCCTAATTTTATGGAGGTCATATAGATTCTTACCATTTGAGATTCATTTTCTTTACGTTTTAATAATTTTATTTGAATTTCAAATTGAATAAAATACGGGGATCTTAGTTTAACAATTAATTTGTCATGTAATAATCCTCTAATCAGAGGAATAGATATTGTTAAAATCATGTAGATTATAATTAATCTTGATGATTAGATTACATTTGTTATATTATTCTAATTAGTCTTAAGAAAAAGAATAAAATTTTTATAAAATAATCCTATATTTAAAATCCCGTATAACATAGAAAATCCTAATTGGTGAGTTTCATTTCTCAAACAATTTTAAAATTAGAAAATGTTTCTAAGAAGTTTGGAAATTTAACAGCTGTTAACAATATAAGTATAGAAGTTAAAAAAGGTGAAGTAATTGGATTTGTTGGGCCAAATGGAGCTGGTAAAACCACAACATTAAAATTAATTGCGAGACTAATCAGACCAACTTCTGGAGAAATTTACATATTAAACAACCAGGATAAATTACAAAATCTTAAAGAAAAATTCGAAAATCTTGTCGATATGGGTTTCTTGATAGATATTCCTCATTTTTACAATTCAACACCTTATCAATTATTAAAATATGTTGGAAATCTTAAGAATTATCCTAAAAAGAAATTAAAACTAAGAATTGATCAATTATTGACATCCTTTAATTTAATTAGATGGAAATATAAGAAGGTCAAAAATTTCTCCAAAGGAATGAATCAGAAATTAGGGTTTATCGCAGCAATTATTCATGATCCTGAAATTATAATATTAGATGAACCTCAAACTGGATTAGATCCTATTGCTCGAATTAATGTACGAAAGAATATAAAAGAACTTCAAAAAAATGGAAAAACTATATTTATTTCTTCTCATATGTTATTTGAAATTACTGAAGTTTGTGATAAAATTGCATTAATAAATGAAGGCTCAATTATTGCATTTGATACTTTAGAAAATCTAGAGAATTTACTTGTGACTAAGGAAATTGTCTGTGAACTTTCAAAACCAATCACAATAGAAAAAAAAGACTCAATAATAACAAAACTCGTTCAACATCTTGAACCGTACTTAGATATAACAATTTCAGAAAATCCTGTTATATATAATCCACAAGAGAAGAAAATCATTATCTATTATAATGGTAAACAGGAATCAAGATCTGAGATATTAAACATTTTAATTAATGAATTTAAATCAGAATTTGCTATTGATTCATTCTCTAAACCAAAAACGTCTCAACTAGAGAAATTATATACTCAATTAATAAATGGAAATAAAAAAAAAACATAAATAAAGTGTGTAAAAATGGATTTATTAAATAATTTATATTTTGAAATAAAACCTATTTTTCATACTTTCACTTTTGAAATAAGACTACAATTGAAAAAATTTGTTATCTTTTCAGGAATATCTATTCTTATATTATTCTTAGATCAATTTATAAGAACTATCCAAACACAGTTTTTAGATGATCAATTTTACTTCTATAAATATGGATTGGGTCCTTTTACTTTAATTATTAGTTTTGCTGTTTCTTTTTTATTTGGTGGTATTATTTGTTCTGAGTTTAAAAATAAGACAGGTTTAGAAATTATACCTTTAATTCATAGATATAAATTAATTCTCGGAAAATATCTTGCAAATTCACTATTAGTTATTGGTATTATTTCAGTTTATTATTTAACTATGGCTCTTTTTGCTTATTATTTCTTTGCTGGGCCGCTACTCAAAACTTTATTATATAGTTTTAGTTTTGCAGTATTATATGCTTTAGCATTAGGTAGCATTGCGACTTTTTTAAGTTCTTTTTTACGATCAATCATACCCATAATTTTAATAATTGTAGGATATACTTTCATAGGAGATTTAATTATTACATCTATTATTAGAGGCATTAATAACCAGTTAGAACCATTATTTTCTTTCGATTATCTTTTTAATATAGTAGAGAATATTTTATATCCCAATTTCACTCAGTGGAATAGACTTAGTCCTTCCGGAATTTGGATGTTTCCAAGTATTGAAGGAGCATTAATTATATTATCGCTTTACATTGTATCATTTCTTGTTTTAAGTATTTTATTATTTAAACGTAGGGAATTTTAATATTAAAAAAATGAAAATTGAATTGATAAATAAAATGGGATAAATAAATGATAGAAAAAAAATGGATAGCTCCAAAAATGATTATTATTTTGATAATTATAATTCCATTAATAAATCTCATCTTAATTTCTGTAGTACATGCTGATACACCCTACTTAAATGATTTGGAAATCGGCACACAATTATTACAAGTTAAAAAATATGATGTTGAAACTTGGAAAAACACGGTAGATAACGAATCAACTCCTAGTGATTGGTTTGGGGGAGATGCCGATAAAATTGGAGCTAAGAGTAAAATTACACTAAATGTTTTTTTTGATAGGAATGTAACTGCAAATTCTTTGTTTGCAAGTGTGGTAATTCCACAAAATTATTTACCAATTTATGAATTAATTAGAGATTATGGATATGGTGAAAATTATATTGAAAACCATTATCCGAATGTATATGAAGTCTGGAGTTATTATTCTAGTTTCTGGAGATTTACAACTAAAGAATTCAAATGGAATGCAATTAGCAAATATTCATATATCTTTAAATTTCCCCAAGATGCTTCATCACTATTAAACGATTATAATAATTTTTCTGGAATAATAAATAATGATACTGTGCTACAGTCATTAAATTACTCTTTACCAATTCTCAGTGGAGATGATATAGTTTTACAATTAATAACTAAAAGACTTGCAGTAGGTAATCCGAAAAATCAATATATATCTTCATTTATAAATGCTGTTGGATGCATAAACGCAACAATTCAAGGCAATTCTCTCATTTTGCAAAGATATGGAGAAAAAAGTTATTCTGTTGAAGCAACTTACAAAACTCAAGGCTTTCTCGATAATATTATTGTTAAGGACTCAGAGGGTTATATTTTTTATAAAATTTCAAGTCTTTATCCAAAAGTCATATTTTACATTCTTATAGGAATAATTTCTATTTCCATTTTAGGAGTAGTTACTGTTCTAATTATCAGGAAATACAAGCTAGAAAAATATTTTAAACAAAATAGAGAATAAATAGAACATATAATATTATTTCATGGAATTGGACCTTCTGGGTATCTGAGTGGTAATAATCAAGAATAAATATATAAAAATTCGATCTTTAAGATCGAAATCTTTTTTGTTAATAATACTAATGAGTGCCGTTTAATGATGAATGGGGCGACCTTTTTTATGGATAGACGTCCCTACTACCGCTTCGCTACCTTCCAGAACCATTTCTGATATGGTGGGGTGACTATGTATGGTTTCCCCAATATCATGAATGGTTAATCCATGTTGCATTGCTAATGCAATTTCAGCTATCAATTCAGGGGCTTCGGCTCCAATACATGAGGCTCCAAGAATTTTATAGGTAGTTTTATCTGCAAGAACCATTATGAAACCTTCTTCTTCTCCCATACATTTAGCTTTACCAAGAGATTGATATGGAAACTGCCCCATTAATACATCAAAACCTAAATTTTTTGCCACTTTCCTTCTATATCCAACAGATCCTATATTCGGAGAAGTAAATATTGTAGCAGGGACAACTTTATAGTCCGTCTTCATTTCATCTACAGGAAATCCACCAATACTACTTAAAGCATTTGCTACAGCAACATCACCTTCGTAACTTGCTACATGGGCTAGCATAATCCCTCCTGTAACATCCCCTATAGCATATATTCCTTTAGTTGCTGTTTCTAAAGTATTTGGCTTTACTTTAATGGCACCTCTATCTGTTTCAATACCTAAATTCTCGAGTCCTATACTTTTGGATTCTTTACAGCGCCCTATCGAGACTAAACATAAATCAGCTTCAAATAATTGTTTTTCAGCATTTTCTACTTGATCTCGTGGAACCTCTGCAGAACAGGTAGTAGCTTTCACACCATTTCCTGTATTTTCCACAGATAATACATTTTTTGAGGTGTGAATTTCGATACCCAGATTTTCAAATTTTTTCTGCAGTACTTTTACAATCATTGGTTCTTCAGTAGCAATAGGAGAAGAAAGATATTCCAATAAAGTAACCTTACTACCAAAAGTAGCAAAAATATTAGCAAATTCACAACCAATGACTCCCGCTCCTATTATCAATAATTGTTCTGGTACTGTCTTAAAATTAGGATCTAAGATATCATCACTCGTTAATATTCTTTTATGATCGATATTGAAAGCTGGAATTAGTGCCGGAGATGAACCAGTAGCAATTATCACTCGTTTTGCTTTAATATTTACACTTTTTTCACCTTCAACTGAAATTTCAAACTCTGTATCAATATTTCCTCCAATTATTTTCCCAAATCCATGATAAATATCATTCTTCCAACTCCTCTCCAAAGCTTCGATTCCCTCTACCAATTCTTTAACAACTTTATTTTTCCGTTCCACTGCTTTTGAAAAAGATAATTTAAAATCCGATACTTCTAGTCCAAATTCATCAGCTTTCTTGATTTTTTCAATTAAATGAGCTGAAGCAAATAAAGCTTTTGTGGGAATACATCCTCTATTAAGACATGTACCTCCTAGTTTATCTTTCTCAATTAATGCAACTTTTGCACCATATTGGGCAGCTCTAATAGCTCCATGATAACCACCAGGACCAGCTCCAATAATTGCTAAATCGTATAGTTTATCACTCATTTTATCATCAATTATTTTTATCAAATGAGGTTATGAAATAAAATTTTAACGATTAATATTTAATTTAAATTCTTCTATGTAAGTAAAAATATTCAAAATATTAATTTTTTTTTAAAAAATAAATAATTCATTTATCGATATTAGTCATTGATATGATTGCAAAACGTACATCATATCATTTGATCCCTAACACTGTATAAATAAATTTGAGATTAGGGATAATAGATCTACAAGTATTTAAAAAAACATTATTATATATAATAACGTCTCAAAAGATTTTCTCTTTCTTTCTTTTATGGTATGGATTAATAAACGAATTATCATAATTTAATAGTAAAGCTAACATTTTTTTTATTGAATTGATTCAAAACTCATTATATTCTCATAAAAATGGACATAATTGATCAAAAAATATTAGAACTCCTTGAAGAAAATAGTCGATTGTCATTCAATGAGATCTCTGAAAAAATAAATAAAACAGAAGCAACTGTTAGGAGAAGAGTAAAAAGGCTCAAAGATGAGGGAATAATTCAAAAATTTACAATTGAGTATGATATCGATACGGGTCAGAAATTATCCGCAACTATTAAAATTGAGCCTGATTTTAAAGATATTAAAAGAATTGTGAAAGAACTATCAAATATTGAAGAGATTTCTAATATTTGGAGGTTATCAGGTGATTGTGGTTTACTTTTAAAAGTTGATATTATCTCTATTGATAGATTCAACCCATTAATTGAGGATAAAATATCACAAATAGCTGGAATAAAGATTATCGAGACGTGTATTATTACTGATATTATTAAGTAATGAATATTGAATCTTTTTTATATATCTTAAAAATTATAATTTGAATATCACTTTTTAATAATATAAAGGAGAAACAGTTTAATATACATAAAGAACACAAAAAATAAATAATATTAACAATAAGAATCTTTGAAATTTAATTCAAAGAAAAAAGTATTTAAGGATAATAAAAGATAATTTAGAAAAAGGAATGGGTTTCGATCTAAGATAAGGTGTTAAAGATAGAAGAGAAGCAAGCATTTAAATTATGCATTTTCGGTGCAGGGGGAGTTGGTAAGACAACGCTAATAAGACGATTTGTAACAAAAGTATTCGAGGAAGATATAAAGATGACAATTGGAGCGGATTTTAGCATAAAAAATTTAACGCTTGATGAAGGTACTGTTACACTTCGAATTTGGGATTTTGCAGGAGAAGAACGTTTCAGAGTGCTTTTACCTAGTTTTGCTAAGGGTGCTAAAGGTGGTATTTTCATGTTCGATACGACAAGGTATTCAAGTATCAAAGATATTGATGACTGGCTTTCTATCTTTGAATATTTTGGTTCTGAGTCAAAAACAAAAATACCAATCATTATGGTTGGGGGTAAGGTAGATCTTAGAGATAAAAAATCTATAGAAACCGAAGAAGCTATGGAATTATCGAATAGATATGGGCTATCTGGTTATTTTGAGTGTTCATCTAAAACTGGGGAAAATATAGAGGAAATTTTTGAGTTTATTACTCGTAAGATGATTGAACATTCCAAGTAAAAGGATGGAATATCCATGAAAATTTAATATTATCTGTTATAAAATTCATTACGTTCTTTTAATAACTTTGACTAAACCTTTTTTTCTCAGCTCTTCCATCATTTTTTCTATTTCTTTTCGACTTATTTGTGCTATTTCTGCAACTTGCTCAATTGTATTCATTCCATCACAAACTTTTAATACTTTAAACTGGTCTTTATTAAGCATTCCCAATTGTACAGCCATAGGTGAAACTTCCTTAACTACAATTGGGATTCTAACTTCAGATCCTTCTTGAAGAGCTTCGGCACCAATTTCTTCTGTGCTTGGTGATTCTCCAAAAAATGATTTAACACCAGTTACATCAAAATTATCATTAATATAGACATAAACAGTATGTTCTTGCCCAGAACGGTCATCAATGTCTTCTGGATCAGGATTAGGATTTGAATGTTTAAATTCCTTAGCATAAATCCCCATTTTTAAGCCATCGATGATTTCGTCCTTATCTACTCGTAAAGAAACCATATCCTCGCATATATCGCACCATGCCCATGCTTCTATTAATGAGAAATACTTCTTGACTTTGTTTTCTGGCATCTTAGATCTCTTTATACTATTAATATTATTATATGCAAATAATGGTGTGTATCCATTTAAAATTTAATTTGCATGTTTGTTCTATAATGAATAAATCAATTTAAATCAACCAGTAAATAATTCATTAAGACTTATTTTTATTCTAATAAGAGCTAGTTCAAAACCATAAATAATTAAAGTTATAACTTATTCTATTATCTAATTTTAAATTATGTTTATTAATTTAAATCTAAATTTAATCTAAGATTGCAAGTGATATATCAATGTCAACGTACAAACGGAATGTCTGTTTTGGTTGTGGCAGACCAATAACTCCTTATGAAGCAGCAGTTCATTTTCCATGTCCTTCATGCGGAGACGTAACAATATGGAGATGCGAACGCTGCAGGGAAATGGGAAAAGAGTATCGTTGTTTGAAATGTGACTTTTCAGGACCTTAAATTTAATATTAGAGGTGGTTTGATAATGGGAGATTTTGTTGCTATGATTGATATTGTGCCTGAAGATACAGATATAAACTTTGAAGTTTTTGTAGGGAAACTAAAGAATGTATTACCCGAAACTTGTCTAATTGAACATTATGACATATTACCCGTTGCATTTGGATTAAAAAAAGCTAGATTAAGAGTTAGATATCCAGAAGAATGGGGCGGAACTGATAAACTTGAAGAATTATTTAAGCAAGTTGAAGGTATACAAGGTATTGAAGGGATAGCTTTTTCAAAAGCATGAAAAGAACAATATAACAATATTTTAATTAATTGTTTTAATTAATTCTTTTAAATAACTTATCTAATTCTTTATACGAGAAAAATCTCATTGTAGGTCTTCCATGAGCACAATGAAAGGAATCTTTACACTTAGCTAATTGGATTAGTAATTCACGAATATCTTTTAAGGAGAGATCATCTCCTCCTCTAATACTTTTATGACATGATAAATAATTAATGATCTCCTCCTTAGCTTCCGCAAAACTTTTATCTTTACCAATTTCAGAAATATCACTTACAATTTCCTTTATAATATTGATATTTGGAACCTTCCTCATTATTACGGGAATATCTCTTATAATGAAGGTGTTCCCGCCAAAATATTCAAAGGTAAAACCCAATTTAAGGATTTCATTTAGATTTGACTCTAAGAATATCTTTTCACTAGGTGTAACTTCGATCTTTAATGGAGAAATTAGTTTTTGTTTATTTTGTTTTAAATTTTCATATTCCCTAAGAAACTTCTCTTTATTAATTCGTTCTGAAGCAGCGTGTTGATCCAAAATAAATAATCCCTCTTCATCATTCTCATTAGTTCCCTCAAGCACAACATATATTTTGTTATTTAACTGGCCTGTACTAGATATTAATCGTAATTTAGGGAAATTTTCAGAAATTATATACTTCCTTCTTAAAAAGGATTCAGGCAAATTCTTTTTAGCGTCAATTTCTCTAATTTCCTCATCGTCTAAACTAAGTTGTACTCTTTCTTCAGAAAAACTCAAATTGTTCTGGGATGACTTCTCTATTATTTTTTCTATAGTTTGAGGTTCGTTTAATGGTTCTTTTAAGTCATTTTCTTGTCTATCTGTTTCTGGGATAAAATCTTCTAATTCAGTTGATATAAATTTAGCTTCCTTGAATATGAATTTATCTTGAACAATACTCTGAATTACATTATAGACTTTATTATATATAGCATCTTCCCTTTCGAACCTCACATAAAGTTTTTTAGGATGTACATTAAAATCTATTACAGAAGGATCAAGATCAAGAAAGATAATAAAAAACGGATATTTGCTTACCATTAATGTTCCTTCATATGCTTCACTTATCGCCCTAAATAATGCATCACTTATGATATAGCGTCGATTTATAAATAAACTTGAATAAGATCTGTTTTTTTTAGCAATTTGGGGATGTCCAAGCAACCCATATATCCTAAATTGATCATTTTCATCCCTATAATCAAAAGGTTCCATAAATTTAGCAATTTTTTTCCCATAGATGTGAAATACAGTGGTTTTTAAATCGTTTGAAGCAGGGCAATTGAGTATATCTAAATCATTGTGACGATAAATAAAATGAAGTTCTGGGTAAGACAAAGAATATCTCTGAATAATATCTGTTATGTGACTCAATTCAGTAGCATCAGTTTTAAGAAACTTTTGTCTGGCGGGAAGGTTGTAAAAAAGATTAGAAACCTGAATTTTCGTACCAATCGGACAAGAAACTTTTTTCTTATCTACGATTTTTCCACCCTCAATCAATAATTGAACTCCTTTCTCTTCATCTTTAACTCTAGAAGTAATATCCACCTTACTTACCGCTGCAATACTAGCCAACGCTTCTCCCCTAAAACCTAGGGTAGAGAGGTTTTCTAAATCCATAATACTTCTAATTTTACTGCTTGTATGTCGTTCAAAAGCTAATTCAAGGTCTTCAGATGGGATTCCAAAGCCATTATCAATTACTTGGATAAAAGATTTACCAGCTCTTTTTACAATTACTCTAATCTCATTTGCGTTAGCATCAATACTATTCTCAATAAGTTCCTTTACAATATTAGCAGGTCTATCAACTACTTCTCCTGCTGCTATCTTCTCAGCATCAATTATTTTTTTAATTTTTCTTTCATTCAATGTAACTATCTAATTTTCAATCGTTAATCCATAGATTGTTTAAGAATATTAAGCTAATATAATTCTCATTGCAATCAAATTTAAAATAATACACTATTAAAGTTTAAATAATTTTAGATTGAGATCGTCTTTCTTTATCTATTTTATTGAAAGTAAGTCTTTTAAATTTCCTTTAATACTTTATTATAATTCTATTATTTGTGAATTATGAGCATTCAAGATTTATCGAACCAAGAGGAAAAATCCTCTTTTCAAGTGTATATCATTTGTATTTTTATAACCATCACAATTATCCTCATTGAATTAAGAATCTTCCTATATTTCTTTGAGATTTCTGAATGGATGCAAAGCACTAAAGATATTGATTTTTATATCCTTAATGAAGGTATGGACAATGGTTTAATTAATTTCTATAACGATATTCTCATTTCAAATTGGCCACCCTACTATCTATATTTCTGGTATTTTATATTTTATCCGATTTATTTAATTCCTCCCGTAATTGGTGTTTATGTTTGGGATATTCTACGATTAGTTTTAGTAATTCTTATTATCAGAAAATCACCAAAAGTATTTAAAAATAGAAAAGATTTATTAATTTTTTATATTCTGAGTATGGTCGGCTATAGTATTGATGCATACTATAATAATGTTAATTTTTTGATAGCCTTCTTCTTATTTTATTCATTTGTATTTTTGGAAAAAAATAAAAAATGGATTTCTGGAATATTATTTACCCTATCAACATTTAAAATAACAGCATTATTGTTTCTTCCAGTTCTACTCATTGTTAAAAAGATAAAATGGAAAGAATTAATTTACTATTTAACTCCTCTAATAATCTTATGCATTCCTTACATCATTTTTCCCGATTACTTCTGGCAAATGGTTGGAAATTGGTTTCACAGGGATGAAACAGTTCAAGGCCTTTTTGGAAGTTTCGATTCAATTATGTGGAAGGCTTTACAGCCCTCGCATTTGATGTTCATATCACTGTTATTAATAATATTTTTAGAGAATATAAAACGGGAGGATCGAAGAAATTTATACCGGTTTTTTCTTGTATCTTTTATTACAGTATATTACATTTATTTAACTACAATAGTTTTTATAATACCCGTTGTTTTTGGTTAGCTGAATTTTACTATCTTATTTTTTAGTTCAAGTAGTTTTTCTTTTAAAGATTTTGGAATATCAGATTCTATATTAATTTTATTAATTATGTCTCGTAAATCCTCCAATTTTTCTTTGTTATTAATGGGAGCGAATAAACTTGTTTGAACATATTTCTTCTTTTTTGGAATTTTTTCTTTTTCAGCTTTAATATTCAGTTCTAATTCTTTAATATCTCTCTTTTTTTTCTCGAGATCTTTTTCTGTTCTAGTTAGATCTTCACTGCATTCTTTTAGTAATTGTGTTAAAGATTTCAATTCCACATTTAACTTTTCAAGTTCAGCTTTTTTTTCATTAATTAATTTATCATAATGCTTACTGGGTGATGTTGTTTCACCATTTTCTCTTACAGTTGTTCTAAATGGATCTTTTTCTTCTATCTGTTCAAGAATTTCAAATGCTCTAATTATAACATCATCTGGAATTCCAGCTAATTTTGCTACATGAATACCATAAGATTTATCTGTACTCCCTTGTTTTAATGTTCGGACAAAATTGATGCTTCCATCTTCATTTTCAATGATATCTAAATGATAGTTCTTAACTCCTTGAAGATTAATTTCTGTTAACTGATGATAATGGGTGCTAAATAGAGTTTTAACTCCTAAATCGTGTAGTTTTTCAAGAGTAGCCATCGCAATACTTTGCCCATCACTAGTGCTAGTTCCTCTCCCTAATTCGTCTATAATTATAAGGCTTCGAGGAGTAGCATAATTGAGAATTTTTGCGGTTTCAGTCATTTCAATCATAAAAGTGCTTAATTTTCTGGCAAGATCATCTGAAGCGCCTATTCGAGTAAAAATTTGATCAATTATTCCGATTGTGGCCGATTTTGCTGGAACAAAGCAGCCCATTTGGGTAATAATACATAATAAAGCCACTTGCCTAAGATATGTACTCTTACCTGCCATATTTGGACCAGTAATAATTAACAATTGATCAGTTTCGTTATCTAAATAACAGTCATTAGGTATAAACTGTTCATCAAAATTAATCTGCTCGACAACGGGATGTCTACCCGCTTTAATTATAATTTTATTGCCATTATTTATTATTGGTTTACAATAATTATACTGCTCTGCAATTTCGGCAAAGCATGCTAAAACATCAATGATTGCTATATTATGAGCCGTCTCAAGAATGTTGATAGTTTCCTGTTCAACCTTCTCTCTAATGATGTTGAAAATTTCATATTCTAAATCGTTGATTTTTTCTTCTGCATTTAGGATTTTCTCTTCAAGTTCTTTCAATTTTTTTGTTGTATATCTTTTTGCATTTTTTAGTGTTGCTCTTTCAATATATTCTTCAGGAACATTTTTGATATTAGTCAGTGTTTTTAAGGTTATTTCGATATAGTAGCCGAGAATATTATTATACCTAACTTTTAAGCCAGTTGTTAAATTCCAAATTTTTTTTTGTGCTTGTTCATATTCAAGTATATATTTTTTCCCATTATCAATAATATCTCTAAGTTCATCAACTTCGTCATTAAAGCCATTTTTAATGATATTTCCCTCTTTAATAGTAATAGGGGGATTGTCCTTAATGGAGATGCCAATTAAATCTTTAACTTCATTAAAAGCTGAAATTTTTTTTAGGAAATCTGAAATTTCAGGGATTTCAGCCTTTTCTAATAATTCCTTAATTTTGGGAATTTCTTCTAAAGAATTTTTAATGTTTATTAAATCTCGAGCGTTTGTACGACCACTATAATTAATTCTATTAATAAATCTTTCAAGATCCCCGATCACTTTCAATTTTTCCCTTAAGTCTGATCTTAAAAAAATATCATCTTTAAATTTCTGAACTATATTAAGTCGCTGATTAATTTCATCAATATCAGTCAAAGGTTGTAGAATAAATTTTTTTAACAAACGAGCTCCCATTGGAGTATGAGTGTGATTAAAAATAGAGTATAATGTTGAATCTTTTCCTCTCTCCCATAAAGAATTAATTAATTCTAAGTTTCTTTGAGTGATATAATCTAGGTGAAGTATATTTTTTTCTTGAATTACACTAACTTTGAAAATATTTGGAATTACATCTCGCTGAGTATCTTTTAAAAAGGCTAGAAGTCCTCCAGCTGCCTGAACAGCCATTTCTTTCTCTTCTAGACCAAAACTATTTAAATTATTGATTTTAAAGTGGCGAGTAATTAACGTATAAGCTTCCTCATATAAAAAAACATGTTCTTCATAAGATTTTATAATTGCATTGGTTAAATCTGTTAAAATTATAAAAAGTCTCTCATCTTTTTTTAAATCAGGAGGTGCTATTAGCTCAACAGGATCATACTGTGAAAATAAGCTAAGTAATTTTTCTTGTGGATCCTGCTCTTTAAATGAAAACTCTGTAGCAATAAATTCACCTGTCGAAATATCAGCAAAAGCAACACCAAAACCATTTCTCTCTTTGACTATGGAAGAAATATAATTGTTTTCATTTGCTTTTAATAAATTGGGTTCTATTATTGTACCTGGGGAAAGTATACGTGTAACTCCCCGTTTTACGATTCTTCCTTTCACTGTAGCGGGATCTTCAAGTTGATCAACTATTACTAAAGTTTCACCGAAGTTCATTAAATTATTAAAATAATTATGACCGGCATGGTGTGGGATACCTGCTAGAGGAACATCTCCTCTTTTTGTAAGTGTTATTCCTAAAAGTTTTGAAATTCTCACAGCATCATCATAGAAAAATTCATAGAAATCGCCCATTCGGTAAGCAATAAGGTTTTCTGAATATTTTTTCTTAATACTATACCAATGTTGAAGCATAGGTGTTAATTCTTTAAATTTAATATCCTTGAAAGTCATACTTTTGAGCATTAAGAATTTTAATCGAAATTTAGAATTAAATGCTATAAGTGTCTTAGTTTTTTATTGAAAATATTACTATTTATTATATTTTTAATAATTTTTATTCCTATTCTAAATCCAAGGGGTTGTATCTAGAGTTTCTCTCCATAGTTCTGGCATATCAAATAAATCAGGATAAAATTTCTGAATTTCTGCGATCGCTTCTAAACAACCGGTTAATTTATGAGTATTATATCAAGAAATGAGTCAAGATTATATTTATTCATATCAAAAAGTTAAAATTTATTAAAATAAAAAAAGGGTTTATATTTTTAGAATTCGCTTTTCTAATGTTAAATCATAAGCCTCTTTCATTGCTTCTTCATATATATCAATTTTGTATCTACTATGGAATGGACTAATTTTACTACCAAGTTTAGCTAATCTATACATTGTTTTTGGGAAAGCCCTAATTCCTCTGGTAGTCACCAAGGAAGTTGCTCTTTGGAACTCTTCTAATGTATTGTCATCATACCCCCCTAATAATCCATCTAAGAAAGCATAGAAGAAGATAAAAACAAAGATACCCAATATGAACAGTATAGCGGTGTTAATGATTTTATCTCCAAGAGGAAGTGTCCAGATTAACTCACCTAAATAGTATAATACAACAAAATTTATAATCGCTGAAAGAACCGGAGTTATAAACGTTTTAAATGGATACAGTTTAAATTTAATTATTTTTTTTCTGACAATCCACCATCCTATTACATCCTTTATAAATACAGCCGGAATGTAGGCGATTATTACAAGCACCATGTCTCTAAATAGAATAACAAATAGAAACATAAGTAATGCTCGAGTCGTTTGTTCAATAATCCACACCACCATGGCATAATTCGTATGCCCTGTACCTTGAAATACAGGATCAACTAACCAAGAGTATATTCCACCTGCATGGAAAAATAGTAATGGTATTAAGAACTTAACCGCAGGAGCACCGTACTCTTCACCAGCAGCTCCAACTAAAAATTTAGCTCCAGTCGCAAATAAAACAGAAATTATGAAAAAAGCAAAATAGTTCCCCCATCTGAAAGCTTGATATATATATAATTTTGTAAGGGTTTTTTTATTATGAGAAAAAGATTCGCTATATGCCCCTAATAACGTATTCGAGTATAGAGATACAAGTTGAACAATTAATCCTAGTGTCCAGGTAAGATTAAACCAACCTAAATTATTAGAATAGTTTGCTACAAAGGTAGATGTAATTATTACTTGTATAAACCATCCTATCTGTACAAAACCTTCTCCTATCCCTAATCTTGAACCATACACTAGAGATTCTTTAACTTCTTCTTTAGAGAAATCAATTCTAAAACACGTTTTAGGTGAAAATCCCTGTTTTCTAAAAATTAAAATGGATATTAAAAATGTCATCCAGAAATCAAAGCACCTTGCTATAGCATATCCAATTCCCGCCCCTAAAGCTTCACCAAAAATAGGATTAGCAGCTCCCCATAACCGCCCAATGTAACAGAACGTAACTTGACCTACCAATAAAAATACTACTTCCCAAGCAATATACAATATTAAGTAATAATCGGAACGTTGCATTCCTTGAAAAGTATACATGAATACTAAAAATACACCGGGATATTGTACAAAAGAATACACCACAAAAATCCAGCTCATGTGAGCAAGATTGGTATAAGGGAATATTATTGACCCAATAAACGCTATTAATGATATTTGAATAATTCCAGTAAATATTTGCCACCATACATAAATTTGGATGTAATGAATTGCTTTTCTTGGATTGTTAACCCGATGTTGGGCAAAATATTTAGCTAATGCAAAACTCGTTCCAAAGTCAAATAAAACCCATATGATTTGAAAGAAATTGTATGCATAATTATACCAACCCGCTGCTTGTGGATAAGGTTGTATAAATTGAGGCATAATGTAATTTGAAACTAATAATTGTGGTAAAACTAAAATTAATCCTAAGAATAGTGTAAAAAGAAATCCACCTAATTGACGATGAACTCCTATTACTTCCCAATCATCTTTCAAATCTACGTGTTCTTCCAGTTTTTTCTCCAATGCTTCTGCTTCTTCTAATTTCTTTTTTTCTTCCTCTTCCGCTTTTAGTTTTAAAGTCTCGATAGCTTCTTGATCTATGGCAGTCCTTGATCTTTTTTTGACAACAATGAATAAACCAATCGCTAACACAGCTAAAATCGCAATAATTATTCCTATTATTATTTGGTCTAAAAGATGAGGAACTGGTGAATAAGGCCATACTGGATAGATTTGATAAGATGAGGATAAACTTTCAAAGATTAAACCATATAATAGATAATTAAAATAAGGCCACACTTTAAAATCTAAATTCGCATTAGCTTCTAACCATCCTGAAAACAATATTACTTTCCCGCTTCCTTTTGTTCTTTCTATCATAAGAGGTTGTCGATATAAGTCAATTTGTAAGTTTTTTGATGCTGGATAAACATCAACCATTCTTTTCACAGAGGAATTTAAACTAGCTATTGGAATTATCGTCATATTATTAACTTTCATCTCAGGAGCGGAATTCCAATCTATATTCTTAGAAATTGAATAAGAAGCATTATTTACAATTGAAAGCATAATTTCTTGGTTCTTACTCTTTTCCGCTTCAAATAATGCGTTGTCTATTAAACCAAGCTCCTCCAATAAGGTAGCATTCTCATGTAAATTTTGACCCATAAAAATTATAACAGATCCTCCTGTATTAACAAAATTAGATATAATTTGTTGTTCTGAAGAATTAAATTGAACATCGAATAGAATAATGGTTTCAATCCAAGAGCCAATGGATACTAATGGTTCACTATCAGAAATAGTTGAGATATTAAAATTTTCCTTATCAATCCCAAGACTCTGAGCAAACAAACTATCGTTTCCTTTGCTGATAAATAATATGTTTTTTGCCTCTGTTGCTTGAGCGAAAGATGGTTTTATCAAAAAAAATACAAAGATATTGCTAGCTAGTAATACTAGTAAGCTAATTACTAATATTTTTGAGATTTTGTGGTTAGATTTTGACATTTATATCAATATTATTTAATTAAATTCAATAAATAGTAATGAAATATCACATTATTTATAACTTTATTATTATTTTATAAATGCTTCTGGAGCCATACGTACATATCTTGATATACTTGAGCTCTATTTTTTTCATTCCACAAATCATGCAAGAAATCGGCATATTCTTTATAGGTTTTATCACTACTTCTAGCCTTATCAAAGAATTCTTTAGTTTTTGAAGAGTCTGCTATTTTGTCTGAACCCGATTGCATGATTAAGGTTGGACAGAGTAGATTTGATGCATTATCCATTGCCCATTTTGAAAATTGATCAATATCCGTTGCAGATTTTGCAGACATGACGTTAATCTTGTTTTTATCTGCAATATACTCTCTTAATATTTTTAAATCACTTGTTAATTGATTTTGATCAACGTTATAGTCTAACATTTTATTAGGTGACAATTTAGTAATAGTTTTAGATATAGATTTTATTACTTTTTTACCCAATGATAACTTTAAGTACATTCCTAATAACGGAGATGAAACTAATACTCCTGATAAATTCGGATGATGAATAGCAAAAACTAGACTAATTAAACCCCCAAACGAATGACCCATCATAAAGATTTTTTTCTCATTCGCAATGGTTTTGATGAAATCCATAAAAAGAAGAATATCTTTTAAGATGTGATCCACACTGTCAATATGACCAGGTATATTCCCTGTATTTTTCCCATGCCCTCTTAAATCAAAAGCATAAATAGCATATCCATTTCCAGTCAAATATTCTGAAACGTTTTTTAATCTGTCAGAACTAGTTCCCCAACCATGGAGAGCTATAATATATGCCTTAATTTCTCCAGTATCCGGTAGCCAACATTGATAGAATAATTTTTTCAATTCTCTTCCTTCAAAAATTCCTGTTTCATTTTTCATATTACAATCACATAGACTTTAGAAAACCTTATTTTTGATTTATTGAATTATAATCTCTTTTTCTTATAAATATTATTTCATTTAATAAATTGACAATCAAATTAACTTTTTTTAAAGTTAACCTACAAAGAAATATAAAAAAATTTTATATTGTTCGGTAAACTTCATAATAAATAATATTTAACCAATTTTCTTCATTTTGAAATATGATTGAATCAGAAAATATTGAAATTATCATCCATGGGCGAGGAGGTCAGGGAGCGGTGACCGCCTGTGAGATTATCGCAGAGGCTGCTTATTTAAGTGGAAATTTTGTTGATGTACATGCATATCCTTCATTTGGAGCAGAAAGACGGGGTGCTCCCGTGCAAGCATTTGCAAAACTCTCTCGAACTGAGACTATTTGGGATAGAGCACAGATAGAGCGACCAAATGTTCTCATTGTATTTGATGAAACTGTACTGAATCAAGAAATTGTTTCTTCCCTTAGAGAAGGTGGGATATTTATTATTAATTCTGATAAAGACCCTGAATTTTTTATTACTAAGTTCAATATAAGCGGAGATACAAAAATAGTTGTGGCTGATATAAGCAACTTAGCAATTGAAAAAGATTTAACTATAGAGGGAAATCCAGTAATTAATACACCCATTCTGGGTCTACTTTCAAAAGCTTTACCTGATCTTTATTTAGAAAATTTAAAATCTGTAGTTCTTAAACGCATGGGAGAAAAATTGGGCAAAATAAACTATGAATTGATTGAGCAAGGATATAATTTAGCAAAAATTAAGTGATATTTTTATTTAGAGTGTAATGAATTGTATGGTAATTTTACAATAAACGAACTACCCATATTTCTACCTTCTGATTCTGCCCTAATTGTCCCTCCATGTAAATTCACAATTTCTTTTGAGATAAATAGTCCCAATCCCGAACCTTGAATATTGATATATTCTAATCCATTTCCATATCTTTCTAATTTTCCAAATCTAGTAAAAAGAATATTCATTTCATCTGTTGTTAATCCTATTCCTGTATCAGATACAGAGATTTCCACCCAATTATCTATTTTCTTTAGTCTAACAGTAATATTTCCGTTAGGAGGTGTGTTCTTTATAGCATTAGATAAAAGATTTAGTATAACTTGTTCCATTCTTATTCTATCAATTTCTAAATATAAACTATCCGCAATGTCAAGTTTTAAAGTTAGATCTCGCCTTCTTATGAGGTACATTAATTCTTTTATACACTCTTTTATTATTTGGCTGAAATCATATAAATCTTTTTCCAATTTGAATTTCTGATATTCTATGCGTGTTATATCAACCAAATTATCGACTAAATATTTCAACCGTTTTCCTCCTTTTTCAATCATCTCAATAAGCTCTTTTGGCTCATCTTTAAATTGATCAATAAAAGAATCTAAAAGAAGTTCGGCAGCTCCACAAACAGAAACCAAAGGAGTTTTCAATTCATGAGAGACTCGTGAAATTAAATCCTTTCTTATTTGATCTAATTCTTTTAATTTGATAATTTCTTCTTCTATAAGGAGATCGGCTTGTTTTTGTTCAGTTATATCATTTATAACTGTCTGTAATAAAATTTCATTACCTAATTTGACTAGAGATGATTGGTATTCTATCCAAATTAAACTCCCATTTTTTTTATATAATTGCATTTCTAATGGAGGTAGAATTTCACCCAATAAAACCCTTCGAAATCGTTTTAACAATATTGGTACATAATCAGGATGAATTGCTGGAAGATCTTTAAACTTGAATCCAACTAATTCATCTCGACGAAATCCCAACATTTTTTCAATAGAGGGATTACAATAAACAATTTTTCCCAATTTATCAATTAAAGCTATTGAAAATGGGACAGATTCAATTAAATTTCTATATCTTAATTCTGATTCCTTTAACTTCTTTTCCAATTCAAATTTCTCTGTAATGTCTGAAATTACTCCCTGTATTAGAACTGGAATGGCTTCATTTTTTCTGATTATATGAGAGTTTATTTGTACAACTATTTTTTCACCATTTTTCTTTACTGCATTGACTATATAATTTTTAACGAAACCTTTATTTTTTAATTCCGTTAAATAAACTTCTCGTTCCTCTGGTTTTTGCCAAAATTCATGGATATCCTTATTTATTAAATCTTCAGAGGAATCATATCCCAATATCTCACAAAATCTAGGATTATGGTTTACCAACAATCCTTCCCAATTTAGTTGATAAAATCCTAAATCTAAATGGTTAATCATATTCCGATATTTTTCCTCTGATTCTTTCAGTTTTTGTTCTGTTTTTTTTCGCTCTTCAGTTACTCGCGTAATTAAAAGAATTTTTAACTCTTCATTTTTATCTTTAATTGCTGATCCACTGGTTTCTGTCCAAACATACCTCCCATCTTTATTCTTTATTCTTGCCTCAACAAATCCGCCTCTGGACTTGAAAGATTTTACAAATTCTCGTAAAACAATTTCCCGATCATCTGGATGGATCAAATCGAGTCCTTTTCTTCCAATAACATCATCTTCGACATATCCCATTACTCTTTTATGAACTTGTTCATTTATATATTCGATTTTCATCTTTGTATCTGTTATAGTGATTAAATCATTAGCATTTTCTGAAATAATTCGATATTTTTCCTCGGATTCTCTCAATTTTTGCTCTGCAATTTTACGATTGGTAATATCATTAATAAAAGCAAAGGATCCCTTAAACTCTCCACTTTCATTAAAAATTGGAGCGGCATTTATACTTGTACTTAATAGTGTTCCATCTTTTTTTATAAGATCAAGTTCATAAGTATCCTTAAACCCCTTTTCCCTTCGTTTTCGATAGCTGTCGATTAATTCTATCATTGAATCCTTTAAAAATAAATGTAGACTTTTCCCCATTAACTCCTCTCTAGTATATCCCAGCATTTCGCACAATTTTGGATTAACAAAGATGGTAATGTCGTTTTTATCCACTGCCCACACACCTTCATGGGCATTTTCTACTAAATTCCTATACTTTTCTTCAGATTCTTTTAATTTCTGCTGAGTTTCTTTTTGTGCTGATATATCCATTAGTACAATTTGAATGAATTCGTTCGTTCCAATTCTAATCTTTGATGCTGTAGCAGAATTCCATATTACTGGACCTATTGTACGATGGATTGGAAATTCAAAATTTAAAGTCTTCCCAGTTTTAATTAATTCAGTAAATATTTTGTTAAATAAATCAATTAAAGGTTTTTCCTTATCATTGTAGGACCAAAACACTCTATAGTTTTTTCCAACATAATCTTCTAACGTATGGGTAGATAATAAGGTATTTGAGGCACTATTGCAATCTAATAAATTACCTTCTAAATCAAATAAACCTATAGGATATGGAGCTTTATTGAACAATTGATAAAACTTCTCTTCTGATTCCATTAATTTTTTTTCAGCTGATTTTCGTTCAGTAATATCTATTACAGTGACTAAATTTGCTGATCTTCCCTTGTATAAAATTGTTTTCGAAAAGTTTTCTAACCAAATTGTTTCACCTGTTTTTTTAATTAAACGATATTGATAATAATGTTTAACATCTTTTGCTCCAGCTTGTTTTTTTCTTGCTTGTTCTACAACCCAGCCTCTATCTTCAAAATGAATTACATTTACAAACCATCCAGGTTCCCAATTCTTTACTTCTTCAACCGTGTAACCTATTAAATCAGCCAATTTTTGATTCATATATTTGATTAAATCATCTTGAATAATACATATACCTAATAAAGACTGATCGGTAATTGGACGATATATTTCTTCTGATTCTCTTAATTCTTGAGTTTTTAAATTGATTATTTGTTCTAATTCTTTTCTATACTTTATTTCTTCCTCTCTTTTTTTAGTTATATCACGAAATAACCCATAAAATCCGACTTTATTCCCATTAGAATCATGTTTTAAATAGACAGAAGTTTCACCAATAACTTTTTCTCCCGCTTTATTCTTAAATTGATATTCAAAATCATTTAGTGGGACTCCAGTATTGTAAACAGAATTAAATCCATCATACACTATCTTACTGTTTTCTTCATCAGCGATACTTTTATAAGATAATCCTAATAGTTCTTCTCTTGAATAACCTGTGAGTCTACATAATGAATCATTAAAAAAGGTAAAATTGCCTTTTAAATCAACTTCGAAATAAGCCTCATTAATGTTCTCAATTATTAATAGAAATTTATCTTTGGAAAATTCCAATTTTAACCCTTACCTGCTATTTTTTTGATTCTTATTGAAAAAATGCGACTAAAGATAGAAGTGGTAACTTTTTACTATAGGTTTAATAAAATATTTAGTATTTAATTTTAATTTAAAAAGCAATTTTTCCATTATACTTGAAATTCTATACTTATCTTAATAATTTTAAAGCTAATCTTAATAAACTAAGTTAAACTTGCTGTACTCTTTTATTTTTATAAATGGTAAGAATTAAAAACTTACGTACGTTTGATTCCATACAGAATCTCATTTATAACTACTTTTGATGTATAGATGACTGACTCAAAAAAAGATTATCAAAAAATATTAGGATCGGTCCAAAAACCGGTAATTGGTGAAGCAGGCGAAACTGGAACATGGAGTTCAAAAAAACCAATAATCAATTTAGAAAAATGCATACCCGTTAAATCTGGAAAGCCTAGTTGTTTTAATTGCTGGCTTTATTGTCCTGAAGCAGTAATAACGAGATCAATTCCTCCTAAGATCGATTTGGTCCATTGTAAAGGATGTGGAATTTGTATGGAAGAATGTCCAGTGAAAGCGATTAAAATGGAGGAGGTGAAAACTGAATGACCATAATTGAAGAGGAAAAAAAACATATGAGCGAAAATGTCATGATTTTAACTGGAAATCATGCTGCAGCCCATGCTTTTAGGCAAGCTAGAGTAGGTGTAGTATCCGCTTATCCAATCACACCCCAAAGTCCTGTCGTTGAAAAAATTGCTGAATTTATATATGAAGGAAAATTAAAAGCTAGGTTCGTCAAGGTTGAATCTGAACATTCAGCTTTAGCCGTATGTTGTGCTGCTTCCGCAACAGGATCTAGAGTTGGGACTGCAACATCTGCTCATGGTTTAGAATTAATGTATGAATTACTTCCATGGGCGGCAGGAAACAGACTACCTATCATCATTAATCTCGCAACAAGATCTCTTGGAGCGCCATGGTCAGTTTGGACAGACCATTCTGATTTTATTACAATAAGAGATGTTGGCTGGATACAGTTTATGTGTGAAAATAATCAGGAGATCTACGATACAAATCTTCAAGCATTTAAAATTGCTGAAGATTCACGAGTTTTTCTGCCTGCGATAGTAGCATATGATGGATATATCCTAAGTCATACTATGATGCCAGTTAAATTAGAAAATCAAGATAGTATTGACAAATTTTTACCTCCTATAAACCACCACATTAATTTGTCTGATATTTCTCAAGTAAAAGGTATAGATCCCGTAACAACACCTCATATAGTTAAACGCGCTGAAGGAACTGCTCCTGGCTATTATGAATATCGATATGCTCTACAAAAATCGTTGGAAAATTCAATTGATATAATAAAGGAAGTTCATGATGAGTTTGCTGCCAAATTTGGAAGATCTTATGGGAACGGGATATATAAAGAAGTTCAAACTGAAGATGCTGATACAATTATTTTTGCTATGGGATCAGTTGCATCTCAAGCGAGAGTTGCAATCAAAAAATTAAGAGCGGAAGGTTTAAAGATCGGGATCTTAAGTCTTAAGTTATTTAGACCCTTTCCACATGAAGAAATGAAAGAATTCTTCAAAGATAGAAAGAATATAATTGTTTTTGATAGGGATATTGGATATGGTTACGAGGGGGTGTTATCTTATGAATTAAAAGCTGCTCTTTATGGATTAAAAAACAGACCAAATATTAAGGGTTTTATTGTAGGATTAGGGGGTAGAGATGTAAAAACTGAGCATATTATTGAAGGTGTTTATAAAGCTTTGGATGAATTTAACAAGGGAATATCCACCAATAAAACTGATTTCTTAGGTCTGAGATTAGATGAATTGAAAGATTATGATGAATCAACATATTTTAAAAGTGGAGGATGTTAAAAATGGTAAATGTTATGGATCTTCCTGAAGAAGAATTTATATATCCTGGGACTCGTGCTTGTGCAGGATGTGGAATGGCATTGATCTACAGAATGGCTCTTAAAGCACTAGGGCCTAAGACAATAATAACCGTACCAGCATCATGCTTAACTGTATTGCATGGAATGCAAGGATTTTGCTCAACAAAAATATCTGTTTATCATACACCTTTTGCCACTACTGGTGCTTCAGCATCAGGGATCTTAGCATCTTTAGAAGATAAAGGTTTAGCAGATGAAATCACTGTTCTTGCTTTTGCCGGAGATGGTGGAACAACCGATATTGGAATACAGGCTTTAAGTGGAGCCGCAGAAAGAGGAACAAACTTTATTTATGCATGTTATGATAATGAAGCATATATGAATACAGGAGTTCAGAGAAGTGGTTCTACTCCTCTTGGTGTTCGAACTACAACTACTCCAGAAGGAAAGGAAGTTCATAAAAAAAATATGCCAAAAATATTAGAAGCACATGGCATCCCATATGTCACTACTGCTAATGCTGCTTACCCTCTTGATTTATATGAAAAATTTAAGAGAGCAAAAACCATAATTGGACCGAAATATTTCCATATTTTATCACCTTGTCCCCCTGGATGGGGATATGATCCAAAAGATACGATGTTGATCGGCAGATTAGCAAATGAAACAGGTTTTTGGCCTCTTTATGAAGTTATTGAGGGTAAATTTGAATTATCAAGACCTAGCAATAGATATTTAGATTCCTCTAAACGTAAACCAATAAATGAGTATTTGAAAATGCAAAAAAGATTTAAATCTATTGATGATGCCACAATTAAATTATATGAAGAATATATTTCTAAAATGTGGGATGATATAAAGCAAAGATTAGATAACCAGTAGTATTTGTTTTATAAAAAATTTGTTTTAATTTAATTTATTTTTAAATTTCATTTTACTTAACCTAAGATTTTAGAAAAAAATAAAAGCTAAATCTAGTTAAGTTAAGTAGATATTAGATGCTAAGAACATTCATATTTGATGAAACTAAATCTCATTGGATCGAAGAAGAGCAACATTTACTATCTCAAGATATTTGTGCAATTTTAGATGAAGAAAATGTCATTTTATATCTTTGGAATGGCCCAAAAAGCAAAAAGAAGAAATTTAGGAAAGCATATAAACAACTAAAGCTATTGATTGCTAATTATCGAGAGTTAAATATCCAGTTAATTATGTCTAAGAAGAACTTTCCTCTACAAATTCAAGACAAACTAAACTCATTTTTAGATTCTTTGAAATCAGGAGAAAAAATGAATTTAAAATTTAGTAGGTTTATAACTATAAGACTTTATAGCATTTCTATCATAATTGCAGTACTATTACCCATCATATCGTTTCTAAATTTAAGTACATCGTTTTTTTGGTCAAAATTTTTAGGAAATTATGAAGTAAATAGCATAAATTATACAAATTGGATAAATTTTTCAAAAATAATCACTTTAATTGCCTTAATATTTTTTAGTATCAACCTTGTAATTGGCATTGTTGAATATGAAAATCAAGTTATTGTATTTTCATTAAATAGCATAATTATTTCAATAGGAATCGTGTTTTACTTAAATCAAGGAGTTTTTCTTTTTTTGTTTCAAGAAGGCTCAACATCCACTACTTATTTTATATTACCGAAAGATGTTTTCATCTTCTTACTGTTGAATTTAACAGCTCTTCTGGTTTTTGAAATTCCTAATATATATAAATTATTATCTTTTTTCAAAACTTATCGAAAATTCATATTTTAGTTGATATAAGTGTGCAAGTAGCAAATCTACTTACTGAACTTGAAAAGGAAGATCTTCGAATCCTCATGGCGATTGAAATTGGGATGAAGAGGTCTAAGTTTGTTACCGTAAACAATATTAAATTCTATTCTCGTTACAAAATGGAAGAAACACTTTTCCGATTAAAAAAAGTTCATAAACTTGATTTAATTATCAGAGACGCTTCTAAGCATGAAATTGCCTATACGCTCAATTCTAAGGCTTATGATTTACTTGCACTACATGCTTTAGTCGAACAAAACATAATTAGCCAATTAGGGCCTCTTATAGGTAAAGGTAAAGAATCAGATGTGTATAGCTGCATGGATGATCACGAAAATATTTTCGCAGCGAAATTTTACCGAATGGGGAGAACAAGCTTTAAAAGTATAAAACAACTTAGAGATATTATCGGAGAACGGGGACACCTTTCTTGGCTTTATGTGAATAGACTTGCTGCAAAAAAAGAGTATGAAGCTCTTGAAAAGATATATCTACTTAAACTAAACACTCCAAAACCAATAGGTTATAATAGGCATATAATTATAATGTCTTACTTGAGAGGAAAAGAATTAGTTTACTATAAATATATAAAAAAACCTTTAAAGATCTTTACTAGAATTATTAAGCAATACAAATTAATATATAAAAAAGCAGGTATGATACATGGAGATTTAGGTGAATTTAATATTGTTTTGGATGAAAAAGGAAACATTTTATTAATTGATTGGTTACAATGGGTTCCAGCTGATCATCCTAATGCAAAATCACTTTTGGAAAGGGATATTGAAAATATATGTAATTATTTTCAAAAAAAGTATAATATCGAAAGTAAAACAGATGAGATTCTTAAATCTTTTTATAAATAATTGGTCTAAAAGTTTTTAGCTGAGAAATCTTACCCTGGATTATTATATCTTCTAACTTTTCTTTTTCTATTACGATTATGTCTTTCACGTAAAGTTCTAATATTTTTAGTAAAGAATTTAAATCTAAGTTCTTTTTAAGGATAGAAAATATGAAGTCGGTATTATTTTTACATACTCTTGTTAATTCTTCAATTCCATTTCTAATACTTGGTAAATTTTGGAATGATGTAAATGTAAATATCATATCGAATGTATTTTCTCTAAAAGGTAAATGATCAATATCTGATAATATAAAATTTGGTAGATGGCCAAAATTATCATCTTTGAAAGTTTTTGATTTAAATTTTAACAACATATTCCAGGAAATATCTACCGCAATATAATTACTGTTTGTAATATTCTTCGCAACATTTGTTTTTATTAAATACTCAAAAAATAAACCTGTACCACACCCCAAATCTAAAATTATTCTGTTGAAATCTCTATAATTATTTAAAATTACCTCATACTTCTCTTTTTGTATCGCTTCATATCTTTTGTCATAAAAATTTGCTGTCTTATTATAATCGCTAATAATTTTCTTTTTCTTATTTTGATTTTTATGTTTATCCTCCAATATGATAACCAGACAAATTTATTTTTGATTTTTCAATGTCGTAAGGTTTTAATTCAAAAAATTCTATCTTTAAATTATCTTTTCTATAAATATAATAATAATATTTTTGATATAAGGATTAAAAATGTCAAGTAGAAATAATAATCAACAGAGATCAAAAAACCCTTTACAAATATTACAAAATAGCCAAGGTTCAATAATATTACTCCGATTAAAAGATGGGACTGAATATAGAGGACTTTTAAAGGAAATAGATGCTTATATGAACATGATTCTTGAGGATGCTACTGAACTTTTAGATGGGACACCTATGGCCAAATATAACGAAATTTTCATTAGAGGTAATAATCTTCTATTTATAAAGCCTGATGCCTCTCAACTTACGTAGGGATTCTGATTAATCTATAGCTAATTTTTACAGTATATATCAGATTTTAGATAATAATATAAATATTATTTAGAATTAGTTTTACAGCTCTAAGAGTTTTGGTATAACCTCATCATTTTTAATTATTGCATAAGATGCAGGATTAGGAGAATATTCACCTCTATAATTCGCAGATGAGAATATTGATAACAATCTATTGTTGAAGAACCACCGATATCCCTCAGGAAAACATTCATGGGCTCTTATAAGAAAATTTAGATTATTATATTTCATAAACTCCTTAAAAGCGTCGTTTCCAAAAAATTTTATACCTGGACCCCTAAAACTGTCGGAAAAACCTTGTAAATCTGACTTAGGGTCATTCCACATAATTTGATATATACTTTGTGCATTTGAGGTAAAGACTTGACTAAAATCTTTGCATTTATGGCCTTTAAGCTTACCTAGAATTTCAATATCTTGTGGGATTCCTCCATGTAAGCATAAAGTTGTCTCATTAACTAAAATACATAGAGGGAGAGTGTTATATACTTTAATAATATCAATAAACTTACTCTGATCTTTGAATCTTAGAAGAAAATCTTGAAAAAAACCATAATATTGATTTATTTCAAGAGTTTCATGATTTCCTCTTATGATATAATATTTTAAAGGGAATAGAATTTTTAACGCATATACTATAATTAAACATTCTAATTGCTTTGGACCACGATCAACAATATCCCCAAGAAAAATTACTATTTTAGGATTATTTTTATTAATAATTTTAATTAATTCCATCAAGGTTTTTAAGTTTCCATGAATATCTCCTATAACGTAAATTACGTCTGTTTTACTGTTAACACTGAGTTCTAAAAGTAAATTTTCAACCTCAAATAATTCTTTCACGGTCTTTAATATTATTGATATAATATCAAAGTTTAATTTGGAAATTTTTTGAGGATTATTGATTAGATCAAGTAAAAATGAATTTTCTATCAACTTGAAATTTATTTAAATTGTATATATTAATTATTTTATAGTTGTTCTATTATTTTATTATTGTTTTTAGTATTTTAATAAATAAAGAAATAAAAAATGAAATCTAAATAGTTAATTGATGATATGCAAGCTCAAAAGCTTATAAAATTCATGGAAAATCAAATTCAGGACTTTGAAAATCAAAAAGCACTTCAGCAAAATAAAAATCGTAATCTTGGAATCATCTATACTCCAAATGAAATTGTAGATTATATAGTTTCCAATATATTCAGAATCTTTTTCCGTGAATATTTTACTTCTCTAAAAATCAATCAGGTAGATGTCAATATAGAAAAATTAGTTGATATTTTAGGTAGAAATCCAGAATTTAAAGTTAAGATATATAATATAATTAAAAATTTGAGAATTTTAGATCCCTCTTGTGGTTCTGGGAGATTTTTAATATCAATAGCAGAAAAATTATATAAAATTTATCAAGTAGTAAATCCTGGATTATCGCCTCTTGAACTTAAGAAATCAATTATTGAGAGAAACCTATATGCAAATGAAATTGATCAATCCGCTATTGTTATTGCCAAGTTACGGCTAATTCAGTGGCTTTTATCTAATGATCCTAATAATATTACCTACTATATTCCCAACTTTAAGAGTTTCAAAGCTACAAATATTAATCATTTCATTGAAATATTAAATCTCAAATTTAATATTTACAACTTAGATTTCCTCTTAGAATTTGACTCTGATAAATTCGATATTATTGTTGGGAATCCACCATATGTCGAAAACAAGCGGATAAAGGATAAAGAATTTAAAAAAAAACTGATAAATAGATATCAATCGGCATATCGATTATTCGATCTTTCAATCATATTCATCGAGAGATCTTTAGAGTTATTAAATATTGGAGGATATCTCTCACTAATTTTACCAAATAAATTTCTATCTGCAGATTATGGTATTAAAATCAGATCGTTATTGCTAAATGAATCAGAAATCAAAGAAATCATAAATATCTCATCGTTATCTGTGTTTCAAAATGCAGCTACATACCCTATAATATTATCTTCGAAAAAAACTAATCAAATCAAAAAGAAAGAAATTGTTATTAAATCATACAAGAAAATAAGTGAATTAGTTAATAATGCCAAAAATATGACATTATATCTTAACCAGAGTCAAATTGACTATCTACCTTCAAAAGTAATTCCTCTCTCAGATAATATAAATTTATTAACATTTTTATTTAAAAACTTTGAAGCTTTTGATGAAACCTTTAAAGATTTGAAAATCATTTATCGACCATTTGGTTTTTTAAAATATGGTAGACATTATGATAACATCAGTAATAAACCTCAGTCTGATAATGATTTATTATTAATTGGAACTAGTAATGTAGGAAAGTTTCATATTAAATTCGATAAAAGAATAAAAATTATGGGGAACGATCTTGAAATATCATACTTTAATTATAATTCTAACTTTGAGCATATCTGGAATGATCTCAATAGTGAAAAACTTATTTTTAGAGAAATCGCGAAAGATTTAACATTTTTTTATGATCCTGGAGTATTTACTAATATAACTGGTCTCTATTTTATTAAAATTCCCTCATTAAATACTGATCAGTTATTTGGTCTTTTAACAATATTAAATTCTGAATTTATGAACTCGGTGTTTAAATCACTATTTAGTACATTACATATGGCAGGGGGTTATTTAAGATTTAATGGCAGCTTTATTAAAAGATTACCCATGCCAAGAATATTTCCTATGTTTTTATCACAATTGGGGAAAATTCTACAATTTCTTTCCCAATTAAATTATAGTTTCAACTCATCTAATTTTAAATATGCAAGAAATAATGAATTAGAGCAATTTAAGGATAAATATAATAACAAAATTAATGTTTCTCTTACTTTTTTCAATAAACTTAGTAATTCTCTAGTCAAATTATTATTCCTTGATGAATTTTACTTAAAAAATAATATAGATTATAACATTCTAAGAGATTTATTGGACTTAAGAGGAGATTTTCAAAAAATACCAGCAAAATTTTTAATTCCGGTCTTCCATTTAAAAAATTATAAAGTTTTCTCCTTTAATGAATTAGATTGTATTTTGACTGAAATTGTCAAATTTTGTAGAAGACTACAGTGCAATAAAGAATTATTAAAACAAGTAGATAACCTATTAAAAACTAATTTCAGTTAATTATTAATTCTTATGTTGTTTTCCTTCATACAAAATCGAATTAAAATTATATTTTAGTAAAAATTATATAATAAAACGAATAATTAGTAAAAATCAATTAAAAATTTAAGTGAGAGATATGGCTAAAAAAAAGAGTGCACCAAGCGGAGAAGATGATTATGAAGTTCCCACTGGGAAAGTAGATGAAGATGGAGATGAAGTAATAGATCTAAATGAGTGGAAAGATGATTTAGAAGAAGATGTAATATATGAAATCCCTGATGATGATGACATGATTGAAGACGAAACCGAAGATGAAGAATTTGGCATGGAAGTCGATGATGTTGTAAAAATGTTACGAGATGTTAAATGTAAGCCCTGTCCTGGTTTAAGAAGTAAACCAGATTGTAAAATTGCTCATGATTATGGATGTCCAAAACCAAAAATGCCATAATTTTTATTTTTTATTTTTTTGTTATTTTGTTTACTAAATCGCGCTGGATTAAAGTTGTTAAGGGAATATTTTGCTTTCAAATATATTAAAACGCTTAATATTGATAATTATTGATATTCTAATAAGCTGGTATATTTGGGAAGTGAATGTTTCATTCGGAAATCCCTGTTACACGTCAGCTTTTTCAAAATGTTTTACTTTATCGGTTACAACATTTCTAATTATTTATGTGCCTTTTGAGATTTACTGGTCCTTTAGAGACCTCTGGTTTGATCGCTGGAGAAAAATTATTCTCAAGGATCTAAATGTTTCAAATAAACAAATTAAAGTCTCTGATGGGTCTCTATATGCAAGCATAGTCACAAATCAGGATAAAAACAAAATTAACCTAAAAAATTCTATTATTATTGTTTGTCATGGTTTTTCTGATACAAAAGAGACACTTCAATATTTATATTTCCCATTCGCTTATCAAGGTTATGTGGTTTTAGCATATGATGCGAGAGGTACAGGAAAATCAAAAAAAACGGGAAAAAGAAGTGATTTTTTAAAAAGAATTGAAGATTTTTGCAAAATAATTGAATGGGTAAGAACACAAGAAGAATACGCAACTAAAAAAATTTATTGTATTGGATTTAGCATAGGAGCAATAACAGTTCTATCTGCAACTTCTGTTATTAGAGATATTGACAAAATAATTGCAATCTCATCAATGTCTTCTTACAAACAAAATATCCCTAAATATAATCCAGTAATCATATTAGACTATTTAATTAAGGGTGTAAAATTGTTTCCAAGTAGTGAAGAAAATATCCAGTTATCTCCATTTCAATCAATAAAAAAAATGAAAGACGAGTTAAGTTTAGAGGAATGGAAAATCTTCTCTAAAAAGATTATGTTAATACATTGTAGAAATGATAGAATTATAAAATTTAAAAATTTAAAAGAAAATAGGTTGATATTAGAATCCCCTGATAAAAATGTTCTTATATTAAAGAAAGGAGGGCATTCACAGAAGAAAAATGAATGTATATTAGTTGGAGCTTGTCTTAATTTCTTTAAATCATGAAACTAGAAACTTTAATATGTATTAATCATAACTTTAATAGCTTCAAGAGCTAATTCTATACTAACATTAATAAGATTAAGTTTTTTTTTGAAGTAATCAAGATCCGAATTTGATTTATCAATTTCTTCAAAAATGTTAAAAAAATGTTTCTGGGACTCTAATTCCATAGAATAAATATTTGGTCGAGATGTTAAATTACTCATATTGACAAAACATCCATGATTTACGAAATTATGATTAAAAGCAGGGAAATAAGTTTCCCATAATTTTTCTTTCAAATTATTATATACAGTATTAGCTAACTTTAAGCAATAGTCTTTACTCTTATCATTATAGCAGAAATAAAAAGGTAATTTACCTATTCCGTGATTTCTCAAATTATATTCTTTTAATTTTTCAAAAACTATCTCAAATTGTTTATGAGTTAAATTTAAGTGTGCATGATCAGCAGAAGGGCTGCACTTGAAGAATAACGGTTTGCAATAATAAGGAATATCATATAATTTCATAATGTTTAAGATTATCCCTTCCTTAAGCCAATGATCAAACTTATAATACGGATTGAGACTGTTAACCAATTCAATTTGAAAGCGTTCTAATAAAGAAGTCTCATGAAAATCAAGTATATATAAATTTACGTCATGTTTATCCCAATATTTTTGTAGTATCTGTTTAACAATATTTACTTGTCCGGGTAAAGTTTTACACTTTAAATCGTTATTTTCATTACTAATATTAGGAATAAATGCTTTACACCAAAATCTATTAAGATTTGTACCATCTTCCAGATAATAGCCAGATTTGTTTGATTTACTAGGATTTTTGAAACCATAAGGATTTAATAATGGTATAAAAATTAAAATCTGATTTGATCTCGCTACATCATTAAGTTCTATTTTTTTTTCTCGTAGCAATTCAAAAAATTTTAGCATACTAAATAAACCATTATATTCATTATGTTGAGCACCTATAAAGATTTTTACGTGATTACAATCATCTAATTTAGTATTCTTGGCAATTTTAATAACAGGTATAATGATCTTAGAACTTTTATATATCTGATAACTTATGAAGTTTAAATTTTTAACTAATTCTAATTCATTTAGAATTTCTTTAAATAACATTTCTCGGTTAGAAATATCCAATAAAGCTTTTAATGTTTTAAGTTTCATATCAAACAATAATTTTTTTCCAGTCTGAGAAATTGATGATCTTATTATAATTTTTTGCGATTGTTGCGAATAAAACGCAGCCAATACAGAACATATTAGCAAAATCTTCTTTTGTCAAGTTTAACAAACCACAATTTTTTTCTGAAAATCCTATTCCACGTTCAACTTCAATTTGGCCATTATAACCCGATAAATTTACTACAAATTCTTGTTTATTTAATTTAACTTTATTAACAAATTCTTCTCGTGCAATTCTTGCTAATCCTCCAATAGGGATAACTTCACCTTTTCGTTGAGCTAGATAGATTCGTAAATCAAAAGTATGGTTCCCTCCTTTCCAATCGATTAAGGAAAAATTAGCCATCTCTTGAATGGTGTATGGGAATGGGTCACGATTTTCCATAAATTTAGCATAAAATTCATTCTTACTTTTTTCAACTAAATTTTTAATATTATGAAGATCTTCATCTTTTGAAATAGGTATAACTCCTGCTCCTCCAGAACCTCCACTAGGTTTAATAATAAATGATTTTTTATATTCTTTAATGAGAAAATTCAATTTTTCAACTAATTCCTTCTCACTAAATGCTTTTGTGAACAATAGGTACTTTAAATTATATTTTTTAAGTAAATCTTTACTAAAATAGCTAGCTAAATATGTTAGAGACTTATCATCAGTGATATTAAAAATAGGATTCACTAAAATTGAATTTACTTTGTGGAAATCTTGTTTAACTAATTTTAAAAATTTTTTATTGTTGAAACGTCTTGTTATACCATCTCCTATTAATACACTTACCTTTTCTCCTTTATATTTAATCCAATTATTAGAAAATGAAAGTGATTTAGATAATTGTTTATAATCAGCAATTAAAAATACAATTTCAGCTCTAAAATATTTGTCGTAATTATCAATATTAAAAATTTTAACTGAATGTTCATTAGCTTTAAAATAATTTCTAAAATATTCTATCATTATTATTTTTTCATGGATTAAACCATCATTAACAGGTACTCCAACTATTACAAAAATTTTGTTAACTGTATGCTTATTTCGTATAATAGCTCGAGTAATTGCTTCAATATAACCATCATATAAAAGAGATTGTTGTTTCTTAGTAATTATTGAAAGACCTCGGTGAGATCCACCATTGGTTTCCAAAAGAAAGAATTTTTTCCCATTAGGATCATCAGATACCATAAAATCAATGCTACCAGCATAAAATGAATCTGCATCAATTAATGTGTTATCATTTCCGATTTCCATCATTGTTAAAGCTTTATCTCTAACGTCATCTATAAAAGTATCTTCTTGTGAGGCTCTCAAATCGGCGAATGACACCAAATCAAGACCTAAAGATTTTCCTAAGTTGATTAATTCTAAATCTGAATCTGATATTTTTGAAGACATTAGTTTTAGGAACTTTGTGAGAAGATCCTCATCCATAAATAATTATAATTATATCAAAATTTAAAAAAATTAGTCTTATTACTCATATATAAAGATTGAAATTAGGAACTAGTTTAATAAGAAGATAAAAAATTAGAGATACAAATACCCTTGATGATTTCCTTTAATGCTTAATCTAAGAGAACCAATAAGTATTTTCTTTACCTTAAGTTGTTCCTTATAAGTCAAGTTTGAATAAAGTAAGATGTAATTCTTTTCAATATTTATTGTAAACAGAAGTCCAATTTCAATCAATTCAGATTTTTCAGTCATTAAACCAATTATTACATAATGATAAGGAAGATTAATAAGTTCATAAATATCTAACTCTTTTTCAAAAATTTGATCTGCTTCCTTATCAAATTCTGTTTTTATGAACTTAATATCATCAATAGGAATCGAAATTTTTCGGAACTCTTCAAATTTCTTAGAAAATTGGCTTTGGCGTAAAAATCTTCTTTCGTCTTTATCTTTTTCATAAAAATATTTATTTTTCTCTTTAATTAGAAAGATCTTTCTATCTTTCCTAGTACTTGATGAAGTCTTTTCAATTGTTTGAAGTTCCTCGACTGTTTCATCCTGAAAAATTATCAAAACATCTGGATCAACTGTGTTAATAAAAAAATTTTTATAAAGGATCCCTGCCTCAGTTTTAATCCAACCATCTGTATCAATTAAAACAAAATCAATGGGCTTATTCTTGTTAACGTAGTTATCAATTAGATTCCTACATGAATGAGAAACAATGAATTTATAATCTCCTTTTGGAAAAGTAGCTCCAATAAAAATAGTTTTCTCAGAGATAATATCTTCACTTGAAACAATAAAATCTCCGATAGAACCAATGTTTATCGTAGTGGGAATATATATTATTTGTTGACCCAGATCAGAATCAAGATATCCTCCTTTCAACCCTTCTTTTAGGAAGTGGTTTGCTAAATACTTGATAAAAGTTGTTTTTCCGCTACTAATCCCTAATACCATGATTTTAAGCTCAGCGCCTTGTTTTTGTTTTAGAATTTTTATGATAGAATCTTTTATCTCACTCCAATTTGAAGAAATCGAATTTTCTTCAATATTTACAAGATTTTCTTCAGATCTAATATATATATCTAATTTTGATTTCTCTACAGCATAAATAGGATAACTTTGTGCACTTGGTACTATTAATACATTATTTAGATTTGATACATCGGAGGATGATTCCTCTTTCT
This sequence comes from Promethearchaeota archaeon, assembly GCA_048938855.1. GTDB lineage: Archaea > Asgardarchaeota > Lokiarchaeia > Sigyniarchaeales > SOKP01 > Loki-b32. Next base: position 86,513 of record JBHLLT010000005.1, read on the forward strand.
CGGGAGTAAGTATTTTTCCAAAAACATCGACTTTTCCCTCTAATAAGGTTAATCTTGCTGGACCTTTTACTAGTAAGGTATGTCCTTTATTTATATTTTTAATCATAAATGTTTCATCTTAATTTAAAGTGTTTTAATTCTGTTATTCAATTATGATTTTCATTATTATAGGTTGTGTTATTAAAAATAAAGAATTTATATCCAGTGAATATATTTACTAGTTTTTCTCTAATCATAATTTTAATTTTTATACAAAATTCAAATATCCTATCTTGATATTTTTAGTAATTTATCTAAAGATAAATAATTTAAGTACAAAGTTCATTAATGAATTTTATCAGTTCAGATACAATTTGTTTGTGATCTGGGCTATCTAATATTGGATGACAGTTATTTGGAAGCCAAATTTTCTTCTTATTTCTAGATTTAATGTTATTGAAAATATATTCCATGCTTTGGCTTTTAATTTCAGAATCATTTTTTCCTTGAAATATCAAAACAGGGCAACTAATTTTGTCTAAGGATAGTTTCATCTCCTTCATTAAACCTTTTAGTTTTGTGGCAATATTTAGTGGAATCTTCTTATACCCAACCCATTTTCCATTAGTGTCTTTAATAAATTTCTCCGAATCAACAGAATGGTATTTTATAAAAATTTTAAATAAGGGAACCAGATAAAATAAAAAATTCTGTATTCCGATTGGAGCACTAATCGTAAAAATCCCATCTAGGTTATAATTTGCTGCTAATATCAATGCTAACACCCCTCCCATGGAATGACCCCCAACAAACACATTTTCACATTTATTATTTAACATAGATAATTCACTATATAAAGCGGATTTCCAATCTTCAATCTGTATGTTTCTCAAATCCTTAGGTGTAGTTCCAAATCCTGGAAGTAAAGGAACAGTAATAGTAAATCCTCCTTTTGAATGTAAATCTTCTGCTAGAGGTTTCAAATCAGCACAGGTTCCACCACCTCCTCCATGTATTAAAAGAATTCCGGTATTATTTCCTCTATAATAAAATGGACCAGCACCAATTAAGATCTTTTCATTTTTCTCTTTCAATATTACTCAAACATCTCAAAATAATTAGTAATTAATTAAACGACCAAAAACTTTTCAATTCAAAGAAAATTACCTTCAAAATTCCTTAATTTCCAGAATTTTTCTAGTATTAACCTCTCATTTTTTTATAACAAGGAATGCACATTTCAGAGCCATTATACATCATGATCCTACTACTCATAGTAGGTTCTCCACATACCTCACAGGAGATAGATTGTTCAACAACTGCTAACTCTGGAGGATTAAATTCGATTTCATATATATTAAATATGTCTTCAGGTTTTGAATTCAACAATAGCTGAATTTTTTCATCTCTATTTAATTTTTTATTTTCAAATTCGAGACTTTTTAGAGCTAATCTAATTCCTTTTTTAGTTCTTCTATCATAAAAATAATAATTCATCTTTCCATAATCTTTATGGACAAGATTCCCCTTCCCATATGTTGTACCTAATATTGCTTGAATTGCGTCTACACTACAGTTATCATTCTCGACAACAGCAACTAACTCTTCATTTGGTGAATAATCAAATCCATGTTCTAAAATATATTTTGAAGCTAAAACACCAATTGTTAGGCCAGGACATATATGTCCGTGAAACCTCACAGCTTTTTCCATTAATTTACTAGCTTCCATTTATATCCATTCAAATTTTGATTATGATTAAATATATTTTATTAAAATTAATATATTTAATTTAATTCAGAATTATTTATTAAATGCTTAACCTTTTATTATGAAATTTTTAACGGACTCAATGTTCGGTAAATTAACACGATTCCTACGTATTTTTGGATATGACACAGTGTATGCCAATGATTTAACTAATTTTTTTAATATAGATCCTGTTCCTGACGATTATTTAATTGAATATGCTGATAATAACAATAGGATTATAATAACAAAAGATTTACCTCTTTATCAACGATATAAAGATAATAGTATCTTTATTAAAGGTGAAGGGATATATAACTACCTCAATCAACTCAATAAGCAATTTGGGTTAAATTTTGAATTTAATTTTAAAAAAGCTAGATGTTCCATATGTAATTCAAAACTAGAAAGAGTTGAAGACAAAGCTTTAATAAAAAATGAGGTTCCTGAGGAGACTTATAATCATTTCAATGAATTTTATAAATGTGTAAATCTTCAATGTAAAAAAGTATACTGGCAAGGGACTCATATTGAAGATATTGAATATAAATTAGGAAAAACTTTAGAATTTGAGTAATTTCTTCACTTTTTAAAATATTTTTCTTTGATTTCTAAGAATCTTTGTTTTGTCTTTTCAGCAAGTTCAGTATAATTACCCTTTATATACATTCCATAAGCTTGGTTTAACAATTCAAGACATTTACGATATTCTACATTTTTAAAATGATTTTCAGAAAGAGATACTAAATAATCTCCTTTCTTTTTATAAAATTCTATAAATTGCTTTGAAGTATCAATTTTCTTTTCCATTCTAATCAATCTATCCAAATTTTACTTTATAAGATATTGTATGATATTAATTATAATAACTTATTTATATTTGTTTGTAGAATATTATTCAGAGAAGTTCTGATTTCTTACGAAAGTCCTCCATATTGACTACAATCCCTTTTAATCGAGATTCATTAGCAGCAAAAGCCATTAGATGGCTTTCCAGACATTCTCTAGCATTTGTTAGAGGTTGTTCAAGGTAGGGTTTTCTTATTGACTCAAGGAATGCTTCAATTAATTTTTTATCTCCCCCACCATGCTCAACTGTTTGGAGAGATAACTTTTGATTAAAAATTACTTTTTCTTTTCCCGAATAATGATTATAGATAGTTAATTTCTTATAGGCATCATGAAATTCACCTACTAATGTTGCTTCTGTACCATCAATTCTTAAAGTCCTACCTTCTTTCTCACTGAAGCCATGTACTGTAAGATTTGCTGTAACACCATTTTCAAACTCGATATTTACTACTTGATGATCACAAACATCATTATTACAATAATAAACGCATTTACCATAAGGACTTGTTTTTAGAATCTGAATTTTTGCCTCATCAGAGAAATCTTCATCATGCTCTCTGTATAAATAATAAACCGGCCATTCACTCCAATATCGTATTCGTCTAATTAGCGAACTTATCTTAGCTAAAAAAGTTAGTAATTTAACATGGTTTTTTCTCAGATTCCCTACAAATCTCAAAATTCTATTTTTTCCTTTTTGCATAATCTGAATTATTGGTAATATGTCTACATAGGTTCTCGGAGCGTAATATTTACAACTTTCTTTTACTGGACACCCCTCTAAACAATATTTTGGTGCTCCCTTGGGAGCGTTTTCTGGTCGAAAATATAATAAACTGCCAAAAGAATTTATCTTCTTTGGTAAGGAATCTATCATCCAATATAATAAATCCAAATCATGACAAGCTTTAGCTAGAATCATCGGTGAAGATTCCTCTACTTTTGCCCAAGGTCCTCTTACATAACTATGGGCCATATGATACCATGAAATATTTTCTCGTTGTGAGATATTAACAATATCTCCAAGGAGTTTTGATTTAATAATTTTGAAGATAGTAAAAAAAAAATCAGTATACCTTAAAACATGGCTAACTCCTAAAATTCTACCTGATTCTTCTACTTTTTGTACTATTCTAATACAATCTTTTAACTTATTTGCCATAGGTTTCTCTAACAAAACATGATATCCCTTATCCAATGCTAGTAATGTAGGTTCTGTATGCATTTGGTCTTGCGTACAAATAAATGCAACATCTGCGAGTTTTTCTATTGAAAGTAAATCCTCCCATGATTCATAACATCGATTAGGAGGAATATTATGTAGTCTGGCAAAATTTTCACGCCTTTTTTGTATAGGATCTGCTACCGCAACAAATTTTAGTTTTTTTTTATTGTTTTTAGCATAAGTACCATAGACATGAAAGCCTCTTCTTCCTGCTCCTAATAAAACTGCTGTAATTGTTGTATTCACTACTAATACCTAGGAAATTATTTTAATAGATAAAAGAAATAAACTTGATCAAAATAATTGTATGCATTAATCAATTTAACTCTAATTTGAAATATTATTAACCAATTTCTTATTTACTTTTTTTAGTTTCAAATTTTTCTCTATATTTGAAAACCATTTTAGCTATTTCTCCCAAATATTCAGAGGGATTCATATCCTTTCCACATTTACTACATTTGAAATCTAACATTCCATCAATTGAAAGTAATGTACCATTCTCACAATGAGCACATTGCTCAAATGACCATCTATCTATAATTCTTATCACATCTTCAATGAATTTTTTTTGATCTGATTTAGGCATGATCATTCACTTATTATTATAGACTAAATTATTGGTATTTTAATTTTTTTTTTAAAAATAATAGCCACTATCGAATTTTCATTTAAGATTTTAGAATTCTAGGAATAAATCCTTCAAGTAGTAGAATATCAAGTAAAACATTTGCAATCATTGCCTCTACAACAGGAATTACCCTAGGTACAATACATGGGTCATGTCGTCCTGAAAATTGTATATCTACATTCTCTTTTGTCTCAATATTAACCGTTTTCTGAGAAAGTCCTATGGATGCAGCCGGTTTAACTGCAACAGTAAATTCAATGGGCATACCAGTTGAAAGTCCTCCAATAATTCCCCCAGCATCATTCTTAGTTGTTTGAATTTTTCCATTCTTTATAATCCAAGGATCATTATGTTCAGATCCTTTCATTTTAGCAGCATTAAAACCTGCTCCAAATTCAATACCCTTTATTCCTGGAATTGCAAATATAAATTTACTGATGTTCGCTTCAATACTATTAAATACAGGTCCCCCCATCCCAGCTGGGAAATTTATAATTATACATTTTATAGTCCCCCCAATAGAATCATTATTCTTTTTAACACCCTTAATTAATGATTCCATTGATTTAGATATTTCTTGATCAACAGCTCCAATAATAGATTTTTCTCTTAATTCAAATAATTTATTCATCTCATTAGGGAGGTATTCTCTTTTATCAACAATGTCTCCTATACTTTTGGTGTATGCAAAAATCTCAATTCCATACTTTTTTAAAATCAGTTTAGCGATTGCTCCTGCCATGACAAATCCAGCAGTAATTCTTCCTGAAAAACGACCTGATCCTCGTAGATCAGAAAAGCCATGATATTTTTTTAATGCAGGATAATCAATATGGGAAGGACGTAAAAATTTTCGATATGTTTCATAAATTGATGAATCAATGTCAGTATTTTCTATAATTAAACAAATAGGAGCTCCTGTTGTTTTGTTTTCAAAAATACCTGATAGAACTTTTACTCTATCTTCTTCATGACGAGGAGTTGTTAAATGTGAGCGTCCCGGTCTTCTCCTATCCATTTCACTTTGGATATACTTTAAGTCAAAATCTAATCCGACAGGTACCCCATCTACTATAATACCTATTAAGTCTCCATGACTTTCTCCGAAAGATGTAATTCTAAAAATATTGCCGATTGAATTATCCAAATTTTTCACATCAGTTATGGATTAATTAAACCATGGTTTAACATGATTATTTAATTAATATTATATCTATTATTTTCTATTTATTAGTTAATGAATTTGAAAATTAATCCAATGACTAGTAGTTTAAATGGTGAGATCACTGCACCAGGATCTAAAAGTTATTCACATAGAGCCTTTATTGCTGCTAGTCTTGCTGAGGGAATTTCTATTATTAAAAATCCCTTATCCAGTGGAGATGTTGCTTACACACTAAAAATCTTAGAATTACTAGGAATTAAAATTTTAAGAAAAAGCAAAAACACATTCATTATTAAGCGGAGTAAAGAAGCATATAAAAAATTCAAAAAGCCTTTGGATTGTGGAAATTCTGGAACGACGATACGAATCTTCAGCGCTTTAAGTTTGATTATTGATGGAGGACTTACATTAAAGGGGGAGTTCTTAAGACTTAAGAGACCAATAATCCCGTTATTGAATTCATTACGCCAATTAGGCGCTGAGTTCAAATTAACAAACAAAAAACTTAAAATTAAACGAGTACAAGAAATTTGTGATAAGGTTCAAATTCAAGGAGACTTAAGTTCCCAGTTCATAACAGCTTTGCTTATCTTAAGTCCTTTATTAAAATGTAAGAATAAAGATTCCATTGAAATAGAATTAACATCTCCTTTAGTTTCAATACCATTTGTACAAATTACTTTGGATGTGCTAGAAGCATTTGGTATAAATGTACAAGCTAATTTTGAGTCTGGAAAATTTTTCATAACAACTGAACAAGGTTATCGTTCCCAATCTTACGATGTACCTGGAGATTTTTCTTCAATGGCAAACATTATTGTGGCAATAGTATTGTCAAAAAAACCATCATCAGTAATTATTAATAATCTTTTATTTGAAAATAAGCAAGGAGACAAAAAAGTAATTGAAATCCTTGAGAAGATGGGAGCAAATATCGAAATTAACAGAAATAATAATCAGATTATCATACGAGGGGGATCAACAAAAAATTTGCTAAAAGGGATTGAGATTGACTGTACCGAAATTCCCGACTTATTTCCAATCTTATCTGTTATCGGAGCTTTTGCTGAGGGAAAGACCGTCCTTTATAATGCATCTAATCTCCGATTAAAAGAATCTGATAGAATAACTAATATGGCAGGAGAACTAAGGAAAATGGGAGTTAAGATTATTGAAGAAGATGATAAATTAACGATCTTCCATTGTGATAAACTCAATGGAATTTTAATAAACCATAGTAATGACCACAGAATTGCAATGGCATGTAGTATAGCAGCTTTATATGCAGATTCTAGCTCAGCCATTCAAAGAAGTGAAATAGTAAACGATTCATATCCCACTTTCTTTAACGATCTGAAAAATTTAGGTGTTCAAATAGAAATAGATTAATATTTATTATTTTATCTGAATGATTTTTGGCGACGAGCTCTTGGTTTTTTACCACCAAATTTTTTCGGCTCTGTTCTTCTTGAATCACCAGATAATAATGAATCATCATATTCTCTGAAGGTTTTCTCAATTGCTTTCGTACCAATAAACTTATTAATAGATTTAGCAATTGCTATCCGAACGGCATCTGTTTGGCCCATGATTCCCCCTCCCTTCACTTTAACATTAATATCACACTTTTCAAGTTTAGGATGATTAATAATTTCTAAAACCTCTTGAATTCTTAATCTTGCGATTTCAGGCCCATAGAGCTGCAAAAGTACATTATTTATCTTCACTTGACCTTTTGCAGGGTGTTTTAAAACAGCTCTGGCGATAGCAGCTTTCCTTTTTCCAGATGTTTGAATTACCTTCATTGACATTTATTAAACCTCAATTTGACTATTTTACCAACCTATTCGTTGACATAGATTTTCTAAAGTAATATACCTGTTATAATATGATAACCTTTTTTTATCTACATTCGCAATTTCATTAGGGTTCAGTATCTGATACCTTACTTTAAACCGTTCCGGAATATCTGAAATATAAATATGAATTCTTCTAATTGCTTCTTTTCCTCTAAGCTTTTTTCTTGGCAGCATTTGTTTTATTACTCTTCTCATGAAAGTATCTGGTCTTCTCTCATGAAAAGGCCCCCTACGCGGATTAGTTGCTGTAGATATTTTCAATTTTGATAAATATTTTTCATGAATATCTTTTCGATTACCACTAATTATGGCATCTTTTGCATTAATAATAACTATATATTCTCCTAAAAGAGCTCTTTTAGCTATCAATGAACAGAATCTTCCTAAAATTTTATCTGTTGCGTCATATAGTTGGTATTCAATTGACATTAACAATTCACTTTTAATTTTTTTTGTTATTTTAATATATTATTTTTACTCCACTTCCGTTAGGATTTAGTTCTAGTAATTCTTCAATTGAGATTAATTTACTTCCTGAAGATTCAACTTTTTTTTTAGCAGTTTTTGAATATTCTAAACATGCGATTGTAAGAGTGTGATTCAACTCTCCCATCCCTAATATTTTTCCTGGGACGATAATTGTATCGTTCTTTTTTGTATTTTTATTTATATGATATAAATTTGCTTTAACTCTATTCCTTCTTGGGCCACTAAGTTTTTTGGAAACCGTTTTCCATATTTTTATTTTAGTTTTCCATAAATCTCTTATCAATTTTCTTATGTAAAAATTACTAGGACCCGTAATTTTATGAGACATGCAAAAAACGCTCTAATTTATTAATTCTGATATTTTTAATTTTTAATATTTTAATAATTTTTTGATAAATTACGATTCTATTTCCACTTCTCCAAGTTTTTCAACAAATTCATCAATTTTTTCCAAAAAAATCTCGAATGTTTTTTTCAAAATAACATCAAAATCAAGAACTCCATCACTTTCTATTAAAAAAATATAACTATTATCTTTCCATGAGACTTTTATCGCTTCTTCTGGGCAATTATCCTGACATGAATTACAAAGTGTGCAAGTTTTCCAATAGTCTTCTAACAATTCTGGAGTTTTATTATTAGAGAAATCATATAACCTTTCAGGGCACATTCTTGAAACAATACACCTATCTGGGCATTTTCCACATTTGGTATTATCAAAATCGATTTGAGGATAAAATCTATAGAAAATGTTTGAAACAGCTTGCCATTTAACATGTTCTTTGGCTAAACCTAATACTGCGTAAGCTTCAATTATCACTTTATCATTCTTATCTATTTTAACTAGTGGAATATTTGGTTCTACAGGCTTTATTTTTGGATCATTTGAATTTAAATCTCTAGAATAAATTTCCATTGGTGTATTTGTTGTATTGGTAACCTCACAAGTTAAAGAGACTTGGCATAACGCACATCCATAACCACCACACTCACACTCACGAGGAAGTTTATACGATTCTAAATCAGTGGTTAAAGGAATCATACCAAGCCTATGAGCTATTATTTCATCGTAGAGAGGAGAATCATTCTTCAAAATAATAACCTCATCTATTGCCATGACGGGGATTTCAGAAATTATAATCCTACGAATGGCATTTGCCATTTCAATAGATATACCATCAACTACAAACTTTAAATTGTGCTTTGTTTTCTCAAGAATTTCAAGACTCATAATAACGTAAGAAATTTATTTTAATCATAAAATTCGAATAACTTATAAAATCTAGCATTTTAGATAAGTTTTATTGTTCAAAAGAAAAAATAAGAATAAAAATAATTAGTAAAACTTCAAATATTCATAAGCTTTATTTTGGGGCTGAAAACAATATTTTACTTCTTGAAAGTCTTTTCGAAATTCTGCTACTTCATTTTTAACTTTTTTAGGATCTTTTTCCTCAATTATCAATTTCTTGAAAAATTCAGCAATGTCCTTCATCTCGCTTTTTCCCATTCCGAGTCGAGTAACTTCAGATGTTCCCATCCTTAAACCACCTGGATTTTGATAATGCCTTCCTTGAGAAATATCATATGGTAATAGGTTGCGATTAAGTATTATATTCGCTTCTTCTAATAATTTTTCAATATCACCACCTAAACCAATTTTTTTCTCAAATTCAGTAATATCCACCACAATTTGATGGGATTCAGTAAAGCCTTTATGTTCCATCAAAACTTTTAAACCTAAATCAGATAGAGCTTCTCCGAGTGCTTTTGCATTTTCAATAACATTTTTATGATAATCCTTTCCAAATTCCAACATTTCTGTTAAAGCAACAGCCAGCCCAGCAACATTATGCAGATGATGATTAGATAGCAAAGCTGGAAATGCACAAGACCTTAAGTTTTCAATAAGATCTTCTCTGTTTGATACTAATGCTCCATGTTGAGGTCCAGGAAGTGTTTTATGAGTACTCATAGTCATAGCATCTGCCCCTTCTCTTAATGGATCTTGAAAATACCCTGAACCAATTAGTCCAGCAACATGAGCAGCATCATAACCAACATATGCTCCAACTTCTTTAGCAACATCCCCTAGCTCTTTTACAGGATGTGGAAAAAGAAATACGGAACCACCAAATAGAACTAATTCAGGTTCAAACTCTCTGATAATTTTCGCGGAAGCATCAATATCAAGATTCATTTCATCATTATCAAACGCTAAATACTCAACATTTAATCCTCTTGTAGTCCCAGCAGTACCGAAAATTTCTCTCCCACTTTTTGCAAACCTAGGACCGTGGGAAATGTGACCACCCCGAACAATAGACATACAACACATTTTACCATTATTATCCGATGTAAACGCATTATACATAACTAAATTCGCTACTACTCCTGATATAGGCCTCACATCAGCATGAATACAATCAAAATATTGCTTAGTAAGCTCCATACAAATATCTTCAATTTGATCAATGAAAGTACATCCAGCATAAACTCTTTGTCCACTCCATCCTTCTGCATACCGATGTGAGAAATCAGAAGCACATGCTTCATCAACAGCAGGGCTAGTGACATTTTCAGATGCGATTAGTGGAATTGATTTTTGAAACCATTCATGATGTTCTGATAAAAGATTTCGGATTTCACTTAGTTTTTCATTCACATTTAATCAATCCATTTGATTAATTTTAGACGATATTTAAATAATAACTTACCAATTTTTTAAAACTTTTTCAGACTTGTAAATATTTAGATAAAACTATCTAAGATCATAAAAATTTTCAAAAAAAATCTACATATGAAGAATGAATGCGAAAAATTCTTAATCTATGAAAAAAACATTATTCTCTGGATTCTAAGATTAACCTTGCTTCAAAAAGATTAAGTTTTTTTCCTGCTTTTTGTTTTTCCAAAGCTGTTTCTAATTGCTGCTTTCTCATTTCTTCGATCTTTTCATTTTTTTTTGCTCTTTCATCGAATTTCTTAGTAGGTATTTTTACTGGTTTATAAGGTTTCTTACCTTTGTACATCTTTTTACTTTGATTCATCAGCTTAAGGTATTGTTCATGATAGCGATCAGCTGTTTTTTTATTCTCAATGAGTTCTTCTTCAAGTTTACGTTTTTCTCCTTTTAACTTATCTACATTCTGGAATATTTCTAACATCTTAGAATGATTTTCTTGGGATTTATCTGACCATTTGTTTAATTGTTCATAGATTTTATTAAGATTGATCTTTACTATTTCAATTTTTCTTTCAATTATGAAAATATCATTATTCTTCGGCATAGATAAATATTCTTGTTTCATCGCTGCTAATTCTCTTATCTTGTCAATTATTGTATTTTCTTCATTTATATCGAGTTTCTCAGTTTCAATTCTTCTCTCAAGGTTTTCTATTTTACGTTCAATTTGTTTAATAGAGAGATGTTGTTTATTAGCTTGTAAATCCTTACCAGGCTTTTGTTTATCCTTTTTTTCGTCAATTAGATTATCTAATAGTGTTTTATATTCATTTTTTTTTTCTTTAAGCTGTTTAACTTTATTATTCCAATAATCCCTTTTTTTTTTGTATTTCTCCTTAGCAATTTTTAAAGAATTAGCAATATCTATTTCAATATCTTGAAGATCGTTAATATATTTTTTTGTTTTTTGATTTAATTCATCTCTTTTTTGCCGTATGTCTTCAATCTGATACTGAAGGTCTCTAAAAGATGTTCGGGAAGTTTGAGTTTTCTGGTTTCGTTCTTTACTCATAAATTAATTCATTTAAGAGGTTTTTTAAAAAAGATTTTTATAAGAATAATATTATTGAGAGTAGTGTATATTTTTTATATTTTTATATTTTTTATAAATAATGATACTCTTGATATGAAAAAAGATAGAACATAGTATGAGCTCTGAAATAATTAAAGAAAATGATTTAATCTTTTTGATTCTTGATCAAAAAAGAAGATGGTTAGTTCAAGTGAAATCTGGGGGTACTTTTCATACTCATAGAGGTATAATTGAGTTTGATGATATTATAGGTAAGCATTTTGGCTCAGTAGTGTTTTCTAAACCTTATAAAACTCAAGGATATAAGTTTGTTGTATTAAAACCTTTGCCCTCCGATTATATTCTTCATATGTCGAGAAAAACCCAAATTATTTACCCAGAAGATACTGGGTTGATATTGATATATTCTGGAATAGGACCAGGAAGTATTGTTATTGAAGCAGGGTGTGGTTCTGGGGCACTAACATGTATATTAGGTAATTTAGTCCGTCCAAGAGGACATATATATTCATATGATATTAGCGAAAAATCAATAAAGAGAGCTAATTTAAACGTAAAAAAAGCAAAATTAGAGGATGTTGTCACAATTCAATTTGGAGATATTTTACATGAAGCTCTTCCTCATAAAAATGCAGATGTTGTAGTGTTAGATATAGCTACACCTTGGGATGCAATTACAAAAATTAAGGATTACTTAAAATATAGTGGTATCGTAGTATCTTTTTCTCCAACCATTGAACAAGTGAAAAAAACTGTCTTTTCAATGAAAGAACAAAATTTTGTGGAAGTAAACACGTATGAATTAATTAAAAGAAAAATTCAAGTAAAAGAAAATGCTACAAGACCAGAAGTACGAATGATTGGTCATACAGGCTATATAACATTTGGCAGAAAAATTGAAGATATAAAAAATCCGTATAGAGAACAAAAGCCAAAATCAAATGAAATATTTAGTATGAATGGAATGCCCTTAAAGGGTTAAAATCCTTTAAGTTGAGTACCTGTTTTAAATTCTTTCTTTTTTTTAAATCTTTCTGTCGTAAAAAAATGTTTTTTCTTTTCAGGTAAAATCTCTATATATTTTCTTAGTAGATTTTCAACATAATCTTTTGTAGGCTTACTACTTGTAATTTTGCTAGGTTGAGTTAAATAATCTAATATTTCTTTATCTGATGTTTTGTATGACAACCCGAGGTTTTTTAATGGAATATGTACAGAGTGTAAAAACCATCCAGTTGATTTTTGATCATGAGCCATTACTTTAAGGATATTAGCATCTTCCTTTTTGATTTTAACATCTAATAGCTTTTTTCCAGGTCGAATAATTATTGATAAATATTCTGGAATTTTTGATTTGGGGTCATGAATTTTTTTATAAAAACTTTCGAGTCTCTTACTCATAATTAATTCAATAAATTAAAATTGTTGAAAAATAGACAATAATAAAAAGAATAAATTAAAATTTATAATTAAATTTATTATTTAATAGATTTAGCCTATATTCTTTAATAATTGAAGTAAGGCAAAATGAGCTCATTAGAAACTCCACTCCAAGAGAAATACGTATTGAAGAAAAAGATATGTGTTTTAGGTGGAACTGAAACATATAAAGATGAGTTCCAAAAACAACTGAGTTCAAATAGCCTACCAATCGAAAATAAACGAAATATTGGAGTAAACATAAGTAAAATCGACTTTTCTTTTAAAAAACATGAGATTTTCGAATTTCTTTTATGGAATATTGATTGTAGACAACCAAGATCATATTTACGCACTATTTTTTATAACGGGGCAGAAGCTATCATCATTTTTATATCGGAAACAAAAGTAGACCAAATTCTCCAATATTTTACAGAAATACAAGCTCGGATAACCTCAGTGACCATTATTTTTTGTATTATCCTTGAAAAATACAATAAAGAGGATATAATTAAGAAATATCTCAAAAAGAATGAATTTATCTCAACAACGAATTCATTTAACTTCCAGGTTAATGAAATATTTGAGAGTATAGAAATTTTAAATCAGATATGTTCAATTTCACTGAAAAAAACTAAGTATAAAGAATTAGGAAATACTTACTTTATTGATTTTATTCCTTTAAGACTCCTATTTGAAGATGACAATATAACAGACGAATGTAATGATTATTATGAACCTGAGACGCGAACTTCGAAAATTACTGTAAATATTAATACAGAAAAGTTAATTAAATATATTCTAAAATTGAAATTAGATATATATTTCGAATCTGAGAATTGGATTAAAATTAAAAATACAAAACTTGGTACTTTCTCGATATATCTCAAAAATGGTAATGTCTATTATTATCCTCGAATTTGCAAAAAATGCAAGGATAAAGCATGTCTGAAACTCAAAAAATCGCCATTTTTTATTTGTATTGAATCCGGAGAATCAAAAGGGTGGACAAATATTAACGGATTGGAACAACCTGAACTCCTCATTTTAGCAAAAATATTAGCCTTGGCAGAAGGTAATGAAAACACCTTACCGCACTCAGTATTAAAGCAAATTAAGAATTTTAATATATGTGAGAAAAGGACTAATTGAAAAATGACAACTGTATTGGAAACATTTGATGTAAAAACAAAAGCATATTGCGATGTAATTAATATAACTGAACAAGTTCAACAGTGTGTAAATAAAAGTGGTATTAGCGATGGAATCATAAATGTCCATGTAGCAGGTTCAACCGGAGCAATTTCAACGGTTGAGTATGAGCCAGGACTTGTAAACCATGATATTAAGCAATTATTAGAAAAATTAATTCCTTATACAGAAGATTATGCTCATCATAAAACTTGGCATGATTATAATGGGGCGGGGCATTTAAGGAGTTTTCTAATTAAAACATCTCAAACATTTCCGTTTAAAAACCATAAATTGATTTTAGGAACTTGGCAGCAAATTATTTTTGTTGAATGCGATGAAAGAGGGAGATCCAGAACAATCTATTGTATGATTGTAGGAGATTAAATTTTATATAAATTTTAAAAAAAATAATAATAATTAGTTATTTTGGTTTTGCGTTTTTTATCAAACTATCCAGTTCTGTAATAATTATCTGGTATTTGTCTCGTAATCGAATTCTTTCAAATTTATCCGAAAGATCCTTAACTGATTTATCAAATTGTTTTACACCCTGAGAAAATACTGGGATTTTTTTAAGTGATTTATATGTGTTTTCTTTTAGGCTGATTTGATATTCTAAATTTTCTAAAAATTTATTTTCTATTTCTATCAACTCTTACGTTAATTAAAGTAGATTATTGAGGAAAATCAGTCTATCTGCTTTAAAAAATATAAATATCATATAAATGTCATCGAGAACCCTCTATAAATATTGGAATTTGAGCAGTTTTACTCTAAAAATAGAAAATAAAAACATATGAATGTTATTTAGATAAGATCTTGATATTATACCGATCAATATACATTTGAGAGTCAAGATTAAAATTTTAAAATTTAATTTTGCTTTCGCAGAAGTTTAAATTAATAAAATCTATTATTTTATTAAACTCAAAAATAGCTTAATAGAACAAGTGGAATTTAAATGGAAGGGTTATTGAAAATCATTGTCAGTGGTCTTGACAACGCCGGAAAAACCTCAATCTTAACAGCATTAGATAAAAAGTATGATTTTGCGAAAGATATCGTTCAGCTCAAGCCAACTATTAGAGTTGAGTATCATAAAATGAATTTCTTGCGCAGTAATTGTGTTATATGGGACATGGGTGGCCAAGAAACCTATCGTGATATTTATATTAATTTTCAAGATGTTTATTTTGATGCAACTGACTTACTTATCTATGTAATTGATATTCAGGATTCAGATAGATTCGATGATTCACTAGAATATCTTAATTCGATTTTAACTTATTTTTCTGAAAGTGAAATGGATGTTCCGATAATTATAACTTTTCATAAATATGATCCAGAATTAAAGGCTAATTCAGAAATCCGTACAAATATTAAAAAGTTACGGGAAAAAATTTTAAATGATTATCCTAATTTCAATATCCTTTTTCAACAGTCTAGTATTTATGACATAATTTCAATTATTCAGCTTATATCTTATGGGCTTTCTGTGTTTGATCGTAAATTTTTCCAGCTTTCAGAGCTTGTAGAATATTACTTAAAAATTTTTAATAGTCAAGCCTTAATAGTTTTTGATCGTAATGGAATTATTATTTCTGAATATTACAATGATATTGAACCAGAAGTCTATGTTGAACTAATAAAATCAATTAAAGAGCATCTTTTTTTACTTAAACGAATGGAAGAGGAAAATATAGAAGAGAATTTTGATTTTACCTCAACC
Organism: Promethearchaeota archaeon; assembly: GCA_048938855.1. Classification (GTDB taxonomy): domain Archaea; phylum Asgardarchaeota; class Lokiarchaeia; order Sigyniarchaeales; family SOKP01; genus Loki-b32. The sequence goes on from JBHLLT010000005.1 coordinate 102,583, forward strand.
GAAGGTTCACTCTTTTCCTATTTGGTTAGAACAAAAATAAAAAATGAATTATTTTTCGTGTCTGCTGTGCTAAGAGAACCACAAAAAGAGAAGTTTTTTGAGAAGTTCCCTGATTTCCTTGATGATTTAGTTAAGATTATTGAACAATTAATTTAAAATTAGAAGTCTCTAATATTCTAATACACCAATTATCATAATTAATTTTCATTTATTTATCATTCTTAGGTTTTTTTTCTCTCAATATAATCTCCTATGATAAATATACAAAATTTTAAAATCCCAAAATCTAATAAAAATCAAACATTTTCCTATGGAAGATATTTTAAAAACATCTATGATTCAAAAATGCCTGATTTTATAGTTACTCCCTGGGAAGTAAGTGGTGAAATTGATTATGATCAGTTAATTAAGGAATTTGGAATAGAACCTATTGATGAAAAAGTGTTGTTCTATATTAAGGAGATAGCAAAGGAGATTCATCCTTTTTTGAGAAGGAAAATATTTTTTGCTCATAGAGATTTTAATTGGATTCTAGATGAATATAAAAAAGGAAATCCGTTTTACCTCTATACAGGAAGAGGTCCATCTGGAAACGTTCATCTTGGGCATTTACTACCTTGGATTTTTACTAAATGGTTACAAGATAAGTTTGATGTTGAACTCTGGTTTCAGTTGACCGATGATGAGAAATTCTTATTTAATCAATCATATGAGTTAGAGGAAACATATAAATATGGATTTGATAATGCTTTGGATATAATAGCTTTAGGCTTTGATCCTAAGAAAACATTTATATTTTCAGATCTCGATCTTGCTGGAACACTCTACAGAAATGCCTTAAAAATAGCAAAGAAAATAACATTTTCTACGATAAAAGCAACTTTTGGATTTGACAACAGTTCAAATATAGGCCAAATTTTTTATACTAGTATTCAAACAGTCCCAGCTATCTTAAAAAGTGTCATAGAAGAGAAAAACATTCCCTGTTTAATTCCCCATGCAGTAGACCAAGATGCTCATTTTCGTTTATCGAGAGATGTATTGCCTAAGCTCGGGTATTATAAACCTGCATCTATTCAATGTGTCTTTCTACCAAGTCTACAACAAAGCGGCAAAATGTCAGCATCAGTTAAGACAACAGCAATCTTTACAAAAGACAAGCCAGATGCTGTAAAAAAGAAAATTAATAATGCATTCACCGGAGGACAAGCGAACGCTAAATTACAAAGAGAATTAGGAGGAAACCCAGCAATATGTCCCGTTTATAAATACCATTTTATGCTGTTTACATTAGATGATAATGAAATCAGAGAAATTCAATCAAAATGCACTAATGGAGAACTACTATGCGGAGACTGTAAAAAAGATTTAATAGGAAAGGTAAATAAATTTCTCAGTGAACACCAAAGAAAGAGAGAAAAAGCGAAAGACAAACTAGAAGATTTTCTCCTAAAAGAAAAAATTGACGTAAAATCAATGATACGTGAAAGATCTTCCAATAAATGAAGATTATAACAACATCTCAACTATGAATTTTGGTAAATTTAATCTAAATTTTATAATATTTTTATAAATAAGTGTTAAAAATTTTTCAATGAAACTTTTCCTAAATGAAAATTTTTCTAAAATTTTATATAGTTCTCAAAATACAATATATTGAGAAATTTATTAAATATAAGTATTATATTTAGGTTCGTTCTAATTGAAAAAAGAAAAAGCCTTAGACGAAATCGACCGAGATATTCTTAGAACTCTACAAGCAAATGCTCGTACTAGCTACAGAGAGATACAAGATCAACTTGGTATTTCAATTGGGACAATTCATAACCGAATTTCAAAGCTAAAGAAGAATGGTGTTATTGAAGGATATACTCTACGCTTAAACAATGAAAAATTAGGATATAAATTGGCTTTCCTCATAAGAATCAATTGTGATGGTAAGTTTACAGAAGAGATTTTAAACGACCTTTCAAAAATTCCTGAAGTGTGTTCTATCTTTCATACAACGGGAGAACAATCAGCAGCGTTAATCTGCAGGTTTCGAGAAAGCGATGACGTCCATAAATTCATTCGCGACCTTAATCAAAAAGAGTATATTACCCGTACTAACTCAAACATGATATTAAAAGAATACAAAAATTCTAGTTTCGTAGAGATCTAGGGTTAAGTAACTTTGTTTTTAATATTTCCATAAACTTTTTTTAATTTTGTGATTTAGGGATCTATATAAATACGAATTTAAATTTACAGTAAAGAAGTGAAATAGATGAGCAATGTTCCAATAATTATTTTAAAAGAAGGGACAGAAGAAGTACGTGAAAAGGAAGCACGAAAACAGAATATAACAGCAATGGTTGCGATAGCAGAGACAGTGCGGTCCACTCTAGGGCCTAAAGGTATGTCTAAAATGCTTGTTGACTCTATGGGAGATGTAACAATTACTAATGACGGAGCTGAAATTTTATCTAATTTAGACATCGAAAATATTGCAGCAAACATGATGGTCAATGTAGCTAAATCTATTGATGATGATATAGGTGATGGAACTACATCAGCAGTTATTTTCTCTGCTGCTTTATTAGAAAATGCTTTAGAATTAATTGAGCAAGATATTCATCCAAAACCTATTATACATGGATATAAGCTGGCAGCCGATAAAGCCTTAGAAATTATTAAAGAGATCTCAGTAAAGATCTCAAGTGGAGATGATGAAATTCTTAAAAATGCTGCGAAAACTGCAATGAATGCTAAAGATATATCCTCTTTAAAAGATTTTTTTGCAGATTTAGCATTTAAAGCAATTAAAAATATAACTGATGATGATGGAAAAACATTCTCAAAAGTGGGTAACGTAAAAATTGTTAAAGCTCCAGGAAAATCACTTAAGGAAACAGAACTAATTAATGGCGTCTATACCCAAAAAGATAAAGTAAATTCTATGATGCCAGACACCATTAAGAACGCAAAGATCGCTGTGATTCGAAGAAAATTGGATGTAAAAAAGACTGAATTTGATGCACAAGTTCGAATCTCAAGTCCCGCAGAAATTCAGAAATTTCTTGACCAAGAGGATAAAATTCTTACAAATTTCTTAGAAATATTCAAGAAATTAGGAGTAAATTTGATTGTAAATAGTAGTGATGTATCAGATAAATTCGGTGCATACTTAGCAAGAGAAGGAATCGCAGCCATCAAAAATGTTGGTGAGAGTGATTACAAATCAATTTTAAAAGCTGTGGGTGCTAAACTAGTAGATGATTTAACATCTCTCTCTGAGGATGATTTAGGGTTTGCTGAAAAAGTACATTTTGAGAAATTAGGTGATGATGAATACACATTATTTTCAGGCTGCAAAAATCCTAAATCTGTATCAATTTTACTTAAAGGTGGGCTTGATAAGATTCTTACAACTGCAGAAGTCTCATTACACGATGTATTATCCGTTATTGCTAAAATAATTGATACAAAAGCAGTTGTGGCAGGAGGAGGAGCAATATATATAGAACTCTCTAAATTAATTCGAGAATACGCTAATCAAATTGGTGGAAAAGAACAATTAGCTGTTAATGCATTTGCTTTAGCACTTGAAGAAATCCCAAAAACTTTGATAAAAAACGCAGGACTTGAGGAAATAGAGAAACTCACCGAGTTAAGAGCAGCACATAAATCTGAAGCTGATAAATGGATTGGTATTGATACTATCACTAATACTGTTGGAGATAATTTTAAAAAAGGAATCGTTGAGCCTGCAGAATTAATTAACCATATTATAAAATCTGGAAGCGAGTTAGCTACATTAATTTTGAGAGTAGACAGGATTATTAGTGCTAAGGGAAGTAGACCAGAAGGGTTATAATTTTTTATTTATTTTATTTTTTATTTTCTATTTTTATTTCTTTATTGAATCATAATCATCTTAAAGATCTGAGAAAAATAAAAAAGAAAAACTAAAAAAATTTCATTTAATTCTTCTATTTACATTTAAAGATATATTAAAGTGTTCAATACTAAAATTCTTTATCTGACCTAAAATGGAAGCAATTGATGATATTAACTTGGAAAAACTTAAAGCACTTAATAATCAACCTGTTTTAAATGTTGTAAATGAATTTATAGCTCTTTGTAAACCTTCTAAAGTTACAGTAATAACAGACTCTCAAGAAGATATTGATTATGTTAGAAAAAGAGCTATTGAGCTTAATGAAGAAACAAAACTCAATTTAAAGGGTCATACAGTACATTATGATGGGTTCTTCACAATGAGTAATCATGATCAAGCGAGAGATAAAGGACATACTCAAGTTTTAGTGCCTGAAAGCGAAATAGAGTCATACCCTTGGATAAATACTATGGAACGAGAAAGGGGCCTAAAAGAAATCTTGGAAATTATGGATGGATGCATGAGAAATCATGAATGCGTTATTAGATTTTTCTGTTTAGGGCCAAAAGATTCTAAATTTTCAATTTTGGCACTTCAATTAACAGATTCTTTTTATGTAGCTCATTCGGAAGATATTCTTTATAGAGCGGGTTATGAAGAATTTAAAAATCTTAATGGATCTAATGATTTCTTCTACTTTATTCATTCTTCAGGAGAATTAACTGGTGATCCTCCTGTAACTAAAAACCTTGACAAAAGAAGAATATATATTGATTTAAAACAAGGCCGTGTACTTTCGGTTAATAATCAGTACGCTGGAAATTCACTTGGATTAAAGAAACTTGGTTTACGTTTAGGAATTTATAAAGCCAATAATGAAGATTGGTTGACAGAACATTATTTTGTCATGGGTGTCCATCCAAGAAGAAAAAACAGGACTTCTTTCTTTTGTGGTGCATTTCCATCAGCTTGTGGTAAGACAAGTACAGCAATGTTACCAGGCCAGACTATAGTAGGGGATGATATTGCATACCTTCGAGTGTGGGAAGATGGTTATGCTCATTCGGTAAATATTGAGAAGGGAATTTTTGGAATCATAAAGGATGTAAATGCTAAAGATGATCCTGTTATTTTTGAATCTCTTACAACCCCTCGAGAAACAATATTTTCTAATGTACTAGTTAAAAATGGAAGTTGTTTTTGGTTAGGAGATGGACGCGAAACTCCAAATAATGGAACGAATTTCTCAGGTTATTGGTATCAAGGAAAAAAAGATGAAGATGGCAAAGAAATTCCTCATGCCCACCCAAATGCCAGGTACACAATTGGTATTGAAGAACTAGATAACGCCGATCAAAATTTACATAATCCCGATGGTGTACCTGTTCATGGAATTCTCTATGGCGGCCGAGATAGTGATACCATGCCACCTGTACTTGAAAGTACCGATTGGGATCATGGAGTTTTTTTAGGTGCTTCAATTGAATCAGAAACTACCTCTGCTACCTTAGGAGCAGAAGGAGTAAGAACACAACAGCCTATGGCTAATCTTGATTTCTTAGTTGTTAGTTTGGGGAAATATCTCAAAAATCACCAAGATTTTGGTAAAAGGCTTAAATATCCTCCAAAAGTTTTTGCAACAAATTATTTTCTTAAAAATGAAGAAGGAAAATATTTAAACGGAATATTAGATAAATTATGTTGGGTAATTTGGGCAGAAGGACGAGTTTATAATGATTTTACAGCAATAAGTACACCAATTGGAAATATACCTAAATTTAATGATTTAAAAACCTTATTTAAACAATACCTTGATAAAGAATATACAGAAAAAAATTATGTTGAACAATTCTCGTTACGACCTTCAAAGTTATTAGAAAAATTGGATCGTATAGAAGCAATGTATAAAAAAGAAGAAGGAGTACCTGATTTTTTCTGGAAAATTCTTAATAAACAAAGAAGTAGTTTATCAGCATTAAAAGATAAATTTCAAGCCGAAGAAATCTCTCCTTTACTATTTTAAAACTGAGCTATTATGAGATAGAAATTATACCAAATACTTTAACCCTGCTCTCACTTTATAGGTTTTATTAATTCTGTCTAATTCAATAAAACGCTTAATTTCTAAATTATTTAAAAAATCTCGCATCTCTACTTTATCTTTTTTTAATTCTTCCGCTAAACCTTCAATATTATTCTCGTAATTTCGAAGTGTCTGGAGTAAAGATGAATATTCTTCATAAATATGGTTAACTAAGTAAGTGATAGATTCTCTTATATTTAGATTAGTTTCTGTACTTGTTGGAAAAATTTTACTATCTTCTGGCAAATAATTTTGGGATCGAATTACTTCTGGAGGGCGAGCACTTTTAATATCTTGTTTATTTGCTAAATACACTATAGGAGTATTTGGAGGTAATATTTTCCTAATCGAGTTCAGTATCATTATCGCACTATCATCTTTCTCTGGAGCAGCAGCATCGAATAAAAAGATGATTCCATCTGAACCACTAGTGCAAATACTTCTCATTACAGAAAATCGCAACAGACCTGGTGTTCCAAATAAAAAGACATCGAATCCATTTAGTTTTACGCTGCCTAAATCCATTGCAACTGTGTAAAACTTATCATCCTTACCTTTAGCTTCAACATTCAATGCATTACTGTCTAAAGCTCTTATATAGCTTGACTTTCCCGACTGAAGAGGTCCTGAAACTAATATTTTTATTTTTTTCACCACACGATTACTAATGCAATTGAAAGTTGATTTTACTTTCATTTAGATATTATATTAATTATTTTAATACATAGATATTATATTTATTATTTTCCCAATAATATTTTTAATAGTTATTTTGTCGTTTTAATTATAAAATCTTATTTCTCATTTCAAGTTTTTGTTTTTATCAAAGAACTTCATTATTCCCTCTGTGTTAACCAGAAACAATGAGTTATAATTAATTTTATAAAAATTGTATCGACAAAAAAGTATTTATTTTTCCGAAATTAGTCATTTGTATATTTTTACTTAATCTAGAAATTACTTTATAAAATCAATAGTTTTTGAAGCATTGTGATCAAAGAGTTACTTTTTCTGTAAAAATCCGACCTTAAATTAATGGTTTCAATCAAAAGTAGAAAATCTTATAAATAATTTTGTCAATAATAAACAATAAAAAATATTTGAAATACTTATCCAAATTAAAAATAATTTTCAAAAATAATAAACAATTTCTAGCAAAATAATAGATTATAACAAAATCTTAATTATAAATTGAAAGAAATGGAGAACTTATGAATAGTAATATAATGGTAATTGGAGGCGGAATTTCTGGGATTGAGGCAGCATTGACTTTAGGAGAACAAGGATATAAAGTGATCTTAGTTGAGAAAACTCCCTCTGTTGGAGGGAGAATGGCACAATTAGATAAAACATTTCCCACTTTAGATTGTAGTATATGTATACTCGCACCTAAGATGGTTGAAGTGTCTAGACACCCTAACGTAGAGCTACTAGCATACTCTGAAATACAAGAAGTAGATGGTCAAGCAGGAAATTTTAATGTCAAAGTTCTTAAAAAATCGAGATATGTTGATTGGGATGTTTGTACCGGTTGTGGGCAATGCATGGAGAAATGTCCCATGAAGAAAATACCTTCAGAATTTGAAGAAGGTATGGGTAATCGTACTGCGATCTATATTCCTTTTCCACAAGCAGTGCCAAGAAAAGCCGTTATTGATGCGAAAAAATGCTTATACCTAACAAAAAACGCCTGTAAACTCTGTGAAAAAGAATGTGAAGCTGGAGCGATTAATTGGGACATGAAAGATGAAATAGTAGAATATAATGTAGCTTCTATCATATGTGCTACAGGTTACGACCAATTAGATCCAAGTGTTCTTGATCGATATCATTATGGGGAATACCCTAATGTGATTACTGCTATGCAATATGAAAGATTATTAAGTGCATCTGGTCCTACTGAAGGAGAGTTATTACGACCCTCTGATAAAAAACATGCATATAATATTGGCTTTATTAGTTGTGTTGGCTCAAGGAACATGGACCTTTGTTCTTATTGCTCTAAATTCTGTTGTATGTATCAAACCAAGGAAGGGGTTGTTACAAGAGAACATTCACCAGATACAAATGTTACCATCTTTTTCAATGATTCTCGAGTCATTGGAAAGAACCAAGAAGAATTCATTGAAAGAGCTAAGGATGAGTATAAACTTATATATTATAGAGGAATTCCTGGAGATATTCGTGAAAATCCTGAAAATCATAATCTTTACGTAAAGCATGCTAATTTAGATACAGGTGAAGTTGAGACCAGTGAATTTGACTTAGTTGTCCTTGCAAATGCAGTTACTCCACGAAAGGATGCTGAAAACTTAGCAAATATATTGGGTATTGAACAAAATGAATTAGGTTTCTTTAAAACTAGAAATTCCACAGAAGATCTTCTCTCTTCAAGAGAAGGAATTTATGTGACCGGATCATGCCAATCTCCTGATGATATCGCAAATTCAGTCGCAAAAGCAGGGGGCGCCGCTGCTTTAGCAGCTAGTCATGCAGTCCCATTAAGTGGAGAAGAAACTAAAGTAGAGCTTCCTCCTCTTAAAGCCATAAATCCGAAAGATGAACCTCATATTGGAGTATTCATCTGTCGCTGTGGTATTAATATTGCGGGATATATAGATGTTCCTTCGTTAGTTGAATATGCAAAAACTCTTCCCAATGTTGTGTATTCCATGGAAAATAAATATAGTTGCTCACAACTAACTCAAGATATTATAAAGGAAAAAATCGAGGAGTTAAATTTAAATAGGGTTGTAGTTGCAGCATGTACACCAAGGACCCACGAACCCTTGTTTCAAAAGACTATTAGAGAAGCGGGCTTAAATGAATATTTATTTAATTTCGTAAGTATAAGAGAGTTAGACTCATGGGTTCACATGAATAATAACCCCAAAGCAACTGATAAAGCTAAAGATCTCATTAGAATGGGGGTTGCTCGAGTAGCAGCACAAAAACCAGAATTAAAGATAAAAGGAAAGGTTATTCCTGAAGCAATGGTGGTTGGTGGTGGTATAGCTGGAATGAGTGCTGCTTTGGAAATTGCTAATAAAGGATTTAAAGTGCATTTAGTCGAGAAAGAGGATAAATTAGGTGGACAATTAAACTCTATTTATAAAATTAACTTTGATAGGATTGATTCAAAGGAGTTCTTAGATGCTAAATTAAAGGAATTTAATGAACAAAAAAATCTTAACGTATATTTAAACTCAGAAGTCATTGATGTAAAAGGATCAATCGGAGATTTTAAAGTTAAAATAAGGGAAAATAATGAAGGAAAAGATATTAATCTGAATATTGGTACTATAATTGCTGCAACAGGTGCATATGAATATAAACCTAAAGGATGGTATCATTATGGCGAAAATGATAATGTAATGACTCAACTTGAATTATCTGATAGACTCAAGAATAACGATCTTAAGGATGGAGAAAGTATTGTTTTTATCCACTGTGTGGGATCTAGACAACCAGAAGGAGGGAATGGAGTTACATATTGCTCATTAATCTGTTGTTCTGAATCAATTCGACACGCCTTATATGTAAAAGAAACATATCCAAACTCAACTATTTATGTCTTATATAGAGATATCCGAGTGGGTACTGCTGAAGAAGCTTATTATTGGAAAGCACGTGAAAATGTAAATTATATACGATTTAATGAATATCCTACTGTTGATCCTATTAATGGTAAGTTAAATGTAAATGTTAAAGATATTTTAACTCAAACGGACCTTACTATTGAAGCTGACAAAGTGGTTTTATCAACCCCTTTAATACCTCATGATACCCAAAAATTAGGTGAGATGATAAAATGTGCCAGAGATCAAAATGGTTATTTTCTAGAAGCTCACGTGAAATTAAGACCTGTTGATTTTGCCACTGATGGTATATATTTAGCAGGTACTTGTCATGGTCCTAAAGGTATTGCGGATTCAATCTCACAAGCTCGAGGTGCAGCAGCTCACGCTTTAATTCCTCTAATATCTGGAGAAGTGGAGAATGAACCTCTTATTTCAGTAGTAGATCCTTCCTTATGTATTGCATGCCAAAAATGTGAAGAGGTTTGTAACTTTGGAGCTATAGGAGTGAATTTTGATAACGACATATTAGTTTCAGAATCTAATCCACTTTTATGTAAAGGTTGTGGAGACTGTTCGGCCGCATGTCCTGCAGGAGCGATCACAATGAGTCATTTTGCAGATAATCAAATATATCCAATGATACGTGAAGCCGTTAGGGGCGAATATAAAGATGAAAGACCTAGAATTGTAGCATTCTTATGTAATTGGTGTAGTTATGCTGGCGCTGATACCTGTGGAGTAAGTCGTTTCCAGTATCCAACGAATATTCGACCAATAAGAGTTATGTGCACTGGGAGAATACCAAAAAGTTTTATTTTACAAGCATTTCTGGAAGGAGCTGATGGTGTGCTTGTTGGGGGATGTCATATTGGTGATTGCCACTATTTAGAAGGTAATTATGACATGCAGCAACGTTATAATGAGTTAAAGGACATACTTGAAAGTGTAGGCATCAATTCTGACAGATATCGCCTTGAATGGGTGAGTGCATCAGAAGGAAAGCGATTTTCTCAAATTGTCACTGAATTTGTTAACCAAATTAAAGAGTTAGGGCCACTCCCTAAAATGGGTGATAAAGTTGGAAAAAAAGAAAAAGCTAAGGAGGGAGTATAAAATTGACAGAGATGATTAAGAAAAATTCTAAAAATTTAGACCATAATTTTCGCTATGAAATTAGTAAAAAAGTTGGCGCAAAATCGCTTCTAAACTGTATTCAATGTGGAGTATGTAGCTCAGGTTGTACTGTAACTGAATATGTTGATATGCAACCTCATCGAGTTGTTGCATCTTGCCTTTTAGGCTTAAAGGATGATGTTCTTTCGAGTCAAGCAATTTGGACTTGTTCTTTATGCCATAGATGCACTGAACGATGCCCAAAGAATGTAGACTACTCTTTTATTCTTGCTATTCTTCGAAACATGTGTGTTAAAGAAGGAAAAATACCCAAAGAATACTCTGGCACTGTTGTCACGATATATGATAATGGATTTGTAGTGCCATATAGTGGTAGCTTAAAAGACAATATAGATAGAAGAAGAAATAGGATGGGACTACCTCAACTCACAGCTCCCAATCTAGATGAAATTAGATTTATAATAGAAGAAACGGGATTAGGAGATCTCGCAAAAAAAAAGGAGGATGAGTAATGAAAGAACTCGCATTATATTTAGGATGTACAATACCTTTAAAATTACCTCATTTAGAGAAGGCATTTCGAGATGTCGCAGGTATTTTGAATGTAAAGTTAAAAGAAATGGAGGGAGTAAGTTGTTGTCCTGAACCAGTATCTCTACAATCATTAAATATCGATACTTGGGTCACTTTAGGAGCAAGAAATTTGGCTATTGCTGAAAAAATGGGTTTGGACATACTTACAATATGTTCAGGGTGCTATGAAACATTAAAAACAGTAAGTGTACTCTTAGAAGAAGATAAGGAATATCTCAAAAAAATTAATGGGATATTAAAAAAGATTAATTATACTTATGCTGGAAAAACCAAAGTGTATCATTTTGTGGAACTCTTTAGTCAACCAGATTGGTTAGAAAAAATTAAATCTTTAACAATAAAACCACTTGATGATTTGACTCTTGCTGTTCATTATGGCTGTCATCTCATAAGGCCTAGTAAAATTATGCAATTTGATCATCCTGAGAAACCTGAAAAAATAGATATAATTCTTCAAACACTGGGGGCAAAAACCATTGAGTTTGCGAGTAAACTAGAATGTTGTGGATATTGTGCTAGGCTACAAGAAGAAATAGGTGAAAAACTTGTTGAAGATAAGATGACAGAATTATGCGAACTTGAAGAGGAAGTTGATGCGTTAATTGCAGTTTGCCCAGCCTGTACAACACAATATGATAGAAAAGAAAAAATAATTTCCAGAAGAACAGGAAAGGAGTTAACTATACCTGTTCTCTATTTAGCGGAAATTATGGCAATTGCATTAGGAGTTGAACTTCAAGATCTTAGTTTAACAAACAGAAGCGTTAAACCAAATAAATTAATAAATAAATTAACAACCTAAAATGTGTAACTTTTTTTTAACACTAAGAAAACTAATAAAAATAAAAAGAAATTTTAAAATAAAATGTGAAAAAAAGGAGTAATATAATATGATAATTACACAACAAAAAGATGTAAGCGAAATATATGAATTGATAAAACCATACGACAAAATTTTAATTACTGGTTGTGACGGGTGTTGTCAGCCTCCTCGATCTCTCAACGAAGCAAAACTTTTGGGACAATTATTAGAACTAAAAGCAAGGACTGAAGGTAAAGAATTAAAATGGAAAGCTATTACAGTACTACGACAATGCGATGATAGGATCGTTGCTACGACATGTCGTCCTTATGAAGAAGACTTTGATGCTGTTGTTTCTTTAGCGTGTGGACTAGGGGTTGTAATGATGAATAAAGTTCTTCCTAAGATTTTGACCTACCCTGCTCAAAATAGTATGTATGGAGGAGCTCAAGACAATAGCCAAAATAACTATATTGAATTATGTGAAACATGTGGGGATTGTATAATCGGTGAAACAGGTGGGGTGTGTCCTCGTGCGGGGTGTGCTAAACATCTCAGCAATGGACCCTGTGGAGGGATGGTTGAAGGTATGTGTGAAGTGGGTGGCTACACCATTCCCTGTGCGTGGGTACGGATATGGCAAAGATTAAAAGAATTTGATAGGCTTGATCTTTTCAAAAAATACCGAGGACCAAGAGATTATCGGAAGTCCACAAGTCCAGGTTATAGCAATATCCATAAAGATTATACTAATATTGAAGAAAAAAAGGAGGCGAATAAGTAAATGGCAAAAAGACCAGCATATAGTAATTTATGTAAAGCAATTGAAGCAGGCCATTTTGTATTTACTGGAGAGCTTGAGCCAAAGAAAATATTGAATCTTGACGAAATTATCCATTCTGCTAAAGAAATGAAAAAGACTGGTAGAATAGTAGCTGCTAACGTAACAGATGGCCCACAGGGTGATGCATACATGTCTTCAATGGTGCCAAGTTATCTTGTTCAAGAACAAGCAAATATCGAAGCTGTATGGCAAGTAACTGTAAGAGATAGAAATCGAGTAGCTCTTTTTGGAGACATTCTCTCAGGAGCAGTTCTTGGTTTAAAAAATATTCTTACTCTTACTGGAGACCATACTGCGTTAGGAGACCATAAAAAAGGACGTCCCGTATACGATATTGACAGCACACAATTTGTAGAAATGCTTTCTATGATGATTGATGAGGGTACGGATTATGAAGGAAATGAAATTGAAGGTGGTAAAATTGAGATGAATTTTGGATGTGTTGCGAACCCTAATAGTGATCCACGCGAACCTGAAATCTTTAAGGTGGGTAGGAAGGTAGAACAAGGGGTAGATTTTATTCAAACTCAAACAGCATTCGATATTGATCAGGCTAAAGAATTTCTTAAAGAACTTGAACAATTCAATGTTCCTGTTTTATTGGGGATCTTTCCTCTAAAATCTCATGGGATCGCATGGTACTTCGATAATTTTATTCCAGGTGTCTCAGTACCAAAGGAACTTCTTAAATCTCTTAAGAAGGCAGAGAAAGATAATAAAAGTAATAAACCTGCGAAGTATGCTGCTATTGATAAAATTAATATCGAATATTTCAAACCGTTCATTAATGAAATTAAGAAAACCACTAAAGTTGCTGGAATTCACTGCATGGCTGTTGAATATGAAAGGTTGTTCGCACCCCTTCTTGGAGATTATCCTGAATACGTAAAATAAGTCATATATTTTGATTTTTTTATATTAAATGTTATATTTTTTTGAATTTAAATAAATAAAAGTGAGAAGAACCGTGAAAAATCTAGATGATAAAGATAAAAGAATTCTTGAAATGCTTCTCGAGGATTCTAGAAGACCATATCATGAAATTGCTGCAGATCCACAAGTTCAATTATCAGAATCTACGGTTAGGAAAAGAGTTATCAAATTACAAGAGGAAGGAGTAATTGAAAAATTCACTATAAAGATTTGCCGTGAAGATGAAAGATGTATAATTGCATTCCTTACATTAATTCCGAAAAGTTTAGCGGAAACAAAAGAATTATTAAGAGAAGCGCAAGTTCTACCTCAATGTGAAGAAGTTTATTTTCTTGCAGGGGAATGTGGCGTTTTAATAAAAGTAAATGTACCTGAAATTATTGAATTAGATGCACTGATAGAGTCATTTCGTGGTCGTGCTGATGTAAAAAGCGTGGAGAGAGTTTGCGTTGTCCTTAGGCCTATAAAGACAATTATTGGGTCCCAGGGTCGAGTGCTTTAAATTATTTTTAAATATTTTTTAGAAAAAAGTTAGAACTGGACTAGTCTCAATATCTTCACAGAATTCTTACTCCAAAAAAAAACATTTTTAAAAGTAAATAATATTTATTCTCACTTTAATTACTTACACGTGATTTTATTGAGAAAATTTGTCAATAATGTTTATATAGTGAAACCTTTTAATCCTAATACACCTGATTGCTGTGTGTATATGGTTGATACTAGAAGTGAAGATGGCTTAGTATTAATTGATGTGGGGACAAGCTTTGAACCTATTCAAGATATTGAGAAAGAGGGATTTGCACTCAAGAATATTAAACACTGCCTTATAACTCATGGTCATTTTGATCATTATGGAGCTTGCTTTAAACTAAAAGAGTATAATAAAGATATTAAATTTTATGCCCATGAATTGGATGTTAAGGCTATTGAACAAGAAATAATAAATCCTAATATTGCCCAGCTTTATGCAGAGTATAAATATGAACGGATTAAAATCACCAATAAAGTAAAGGCTGATAACGAACTCTTAAAATTTGGGAATTTAGAATTTAGATGTATACATATTCCTGGGCATACTCCTGGATCAGTTGCTTATCTCTTAGAATTGGAAGGAAAAAAGATTTTATTTGCTGGAGATCTTCCAGGTATAGCTATAAATTATCAGGGAGGTAATTTAGGAGCTTATCTTAAATCAATGCACAAGCTATTAAACTTAGAAATTGATATTAGCTGTGAAGGTCATGAAGATCTCATATTTCCAGCAGAAAGAGTGAAGAAGTACATTAAAGGATACATGAAGCTTAATGAGAAACTCAACATTGTAGTACTAGAAAACCCATCTGATATTGAATCCTTACTTGAGTTGGCAAAAGTATCAAAAGAGCTTTCATTTTATGAAAATGTACTAGATTTTAGTAATTATGTACTAGAAATTGCACCAGATAATAAGCTCGCTAAAAATCTAATTAGAGAAGCAAAGAAACATAATCCAGCAAAAATTAATTGGATTAAAGGCTTAATAGAACGAGCCTCCGAATCGAGAAAATAGTAATGTTTTTAAAAAATACAGTTTATTTAAATTCTAGTTAAACCAATTAACAGCTGAAACTAACTTGTGCTTATAATATTTCCCTAAAATTAATCTTAGGATGTCCTCAAAACAATCTAAAACCCCCTCTCCACTAAGCGCAATTGTAAATTTCCACTCTAAAACCCTAAATTTATCATACTTTATTTCATCTAAGAAATTTCTTGGATTAAATTTGTCTGGTAAATCTTGTTTGTTAAATGCAAGAATTATTGGTATTTCTTTGAGTGATTCACGGAAATAAGAGATAAGTTCTTGCCACGATGCTAAATTGCGCTCATATACTTCCTCTTGAGAATCAGCTATAAAAATGATACCATCAACAGCTCTTAGGGTTATTGGTCTGGTAACAAAATAAAAATCTTGTCCAGTTGTAGTATAGATGTGTAGTTTTAATTTCCATTCCTCATTTTGGAATGTAACAGTACCATAATCAAAAAATAACGTCCTATTTACTGTAGATTCAATACTTTGGAGTGCTTCTCCCTTTCCAAAGTGGGAAAACAAAGCTTTTATAGTAGTAGTCTTTCCTGATAGTGCTGGACCAAAATACACAATTTTAATGCTGATTGTCTTATCACAGTGATCAATAATCATGATTATAGATCTAAAAGAACATTTTTAAAAGCCAATTTTTTAAAGATATTGTAATATTTAAAAATTGCTTGATATTATCAAGTATTTAGTAGACTTTGTCAAGATTTAAATATATAAAATCATAATATAATTTGAAAAACTATGATAGCAGAATTGGAGAAAATTAGAAAAATACGTAGCTTTAACCGTTTTTACACTAATTTACTTGGTTTGCTGGAAAGAACACTCCTAAAAAGTGAATATTCTTTAACCGAAGTAAGAATAATGTTTGAGCTAAATCGCTTATCCTCAACTACTGCTAGTGAACTTGTTAGAATGCTTCAATTGGATCCAGCATATCTAAGTAGAATTTTAAGTAGTTTTGAGAGAAATAAACTGATTCATAAGAAACAATCAAATCAAGATATGCGTAAGCAGTTGCTTTCTTTAACGACTGAGGGAAAAAAAGTAATATCGGAACTTCAGGATAAAGCAGATGAGCAAATTAAGGATTTACTTACCAACATACCAAACAATGAACAAAATCAACTTGTAACTGCGATGAGTAATATTGAGCGAATTTTAAACCCTGAACATCCTAAATCAGGATTTTATAATATCCGCTCACACAGGCCAGGGGATATAGGATATATTATCTTTAGGCATGGAGTGATTTATGCCATGGAGTATCAACTTGATGAGACTTTTGAAGCTTATGTGGCTAAATATATGGCAGAATTTATTGAAAATTACAATAGAAACACCGAAAGATTATGGATTGTTGAGAAAGGAACTGAGATTATTGGTTCAATCGCTATTGTCAAAAATGATGATACAACTGCACAATTACGATGGCTTCTAGTTGAACCTCATATGCGGAATAAGGGAATCGGAACAAAACTCATGGATGAAGCACTCAATTTTTGTAAAAATCGGGGTTATCAAAAAATAATATTAGGGACATTTAGTGATCTATTAAACGCTCGTAGGTTATATAAAAAAAATGGTTTTCAATTAGTTCAATCTAAATCTCACACGATTTGGGGCCAAAACTTAACAGAAGAGCAATGGGAGTTGAAGTTATAGTTTCATAAAAAAAGTTCTAGAGAAGTTCAAGAATTACATCTATTTATTGAAAAAAACATATTCCAATCTATATACTAAATATAAAAGTGGTTGCTTTGAATATAGAAGATAGAAACAAAATTGAAAAAATTATTAAAGATAGGAATGAAAGTGATAAAAAATTAAAAGAATTCAACTCAAAAGTTTACAGTGCTTTTTTAAATATGGAAAGACAAACATACTCGGATAGAATTCTAAAAAAAGTTTATAAAGAGTTAATAGCAGTAGGTATTTCGATTGTATTAAATTGTGAATCATGTATGGAATGGCATATTAAAGAAGCTTTAAGATCTGGGGCCTCTGAAGGACAAGTTTTAGAAGCAATTGAAGTTGGAATTGAAATGGGTGGAGGTCCTGCAACGGTTTCAAGTAGGTTCGCCTTGAAAGTATTAGAATATTACATTTCCTCTTAATAATCTTTAAAAAGACTAAAATTAACCCTTCATCTTCAAAAATTGTCTTAATATTTGGAATTGGAAACCTAGAAAACTTTTAATTGTTGAATTTAATTAAAAAAATAATCATAAATAATATTTTGAAAGAGGTTTTTCTAATTTTATAGAAATTTAATCTCTTCTAAAGATACTAATGATCAGAGTAGCCAGAATTAAAAAAAATCTTAAACAATTTGCTTTTCCTCGATTATCAGGAACAAGATTTGAACTTGAAGCTTTCAATAAAGTAAAAAGGGAAGTAGAGAATTTAAATTTGGATTACGAAATCCAACGTTTTACATTTAGCTCTTTTTATTCGCGATTGTATCCTAAAATAGCATTTTCATCAGGATCATTAATTTTTATATTACTATTAATATTTTTGAATATTTCTATGATTTTATCTTTAGTTTTGATTTTTGTATTACTGAGTATAGTTATAGTGTCATTTGCCTTGACTAGAAATCCTGAAAAAATTAAAATTTATTCAAAATTGAAATCTCAAAACCTACTTACTAAGATTAAATCTAATTCAAATAAAGCTGAGAATCCTAATAGAGTTGCCTTATTTATGAGTCATTTGGATTCCAAGGGACAAAGATTCACTATCAGAATCCGGATAAGAGTAATCAAGTTATGGATTGCCTCATCAGTTGTTCTACCTTTTTTTATTGTACTTAGAAACTTTCAATTTCTAGGTTTAGAGCTGATATTTTTAATTACAGGGCTGATTCCGTTAACATTAAATATATTTGCTTCTGTAATACTAGTTCTAAATAAAACTGAAAATAGTTCTATGGGTGCAGTTGATAACGCATCAGGTATAGCATGCAATTTAGAACTTCTAAATTATTATAATAACCCTGAAAATAGATTAAAGAATTACGACATGTGGTTTCTTTTTAGTGGTGCTGAAGAATGCGGAACAATTGGTATTAGGCATTTCTATAATAAATTAAATAATTTTGATCCTGAAAAATCAGTAATATTTAATTTTGAATCTATCGCCAATTTTGTATTTCTTTTTCCAGGAGATAATGAAGGAAGTCATCTCCAAGATATTGACCATTTGTTATTGAATAATAATAGAAGACTTCCTATCAGACATTATTTTACAAGTAGAGTATTAGGCACTCATTCTGATGGTGGTTTTTTAGGAGATAAGGGATTTCAAGGATATGGAATTGGTGAGGTTCAAGCATATGAGTATATGCACACCCCAAACGATACTATTGATAAAGTAAATACTGTAATTTTAAAGAAATTATGTTTGGTTCTTACAGATACTTTAAAAGAACATGATTCCAACTTTACGTTCTAAGAATCATAAAAAGCATCTCATAAAGGTATACAAGCTAATATTAACAAATTGAGTGAAATTTTGATATAGGTTATGAAAAAAAATATATATAAGATTTGGATCTTATAACGAAATACTTTTTTTCAAAAAAAATTTAAAATTTGGTTGAGATTTATGCCGATTGATAGAAAAAGTCTGATAGTTATAATTATGGCTATTTTTATTGCAGGAGGAGTGTCTGGTGGTTTTATAGGTTATTATTTTCCTAGATTAGGGGAAGGAAGAACGTTTAATGCCGTTGTTGACGGCAATTTTAATGCTGCTGAAGGATGGCAATACTCAGATTGGCAATTCATAGAGTATTTGCTAACTGATGATGATAATTTAGCGACACATAATTTCTTTTATGTCCATTTAACTACCGATTCACTATATATTCTAATAGATTTTGCAAGTGATATTACTTCCGACACTACTGGTGAATTTCTTGCTGTTTGGATTGATACTGACAATTCTCTTAGCGAATTTACAAGTGATATCCATTGGAATGCCTTCGCTACAAATCCAGGACATGAATTGTTATGTTATATTCCACAAGCGGAACATATCAATTCTACTCTTAATTTAGGGGGTCATGAATACAATACAACCTTAAATCATACAATTTCTAGAGTGGAATATGGATTCCAATCTTCAATAAATTCTCCAAATTTGCATCGCATTTTTGAAATAGAAATAGAGAGAACAGCTTTAAAAGGACTTAATTCTACAAATTTCAATGTAGCATTTCTAGGATATGGAACTGTGTTTATTCCAATATATATTGATTATGGTTTTTGGGGTGCTCCAACACTTTTTGCTTCAGAATTCTATGATCACAGTGGATGGGTGAGAGAACGGACTTACTTCAAATGTGGATATGGAGTAGAAATGTAGAAAGCATTCTTAAAACTATTTAATTTTTTTTTTTGTTAAATACTATATTTGGTAATTTCACTAAATTTGTGAGTTAAAATTTAAAAAGAATTATATTATCCATTAGAGAAAGAACTCCTGCTCTAAAAAAATGATCAGTAATGTGAATCGATTCAAACCCTAGTCCTTCAACTTTTAGTGTTAAATCTTTAATATCGGGATATGTATGGTGCGTTAAATCTCTTAGTGAATATCTAAATCTCATAAGTTTAAAAAAACAATTGATATAATCAGTCTTATCGTTTATAGGGGAAAATGATATTGCTTCATATAAAGAAGAATTTTTAAATAAAGTGAAATAATTAAAATCTTGGTACAATAATATGTACATGAATGTCCAAAATTAAAAGAATTTTAAATCAAAATTATTTAAGAAGGTGATAATTAATGGGTATATATTTAATTCTATGGGAAGTAGATTGGACTAAAATTCCAATCGATAGAAAAGAAAGAGGTATAGGCTGGAATGGGTTATTAGCTTTAGTAAGGAAAGATATGCAAGAAGGGATAACAAAAGATTGGGGAGCATTCGTAGGTGAAACAAAGGGTTATAGCATCATGGATGCTTCAGAGGTAGAGCTTGGTAAGGCATTACAAAAATATGTTCCATTTACTAAATTTGATATAAAGGCAATCGCAACATTAGATCAAGTTCAAGAAGTTATAGATGATTTAAAAAAGTAAACTAAACTTAGCCAAATAAGCCAAATGAATTTCGCTATCTTACTTTTTTTTTTGATTTTTAATATTAATTTAACCTTTTTTGCTACTTCATAAATATCCTTATCCGTACTCTCTAGATGATCTTCAATTTTAGGGTGTTCCATGACGAATTTTCTACTATCTAAGCATAGTGTTAGCTCCTAACTTCACTCGGGTATTTTTTTGAAAATTTTACACATCTCTTCGTATGAGAAACTTAAACAGTGTCAAGAAACTTAAACTTTTAATATGATAATTAAGCACTAAACTATAAAAAATAAAATCGTAATTTACTTATTTATTTTTAAAAATAATAAATATTATTACCAAACTAAATGTCAGTAAAAGGATTTAACTCAAAAGAATTAGAAGAGCTAAAATCAATTAAAATAGGTAAATGGGATATAATCTCAGAATATCATCGAATTGACTGGGTTAAAGCTGGATATAATGAAGAAGAAGCAAAAATTCATGGTATTGTGATAGCAATTGTTGGATATCAAGCACGATTAGGAAAGGAAACTCAAAAATACAAATTAGAACAAAAAGGAAAAGAAAAAGGTGTATCAGTAGTCCATAGAAAACAAGAGAAATGGATTACGACGAAAGAATTTGATAAAATTATAAATAAAATTGGCGATAAATATTATAAAGAAGTATTCTCTCCTGCCATAGAAAACTTATATAATAAAGGTTATTCTTACGACGAGGTAAAGAAAGCAGTTGATATCCCATCAAAAATAGGAGCTAAAATAACCTTAGATAAATTTATACCTTATCTGTCAACTTATTTATAATTATAAGAAAGAAAAACGATTTAACCTCATCTTCTTTGCTAACTTCTAAAATTTCCTTTATTTTTTCTTTACTAGCTTTTATATCACCCATAAATAAGTATTGTAAATTTGACGTAGAGATTTTTCTCTCTTTTATCGGAGCCAAAATATTGGTCTATTGTTTTTTTATATAGTATCAAAAATATTAATCTAATAACCAATAAAATCGGTTTAATATATTTCATTTCGATATTGAAACATAATGAGTGAATTATAAAAATAGAAGTATTTGTTATGATAGCATCTTCAAAAAAGTATGAGCTGTCAATTCTAAAATCTATATTATTAGTGTTAGGATCCTTTATGTCCAGTTATTGTTTAGGACTTACCATTCACGAGATAGGGCATGCTATTGCACTCTCTTTAGCTGGAGCATCTGATATAAGAATATTCGTGCATCCTTTCTCTTTATCCTATTACAATAATAGCTCTTTACCCACAGATATAATGCCATTTATAGGGAGTATGGGACCACTTTTCAATCTCGGATGTGCAACAACAATTATTCTCGTATTATGGCGTAAACGTAATCCGAAACTTTTACCTTTATTGATGTGGGTTGGTATTGCTTATTTCAGTGAGGGTGTTTCTATTATAATGAATATTTCTGATATATCAATAACAAGTGATTGGGGAAAAGTAATCATATTCGGAGGGATATCACCTATTATACTTGGAATTATTGGAGTTTTATTCATAACTCTTGGTTGCATATTAATACTCCTTCTATTGCCATTAGAAAATATCTCTCCTCATGACTCAATCTGGAGAATCGGGTTAACATCAATCGGTTTTGTATTTTATTTTGCCTTTTCGTTAGTATATGTCTTAGCTCTTGACCCAATCAATATAACTGGTAGATTAATTGCACTCATATCAGCTTTATTCCTATTAATTTTTATTACAACTAGTTATAAACACGTTTTTCATTTACTAGATCGTTTCTCACATACTAAAATTTCCTCAGCTAGTTGGTATACTGTTTTAATTGCACTTGGATCTGGTGTTGCTATTATTATAATCGATTTTGCCTTCTTTTATTAAATCAAATTTCTCAATTTTGTAAACAAACAAATTAACTATTAAAAAACCTAAGTCCATTTATAAAATAAGTTTTATGTCCCTTATAAGAAAATTTTTGGAGATCTAAAAACTTCGATAAAGGAATTCAACATTCCAAATATAAAATTAAAGAAGAATTGAAAAAAATTTCTACAATATACTTTTGATTTTTCTAGCTAACCTCTTAGCGCTTTCATCAGCACTCTCAAGAATCTTAAACATCTCCTCAGGATTGACTATTAAGGCCGCATCAAGAAGTTTTTGAAGACCAATTACAGTATTAATACGTTCATTCTTCTGAAGGTGGAAAATTACCATCCCTAATTGATTTTTCAGCTTACCCTTCTCGGATTCTAATGCCAATCGCAAAAGTGCGGGACAAACCTCCTCAATAGTTTCGCGACTCACTCGCCTAGCATACTCGTAAATTTCAGCCCTTTGGGCCTCTGTGAGCTGTTCAACCTTCTCCTCCAACTTAGATACTTGATTCAATTTTGACATTTTTCTTACTCACATCCCATTTTTTTGATTTTATAATTTTATTTTTTAATATTTTTTGACTATTTACTATATTCTCACTCATATATATAAATGTTTTCGGTCAAAAAAATGATTTTTTTTCGCGAATTCTGGCAAAATAAAAATTCTCATCTTTTTAATTTCTACAAAATGACAGAAAAATGATCATTTAATCTAAGGGGATCTTTGTGGGCAAGAATAAATTTGCTTTAAATTTGATCTAGATATACGGAAACAAAACCGGAATTCTTTTGACCGAAAAAAGCAAATTATGATGGGCAATGTCACCCTTCAGTCATATGACGACAAAAAAACGATCAACAATCGACATTCCACTTTTAATTATTAACAGATTTGATCACGATCGCCGTTTTCCGTTATAAAAAATGAATATTATTTTGAATAAGAAAATTTTAATTCCGAAAAAATAGGTGATAAGATTCATTAATTTTGGCGTTATTATGTAAAAGGATGATCGTTCTACTGCTACTCAATGATCGAAAAGCGACACATTTATATATCAAATTTTATTATCATAAATTGTAAAACAATAAAATAATTGAGGGAACAAGATGGGTCAAATAAATATGGAAGAAAAATTGGATGATATGATGAGCTATTATAAAAAGATTCGCGAATCCTTAGCAGGGTTATCTGATATTGTAAATCTTAATTTTCGCGAGAAGGATTTCTACTATCAAGCTGCATTTGATAATTTAAAAGCTCTTCATGATAATGTATTAGAAGTATTAAAAGCTTCCTTTACTCCTCGTGAGATTCGGATGCGTTTACGCGAGTTAGAATTTGACGAGAAAGAAGCTGAGAAAGTCTTTCCATTATAATTTTTTATATTAATAATTAATAAGTATATACTACCAAAATCTTCTCCCAAAGATTTTTTCTATTCTTAACTATGATTAAAATCATTAAACCTCCCATAATTACATAGTTCAGAATTCTCGCATATAGAAAACCTAATTCTAGATCTCCATTTACTGCAAAGGCTAGGACTAATAGCCCAACAATATCATAAGGATTTATGAATGGCCAAAAGATAGGATTGTATGGATGCATTAGGAAATCTAAAAGAATGTGGAATAAACTTCCCAGCATACATGATAACAAAAAATTAGGAGTTAATCTACATACTTTCTTTAGTTTTGTTTTATCAAGAGGAAAAATAAAAGATGTTAATATGGGGTAAAAGATAAATGTCATAAAGATATATCGGTATATCAAAAATCACCGAAAAACTGGACTACATATCTCTTAAATATAATTTTACTGATTTTTTAAATAATAAAAAATTTGTATGTGGAAATATAACATTGTTGGTTATTGAATGTTTGAAATCGACAATTTTCTTATATATAAAGCGTGAAAATTCATATGAAAAAAAGTTATGTGATATTTTTTGTTTTTATTAGTTTCTTTTTATTAAATTTCTTAAATACTCGATTGAGTATAACTACGAGCGCTTCATGTTTAAACTTTAAAATTAGAAACGATTATGGAGTTTATTTTGGTAATAATGAAGATCACGCTATTCCCCAGATTTCTAACACCGTTATAACTTTTGTACCGAATGGCTCAATATGGTATGATGGCTCAACAATAATGTATGGAGCTGCTATACTTGGCTATACTAATGTAAGTGGATTAAGTTGGTTTCAAGGAGGGATGAATGAAAAGGGATTAGCATTTGATTTAACCTCTGTACCTTATACAACGCCAAATCTTCATAGCGAGAGACCGCAGAATTTAGTCCCGGAACTATTCAGTTGTGAAACAGTTACAGAAGTTATTGATTATAAAGCAGCACATGGAGTTTATCAACAAGAGGGAAGCATTCAATCAATGTATCTTGATATCACGGGGGAATCTGTAGTGATTAACATAGGGGTGGATGGTGAAATCGATTTTTTCCGTAATAATGAAACTTTTCAATTAGCTTCTAATTATTATTTTAATGATACTTCACGAGGTAATCCAAGTTCAGATGCAATTAGAAGATATAATGCTGCGGAACAAAAACTTAAAGATATTAACGCAAGTAGTCCTATCTCGATAGAATATATCATAAATGTTTTAGATGCAGCTCATTTTGAAGGACCACTTGTAAATACTTTATATTCGAACATTTTTGACGTTGAAAACGGCATTATTTATCTGTATTATTTTCACCAATTTGGAGAAGTTGTAATATTAAATCTTGAAGAAGAATTAGCTAAAGGTTGGCATTCTTATCGAATTTGTGATTTATTTTCTCAGGATCTTGTAGATAAAGCATTAAATGAATATCAAAATTATTCAATTTTGATACGATTTTTGCCAACTGATATCCTACTTTTATTTGCGACAATTCTTCTTGATATAATTATTAGTATATACACAATATTTCTAATTATTAAGAAATTGGTCCATAAAATTGGTAAGCCTAACCAAGAAAGAAAGCTTAAAGCGAATATTGATTCATCTAAAGGACTCCGTATGCAAATATTTCTTTCCTTGGGTACAATTTGGTCTTTTTTAAGCTTCTCGATGATCTACTGGAATCATTCTGGAGAATGGTGGCCATTTTTTGATAACATTCCTATTTTACAATTACCTCTCTTACCCTTTTATGCCTTTCATAATTTTTTCTTGTTAATTAGTGTACTTAGCATTTTTCTAATTGCATTTCTTTCATTTTCATTTAGCAACAAAGGAGAGTTTGTTTTATTAATAAAAAGTGGCTTAACTCTTGGAAAAGAAAAAAAATGGAGACTTATAATTAACTTTAGTATTCCAATATTATTAGGTATCGTAATTCTCATTCTAGAACGATTCAATTTCATTGCTAAGGTAGATTGGCTGACGTTTATAATAATGTATCCTTTAATAGTAGTTATGCTAATGATACTCATTCCATTAGCCAAAAAGAAGGCCATTAAAGACCAAAATGAGCCCAAAGATAGATCTATAATATATCTGCTAAAAACCAGTGTTTTTTTAATTTTAACCTGGGCAATTTGGTTTTTACCACTTCTTTTAACTGGGGTCTTGGATCATATGTATATTTTATTCCTGTTGACCCTATGTATATCTTTAATTGTTGTTTCCTGTATTGAGTTTTCTAATAATTACCGAAAGCATGGAAAATGATTATCTATTACGATATTCCAAAAAAATATGAGTTATTTAATACAACTGATGCAATTTATAAGCATTCTCTCTATTTTAATGTAATTTCAATGAAAATCGATTTCTTTTCCCCTTCCCGACCTTCTTTAAACATCAGTTTAAACGTGCGATATTTTTTCTTAAATAATACAATGATAGGTTTAGAATCATTATCTGAGAGAATGCGAGCCATTCCATTAATGTATTCGCTCTTAGGTTTACCTCGCATGCTAGAAGGAACAATTTTGACATTTGGATTATTAGTAATACGTTTGAATTTGTATCTTCCTTGTAATGTCACAACATATATTTTATTATCATTTTCTACGAACCATACCGGCGTAGCTATGGGATCTCCATTCTTTTTGTATGTTATTAGGCTAATATATTTACCTTCCATAATGCTTAAATCAATTTTTTATTGTAATTAAATGCTTAACCTATATTTTATTAATTACCTTAAAGGTTGGTAAACTTAATCAATAATTTCTTAATTAAATTCAAGTTTTCATCGAAATTAGATTCTGTATTTACCTATTCATTCCATCTTCAAAGAAAATTGAAAAAAATTCATCCATATTCTCTTCTTTTGTTGAAAGGAAAATTTTGAAAAACACAAAAAGCTATATTTATGAATTTTATGTTTTTTATAGAATGTTTAATCTGCTATAAGGGAAAAAAGGGGTAGCTATAATGAAAATAAAATTGAAAAATGTTATTGCTTTTTTGTTGTTATTTTTTGTAGTCTTTTCAATTTCCACTCAAATTAATATTAAAAATTGTAATGAACCTACTCAAGGGGAAATAGGAATTAGAAGATTAAATTTAAAGCAAGCAGGGTCTTGGAATAATTTTACATTTATCCACTTTACTGATTTAAATTGGACTGTTGCGAGTAATTACGATTGGTGTTCTGGTTCAGGTACTTGGGGTGACCCTTATTTAATCGAAAACATGATAATTAATGCGAGTGATTCTCCAACTGGGAGCGGCATTTTTATTGAAAATTCCGTTAATGTTTATTTTACAATTAGAAATGTTACAATATTTGAAGCCACCAATGGAATTAGATTAGAAAATACGAATAAAGGAACCTTAGTTAATAATTCATTATTAAACAACATCGAATCAGGAATTTATGCCGAAAATTGCGTTAACATTACGATTTCGAGAAATCAATTAATTAATAATGGTAAATTTGGATTATATTTATACTCAAATTGCCTTAATAATAAAATAGTTGAAAATACTGTAAAAAATAATGGTGCAATTTTTGGAGATGCTGGAATTTATCTTGAAAATCTTTGCAATGATAATGAAATCCTAGAAAATCATGTATATGATAACAATGTTTACGGGATAAATCTTGAAAACTCTTGTGAAGGAAACTTGATTTATAATAATACACTTAAAAATCTTATAACAAATCAGCAAGATTATGGTATAAGATTAAATAGTGGTTGTAATCAGAATAATATCTCAAGAAATTTAATGGAAAATCTTGATAATTATGGAATATACTTGATTACCTCTGATGGAAACTCAATATCGAATAATAAAATATTTGATATCTCTACTGGAATGTACATATTAATAGCTCAGCAAAGTGAATTAATGAGCAATACGATATCTGGTGGTTCTATAGCAATTAGTATGAGTGCCTGTAATGATGGCGATATAATTGGTAATTTTATAAATAATACAGCTAGTTATGGTATAAGAATCTACACAAATTCCGACGACAATGAGTTTAGCGATAATATTATTAAAGATAATATTGGTATTGGAATAGAACTTTACACGCCTTTGAATGATAATAATTTGTTCTATAAAAATTCCTTTATCTCAAATGGAGTTCACGTTTTTGATAATGGAACGGCAAATTTTTGGAATAATACAATGATCGGGAATTATTGGGATAATTACACCGGTTCAGATTTAGATAACAATCACATTGGTGATACCCCATTTAATATTCTTGGTGGAGCAAATTCAATCGATAATCTTCCTATAGTTGACCATGATTCCCCCAGTATTATAATTAATACTCCAACTTCGAGTATATATGGCTCCAATGCACCTGAATTTAACATAATTGTCAATGAAACTTATATTTATTCCATGTGGTATACTATAAATAATAGTGTTAAAAGATACTATTTTACAGAGAACGGAACAATTAACCAAGGCGCATGGGACGCATTAAATGATGGTAATGTAATTATTACGTTTTATGTTCGAGATATCACATGGAAAATTGGTTCTAATTCGATAGATTTAATTAAAAGTTCCTCTCAAGGCCCTGATGGTGGACCTTTTCCTTTCCAGATAATTATTATCATTATTATTAGTATCATTCTAATATTGGTGATAATAATTACTGGAGTCGTAGCGAGAGGGATGACAATTAAGCGAAAAATAAAAAAATCAAGAAATTTAAATGAAGAACAGCTAGAGAAAGCACAATACTTTAAAGATGTCACAAGTATTCTTACAATTTTAGCCATACATAAAGAATCAGGTTTATGTCTTTCGAAAATTGCCCTTCAGGAGGGTATTGGTTTGGATGAAAATTTATTTACTGGTTTTATATCTGCAATGGGAAGTTTTAAAAATGAACTTGCTAAACAGATGGGTCTACGAGTTCGGGGTGAAGGTGGAGATAATACTATCGTGTATAATGAATTTACAATAACTCTTATGGATGGTGAATATCTTAGATTAGGCTTAGTTTCACATAAAAGTCTTGGAGATTCAATAAAAGTACATTGTGGACAGGTTTTAAGGGCTTATGAAATTAAACGTGTTAATGATTTAAAAAATTTTGATGGTGAAATCCAAATTTTCAAAGATTTTGAGGAGACAATTGAAACAGGGCTTGACATGAATTTAAATAAAAAATCCTTCCTTAATGTAAAAGAATTAAGTAAATATAATGCTCATGAATCATTTAAAAACATTCTGATTGATTTTAGTTCGAGGTCTGAAGGATTTTATCCTTCAGAAATTGCTGTTATCCTTGTACAAGAAATGAATATTTCAAGTCAAGAAGCTCATTTTATGGTCTACGAAGCCTATAAAAATCATCTATTTATACCAATAACCTAAGAATTTGGTAATCTAATTTATTCAAAATTTAGAATTATTTTGGTTTTTTAATCAAAATCTTCAGGAAGATTCTTACTTTTAAGAACTAATTTGTGTTAGTGAAAAGATGAAATTATTCTTAATCCTCTTTATTCAGTTTCTTATATTCTAAATTAATGTAGATTAGGAACTGTTTTAAAAAAAAAAAAAAGATTTTAGAAATATTTTTTTTCGAATCCTCATAATCCAATGACTCTTGTGAAATAAGATACCGGGCCAACTGGCAATATACCATATCCAAATCCCACATCCATTGGGATGCCAACATCCCATAATACCGCAGCAAGGGCCCATCCTCCTTCAGGTAAAACTAAAACCGGGTTTTCGGCTCCTGGGGGAATGACGGAAGGATCATATTCACAATATTCCGCTGTAGTGCTCAGAAACATTAACATCGGTACCGGCACGTATTCACTTTCAGTATTTGGCATGGTGATTAGAAACGACCTTCGAAATAATAGATTGTAATTGGTATCAGTAGTCTTAAACACTCCCTCACCCATGACAAACCAAACGTTAATAAACCAGACCTGAAAAACTGGGCAATAAAAACAAAAATCGGTTTGCAGAATTAATCCAGCTGTAAGCATTCCCAGCATAGTATACACTTTTTTACCTGAATCATCATAGATTTTTTGATGGAAAACTGCTTTCACCGATGGAGGCTCACCGCCTTTACCATATTCAATCTTCCCTACGATAAGATCAGTGGCATTGATATCTAAATCATCTCCTCTTGCCTTGAATAAGATGTGATTAGAGCCACAAGCGCTCACTGTTGTAACAAGTGCGAAGATAGTGATTAAAAAAGTCGTAGCGATCAGTGTTTTAGTCATTTTTGATTTCTTTTTCATTACAATTTTCACTTTTAATATTTTTTTTTATTTTACCTCGGTATTTTTTTCCGCCTTTAATGTAAATACCATAAAATGTTGAGAAAAATCGTATTTATAATTGAGCTTCCAATAGTTCCATGGAAGTTTTAAAAAATTGTGGAACAATGTATTTTATAATTAGAAGAAAACCGAAAAAATTTTTCCTTTATTGTTACCCTATTCTTTATTTTCAACTTATTTTAGATTTTCAATTCTAAATTTTGCTTTTCAAGGATTTCAACTAATTTTATTATCTTTCTGATCTATTTTATATTTTTCACGAGCAAAAAAAATTAGTAATGGGATTAATAACTCATACACGCCTTTTCCTAAATCGGTTAGTTCATAATTAACTCGAATGGGTTGTGTATTACTTACTGTTCGAGTTACAACATGGTATTCTTCAAACTCTTTCAATCGTGTCGCCAACGTGCGTGAATTTATATTTGGTAAAGCTCGACGAATATCATTGAAAAATGGTTTTCCTTTAATTCTAATGATATATATTAGATCCATTGTCCATTTTTTTTGTAAAAATTTTAGTGCATCATTGAGAAAAAGTAACTCTTTTTGTATATGAGCATCATCATGCACAAAAGTTTCGAAATCTTTCTTAAGTCCCTTCATCACCGCTTCACGCATTAAAGGTATTTGTTCATCCATCTCTTTCCATATAATAGAAAGTTCTTTAATCAAATTAATCTCCATAAAATCTCAACTCGTTTCTATGATTCCAAATTTCTCTCATAATTCAAATAAATTTCTTTTTGATTATAATTTTTCAAAATCAGCAAAATTTTTCGCATCCCTACTACATTTAATTATATTAATCTTTTGAAAGGCCATCTACGAAGTTCTTCACATTCTTCAAGGCTTTTCTGAATTCAGGTGTCAATTTACCTATCATTGGAATCGCGCTAAAAATAAGAAATGCATGAAACATTCCTTCCCACACATCAAGAGTTACGGAAACACCCTGTTTTTTCATTTTTTCTGCAATAATTAAAGAATCATTGAGTAACATTTCTCTTGTTCCCACTTGTAGAAATATTGGAGGAAATCCATTGAAATCAGCAAAAATAGGTGAGATTTCCGGATTTTCTGGAGACTCCGTGTGTATATATGCTTTAGCACTAGTTTTCATATTTTCCATATTGAAAAAAACATCTTCCTCAATTTTCGTCATCATAGTTTCACTAGTTAAGGTTAGGTCAGTCCAGGGCGACAAACATATAGCTGCTTTTGGTTGAGGTAAATTTTGAGTACCAATTCGATGAAGTAAAGCCAGAGTCAATCCCCCTCCAGAAGAATCACCCATGATAATTATCCTTTCTGCCGGAATGGATTTTTCTTCTAACAACCATTTATATGTAAAAAATGCGTCATCTAAGCCAGCGGGATACGGATCTTCTGGAGCAAGCCGGTAATTTATGCTGTATGCATTAAGATTTAACTTTTTACATAATATTGATACGAATCTTCTGTGAGATATATAGGATCCGCTAAAATATCCCCCCCCGTGCAAATATAGCATGACTCTTGATTTAGTGTCTTCTGAATTCAACGAAAATTTTTCTGCGGGAATATTTCCTATTTGAATTTCTTTAAGAGTTATACCTTTAGCAGGCTTCATCTTTAAAAACATTTTTTCAAATTCTTTTCTAAATTCATCTACATTCTTCATATCGAAGACAAAATCCTTTTGGACTTCCATTTTCTTCATTATCATATTCGCAAACATACTTACCATTTTCATTTTTCACCTTCAATTTAATTTATTTTTTCCACCAGATGTATTAATTACATTAGGTTTTATTTTTAAAGTTAATTTAAAATAACCATACAAAGTATTTAAAGACATAAGTATTTTGAATTTCACTAAGTGAAGTAAAATTCACTTACTTACTCTCATCATCGTATGATAACAAAAATCAGTTTCTCCTCATTAAGAATCTTTTATATAAGTTCTTGAATAATTTAATTTAGAATGATTAAGAAAAAGAAAAAACCCAAATTTTTCATAACCCCTTTTCCTCCAGAACGTTTGGCGATAGTGGATTTAATGAAGGATGCTATGAACCATCCTACAATATATGGTTTCTTAGAATTGGACGTGACAATTGCCCGTGACTATATTCGGCAGAAGAAAAAAGAAACTGGTGAAAAATTATCATTTACGGGATATATTGCATATTGTATGGCGAAAGTAATTGATGAAAATAAATTCTTACATGCCTGGAGAAAAGGAAAGAAGAATCTCTATATTTTTGATGATGTTGACATTATGACGATGGTTGAACGTGATGTTGGAGGAAAAAAAGTACCCATAGGTCATATCATACGAGCCGCAAATAAAAAAACAATCCAAGAAATTCATCAAGAAATAAGATCTGCTCAAACTAACAAGCTAGGGGGGACTTATCAAGATCAAAGGCAATTAAATTATGAAAAATTGCCATGGATATTTAAAAAATTAATGTGGCGTAAATTTAAGAGAGATCCATTTTTTGTTAAAAAATTTACTGGCACCTGCTCATTAACAGCAGTTGGAATGTTCGGAAAAGGAACAGGGTGGGGAATGACCCCAACAGGCGATACTTTTGCAATTATCCTTGGAGGAATCGGCAAAAAGCCCGCTGTTATTGATAATCAAGTGGTTACTCGTGAATTTTTAAGCATTACATTATGTTTTAACCATGATATCATTGATGGAGCTCCAGCCTCAAGATGTGCCATGAGAATTAAATCCATGATTGAAAATGGTGAAGGGCTTATTAAGTAAACTACTATCTTTACTAATTTTGAAGTAAATTTTAAATAATTGAATGAATGTGAGTAAACTTTAAGTTTTTTAATTTTAAAATAGTAAATTATTCATTTCTCTCTAATTTGATGATTACGTATCTTAATTCATCTGAACACATTCTAAAAGATATAACTTCGACAATATTTTCTTTAGAATCTTTAGTCATGATTAGCCTTTTTGTGAAGATCAACTGAAACCTTCTAATGAGTTATTTATGGACTACGCAGGACCAGTTATTCTTATTATAATCGGTTCAGTAATCTCGTTCTTAGTAGTACTAGTTCTTGTAATTATGATTCGCAATAAGTAAGTTTTATTTTAAGTTTTATTCAAGCTATCTTTGATTAATAAAGAAAGGGAATTAGTCTTTTAGTGTTCTTTTTATAATCTTCAAATTCTCTGCCAAATTTCTTTAACAGAATTTTTTCTTCTTCAATTATACGCATCCTATATATTAAGAAACTGTATACAAGCATAATAATAAGAGTTATAATAGATCTAAATACAAGGCAGAAACCAATCGTAGCAATTAAAGCACCTGAATACATAGGATTTCTAATATACCGATATACGCCTTGGGTAAAAAGTTGGTGATCCTCTTCAGTGATTAATTCTCCAGTTCCAAATCTTCCTATCTGAGCTCTCGCCACTATTATAAGGAAACTGCCAGTAAGGTAAAGAATGAATCCTATATAACTGACCAAAACACTGTCCCAAACAGGAAAAATCTGGGAAATGAGCAATCGATTTTCTAGAAATGCACCAATTAGGAAGAATGGAGATAATAATATCATCATTAATAATAAAATATCAAAAATTTTTGAAGGGTGTCTTACTTCTGGGATGGAGCGTATTAATGTATCAGCAAGAGTAACCATATAAGCCATCAGTAAATATATGACATAAATGTGATTTGAGTATATTTCTGGTACAAAAATTAGATAAAAAATATTCTGATAAATGATATAAAGAAAAATGAAAAACATTAGTTTTTTTACAACTTCTTTCATTTTTAGATTGCTTTCTTTTGATAAGAGTATGATATAAATAATTATAAAAATTTTACGGAAATTGTTCGTTTCCTCATTTGATTGATGCTAGATAAAAATTAAAGACATTGGAACAAATGAGATATGTGCATTTATCAATTTTGGAAAAAGATTATGATTGTTTTATATTATTTTCCTTTTCGAAAACCTTACATTTAATAATTCAAAATAATAAATATCATGATTAATTTCAATAATTATAAGTATAATTTACAATTTACAGTAAGGATGTGAATGAATAAATGACAATTATTACAACAAAAAAGCCATTTGAAGAAGTTCTTACTGCTATAAAGAACACCAAAAGAATTGGTATTGTTTCATGTGGTTCTTGTGCTGCTATGTGTCAAACTGGTGGTGAAGAAGGCGCTAAGGAAATGGCAGAGAAATTAGAGAAAGAAGGATTCCAAATTAATGTTATAATCGTTCCTGAAGAAGTATGTGATAATCGGGTAATGATGAAAGATTTCAGAAAAATTGATAGCGAATTACAAGATATCGATGCTATTTTAACTTTAAGCTGTGGTCTTGGAGTAGCAAGTATAACGAAAGTACTCGAAAGAAAGTATCCTCACATTCCAGTTTTTATTGGAACAAATACGGAATTCATGGGGATGACAGAAAGGATTGGACGTTTTTATATGAGATGTCGAGGATGCGGTGATTGTTTACTAAATGAAACTGGAGGGATTTGTCCTATAACAACCTGTGCAAAATCACTTATGAATGGACCATGTGGAGGTATGGTAAGAGGTAAATGTGAGGTCGGTAATTATGAAAGAGATTGTGGTTGGGTGTTGATTTTCAATAGATTAAAAGAATTGGGAAGATTAGACTTATATTCTAAATTAAGGGATCCTGTAGATTGGAGTGAATCTGGTCACCAACGAGAAGTAGTATGGAGGTAGTCTGTAATGGCAGAAAAGAAAATATATTCAAAATTAGGTGAAATGATAGCAAAAGGAGAATTTGTATTAACTGGAGAATTAGAACCTGAAAAAACCTGTGACCTTTCCCATACGATTCAAGAAGCCAGAGAAATGGCGCCATACGTCGTTGCTGCGAATGTGACAGATAGTCCTTTAGCAATTGTTACAATTAATTCCATGGCAGCATCCCATATTATCCAGACAGAGACAGGTCTCGAATGTGTATGGCAATTAACTGTTCGTGATTGCAATAAAATTGGTCTTGCTGGCCAGATTATGGGCGCTCAAGCATTGGGTTTAAATAATGTTCTCTCTCTTACTGGTGATCATACAGCTTTAGGAGATTGTCCTGAAACAAAACCTGTATTTGATTTAGATTCGGCTACATTAATTAAGTTAGTACGAGAGATGGTTGATAAAGGATCAATTAATGGTCATGAAATTGAGCATCCTCCTAAAATGCATGTCGGTGGAGCAGCTAATCCAAATGCTGATCCTATGGAAGCTGAGATCCTAAAAATTGGCAGAAAAGCGGAAGCAGGTGCAGAATTTATTCAAACACAAGTAGTATACGACATTGATATGACTGCAGAGTTTTTAAGGGAAATAAAGAAATATAATGTGCCAGTATTTTTAGGAATATTTCCAATGAAGAGCTATGGAATTGCTAAGGGATTTGATATGTTTGTTCCTGGTGTTGATGTCCCAAAAGATATTCTTGAAAGATGGAAACGTGTAAAAACAGACGTTTCTGACAAGAAAGAGCAAAAACAATTGTATGACCAATTGAATTATGAATTTTTCAAGCCTTTTATCAGTGAACTGAAATCAAAAGGTTTACTCTCTGGCGTTCATTGTATGGCTGTTCATTATACCAGAATTTTTCCTAAATTAATCGAGGTTATCAAATCATAGATTCTTTAGACGAATCCACTTTATTTTCTATTTTACTTTTTCTTTATTTTTTTTAAAAAATAGTATATAAATAAAACTATCTTCAAGTTACTTATCATTTATTAAATGATATTTGAGAAATTCAACGGTAATTAAAAATGGACATAAATGAAATAAAAATTGGTATCGAGAATACGTATACTTTTCCTTTTGAAAATGGTATTAGGACCACAAAACTATATGAGAAACATGGTTTTGACTCATTATGGTACACAGATCATATAATGAGTTGGTTCCCTGATGCAATTTGGACACCCGATTTAGTAAATATGTCTACTTTTCTACGAAAACCCCATGATTTTTATAATGTTTTTCCTACAATGGCAGTCGCAGCAAATAATACAAAAAAAGTATTTCTAGGAACAATTGTTACAGAAACTTTTCGACATCATCCTGCTTTACTTGCTCATATGATTATAACTCTAGATCATATCTCAAAAGGGAGGGTAATTCTTGGAATAGGAGCAGGTGAAGGGGAGAATATAATTCCCTATGGGATAAAATGGGAAAAACCTGTAAGCCGATTAGAAGAGGCAATAAAAATTATCAAATTATTATGGAAAAGGGATAAAAAAGTTCATTTTGATGGTAAATTTTGGAAACTAAGGGATGCCGTTCTTTCTTTGAAACCTTATAAAGGAACAAGACCACCTCCAATATGGATCGGAGCTTTTGGGCCTAAGATGCTTGAGTTGACAGGTAAGTTAGGGGATGGTTGGTTACCATATGCTTTACCTGTGAAAAAATATAATGAGTGTCTTGAAAAAATAAAATTATCAGCTAAAAAGGAGGGACGCAAACCTGGTGAAATAACCCCAGGAGTAGGTCTTTGTTTGATAATTGATGAAAAACAAGAAGTATGTGAGAAAATGCTGGAAGCTCCTCTAATAAAAAATCAAATGTTGACAGCTCCAGATAGGTATTTTAAAGAGTATGGTCTTTCTCATCCACTAGGTGATGAATTTTATGGTGCTATAGATTATATCCCAACAAGATATGACAAAGAGACATTATTGGAAGCATATGAGAAAATTCCCGTCGATATGTGTAAAGATTTTTTCGTATATGGTACGCCTGATAATGTCATTGGAAAAATTGAAGAATACATTAAAGTAGGGGCAAGGCATTTAGTAATTTTTAACTATACACCAATGTGTGATATTAATAGAGTAAATAGTTCTTATATATGCATCAAAAAAGTATTAGATTATTTTAAAGAAGAAAGATCGAAATTAGTTGAAGCAATTCAAGATTAAAATTTATTATTCAAATTCTATTTCTTATGCTTACATTTTAACCGAAGGAAATACCTCCTGGCTTTGTTAACAGACTCCAATCTTCCCAAGCATAACTAGTATCAATCATAGTAGGAGAATTACAACTATCACAATTTTCTGTAGATTTTAAATATTTTTGAAATTCTGGAAGGTTCATGGCTTCACTGACTGACACTTCTCTCAAATTTGCCAAAGGTTTATCTAACTGAAGGCAATTCTCAATATCACCATTAGAATTAATAAATATAAAGACTTTTCTTGCGTGGCATCGATATGGTTTCTTTCCTCCGATAAAGTGCTTTAGATACATTTCTGAATTTAATATGTGAGATCCATTCTTTTTAGCATTTAAAATTCTTTCAAATACAGCGCTTATTTCTTGATTAGATGCAGAGAATTCCCTCTTTTCATCTAAATCACCTGTAGAATAATGACGAATAGTATTTATTACATTAAATGCTATGGGAATCTCAAGTTTATCACCTAAAGCTATCATTTCATCAACACGATGAATATTAAATTTACTTATTGAAAAACTAAATTGTAAAGAAATAAGAGGATAATCCCTTTTTATTATCTCAACAGAATCCATAATTCTATCATATAATCCAGGTAATGATCTTATTTTATCATGTTCTTCTTTTACAGGAGAATCAAGAGACATGAGAATAAGATCAATATCATCTCCAAACTCCGAAATCCGCTTAGGAATAAGAAATCCATTAGTAACCATACCTATGATGGCAAAATTAGCCTCATGCTTAGCAAATTTTATAATCTCTGTTATATCTTTACGAATAGTAGGCTCACCGCCCCACAGAATTGATATCAAAAAACCTTCTTTCTTAGCTTCTAGATATATTCGTTTAATTTCTTCTAAGGTCAATTCATTCTTAACAGAATTATCCTTCCAAAAACATGATTGACAATCACAATTACATTTTAATGTAGTAAGAAAATGGAATATGAATGGTTTGCCTCCAACATCCTTTGCTTTTTTAGCTGCTAAAGCCAATCTAGCTATTAATTTACTTTTTCGACGTTTAATTTCTTTAGCTGACAATTTTTGTTCCATGATTTTTGTTCCATGATTATAATTTTTATGTTTTTAAATAATCTCTTGAATGATGGTACAAACTTATATTTAATCCAAGTAATTTTTCTTTGTCAATTTTAATTATTTCTCGATCATAGGTAAGTAAACCATTAATTTCTTGTTCAACATCTGTAATCTGAGTGTAAACAGCAGCACTTAATCCCTTTTGGATTAACTTTTTTAGTTTTGCGACTAATCTTTCATATCTTTTAGTTAATTTTAGTTTATCTGGAAAATTTCGGTATATAAAACTTTTTTGAAAGCTCCACATATGATCTTTTATTTTAAGGCCTAGTCCCCCAAATTCACCAACTACTGCAGCACGTGTAATAATTTTATCTTTTTGGGGCATTATTGGATTTGGATAGCTATGACGATCACATATATCTCCTACACCAACATCATACCATCCACTTGCTGCATCAATAAGACGTGATGGATCAAGTTTACGTATTCTTTTCACAACTTCTTCTGTATCAAATTGACCCCAACCTTCATTAAATGGAACCCAAGCAACTATTGAAGGAGAATTTATTAATGTTTTTATCATAGAATCTAACTCATTCAAATAGTTTTTCTTATCAGATTCATACCTAGTTTCTTTACGTTCTTTGATATTATTTGGTATCTCAACAATCTCAATAAATCCTCCATTAGGCATATCCTGCCAAACTAAGATGCCTTTTTTATCACAATGATAATACCATCTAACTGGTTCCATTTTAACATGTTTGCGAATCATGTTAAAACCAAGTTCTTTTGTTATATCTATATCATATCGTAATGCCTTATCTGTAGGCGCAGTATATAATCCATCGGGCCAATATCCCTGATCAAGAGTTCCATATTGAAAAAGAGGTTTATTATTCAATTCTATATGCTTAATACCGTATTCAGTTTTACTGAGTGAAATTTTTCGCATACCGAAATAGCTTTCTACATTATCTATAATTGTCTTATCTCTTTCAATTTCGACTTTAATACTATAAAGATATGGCGATTCTGGACTCCAAAGATTAGGTAATTTAACGCTTAATATAATATCTTTTTTCTTAGTTTTCTTTTCAGTTATAATTTGATTTTCTTTATTAAGAACACATATATGGATGAGATTATCTCTCTTTTGATCTTTAATATTTACACTAAGTTTTAAAGTCTCATTATCGATATTTGAAACCATTTTCAGACTTTCAATATAAGTTTCCGAAACAGGTTCCAGCCACACTGTTTGCCATATACCCGAAACTGCAGTATAAGTAATAAAACTAGGTTTTAGCGATTGCTTACCACGTTCCTGACGTCCTTTATCAGATGGATCCCATACAGACAGAATTATTTCATTTTCTTTTGATTGAGTTAGAAAATCTGAAATTTCAAATTTAAAAGGTGTGTATCCTCCTTTATGAGTACCCACTACATTCTTATTAACCCAAATTTCAGTTTCCCAATCAACTGCACCAAAGTGTAATAGAATTTTCTTTCCAAACCAAGATTTTGGAATCTTAAAATTACGATAATACCATAATTTTTGGTTAGGTTTTAACTTCCTTCCTACTCCGGATAATGCAGATTCTACAGGAAAAGGAACAAGAATTTTTCCTTGAAAATTCTTTGCAAACTCCTCTTGTTTTGGGAGAATAGCATAATCCCAAAGTCCGTTTAAACTTAACCAATCTTCACGTCTAAGTTGTGGTCTAGGATATTCAGGAAGTGGATTCTTTGGATCAACTTCTTTTGCCCATCGAGTCATTATCTGATCTTTAATGGGTTGCCATTGAGAATTTGTATGGTGTACCATAATTTATTTAAGTATAATAAAGGAATTTGCCATTCTTTTCAATTTTATTTACTTTTCCATCAGCTTCGAGATAAAAAAGATGACCTAAAACTTCACTTAACGCCATATAAGAATTCATCTCATCTAAATCTTCTCCAAAATGGATTTGAGAAATTCTATATGCTGTTAATGGATTATCCTTAATAACATCTGAAATTTCTTCTAATCTCTTTTTATGATGTTCTTTAATCTGTAAAATTCGCTCATGTGGATTATAAATAATTTCTTGGTGAGCGGGAAAAATTATTCCAGGTTTTAAGTTGTCAATTTTATCCAATGAAGCTAAATAATGTTTTAAAATATTATTAAACTCCTTATCTTTATATCTATCTGTTAAATTTGGGGGAATTATGAAATTTCCGATATGAGGAGTAATTCGGCTTAAAATGTGGTCACCTGAAAATAGATATTTCTTTTCCTTATCAAATATGCAAATATGACCAAAACTGTGTCCGGGGGTCCAAATTATATATAGCCTTTCAAATAAAATGTCTCCATCATGGACGATTAAATCAGGTTTTTGATATTGTAAAAATCTTGGCCAAAACATATAGAACTGAACAACCCTATCTCCTTGTTCTTTACTAATTCCATATTTCATTAAATGGTTAGCCATGACTTTAGCTTCATGTTCTAGCTCATGCAAGTTGTCATGTTTTGTTTCCCATTTTAAAATCTCATGAGATATATCATGCATTAAGATTTTTATTTCAGGATTTTTCTTTTTGAGTATTTTAATTAATCCTATATGGTCTGTGTGCATATGCGTAATAATGCAATAATCAAGATCTTGAATAGACATATTTAATTTGTCAAAAGCAAGGAAAAACTTTTTCTTCCAGTTTCCCATATTTAAACCAGAATCAATAAGAATATTTTTCCCATTTATCTTAAACAAATAAAGGCAAACATATTTAACTGCGAAGGGTACATCTATTTTAATCTGATAGATTCCTTCAATTTCTTTCACAGTAATTTTTGAGCTTGACAATGTTAACTTATTTAATATTCTAACTTTAATAGGTAAAAGGTTCAGAATTTTTGTACTTTCTGAAATAGATATGACATATTAGTTTGACAAAAAATTAAGAAATATTTGAAAAAAATAATGATCAAAGTCTCATTAATTAAATAGAGATGATATGTTATGAATTTCAACGCAAAGAATTTATGAATAATATTAAAAATAGATTTTTCTATTATTCTAATTACATTATTTTAAAAAATAATTCAAATTAAAAGGCTGATAAATTAGATGGAAAAAAAATTAGAAAAGCGTTTAAACAAGATTCTCAAAAAAGAAAGATTTCAAGGGAAGATGATTAATTACATGTCTAAAGTAGGAAAACTCTTACTTTTTATATTACCTATTGCCCTCTTAATAGTTACACTTCTTGCCCTTATTCAAGCACTTGATTTCACGCTAAAAATTGTTTATATGGTAATTTTAGTCATATATACATTTAATTCCTGTATGTTATTGCTAGGTGCTAACTCTACCGAAAGTTCTCTTAAAATGAGATTAAAATTTGAAAGAAAGCGAGGAAGACCAATTGATAGCCTTGATGGATTTGATTTACTCTCCAGCAGTGTGAAAAGGGTTACAAACTTATTAAAAATTATTTCACTCATTTGTTTTACTGCCATCGTATTATTTGCGATTATGATAGTTATCAATCTTCTTGATATAGGATTTGCTGCTGCGGGTTTTGCACTTGTAGGATTAGGATTATCAATTTTAATCCGTAGTTTAAATCTCAATATTCATGATGTAAACGGTCTTCAAGATTTCTATAAACCAACTACACATCAAATTTTCCTAGATAACTTTTTCGCTGAAATTTTATCAAATCACTTAGATCCAGTAACATTTCTTAAATGGGATGAATATTTAGCAGAATTAAATAAAATCCTAAATCTTGATTTTGTTCAGAAAATAAAAGAAACTGAACCGGATGAATTACCTATAACTTTTGCTATTGAAAAGTTATTATTTCTTTACTATCTTAAATTTCAAGAAGTTCTATCTGAAGATCAATTAATTCAAGAATTAAGAGAAATCATTGATGTTGATTCGGTTAATTTTAGCATCGAAAAGGGTGTATATATAGAAGGGGCATGGTATTTTAGCATGAAAGATATATATAAACTTTTTAACTATATAAAGAAATATAATCCTGGCTTTTTTACTATAATAGACAGATTACAACTAGAATTAGCAGATAATATTGAACGGATATCAAAAGATCCTATATATCTTGACTCTACAGCTCAAGAAGTAGTGTATCTTAATTCAGAATTAAATATTTTTGTATATTTGTATAACAATCATCCTGAAGCAAAGAAATTCACAGTTAAAGTGAATGCACCTGGTTTCGAACCTTCAAAGCTTAAATTAGATGTACAAGTAGAAGGTGTAGGGGAATTTGTTATTCCAAATGCTCCTATTCCCT
Source organism: Promethearchaeota archaeon (assembly GCA_048938855.1). Classification (GTDB taxonomy): domain Archaea; phylum Asgardarchaeota; class Lokiarchaeia; order Sigyniarchaeales; family SOKP01; genus Loki-b32. The sequence continues at coordinate 145,139 of JBHLLT010000005.1, forward strand.
TAATATCATCTGAGAGTAGAGATATTGTCGGAGTTTTGTCAACTATGTTAGAAAATGGAGATACAACTTGGTTAACATTAGAACCTCGCGAAACGGGAGAACAAACGATACAAATATTTTTATTGTCTGAAGATGGAACGATAATAGAAGGAAAAACAAGGGTAGTAAAAGTAACAAAAAATATTAAAGATTACCTTAAAAAATTAAGTTCAATTGGAAGTCTTTTAGGCGGATTAGCAGTACCTATTGCTCGAATTTTACCAGCATTTCTGACTTAAAAAATTTTTTTCTTATTTTTTCTTATAGATTTTTTTCTTTAATCTATTAATTTATTTATTATTTTTTTCCTAAACCATTAATAGAATATCCCATGTAGAATTTTTGTCGCATAAATTTAAATATAAATACTTGACTAGTAATGTGTTTGAATTAAATAAATAGGAAAGGATAGATTTTATCTTTAAATCTCGTTTCAATAAAATGAAAAGCTAATTCTTTTAAAAAAGTGGTGAAAATAAAATTGATTGTGTCAGAGCTTTATCAAAATGAAGAAATGTTTAAAGAACTTTTTGAGAATATAAACACAGGAGTTGCGATATATGAAACTAAAGATAATGGGGAGAGTTTCATAGTTAGAGAAATGAACATTGCAGGATTAAAATTTTGGGAACTTACTAGAAATGATCTTATTGGGAAAAATCTTCTTGATGTATTTCCAAATGTGGATGAGTTAGGATTTATAGATATTTTAAGAATGGTTTGGAAAACGGGAAGCCCTAAGCGTACTCCATCAGCTTTACATCAAGATGACAGAATGTATGGTTGGACTGAAATGTATATTTATAGATTACCATCAAAAAAAGTCGTTACAATTTTTGAAACTCAAACAAAACTAATTGAAGCTGAAAAAAAACGTAGAGAAACAGAAAACAAATTAGAGAGACTAAATAAGGAGTTAGAAGAAAGAATTAAGGAAAGCTCTAAGGAATTAAAAGAATCAGAGGAGAAATATCGCAAATTATTTGAAAATTCTCCTATTGCAATTATGGAACAAGATTATTCTGAGGTAAAAAGTTATGTGGATCAATTAAAATTATCAGGAATTACTGATTTTGAGAAATTTCTTGATGAGAACCCTAAAGAAGTTGTAAAGTTAATGGCAATGGGTAAAGTAATTGATGCGAATAAAAAAACTTTGGAGATATACAAAGCCAGTAATAAAGAGGAGTTCATTTCAAAAGCCAATCACTTAGCAGAAATAAATGAGCATAACCTTACTGATGAGGTTTTGGATTATAATAAAAAAGAATATCTCTCTTTCATTAAAGGAGAAACAATTTATGAATCAGAAATTGCTTCCAAAACCTTCACAGAAGATAAAATCTATTTACATGCAAAAACTTCAATATTGCCTGGATTTGAGAATTCATGGGCAAAAGTTGTAGTTACTCTTATGGATGTAACTGAAAATAAAATTGCTGAAGAGAAATTAAAGGAATCTGAAGAAAAGTTTAAAACTCTTGCTGATCAATCATTGATGGGTATTTTCATTATCCAAGACAATAAAACAATGTATGCTAATCAAAAACTTGCTGATATGATGGGTTATCCATTTGAACAGGTAATCAACAGGACCTTAGAAGAACAATTGATAAGAGTTCATCCTGATGATAGAAAATTTGTTGAAGAACAAGCAATAAAAAAACAAAAGGGAGAAAAAGATGTTGTAAATCAATATCAATTTCGTTATATTAAAGAATCAGGAGAATTAATGTGGATCGAGGTGTATTCCAAAACGATATTATATGGAGGGAAGTCCGCCAATTTTGTAACGTTCATAGATATAACGGATCAGAAAAAAATTGAAAAGGCATTACAAGAATCTGAGGAGAAATATCGAAAAGCATACTACCAAGCGAACTTATATAGGGATATTTTCGCTCATGATATTAACAATATTCTTCAAAATATTTGTTCTTCAGTTGAATTAAGCTCACTTTATCTTAATAACCCTGAAAAGCTTCACACTATCAAGGAATTATATGAAATCGTAGACGAACAAGTTAATCGAGCAAAAAAACTCATATTAAATGTAAGAAAAATAACTGAATTAGATGAATCTGAAATTGTTTTGGATAAAATAGAAGCTAACTATATATTAAAAAGTGCCATAGAGTTTTTGGAATCAAGTTTTCAAAGAAGAAATATTAATATTAAAATTAACACGCCCATGAAAAAAAATTATGTTTATGCGGATAATCTCTTATTAGATGTGTTTGAAAATATTTTAATTAATGCCGTTAGATATAATAATAAGTCCACAATTGATATCGTAATCGATATTACTAAAGAACAAAAAGAAGATAAAAGTTATGTTAAAATGGAATTTAAAGATAATGGAATAGGTATTTCTGATTATCGTAAGAAAAGCATATTCGAAAGAGGAACAAAGAAATCACAAAAAAGTAAAGGAATGGGGTTAGGTTTATCTTTAGTAAAGAAAATAATTGATAGATATATAGGAAAAATTTGGGTCGAGGATAGAATAGAGGGAGATTATAAACAAGGAAGTAATTTTATAATTATGATTCCTTCTGCTTCTTAAATCCCAAGAATATAATCTTCTTTAATACATACTTAGTTAATGGAAAATAAAATTGTTCTATTCCCTCAAAATTATCCTTTAAAATATTACTATAAACTTTAAAAGGTATACAGATGAAAATGAAATTATGGAAACATATGACTTAGTTGTGATTGGGAGTGGAGTAGGATTAACTGTTCTAAATATGGGCCTTCAATTCGGAATGAAATGTGCACTTTTAGAAAACACTAAAATGGGAGGTACATGTTTAACGAGGGGGTGCATCCCTTCTAAAGTACTAGTTTATCCTGCTGATTTAATCCGAGAATCCCAACATGCTAATAAAGTTGGTATAAAATTCAACATTGAGAATATCGATTGGGAACTAATTACTAAAAGAATGTGGTCCCAAATCGATGAAAGCAAACTGATTGAAGAAGGGCTTTCCACCGTTTCTAATTTAGACGTGTATAAGGGGATAGGTGAATTTATAGGAGAATATGAAATGAAAGTTCTTGATAAAAAGGGAAAAGAAATGGGGCATTTTAAAGGTAAGCGTTTTGTTATTGCTTCGGGAGCAAGATCTTTCATACCTCCGATAGAAGGAATAGATGATATGGATTATATCACTAATGAAAATTTCTTTGGTGATAGGTTTCCAAAAAAACCATGGAAAAGCCTCATTATAATTGGAGGTGGTGTAATAGCAGCGGAATTTGCTCATATATTCTCTGCGATGGGAACTGATGTAACAGTGGTAGAGATGCTACCACGCTTAATTATAACAGAAGAACCTGAGATTAGTCATTTTTTAGAAAATAATTTTAGTAAACATATGAAAGTTTTAGTAAATGAAAAGGCAATAAAGACATACTGGAAGAAGAAACAAAAAGCTGTCTTGATTAAAAATATGCAGACCGGAGTAGAAAAGGAAATATTAGCAGAGGAAATTCTCATTGCAGCAGGACGAAAATCTAATGCTGATTTATTAAAAGTAGAAAATAGTGGTGTAGAAACAGATAAAAGAGGTTGGATAAAAACCAATCAATACCTTGAAACAAATAAACCGAATATATGGTGTATTGGTGATGCCAATGGGTTATACCAATTCCGTCATAAGGCAAATTATGAGGCAGAAATTTGCACGAATAACATATTTAGACCAGAAGATCAAAAGAGATCTGCTGATTATTCTGCAGTACCCTGGGCTATCTTTACATACCCCCAAATAGGACATGTTGGAATGACTCAAGCAGAAGCTATTGATAACGGTTATGAAATTTATGTAGCAATGAAAAATTATTCTAGCATAGCAAAAGGTTTTGCTTTGGGCTTCGAAAAGGGGCAAGATGATGATGGTTTTGTAAAATTAATTGTTGATAAATCTTATAAAATATTAGGAGCACATGTTATAGGACCTCATGCTGCTCTTTTAATACAACCTTTTGTTTATTTGATGAATTCTGGTTTCACCTGTAGTTTACCTGAAGATATGGATGAAATAGATATACCTAAAGTAGAAAGAGCTTGTCCAGAAGCAGGTTCTTTTATGCCTATTTATAAATCAATGGTAATTCATCCCTCTCTTAATGAAGTTACCGGTTGGGCAATCGGTAATTTAAAACCTGTAAATATCAAAATGGAACACCATCATCACCACCATTAATACTCCTGTAGAAAACTGCTTCTTTCAAATATTCTAAATTTATTTTAAAGTTTCTCAAAAAGAATACATAAAAAAATTGAAATTCTTGTTTCAAAAGAAGATATTGAAGTCGAGTAATTTATTAAAATTTAATTCGCTGATAATGGTGATGGTATTGAAGTCATTAGAACTCTTCAAATAGAGGAATGGGTTTGGTATTGTCGCTTGTTAAAAAGACCATAAACCGATATAATGGAAAAAGGAAGTAATTTTGTACTCTCAATACCAAAAGTCATTTAATGCTAATTCACTTTTTTGAGTTATTATATATACTCAACCATCAACTATTTAGATTTATAAACAAATATTAAGATTAGATGGTAATAAAAAACTCTAGTTCCAAAACTGATAAGACAATAGGACAAATTTTCACTTCAAGTTATATTGCTGAATTTATGGTTAATAACCTTAAAAAGTATATAATAGACTGGAAAACTAATCCTAACACTATAAGGATTTTGGAGCCTTCAGTAGGAGAAGGTATATTTTTAAAATTTCTCCTAAAAAATAATTTTACTGATATAACTGCTTATGAAATAGATACTAGCCTAAAAGAAAATCTATTAAATTTGTATCCGAATGTAGAGTTCCACTTTGAAAATTTTTTAGGAGCCGGTTTCGATGAAAAATTTGATATCATAATTGGAAATCCCCCATATTTAGGCCAAAATTACAATTCTGAAGTATTTCAAGATTATGTTAAAAAGTTTTCGTTATGTAAAAAATACTTTATAGGAAATATGGATTTTTTTTATTATTTTATTCATATGGGAATAGAAAAGTTGAATCCCGGCGGACTATTAACCTTTATAACTACAAATTACTGGATTACTAAATCTAAAAAAACTGGAATAAAGTATCTCAAACCTCATATATTAGAAGAGTGTTTTTTACTACAATATATAGATTTATCGCATTTACAACTGTTTGAGGGTGCTAAAGGGCAGCATAATTGTATCTTTGTTCTGCAGAAAAAGACTGAACAAGATAAATTTCAAAAAAAAAATAGAAATATTGAAGTAATCCAACTATTTAGAGTAAAAAATTTGAATCAAAACTCTTTTAATGAGACAATTCTGAGAGATCTAATGTATAACGTGGAGTCAAACAAAATCAAGAAATATACTTCAGCATTAACAAATCATGATTTAAGAAAAGATCACAGTTGGAATCTTCTCTATTCAGAGGAGGTTAAATCATTTACAGATAAATTTGAGAAATATTGTAAAGTTCAAGGAAAAATTTCATTGTTGAAAGATTTTTTTATAATTCGCAATGGTTTAATTCTTATAAAGGATTCAATATTCATTCTAAATGAGGGAAAAGACTTAAAAATTAGGAAGAATGATTTTTTTATCAATATAAATGGTGAATTCATAAAACTAAATAATATCGAGAAATATAGAATAAAGAGAATATATAAAAGTAAATCCATAAAGCCTTTTGGATATCAAAAAGAAAAAAATGGTAGATATCTAATATATTTTAATAAAAACGAATTTAATTCAGAAAAAGTCCAAAATAGAAACATAATCATAGAATCTAAATATCAAACTCTTTCTAAATATTTAAAACAATTCAAATTTGAATTAGAAGATATATTAACTAATGCAAAAGAAAATCCAGAAGATATATATTTCCCAAGAAGAGGTTCTTTTATTAGAATGTTCAACCAAAAGAATATTGAAACCTTATTAGATCTCGAACCTCTATATGACTCACACCCTAAAATATTCTTCAAATATATATCAGAAGAAAATGTTTTTGGATATTCAGATGAGCAATATTATGCTACATCAGACACTTATTTTCTTTGGCCAAAGATTCCAGAAGAAAATATTGACTATTTATTTATTTTAGCATACCTAAACTCTAAAGTGGTACAATTTTTATACAAGGCAAAAAATATTAAAATTAAACGGAGTAAAACTAAACTCGAGCAAGTTTTACCAATTCCCAATTTAGAAAATTTTCAAACTCCAGGGAAAATTGAAATTGTAAATCTAATTAAAATTCTTACTAAATTTCTAATAACAAATAGTATTGATAATAAACTGTTGAATAATAATTTAAGATCTCTAGCTCATTTTTCAGGTATGAATTATAATGAGAGTAAGAATAGAATTTTTGAAGCGATAAAACTAAAAAAAAATGATCTTATCAGTGAATATATAGACTATCTTTTCTATCAATTGTTTGAAATAAGTGAAAGCAAGTTGAATTTCTTATTAAAAAAATATTATAACCCTTAACAAAATTGATTATTCATGCTCCATATCCTTATTATTCAGAATCAATAAGTTTTTATAACTATAATAGTATATTTTATATGTAAATTGTTGATTGACAAACTCTTATTGATCACAAAAGGTGAAAAATATGCCAGATGAATTTGATGATTTTATTGACGCAATTAAAAAATATTTTAAAATAGACTCAGATATGGTTGATGTTGATTTCTTATTTATTCCAGAATCGAAAAATAATCTAAATTTAGATTCCCAAAATAATATGGAGAAGGGATTCAAGATATCATATCATTTTGAAGCAGGTATGAAAAAACCCGAATTTAAGTTTGAAGGAAATGTTGACAATAAAAAAATTCGAGATATAATAAAAAATTTAAATTTATCAAAATATCCAACTTCAAAAAAACGATTTGAGAGTAGCTCTCAAAAAGAAATTGATGTTAAACAACTTTCCTTAGATATTCCTGAACAAGAACAGGTTTTAGCAGTAGCAGAACCACTGACTGAGATTAATGATTATAAGGAGTATTCTGAAATTATACTTGATATTCCTGGGATTAATAAAGAAGACGTTAGGATAAATATAATTGAAAAAGGAACTAAACTACTATTTACTGCTGAAAATTCTAGTAGAAAATATAAAAAGATAGTGTCCTTACCTTTCAAAGCGTCTACTAATAATTATGAAGTGGAAGTTAAGAATGGATTAGCTATTATTAACTTAAAGAAACTATATATATAATAATTAAAATTTAATAATATGAGAATAAATTTAATTGAGTGATGAGCAAATATGAGTGGGATTACTCGAGAATATAGTGGAAATGGAATAAAAGTAAGAATAAAGGATGCATATAAAGGAGATGCTGGAAGAGGTCGGATAAGAATAGATCCTGATGTAATTGATGAACTTGAACTTCGAACTGGTGATGTAATTGAAATTGCCCATGAGATGAATGGGCGAAAAACTGCAGCTCTTTTATTTCCAGGGAAAATAGAGGATAAAGGGACAAATACAGCAAGAATAGATTCCTCATTGAGAAGAAACATTGGAGCCTCATTAGATGATATTGTGGAAATTCGCAAAATTGAAGCAAGTTTAGCAGAACGGATAACATTTGCAGGATATGAAGAATCAATAATTTTAAGAACACCTCAACAACTGACACAAATTTTGGAAAATCGAGTTGTCACTCGAGGAGATATTTTAAGCTTCAATGCTATGGGTCGTAGAATAGATCTTGTTGTTATTGATTACCATCCTAAAGCTGATGCGGTTCGGATTGATTTAGACACAAAAATAACTATGTCCGAAAAAAGTAGCAAAGAACTTGAAGAATTAGAAAGAAGAAAAGTGACATATGAAGATATAGGCGGATTGGAAGAGGAAATTCAAAGGATTCGTGAAATGATTGAATTACCTATAAGACACCCTGAATTATTCAAAAGGATTGGTATTGATCCACCTAAAGGAGTATTGCTACATGGTCCACCTGGTACAGGAAAAACATTGTTAGCGAGAGCAGTAGCTGGAGAAACAGATGCATACTTTGAAACAATCAGTGGACCAGAAATTATGAGTAAATTTTACGGTCAAAGTGAAGAAAATCTTCGCAAGGTTTTTGAGAAGTCTAAAGAAATGGCCCCATCAATAATATTTATAGATGAATTAGATTCAATTGCCCCTAAGAGGGGTGAAGTTACTGGTGAAGTAGAACGAAGAGTGGTAGCCCAACTACTTTCACTATTAGATGGTTTAGAAGGAAGAGGAGAAGTAATTGTTATAGGGGCAACAAATCGAGTTAATGATATCGATCCTGCTCTCAGACGCCCAGGACGGTTTGATAGAGAAATTGAGATTGGGGTTCCCGATACTGATGGAAGATATGAGATTTTATTGATTCATACGCGTGGAATGCCATTAGATAGTGATGTTAATCTTCGTCTTATCGCTGAAAAAACTCATGGTTTTGTAGGAGCGGATATTGAAGCCTTGGCAAAAGAGGCTGCTATGTTAGCAATAAGAGAATTATTACCAAAAATAGATTTAGATAAACCAATACCTCTTGAAATCCTAAAGGATCTCCAGATTAAAATGGAAAATTTTGAATCTGCTAGAACTAGTATTGAGCCTTCAGCTTTACGAGAAGTATTAATCAGCCAGCCCACTGAGACATGGGATGATATTGGAGGATTGAAAGAGGCTAAACAACAACTCCAAGAAGTTATAGAATGGCCTTTAAAATATCCAGAATTATACAGTCATTTGCACTCTAAACCACCTAGCGGTATATTACTTTATGGACCACCTGGAACAGGAAAGACACTTTTAGCAAAAGCTTTAGCCCATGAAAGTGAAGTAAATTTTATTTCAGTAAAAGGACCCGAATTTTTATCTAAATGGGTAGGGGAGAGTGAAAAAGCCGTAAGGGAAACCTTCCGAAAAGCAAGATCAGCATCTCCATGTATAATATTTTTTGATGAAATTGATGCTATTGCAGGGATGAGGGGGAGATTTGCTAGTTCTCAAGTTACGGAGCAAGTCGTGTCCCAATTATTAACTGAAATGGATGGATTGGAGGGTCTTAAAGATGTAATTTTATTGGCCGCAACAAATAGATCAGATATGTTAGATCCTGCGTTATTAAGATCAGGGAGATTTGGTAGACATATTGAAATCCCCCTACCAGACAAGGATGCTCGTATTGAAATATTTAAAATTCATCTCAAAAATAAACCTTTAGCGGAAGATGTAGATATTAACCAAATGGCGCAAGATTTGGAAGGGTATACTGGGGCTGACATTCAAGCAATTGCAGAAGAAGCTACACTTTTGACAATTAGAGATGCAGTTGCAGATTCAAGTATTAATACTCAGAATGCTGAGTCTGTTAAAGTGGTGAAAATCTCAAAAGCTCAACTTGACAAAGCTATTGAAAAAGTCTTAAAATCGGCGGATAAAGCCAAAATATCTCATGAAATGTATGCCAAAGAACCTTCAGAAGAATTATATCGTTAATAATTTAAAAAAAATCAATTAAACAAAAAAAGTGATGAAACTAATGGAATTAGAAAAGCAGGAAGGACAAAATATGTTTATAAGTATGGATAATCTACTCGAGATATTAGGAAACCCAACTAGAAGGATTATTCTTTCGAAATTAGCAAAAGTTCCATTAGGTGCCTCAGAATTAGCCGCATCATTTGGTAAAAAGATTTCAAGACAAGCAATTCACAGCCAACTTAAAATGCTTTCTGAATATGGGATCATTGAAAGTTTTGGCGAAGATCCACGAAATACTAAATATCGTATTAATAGCAGCCTTTCTTTGAGAATTGATATTACTCCAGATTATTATAATATAAATTATAATGTTTCTAAAATTGATGATACTAGAGAGAGTTTAAAATTAAAAGATACAGGCGTTCAAGTAGATTATCAAAAAATCAAGCATCCTGATAAGAAACTTAGGTTTATAGGTGAAAAAATTAAAGAAATTGAACAAAATTTAAGTGGATTAGAGCGAGAAAGAAATGCTCTTCTACATAATAAAGAATGTTTTATTTTAGAACTAAAAAAAATTATAAGAGATCAATATGAAAAAGACCTAGAAACAAAAGAGCAACCTAATTTGGAGAAGGAGGTTTTCTATACACTATTTTATAATCCAATAAAATATTTTGACAGAATCAATATTGATAAATTATTAGATGATATGTTCTTTTCAGAAATGGGGCCTATTAGAAGGGATCAACATAAAGTCTCCATAAGGCACCTCCTTAAAGATTTGTCTAAACTTATGGGCATTTTAAGGGAAGATGAGGAAGATTTTTGGTTTTTTGACATTTAAATTATTTTTTTTTTGAAGTTTTAAACTCTTAAACGAGGAAATAAATGATGAATTTGCAGGATTTAAAGAAGAAAATGCCTAAAATTTTCGAGCAAGTCAAAAATGATGTAAAAAAGACATATGGGAGGCATAGAGCAGGTTTAAGCCTTGGACTTGTCGAAATGGGAATGTATAGAGGAGCTTTTATTGGAGGAATGCATTTTAGTCCAGGTACAGATATCGTAATGAACAAAACTCCTTTAAAGATTATTTTAAAAGAACAACCATCTGAAATTGTATGGTCTTATACATATCACATTTTATTACACGAATACATTCATTCGTTAGGGATTCTCAACGAAGAGCAATGTAAAATAATTACACTTAAAATTACTGAGAAAGTATTTAAAGAAAATAACCATCCTGCTATAATCTTAGCGAAAAATGGGATCGGTGCTTTTTTTCCTAATTTACCTTTAATTTACGCTCCTCCAGATCTCAGTTCTGATGGAATTCCAATTGATTATATATTTAATTTTGACCAGGAGAGTTATGATTATTATTCTTGAAAATTAAAATTATTAATTATTTTTCGCATATTCAAGAAGAGATGTTTCTAATTTGAGACATATTAGCCTAAAATTTGATTGAGGGTATTAATTAATCTTCTATGAGTGAATGGTTTATCCAAGAACCCTTTTGCCCCACAGGAATATACTTCTTCTTTTATAGTTTTATCTGCACTCGCAAAAATAACTCTCGAATCATGATCAATTTGTAGAATTTCTTTCAAAGCATCTAATCCATTTTTTATTGGCATTCTATAATCTAAAATTACAATATTAGGTTTTTCAGGAAAATTCTTAAACATTTTAATTGCTTCATTCCCATTATTAGCAATACCTAACACTTGAAATCCAGACATCTTTAATAAGAGCTCATATAATCTTTGAAGATCTCGATCATCTTCTGCAATGAAAATAGTTTTTATTATTCATCACCTTCAGTGTACAATACACTGTATTTATGCTAATTACTTCAGATGTTTGAATTATTATTTGTTTTCTTAATAAAATTGCAAACCTATTACAGAAATTATTATATTTATGCTTTAACATTTAGAAAAAAAGTAGTTCAGTCATAGTTTCAATTAGAAATATTTTAATCTAATTAGGTTTAAAACTATTACCGTAAATTTTTTTTGTATATTATGTTTAGATGAATTTAGAATACTTTTATTAAACAAGAAAAGGGAAAAATAATTACACAAATACAACCCATTGATAAAGATCTTGATGAAGAGAAAGAATCTATTGAAAAAAGTTTAGAATTCTCTCCAGAACAATTAATTCTCAAATGGAAATTTCAAAACGTAGATAAAAAACTTACCTATGATATAAAACGATGTATTGGATGCTCTTTATGTAAAATTGTTTGCCCTGTTGATGCAATTGAACTTGGTCCAATTCCGGAGATTGCTCAAGGAACTTTAGATGAAACTAATCCAAAAATCTTAATAGATCATGAAAAATGCTGTTATTGTATGCTTTGTGCTATAGTTTGTCCTAATGACGCTTTTCATGAAAACATCACTCCTGAAAAACAAATTAATCTTAATGAATTTCCTTCAATTGGCAAATTTTTTAAAATTAATATGAAAAAATGCATTGAAGATTCTAACAATGAAACCTGTCAACTCTGTCTTACTGTGAGAGATAGGAATAACATAAAAGATTTTTTTAAAATTCAAAAGGAATGTCCTACTCAATGTTTCTCAATTGATTCTCCTATTAAAGGAAATGTGATTATTAAAAAAAACATGCTTCATAAGTGTGATCCACAAGGATGTAAAGCTTGTGTAAATATTTGTCCTACAGAATCTTTTTTTATACCTGAAAGTGCTGAAGATGTAATTAAATACGGAAAGATTGCTTGTAATGAAGATGAGTGTTTCTACTGTGGAGCATGTGAAAATTCATGTCCTGATGAGTTAATTATTGTTGATAGAAAAGATGTCATAATAGAAAATCCCAAAAAAAAGGGAAATTACCCATGGATTCAAGGTTGGATAAAAAATATTAAAGATATAATTAGAAAAGCATTAGTTCAAGGTAAACAACAAATACAAATCCCTCTGATTGAAGAAGAAGTAAAGAAGCTTAAAGAAAAAATAGAAGAATCTGTTCCTCAATTATCTAAGGAAGATCGAGAAAAATTAAATCAATTGAATGAGAAGATTCAAACGTTTCTTAGATCTCCAAAAATTAGATATTGGATAAAAGATAAAAAAACAAAAAAAATTACAAGCGAATTTAATAATTTCTTGAAAAAGAATAATAGATGAAAAATTAAACAGTAGACATAACAATGATTTAATTATTCCTAATTCGAAAAACTAATAAACTGCAATAAATCTGATTTAGTTCTAAACCATTTAAATTCTTTTTCTTTAAATATTTTTAGTTATAAATAAGTTAAGTAAACTTCATATGAATTTCTGAAATCAGAGTAAATCAAATTATGATTATTAAAACCAAAGTAAAGTTTAATAGAAGGAATAATACCAAATATATTATTGTTTGGATCCAAAAACATAAAGATTTTGACAGAGATGTTCAAGGAATTTTAAATTTCTTTAAAAAGCAAATAACTTATACTCTAATTAGTAGATTCCATCAGTATTATAAAATTACCTCAAATAATCCCGCTATAATGCTATCGCTTATCTCCTCTATTCAAGATCTAATTGCTGAAAATTATCTAGGAGCCGAAGAATCAATAGAAGTTCAAGAATCAGCAAATTTATGACTTACTAATACTATTTGGATCTTAATTATCAGAGAATAACTTTTTTGAAATAAATATTGAAATTATACTGAAAATAATACAAGTAAGTTGTTTTTGATAATTTTTGTACTTGGAAAAACAGAAAAAAATGGGAGAGGGGGGATTCGAACCCCCGGCCCCTTGGTCCCAAACCAAGATTCACGCTGTAGAGAAGAGTCCTACAGTATCATACCAAGCTAGACCACCCTCCCTTTCAGGAATGGGATTTTTTTTTTAAAGATTTTCTATAAAGAATCTTGAGTTTCGAAGATAAATCAAAAATCAAAATAGTAATCTTATATATGAGCTAGTATAAATAAAAAAAAAATAATATTCTAAAAAAGTTTTGCCGTTAATAATTAGGTTTTTTGTTAATAATTAATATCTATGATATCCTTATAATGAATAAAATCCTCTTTTTGCATAAGAAGGATGAAAAAAAAAATTGGACTTGTAAAAATTGGGGAAGTAGATCAATCAATTTTAGAAAAGCTAAAAACTAATTTGGAACTCAATTTTAAAGATTTTAAAATTTCGGTGGATATTCTACAAGAAATAATTACGCTAGAAAATTCAGAGTATAATAAAAGTCGAAGTCAATATAACGCACCTAAGTTATTAGATAAAATCAATTCACTTATCCAAGAAAAACAATATTTTCGTGTTCTTGGAATAATAGATCATGATATCTACTCAAACCCATACTTTTTTTTACTGGGGCAAGCAGAAAGTCCAAAAAAAGATAAACCATGGCAGCCAGTTGGTGCATTAATTTCAATTACAAGACTTAGAGAAGCTTTTTATCGAAGACCCGAAGATGAGGTTCTTTTCGAACAGAGGATATTAAAAGAGGCTACGCATGAGTTAGGACACACATTCAGCTTGTCTCATTGTCATAAATACTGTATTATGCGATTTTCAAATTCCATAACTGATACTGATAATAAACCATCATCATTTTGTAATTCTTGTTTAAAAAATCTAAGAAGATTCTTAAAGAATCTAGATATTGCTTTTTAGAAATCTTTTTTCAAATACTCTATAGAGCTCTTCACCTATGTTTGAAATTTTCTTATTATTTTTAACTAATTTTATTAAATTAGGTGGAATCTTTTGTAGACCAAAATAAGCTCCTGCTAAGCTTCCCCCAATTGCTCCTACTGTATCACTGTCTCCTCCTGAAGTTGAAAGCTCGAAAATACACTCTTTGAAGGAAGATAATTTTTTTAAGAAAATAAAAAGCGAACATACGACAGTACTTATCGCATATGGATGAACAAATGCTTGTCCTAAATATTCTTCAATGAAATATGGAGACTTAACTCCAATTTGAGAAAATTTTATTAGACCTGAATCAATTGGCATATCTAAATTTGATTTCAATTTGGATAATATTTCAATAAATTCCTTCCATATTTCATCCTCAGAATTTAAAATGGAATTAGTTATGACATTAAAAAACTCATCGACAGAGAATCCGGTTTCGGGATTTTTCTCAATTAAATAAGCGATTGCACTCGCAATAACAACTGCACCGGCTGAAGCGGCTGAATGAGAGTGTGTAATAATGCTTGATTTTATCGCAGCAGTCTTTAGAGCTTTTGCGTCTCTACAGTATAACAATCCAATCGGAGCAATTCTCATAACTGTACCATTTCCCCCAGAATTTGAAGCGGCTTGTTTCCATGGAACTCCATATCTTAGTTTTCGAATAGAAGAGATACAACCATAACCCGGACCAATTGGAGGATCATCTAACCAATTTATGAACTCTCTGATGATATAGTCAACTTTAAATCCATTACCTTTAATCAGTGCTTCAGCAAGATGTAATGTTAGCTGAGTATCATCTGTATAACTCTTAAAAATTGACTTATTTTGCTGAACGAATCTTTCGAAATCATCAAAATATGAATAGATATGCGTACGGAGCTTCCCTTCCCAAGGATGACCCAGTGAATCTCCAATGGCTACGCCTAATAAGCACCCTTGAAACTTGTCTAATAAATTTATTTTCATACTACCTCATAATAAAATTTTTGCTTTAAATATAAATGCTATATGTATAATTCAAATCAATACATTAGTCTACTATTAAAAAGTATTATATACAAAATTTACTAATAGTTTCTTTAATTTATGGATTAAAAAGAATAAGGAGGATCCTGATGCCTAGGATAGATAAATTGAAAAATGTGATAACAGCTATGATCACACCGTTTAAAGAAGATTTAAATTTGGATGAAATAAAATATCGAGAATTCATTCGATTCCAAATTGATAACGGTTGTCAAATTTTAACAATGGGGACAACTGGAGAGAGTCCCACGATGTCTCATGAAGAACATCACACAGCTATGGAAATTGCTATCGACGAAGCAAGTAAAAGTAGTAAGAATCCATTTGTTTTAGTAGGAACTGGTAGCAACTCAACAAAAGAAGCCATATCCTTATCTAAGTATGCTGAAAAAGCTGGGGCTGATGGAATATTAGTGGTGGTACCTTACTATAATAAACCAGATCAACACTCTTTAATAGACCATTTTTCTGCCATAGCAGATTCCGTTTCTCTTCCAATTATTTTATATAACGTTCCAAGTCGGACCGGAAGAAATTTAGAACCTGATACTGTTTCTACATTAGCTAATACAAGAGATAATATAATAGGGATTAAATGTGCAAGTGGAAATATTGATCAAATTACTAATATCATTAAAACAACCCCCCATGATTTTATTGTTTTAAGTGGTGATGATAGCATGACATACCATATAATGGCTCTAGGTGGTAAGGGTGTAATAAGTGTAGCCTCTAATATTATTCCTTCAATGATGGTGGAATTTTCTAACACTATGTTAAATAATAACTGGGAGAAAGCAAGAAATATGCAACTTCAACTTTATGATTTGTTCAAAGTTCTCTTTATTGAAACTAATCCTGGACCTGTAAAATTTGCTGCTAGTGTAATGGGATTAATGAATATAAGGATGCGAATGCCACTTACTCCACCATTAAAAACAAATCAAAATAAAATATTGGATGTATTAAGAGGATTAGATTTAATTTAGAAGAAAGGGGTGCAAGCAAATTTGATTAAATTACTTATTTTAGGACCAACTGGCAATACAAGTAGGATAATAAGTAAATTAGCTTTCGAAGATGATGAAATTGAGGTTGTAGCAGCCTGCGACATATCTCATATTAATGACGAATTAGGTTTTTTGTTAGGTGTGAATGATCTAAACAAAATCAGAATAACCGATGTTAAAAATTTACAAAAAATTATCAATGAAACTTGCCCGGATGTAGTAGTGGATTTTACCATAGCAACGGCAACTGAAAAAAATTGTTTGATATGTGCACAGAATGGTATTCGGTGTGTAATCGGTACGACAGCACTATCTGAAGAATTCTTAAATAAATTTGAAGAACTTGTAAAGTTAAATGAAGCACCAGCAGTCATATCTCCTAATATGGCTACTGGAGTGAATATACTCTTTAATATGGCATCAATATTAACTAAATATTTAAATGATTGGGATATTGAGGTTTTTGAAGCACACCATAATAGAAAAATAGACGTCCCAAGCGGTACTGCATTAAAAATTGGGCAAATAATATGTAATACACTTGGTTCTGATTTTGATAAAATAACTAAATTTGGGCGATATAAAGGACCTAATAAACGCTTAATTGGAGCAAAAAATGAGATTGGAATTCATTCCATTAGAGCAGGAGATATTGTAGGAGATCACACAATATTATATGCTGGACCTGGAGAAAGGATTGAATTAAAACATCAAGCTCATAGTAGAGAATGCTTCGCTAATGGAGCTATTAAGGCAATAAAATTTATCGTAAATGCAAAAGAAAATAAAATTTACTCTACAAATGAAGTATTAGGTTTATAATATATCTATACAGAGTGTAATTAATTACTTCTCATTTGAAATTTTTTTAGGACTCTTTAAATAACCTAATAATAAATTTTGCACCTTTATTTCTTCCCTCAGATTCTATGAAAATTTCACCATTATGTAAATTGGTAATTTCTTTTGCGATGAAGAGTCCTAATCCAGCACCCTCTATGTCAACATTTAAATCCATTCCATAACGTTCAATTTTACCAAATTTTTTAAATAAAACTTCCTTCTCGTCATCTGTTATTCCTACACCTGTGTCTTTAACTTCAATATCTATATTCTTTTCAGTTTCACTAAGCAGAATCGTAATAATACCTGCTGGTGGAGTATTTTTGATTGCATTTGACAATAAATTGATAATAACCTGTTCCAACCTCAATACATCTACTTCAAAATACAGATTATCTGGTAACTTACTTTTTATTGTTAAGTTTCTACTCTTTGCTAAATACTTCATTTCTCTAATACTTCTTTCGATAATTACCACTAAATCTTCTTTTTTTTTTATTAATTCTAATTTACCAGTATCTAATCTCGAAGTGTTTAAAAGATCCTCAATTAAATTTTTAAGGCGTACGCTGCCATCATATAAAATATTAATTAAGTCTGAGTTACTATGATTTACGAATTCATCTTTTTTTTCTAATAACATTTGAGATACACCATATATTGATGTTAAAGGTGTTTTTAATTCATGAGAAATTCTAGTGATAAGATTTTTTCGCATTTGATCAAGCTCTTTTAATCTCACATTCTCTTCAAAAATTAGTTTGTCAAATTCTTTTTTTTCAGTTATATCTACCCCTACAATTAAAACTGCTGAATTACCTTGATAAATAATTGAACTACTATTAATATCTAACCATCTTACATCTCCATTCATAGGAATAATTCTGATATCTAAGCGAGTACTGCCATTGAGACCCCCCATCTGGTTAGATTTAAAAAGTCCATATACTAAATTTAAATCCTCTGGAAATAAAAGTCTCTCAAATAATTCTTTTGGTCTCCACATTTCTACTTCTTGGCGAGAATATCCAATTATTTCCATTAACTTAGGATTAATAAATTTAAATAAATCATCTTGAATAATAGCGATTGAGACATCGGAAAATTCAGCTATTGATCTAAATTTTTCTTCAGATTCCCTTAAATCGTCCTCTACTTTCTTTCGCTCATTAATTTCATTTGTTAGTTTTGTTAATGCAACAGCCATGTCAGCTTTGGTCGCTTCATCGGTTGTTAATAGTTTTTCAATTTCTTCTTCAATAGTAATGTTTGAAGGTTCAACTGAAAATTCATCAAATTCATCCCCCTCTGCAATAAATTTTGTCTGTACTGCCCAACAATTAGTTTTAAAATGTCTTGAGCAATATCCCGCCATTTTCCCAGCTACCATACCACTTCCCCAACAAACACCTAGAGCTTTTTGGTATCGCCCCTCCCAACTATCTTTAACTTGAAAACAACACTTTTTACTACTTTCATCAATTGATATAAGTTCCCAATGACCCCAACCAGCTACAGCAGCAATATTAGCTATCGCCTTAAAACCTTCTCTAAAGTTTGGAAAATCCTGAAATACTTCCCAGTCAGCATCTACGCTATTACGGCCTTCACTTTGTAGAGCTAGATTGAAACGTTTTGGTCCGACCATGAATTGCATACCAGACATTAACCCTGCAAGAGTTGTATCAACCCACATCATAGCCACCGGAAGTTTTTCAAAAGTACAAGTGCCTTTTCCTGGTTCCCATTCAATATCTATATTACTTACATTGATTTTAGTCATGATTTCTTTTGCACCCTAATAACCTTAAATGTTTAATTTTTGATATAAACCTAATAAACTTCTATTATTTAACATTTATGGCTATGATGATAAGGAGAGAAATTTAAAACAATTACATTTATGTCATCAAAATAATCATAACCCTTTTAATAGTGAATATGATTAAATATGTAAATTAGTAAAAGATAAAATTATAAAAATTATCAGTGCAGATCAGTATTATCATTAATCTTTTTAGCTAAAAGCTTAAATTAAGATTTCATAACGCCAACACTTCATCGAGAATAATAAGGGGTATCCAAGCCCTAATAGTCTCACTTTTTATAATTTTATCTCAATATTAAATAAGAAGACCTGATTTTTTATTTTTAATGTTTCAGTTAACTACTTCAAATGATCTGGAATTGTCTGATCTCTAAGTAAATCTTCAAATGTTTCATTTTTACGGATTTTATATACTTTTCCATTATTTATTAAGAATTCGGCAGGGCGAGGCCTTGAATTATATGGACTGCTCATAGTATAACCGTAAGCACCAGTATCTAATATTGCAAGATAATCTCCTTCTTGCAATTTCGATAACTTTCTTTCATTTCCAAGAATATCACCTGATTCGCAAATTGGCCCAACAATATCATAATTCAAGTTATCTTTTTTATTTATCTTACACTCAATAATATGATGATAAGAACCATAGAGCGTAGGGCGTATTAATGTATTAAATCCGGCATCTATTCCAGCAAATAATTTAAAGCCATTATTTTTTATAGTATTAATTTGCGATAAAATAATGCTTGATTCACCAGAAATGTATCGTCCTGGCTCAATAAAGAGGATTGGCTTGCCAATATCTCCTCTTTCAACCATTTCTTTAAATCTATTAATTACAATTTCGCTATATTTTTTTAAATCAATTGGATTCTCTTCAGGATGATACGGAATGCCTATACCCCCACCAAAATCTACGAATTCAAATTGAATTCCTAATGATTTTGCTATCGTTTCAATTATTTGTAAGAACTTCATTGTTGGTTTCTCGAAATCGGTAGCATCTATAATTCCTGAACCTATGTGTTGATGAATACCGAACTTTTTAAACCCTAAATCCTTTGCTTTAGAATATGTTTGTACAATTTGGTTTTCTAGAATACCAAATTTTATATTTCTACCCGCAGTTATTGTATGTGGATGATGTCCCGCACCAAATTCAGGATTAAACCTAAATGAGATAACACTTTTCTTTTTCCCTTGCTTATCATAGAACTTGGCTAATCTAATCAGTTGACTATAGCTATCTAGATTAATCAATATATCTTTCTCAATAGCAAATTCAAAATCCTTATTGGTAAACATATTTCCAGTATAAATGATTTGGTCAGTAGAAATTCCCGTTTTCAAACAAGTATAGATTTCTCCTACAGAGGAACAATCATAATTGGAACCTTCAGAATTTAAAATTTTTAAAATGGCCATATTTGAATTTGATTTTACCGCAAAGTAAATTTGGTTATCTCTGTAAACTGAATTTAGAACTTCCTTTAATTCTTGGTATCTCTTTCTAATCATTTGTTCATTAGTAATATAGATAGGAGTACCGTAATTTTCAGCAATTTCCAAAGCATCTAAATTAGCAATATGTAAGATTCCCTCTCTATATTCTAAATCTTTATTTTTTAACCAAGCGTTATAATTCATAAGATTAATAACCTTTAGATTTCAATTTTTTCAAGCATTCCATCAAAAACTTTTTCGACTGGGCCTTCCATGAGGACAGTCTTACCAGTATAAGTTATCTTTAAATCTCCACCATCATTATGAATAGTTATCGGTGCTTTTTCATCAAATATCCCTAGAATGGCACCTGCGACAACAGTTGCGCAAGCGCCAGTACCACAGGATTTTGTAATCCCCACCCCTCTCTCAAAAACTCTCATAATTGCTTCTTTTTTTGAAATTGCTTGAACAAATTCAACATTAGTCTTTTTTGGAAAGCGCTCATTTGATTCTATTGTAGCTCCATACCTATTTAATTCATCATCATTTAAGTTTTTTTCAACAAATGTGATAGCATGTGGATTCCCCATTGAAACCGCTGTAAACCTAAAAATCTTATCTAGAGCTACTATAGGTTCATTTACACATTGATGTACAGCACTTTCTAAAATAACAGGTATATCTTCACATTTTAGAATTGGAGGGCCCATATCAATCTCCACAGTTTTAACCTCTTCGTCAATTATCTTAAGCTTAGCTATCATAATTCCCTTAAGTGTTTCTATGTAAATTTGATCTTTTTTCACAATATTATTCTCATAGATATATTTTGAAAAACATCTTATCCCATTTCCACAGCTCTCACTTTCTGTTCCATCATTATTAAATATCCTCATTTTAATATCAGCATCTATAGATTCACATACAAATATTAACCCATCTGCACCTATAGAAAAATGAATTTCACACAATTTACGAGCTAAGACTGATTTTTTTCCTTCAGGAATCCTCCATTTAATATCATTAATAATAATATAATCATTACCTAGGCCGTGAAATTTAGTGAAGTCTAAATTATCGAGAGTTAGCTGTTCCATGAAATTTATAGGTTTTAGTTATTGACAATAATATTAAATTTCATTTATAATTGAAAAAAATTTCTAAAGTGAATATTAATTAGAACTCATAATTTTTATATAATATATTTTTATCGAAATAGGTGTGGTAAAGTACATGATGAACTATAAAAAGATATCATTATCATTTCTATTGCTTTTCATGATAATTCCAATTAACAATGCTATGGCTTTCACATATATTGATAATATGAAAAATGGAAACTATATTTTTTTCCTAACTGATTTAGATATTGATGTTAATATTGAACTTAACGTAACCCATCCTGGAGCTGGGAATTTTACCCTTTTCCTATTTAACACGAGACCAGTTCAATCCTATGTAAATGATGATAACTCGTTAAATGAGAAAATTTTTAATCATAGTATCGCCTACAGTCTAGAGGATAATCCATACTTGAATTATACTGCACCTGAGGAAAAGATCTATTATGTTGAGATTATACTAATTGAGGGCGGATCAGATACTTTATATTTCACGTCTATAATTTCATATACTAATGGTACGGTTATAGATAAAGATTTAACCCAATATTACTTGCCTATAATTCCAAGTTTTACGATCGAAATTGTTATAACCTCAATTATATTCTCAATTGGATTAATAGTCTTTGTATCCAAAAAGAAAATTCAAAAACTTGAATAGATGAAAATTGACATCTATATTATTTAAATAATTGTCAAATTCAATAAACAAATTTTATATTTTTTATAACGTTTTTTTCAATATCAATAAAAACTTAATAAATCAATGTGTGATGTAAAATTTCCTTCGATGAATTAAGCAAAAAATTAGCAGAATTTATGAAAGATACTGAAGAAATCGAACTCAAAGATGTTGATCTATTTGCAGAGTATCTTGAATTTCAAATGCTGCCAAGTATCGTTCAAGC
>JBHLLT010000044.1:0-8872 GCA_048938855.1 Promethearchaeota archaeon
CTGGTAACTATTACTTTAGGTTTTTCTTTATTATCAAATATTTTTTCCAAATTAGAAACCTTGAAAATCTCTAACCCATGCCTATATTATTCTTATTTAGTTAATTTCATAATTTTTATTAGTTTTTCTGTAATTGGGATAATTACAACAATGTTTGTATTCAAACCAAGAGAATCAAAAGAGAAAGCGGAAAGAGAGCGAAATGGATTTTTTTATTTTAGGCATGTTTCAAGTTATTCTTCCTCTAACGAATATTTCTCAAAAATTAAAGAGCTTAATGAAGAACAACTGATGGAAGAATACTCAAGACAAATATATCAATTGTCTCATATTGCCAAGGAGAAATTTAAATTTCTAAACTATTCAATTTATTTTTTAATTATAAATGTTGGTCTCACAATTCTTTTCTTAATCTTAAGCAGCATAGTTATACATTTAAGCAAAGAGGATTAGATTTATTATAATCAAGAATCTAAATAAAAATAATGGATCTAAATGAATTTAACAGAAAACGAATTGAAAGATTCATCCTATTATATGCTTTATATACAATTTTATTTTGTATTTTTGTCTTATCAATAAATATAGATTTTATTTTATATTATATAATAACTGCCCTTATTGCTACCTTTTTAGCAATTTTTACAATAATTTTTAGAATTGAAAGCAAAATTGATAACTTCTTTTTTAAATTCAGAAAATCTCTTGATAAAAAGATCTGTGAATTTATTCAGACTATTTGGGAAAAAAATGTTAAGAATATAAATTGTGAGAATCAATGTAAATATAAAGAGAAAGATTTATGTACATATAATTTTGATATTTTCACACCAAGAGTTCATTATATTTGTTTGAATAGAACTTTTTTTCCTATATTAAATTCTGATAAAAAATTTGGGCCAACTAAAAGTTTTATCTATCAAGAGAATCTTAATTATTATATTTGTATAATTTGCTTATTTTTGTCTGTGATTTACCTATTAATTTTAAACATAACAATACTTATTAAAATATATATTGGTAATCTTTTTGGGGATTTTGAATATCAAATTAATATCTTTATCTTACAAATACTTTTTTTTACTATTTTTTTAATAATTCAAACAATCAGAAATCATATCAAGACTGACGATAAGAATTTGGGAAATTTATTAAGAATTATAACAATAATTTTCTTTTTAGCTTTTATTATGATTTCAATAAAAGCTGTATCAATAATTTTAGTGAAGAATATTGGAATATATATCAATTATTTAATGGTTTTTTTGATCATAATAATTATTTTAATGATTGGTGCTTTATTTGGAAAAAATTCAAGACGTATTAAGAACTACATTAAAATTAATCAACAATTACAGTTTGATATGATTTTAGATTTAGAATTCGAAGAAAAGGGAGTTTCAGAGAAGTTAAGGAAATCAATATGTGAGCAGACAAAGAAAGAATTATTCTTAATGACGGATGAGTTCATCATTGATGCTATTTCAGAAGATTGGCAAGATCTTCAATGTCTTGCAAGAAGACTAGAGATGACTGAAGATGTAAATAAAAAGTTGTTACAGTATAAATTAGTAGATTTAGAAAGTAAGGATTTAATAGTTCTAAAGGTTGAAAGAGGAATCAAATATTGGAGAATTAATAGATAATAAAAAAAGATTGATAGCGTTAGGAGGAGATATAGACTTTTTATTCCTTAATGTGAAAATATTTGTAATATAAATCTTATCTAATCTGATGCCATTAATAATTTTTTCATTTCATTCTCAAAATAATCGTCTACAGCTTTTTCACCATCTTCAATACGTGATTTTAATAATTTAATAATATCGTTATCATCTAAAACAATCACATAACCTTTACTCGTACGTCGTTTGGTTATTTCAAAGACGGCCTCTTCGCTTTTTTTATCACGACAAATTATAACTCCAAAACTGCCGCGTTTCTCACCAAATCTTGAATACATTTGATTATATTCATTATTTTCCAATTTTTTTTTAATATTTTTACATTCTACAAATATTATAGGACTTTTTGTATCGTAAATATTCTTCTTTTGCAATCTTTTAAAAAATCCGGGAGAATCTGTCGTCTGGAATGTTACATCTACAAAACCTTTTCCTTCATCAATCGGATCTTCAATAGTCATGTTCTTTAATTGACTGGAGAAAAAATATTGAAAAATTCCTGCTGATAACCTTTTAAATATTTCGGCATTTTTTATTCCAGTTTCCAAATTATTCAAAAATTTCTTAATTAATCCAAAAAGATTATATTCTTCGGGATAGGGATTAATTTCACTCGATATTTCATGTTTTGGCTTTAAAATACCATCTTCAATTAACATTTCTGATTTAATTTCTTTTTTTATTAAGTCTTCAGTAATATAATCCTTAAATAAATTATATTCTGTCCTTTCAAAAAGCATTGCATCTACACTGCTTACATCAAAAGACCGTATAAACTTAAATCCTGACAGATATAGTATGAAAACTAAATATCCTGGAGGGTGATATTTATAAAATGTTCTATGATTATTTTTATCCCTTCCTTTCATCCATAGTCCATCTCCCAAGGTAGAATTCTTTTCTCTTGCTCTTTTGTCATAATTAGTCACATTCATCGCATACCAGAGCAAATATTTCCCATTTATAATTTTGTCTTGTAGAATTTGAAGAATCAATAATCGCTCCAGAAAGACAGGAATAGTTGGAAGTGTGTTAATTAATAAACATAAATCATATTTTGTTGCATCTTTCAGGAAAGGATTTGGAAAATCCATCTTATTAAAAAAATTATTTGATTTCAAATTTATAAGCTTTTCATTTAAATAATCATACTTAACAAGTATTTCTTTATAATCAACAGCCGTTAGGTTCTTTTCCATACGAGTTATATAATTAACAGTTCTTAATTTTCCAGAACCAAAATCTAAGACAGTATTTATTTTATAATCAGAATTTCTATCCATTAAGATTTTTAAAACTCGATTCAAATCTGGTTTGGTATCTTTTAGATAAGCTGATAATATTACATTAATAATCAATTCTTCAAGATATACTTCTCCTTTCTCGTTAATAAATGGTATTCTAAAAAAATAATATGGATTTTCCCACAAATTCAATCACTTTAATTTTTTATTGATTTGTCTGTTAATTAAATCATAGGACTTTGTTTTTAAGACTCCTATTAACTTTTTAATATTTCTATTTAAAATATACCCCTTACAAGGGATAATCTTTAATTTGCAATACAAAAACTACTTAGACTTACTTATATTTTTACCATTTATCTCCATTACAATTATTTCTACTAAATCGTTATCCAGATGGGTTCTTATTACCTCTGTAGAATGAAATTTATCATCTTTTTGAGATGGTACAATACAAGAAACTGTAGCTTCTTCATTACACTTTTCTAATTTCTTTATTATTTGTCCAACGTTCATACAATTTTCAATTTTTTTTATTATATTTATTTAAATTCGAATAACAAACATGTGCCTTCATAATCCAATATTTTAATCTTATCTGTTTTTATAAGATAGCAAAGACATGCGATAAATTCTCTATAGGAGCAAGTAAAATCAAGCTGAATAGTTGGTCTATCACCAATATCAATATAATTTCCTCTAACAGGCATTTCTTTCCTGGAGTGTTCTTTTATGATTTGACTAATCTCTTGCACTTTAATTTGATTAATTTCAAAAGGAGAGACAATATTTAAATCTACTTTAGATGACCAACACATATAAATTTTTGAATCTTGAATCAAAATGTTATCAGGATTTAAAAGATTAATATACCCACGATTCAAAATTTTTAAAATATTATGGGTACTTTCCAATCCTTCTTTAATATTAGGTGCAAATTTCTTTAAATCCTCATCTTTTTGATTATGCTTAACTTTATGAGCAATTTGTGATATCTGGGTTAATTTTGAAATGATACCTTTATTTCCAGTACCCAAAATTGTACTGAAATAGATATTCCATAGTCTGTTATGCATAAAAATAGTTCCATAAGACCCTCTAGACAGATAATAGAGTTCATTATTATTCGGAATATAAGTTCCAAACTTCTTCAAATCAGAAGATTTATGCTTTGTAATCTCATTCTTAGATTGTTGGGGTAAAAAATCTTTCCATTCTGAATTAAATATCAATTCTAAAATATTAAAAAGCCATTGACGACATTTCTCTTCGATTAAGTCAAAATACTTCTCAATACTCTTTTTATACAATGATTCTGCATAGATGACTCGAGCCTGATTTAGTATTCTTTTCTCATTATCTGTTAGTTCATTTGACCCAACAATAAGAATATTATTATAGTTTATATACCTCCCAATTTTCAATATTTGGGTATCATATGCATCCTTATAGACTTTTAAGAAGATTTTATTTTGAGTTTTATCTGAAATAATTTTACCTTTGAAATTTTGTCTCGCGTTTAAGTAATATATTAATTCTTGATTATCCAACCATGTATATCTAAAAATATCAAATATTTCTTGTGTGTCATTGATAATATATGGATCCCCAGATAATTTATATATAAATTTTAACGTATATACTAATAATTTATCCATAACTTCTACATCTGCTTCTCTAATTTCAAATTGATTTCTTTCAATTTGTTCCATGAGTGGAAGTTCTATATTAGTAATTTGCTCCGATATCTGATTTAATTCCTCTTTATATTGAGGGTTTGTATAGATCCATCTCTCAAGAGTCTCCAAATTTCTATCATATTCTATCACTTCTTTTTCTTTAGGTTGTTCTTCACATAAAATTTTATCCAAATAATATCTGGGAGAAAATTTCACTCTTTTTTCGATTATCATGAAGGTCTTAAAAAATCCCTTATCTAGCCAAAAGAATACGCTTTCCTTATTCTTGTCATATACTTTTTTAATAATGTTATTTTTTATTAACAACTGAAAAACTGCTCGTTTCTCTGCTAGGAAAAAGTCATCTTCATAGATTCTCCTTTTTTCGAAAACATATGAAATAACATTTTGTATTTTTAGAAATTTTGAGACTTCTTTATCACACTGACTCGCTAAATCTTTCAGTAACTTATATTCAATTGGATTATTTTCTAAAATATTACTTATAGCGTCAATGATATCTTTTTCTAATCTTAAATCAAATTTAATCTCTCCTTCACTTACAAAACCGCGACTTAAAAATTCCTGTATTAAAATACGGAATGGAATCTCAGTTGCACGTGTTTTCCTTATAGTGTTCAACAAACGCTGAATATCTCTAAAATCAATGAATTCTTTTTCAGGATTTTCTGAAAACGCAGAAAGACGTTTGCTTAACATATCATGAGCTTGATTCTCATTAATCCCGGTCATTTTTTCTCCTTGATAAATTGAACCAGAAAATATGGAGCTATATGAAATATTTTGCTTCCAGTCGTTAGAACCTGCTATAAATATACCAATTAGATTTCCTCTACGCTTAAAAATTCCTAATATGTTCTGCAGTTCATTTAAAAATTTCAGAGGTATGTCTATTTCATCTTGAGATTTATGAAGCCCATCCAAAAAGATAAGAAATCCTTTCTGGTTATATTTCTCACGTAAGATTTCGAATAATAAATTAATTTCATCATCATCTCTTTTCTGAAGGTAAGATCTTGGATCATCTAAAGAGATTTGAGTAACATAATCTGCCATCTTGCGAAAAATCTCATTGCGAAATGCATCCTTTAATTTTTGGAGAGATCCTTCGGCATTCAATAGAACTTGGATTGGAAATAGATTTTTCTGTAAACATTTATAGTCAAAATAATCAAAAAAAGTGGTCTTCCCACATCCCCATTCTCCATATATAATAATCGATTTATTTAAGAGAGCATTGGGATTTGAATTCAATATATTCATATATTTTTTAAAAAGACGTGTCTGAGTAACTACTGCATCGTATAGACTTTGATCAATTAACTCTAATCCCTCTCTGGATGGAAAAGGATCAGTTTTAAGTTCTAAATCTTTAAACCATTCAAAATCTTTTTCTAAATAAGGAAATTCTTTTTGATCTTCAATTTCTAGTAGTATCTCCTCTTCAGGTCGATCCAAACCCTCATCTATAATAGATTGATAAAGTTCTAATATCTTACGCTCCTCTTCAATTTGCTTATCAGTTTCTTCTTTTACGATATCTTGCAAGATTTGAGTCTTCTTGAGTTTCTCATGGCTTTTTTTAATAGATTTAGTATCTATAATTTCTAGAACATCGGGATCGATTTCTATATCTCTTATTGTCTTCTCGTTAAGTATTTTAAAGTCTTTTATGATACAATATTTATTGAGAAAACCAGATTTTTGTATAATCTTATCAAGGTCTCCTTGATTCTGGATTCTTTTAATATTTATCAAATCAAGAATTAAGATTTCTGCTAATCTACTAGTCTTAATAGAAAATTGAGGATTGTTAAGTTTATTTCGGATTTTTTCTTTTATTCGTCTAATCTCCTCTTTATTTATAAGTCTTTTCGCAAACAGTTTATTTAAATTCTTTTGAAGTACAGAAATTATAATGTTTTCTTCATCTTGGCTCATTTTAACTCACATTTTTGCTGCAGACATGATTAATTGGATATTCATATGATTCTTTAGTTAATAAAAAAAAATATGGAATTAAAAATATATAATAACCATCACGGTTCTTCTGTATAAATATGGTTATTACATTAAACTTCTCTAAAAGCTCTTCTAAGGGTATTTATTTTGTGTTAATTTACGTCCCAATTATTAAATTTAAAATTAGCACTTTAAGAATTTGAGTTTTCTGATAAAGGGTTAGACATATAGGTCTATTTAAATAAAGATAAGTAGTAATCATTATTAATAATATAAGAATAAGAAATTAATTTTTTTTTATCCACATCCCCACTTAAAAAAAACATACTGATCGATTATAGTTTGCAAATATGATCACTAACGATTTCTTTCTTTTAAAATATTAATTATTTTGTTCACTTATAAACTTATTAGGTTAGTGAATATTATGATAACTTTATGTTGGATAATAATTCTAATTAAAAGAAATATTCAGTTAAAATTTTCTTTTCCTATTCAAAATTTTTAGTATGAGTTATTTCCATTCCTTTAAATATTTTTTCTTTAATTAGAGAATGTCTCTTTGACAAATCCATGTATAGAGAAAATTTAATAGTTTTGAGTTCAATATACCGTTCGAACTACAATTGTACTTCGGACTACGATTGAAGTTTCAAGTCTTAAACTATAAATTGGTGCATAAACTAATAATCAGTAGAGAAATAAAAAAAAATTAAATTAAGAAAATATGAAAAGAGAGGTAAAAAATAATGGCTCAAGCAACAAGAAATAAGGATGTAAGAAAAAATTGTATTGATGTAGAGAAGGTTATTTTAGAATACCTTCGAGAACCTGAAAGAGATGAGATTGGAAGAAACATAGAGCCAGTGAAAATTGAAAAGCTTAGAAATGAATTTTCAAAATCTAAAAGGCATATGAATTCATTGAATAGCACAGAACTTCTCTATATTGATCAGGTTAAACAGAATTTAGTTTTTAAAAACTATGCTGTCTATAATAGATAAAAAAAAATCGAAAAGAGGTAAAAGAAAATGAGAAAAGAGAATGAAAGATTGATAATCATTAAAAATGGTACATCAGTGTTCAATGGAACGTTTAATAGTATTTAATTAATTTTTTTTTTAAATTTTTATTTATAAAATTTATGATTATTACCCATTATTAAAGATCACCAAAAAACCATTTCCATTTCCATATTTGGATATTATTCTATGAGTTTGGGCGAGACTCTGACTCGCCCATAAATTATTATTAATCAGGTTGAAAAATTATGATATTAGAAAACAAAGGTATTATTGGAAAACTTCATTGTCCAGAATGTAGTTGCATACTCGTTGTTATTGATAATGAAATTGCTTTTTGTCCTAAGTGTCTATTATCTTCAGAAAGGAATAGTTCGTTTCTCAATGCAAAAGAAAGCCAGAAAGATGCTAGTTCAATAAAAAGCCTAAACTTCAGTAAAAGTTCATGTTGTTAATCTATATATTAAAAAAGTAATTTAAAATTAATAGAAATTAAAATGTGTTAAAAAGGTAATCAAAATGGAAGAAGAAACTACAAAAAAGACATACTTACATTATATGGTGTTTCTATTCGGTCAACAATTCTCAATGTTAGGTTCTATGATTGTTGGTTTTGTAATAACATGGTGGATGGCCGATAATGTCTTATTTCTTTCACTCTCTGTATTTTTGATGTTTCTCCCTCAGGTTATTGTGACCCCCTTTTCAGGTGTAATTTCGGATAGATGGAATAAAAAAGCAATAATTGCAATATCAGACTCGCTACAGGCAGCAGCAACTTTATATCTTTTTTTCCTTTTTGTTTTAAATATGCAAAACATTGTTTTTATTCTCGCAGTTAATACTTTTAGAGCAGCTTTATTTGCATTTCAATTACCAGCTGTTTCAGCTTTAGTTCCAGTAATGGTACCACAAAAAAGTTTAAGTAGGGTTAATGGAATGAACTTCTTGAGCTCTGGAGTAATTTACACCATGGGTCCTATGATCGCTGCAGGGCTTATGGCGATCTTTCCACAGACAGAACAGATTTTTCTTCTTGATATCATAACATTCCTAATTGCCATGGTTCCATTAATAATTATTAAAGTCCCTAAAATACTGCAAACTACAGAAGAAAATGTGAAAAAATCTATGTTTAAAGATTTTAAAACGGGATTAGTAACAATTAAATTGATACCAGGACTATTTGCTATGATTGCATTCGCAATGATATGGAATTTTGTAAACAGACCTTGGACTGTTTTGCTTCCTAATTATAT
>JBHLLT010000044.1:8972-16937 GCA_048938855.1 Promethearchaeota archaeon
CTATTTGCTATGATTGCATTCGCAATGATATGGAATTTTGTAAACAGACCTTGGACTGTTTTGCTTCCTAATTATATCAAGGATACACACATGGGTACTGCTTTAGATCTTGCATTATTAATGACTGTTTCACAGGTAGGAAGCATCTTAGGATCTATAATTACATCCTCGAAGAAAACTTGGAAGCATAAAATCAAAATAAACATTATTGGAGGAGCTATAACCTTTGTTTGTGAAATTCCTGCAATACTCGCACCTCAAGGGAACTTCATTTTAATGATGATTGCCATGTTTCCAGCATGGATACTTTTTCCGATTACTGTCTCTACATATTTGGCAATATTACAGACAGTTGTTTCGAAAGATAAACAAGGAAGAATAATGTCAATTGATCACATGATATCAATGGCTGTTGCCCCTATAGGAGCACTTATCGCAGGACCATTAGCAATATTAATAGGAATTAGAACTCTATTACTAATTGCAGCCATTCTTGGGATTATCTTTCCGTTTCTTATCTGGTCTTTTACAAAGATACGACAGTTGGAAGTTATTGAAAGAGAGATACTCCAAAAAGCAGAAGAGGAGGCAAAAGTGGAAGAAAAACAAGAAGAAGTACTAGAAGAAGTTATAGAACCTACTGATGTGATTCAAGTTATCGAACCAGTAGAATAATCTTTTTTTTATTTAATTTTATTATTTTTAGTCTAATCACTATTAGTATTTCATAATAAAGCTAATATAAATAAAACCATCTAATGAACGTTAGTGTAAACCCTAAAATAATTGTCGCTAAAAAGAAGTAAAAAGCAAATCGGTTAAATCTATAATGCCAAGTTTTTTTATCAAAATCTCTTTTTTTTGACTTTTTAAAACCAGTAATAGCACCAGGTATTACTATTATCATAGAAATTAAAGCCGCTATACCATGTACCGTATAAAATATTGCTCCTCTGTTTAAGAAGGTAGAAATAGCCCAATAAATGAATGTGCCTAGGGACATAGTAAAAAATCCAATACCTACTATTATGTGGAACTTTTTATTCACAAACTTGGGTAACTTGTGAAAGTAATCAGTAATCGGTGATCTTTTTAATCCTGACATTAAAGCAATTCCCCCTAAAATAAAGGAAAATGCCATTAATCCAGCATGCACAAACCAATCATTGAGGGGTGTACGATAGGCATTGTCACTCCATCCACGACTTTCCCAAAAACCGATATAATCATAATTCACAATCTCCATTCTTACAACCCACTTCACCCATTTATATCCTAATTGGTTTGGAGCAACTACTCTAACCGGGAATCCATGTTCAACAGGAAGAACTTCATTATTCATTTCATATGCTAAAAGAACATTATCCATTCTTGCTTCTTCAATAGTCAATGAAGAAGAATAATCATCTGCTGCATGAAAAACAACATCCACAGCCCCAGCTTTTACTTCCACCAAATCTAGTAAATCCTTAATAGGAACTCCTTTCCATTTTGCAGTTCCAAAAAATCCATCAACGCATTGTAATGTTGCTACAATTTCTTTTGAGGGTAAGGAAGTAAAATTGGAATAATTGAAAATTAAACTATTGTTCACATGTCCATCAATCGTTAGTTTCCAAGTATTAAGAGGAACAAATGGAGCCTCCCCCTTGGATACTACAAAAAATTCATCATTAGGAGTAATAATATTTCTACTTACAAAGAGCCCCATTACTCCTATTAAAGGGAGAAATAATAAAACTAAAATACCAATGTATTTGAAATGTACTTTTCTTTTATTATCCATCAAAAATACTTGGAATTCAAATTTTGTAATATCTTATAAGATCAATAACGCAGAAAGATAATATCTATTATTATACCATATATTTTTCTTAATTTTAAAAGTCGATTGCTATAAATTATAAGAGGCTCTTTATTATAATCAATTTCAACCTCTTCTTAATTTATTTTAATATTTTTAGAATCTTACTAAAAAAAAGCCATATGAGAATAGAAAGCGGGAATCGGGAGTGTTTAAAATATACATTAGATAAAAAAAGAAAAATCAAAATTGAAAAAGTAAATCTGTGAAATTAGTATTATCGATGAATATATGAATTTTCTTTGTTCTAGAAAGTTAAAATCGTAATAACTTCAATTTTTACATAACTGTAACACGAATTATTAAGTTTAAATTATATATTTTGATACTTATTTAATACAACAATTAAGATTGTAAGTTGAGGTGGAAAAAACTGCTCGATGAGTCTATTTTAAATTTGCATATTGCCTTATTGGTATTGGCTGGTACAATTATCTTTATATTGGTATCTATTAAAAGAAAAGATCTACGGATTTATCTTCCCACATATCTTATATTTCCAATAGGAGAAGTATTCATCTATTTACAAGTCTATGATTCAATATATAGATTAATTGGGAATATCATTTTTATGATAAGTCTCTTTCTCTTAATTGGTGCTATTTTCTACGAATATTATTCACTTTCTAAACAGTCTCATCGTTCTATACCAGATAAAGTTCAATTGAGTGTTTTTGCCGTCATGCTAGGGGTAATTCAAACTATATTTATTGTTCTAATTATTGTAGTAATATATTTGGCTTTTAAATTATACCTAAGAACCCAAAAAGCAAAATACTTAGCATTATTATCTTTTTTCGGTATTACATTAATCACTGTAATTGCAACTTTTTTATCTAACTTTAATATGGGGGGAGCTTGGGAGTTAAGTTATCTTATGAATATCTTACTCGGTGCTATATACTTCGCTTTTCCTATTATTGTTTACTTAGCAGAAAAGATAATAATATTAACAGAAAAATATCAACTTATTACAGAAAATGCGAATGATTTAATTGCTTTGCTCAACAACAATTATGAATATGAATACATAAACGAGAAAGCATATCTTTCCATTTTAGGATATTCAAAATTGGATTTAATAGGAAAAAAGGTCTGGGATTTGATACATCCTGAAGATATTCAACATTTAGTAACCTCCAGAGAGATCTCGACTAATAATTTAGATGCATTACAAGGTGTCGATAAAGCAGAGATCCGGATCAAACACAAACGGGAGTATTATGTGTGGCTTGAATATACAAGCAAAATTTTTGAAGATAATGAAGGCTTCTCAAAAGTTATCATAATATCAAGAGAAATAACCGAAAAAAAGGAAGCAGAACGTATTATTAAAGAAGAAAATAAAAAATTAATGGAGATTGACAGTTTAAGAACAGAACTTATCACTCGAATATCCCACGAATTAAAGACACCCTTAACTTCGATGTTTGGCGCGACTCAAATTTTAATCCAATCTGATAGAAATGATACTATCGAAAATATTTTACCATATTTAGGGATAGCATATCGAGGTTCAGTTCGATTGAAAGAGTTGGTAGATAACCTGATCGATACCGCTAAATTGGAAGAACAAAAGTTTGAACTCAGACGTTCAGTTGAAAATATAATTGAAATTCTTAATGAATGTATAGAAGACCTAAAATTCGTTGCAAATAATAGAAAGTTAGCCATCTTAACTGATTTTCCAGACGAATTATATTTCAATGTGGACAAATTAAGATTTTCGGAAGTGATAACAAATATTATCTCTAACGCTATAAAAAATACTCCACCCAATGGAAAAATATTTATAACTACAAGTGAAACAGAAAACTCTCTCGATATTATTGTGAAAGATACAGGTGTAGGAATCACAGGCGCAGAAAAAAAGATGTTGTTTCAGAAATTCGGGAAAATAGAAAGATATGGCAAGAATTTAGATATAGATATTGAAGGAGTCGGAATTGGACTTTATATTTCGAAAGAAATTATGGAATTGCACGGTGGCGAAATTTTGGCTGACTCTGAGGGGAAAAACAAAGGAAGTACTTTTACTATTAGATTACAGAAAAAACAATGAAAGAGATAAATAATTTATTTTGTACTCTTTTTACGTCCTAAATAGGATCAATTTTTAACTGTATCATCACGCAATTAAGGTTCCCAACCCAATTTCTAACAATTCTGAGAAAACTTTCTAACAGACAATATTCTTAGATGAATTTTCCCAATATTATATACTATATGTCCAAAATTTAATAACTGTTTAAACTAATAAATTATTTATATGGGAACTAAAAATGATAAACCTAAATTCTCACTTATACAATATAGAAACGACGAGAGAATTGTAGAACTTGTAAATAAAACTAACAAAAAAACATTAGCTATCTGGGCGATCAATTGCACTGAGCGTGTTTTGCCGTATTTTGAGAAAAAACATTATAACGACCATCGTCCTAGAGTTGCTCTCGAAACGCTCCAAACATGGGTGAATACAGAAGTATTTAAAATGACGGTAATACGAAAAGCTTCACTTGATGCTCATGCAGCTGCACGTGAGGTAGGTGGAGATAATCCCGCCCGATCTGCTGCTCGTGCTGCTGGTCAAGCAGTCGCAACAGCTCATGTTAAAACTCATTCAATTGGTGCTGCAATTTATGCCTTGCAAGCGGTACATAGAGCTACTAATGCCTCTGATGCTGAAGCTGCTGTAGCTAAAGAACGAGAATGGCAATATCACCATTTGCTAATGTTGAGAGAAAAATTATTCTAGTGAAAGGAAATTTTTACGACTTTATGCATGACATCCATAAAGAGATAAGAAGGTACTCCGCATGACAATTCATAACGCATTGAATTATGAATACTTTTTAAAATCGGCTTAAATTTTTTATTGAAATACGATTTTGAAAACTCATTCATTCACTAATTTTATAGATTGATTTATAAATCAAACTCCCTTTTTCTTTATTGTTCAAAATATCAGAAAACATCAGAAGAGCATAGGTATGATGGTTGAATCATTATTAAAACCTAAAGCGAAAAGAGCTAGAGCATGTACTATATGTAAAGAATATGTTACTATAAAACCAAATGATCCCATAAATATTGACTTATTAAAAGAATTTGAAAAGAGGCATAGATTGCATACTATAATAACTATAGCTATTGAGGAGATAAAGGGGACATACCAAAAGGTGGATAAATTATTAAAAAAAACTTCAGAGGGTTAAAATATCAGATAACTCTTTTTCTGTTTTAAGATCTTCCTCTACCATAAATAAACTATCATTAAAGTTCTTTATTTTTGATTTTTCTAAAATAACTAAATCTCAGTTCCACAGGATACACAATACTTTTGGTTAGGATCCTCGATCTTGGCTCCACATTCAGAGCAAATTTTTTTCTGAACTGGGGTTGTGTATACCAATTTTGTTATAGATAACCTTAAAGAACCTAGAAGAGAAGAAGGAAGTATTAGTGTAAGTACCAATAGATATTTAAGATTCAAGTTCATATATATGATTTGCCACAATTAATTTAAAACAAAATAAAAAGAAGGAAAAAAAATGTTAAAAAATAAAATCAAAGCAGGAATAATTTTTGGTTTAATTACTTTTTCTCTTTTTGGGGCAATAAATATGGTTGGAGTGGTTGGAGTAGCTCCAAGCACTACGACAGTAAGTGGATATGTTAAAGATAGTGTCACTAGGGCAGGAATTTATAAAGCCAGGGTGGTTCTTTATGGATGGGATTTTTATATTGACATGCCAGTAAAAGTTGTGATAGGATCAAAATACACCGATGAATCAGGTCATTATTCTTTCACAGGTGTTACAGCTAAGGGACCATATCAACTACTTGTTACAAAGACAGGATATAGCACTTACCAAGGAGCTTATAGAAGTCCAGTATATTTAGTTAGTCGATATGTTACTTTAAGAGTCACTGGAACGGTTCTAGAAAGTGAGACAATTGATAATATTTTGGCACCTATAGCAGAATCACCATTAACCTTAGATATTACTCCGCAAGGGATGGCAGCATATAACTATGTAATAACAATTGCTTCGGTAAAAATAAAAATTCAAGATTATACAGGCACTGTTATTAAAACTGTGACATGTAGCTCCACCACAGGAGCATATGATACTGGATCATTTTCAATCAAAAAAGGAAATGTCAAAATAACAGCTTACACAGAACCCGGTTATTATGTCTCAAAGTATATGACTAAAAGTGTGACTACATCAACAACTTTGACGGGTCAAAACATTGTATTGGAAAGAAATCAAGGAACTAAAAAAGTGTATGGTGATGAAGGGCAAGGGGATAATTTGTACGGATTCCAAATTAGGCCCCATCAATATTATGGCAATTTCATATTTGATATTATGTCAGTGCATGCACCAACAATGGTTTATAATCCATTCAATAGTGAATCATCAAATTATTGGATATCAACGAGTTTCTTAGCACAAGCACCTGTAAAGCCTTGGTATTTATTATATGATTATTTAGTTCAAAAAGCAAGAATAAGCCTTTATGTATTTAATGAATGGACAGATGATGAATCATTTATTACCTTATCAGCGATCAACTATAAGACAAATGAATACGGTTCAAATAGTAAATTTGATGTAAAATTCACTGGTGGGGTAGGCTATAAATATGGTAATCAAGTTTTTGGCGGGGACTTATCATGTTCAGCAGCTCTTCAAGTCACTTATACACCAGCAAATAATATTCAAGTTATCAGAAATACAAATTACGAAGATTTAGCAGACGGTAGATTGCTAGGATACATTGACCTCGATTATTCAAATAATTACAATTTAAATAAGGAACTAAATGTTAACTGGAGAGTCCAACTGAACAATCTAAATTTCAAAACATTAAAACAATGCGGAGCACATCTAATGTTTAAAATCAAATATGAGTTTTCACTTACTTATCATAATTTTTTTGGATGGCACTATAATTATCTATATAACACTTTAACTTTTGAACAAACTATTGGTGATGATGCATTAACTTATCCTGTTTGGGTACTTGACCAACCTTATGATTCTTCTGGTTCTACATGGCCTATTGACTTTCTGTCAGCAGGAAGTCAATCAGGACATGACTATTGGATGAATTTATTAGCTGGCGAAGCCTCAATCTTACCAATTTAATGAAATTGGATTCATATTGTTAATCCATTTTCAATTTCTTTTTTTTTTATATATTTTTGATTTTTCTAAAATAATTAAATCTCAGTTCCGCAAGATACACAATATTTTTGATTGGGATCCTCGATCTTGGCTCCACATTCAGGACAAAATTTTTTTTGAACTGGGGGTGTGTATACCGGTTGAGGGGATATTACTTGCTGAGGAATTATTGGTTTTGCATTAAAGATTTTTTCCCATTTTCTTATTCTTTTGGTGCCAAACACAATTAATAGAATAGGAATCAATAGAGCAATGATACTTCCAAAAATAAATGCCACTCTGCGTATAGGAGGACTATAGTATAAGAAATAACCGATAGTAAAACTAAACATAAAGATATAGAAAGAGACAACTATAGTACCCACAATTCCGATAATTCGCATTGCGGTACCTTGCCTCATCTTACTTGATTTATAATTTCTAAAGCAATCATAACAGTAGGAAAAAAAATTCTGCTGCTCATCCGTATTCAGAGGTCTTCCACAATTCTTACATCTTACTTGTTGACTCATAATCATACACTAATTGGATTTGTTAAGTATATCTCATGATTGGTATAAAAATTCAACAATTTAATAATATCTATTTTTTTGAACTTTCGCTATGTAAAATAAGAGGGTTGAAAATATAGGGAAACAGAAAATTCACTCCCCTTTTTCTATCATTCATGTTTACCTATTTGAAATTCTTGTACGGTTGATTTTTGTAGCACTTTTAGCACTTCTTGACTCTTTTCAAGATTTTTAGCTTCTATAAGCTTCCCTTCTTTTGAATAATAGTAACACCTGAGTTCTTCCTTATATTCTACAACAACTAAATAAAAAGCTCCCTCAACACGCTTCATAGTAAATTCTTTTAATGGCCCACCTTCGGCATACACTCGCTCACTTTTCCTTCTTA
>JBHLLT010000006.1:0-105985 GCA_048938855.1 Promethearchaeota archaeon
CCTTTGCCGCATCTGAGTTTGGTCCACCCCATCTTTTCTGCCATAGAAGTCCTCCTAAAGGATTATACTTAAGTAATATAGCATCTATCCAACCAGGACTAGCTATATCTGAATATCCAGCTATATACACATTACCATTCGAATCTAATGCAATATCATTTGCCTGATCAACTGACCCACTTGATCCCCATATAGCATGCCAAATGTAACTACCATCGGGAGCTAATTTAAGAACGCATGAATCACCATTGTTTGTTTGAGTCCACCCTGCGAGATAATAATTACCAACCGAGTCAATTGTCATTGCTTCACAGACAGCACCATTTCCTGAGCAATTCCAGCTTGAAACAAGATTAAATCCAGAGGAACTACTCTTAAGTTTCATTTCCAAAGAATTTTTACTAATTCTTAATGAAAAATTAGTCTCAACTAATAAGAATAAATATGTTGTATTAAGATTTAAGCATAATAAAATTGTGAGTTTGAATAACCTAAGGTTTTTGTTCCTCAAAATCTTTAGAATACTTTAATTATTTTGGATTGTTCCTTAAGTTATTCTTTTTTTTTCTTATTAATTTAAATCTTTTCTATAGATTTTATTTAATTTTATATTTTCCAACATTGAAAGTAAGATGATGTTGACTGAGTTTATAATTATAAAAGAATTAAACTATGTCATCTGCTTAAATAACGCTTGAAATTCTTCTTTTACAGCGGTTAAACCTAGACTTTCAAATAATTCAATTGTTTTTTTACTTAGAGAATAAAAAGAACGAGGTTCAGAGCGCTTATATCCGATTCTTTTCTCATTTTTAATAAAGTCTTTTTCCTTAAGTTTATTTAAATGGTATATCAAATTATTTTCGGGCACTGAAGGTAATAATTCCTTCAATTCAGTAAATGAAAGAGACTCCTCACTAGCTAATAGGGTTAGTAGTATTTTATACCGCGTTTTCTCAGATATAATTTCTAATTCTTTCCTCATATTTTCAAAATTTTTAGGAGTATCCAAATCTTATGCCTCTTTTAATTTAAATTAAATTTTTCATCTAATTTCATGCTATATATGAATAAATAAATATTTAAATTTAACTCAAAACTAATTGAGGCAATTGTTGTTGATATATAATAATTTATAGGATAGATGAATTTCTAAGTTATTTCATATAAATAGGGAAAAGAGAATGCAAGTTGCACATGATAATGCATGGGATGATTTTTTAGAAGAATTTACAAATATTTTTTCAGTTTATGATCTAATTAAAAACAAAGTCTTTATATGCGGTTCTTATAGTGAAGAAACTTTTCCTACTCTTCAGGATGTACAGAATATTGTAAATAATCTTGAAAATAACCTTGGGTTTTTAGAAAAGGAATTTAGACGTACCCATCTTGAGAATCTGATTTTAAAATTTGATCTAATTGCAAAATTTTCTAATGAAATCATCATGATTATTGAACATGATAAAGGAGGCCACATGATTGAGATGGGAATTATCCTTTCCTTTAGAGAATATTTGGACAAGGCAAAAGTATTTGTATTAAAGGACGCGGATATAACTGATGTATTAAAGAGAGGTGGCCTATTAACTCCGTTCTTTAAGGAGGAAGAAAGCTTATTTTACTTTGAAAATATTGAAGATTTAAGATCCTTTCTCAAAGAATTATATTGTTAATTTAGTTAATTTAGTTTAATTTTATTTTAGTTTATTGATTTAGAGAAGTTTTTCTCATTTATTCTGTTTTTATTCCCATAATTCACATTTATATTCTAAAACTTTCTATTTCTTTCGAACTTCTTAAGAAATTATGCAATAAAAACTATAATATGAAGTTTATCTACATTAAATTTATGATAAAAACAAAAAAAAGTGTCACTTTAGGTAGAAAAAGTCATTTTGGATCTCCTTATTCATTAAAAGAAAATTTTAGTTGGTTTAGACGATTAATTTTTGGGCCAAATACAAATAATTCTGGGAATGTTCAGTATCTTTCTAAAAGTTCTGTACTAAACAAAATTACTCCAAAATATACAATATCTTTTATAGGAGATATAATGGATGTAGATTTAAAAGACCTAATTATCAGTGATAACGTTAAACAATTTATAGAAGGATCAGACTTCCTTATTGGAAATTTCGAGGCAACTCTAACCTCAGATAAAAAACGTATAAATCGTAAACGCCATAAACCCCAAATATTGGATGCTCTAGCCAATTTATTCAATCCTAAAAAAACATATTTATCAACAGCAAACAATCATAGTGCTGATTTTAGTGAAAATATTTTTTCAGAATCTATTGCGCAAATGAAAAAGAAAGGTTTTCATGTGTTTGGTAATGAAGAGACACCTTTTCTAGATGTAGCGGATGATTTAAGAGTGATTGGATGCACTCAATGGTCAAATTATCCTTGCGATTATTTAGTTGAATTAGAAGAATCAAGCCAATATATTAAGGACGATTCTTTTAACTTGTTATTTCCACATTGGGGGTATGAGATGGAACTCTATCCTCGAATAGAAACAATTGATAAGGGTAAGGAATTATTGGGTAAATTTAATGCATTGGTTGGCCATCATTCGCATAATCCTCAACCAGTATCATTTATTCCAGATGGTAATGGTAATAAATTAATTGCCTATTCTTTAGGAAATTTTTGTGACGGTAAGGAATTTGAAATGCACAATTATGGAATAGTAATAAAGATTGAAATTGGAACAGATGCTAATGG
This sequence comes from Promethearchaeota archaeon, assembly GCA_048938855.1. GTDB lineage: Archaea > Asgardarchaeota > Lokiarchaeia > Sigyniarchaeales > SOKP01 > Loki-b32. Next base: position 2,734 of record JBHLLT010000006.1, read on the forward strand.
TAATTGGCAGGTTGGTAAATGTGAATGGATTTTTCTCACAACTCTATCTGTATCAAAAACAGAATTTCTAGTAGATGTAACTAATAATTTTTCAAACTTTATCTTCGAGTTTAAATCTTTAAACGAAGACTATGAAGTGAACGAAGTCTTTTACGAGAGTTCTATTGAGATGGAACAGGTAGTAGTATGTGCATAAATAAGTTTTGTTTCTACTTATTTCTTTAATTCTTTAATAAAAATTTTATTAGATAGACCAAAAAAGACATTTTAAAATTATATTATCGATAACCATAATAAAAGTACATAATAAATAGAATAATCGAAAAAGCAAAAATCATAAAGAGAGTAGCTAATATCACGGTTAATAAAGATCTCAAATCAGGTACTAGAATCGCTAATACAATAGTAAGAATCATTAATACAAAACTTAGCAATATTAACCAAATGATTCGTTTTCTTCGTGACACTTCAAATTTCTTTCGAAGGGTTACAAAATCTATCTTTGAGCCACATGAGAGGCAAACCTTATATTTAAGATAAAGTTTTGCGCCACATTTTGGACATCTCGCCATCAATACTCCACCTTATTCTAATAGATCTTGTGTAATCTTATAATACTTACTCTTGAGTTTTAAGGTTTAATTAATGATATATTTAAAAATTTATGACTAATTGTATTTATTCCTTAAAGGATAAATAAAGTTATACAAATAAATCCAATAAAGAAAGCTTAAATATGGAAAAGACATATATCAACATTGGAAAAATCCCATGATAACGAAATTAGAATTAAAAAAAAAAATAAATAAAGCAAGATGTGAGGATTAGAATTATGAAGGATTTAACAGTAATTTTAAAGAATGAACCAGGAATGCTAGCAAATATGGGGGAATGTCTTGGCAAAATGGGTATTAACATGGAAGGATTATGTGGATTTCCATTAAAAAATGAAGCTGTGGTGCACATTTTGGTCGAAGATGATGAAACAGCACGTTGGGCACTTGAAGATGCAGGTTTTGAAGTGCGTGCTGTACGTGAAGTTCTTGTATTGGATATTGGTCATATTGCGGGAAAACCAGGAACAGGAGGGAAGATGGCTCGCAAGATTGGGAACGCAGGTGTAAATATTGATCTAATCTATTTTGCTGAAAATAATAGAATAGTACTTGGAGTAGATAACCTAGAAAAGGCTCGTAATGCTTTATTCTAATTATTAGGTGATGCTATAAGGGTATATATACCTACTAAACTTAACTTTTTCTTAATTAATGTTCTTCTTAATGATTGTAAATTTTGATTAAAACGATACTTAATTATCTGAGAAATCTATATAAATAATTTTGCTTTTGGGAGATTACCACTATTTATAATTATCTCTATTTCAACTTCTTATTCTAATCAATGACTAAGTTGAATTTCTTAACTTTATAAAAGGATTTAGTTTAAATAAAATATTTAATAAGATAATAAGTAGCAGCTTTAAAAGATTTTAATTGTAATTTAATTTTATGCCTTGTATTAATTTTGACAAATCCGACAAAAATATGCAAACATAAATAAGTACTATATTTACATATGATGCCTTAAGAATATATTTTATAATGTGGGGTTATATTATGAGCATTGAGGAGTTATATTCAGTTTTAAATAAACGAGGATTTTTTAATACATTTCTTGTCCTTTCGCAATTTGAAGAGTATAAAGCTGAGAAAGGTGTTTTTTATAGAAATCTTATAGATTTTAGTAATTATAATTCCTTTTTACGGATTAAAGATAAATTATTAGAAGCAGAATTAATTAATCTTGAAAAAAATAATGGCGCAGAATATATTGGACTTACAGAGAAAGGAAAGTCCGTCTATAATAGCTTAGTACGCCTTAATGATCTAATCAATGGCAAGAAATAATCATTTGAAAATCCCTCAAATCATTTTGTTATGGAGTTATTTGGCTTTAAATATGGTAGTTTTCTTACTTCCAAAGTTGTTCCTGTTGCTCTTATTAATTTTTGAAAATCAGGTCCACGAATTTGTAATGTCTCGGTGTTAATATTTGGATGACAGCAAATTTCTTTTGCATTCCATACAAGCTCATCAATCATAAAAATAACCTTATTATCTATGTCATTTATTAATCCCATTGGAGATACTGCACCAGGATTAATACTTAATAATTGAGAAAGATCTTCAGGTTCAGCAAAACGTATTTTCGGAGCACCTATCATTTTCCGGAATTGATTTAAATCCAAACGGTTTTCACTAGGAAAGGTGACTAAATAAAGTTGACCGGATTTTTTATTTTTGAGGAACAGATTCTTACAATGAGTTCCTGGAATATGTCCACAATGCACTTTTGCTTCAGGTACTGTAAAAACTGCGGGGTGAGAATGTAATACATAATGAATCCCACGTTCATTTAACCATTGCTTTAATTTATCATTCATTTTTCTCTCTCAGTATTATAAAAAAGCGTCTTAAATATAAGTTTTTAATGAAAAGTTTAAAAGTTGGGTTTTTCTATTTAGAAAATTCTTTAATCTAGGAACTCTAAATAATAATTTCTATTAATCATATTTTATAACTTTTAGAGCGCTTCGAACTTCGGGAAAAGTTTCATATTAAAAACTATATTATGAAGCAATCTCATATTATAATTAATAAAAAAACTCTAAAAGAGGGAAAAAAAAAATGAAAAGAAAAAATAACGCGGAATTTGTTGTTAAGAATGCTGGATTTGCTTTTCAATGTGTAGTAAGATAATATTTTTATTTCTAGTTTTATTTTAATTTTTAATTTTATTCTATTTTTATTCTATTCGGATTAATAAATTTAATATTGAGATATATTCTAATTCTAATTTCTTCTATTAGTCATAATATCATTGTAATTATCACATTTTTTAGTGTAATTTTAAATATAAATCAGTTTTCTTCAATTACTTAGTGGTGATTATAATGAATGAAATAACAACAAGATTCCCTATAGAATTTAAAGAAGTGACACCACACACAATTCTCGTAAATTTCAAGGATTATTTCAATTTAAATGCAGGTGCGATTATATTAAACAATTTTATTATAGCTATAGATACTCTTATGTATCCTATACAAGCGAAGCGATTTAGGGAAAGATTAGAAATGAAATTTAATTTACCAGTGAAATATCTTTTCATTACTCACTATCATGCTGATCACCTTTTTGGTGTTGCTGCATTCAAAGATATCGAAATTTTTGGATCTTCTCTCTTAATTGAAAATATGAAAAAAAAAAGAGAAGGAAATTGGACAACAGAAGCATTTAATGAATGGAAAAAAGAAGAACCAGAAATTGCAGAAATAATTGATGAAATTGAAATTATAATTCCAACAAATGGATTTAAAACTAAGCGAGTAATAAAAGATGATGGGTTGAACGTAAAATTCTATCACTCAGGAGGTCATACAGGGTGTTCTTCTTTCGCATATTTCCCAGAAGAGAAGGTATTGTTTTCTGGTGATTTAATTGCTGCTGGATATTGGCCATTTATAAGTGATCCTACTGAAGATTTCGAAGGGTGGATTAGTTCATTTGAATATATGTTAAACCTTGATATTGAAATAGTTATACCTGGACATGGCCCATTAGTTGAAAAAGGATATATAAAAGAACAGCTAATATTCATGAAAAATCTTAAGAATAATGTGTTAAAGGCAATTTCCGAAGGAAAAAAACCAGAACAGATAGAAATACCAGAATACGAATATAAACCCGCAGAAGATTGGCAGATTCCAAGAGCGTTAGAATATTTATTTAATTTCTATTCAAATGACTCGATATATTAGTATCAGAATTCTAAAATTCATTTTAATAAATTAGTGATCTGATTTAAGCGGTTTTTTTTCCATTTCACTTTTGATATATTCAATATTCTCTTTAAGTGTGTCTCTTATGGGCTCATCTCCCATTTTAAGGTTATCTAAAACTTGAATAGCATCTTCAAATCGTTTTAATGCTTCAGGATATTGAGATCGTTTGTAATAAACTCCTGGAATCTTAGAAAAAGTAAATGAAATGCATTGTATTGCTGTAATTAAAACCCAAGATATTATCAGAATTGCTAAGATCCATTCTACTACGGGAAAGCGTGTAATGAAAAATAAAATTAGCATAACTCCTATAAGAAAGCCAAAATATGCCAGATATTTTTTGAATGCTGGACCTTTATAAATTTTAGATTTTGGACCTTGGTACATTAATATACTATATAATACAATATAGATAGAAGATCCAATAAAACTTGTTAATGCTACGAATGTATGAAAAGTACCGAAAGCTATTGTAAAGGTTTCATCTGGAATTATTCCAACCAGTGCAATACACACATTAGTAAAAATTGAAATTCCTGTAGCAAGTCTTCTTATGTTTTCTTCAATATTTACTAACTCTCTCTCTAAATAAATATAAAAGGGAATTAGTAGAGAACCACATACTACAAATCCTATACTGAATAAGGTTTTTGCATCACCTTCTCCTAACATACTTACATAACTTTCTAAAGGATTAAATCCCGGAGTAGAAAGAATGGCAATAGGTAAAATAACTAATATAAATAAAGCACCAATAAAACCAAATAGAACTTCCATTCTACTTTCTTTTATGACAACCATACCAAATCCTCAAAATAGAAAGTTATTTATTAAAATCCAATCACTATTTATAAGTAAGAGAAATTTCTATTTAAAGAGTGATTTAATGAGTAAATTCAAAAATAAGATAACAGTTATTGGAGATGGTTTTGTTGGAAAAACGTCTTTAATAAAAAAATTTACACAAAAGCACTTTGAAGAAGAATATATTAAGACTATAGGAGCAAATTTTTTCAATTACGTTGAAGAAAATGACGGTGATCGTTGGAAATTAACTTTCTGGGATATAGCAGGTCAGGATGATTTTCATTTCCTAAATCCTTCTTTCTATAGATCAAGCGATGCTTCCATTGTGGTTTTTTCTCTTGAAGAAAATGAATTGGGTCGAGACAGTTTAAAACACGTTTCTGATTGGTATAAAGAAATTAAGAAATTTTGTGGAGACATCCCCGTAATTCTTTTTGCAAATAAAGTTGATTTAATCAATGAGAGTAAAACAGATAAAGAAAAAATTCAAAAAATAATGAAAAAGCATAATTTCATTGATCTTTACCTTACATCAGCAAAAACTGGGCATAATGTTGAAATTGCATTTAAAACCGTAATTGAAGTATTAAAAAATAAAAAACAACTGAAAGATTCTCTATAAATTACTTGAAAAAGATATATTCTTGATAAGAATGGATATAAATAACTTAATTAAAATAATCGCCGCAGTATTCACTTTTATATTAGCAGTAATAGTTGGATTGCGTGTTTATACCTTAAACCCACGAGAATCACTGAATAGATGGTTTACTCTTTTTTTTATATCTACTTCCATAGGATTTCTACTATACACAATCTACCATTTAATTTTAAATAATGCTTCTGTTATTATACCTCTTATGATTACTACCCATATTTTTTTCAATTTTATTCCTATATCTTTAGTTATGACAGTTTTTCTATTGGAAAAATATAAAAAGGGTGCTATGAGCTTTAAGTATCTTGGAACTATGATGATAATATTAATTATTATGAGTTTTGGATATTTTGTTTGGCCTCCAGAATTGAATTTAACTAGATATGTTTTAGGTATTGTGGATACTGAAACTCCATTGTTTTGGTTTATTTTTGTGAATTTAATTAGAGCGGTTTTGATTATATATGTGATTTACAAATATGCTATGATAACAAAAAAAATTGAAGACCGCATTAAAAAGAAAGTACAACTGTTTTTTATAGGAATTATTTTCGTTATATTAGCAGTTATTATCAATTTAATTGGAGGAATTATTGAATTCGTTATAATCGAAGTAATTGCTTTAGTTACGATTGATATAGGATCAATAGTAATACTGAGAGGATTTTTACTTAAGTCAAATTAGTTAAATAATTCTCAATATTTTAAAAAATTTAATTAAACCTTTGCCATTATAAGATTTTTCATCGCAATAATACTCACATTTAGGTTTTTGATTAATTTTTATTTGAATTAATATATTAATTGATTAGATTTTTAGTCTTAAAAAATGGAATTTAAACTACCATAAGGTATTTTAGATGAAAAAATTAGTTGAAAAACTGAAGAAAGTAGATATTGAGTTAAGTAAATGGACAAGAAATATCATATTTGAGCATTTAATGGATGTATTAGAAGATCTAAAGGAACATAAAGTCTTAAAAATGGTATTACTGCTTAGAAATAATAATTATATTCCTAGCTTACTATTGAAAACTCTAATTTTAGAAGTTAATAAGATTTAAATTTCCATTTATTATATTTTTCTTTATGCCAATATATATACTTGCAACGAAACTTCAAAATCCCGACTTATTCCAAAAAAGAAAAGAACAAGGAGCAAAATGGTTGAATACAGTAAGAGAAAAAGTTCCCGATATTAAGTGGATCGCACATTATGCCATATTAGGGCCTTACGATTTTATTGACATTTTTGAGGCAAAGAATGAACAAGATGCTGCTAAAGTATCGATGCTTTCTCGTTCTGCCGGAGCTATCTTTGCTGAGAGCTGGACTGCAATTCCTTATGCAGAATTTATCGGTTTAGTTGAGGATTTGAAATGAAACAGTAGTAGAATGACTCTGGATTAAAATCCTAATTACGTATTCTTTAATAATTAATTCAAATCAGAGCTCTACTTTTATTAGGAGTTTAAAAGGTTTAATTTTAAAATATAGCATAGAATTCAATTAAAATATGAGATGGTAAAATGAATGCTTAAATTAAAAAAGAAAAAATTTGAAAGTGATAGAACTTCTTTTGCTAAGAGATATCGGCAATGTAATCGTTGTGAAAAACAATTGAATATCCACAGTAATGAAGAAATTGTTTGTGTTTTGTGTGGAGAAACATTTTGTGATGTTTGTATAAATAGTCATCAGAAATATTGTTATAGCTCAACTCTTTAAAAATAAAAGATACTAATCTGTTGGTCAAATCAATAATAATACTCTATGAATTAAAATAGTTGGATATTTTTATGTTATATAAAGTACTAAAGGTCAACTGATTTTATTTTTGAGATAAAATCCTGAGTTGGTAATGATTTTGATAAAAACATATCTACAACATGGTTTTTAAACTCTGGATCTGTTTCTGCTAAAGCCAATAATTTATTTAGATTCTCTCCCCTATTCTCATAAAAGAATTTAACCATTGAACATTTTAATTTAAAGTTTCTAATCATTTTTTTGATTTCTGGGTGCTTTTTGTAATTTTTTAAATATGCTTTTGAATAATTCTCCTCTTCTAAAGCTTTAATTGCTACTTCAGCTGCTGAATTCCCAGATATTATTGAGGTATGAATTCCTTCACCACTTATAGGGGAGACAAAACCTCCAGTATCTCCAATTAACATTACATTATCATCATATAAGCTTTTTTCCAAAACTCCTTTAGCGGGAAAAGGATAAGCCCCAGTCCAAATAGTTTTATAGTCTGTTTGTAACAAATATTTTTTTATATGTGGATTTTTAAAAAATTCATTATAAAGAATAGATAAATTATAATTGGTATTATCTTCAGCAAATGTTGTTACACCGATGTTAAACCTTTTGTTTCCTAATGGAAAAATCCATCCATACCCTTTGTATGGTCTAAAATAAGTATAAATAAATTCCTCGTCTAGTTGATTATTACCTTCCATTATTGAACATTTAGCAAGTCCTAATTCTTCAGTTTTCCATTTTGATCTCAATCCTGATTTTAGCGCTAATTTAGAACTCATCCCATCAGCCACAATCAAGATTCTTCCATAGTATTCTTTAGTTTCTGATTTAGTTTTTGTTTTTATTCCGATTTTTTTATTATCCTTTATGATAAAATCTACAGATAAATTATTATTAAAAAGATCAACTCCTTCATCAATAGCAGTATTTCTCATCAAATTATCAAATTCTAATCTATCAATTACTGTACCATATTTTTGACCTCTAATCCGATATTCTAACTTATGGTAATCTGCTGAATGCATAACAATTCCTTTTATTTTAGGGATATTTAATTTCTTTAATTTTGGAACTAAAGAAAAAGCTCTATGATGCACTCCTCCACCACATGGTTTTCGCCAATCTATATCTTTTTCTAAGAGAGCAACTTTAAATCCCTTCTTAACTAAAACTTCTGCGCATTTTGATCCTGAGGGTCCAGCACCTGAAATTATCACATCATACATTATTAGATGTTAAAATAATCTCTTAATTTTTAAAAATTTACTTTAATTGAATTTATATATAACAATTCAGTAATAGAAAAAGTGATACTCTGAAATTTAATAATATTCCTGTCGTATATTATAAAAATGTTATTCAGAATCTTATTGTATTAAAAATTTGGTTTTAAGAAAAAGGTTAAGGTTATTTTGTGTTTAAAGTAAATTTAGAGGAAAAATTTTCAATCATTAATTTTTGTAATATAATTTTTTTTAGAATATTGTCTATCGTTTAATTTATCATTATCTCCATTTTCGTTGTAATTAGATAATAGATGAATATGACCATGGTAAATTACAATTTTAAATTTATCATTAGAAATATTCTCAGATTCGGGCATGAGATATTTATGAAATTATTTTATTTTTGTTTAGGATCCAACTATCTATACTAAATTTTTGTGGTATATCCTTAACATTTTCGAAACCAGAACGAATTTTTGATTTCGGTATCCAAATTTCTGCGTTATTTCCAAATTGAATAAGTAGAGCTTTATTTGTTTCTTTTTTAATAGAACCACTAACACTTTTTACTTTTCTTTGTTTTTCATTGACTTCTTCAATAAAATCCTCATCCTCATCCTTGCTAGTTTCCTTGATTATTTCTTCTTGTATAATGATACTATTCAATTTATCAGATCCTTTTTTTTTAGTAGGAGAAACAATAGTTGCAAATTCTATTTTTTCTTTAAGGATATGCTTCATAAGCATGGTTAAAATAGTAAATTGGGGATATTCTAACACTTTTGAATAAGAACCTATATGAATCCAAAATTTAGTTTTTTCTACATTTTCCCATTTGAATGATATCTGAGTTTGACTTTCTTTAAAACTATGGTAACCAGACCATGAATTTACTTCTTTATTTAATACTTGCAGTATGCATATAATTTCTTCTAGCGAAAATTTAATTATTTTACCCTCTCCACTACTAGGTTTTTCCCAAGATCCATCATTCTTGCGTTTTATTAATCTAAAAAACAAATGAGGTTCACCTTTTAAAGCACTTTGGACAATCAGCCCTACTTTTTGACCAAAAAAACTATAATTATGATTATCAACCATAAATCTATCATTATTTGTATATTTTTAAAGAAAAACAGAGTAGAAGTTTAGTATTTTTGTCGAAGAAGAAGTAAATACTTCGCTTAAATTTTTTACATTTGTAAGATTATATGCTTTTATGGGAAATCAAACAGTTAAAAAGTCTGAAAAGGATGTTATAGCATCTACTCCGCAACCAAATACAATAACTACCTTAAAAACAGATTTTGAAACCCTAGGAGTTAAACCAGGTTCAATAATAATAATGCACAGCTCATTAAGTAAGATTGGTTGGACAGTTGGTGGACCTGTTGCGGTTATAGAAGCAATACTCCAAATTCTTACCCCAGAAGGTACTTTAATTATGCCTACTTTTTCTGGTGATAATTCTGATCCCTCTTATTGGGAGAACCCTCCTGTACCGGAAAGTTGGTGGGAAATAATTCGTAATGAAATGCCTGCCTATCACCCTAAAATCACACCCACGAGAGGAATGGGAGTAGTTGTAAATACATTTAGAAATTGGCCTAATGTGATTCGTAGCAATCATCCGATATCCTCATTTGCTGTATGGGGAAAACACGCAGAGTTTATCACAAATAACCATGAATTACTAGCAGATTTGGGTGAAAACTCTCCATTAGCTCGTATTTATGATCTCGACGGCTTAATATTATTAGTAGGAGTTACTCATGAAAATAATTCATCTCTACATTTAGGGGAATTTCGAAGTGATTATGCAAATAAAAGAAAAAGATTAACGGGATCAGCAATATATGTAAAAAATGAGAGACAATGGATTGAATGGGAAGAATTAAACATAAATAGTGATGATTTTGAACAATTAGGATCAGAATTTGAGTCAAAAATCAACTATGCTCCTGGTAAAGTAGGATTAGCTGAAGCGAGATTATTATCACAAAAAGAAATGGTTGATTTCGCTGTTGAGTGGTTTAAAAAAAATCGTTAAGTTTTAAGTATTACCCCAAATTTAAGAAAAGTGTAAAATATGCGAAATAATTGTCTTTCAGGTCCAAAATATTGCCCCAGATGTGGGAAAGAATTGGATACATACGATATCTCATGTAAATTTTGTGGTACAAGCCTGATTCCATATCAAAATGAAGATAGACAAAGAAAGACTAGTAAAAAGAAGAAAATTACATAAAAATTTAATGGATATGTTTGGAAAAGAGGAAATAAGACGCCTACAAGAGAGATTAATGAATGTTTGGCCCGCTGACCATTATTATTTTCTAAATGGGTGGATTTTACGTTTTACTAATGGCATAACGGCTCGTGCGAATTCAGTTTTTCCTTTATATTATACCGGAGATTTGGATACTATCGATCAAGATATTGAATATGTTGAAAAAGCCTATAATTCCTACAAATTACCCTCGATATTTACAATACCAGAATTTTTTGAACCCGATAATTTAGATATCAAATTATTAGAACATGGATACCAACAATTAGGTTGTACAACTCATACGATGATTTGCTCAATATCAGACTTAAAAAATAAAAAAATAAATGAAAAATTTACATACTTTATCAAATCAGAACGATTAAAAGAATGCTCACAATTCTTAGCAGAATATTCCCATAGAAACCAAGAGGCTCAAAATGTCCTAGAGGCATTATCAAAAAGAATTATTATTCCCCAAAAACGGTTTATCATTGCTAAAGATGAAAATAAAGTCATAGGAACCCTTGCAGGTATCCTTGATCCTCATGGTTTTTTATATATAGTTGATGTGTTAGTGCATCCAGATTTTCGCCGTCAAAAAATAGCAACTTCCATGTTTTTTAGTTTAATTAGTAATCGGGGAATTATGAATGATATTCAAACAGTATGGCTACAAGTTGAAACTGATAATTACAAAGCCATGAATTTATATTTGAATCTTGGGTTCAAAAAAGCTTACAGTTATTATTATCTTGAAAAAACTATGAAAATGTAGTTTTTAATTCTAATCTAAACTTTAAATTCTTTTACGGGTAAGATTGAGTGCCATAAGAATATTTTTCTTCTAAAGCTATTGAACCACTTAAAAAACCAGACTCAATAAGACATAATAATTCATTAATTTCTGGATATCTCTTATAAAGATCATCAATAATACTCTCGAAATAAATAAAAAATTTACCGTAAGGAATTTTATAACAAATAAACTCTTTATAATTTAAATGAAGGATTAGAAAACGTGCAAATTTAACTCGTAATCTCTCATCTAAAGTATTGATGATGCTATAAATTAAGTTTAAATTATATTTCAAATCGATAAAGGTTATTAAATCGATTAAATCATTTATCTTTTTATAATTAGTAGCCGCAGATATCATTAATTCCTTTAAATTATTAACAATTATCTGAGAGAATTTTATTTTAATGTTGTCTAAAACTATTCTTAATTCTTCTGTATTTAGATAAGATAAAAATTCATTATAGAGCAAAAATTTTATTACAGTAATGTTTTTACTCTCAAATCTTTTTGCTATTTCCTCTTTAAAAATCTTCCTTGCGTTAAGATCTCCTGCTTTTGTAAGTTCTCTTAAGAGTGGAAATGATAAATTACTATGAAGTAGTGAACTATTGTAATTATCTTCATGCCATGCTTGAAGATTTGAACAATGAGCCCAAAATATCACTTCTGGAGTAAAATTCTCAAATTTAGCTTCTATAGATTCAGAAGAGCTACCTAATAATTCTACTGCATCATCTACTGAACTAATTTCGCTACTAATGTCTAAATTCTCAACAGGAATGTTCAATAAGATATATTTACATTGTCTAAATAATTTGTTATTAACATAGATATTAGTTTTACTATCTTCAAGTCTCAAGTCGAGGAACTTGTTGATTCTAAATTTTTGCATCAAGAATTATGAGTAAAACTTCTGATATATTCTTTGTCTTCAAAAATAATAAATTTATTGCTAAATAAAATTAGAAATTTTTGTATTGGAAGCTCAATTATTCTTATAAATCGCAAATGCCTTACTGTTAAATGAGATTTTATCTAAAAGTTCTCTGATTTTCTCTAAAAGCTTATTTTACATTTAAGTAAATGAACTAATCAGCTATTACCAAAGCTTTTTTATATTCTACTATTACGTAAATCATATTTTAGCGTACTTTTTTAAATTAAAAAAAAAATAGAAATTATTGAAATGAAAAAAACTGTAAAACTTGTTGTTTCTGGAGATGGTGGTGTTGGAAAAACCTCCTTTCTCAATCGACTAATTCATGACAAATTCAATAATAACAATGAATTAACCAAGGGTGTTGAGTTTTTTTCTAAAACACTTGCTATAAACGGACATGATTATAATTTTGTACTTTGGGATTTTGCAGGGCAACATCAATTTCAAGAATTATTGAATGATTTTGTCGATGGATCAGTCGCAGCATTTGTTTTATTTGATTTATCACGACTTAGTACACTAGAAGGATTAGAAGATTGGATTGAAAAATTGACCCGAAATGATATCTCTGTTTTCATACTAGGCACTAAATGTGACACAATCAATCTTGATGATTGTAAAATTTTTGACGATTATATTTTAAACATTATAAGAAAATACAACAATATTGTAGGATATTTAAAAATATCCTCAAAAACGGGGCATAATATAAAGAATGCATTTGATTCTTTATTAAAAAAAATACCCAATTAAGATAAATAGATAGAAATTAGATTTTAACCATCCATCCAAAAGTATCTTCAATTTCTAACCTTTGAATACCGGTCAGTAATTTATACATTTTGGATGTAATTTCACCAGGTTCTCGATTATTAAATATTCTCGATTTTCCCTCAATATTTACTGATGCAATTGGAGTAATAACTGCTGCTGTACCACTACAAAATACTTCAGTACATGAATCTTTATATAATTCTTTATAAGATATATCTCTTTCCTCAACCTCTAAATCCAGTATTTTTGATGCAAGAGTCAAGATAGATTCTCTTGTAATTCCTTCTAAAATTGTTCCTGTTTTCCTTGGAGTGACAAGTTTACCATCAATCATTCCGAAAAAATTAGCAGCTCCAACCTCTTCGATATACTCAAGCTGTACTGCATCTAAATAAAGAATTTGAGCAAAACCTCTTTCTTGTGATTCTTTAGCCGGTAACATAGTCCCAGCATAATTACATATTGTTTTTGCTGAACCAGTTCCTCCAGGAGCCGCTCTAGTATATTTTTTTGATATTTCCAAATCAATTCCTTTAAATCCTTCAGGAAAATAAGGACCAACAGGGACAACAAAAATAATAAATTTAAACTCTAATGCTGAATGTACTCCAAGAATTGGACCATAACCAAATAATAAAGGTCGAATATATAAAGCGCCGTTACTGTTATATGGGGGAATATATTCTTCATTTTCTTTTACTACCTTTTTTACAGCATCAATAAATTTATTAGTATCATAGTCAGGCATTAACATCCTTCTGGCACTGAAATTAAATCTTTTTGCATTTTCCTCTGGTCTAAAGAGAGTTATTTCTCCGTTTTTAGCCCTTAAAGCTTTCATTCCTTCAAAAATACCTTGCCCATAATTTAACACACATGATGCTGGCGAAATTTCAATGTTACCAAATGGGATTAATTTACCGTTATCCCACTTCCCTTTTTTATGTGTTGCCATGAACATAGTTTTTGTTTCAATAAAATTGAAACCTAAAGAATAGAAATCAATATCCTCTGGTGCTACCATATCTTTCAATTTGTTTTTTTTTCTTAGTAGGTTTAATATATGAAGCTTGTATTAAAAAATCTTATCAAAAAAAATTGAATAAAATAAGATTTAAAGCAAAATAACATGTCAAATATGTTTTTCGAGGGACTTAATTTCCCAAAATCAAAAAAACACACATTAGAGAAGATATATAATGAAAATTTTTCATAGTTTCACAATCAAATTACCATAAAATTTATGAAAAGGAAATAGTTATTTGAACATATGTCCTTACAAAAAGTCACAGTAAAAGATATTATTGAAAAGAAAAAAAAAGGCGAAAAAATAGTTACCATCACTTCTTATGACTACTCGTTTGCCAAAATTGTTGATGATACTGGTATTGATCTTATACTTGTAGGAGATACGCTTTCAATGGTAATGCTTGGATATAAGAATACATTATCAGTAACTATGGATGAAATGATTCATCATACTAAAGCGGTGAGCCGAGGAGTATCAAATGCATTACTTGTTGGAGATATGCCTTTTCTTTCATATAAAATTAATATCACTGATGCCGTTAAAAATGCTGGAAGATTCATACAAGAGGGTGGTGCTGAAGCTGTCAAAGTTGAAGGAGGAACAGAAATTTGTCCTACGATTAAAGCAATGATTAATGCAGATATTCAAGTTATGGGGCATATTGGTCTCACTCCCCAAGCAATTTATGAGTTTGGAGGTTATTTAGTTCAAGGGAAAACAACAGAAGAAGCAAAAAGATTAATATTAGATGCAAAAAATTTAGAAGAAGCAGGTGTTTTCTCAATTGTTTTAGAAGGTATTCCTTGGCAATTAGCAAAAATAATTACAAGAAGCGTTGACGTTCCAACTATAGGTATTGGAGCTGGAGTGTATTGTGATGGGCAGATTTTAGTGATTCATGACATGCTGGGTATCTTTACAGAATTTAAACCTAAATTTGTTAAATACTTTGGTAACATAGGAGAATCTATTCGCCTCGCTTTAAATAATTATAAAGATGAAGTTTTAAATAGTGTATACCCAGATAGAGAACATTCATATGAATTTCCTCAAAAAGAACTAACCAAGATTAATGAATGGATTGAAGGCATTGACATTTGTGAAGAAGCTCGTAAATTAATTTAGATCTACCATTTATTTTCTTAATTTAAAAATACATATTATTGCGATATCTTACTTAGTTATTAGTGAAATAACGTAATTTCTTTTTTTTAAATAAAATTATAAATTTGTATTTATAGTTATAATATATAATAGCTTGAACATTCTAGAATATACTAGATATTTATTTTATTGATAGGTAAAGTGGGAACATTTAATGGCCGAAGAATATGATTATCTTTTTAAGTCAATCGTTGTAGGAGATGGTGGTGTAGGGAAAACAGCGTTAACCCTCAGATTTAGTAAAGGTTTTTTTACAGAAGATTACAAGATGACAATTGGTGTAGATTTTCATGTAAAAACAATATCTATTGACTCTGTTGAAGGACCAATACGTGCAAAACTCCAAATCTGGGACACTGGTGGTCAAGAGCGTTTTAGTTCAATTAGACCTATGTATTATAGAGGATCTTTAGGTGCATTACTAATCTTTGATCTTACAAATTCTGCTAGTTTTGTGCACTTACCACAATGGATTGAAGAAGTTAGAGCAAATGTAAAAATTGAAATTCCTTTATTACTTGTTGGGAATAAAAGTGATTTAGTTGATCAAAGAGCCGTTTCTCTAGAAGAAATCAACACTTTCACAAGTGATTTTAATCTATACTATATGGAAACCTCAGCGAAGACAGGGGAGGGAGTAGGTGATTGTTTTTACATTTTAGCATGTCTAATGATTGGTTCAGGTGTCCCTGATCAATTGATCTCAAGGGGAATCGTATTCAACCCTGGTCAAGTTCCAACCACTGCTATAGGAGCTAGTCCAACTCCAATGCAACAATTGGAGCCTGAATTTGATTTTGCAGCACCTCCTGTTCCAGAACCGGAAACAACCCAAACAAATGAGTCTATCCCATCATTTGAACCAGAACCGGAATATGAATTTGAAGCACCACCAGTACCTGAGCCAGTATTCGAGCCTGAATTCGAACCTGAAATTCCCTTACCTGAGTCTCAATCCATTGAACCCCCAAGTCAAGTGGTTGAATTTGAATTTAAAACTCCCGATGAAATATTATCAACACTAGATTCAGAAGAATCACAAATATCAACTACACCGCCCATCAATATTACGAGAGGAGAAGATTCATACAAACCAAAGGCAATCCCTTTTTCGGATAATGTTCCAGTTCCGGCTCCTGCACCGGAAGGATTCCAACCTCAATCAGCATCAGCTCCTATTGAGAATTCTTCTTCAAACATTAATACGTTCTTTCCAACTCAACAAGCAAATAAAACTAAATCGGATTCCTTAATGGATTATTTACCTGAACCTATGTATTCAAAAAAAGATAAGAAGAAAGCAGAAAAACAGAAAAAGAAAGACGAGAAAGAGAAGAAACTCAGAGAAGAACAAGAAAAACAAGAAAGAATGTTAGAAGAAATGAAGAGAACCAAGAAAGAAAAGAAGCAAAAAACAAAGAAAGAAAAGAAAACGAAACCTGAGAAGATACAGGAAAAACCTACTCCAACACCAGAAACAGCTACAGCTCCATCGCTCTTTCAAACATTATCTCAAAAATCTGAACCTGAAAAGACCTCAGTGGCAACATTTATGCCGTTTATAGCAAAAGAAGAACCAGTAGCTCAAGAAACCAGCAAATTACGGATTATTCCAAATGTTTCAAACATCGAAAGTACACCTCAATCTGTTCAAGCAAAACAAGCGAAACCAGCTGGAAAAGAAATCCTTATTTGTAAACAGTGCGGTGCTATATTGTCAAGTGATTATCAATTCTGCAATAAATGTGGATCACAACTTTAAATGTAGAATTTAATATCTTTACACTTTTTATTATAAAAACCGTAATTTAAATTCATTATTATTTTTCAAGTACTTCAGAGTGATTTACCACAAATTGGGCAGATACTCCACATTTTTTTAATTTTGGAATTACAATGAATACATACTTTTAAATCTGGATCAATTTCGGTTTGGGGTTTTCCAAAAATGGTTAGTTTTTCTGCAATGTATTCTTTAGAAGCACTGCTTTCCAGTTGCATATTCTCTTCTTGAGGTACATTAGTGGATTGTTTAACCACTTCTCTTTTAACACGAGGTTTTTCTAGTGGAGCCTCTGTAGGAGGTTTTTGGTACTTCTGAGGCTTTCTAGTAGATTGATCAATACTTTTTTTAATTGCTTCACTTTCTTGAGGTGTAGTTTCAGGTTCAGCTTCTTCAATTGGGACACCCACCTTATAAAAAAAGTATTTTCCCTCATTATTTTCTATTATTTTTTCTCCATCCTCCAAATAGACTTCAACATAATAAATAATTACAGATCCAATCGGTACTTCTGCAATTTCAGCAATGAAATAATCCATCTTTTGATCCATTTCCATTTGATACCATGAGTTGCCCCGATCGGCACTAAAAATTAGATTAACTGAAAAAATGGCTTTATTAAAAGTTTCTTCGGTAATTTTTACTACAATTTTAATTGTTTTTTTATGACTATCTTTAGTAACAGGTATTACTTCTGTATTATCCCAAGAAGCCCCACATTTAGGGCAATTTGTAAACCAGTTAGGATATTCGTAACTACACTTAGTACATTTCTTTGTATAATATCTTGTTGTTTTTATTCCAAGTTTCTTTTTTTCTTTACCCATGTTTTAAATTCCAGTTTTTCGAAATTAAACTGCCAAATAAACCTAATAAATAAATAATAACTATTCCTAAATATATTTTTTTTTTAACTTTAAATCTATTGAAATATTGATCAATTCTAGGGAAAGAATTAAAAATCATAAATTCAGTTAGCAAATAGAATTCATTGTTATGAAATATGTAATTTTCTTACAATCTCCTCTAATTCATTACTGAAATTTTGCAAATGGGATTCTTGTACATGTGGCATAATTACTACCCTAATTAAATTGAACTTTTTAAATTTACCAACCATCCAATTTCTTTTTCGTAATTCTTCATCAATTTGACAAATACTTTCTCCACTTTCAGTTGTAATGCCCACAATATTCATGATTGGATCTGTTGCTAACTTCAGTCCTTTTATTTCATTTATGCGATTGGATAAGTAGTATGTATTTTCCATACATTTTTCAACAATTTTTTTAAAGCCCACCTTTCCCAAAGATTTCATTATTGCCCAAAATGCTATCACCGTTCCTCCAGATCGAGTTCCAACTATATGCAGGTGTTTAAAATTCCCTCCAGCTAAATAAGGAATTTCAAATCCTAATTTTTGTAAAATCGAAGAATCTCTCAGAAAAAAACCTCCTGAAGGTATGATTCCTAAACCCATTTTATGCGGATCGGCAGTTAAAGAATCAACGCCATTCACAGAAAAATCCCAGGGAGGTACATTATGGCCCAATTCTTTTAAAAAAGGTAATACAAACCCACCAAATGCAGCATCAATGTGAAAAAAAATGGCTCTTCCTTCAATAAGGCTTCCAATATCTAGTATTGGGTCAATCAACCCTAATGATGTGGTTCCAGCAATTCCTACAACTCCACATGTATTTTCATTAATAAGTGAATCAAAATGATTTAAATCTAATTCAAAATTATCCAGTAATTTTGCTTTTCTAAGTTTTATTCCAAGCAAATCAGCAGCCTTATCAAAAGATATATGAGCAGAGCAAGGTACAACAACTTCAGGTTTTCTGAGATCAGGTCTTAATTTTTTGGCAATCCTCATAGCTATTAAATTCGCTTCAGATCCTCCAGTTGTAAAGGTTCCAATTATATTTTTACCGTTAAAAAGTGTAGCAATATCTTTGACTAACTCTTCTTCCAATAATGCGGTACCCTGAAAAAGGCCTGGATCTCCCAGATTTTTAGAGATGTATTTTATATAAGCCTCAACTCCAACTTTATGAGGCTCTGTACACATAGATCCTAAGATTTCCCCCGTCTTGTACGAACAATCTTTTTCTAATTTCTGTGCTAATATCTTAAGTACTTCCCCTTTCTTTAGACCCTTTTCTTGCATCATTACTAACTTTTATAATTTGACTTTAATATTATTCCCAACTTTATCTAAAAAGTAGAACATTTTAAATAATTAAAATTTTACAGCTTAATCGGAATATTATTAATTGATTTAAACAAATCTTTGTGAATCTCTTGTTGAAAATTTAGTGATCACTTTATTTAATTCGTGATATAAATCAATTTTATAATAATTTGATAAACATATTAAAGCATATAGGATATCTGCTAATTCCTCCCCGATTTTTTCTTCATCATTTTGATTCTTTTTAGGTTTAAATCCTTCAATGTGATTTATTTCTTTTGCCAACTCACCAACTTCCTCTATTATAGCAGATAACATTGCTAGAGGAGGCCAATACCCCCCATGTGTTGTGATCCAATCATCCACTGCTTTTTGCATATCATGAAGAGAATTCTTATCAAACATAAGTACATTATTTTTTAATAATTTAAATAATCGCCAGAAAAAAATTTTAAATACATCTTTGTAATTAGTGTGATATGATTTTCTAACTTCTACTATTTTTTACTTAACATTTTTAAAATTGCCCATTTTTTATTGGGGAAATCAAATATCCAATTTGCCTTGCTTATGGTACTATAACCCAATATCAAATCCATAGGTATTTCAGTTGTGGAGTTAATATGAGTTAAATCAACTCCAGCAACAACATGAGAAGGGAATTCAATGTTATCAATAACAATTTTTTGCATAGTGAACATAGGGGTTTCTAATTTGGCTCCTGTAGAATCAGTACCCTTAGATTTTCCAATTTCTTCGAAAAATGAAGGATTTTTTTTAATAAATTTAATATTTACAACTGTAATTCCTGCCCCGGTATCCCAAACTGCTGTGACTTTCAGTTCTTTGAATTGAACTTTGATATAAGGATGAAATTTCTCTCCAAGAATTAGTTCTTGAACATTCTTATAATTATGAATACCTTTTGAGCTGTCTACCAAAACTCTATTTTCATCGAAAAGAAAATGTAAACAGAAGTTTTTAAGAAGATCCATACCAATTAAATTTTGAATATTGGAATAATTTTGAGATGAACGAGCTAATGTGAAATCACTTTTTGAGATAGGGCCAAGTTTAATATAAGGCACAGTAATTAAATCATCTTTAATATCAGCAAAAACTCCAGAAGAATTATTCTTTTGAATACTATCAAATTTAGAAGTGTATTCATCAAATTGAACAAGGGTCTTAGCAGCCCCCGTATCAAGAATAAAACGGTATTTTCTGCCATCAATTATTCCATCAACATATACCTCGGCAGCATCGATATCATCTTCGTCTGATTTTATTATTAAATTAAATCCATTCATCTTTACATATTTTTTAGTTATTAATAATTTATAATCGCTTGTATCCAATTTATAGTTTAAAATTATGAAGTTATATTGAAGTATAAATAATGATAATAATGATTTGCTTACGTGTTAATTATATCAACAAGAATATCTTCGTAACTCTCTTCATCGATATACCTCTCACCGCTCTCAGATATTTCCAATTCCGATTTCCTCGAAACTCCATACAAAGGAGGGTATTTAGCAGTGTACCTGCCCAAATTGCGGTTTAAAATATCACTATGAAGATTTTAATATCTATTTTGATTTAACGGCACATTCCTATTCACCATCGCGATATAGACTCTATTCCTCATAAAAAATGTGTATAATATTCTCAATTTTAAGAAGAACCGCAGGATTTATGACTAGAAACATTTTTTTTCATTTTAAAACCTGAAAGGAAAAAAAATATTAGGATTTTTTAAAAATCCTTTTTATTATAATACCAGTAACGAAAATTACTATGCTTATTATCCATATTAACCCATATCCAGGAATATTTGATAAAGGTTCACCATTTCCACTAGTGATTAAGACTGTGACCGAAATAACATTTGAATCTGTCACTCCTATTCTATTATACGCTCTAACAATGAAGTAGTAGGTGCCATTTGAGAAGCCGGAGAGAGGAAATGGAGACAACGCAGTTTGATTAGCTAGAGTTGTCAATGTGCTATTGATTTCGCTTATGAAACTAGAATGGCGAAATAAAGAATAATTGTCGACCCCGAAGGCTGTAGTCCAAGTTAGATCGAATATACCATCTGGATCTGGAGAACCGGCGTTTGAAGAAAGTATAAAACTACTCGGTTTTACATTCGGATTTATTACATCAATTGTCCTCGATATTGACCCACTAATGCTACAAAATGCACGTGCTTGAATAGTTGCCCCATGTTTGGCAGTAACATTAAATTGATACATAAACGTACTTGTGGTAGGTTGACTTGTATAACCCTCTGATAATACAATACTACCATTCACTCTAATTTCCACTAATTCTATATAATGTGTATTTGGATTTACCACATTGTGAGTAATTGTAACATTAAGTTCTTGTTTAGAAAAATCGTAAGCTAGGACCATATTTTGAGGATTATGTGCTTTTACAGTTAATGTAAATAAACACAATGAAAAAAAGCAAAAAAGTATTAGCAATATTATAGTCTTATTATTTTTCATGCATATCCTACAAATCTTTTTATTGAAATAAATCTGTCTTTAGTAAGTTGAATAATTTAATATTTAATCATTTTCATTAAAAAATATAGGATAATTGATCTTAGCTACAACACAATGTAATTGCTTCTTCTTTGGAATTCTTGTTATAGTATCCATACACTTTATATATCAATACGCTACTTCCTCTTTTATTCCATTTCCTATTAATAATCAGTAATTTTCTTTTTATAATAACGAGAAAAATTGGTTTTAACAAAGGTTATTACTAAAGGATATAGAATAAGAACAGAATTAGTCTGTTATTTCAACTTTTCACCTATAAATTAAACATTTAAATGGTTAAACTGTAATAATTAGATCAAATCGATTGAATTTTTTTAACATTAAATATTGATAAGTGTCTCCAGAATTATTTCCTAAATAGATAAGGTATGTAAATCGACTTCCCTATTTGATTGAATCAATTCAGCGAAACATTTAGCGTATGTGATTTTTATTTAAACTTAACTTTTTTCTTCTTTTATAGCCAAGATATCTCTTGTAAATCAAAACTGCAAAACTTAGAATTATCATTATTGTAAAGATAATTAGAAAACCAATACTTTGAAGGTCTTCACCAATAAGAACTCCATGAACGTAAGCCAGAAATAATGCCAGATAATTTAAAGAATGGATAATTCTCCAGATCTTAATAATTTTTTTCCTAAGTAAGGCTCCAAAAACTGCAAGATAAATTAAAGGGAGAGCTATACGACCCCCATAGGTCCAAAACACAGACCAAGAAGTAAAATCTGGTAATAAAATAGTAAAATCTACAACAGAAATTGCAAGTGTTATAGGATGGAGAGTAAGAAATGCGATTCCAGTAATTGAAAAGATATGATGTATCTTAACAAATGGTTTCCCGAAAACTTTATATAATTGAACTGCAAAAGGAGACATAATAGTTGCTACAAAAGTAGAAGTAAAACCAAATAAGGCAGCAAATCTAATAATAAAATTGAATGTATCATAAAACGGAAATGGTGTCATAAGGAATAAAACTAAGATAAGAAGATATAAACTTATCGTTGGAAGAATTATATATATAGCTTCTCTTTTAGGTGGTGGCATAATTTATAACTCAATAAATTAGAATTAATTTTTACAGTCGTAATTGAATTATTCTTTTTATATTTATATAAAAATAGGTAAATGTATTATTCAAGTATTATTAATTTACTACCATATACAATACAAAGGGCATGGATTTTTTTTGAATAGTAGAATTAATATGGGGCTGTTGAAAATGAAGAGATAGATACCATGACATATTCAGAACGATTGGCATTAAAATAAATCTTTAAGTTTGCTAAACGGGAATTTAAGCAAAAGATGTCTTAATTTAAATTTAACATATCATTCAAAAAAAAATTAGGTTAATAATTAACTATTATGTAATCAAGGTGGATTGGTAGATCAACTGTAAATCAATTTATTAGCGCAATCCCTTTTTTTTAATGAAAATTTTACTATTTTCGTTACTGCATAACTTGCTATCGAGATTGCTATTATTTATAGAGATATTGACCCTAATATTAAAGCACATAAAAAGATCAATAAACCACGACGGGGGAATTTACTTTTGTGAAGCAATTTCACGCAATCCAAACACATCTCGTCTAAATCATTTGTTTCCTTATCTGAAATCTTGCTTCCGCATCTAATACAATTAACCGTTAAAATCCAACTCTAAAATTTTCTTGATGAAATTATTTATTCTTATTCTTATAAATTTATTGTAAGTCGCTTAAAACAATACAGAAATTCAATTATAATACTGTTAAAAGAATTTTATAACATTTTCTAAATTTAAAACAATCTTATTAATCGAGCATATTCAAAAATCTTCTTCGGTAACGATTTTGGCTCCTTGATCTTAAGCTTTTTCATATTTCACTACTCCTTGCTTGTCCACTATTCTTTCTTACAAGTTCTTCAGCTTCTCCCATTAGTATGCAGGATTTCGTAAAAGGAACTTTTTATCAGCTTTTAAGGGAGTTTGTGTTAATAGAGAGAAAAGTTGGTTTTATTGGAGGATAAGACTAGGGGATATATAATAAAAACAGGATTTAGTATTAATTTATTCAACTTTTCTCATCGAAATATACGGAAATGCTATAATAAAACATTATAATATCTTTATAATAATATAATGATTTTTATTTTTTACTGAAGATTATTTTTTCTAGTTCTTATATTTGCTAGACTTGGACAGTTTAAAAAGATAATATAATAAAAATTAAAAAGTAGCTTAAATTATATAGAAAGAATTTCTCTTCTGCGAGCCTCCCATTCTGCTCTTTTTCCAAGATTATACCTATTTACCTCACTGTAATATCCTGTTATTCTTGAGTATATTTTTACATCTTCAGAGAGACATTGTGGACAACTAAAATTTGCCCCTCGAAACATTTTTCTACAATGAGGACAATATGTAAAATCTGGTGAATAGGCAAAATAAGCGGTATTGGTATTAAGGCAAATATTTTTTGTAAGTTCCCATAAACCATTGATATCAGGCTTTTGTTCTCCCAACCATATATGGGTTATAACACCACCATTAACAATTGGATGAAAATCACCTTGTTTCATAATTCGTTCAGATAATGAGATTTCAGCATCATATCTAAAATGATCAGAATTAGTATAATAAGCTGACTTTCCACTCGACTGAGTAATTGCTCTTTTTGGAAAATGTTTTAAATCTAATCTAGCAAAACGTCCAGAACTAGATTCTGCTGGTTGTTCCCAAAGAGAATAATATTTATGGTCTCTTTCTGTCATGTTATTACATTTTGCAACCATATAGCTTAAAATCTTCTTTCCTAACTCATAAGCATTATTATCTTCATGTAGTTCATAACCGGCAAGGCTTTTTACTGCTTCATTTAAACCTGTAAAACCTATTGATAGGTTTTGGTCATTGATATTAAAAATTGGTTTATCATCTATTTTACCACTACATAAAGGTAAATGACCTGTCTTTAATCTCTTTTCCATTAGATTCCATTTTTTTTGAAGAATTTTTGCTGAAAGTTCCATTTTATCATCTAATATCGAGAAATAATCATCTGCATTTTTAGATAAATATGCATACCGAGGAAGATTTAAACTAACACTCTGTAAAGAACCAATAGTAACGTAATTTTCCCATATATTTACATTCTTTCTCTTTTCAGGATCAAGGATACATTGCTGGATAATCTGATTTCCGCTTAAAAATTTTCTGCAACATTGGCTATGAATTTCATCCGGCATCCAATCTGGGCACATATTAAGGAAGTAAGGAGTTCCCATTTTTGCTACTTCTTCCATTATTTTTAAATATGATGGCTCAAATTCTTGCAACCATTCTTTTTTAATCTTAATCTCATGCTTTGGAAAGGCAAATAGCTTTCCATTATGATCCCCTTGAATATATACATCAGTTAATGCATCAAAGAGTTTAAGACATTCATCTTTGTAATCACCATATTTTCCTACTATATTTCCATGAGGTCCAACAGCAGGAATATCTACTAATCCATCGGGGATAGTAGGAGTGCAAGAAATTGATGTAAATGGTACCTGTCCTCCCCTTGCAGCAAATATCTGGTTTGTTTCAAAAATTAAACATTGCATTGATTGCTCTATCTCTCTTGAACTTAAATTACGAGCATAAGGGGCTAAAAAAGTAGTAATATAATCATATCCTTGACCTCCACTGAATTCACCTTGAATTATTCCCAACCATTTAGCAAGATGAGTAACTGCAACACGTAAACTACCAGCGGGACCTGATTTGCTACAATGTGCCCAACTTTCGACTGGAGGGAGTCCATGTTCAAGAATCATACGTGGATCCCATTCTTGGCAAAATGGTCTTAAATCGAAATATCTTAACATATGTATGTGAATATCTCCATATAAGTGTGCATGAGCTTCTTCAGAATCTAAAATCCTTAATAAAGCATATTCATCTGATATTCTATTCGCCGCCCAATGATGAATACTCTCAGGATTCATATCCTGATTTGCATTTTCATCTACTCCATATTCTAAAATAGCCTCATAATCCATTAATGGCATTCCTATTCTTGTGTATAATTTACGCTCATCTTCAAAATGTTGTTCTGATAATATAGAACATACTATCTCTCTAATATGAGGGCCTGATAAAAATCTAATACCTGAAGATATTATTCTTCTTACTACTAATTCTGTAATCTTATCTGCCGATTTTTGCTCTAAACCTGTTTCATTTATGAGACTCTGCTCAATTTTTGCTGGATCAAATGAAACTACATCGCCTTCAGTTCGAAATACTTGTGGTAATAATTTTATCAGATATTTACGCTTTATTTTTTCACTCTTTTTTTCTTCTAATGCTTCTGAATCTGATACTAAGACCAAGGGTTATCATTCCTTTTTTTAATTCTTATATTTTTTATTATAAAATAACGCAAAAATGCGCTATGTTCAAACTAAAAATTTTGTCGATAATCTGAACTGAATTAAGAGAATTATTAACTGTTTATTATCGTTAATATTTTACCTCTTTTGATATAAAAATTTATTTGTTTTTCCAATTTAAACTTAATTTATTAACACTTTATTTGATCCTTTAAAAGCTGCGTATTAAAATTACGAAAAAATTCTTAATCCTTTGGAGTCTTTCCAATTTCTAATTTATAAATTCTTAAATTGTATTTAATATGAAATAATGTCGAATAGTTCGTATAAGTATCCATATTTTTGCCATAAAACCTTTATAAGAATTAATTACAGTTATATTTAAACAAAAAAAGTTAATCAAAAAATAAGAAAATAAGGTTGATTATGTCTGAAAGAACCATAAATAAAGATAAAATTAAGCCTACTAAAATTATAGAGGGTGTTTATCGAAAAACTTTAGCTTATAATGATTCTGTAATGTTATGTCACTTCTTGCTTGAGAAAGAGGCAAAAATTCCCATACATAATCATAAAGAACACCAAATTGGTTATGTGATTAATGGAAAAATCAAATTTTTAACAGAAAACGGTGATTTTATTGCTATAACCGGAGATAGTTATGTTTTTGACTCTAATGAGAAACATGGAGCTATCTTGCTTGAAAAATCAGAAATAATTGAAGTTTTTCATCCTTTAAGAGATGATTATAAATAATAATAATTCTTTTTGTTTTTTTTAAGGAGAGTGGTAAAATTTACCATTGATATGCTGCTATTGCGAAAACGGCTAGCATACAAAAGATAAATTCTGCTACAAGCCAATCGAGGAAATACTGTCTTTTCTTATCTTGATTATTTTTCATCTTTGAGGCTAAAGCAAAACTTATTCCGGAATTTGTACCAATAAAAATTATAATACTAAATTCTACAGCATCTAACTCTAAATTTATAATATTTAAAACATTATCTAAGATTAACCAACCACCTAAAAAACCAATAAGTCCCAATAGAAATAACCAACCTGAAAATTGGATAATTTTTATGAAGTTAATATCTAATTCTGAAAGAGTTGACGAGCTAACAACTGGTTTTTTTTTAATTTTTGACATTTAAAATTAAACTCTCTACTTTTTGAATATTAAAGATTTAATAATTCTTAATCTTTATGATTTAATTTACTTTTTCAAATTAAGGCCTGTTTTTAAAATACAAAATAGCTTTAGCAATATCTCCATTATATTCTTTTAATATTGTCTCTGCTTCTTGTTTATCTACGTTTGCTTGTGTAGCAACTAACATAATATCATTTTCTGTTATAGTTGCCTTCATTTCAGTTTCTTCTAATTGAGTAAGTTCATCAGATGTTCCTCCAGTTTCAATTATCAATTCCTCGGGTGATACTTCTTCTCCTTGTCCAATCACTTGATACATTTCTTGACCTGCTTGTTTCATAAGAAAAACTTCGGGTTGTTCTATTATTAAAGTCTTTTCTGGTCCCTCTATTATAACTCTTGTGGCATCAATTTGATCCATATCTATACCTTGCTGTGCCATTCTTCTCCGCATCTGTCTAGACCCAAACTGTTGTCCATCTCGCTTTGCTACTGGTTGAGGTCTTTTAGGTTTATTTTTTGCTTTATTTTGCATTTCTTTTGGTAATTTTACCAATTTTTATCACTTTAATTTGAGTTATTTTGTAATTTATATAATAATTTGAAATTTAAATTTTTGACTTATAAATCCCTTTTCTTATATTAATAGCAATCCCTACAGAAAAGTCTTTTATATATGGAACAGGTACCTTTAATTTACCAATACCTAACAACTCATCATCTTGATTTACAACAATTACTTCATCTAAAGGTCTTAGTGTGTTATCAATATTGACAACATGTTTACAAAAAACATTTCTTCCTTTTTTAATGAATTCTGAAATTTCATTTAATACAACTACTCTTAATTTTGGAACTAAAGTATTCTCAATTATTTTTTTAGCTGAAAAAAGACTTAAAGTAAAAAAACCATTTGTAGGTCTTAAAGTAAGTATCAAATGGTTTTGATAAAAAACATATTTAATTTTATTTGTTTTTGATGACCTTTCAAAAGAAATTTGATCTAAATCATCAAAAAGAATATCAGTAATCTCTTTCCCAAATTGATAATCTGAAATTCCTTGAATTTGTCTTAAACCTAATAATAAGTCTGTTTCCATATATCAATGATTCAAGTTATTAATTAAATTAAAAAAAGCATATGATATATAAATAGATTATGAGTAGAGTCTGGATTCGATAAACTGATCCTTAACTTTATTCATAACTTTATCTACAGCATCAAAAAAATCTTTGTTAACAATCATATCAGCATCTTTTCTAATGGCAAACATTCCTGCTTCTGTACATATAGCCTTGATATCTGCTCCTGTTGCTCCTTCTGTTAGATTCACCAATCTTTTGAATTCAATTGAATCTTCGATATTTAGATTTCTTGTATGTATTTTGAATATTGCTCCTCTAGCCTCCTCATCAGGAATTGGAAACTCAATCATACGGTCGAATCTCCCTGGTCTTAATAGGGCGGGATCTAAAATATCAACCCTATTTGTAGCACCAATAATTTTTACATCTCCTCTTTGTTCAAATCCATCTAATTCACTTAGTAATTGCATTAGGGTTCTTTGAACTTCTCTATCACCTGAGGTCGCTATCTTAAGTCGTTGAGAACCAATAGCATCTAATTCATCAATAAACAAGATGGTAGGGGCTTTATCTTTTGCCAAATTAAAAATCTCTCTAACTAAACGAGCACCTTCACCAATGAATTTTTGGACTAATTCAGATCCAATAATTCGTATAAAAGTCGCTTCTGTTTCATGAGCAACTGCTTTTGCTAATAATGTCTTTCCAGTTCCTGGAGGACCGAATAATAATACTCCTTTGGGGGGTTCAATCCCAATTCTTTTAAATAATTCAGGTTTTTTCAAAGGCAATTCTACAGTCTCTCTTACTTCTTGCATTTGATCTTCTAAACCTCCAACATCGGAATATGAAATATCTGGAATTGAATCAATTACCTCCATACCTTTCACAAATGGATCTAATTTTGTAGGCAAAACCTCCATGATAGCAAATGTTCTTTGGTTTAATGCTACTCGTGTTCCCGGATCCAATTTTTCATTTTTGACTTTTCTGCTAGTATTAACAACAAAACTAGGTCCGGTTGAGCTTTTTACAATTGCTCTTCCTTTTTCATCTAAAAAATCAATAATAGTGGCAGAGACTAATGGTGGTTCTCTTAATCTATCAATTTCATTTCTTAAACTATGGAGTTCTTGTTCCAGTCTTAGGCGTTCTGCATCTAATAATTGTTTTTCTGTTTCCAAATTTCTGAGTCGCTTTTCTAAATGCCTAGTATAGGTTATTAGATATTCTCCATCTTTAGTTTCTTCTTTTTTCCGCTTTTCTTTAGTTGTAGTCAAAAAAAGTATACCCCTTTCTTTCTTACTATAATTTACTATTTTAAGAAAATGATTTAAATTATTAATAAACTTTTAATCATTTAAATTTAAGGCTAGTTCTATATTGTTTCTTAAAAATGTCGATTTTTAAAAAATTTATACATTATAAAATATAATGAATGGAAAGCGTAAATTATAAGAATATCTAATTAAATTCTATATATATAACCTTTCTTTCAATAAAATTTTAAATATTTATCAATGCCAAAATCACGATATAATGAACTTGATAAGGAATGCCCCATATGTGGAAGCATTATTTGGGGAAAGGGTGAAAGAGTTTTACTAGAAGGAGCTAGAATAACGGTTTGTCATAATTGTGCTCAACATGGAATCAAAATTCAAAAAACCCCAACAAATACCCAAGCTAAGAACACATACCCAGATAATAAAAAATTAGCACCCAAACGACAATCTGTTAAAAAAGATTCTATTAATAGTCTTGAGATAATACCTGATTATGCTAAAAAGATAAAAGCTAAGAGGAGTTCTCTTGGATTAAACCAAGATCAATTTGCTCAGAGATTAAATGAGAAACCTTCATTACTGAGAAGAATTGAAGCGGGAAAAGTTGAACCTACAATAAAATTGGCAAAGAAGATAGAAGATGTCTATAAAATTAAAATTCTAAAAAAATCCGATGAGATCGAAGCTAATGTTCAAAATAATAAATACATGAAGAAAACCACCGGTACATCTCTTGGTGATATTGCTTTCATTAAAAAAAAGAAGTAGACTCATGTATATATAAAGATCCTTATTTTAAATGTCAATTTTCTCTATTTTTACTATTGCTGAATTAAACACTCCAGAAAAACCTAACTCTTCTGGTTCATCAGGAATAAAAAAATTAACATTTATACCTTCTTGTGTACTAGATGATAATCCAGAATAGATTAATGCAGTTCTAGGTTTCAATTTTTGAGATTCTGCTAAAATATATATACCAGATCCATATTCATTAGAGACTTTAACTTTGGATCCTTCTTCCAAATCTAAAATTTGAATATCTTTAGATGTTAAGAAGATTTTACTAAATTCATTTAAATATCTTTGATTTATTTGCCCCAATTGTGAATGTAAGAAGTGGAAATGAGAGGGAGATATAAGTATAAACTCATTTTTTTCCATATTTAATTTGCGCATTAATTCGTTTTCACCAAATGTAAAATTCGACCCCAACACTTGAATTCTGTTATTAAAAGTCGGCCATTGTAAATCACTGAATGGAACGGAATCCAATCCAAATAATAAATAATAACCTTTAGACTGAAGATTTTCTTGAATTTTTGAGGGTAACATTCTTATACTGTTTCTAAAAATTGTTTCTTCAGATTCTTGGAATATATCATGGTTTTTAAAGTCGAACTCCTGTGTTAACTGTTGAAAGAATTCATAATTTGAAAGACAATTTTGATATGGGCAAGGTCCTCCAATATTAATCGATAATCCAGGGATATAATAAGGAGATATTAAATCAAATGATTCCACATCAAATTTGACAGGAATTACAATATCAGCATACTTAGTAGTTTCATTGAGAAACATATCCAATACAATAATATATAAATCATCTCTTAAAAACGCACTTCTTAATAAATTTTGATTTGGTAGGGAACTTGCGGGATTGAAATTATAAATAAATAGCATTCTATAAATCCCAGAAGAGAGCACATTTCCTAGGTTAATTATCGGAATTTCAGTCATTTTCGATTCTCCTTTAATATTAGTTATATATTCTCTAAGAGGTTGAAGTAACGGTTTCATAAAATCACTCTGGGAATATATTATTCCAGTACCCGTCTTTCCTAAGTTTCCTAGCATAATCTGAATTAAAGCAATACATTTTACTATCTTTCCACCAAAAAAATCTTTCTGAACACCATATCCAATGTTAAAAATAGTATGGTGCTTGAATTTTATCATAAATTCAACAAAAAGTTTAAAGCTTTGAATATCAATTCCAATTTGCTTCAGAAGTTCCATTTTTTCGACTTTAACTGTTTCCTGAATAATTGAAGAGTAAGATTCAACATTTTCAATTAGGAAAACTTCATCATGCGCGTGATTAGCAATTATTTCATTAATAGTCAACTTAACTAATAAATGATCAGTTCCCGGAAAGATATGTAAAAATAAATGAGCCTTTTGGGATATTATTGTTTCTCTTGAATCCACAACCACAAGTTTAATTCCATTTTTTAATGCTTTTTTAACTAAGTAATATGCATGATTATTACTCTCAGATAAATTGCTACCCCAAATCACTATTAATTTGGTTGAGGGATTTATTATCTGAAAAGGATTTGTGGTAGAATATGTACCGAATAACTCTTTGAGTCCTGCACATCCTCCTTCATTGCAAATTCCTCCGTTTGTTATAGATGCACCTAATTTTTCAAAAAATCGTAAAGGAGCATACTGAGATATTATTCCAGAGTTCCCTGAATAGAAAGCACCCAAAATAGAATTAGAATTATCTTTTTCTCGAATTTCTTTTAGTCTTTCTGCAATAAGGTTAATTCCTTCTTTTAATGAAATTTCTTCAAATTGGTTTCCAGGTTTAGGCCCAGATCGGATTAATGGAGTTTTCAAACGTTCTGGATGATATATTAAACTCTCTCGATTTTTAAATTTTGGACAAAAAAAACCATTAGTAAACGGATGATTTTTAGAAGGAATTGCAAATAGAAATTTATGTTCTAATGCCTTATCATCCCAATATCCTTCAAAAACGCATGAACCGTAACAGTCTTTTGAGCAAGTACCAAATCTAGTTTTATCAAATGGGTGATTTAAGTTCATATAAATTTAAATTAAATTGTAAAAAAGATAATATTCTAATTAAACATATCTGTTCTAATAATATTTTTGGTAATCAGAATTAATTCTTTTAATCAATAGAAATTCTAGTGTTTTGAACTTGTGCAATCTTATTCTTTAATAATTTAATAATTGCTTGATTATCTTGAGCTTCAAGAGAACCTCCACAGTCGGGGCATCTAAAATTAAGCTCAAATGCTTCATCAAAATTATATTTAATGTTCGATTCTTGACAGTTATAGCATATAAAGAAATAGTTATTCTGTTCAAATTGTAACCTATCTCGTAATTTACCATCAATCAACTTCTTCTTTTCAATAAGAATTTCTTCAAGCAAATCAAATTCATGCCACCAATAGTAGATAAACCATCCTGTTGATTTATCTCTTATGCGTCTGAATTGGGCAAGTTTTTCTGAATAAAGTTTATAAAGTGTTTTACGCACTGTATTTAATTTTAGAATTTCGGCGTCATCAGGTTCAAAGTCAACATCTGTACCTTCAATACTCTCTTTTATGTTTTCTGTAATATCTTCATCTGTTATATCCTCAGATTCAGAATTTAAAAGTTCCATTCCAACATATATTGCGATTTCACCGCCAATAATATATAAAAAAGATCGTAAGAAAGGATTTAATTCTTTAATATGATTTGGCCTCATTCACTTTATCATTTTAAATTTAATAAATAAATCTTTGATAAAAATTAAATTTTTGTGAAAATTCTACTTATAAACCATTAAACTTAATCTTTAAACAATAATTGAATATTGTTTTTCTATAATTTCCCCATCAATATCTAAGCTACGAAACATTTTCCCTTTTCTTATTGACATTATTCTTAACAATTTTGAATTTGAAATATTTTTGGGGATTTCTATATCTGCAATTTTATAATTATTAAAGATAGTAATTGACTTCCAATTTTTTGGGAGATCAGTTCTAAAATCGTGTAAAGCATTATTTATTAAATTATTAAGATTTTTTTCTGAATTTGCCATATATCCTGTACAAAATTGAATCCTTTTACTTACATCATCTTCTTCTATTTTCTTTTTAGATGGTTGTGGTAAATTTTTTTTGGTAGTCACCTTACAATTTGGATTCAAATTGAATGAAATTAAAAAGTAACTAGTCTCCCGAAATGCCTCAATACATTGCAATAAAGAATCTTTTTTAACGGAATCAATAATTTCTGCTTTAAAATTTTTTGTTTGCCCTGAAGATTGCTTGAGATCCCAAGTAAATCCTAAATTAGAAATAATATCAGTAATATCGGAACCACTGATTAATTTTCCTTTAATTTCAAAATTATCAGTTGGATTTGACATCCCACTAGTTACTAATTCTTGGATCAAATCCTCGTATTCATGGCTTCCCTTCAGTGTAAATTTTGCTTTTGTCTGGCTTATTTTCAAAGCTGGACCAATAAAATCTCCTCTTGAATATCTGTAAAAATGCCGATGAATATCCATATGATTATTTGCGGGATCTTCCAAAAGTGGAGTTTCAACAATTTTTTTAAGAAAATGCATCTTATCTATTCATTTAATTTTCTATAAATTTAATTCTAATTTTATTTAATAAATATCAAAAGATTATAATTATAAATTTTATTCATTAATAAAATTAAAAAAAAATAAATCATAACTAAAAATACAGATTACAAAAAAAAAAAATGTATGCAATATGACTGATATTCCATCCCTAACAATTTGGTCCTTAGCGTGGGTTTTTCTAATTATAGGGCTAATAACCTTAACGATTTTAGTCATATATACTAAGTATGGGAGAGAAATTTCAATTAAGTTATCCATCATTAACGCGGTAATTTCAGCTGTATTTTTAGCTTTTGCTTTTCATTTTTTGTTGCTTTCATGGGGTTATTAAATAAAAAATTGTCTTTTGCTCTATTATATTTTAATAACTTCTATAATTCTCAATTTCCATAACTTTTTAAATTAATTTGTTAATATTTAAAAAAGATGAAAATTTTTTCTCTTTAATCAAATTTTCTTCAATCTAATATAAAAAAAGGAAAATAAAATGTTATTTCAGTTAGATCCTATTATTTGGTTTATAATATGGCTTGTCTTAGCGACCGTAATAGTGGCGTTAATCTTATTTATTGTTGTCTTATTAATTGTATCGAAGACTAAAGCCTCTGATAAAAAGTTTATAATTATTTTACTTGCTTTTATCTTTGTACTTGTAATTCCGGTAGTTTTAGGGGCAATTAGTACTGTATTTGGGGTATTTAATGGAATCCCATGGAGTGATGGAAATTACTTAATGCTTTTGGTGCCGATCATCGGTTTTCTAATAATCTTGATTTTAACTAAATACCTTTTAGATGTTGCTTGGGATAAGGCTGTTTGGATATCTTTGTTAACTCTATTTATATTATTCCTACTCTATACTCTGATACCTGGATTAGCTTCTTTTCTAGGATTTGTACTGGCATAAATCAAAAACTTTTTTAATAAATTAATTTTTATTTTTTTTTTTCCAACTTTTTTGATTGACTTTAAGATGAAAAAAGGTATCTTAAGAATTAAAATGAGGATAATAATAAGAAATATGAAAGTAATTCCAAGTTTTAGATTTTTTCCTTTAATTTTAAACGGGGAGCTAAACCTAAACTCATCATTTCCTGTAATAATAATTTAAAAGCGTATGAACAAACAACTTTGGAAATTATCGTTCCTTCTCCACAAACTGGGCAATATCGTTTATCTCTATTTCTATCATAAACGGCAAGCAGTCCACATTTTTCACAGACTAATATTACTGTTCGATCTGATTCATCTAAAAGACGTTCTTTTAATAACAATGCTGAACCATGTCCAACTAAACAGTCTCTCTCCATTTCACCGAATCTCAATCCTCCTTCACGAGCACGACCCTCTGTTGGTTGTCTTGTTAAAATTTGTACTGGACCTCTTGCTCTAGCATGAAGTTTATCTGCAACTAAGTGATATAACTTTTGATAATAAATTGGAGCGCAATATATTCCTGCTTCATACTTTTCTCCAGTAATACCATTATACATCACTTCTCTTCCATTGAATTCAAATCCTGCTGCTACTAATTGTTCCTGAAGCTTAGTAATATCGGTCCACTCAAAAGCGGTTGCATCTCCTAATTTTCCGGTTGTACACGCAATTTTACCACTGATACCTTCAAAAAGCTGTCCTAAGGTCATTCTTGAAGGCATAGCGTGGGGATTTACAATTATATCTGGAATTACACCAGAAGCAGTGTAGGGCATATCAGCTTGTTCAACAACTAGTCCTAATACTCCCTTTTGCCCATGGCGTGAAGAAAATTTATCTCCTAATTCTGGAATTCTTAGATCTCTAACCTTTATTTTAACTAGTTTATTTCCGTCAACGGTTTCTGAAATTATTACAGTATCAACTATTCCTTGTTCATTATGGCGCATATTTTTTGATGTTTCACGTCTATTTGGCTGCATTAGTTCAAATTCTTCATATGACTTAATGAATCTAGGTGGTGAAGTTCTTCCTATTAGGACATCTCCTCCATTAACTTGTGTTTCAGGTTCAATAATTCCATCAACTTCTGATAATAATCTGTAGGATTCAGCAGATTTAAATCCTCTTACACCTCTCTCTGGAATCTCAAACTTATCGACTTCTCCTCCGGGATATTTTCTCTCTTCAGCATCATAAGTTCTAAAGAAATGACTACGAGCAAGACCTCTCTCTATTGATGCTTTATTTATAATAATTGCATCTTCTATGTTAAAACCTTCAAAACTCATCATAGCAATAATAAAATTTTGACCAGCAGGTCTTTGATTTATCCCAATAATCTCCATTGGACTTGTTTTTACTAAGGGTTGTTGAGGATAATGTAAGGTGTGTCCTCGAGTGTCTAATCTTAAATGCATGTTCGCTGCAAATAAACCTAAAGCTTGCTTTACCATCCCCGCTTCATAAGTATTTCTAGGAGATTGGTTATGTTCTGGAAATGGAATTATAGAAGCACAAATTCCCAATATTGCTGCTGGTGATATCTCTAAATGAGTATGTTCAAGGGTAATATCTTCTTCAAACATTGCGATATAAGCATTCTCCTCTTCTTCAGCATCTAAATATTCAATAACACCCTTATGGACTAAGTCTGACCAAATAAATTTTTTTTGCCTAATCTTTTCAATATCTTCTTTTGAAACAAGCAGATTCTTATTTTTTAAAACAAATAGAGGTCGAGTAGCTCTACCTGCATCACAATTAATTTGAATTTCTTTTGAGTCATGATAATAACCAATGTTTACATGTTGTCCAATCTCTCCTTTTCTTCTTTTTTCTCGTAATTGGCGAATAAAAGGATTATGTTGTTGATGGATTCCTACTAATTTCCCGTTTAAAAACACCTTGATTTTCTCTCCCTTCACATTCTTGACTTCATTGATCGGAATAACCCCTAAATCGATTAAGATATTTTCAATAATTCTTTCATCAGTTCCAACAGATATTATTGATGCTAATCCAAGGTTCTTAACTAAACCGCAATTAGGACCTTCTGGAGTTTCAGCTGGACAGATTTTGCCCCATTGAGTTGGATGTAAATCTCTAGCTTCAAAGTGTGGCTGACTACGGCTTAATGGCGAAATTACTCGTCTTAAATGGCTTAAAGTACCAACATGATTAGTTCGATTCAAAAGTTGGCTAACTCCTGCTTTTCCTCCAACCCAATTACCTGTTGCCAATGCGTGTCTAATTCTTTCAGTTATTACGTCTGCTCTTACAGCCGTTTTAATATTTGGGGCTCTTCCTCTAACAGCTGTTCTTTCTAATTGATATTTTATATCTTTAACCAGATTTAAGAATGCAACTCTAAATAAAGAAGTAAATAATTCTCCTGCTAATTTTAACCTTTTATTTGCATAGTGATCTTTATCATCTGGCTCTCGGAGCCCTAAAGCAAGTTCCATTACTTTTTGAGCCATCTGTCCTAAGTAATAAGCTTTTTTAATTCTATCTTCTTCTGCATTTCCTATATGAGGTAAAAGATATCTATCTAGAACTTGAAGAGCTCTCCTAATACGATAATCTTTAGTTTGTCCAATCGCTACTCTTTTTCCGATATAATCCAGCGCATTTTGTTGAGATTTTTCTGGATCTTTTAAAACTTGGATCTCTGAAGCTACATCTATTACTGGAATCAGTTCTTTCTGGATTTCCTCATTTTCAGATATTGCTTCAAAAATTTCTCTGTCTGAATGTAATCCTAAAGATCTCATAAGAATTGCTAAAGGGATTTTACCTGGGACTGATGGAAATGAAACTCGTAAATTACCATCTTTTTTCCTTTCAATTGTAACTGGTGCTCGAAATCCACTTCTCGTTGAAAAAACTTTCGCTTGATGGGTTGCACTCGAACTTCTACTCGCCTCTTCGGCAAGAATTCTATTAGGTGCTAAATCTTCCTGAGTAACGAGAACTCGTTCAGTTCCGTTTATTATAAAATATCCGCCCGGATCTAATGGATCTTCTCCTCTATTTATTAATTCATGTTCAGAAAGGCTTTCTAAGGGGCAACGGCAACTCTTAAGCATTATTGGAATTTTTCCTATGTATATATCAAGAGTTTCTTCCGCTTCTTCTCTCTGTGTTCGCTCATCAATTGTTATAGGAGTCATTTCTAATGTAATATCAGCCGCATAACTAAGTTCTCTAATCCTCGCTTCTATTGGAGTGATTTCCATAGTAGCACCATCAGCTTCTCTTACTTTTGGTATCCCAACTTTAATTTTTCCAAATTTTATTTTAAAACCAGGTATATCAGGAATAACTTCGCCAGATTCATCTACAATGGTTTGCATTTCATATTCAATAAAATTATTGTAAGAATCTAAATGTTGACGAACTAATCCCTTCTCATCAAATAAACTCTTTAAAATAACCCATTTATCAGAATTTGATAATTTTCCAGAACTCAAAATACAATAAACCTTATTATTTTTTATTTTTTTAAAAAAACCAGTTTTAGACTTTTTCCTTTTTTACATATCGATAATAATTTACTGATTTAACCGTTGTATCGGAATCTCTTGTAATTTTTATTATATCTCCTTCTTTTGCTCCAATAGCAATCGCAACAGGATCTTTTTCAAATATTTGAGGTAAGTCATTTACGTCAATGCGAAATGTCTCTAAAAGATTTTGTGATTCTTCTTTAGTTAAAAGAACATGTCTAGGGACGAATTTATGTAGTAAAACATCAATCTGTTTCTTTTTAGTCAAGGAAAAATCCTCACTTTTTAAAAAATGATAGATATACAAATGATACTAATCTAAAAAATTTTTCGTTTATTTTATCTTTACCAATGAGAATTAATTGATTTGTCACTCATGAAAACATCTAAAAACCCAATATCCGCTTCGTTTGCATAATATTTCAACCTTTTTATCAGGATAGGTATCTTCAATATATTTTAAAATATAAGGTGCTCCCATTTTCTTTCTAATGACAAATTGAAAAGAACCCTTTTTTTTTAAATAATCTTGAACATCAGAAAGCGTATGTAAAAAATCTTTCCTTCCTTGGCGTAAAGGTGGATTCGTATATATTCCATCGAATTTAATATTTTTATTTTCAATAGGTTCAAAGTAGTTTCCATATAAAGCTATAACATTTTTTGTTTGATTAGGAAGGTTTAATTTAATATTCTCTTTAGAACACCAAATGGCACGTTTATTAATATCTATTAAATAAATGGAACTCTGATTTGATTCATATCCTAATACAATTCCTATTACACCATAACCACATCCTAAATCAAGTAAATAAGATGGCTCTTTTGGAATAATCATATGGTTAATCAATACTTTGGTTCCAAGATCGATTTTGCTAAATGAAAACACCCCGGGGATAGTCTTGAAAATAAAAAGGTGTCTTCTTAAACTTTCAGAAATAGTATGAATTTTTACATCTACATCAGGAAATTTACTATAATAATGACTTTTCTTATCTTCCATAATACAAAATCAGATTAATTTAAGCTTTTCATTTTTTCTCTTTCCAGTGTGGATATATTCCCCTCTTCATGAAAATTTTATTAGTTTTTGCAAGAATTCCTGATTTAGCTTTAAACATTTCCATAGCATCTTTTAACGCTGTTCCAAATCCTATTAGTTCTTTTTTTAAAGTCATAAAGGCAACAAGCATGTTTTTTTTAATCCTAGCATCAATATAACATATACCCGCAGAAGCTAAATCCGCTCCATGACATAATGCATCTACTGCTGTGTCTCTAACATAAATTTTCGGCAAATGAGAGACCATCCTTTCCATTGGGAATATAATTTTTCTCAAATAATATTCATTGCCTTCTATTTGATAGATTGTGTAAGCATCCTTTAAATTCTGAAGAGATATAAGATTGTCAGTTTCTTTAAAATTGCCAACTCTAGTTCTTCTAAGTTCTAGCATATGAGCTCCCGAACAAAGAGCTTCCCCTAAATCAAAACAAAATTTCCTCACATAAGTCCCTGCTTCACAGCCAATTCTAAATAAAATGTGATTATTATCAACTTCAATGACTTTGCTATAATATATCTCTCTTATTCTTAATCTTCTAACAACAGATGATTTTAATGGAGGTCTTTGATAAATTTTTCCGGTGAATAATTTAAATATCTTTTCTATCCGTTGTTTTTTCTCAGGGTTGTGTAAATACATTACACCAAAATATTCCTTACCCGCATTTAAGAGTGCTGATAAAGCACGAGTTGCATTTCCTAAAGCACACGGTAATATGCCAGTAACTTTAGGATCAAGCGTTCCACCATGCCCCGCATTTGAAATATTTAAAATTTTACGAACCCATGAAACAACTTCATGACTCGTTGGACCGCTTGGCTTGTCTAGATTTATTACTCCATAGTCCAATAGCGATTGAATACTTCTCTTTTCAGGTTCGCATCCATAATTAGGGTGAGTATTGTCTTGAGATTTTATTAATAATTGCTCAGGTTCATCAGAGGGTAATTTAAATTCTAAATTTTCCATTTGAATTTGTTATGAAGGAGATTAATTAATAATTATAAATTTAAAGATCTCATAAATCTTTCTTAAACTTGAAGATTTATTTAATAATCGTAAAAATGGTATAAAAAGGAAATAATGGCGGGCTATAGGGGAATTGAACCCCCGACCTTTCTTTTTAAGGGAGAGCTTCCCATAAATGTCAGGTTAAAAGCCTGCTGCGCTACCTGCCTGCGCCAATAGCCCATTAAGATTTTTATTTATGTTAAAGCTTGAATTGTAGTAGTATAAATCCATAATAATATAAAAATTTTATTGTAATCAGTTTCTTTCCTTTATTAATCTCTTTAAAACTATCATGGATTAATCCCTTTTAGTGAAATGCTCAAACCCATAACTAATTATTTCTTTTTTTTCTCCCTCTTTAGAAATAGAAATATGTTCCTCGGAAACTATTTTTCCTATTTTAAAAATATGTCCCCCAATAGATTGAACTGCTTTTTGGGCTTCTTTAAGATCTTTAGGATTAATTGTGAAGATATGAATAAATTCTTCCCCTCCATTAAAAACTAATTCTTCCAAAGAAACATCAAATTCATTTGAATATTCAATGGATTCAGCATCAATTAAATTACCATTAAAATCTATTTCAAATCCTATATTTGGATTTGATATCATTAGATCCTCCAAGGACTTATATAGTCCATCAGAAGAATCTATGCTAGCAGTTGCTAAACTCTTTTCTGCCAGTATAAATGCTTCATTTTCAGAAATAACCGGTTCTAAAACACTCATTATAGATCTTTTGTACTTAGAAAACTCATTTAAATCTCCATTCTTCTTCAAAAGAATATCAAACCCTACACCTGTTAAACCAAACTTATTATTTGCTACTAATATATCACCTACATTTATACCTTGTCTATAGATTATTTTTGAGGGGTTCTTGAATCCAAAAACCGTAGGATTGATTATTATTTCCTTT
This sequence comes from Promethearchaeota archaeon, assembly GCA_048938855.1. Taxonomy (GTDB): domain Archaea; phylum Asgardarchaeota; class Lokiarchaeia; order Sigyniarchaeales; family SOKP01; genus Loki-b32. The sequence continues at coordinate 44,332 of JBHLLT010000006.1, forward strand.
GATTCATTAATATCTCCTCCTATATAGTTCAGATCATATGTTAAACTACAATCTATAATCCCATTCAATAAATTGATAAATTCGAGTAGTTCAAATATTTTTGGTAGACCTAATGATATGATTAAACCTCTTGGTTTTACACCCTTAACTATTAAATCACTCACATTCATAATTATTGACTTTCTACCTATTTGATAAGAACTCATTTTAACTGGCACATCAGTGGTTGATACGAGCATATCAGAGTTAAAAACTAGATTCCCATCCAAATCCATATCCTTTAAATCAAAATAAAAAGAATCATCTTTCATAAGATGTTTACCAGTTTTTTTCAAAATCAAATCTTCTATTATTTCTATTAACTTTTTTTCTCCAAGATTTTCTAACTTAGGATTATTTTTCATGAGGCAAGAATTAACTTTTTTATGTGATTATGTTTTTTGAATAAAATTGAATAACTTCAAATTTATAGAAGCTAATTCTATTGAAAATATATGACCATATTATTTAAATAGTAACTTCACAAAGCTTTTACAAGGAAATATATAACAAGCTAAAATTTTTTTTTAATATAGTATTATATCATTATGATTTTAAACTATATTAATAGTTTGCCTCTGTAGCTTAGTGGTTATAGCAACATTTTTAGTCATTTTGAAAAAAATGCTAGAGATTCGTAATCTGTAGATCGGGGGTTCAATTCCCCCCAGAGGCTCTATTTATACTTCTTCTGTAAAAACAAAACGTTTAATCATTTGAAGGGCTAGCATTTTAAAAGCATCGTTTATATTTTCACCTGTTTTTGCTGAAGTTTCAATATATGAAAGGCTAATTTTTTTAGAAAGTTCTTCTCCTTGTTCTGTGGACACGACGCGATTATCTTCAAGGTCTATCTTATTTCCAACTAGTATCATTGATATAGTTGGTGAAATGGTTTTGATCTCTTTAAACCAACTTTCTAGAATGTCTAAAGTCTCTTTGCGAGTAACATCATATACTAAAATACCTGCTTCAGCATTAGCAAGGTATGTCTGTCTCACTCTTTTAAATTGTGCTTGTCCTGCTAAATCCCAGATAACGAAACGAACTTTAGATTCTAGTCCTTTAAATTCACATTCTTTTTTCATTATTGATGTACCTATTGTAGATTTATAATCTGTTTGAAAAGAGTCTTCCACAAATCGGTGAACCATACTAGTCTTTCCAACTCCACCTTCACCACCCAGGATTAATTTAAAAGCATATTCTCCAGATTCTATTTTAATCTTTTGAAGAGTATCTACTTTTCTCTGGATATTGTGAGACTCTCTATCAATAGATAACTTAGGAATTACTGGGCTTACTGATCTTCCATCTAAAATTCTAGCAATTTTCTCAGCAGCTAAATAAGCATATGGAAAAACAGGATCTACCATAGCAACTGCTTTCAATACAGTGACAAAAACTGCTTCAGGACCAGCTTCACAAAATATGAATCGTTGCTCTTCTGTATCAAAAGTTCCCGTTCCAAAAGAACCAGAACTAAACTCTTCTGTGATTCTAGTCAAGACAGGTTCGACTAATGCACTAACTCCTCCAATAACATCTTCTTCTACCTCTGCATCTGAAGAACCTTTTAATGCGGTCATTACTAACCCTTCTCTATTTACAATAAGAGTCGCGATTAAGTTCTCTCCTACTTCTTGCTTATACCATTTAAGTAAGGCTTCAAGTTTTTTTCGATCGACTGACATCAGCTCACATCCTTTTTACGCGGTTTACAAATGCACTATAAATAACTGAAGTATATTATTGTATATAAGAGGTTTGTTATAAAAATTTATAGAAAAAGAAAACGTTAGGTAGAATTTGAATTTATAGTTCTAAGTTAATGAAAAACTTCAAGGAATAAAATTTTAAAAATTAAATTCATTATCTTATTTCATCAATTCTAAAATGTTAGAACATAAATCATTTTAAAACCGCAGGAGTTGCCAAAATAATACGTAGTCCTACTTTTATGGCTAAGCTTGGTCTACGGCGCTAGAATTTTACGTAATAGTACGTATATGGCGTAACTGAGGCTCTAGTGACATAGGTCTTCGAAGGATCTACTTCTTCGTCCTAAATTCGTGGGTTCGAATCCCACCTCCTGCACATTGTATTTTAACCCCAATGTTTTTAAAAATAACTATTAATAATAATTTAAAATCCCTCTAATCTCACCATAATTGTTATCGTACAGCCTTATGCATATATCGTATAAAAGTTTTTCAATATAGGTTACTTAACCTAATATTTTGATTAGTTCAATTTCTATAATATGAGAATTTATATTTGTATCAATTCTCTTTAATAGTGAATTAGAATAATATTTAATACAATTCAAGAGTGATTTTTATTTCAGACATACGATTATATGATGACCCAAAAACTATGGAACATATACAAGCTCTAGCATTTAATAGGACAGCTTCATCTACAGGAGAGACTGAAGCTTTAAATTATATAGAAAGTGAATTAATAAGAAATAACATCAATCCAGAAGTTGAACATTTTAATTGGAGAGGGCCTTTATCGATTCTTATGAGGACGAGTTATCTTCTTATTTTGATAAATTTAATCCTATTTCGTATGATTTTGATTGTCGTTACCTATTTTATTATAAAGTATGCTTTCTCAAGGTTGCGTGAGCTCAGTTTCATTAGTAGGGAGGAATCTAAAAGCATTTTTACGTTAATTAAATCCAAAAATAAGATTCCAAAGCGACCAATAGTAATTATAACTGCTCATTATGATTCCATCTCAGCAAATCTTCCATATAGATTGCAAGTTGTTATTTTTTTCATTTATAGATTGATCGTAGTTTTCTATGGCATAGTATTTTTTACCTTTGCCGGGATATTCTTTCTTGATCTTTTAAGAGTCATTCCAGTAGCTAGTTTTTTGACGGTATTTATTTCTTTTTCTTCAGTGGGTGGAGTTTTGATTTCAATTCCCATCTTATATTTAGTTTTTAAAGAACGACCTTCATCAGGAGCAATTGATAATGCAAGTGGAGTAGCAATATCAATTGAATTAGCCAAGATTTTCAATAAAAATCCTCTCGAAAATACCGATGTCCTGATTTTATGGCCTGGTGCTGAAGAATGGGGTTTAAAAGGTTCAAAAGCATTTTGTAAAAATCATTTTAAAAGTCTGAAAAAGATATATGATCTTGATAATTCATATAATATTAATATTGATATGGTAGGTTCTTACATCGGACTTTTAAATAAGACTGGATTAATTTTTAGACGTAAAATGAACAAGAATTTAAATGGTATATTTGATGCAACAGCAAAACAATTAAATATCCCTTTAAAAGTCTTCAACAAAGTTATTAGCCCAAAAAGTGATTATAAATCATTTAAAAAATACGCTAAAAGAAATAGGACTAAATTTCAAGTAAGTTTTTTTCATTCAAGTAAGGATTCTAAATACATTCATTCTTTGAAAGATACTCCAGATAAATGCTCTTTAGAAAGCTTGAATGGATGTATAAATATATGTCATCAGGTATTAAGAAGTATTGATATGAGGGTAGAGGGAGTCAAAAAAAGTCAACTAACTTATGCTGTTTAATCTTTGGATTGTTCGTTAGGCTCTCCACATATTCCTCAATCAATTCCATTCTTTGTTTTGTATAATCATCTAAGTTAAAATCTGTGCACAATTTTAATGCGCGAGGTATATATTTCTCAATACCTCCACGATTTACTGTTAAAATAATTCGATTGCCGCATTTAGGACATTTTCCACTATTAGTTAATGGTGGACGCCTGAATTTTTCATTACATTTAACACATCGAAAACTTTGGACTGTAAATTTTCTTAAATTACCCAGTATATCAGGATTGAAATGGGTTGTTAAAATCTTCTCTGCTACTTTTTTTGCTTCGACAGCTTTAATAATTTTTGCTAGGTGAAGTTGAGCCTCAATTTTATCATCCATAGACTCATACAATTTATAGGCTGTTGTTGTTGGACCTTCATTAATATTTGTAGTAGGGATATTGAAACCAAGATTCTCATATTGTTCAGGTGTTCCTAATCGACTTTTAACTAAACACATCAAAGATTCTATTTCTGATGGAGAACTGTATCGTTCTGTTGCCTCATAGAACTCAAGTGGATATCGGTTTAATGTGTCTAAATTATGAGATTCAACATCTATCTCATTAGGATCTATTTTTGTACCGATTACTAATGTAGCGTCCATTCTACCACCAATTTTACTGGGAAGGTAATGCCTTGAAAAATTTAATAATGGATCCAAAAGTAGCATAACTCCATCTTCATCTCCATCACAGTTGCGTCTTTTTGCTGCATGCCAAAAAGGATGAGCATATATCGCTCTTGCTGGTGTAAACCCGATTATTCGGCCTATTATCCCCGCACTAGTGTGAGGAGCTAATCCTACTGCTAAATGTCCTAATAGATCATCTCTAGTTGATATATTATAAAACCGTCTCTGTTTATAAAACAATTCTAATTCATCATCTAAGAAGTTGGCAACTTTTATAAAATATTTAGCACAATCATTAGAAAGAATAATATCTTGAACCTTCAACTCCAAAATCTGATTCCCATCAATTAGCGGCTTTTTATCAATATCCTTATCATACCCCAACTCTCGTAATTTTTCAATAGGAGTACCAATTTCATTTGGTTTAAAGTGAGATAATGGTATATCCGTGGCATCATATCTTATCTCGGCTGTTTTATAAACAAGAACATCATTTTTTGCTCTCAATAATCCTTTCTCAATAGGTTCTGGAACTTTATATTCATTAGTTAACCCTATAATACCTTTAAATTTCTGAGGGAATATTATATCTAGTGATCTTAAAGCAGAATTTACATATTTTCTTATGTTGAATTTTGCTTCACTTGAGCTTTTCAAAGACTCTTGACATTTTGGACATATTTCTTCAAAAGTAGGATAAAGACTCTTACATCGAGTACATATTTTCTGTAATTCTGTATGACCACCACAGTTATGACAAATATTAAAAATACTTGAAGTACCGCAATTTACACACTTTTTCCTACATACATCAATTTGAACCTTACCAGTTTCAACAACATTATTCTTATTAGCAAAATCGTACGAGGATTTCTTTTTAGGGATTGAATCATTTATACCATTTTTTCGTGTACTATATCCCATAGCTTTTTCAAATAGTCGTGAATTACCAACTACACTACTTAATGGAAATAAAGAATGAATTCCTTTCATGCTTTTTCTTTCTGACTTTTCTGGTCTACCCATTCGAGAACCCATAAAGTATGGAGCCTTATTTTTAATTTTAACTGAAGAGAGTTTAAAAAAGTAAGTGAAGACATCATCATCTTGATCAACTTCTATCAATTTCTTTTCTTCTAAAGCAAATATTTTTTTATATATAAAGCTCCTTTTTAAACTAAGAAATATCTTGTTATCCTTTATTTTATGAGGAATAAACGCTTTTTCTAATATTTTTTTTATTGGTTTCTCATAATTAAAGATAATTCTTTGCGTTGATTCAGAAAAATTCTTAATAAGTTCATTTCTTAGTAGTGTCAATTCTTCCAATGATAAATTGCCCCAAAAATCTAAATAAAACGGGTGTAAGGGAACCTCATATTTTCTTGAAATATCTATTGCCTCTACTTCGGTAGGTATATTTTCTAAAGGATTTTCAATAAAAGATGTTATTTTTTTATCTACTATTTCTGTATTATTAATAGCCTTTTCTAAATCTAATGCCCACCATTCTTCTACATAACCAGATGGCACTAATATATGGTTATTTTCAGTAAACTCACCATATCCAAACAATAGGTCCCCCAAAAATAATACTTTTTTAATATCTGAAAAAATTTGTTTAGCTTTTATTGAATTTGTAACTTTTATTACATCACCATTTCTTAATTTTACAATAGGAGGCTCAATACTATCAACAGGGCATACACTTGTGCTTTTTCCAGGTCGTTCAATTCTTAATTGCGTTCCAATAGCTATAAATTCATCTAAAATAACCATTGAAGCAGGATGAATTCCTCCAGCAGCTAAACCAGTATTTCTAGATCTACCATATCTTATTCTATGACCTCCTATAACAGACGGATGGCTGAAAACTGGTCGTCCGGCAATTATATCTGCTACATATTTAGAATTTGGAGGTATTTTAATTTCCTTTTTCAACTCGTTTTGCTTTTCTTTTTCCATTTTTTCTTGGGTCTGAGCTATTTTTTTAAGTTCAACAAGCCAATTCCACCCATCTAAATTCATCACCTTGGCAATTTTTAATAATTTTGGGGCTTTTAGAAGAATCCCATCATTTAAAACCAAGCAAGCACCACCTCTTATATGGTTTGTTTCAATCCGAGGTAAATCTCTAAACGCAGAGACCTCTTCATCTTCTGTTGAATCTCCATTTATTTCTATTGGCAAATGACTCACAGCATACCTTATTTCTTTATTAGATGATGGATATTGCAGATGAACATTTCTATCGTACAATTTTACTTCTTCTACATACCTACCGATTTCTGCTTCAGTCGCTTCATATTTAGGAATGTTTGATTTTTTTCTAACGTAATCTGCAATTAATACACATAGGGCTGCTGTTGTTCCTCCAGCTGCTCTAATTGGTCCCGCAAAATACAGAGATAAATACTTTCTACCAAAACTATCTGTTCGAATTAAAATCTTTGAAATACCTTCAAGGGGAGCACTCACGACACCCATAGTTTTTATAGCTAATCCAATTCTTATTGATCTATCAACTCGGGCTTCTATAGAGTCAAAATTTCCAATTTTTTCTTCCAAAATGTCAGCAACCACCTTAAAAACAAGTTCATCTTCTGTTAACCCTTGTCTTTTTAATGTTCTAATTACATCTGCAACACCTTTTGGACCCACAAGTTTTTCAACTCTTCCAGCTAAATCTTTTGCTTGAGGAGATTCAACTTCTAATTCAGGATCAAATCCTTTTTCACGTGCACGTTCTGCAATTGAATAACATCTATCAACTTGCATTTGAATTGAATTAAAGTATGATTCCATTGCTTTACTTATATTTACCATAAAAGTACCAACCTTTAAGGTCGAGAAAAATGAATATATTAAAACTTAGATTTAATATACTAAATTTTCTGAATTAAATTAAATTCATTTATTAATCAGCTATTTCTTTAATAAATTTAGAGAGAATGCTAATTTTCTACAGTCTTAGATTATAAATAGAAATTTGTTTTTCCTTTAATAAAAAGTAATTTAATTTCATTGTTCAATTAATATATTAACTCCATCTTAAGCAGCTTAAAATTGAAAGACGATAATTTAAACAGAAAGGAAAATATTATCAAAGAATTAATTAATTCTGGGATTAATATAACCCCCTCAACTTTAGAAATGCTTCTAAATTTAGATAATCCCTTAAAGAAAGTTAAATCAGTAATTAAGAGCGTTAGTTTTCTTCCGAATTTTAATAGTCATCTAACTGAGGAGATACTTCAGAATATATCAAAAGAGGATTCACAGAAATCACTAAAAAAGGTATTATTAAAAAAGATGGAGTTAAAAATTACTCAAGAGAAAGAATTAAACCAAGCTATTGGAAAAGATGTATCCACATCAGTAAGTATAGAAACAAATGAGAAGATACTGCCCAAATCTCAAAGATCCACTGAGAATACTTCTATGTTAGAAAATTCTGTGGCTTTAAATAACGAAAAAATAATTACACCTAATTCTTATGGAACTTTTTCTAAAAATATTGTAAAAAGTAAGGTAAAGATGAGTAATGTTGAAGGATCGCGATCATCTCTTACCTTTAAACCGATAGCAAAAGAATTTACATCTTCTTATAGTATTTTAAAAGATCCTACGGGAAAACTTTATACAAGTGGAGAATATGAAGATTTCTATAATTTAACGGTAGATAAATTCAACAGACTTCGAAAATTAATAAGAAAAAGATCTGATGTTCTTTCTGCTAATAATATTAATAATATCCTAAGACTAACAAATAATGTTGAAGTATCAGCAATAGGATTAGTCAATGAAATTCGAAAAACTAAAAATGGAAATTTCTTCTTAACTATGGAAGATCTTACTAATAACGTCAATGTACTTATACGTAAAGATTCAGAAAATCAAGAAAATGTAAAAATTGCAGAAAGAACTATTAATGATCAAATGATTTACATCGAAGGGACTTATAAACCAGGAGAAAAAGGAAAAAGTGGTATTATATATTGTAATTATATCTCCAAAATTGATGTTCCAAAGGATTTTGAACCTAATTTTTCACCAGATCCATTATCAATTGTTTTAATTTCTGACACTCACATCGGTAGCAAAGAATTTGAGGAAAAATTATGGGAAAGGTTTCTGAAATTCTTAAATGGAAAAATAGGTAATAAAACTCAAAGAGAACGAGCTGGAAAAATTAAATACATTATAATAAATGGAGATTTAGTTGATGGTATTGGCATTTATCCTACACAAAAGAGTGATCTATTAATTACAGACATACATAATCAATTTAAAAGGGCAGCGGAAATCCTTTCTGAAGTACCTGATTATATTAAAATTTTTTATAGCTCCGGGAATCATGAACCCGTGAGAAATGCACTTCCTAGACCTGCTGTACCAAAAAAATATTCAGCGGAACTTATAGATCTCGGTGTTTTATGTATTGGAAATCCCTCACTTTTACAAACACATAATGTAAATACATTAATTTATCATGGTGATAGTATCCTTGATTTAAATATGGTGATACCGGGTTTAGATAACAATAAACCTGTAGATACAATGATTGAATTATTAAAATGTAGACATTTAGCACCCATCTATGGAAAAAAAACCCAAATTGCTCCCACCAATAAAGATTGGCTCGTAATTGACAAAATTCCAGATATATTTCATACAGGCCACATTCACATTAATGGTATGGATTATTATAATCACATTGCATTAGTAAATTCGGGATGTTTTCAGTCTCAAACAGATTTTATGAATTCATTAGGGATACATCCAACTCCTGGTATTCTCTCGATCATTGAACTAGATAGTCTTAAAGGAATTCAATTAGACCTAAAAAATAATATTTAATTATTCTACTTATATCATAAAAAACCCAAATTTTTTCTTATGAATTTTGCAATTTCTCGAAATAGTACTTCCGAAATGTTAATGTATATTTGGAAAATTCTTGATCTTCCTTCTATATTATATAAGGATTTACTTTTTAGAATTTCATTTGATTTATATCTTGATCCACCAGAAAAAGCTAAAATTTTCATAAACAAATGTATACAAGAAAAATTTCTTATTAAAGATGATAACAATAATCTTAAATTATCAGAGAGTTTAAATAGACAACTCCTTGATTGGCAAAAAAAAAGAAAAATTATGGTTCTTAAAAAGGTTAAGACTGCTAATAAAATTGAACACTTAAAAAATGATATTTCAAAAAAAACTACCAATTTTAGTGTTTTGATTAATGCATTTGTTGATAAGGGAACTCTAAATAGGGCTGTAACTGTGTCAGATACTGCTTTTGAGATACTGAAATTTGATCCTTCTATAGGAATTATTAAGGCAAAAGTTAAAGGGACCAAGGAAGAATCATACATAATTGAAATTGATATAAATAATAAAATACTACGCCATACATGTCACGACTTTGAATCAAGAAGAGCTGATATGAAAAAATTTTGCAAACATTTAATAAAACTATTTTTGCTGTTAAAGGAAAGAAATGAGAAACATGCTGAATTTTTTCTCACTAAAATTGCTGAAAATATTGAAATGTGGGATTTTACTATTTAAATCAATTTTTTAAAGATGTTATTTTTTAACTTAACTTTATCAGTTTGTAAAAAAATAGGTTTATGGTTCATTATTCCTTTTATCTTTTCAATAACAAATAATACTTTCTCTAATAATTCCAAATCGATATCAAGTTTAATTATCTTAGTTCTACCATAATGCCCCATTGATTTGATTTCGGCTGAGATTATACCTGCTAATGATAATTCGTTAATATAATCACTTATTCTTCTTTTAGTCAATTGTCGTATTCCTGGTAGTAATTTCCTGATCTCGGAGTAAACATCATAAATATCCCCTGAAATGATTACATGATCCGGACTAAATTTTGAAATTAAATATATGGAAGCTAATATAAGTTGTGCTTGTAATGGCATAACCTTGATATATTCCATAATGTGATCATTTTCTAAATCTTCTTGAGCCTTCTTTACATGTTTGGTGGAAACAATTTTATTTTGATCTCTCTCAGCTAATTCCCCTGCTTTCCTTAATAATTGGAGTGCTTTTCGGGCATCACCATGTTCCTTTGCTGCTAAAGCAGCACATAAAGGAATAACATCCTCTTTTAAAATATTCTCTTGAAATGCGATTTTAGCTCTTTCAATCAAAATATCTTTCAATTCATTTGCGTCATATGAAGGAAAAACTATGTGTTCCTCACCTAAGCTAGAAATTATTCTAGGATCCAAATTTTCTCGGAATTTTAATTTATTTGAGATACCAATCATGCTTGTTTTACAATTATCCAAATTCTCATTTAATCTTGTTAAATCATATAGAATTTCATTTCCGCCCTTCTTATCGACTAACATATCTATCTCATCTAAAACAAGAAAGCATATGGAATACCCAATCTTAGAATCTAATAATCCTAAGAGCTTTTTGAATATAATATCTTTTGGTAAACCTGTGGGAGGAATTTTCTCCTGTCTGGAAATTGTATTATATATGTGGGCTAAGATACGATAGGGGGTTGAAATTATATTACAGTTAATATAAATCCACCAAGGCTTAATTTCTGAATTCTGTTGAGCTAACTTTTGGCTTACATATCTTATAGTTGCCGTTTTTCCTGTGCCCGTCATCCCGTAACATAAAAAATTTGGAGGAGTATCACCTAATAGAGCACATGCAGTCTTTTCAGCGATATCTCTTATTTGAGAATCACGATGTGGTAACTCATGGGGGATGTAAGATGCATCTAAAGCATCTCTATTATTAAAGATTTTAGATCCTTTAAGATAGTTCTTATAAAATTTATCGATATTAAATTGGTGATCATGATTATTATTTTTCAACAATTATAACTCCGCTACTCCTTTTTTTATGTGAAGAAATTTTTGCACTCGAAATTTTTTATGGGTATATTGCATATTTAAATTTTCTACTGGATATTTAAAATTAATTATTAATCTTTAATTTATTAGAAAAATGTTAAAGCCTTAATAGCTAATTTTGATGAATCTTTTTAATAATTTATAATATTATTGTCGGGATTTTAAAAGAATATTATTTATGAAGCAATATTTATTAAATTCTTATTAATAACTCATTCTATTAAAAAAAGTTTAATTTAATTAACTATTTATTTTACTAATGTAAAAACACTTTTATTTTAACCTTTGTCCGCTAAATCTAACCTTTCCGAAACTGAAAAAAACAATAAAAAAATAGCGGTAATCTTAGCAATTACTTTTGCTTGTTTGATTTTAGGGAGTTTTATTTTAATAACAATAATGTTCAATTGGGCTGATTGGATTGCTTTATTAATATTCAGCCTTTTAATTATTGTTCCAGCATACATTTCAAATGCATCTATGGTGATAACAGGGGGAGGTAAACCAATAGATGGTGGTAGAAATCTCCGAGACGGGAGAAGAATATTGGGAGATCATAAAACTTGGAATGGATTAAAAGGACCGTTATATATTGGAATACCCATATCATTTTGTATCTTTCTTCTTTTTAATGGATTATGGGAGCCAATCAATAGAGTTATTATTGATGCAACCATGCAAGGGCAATATTCTTTATATGTTGATATCAATATATTTAAATATTATTTCATAGGAGGAAATTTTCCAATTAATTTCCTAGTTTTAATTATAAGGATTGTTTTAGCTTCATATGGTGCGGTATTGGGTGATTTGATAGGATCGTTTTTGAAAAGAAGATTCAATATTAAAAGCGGAGAACCATTTTGGATTATAGATCAATTGGATTTTGCATTAGTAGCACTATTATTCATCGCTATTCCAGGATTCATCGCTCCAAACCTCTTTTTCTTGCCAGATCCTTTCATTATCATTTTTCTAATTATCTTGACTCCTGCAGTAAGTGTTATAGCTAACACAGTTGCTTATGTAATTGGTTTAAAAGATGTACCTTGGTGAGGAGTAATAAAATAACCCTATGAATCCTTGAATTTACACTTAACTTTCAATGGTGAATTTTGATTTTCAAAAATAACGAAATTTTCAAATATTTCATTAACAGCTCTAATATAATCTCCATTTCGCCCTATTGCAATTCCTCTTTCTTTAAAAAATAAAAAATAGATCGAAATTTCTCTGTTATTTGAATGATTATCAAATTCTATCTTGATATTTTCAATATTTAAATCTGGAAAAAAACTAAATAAAATGTTGATTAATATTTTTTCAATTCTTATAATAATTATCTTTCTATTTCCAATTTCCCTTCTCATAGAATCTAAATACACTTTAGAGCAAAAATAATGTTGCTTTTTTACGAAGAAAAAGATAAATTGTCTTATAACAACCACAAATTCTGGATAGATTCCCTGTGTTTTTTCAAAAAAATATTCACGTAGTTTAAGTTCAAAATTCGAATATTTTTTTCTAAATGTAACTAATTGATAAAAAATTAAGTCATCCGCAATTGTATAGAACATACTTTATTATTTTTTGTTTTCAATTTAAACTACTAAGAAATTTAATTAGTTAGAAATATCTTATTAATATCAAGAATTTCAAGCAGATAGAAATTTATTTAATTAATTGAATGAAGATGAAGAAAGTAGGGTACAAATTTTTAGATCACACTGCTGACGTTTCAGTCGAAGCTTTTGGTACAACATTAGAAGAAGCTTTTGAACAAACCGTTTATAGCTTAATGGAGACTATCACTCCTAGTTTAGGAGCAATATCCCCGATTATTGAAAGAAGTGTTGTAATTGAAGCTGAAGATAAAGAAGCATTATTATTTGATTTTTTATCTGAATTTCTATATATTTTTGATGTAGAAGAACTAATATTCAATAAAATTGAAATTCAACCAATTATTAAAGAAAAAAATAAATATATTCTAAAAGCGGTAGCTAAAGGAGAAAAGTTTAATAAGCTCAAACATGAACCTGGAATTGAAGTTAAAGCTATAACTTACTCTTTTATGAATATTGAACAAAAAAAGAATGAAGTCAAGATAAATATTATATTTGATATTTAAATTAAAACTAATAATCAAAAGGATTTATCCTTTTACTACTCCTACAGGAACTAATCTTACTATTTTTTCAACGATTTCAAGATCGTGGCTCACCTGAACAACTTGATCTATGTCTTTATATGCACCGGGTGCCTCTTCGGCAATCACTTTCATCGAAGCTGCTCGTACCATAATTCCTTGTTTACTTAAACTATCTTTAACACGTTCTCCCCAATATTTTTTTGTAGCTTTAGCTCTTGACATTACTCTTCCCGAACCATGCGCAGTGGAACCAAATGATAAATCCATCGCATTCTCCTTCCCAACACATAGATAAGAAGCAGACCCCATAGTTCCTGGAATTAATACTGGTTGTCCAATAGATTTATATTTTTGTGGTATATCAGGATGATTTGGCGGAAATGCTCTCGTAGCACCCTTTCTATGAACGTTTAACTTCATTTTTTTACCATCAATTTCATGTTCTTCAATTTTTAAGATATTGTGGCAAACTCCATAAATAAGGTGTAAATCTAAAGCATCTATATCTCTTTGAAAGGTTTGCTGAAATGATTCTCTTAACCAATGTGTGATTAATTGACGGTTAGTAAATCCAAAATTAGCTGCACATGCCATTTGTTTTAGATAATTTTGTGCCTCAGGAGTATTTGCAGGTACGCACGCTAATTCTCTATCTGGTACTTTTATATTATATTGTTTCATAGCCTGCTCAATATTGCGTAAAGAATCTGAACATACTTGATGTCCAAGGGCTCTGCTTCCTGTATGAATCATAACAGTAATTTGATTCTTATCATGAATTCCCAACTTTTCAGCGATACTTTTATTATAAATTTCATCGACTTTTTGGATTTCTAAAAAATGGTTTCCACTACCTAATGAACCAAGCTGTTTTATTGCACGCTGTTTTGCTTTCAATGAAACCAGTTTAGCATCTGCATCCATTAAACATCCATTTTCCTCTAAATGATTAATGTCTTCTTCAATAGCATAACCATTATCTAATGCCCATTTTACACCATTATTTAAAACATCATCTAACTCTGAATAACTAATATTAAGTTTGCCCTTCGAACCCAATCCTGAGGGGATATTTGTAAATATTCTATCCAATAAATTGGGAAGAACATTCTTAATATCATTAAGAAATAAATTAGATCTTAATAATCTTACACCACAATTAATATCATATCCTACTCCTCCAGGAGATATCATTCCTGTATCTGCATCTGTTCCAGCAACACCACCAATACAGAATCCATATCCTTGGTGGGCATCTGAAAGAGCAATCGCATGTTTTTGTATTCCGGGTAAACAAGCAACATTACAAATCTGATCTAATGTCCGATCCAACTTTATTTTCTCCAAAATATAATCATTAGCATAAATTTTTACAGGAACTCTCATCTGAAATTTTTCGATATTTCCTTTAATCCGCGACATTAATGTTTTTGGAGGAATTTCATAGATATTGTTATCAATTTTATTGACATTCATACTAACTTTATAAGTAAAACAATAATCAAAAATATTTTCCTTTAATCTAATAATAAATAAAATATTCTTGGGATTTATAGAGGCTCTTTACTAATTTGTATTACTTATTAAAAAAGAATTACAAGTTTATTTTATGTCAATAAACGATAGTAAACCTAAATCATCTAAACTTTTTATTATTTTTTGGATTTCTGACTCTGGCCGACCTCCTTCTTCAGCAATTTCAGCAATAGTATGAAAACCATCAGCGAAATGAGCAATTTTATACTCCTTCTTATCTAGAAATCCTTGAGTAATAACTTGTTTTGGTAGTCTCTTCGCCGTCCATTCCGGCTTTTGATCACGTACTTGGCGTAAATCCTCCTCTGAAAGCACTAAACCCCTTTTTGCAATTTGCTTCTGAGATTTCTGAAAGTCTTTCTTAAAAATCTTTAAAATAGGAAGTCTTAATTGGATCTCTGCAAGTCTACCATTTTGTAAAATCTCATCAATAACTTGATCAAAATCCCGGAAGATACGGACATCACCAGCCCAATTCTCAAGCTTATCACCAAACTTCTTCACAAACTTATCAATAATATCAGTTAAGGCCTTATGTGTTATTTTTGCATCATCATTTTTATCTGCTGCTGCAGTTATCAATACTCCCTCCTTAAAGACCAAAAGCAAGTAAAAGACTTGCATATCAATTACTTTCAATTCTCCAGAACCCTTCGAAAATTCTACACTAAAATCCTTTAATGCTGTTAGAAAACCGCTAACTAAATCTTGATTAAATTCTATAGTTCCATATTTACGATGGATTAAGCAAATTCCTGTTAATTGATGTATCAAATAAACATTGTGTAAAATGAGTCCTTAGCACCTCTTTCCTCTATTATAATGAAAAAAATTCTTTTAAAAAGTTTATATTAACATATTTTTATTGATAATAAGAATTTTACTATTTATAATTACTGTTGAAAGACTAATTTGTAATGTTCTTATTACAATATTTTATTCCTCCATATTTAAATTCCTAATTAATTATTTTATGGCTTTTTTCTCTCCCTCTATACTGAAGTTCTTACAAATTTTAGACATCGATTTTCAATCAGCTTTCTGTAATTTAAAAACTGTATGAGTAAACACTAAAAATTTTCTTATATAGTGTTCTACAAGAGCTTTTGTGTCTAAATTATCCCATAAATATGACAAGCTTTCGTATTTCAATATCTTGAATCCTATTTGATTGTAATTACCATTAAGATCTTGGTTTTTTAGTTTATGTTTTAGATTTTTAAGGATAGTACTATGGCCATTTCTAAGTGTGTTAATTATTTCATTATAAAGGTTTCCTGACTATTTTTGGAAGAAGGATTAAAGGAAATTATAACAGAATACTCATTAATACTCGTATTTAAAAGCGCAAAAAACCAAAATTTAATCATTCTGTAAAATCGAATTCAAAAAATAAAAAAAAAAAAAATTAATTAATAGATTTTTATGATATGTAAATACTAATTTTCTATTCGCGATAGGTTGGATAAAAGTATAGATTTCTCATACTATTATATGGGAATCCTTTCAAGGTAGCTGCGTGTACAAAATAGAGTTTGTCATATTCTAAAGGCATATGATAAGCTTGTACGTCGATAATATAACCTTGAAGTTGTTCATATAAGGCATATCTCGTAGCAGTATCAGTTTCTGCAGCAGCCTTCGCTAGAAGATTCTGTAAATGATGATCATTAATTCTAGCAAAGTTAGAAGCGGAGGCATTGTTAACTAATGGATCAATCATGTTGAAGGTTTCAAAATAATCAGGACCCCATCCGACATAATAGATGTGAAGTCTTTCGGGATGAAGTTGACCCAGCCTAATAAATTGATCCCAAGTTAATATTTGGGGTATAACATCGATTCCAATTAAATCCATATCCTCCGTGAACCGTTGGATAAGAAGTTCCATGAAGTGACTAGCTACATTGTGTCGGAAATTCCATTGATTGTTTGAGAAGTTTCCTGCACCAGCAGTTGGCACAAATTGCGCTGCTGTCCACTGAGCCTCATCACCACCTGGAGTGAATACATCTCCCACTTGAGAGCCAACCTGCCAACCAACTCCAAAACCCATAGATTGCAATATCGTTCTGGCTTTTGGGATATCATAACTGGCACCTGTGGTTGAATAATTATGCGCAGGAAAGCCAGGAGGAACTAATGAGTTAGCTTTCACAGTTCTATCTTGATCAATTTCTTGATTGAGATATGTATAATTAAACGCGTTTGAAATTGCCTTTCTCCAGGTTCGGTTTATGACTTCAGAGTTAAATGCAATATACCAATAAATAGAACCATTAATATAATCATGAACTCCATCTCCAGTTACCGTAATATCTGGATCTGCTACAAAATCAGGTTTGAGTGAAGCAATACCTTGACCTAGGTAATCAATATCCCCAGCCAACATTGCATTATTGGCAGTGACAGCATCTCTATAAAATACAAAAACAATCTGGTCCCAATAAGCACCAGTTCTCCAGTATCGCTCCCATCGGGCAAATCTAATCTCTGAATTAGGAATGTATCTCACTAATTTGAAAGGTCCAGTTCCAATAGCGAGATCTTGACCAAGACTTAGCATTCTATACTTTGGAGTAGATGTATGACCGACAATTGAACTTGCTGTATAAGCTAATAAACCCTCGCAAGGGGCAAAGGCTCCGGTCAAATAGAGTCTGACTGTTAATGGATCAGATGCTTTATGTGCATTCCACCAGACTCTGCTGGCTGCAGTATCAAAGATTGCTGTTCCATTACCAAATTTGTAAATTGAATGTGGAAAAGCCTGAGTTGTGTTATCGGGTAATGTTCCTGTCGAATTGCCAAAATAATTAATTCTTTCGAATGTAAAAATAACATCTTCTCCTGTTAGTTTTTGACCATCATGGAAATACACATCATCTCTTAATTTAAACTCAACTATTGTTTCAGTAGGCCAACTCCATGATTCAGCAAGTCTAGGAATAATTGGGAAACTTGGGTCTGATAAATCAGTAGCAATTAGAGGTTCAACAACCTGATCAAGCATATTATTTGATACACTATCCCAAGTATCCAGAGGATCCATAGTGACAGGATTAGATGTTGTGGCAACTTTAAGGACTTCTCCTTGTACCGGAGGTGAAACAACGGTCAACATAGCTAAGATAACGTTTCCAACACCAGAAGCAGCTAAAACTACTGCTAGGATGATTATCGCTAAATTTTTTTTCTCCATTTCCATAGTTAAATCACATATTTTTCTTTGTTTTTTTCAAAATTTTTGATTTTTTAAAGAAATCTTTTTCAAGACTTACTTCATTTTTATCGATAAATTATAGATTAATTAAAACACGCAAATCTCTTATTTAAATATTATTCTTAATATTTCCGGGTGAATACGCTTTCCCACATATCAAGATATTCTGAAATGATTGATTTTTCCGAATTTTCAAAATATCAAAAAACAATTAAACTCTACTTTGTTATTTCTATGTTATAATTCTGTAGAACCCATCTTGACTTTAAAATTGAGATATTTGGGAATGAGAGAATTCTCCTAGAAGACATTCTTCTAGGAGAGGATCTTATATCTCTCAATACGAAAATGGAAAAGAAAAAAGAGAGAGAATAAACATGTGGATATAAATTCAAACTTGTCAATACTGTAGTGTTTTTATTCATAATGTTAATGATCTATTTGGTTTTTTTATTCAAGATTATAATTTCTTCTGATTTCTAAGATTTTGACTTTTTAATATCCTTATTTATTAACTCTTTCTTTTTAATACACTTGATTGTTATTGTTTTTTTTAATAGTTTAAATTAGTTTTAATTATAAATTTCTTTAAAATTAAAACATGAAGATTTTTTATTTAAACCTTATTTGCAGTGTTTTCTTAAAATCTATTTTCCAAAAATTTCAAAATATTAGAAAATGACTTATTTTTCTAAAACTTCAAGATATTAGAGAATAAGATCTATAACTTGAATTATCTGCTTATGTCTAAATATATTGACAAATATTATATTAAAAAGCTAGAATTTAATTTGTTCAAATGTCAGCCAATAAATCTTAATAAAGTTGATATTAATTATTGAATTAATCTGATTATTAAATATTAAAAAAAGATCTAAAATGAATCATTATATTTTCCTTGTAACTGTCTCGAATATAGAAGAAGGTAAGAAAATAGCTAAAGTTTTGGTTGAATGTAAACTCGCTGCATGTGTAAATATTATTCATAATATTTTATCGATATATAGATGGAAGGGAGAAATCGAGGAAAGTGAAGAGCATTTATTACTTATCAAAACTATTGAAAAAAATAAGGAGCATATTATAAAGAAAATTAATGAATTCCACAGTTATGAAACACCAGAATGTATTGGATTTAAGATTGATATTGGTTCTGAAAAATATTTAAATTGGATCGACGAAGTTGTAGAATAAAACTTAATTTGATCTTCTAATATCATGACATTTTTTCAAATAGACTGGATTACTATTGATATTATTATAATATTCCTATTACTCCTTCTACTAATTGGTGTAAGAATTATTAAAATTACTCAGAGATGGCGCTATTCTTTTTCAAATGAAGCAATAGAATATACAAAATTTTCACCATCACCAGAAAGGAGAAAAAATCAAATTATATTATCAAAAAAATCGAGCTTGACTAGAAATTCAATAATTAAAAATAGTCTCCATAAATCTCCTCTAATTCTAATCATTAGAACGAAAATCGTTAGCAAACTCTTAAAAATTATTACAGAGGGGTTAATTAGTTATGGTTTTGATGTTATAAATTTAAAAGTTAAACTTATCCATAAATCAGAAAACCAGATATTGGAAAATTCTTTTGTTAATGAATGCTTATCCTCAATTTCAGATATATTTGAAAACTTTAAAATGAGCGAGGAACTGATTAAATCAAACTATATTATCATAAATTATTCAAAAAAATTAATTAATTATCAGCAAATTTCAACAAATTCAGAAAACAAAGGAATTATTACAATTAACCCTAAGATAACTAATAAGTTATATTCAGAAATTCGCAAATTCTATAAAACTAATTCTCCAAGTTATAATGTATATACAATATTTAGTAGTAACTCGATATTATTCTTTAAAAATAAACATTTAAAGAGATTTTTAAAAAATTATACTCCTCCAAACAATTTTCTTTCAAATTGTATAACGATTGAGAACACCAATAATTCTTTCAAATATTATGAAACAATCTTATTAGGAATGATCATTGACATTATTGAAAATAAATTACTAAAATCAGAAATATAATTTTGGATAATGAAAAAAGAAAAAATTTTGAGAGATCATTCCGAAAAAATAATATATTCCAAAGAAGATTGGAATCTCTTACAAAAAAAAAGAAAACACGCCATTAAACTATTAGAAATATTTGTTAAAGAAGGTTTCAACCCATACGTTCACGGAAGCATTGCCCGTGGTGATACACATGAGAGTAGTGATATTGATCTTGTATTTTTTCATCAAGTTCCCTCTTTTCAAATAGAACTTATTTTAGATAAGAATGGGTATAACAACTATTTTCGAGAAATTATAATGGCTACTCCCTCAGATTCAATTAAACTTTATATATATTTAAGTGAAATTGAGAGTATTACAATTCCTTTATCCAAATTTGAGAGAAAATCTACGGAATTTTATGATTTTGGGGGAAAATTGGATATAAATCAATTGAAAATGGACATAAGAGTGCCAGGAATTGATAAAAGATTAGTATTAATCAAACCAATCCCCGAAGGACATGAAGAATTTTCCATATTTGGCAATGAGGCTAATATCGCAAAAGATATAGGAATAAGTATAGATATTATAAATGAAAGGGAAAAAGTACTTCTGAGAAGGGAAAAATTTGGAAAAACTGGAGTTTTTTTAAAAAGATCTATTCAGATGAATGAAACCATAGAAGAAGTTTTAAAAAAAATGGCAAAAAGAAAATCTATTATCAGAGAAAAATTATTTAAAAAATGAAAGTAGTAAAATTGGCAAAAACTAGAGGAGAATCTTACTATATTAAAGGAAGAAATATTCCTAAAGGATGTAAGTATTGTCTAAAAGGATCTAAAGTGGTTTTATTTTTAAATGGTATATGCCAAAGACCAGAACATTGTTTTTGGTATTGTCCAATATCAGAAGAGAGAAAAGGTAAAGAGATAACATTTGCTGATGAAATTGAAATCCAAAGTAAAGAGGAATTACTCAAAGAAATTGAAAAAATAAGTGCCCAGGGTATGAGTATCACAGGGGGAGAACCACTTTCAGAATTAAACCTCGAGAAAACGATTGAGTATATTGAATATGTTAAAAAAGAGAAAGGAAAAAAGTTTCACGTCCACTTGTATACAAACGGTATCAATTTTAATGAAAATATTGCCAATAGACTTTCTGTTGCGGGATTGGATGAAATAAGATTTCATCCTGCGGAAAAACATTGGAAAAACATTAATTGGGCCTTAAAAAAAAATATTAGCGTAGGCGCTGAAGTTCCAGTAATTCCAGGAAATGAATATAGGAGAAATCTTGAGGAATTTGTTTATTATTTGGACAACATTGGTGTTGACTTTATCAATTTAAATGAGTTTGAATATTGCTTTCCTAACAGTCAATTTCTTAAAGAACGAGGTTTCAAATTAAAAAAAAATTCAATAGCTGCTGTTATCAATAGTCAAGAATCAGCTCTTAGTATAATCCGTAAAATAGGAATCAAGGTCAATATACAAATGCATTTCTGTCCAATAAGAGCCAAAGATTATCATCAATTAAAGAATAGATATATTCGGAGAGCTAAGAATATTAGATTACCTTTTGAAGTAATCACTGACGAAGGACTCTTATTATATGCTCAAATTGAAGGAGAAAAAAAAGATCTGGATAAGTTTTATGAAAGTGTGGTATTCAACCTAAAAATTAATGAAAATCAACTCAGCAGAGAAGAAGATCATATTAAAATGCCCTTCTATATCTCAATTGAAGATCGAATCGTGGCGTTAATAAAGCAGTATAAATTAAAAGGTTTTATAATTGAAGCTACTCCTTTTAGACGTTTAAAATATAGGCAAATTACAGAAAAAACTCCCTTAGAAGTATTTAAGAATGAATATGGATTTAATAGAAATTAAAAACGTAAAATCAAAAGATTTAAAGCAAATCGTAAATCTAGAAAAAGAAATTTTTAAAAAGAATGCATTTTCTAAAGATTTATTAAAAAAGTTGATAAAAGATAATACACTCTTTTTAAAATTAGAAACTGGAAGAGTAATAAAAAAAATAATTGGTTTTTTAATAGCTATAAGAGATGAAAGAGAAAGAATAAATATAATTAATTTTCTTATTAAAATTAAATTTCAAAATAGAGGGTATGGTTCATATCTTCTTCAAAAAGCTATTAGTGAAATAAGAAAAATGAAGGGAATTAAAAAAATCGTACTTAATGTTCAAATAAGTAATTTAGTGGCAATTAATTTATATGAAAAATTTAAATTCAAAAAAAACCCAGATATTCTTGAGCATTACTATCAATCAGGTGAAAATGCCTACTTAATGGAATTAGAAATTGACTAAAACTAAAACTTATAAATAAATTCTATTATATTTTTTGTAAAAATCAATTTAATTATTATCTAGATTTTAAATGAAAAGGTGTTAAATAAAAATGGCTCCAGTAGATAAAGAACTACAAGAAGAAATTAAAAAAGGGGTTACACTTCAAAAAGTCGATGAAGCAGAGTTAAAAAGAAGAGAAGAAGAAAAAAAGAAACGCATGGAAGAGTTAGAAAAAGTTAAACAAGCTTTAGGCGAAAAATAATAGTTCTTCTAAGTTAATTGAGTGAGTTTTTATCTTTTTTATTTATTTTATTTTTCTTTGAAACATTATTCAAACTAATTTGAATTAAGCTTTTCTTAAATTTTGAATTATTTATTAATAAATATCATTTTTCAATGAGTAAGTTTTAGAATTGAAAATTCTCAATATAGATCGAAAACGTGGAGAAATAACAGTTAAGACCGAAAGCCTCAATGATTTGTGGTCTTTGTATAATATCATCAATAAAGATGATGAAGTATCTTCCTTAACTCAAAGAAGAGTTGTTCTTAAAGAAGGAACTTCAGGAGAGCGAAAATTGATGAAACTAAGACTTAAAGTTGAATCTGTATCTTTCCATGAATTTTCAAACAGATTAAGAATAAAAGGTAAAATTTTAGAAGGTCCAGAGGATTACGTTAGCTTTGGGGCGTATCATACATTTAATATTGAAGTTTCTCAAAAATTAACTATAATAAAAGAAAAATGGTTGAATAATGAATTTAATAGGCTTAAAGAAAGCTCAAAATTCGACTCAAACTTTATTACTTTAATAATCGCAATTGAAACGGGGTTAGCAACAATGGCTATTATCACAAATTTCAGTCATAATCGGATCTCTACCATTAGAAAAAATATACCTGGTAAAAGGTATAAGCAAACTTATAGAAATGTTGCATTACAAGAATTTTATACTGATATTCAGAAGATTGTAATAGAAAATATAAAAAATACAGAGATTAATCTTATTGTTGTATGTGGACCTGGAAACATTAAAGACAATTTTATAAAATTCCTTAAAAATAACCCTGCTTTTGATTTTAAAGGCAACATTGAGACATGTCATGCAAGTTCAGGAACAGAAAGTGCAATTAAAGAAACTTTAAAATCAAATAAATTAGCAAAATTTAGGGATAGAATTAAAATTTTAGAGGAAGCTGAAAAAATAGAAAACGTTATGACACAATTTGCCACTGATCCTGATCTTATCGTTATAGGTTTTGATGAGGTAACTTCTGCTTCTGAAAAAGGAGCCATTAAAGAGTTATTAATAGCAGATATATTAATCAGAGGATCCTCTAAAGAAAAAAAGTTAATTATCGAGGAAATTATCACAAACGTGGAAAAAGCGGGTGGAAAAATTCTTATCATGAGTACAGAAAACTTGACTGGAGAACAACTAGTTGATCTTGGTTCAATATTAGGAATTTTAAGATATAAAATTTAAAAACTAAAATGACTAATAAAATAATTTATGTAGACGAAAAATCAGAAATTCCCCTATATGGCATAGATTTTCTTGGTATTATTGATAGAGGGACTAATGTCATTGAAATTAAACCTCTAACCTTATGCAACTTGAAATGTAAGTATTGTTTTGTAAGTGCTGGAGATTATAATACAAATTTCATAGTTGATTCAAACTATTTAATTAAAAAAATAGAAGAAATTGTTAATAGTAAAGGGAACTATAAAATTGAAATACATTTTGCTCCATATGGAGAAATACTACTTTACCCAAATCTATTCAAATTAATTAAAGAAATTTGGAAAATAAACGGAATTGATACAATATCATTACAATCAAATGGCTTATTACTTAATGAAGACGTTATTAAAAAGTTAGAAGATTCTAACGTAACAAGAATAAATATCAGTTTAAATTCACTAAACTCAGAAAAAGTTAACTATTTGTGCAATACTGCTAACTATGATTTAAATAGCTTGCTGAAGAACATCTCCCGCTTATTGGATGGCAAAATTAATGTACTTCTAGCCCCAGTTTGGTTTCCTGGGGAAAATGACAAAGATATTGAAGATATAATTAAATATGTTAAAGCACTAAGGGAAGAAGGTTATTCTGAGAAGAATATTCAAATAGGCATCCAAAAATATTTGATTTATAAAACTGGGAGAAAATTGAAGAAAATTAGGCCAAAGACATGGGGTTATTTTTATAAGCAATTAGCATTTCTGGAAAATAAATATAACCTCAAATTGAAATTAGGTCCTATTGATTTCGGAATCCACAAAAGGAAAACTGTTGCGTCCTTGAATGTTCAAAAGAATGATTTAATAAGATTAAGAGTTATTTCTAAAGGACGATGGGAACGTGAATATATAGGGAAAATTGATAATGATTTTGGAATAAAGCTACTTTTAAACAAATCTATTATCCCATCAGAAAAAATAATTGGAAAGGAAATTCAAGCAAAAATCATAAAAGCTAATTACAAGGATAATATTTTAACAGCATCCTTTTCAATATAAACTTAAATATTAATAATATTATATTATTCAAAATAACTAAAACATATACTAAAATTTATTAAATACTTAAATTATAAATATAAAGGGAATGAAAATGAGTCCTATAATAACGCATCAAGACGAGCTAGAGCTCGCCAAGAGTGAAAAGGAGCTTGTGTCCCAATTTAAGAAACTTGCAAAAGCTCAGCAAAATCTTATAAATTCTCAGATAAAATATGCAGAAAATATTGCTAATGCGAATAATATCCGAGAAATGCTAAACCGTACCTTTAGGGATGTACTAAAACAAATGCAAACTCTTGCCCGAGAACATAGGTCAAATATTAAAGATGAAGAAGTAAACTTATATAAAGATATAATTTCAAAAAATGACGGATATATTAAAGCAAATAACATTTACTTGAATGCAATAAAAGATCTTGCTGTACAAAAAGAGTATCTAGTAAAAAAAAAAGAAGAATTTGTAGATTCTTTAGCAGAACTCGCGAATAAAAGATCAATAGTAATAAAGAAAGCATTAGATGCTGAAAAAGCGAAAAACAAATTAATAGATGGTGATAAATTAAATATCCTCGACCAACAACTAAATGATGTCCAAAGAGATTTTGATAGAGCTCGAGATATATTCATAAAAAAAATATATCAGTTTACTGAGGTAAGAGATGAAATTAATAAGCTCTGGATTAAATTAAAAGACACGATTACTGAATTGAGTTAGATCTAAATTTAATTTTCTTTTAAATATTTTTTTTAAAAAATTAATTGAGCTTTAACTTAAATTTATTAAATTAAAATCTATTAAATTACTAGATAATATTAAAAATTACCAGACTTAAAGAGTTAATATGTGTGCAGAAGAATTTGCAAGCTTCTTAGATAGTACTCGAAAAGCGCCATTGGAAGAAAAGTTAAATGCTTTTGGTGATATTATTGAAAAAATAATGTCTATCGTTCTACGTATCCCTGATTTAGTAGATCAATCTTTAGGCTCAGTAAATGAGAAAGTATCAAATTTACAAAACCAAATTAATGCTCTTAACAATCAATTATCATCAACGAGACCAGGAGGTGCTCCAGCAGCAGCAACAGCTCCGGTAGCAGCACGCACACCTGGAGGTCCATCTGGAGGTCCACCTGGAGGTCCGCCCCCACCCCCACCAGCTGGTCCACCTGGAGGTCCTGGTTCTGGTCCTGGTCCTAGTCGACCTGCAAGTCCCGTTTCACTTAGAGGAGCAATTATGGGAGAATTAAAACAGCTCTTCGCCAAGCGCCAACAAGGTTCATAAACTGTTAGATAGCAAAATAGTTTATAAACTGAAATTTTCTTTTTTCTGTCAATGTTGCTAAATTTAAAAGAGATTTTTTTTAATCTATTAACTAAAATTACAAGAAGAATTTCAAAATTAAATTTTTAAGAAGAATTAGTACTATGCTTAGTATCTTAGAATTCTAAAAACCCAGGATCATCAAATATATCTTCAATTTTCCTTTCTTTCTTAATCTTCGTATCACTCTCAGCAAATAAAGATTCTTCATCAGTTCGAACTCCTCGTTCTAATTCTTCAGTATCTAATTTTAAAAGCGCATCTTTTTCAAGCTGTTTATATTTTTCCGCTCGTATTTTCCAGTTATCGATTTCTTCTAAATTGACGTCATCTTCTTCTAACAAGATTGCTGCTTTAGATCTACATAAATCTGATAAAATAGAATATGATAAAGCAAGTTCCCCCCATTCATTATCCTCTTTTAATCTAACAATTCGGCGTTCTAATCTTTGTAGCTCTTGATCAGCATAGTATATATCAATGAAATCTCCAAAAGCATCGACTGGCTCAGAGATTGAATTTACTAAAACTTCCTTCGTAAGACCACAATTTCCACATTTTACCGTTGCGAAGGCACCTTTCTTTTTGAGATCAGTGACTTTAACACTTTTTTCACCACACTCCGGGCATGTAAAAATTTTTGGGACTCTCTTTACTCGTTTTGGGCTTACTTGTTTACGTTTTCTTCTTCCCATTGATATCACACCATATTAAGATGAAAATAGATCCTTTTTCAATTAGAATAAAGAAAGCGGAAACTAAAATATTTTTGCTTTTATGTGAAAAACTATAAGGGATTTTAGTAAAATTTTTTAGGAATGATTAATTTACTTAATTACTCTTTTTCACTGAATTACTTGTACTATTTAAAAAAAAATTAGTGGATTTTAGGTATGGAACATAATAATTTGACTTTAGAGTATGATAAAAACTTAATAAATAGCGTTCTAGATAACTTGGATATGAGATACGTAATTCTTTTCCTATATGTCATAAGGAATGATTTATTTAAAGACTTAAACGACAAAAACATAATTGAGTCTTATGAAAGAGTGCTTATATTGGATGATATATACAAAAGTAATATTACAAAATTTTGGAATGAAGAATTTATAGAAATATATATAGATCTAGGATTGATAAAAAATATTCGAAGTTTGAGAGAATTTGAACAAAAAGAGGATGATTTTATAGTAAAAGTAGGAGAAGAAACAATCACTATTGAAAATGATACAATTTCAGTTCCAGATGATACTTTGTTTTTAATAATAAACAAGAAATTTAAATTTTTAAATAGAAGGAATTTTAATTTAGCCCTCACCAAGCTGAAAGGAGTAAGATGCGAAAAAAGCAATGTAATTCATTCATTGATTCTTGAAATCGGTGAACATGATTATACTTTACCTGATGATTTTTATTATATCTTAGACCAGTATGGAAATATTTATCAATCAATTAAAATTGAAATTACTATTGAGGGGTTTTTTCAAAGATTCAAAGAAACTCAAGAAAAAATCAATGGATTTGTAAAAATTTTTGATCCAGTATTAAATAATAAATTAATAATAAAAAAAATCAATAAAGCAATTGAAGAAAATAAAGATATTATACAATACCTTAAAGATGAGAAGGTAGATCTTTCTGATAAATTTAATACTGACAAGATTGATACAACTGCTGATGTGTTTAAGGAATGGAATTCAAAATTACTATCATTATTATCATTTAGAAATCAACTTGAAAATATTGAAGAAAAATTGATGGATTTAAAAAATATTTATTCTGGCAAAGAAAAAAAATACGGTTATTTAGAATTTATTGAGAGGATTTCTTTCAATGAAGAAGGAATTATAGATGATATTCAAAACTCATTGATTGAATTAAGAAAGCAATTGATTATGATTAATGAAAATGTCAATAGCTACACAGAAAAAGAGCTAAAATTATTAAATTTGGATTATGAAAGATTAATAATAATGAGTAGTGATGAATAAATTTGAAATGTCCCGCCTGTGACATTGAAATGGAACCTTTGGTCGTTGGGATATTTCAATGTCCAAAATGTAAGAAAATTGTTAAAGAAAAAGATTTAGATTTAAAAACAGAAGAAAGAAAGGAAACTCAATTTGGAGATTTTCAAGAAGGTGATTACTTTCATAAAAATGCAAGTCTAAATAAGAATTATGAGATCTGCGAAAAGGGCATTACAATAAACAAAACAGAAAATCGATTATTTGCAGCTTTGATTTGTCATAGTGCATATTTGAAAGATGAAAAATATGTGAGATTATCATGGTGGAAGAATTTTCAGCATGCTGGTATGTTTAAAGTTTATGATAAATATGTTTTAAATAATCTTATCATTGCGTTGGGGAAGATTGATGATTCTTTTGATGATATCTGGAACTGGAGTGGAAAGTTTGGGAAACAAAAAAGCAAAACAGAAGAAGAGTTGGAAAAAGAAAAACAATTAGAGATAATAAAATATAGAATTCTTGAAAATAAAACATGTCCAAAATGCCAGAATAAGATGGATAAAATGAAATCCCATTATGAGTGTCAACATTGTGGAGAAATTGTTATATTAGAAGGGTATAATCAACCAATCTTTAATATACTTCCAGAAAATATTGATCTGAGATTTCATGCTAATTTTCCAATAAATTTTTACTTACCTGTGAGTGGTATAACTCTTAAATGGTTGATGGGGGAATGGAAAGCACTAGCAGTTATATATTCTAAGGATAATCCAAATAAAAAGTGGTTGAGATTTTATTGGTGGGTTCGCGATTTGAGTAACATTTTAAAGTACGGCCAAAGAGAGATGGGAAATGGTACTCAAATGGGTTGGAAAGCCCAGAAAGGGATGGCATCTCCAAATCTATATGATAAAAAGCTTGTAAAACCATTAATTAACGCGCTAAAAAATATCGCAAATGAATTAAATTGGACTATAAGTAATTAAAAGGATTAAAATTCAAAAAATGACAGAAATCGAAGATTCAAGCTGGAACGGCCTTTTAAATAACTTTCAAGTGAATCTTGAAAAGGCAATAGAAGAATTACAAAAACGAGATGTAGAAAATATTCCCGGTGCAAAAGAAGCTTTAGTCCAAAGATTAAACAATATGAAGCTTCATTTTCCTAAAAACAATGGCGATATATTGATAAAATCAATCAATGATAAGATACAAAATGCCTTTTTCCCTAATACAAAAAGTTTCTCTGTAGCCTTAAAAAAAATTTTAAAATCTAGAACCCACGAGCAAGATTTTATTATCAATGAATTGTTAAATGGTTTCGTAACCTCTAAAGCAAATGCTATAGCAACTGGAACTCAAGGGCCGATAATAGATCGAATAGTTGAAGCATTCTCTAAAAGAAATGATTTTCATATCATTGATCACCAGTTTTATGCAATGTTTGGAGACCCTAATAAACCTCGTCATTATGTTAAAAAACAGCTTGAAGAGCTTTCAAATATGTTTGGATTGGTATCTAAAGAGCTTGTAGTTGAGAAGGATGTAAGAAGAAGCGAAGAAAAAGTATATGTTTTTTACACATTTCCAGATGAAATCATAACTATTCTTGAAGAAAAATATTTAACTATTGATGAAGAATTGGGATATGCTTATGTTTCAGAAGAGTTTGATAGGAATGTTTTTATAAGTATGTTCTTGGCAAATTTAGCAATAAATCGGGATGATATTGATAAAATTGGTGGGGCATATACAATTAATGGGATTTCCGCAATATTTGCATTAATTTTACTTCTGAGTTTCATGCCAAAACTAAGTCTAGATGAGACTAATCCTATATTGAACGACCCTAATTTTAATGAGAAAAATATGAGTGTTATTCCAAAATCTTGGATGATGAAACAAGTATTAGAGCCATTATTTGAACCATTGATCAAAATTGTGGCTTATAGAATAGGAGGAGGATTATGGTTATCTAAAATAATTGATTCAGAAATTAATAAAAAAATTCACAATCAAATAAGATTTCTCCTCAAGGATGTTAATAAATGGATATTAGGTAATCTTTGCAGAGTTGAAATACCAATTTTCATTGAAATCTCTAATATTTTTACTGAAATTTTAGTGGGGTATGATGAAAAATAAAATTTTTTAAATTAGAGTGAAAAAATGAGTTATAAAAAAAAAGCTACCAGAACAGTAAAACCGGGAAGGAAGAGAGAGAAATGGACTGACATTCTTCCCAGATACTTAACATTTTTAAGTCACATGCGTCCAATCCTAAGAGAAACAAGAAGAATAATTCTCGATTTAGATGCTGATTTATTACTTGATACAGAAATTTTAGATAAGATTCGTCAAGAAGAAGAAAAAAGGAATGTCCGAAAAGTAAGAGCACTTTCAGAATTTTCTGCTATGTATAGATCCAATATTTACGAGATTATTAAGGATTTTATAGTTAAATATCGTGAAAAGATCCCTACAATAGATATAAAAGACTATATAGTAGAATTTCTTCATGAATCTATCGACGCTTTGAATGTTTTGCGTCATATAACTAATCCTGATGAGCTTAATTTAGAAAAAACTTACTTATATCAATTAGTTAAATTTATTGAAAATAAGCTATTTCCAAGAGGCGCAAACTTAAAAATAATATACAATAATTTATTACAGAATTCTTCTGAATTTTATGAATGCCAGCGCCATCTTTTACAACCTCACACATATTATCGAGAGAATTTAGAAAGTCCTGATTATTTTGAAATTCCTGGAATATCACCCAAAATATATCAAATCATCAATAATATCACATCCCTCTTTAACTTAGATCCCAATTTTGGAGAATTTCCAGAAAAAAAAAATCATGAGATTCCAATGATTTTAAAAAATGAAGTATTTTTACCATATATTGATTCAATTGCTAATGCTGAAGAAGATGCTTTAGAAAAAATTTCTGAACGAATTGGGTTACGGCTATTAGATGAAATATTTATAGCACCACAAGAGGACTTTGCAGAAATGCTATTAGAAAATAACTTTTTACGTGAAAATAAACAATCAGATGGAACAATAAGACTATATCCACAATTTAGTAACGAAACCTTAGTGCTATATTATCTAGCTTTTGCTTCTCAAAGAAGAGGTTTCTTGTCAAAGGAATTAGTTAATTGGATTTCAATGAATTGTGCCTTCTTGATATATATGGGTATTTTAAAATGGAAATTATCGGATGAAAATATTTTTTACACTATCTTTAAAGATCTTCAAACTAATGAAAAAGTACTTCCATATTTAATGAAGTTAATATGTTTTCCAAATTATTTAGGATTAGATAAAATGAAAATTAGAGATTCAATTCAATATCGAAAAGAAATTTTTAATTTTATCGGATCCCAAATAGATAATCTTAAAATATTAATAAATGAAATTGCACTCTTTTGCGAAAGTTTTGAAAATAAACAATAAAAAAAAAATTATGAGTTGAAAAATTTTGCCAAAATCTATTAATGAAAAAGAAGATATGCTAGTATTCTCTGATGATGTTATTAAAGAACGACTTGGAAAGTATGGGGCAGTTTATTTTCCTTCAGATATAAAAGAAACAGTAGATGATATAATAGGAAATGAAAATATAAAAGAAATATTAAATGATTTTTTTAAAGCTCTAAAAAAATATAATGAATTTATTGAAAATTTAAAGAATACAAAATTAGCTCCCAATCTTACTGTTCTTCTTTATGGGCCTCCTGGTACAGGAAAAACTTCATTAACAAGAGGATTTGCGAAGAAATTTGATATTCCAATTTGCGTTGTAGAGTCTGATAGGCTTGTTTCACCTTTGTTAGGAGATACTATTAAAAATATTCGCGGAGTCGTAGAATTAGCAGCCGAAATTTCTAAGGAACGAAAGGCTTTTATATTATTTTTTGATGAGATTGATGCAATCGGTTCTGAAAGATCAAATATTCATGAGGTAGGAGAAATTAAACGAGCTGTAATCTCATTCCTCCAAGTTATTGATAGAACCAATTATGAAGGAGTACCTCTTGCTATTTTTGGAGCCACAAATCATCAGCATCAACTAGACTCAGCGATTTGGCGTCGTTTTACTTTCCATTTTAAATTTGATTTTCCTGATTTTCATTTACGCAAAAAAATTATAGAATCCTTTATAAATAAAATAAAAAATGCGAAAATCGGAGTTGACGATTTAATTTTTTCGAATTTAGATAGTGAGTATAAAAATATTCAATTAGTTTCAAAAGAATTAGAAACTAAATTAGGTAGGGTCATTTCTGAATTTGAAAATGGGCTTCTTTGGGAAGAATTTAACAAAAAAAGTAAATCAGTTGGTCTCCTAGAACTATCATTTGGGTATTCTGGGTCAGATATTGAAAGAGGGACAAGAGTCGCCTTATTAAAATCAATTAATACGGGAATATTAAATTATGATGATTTTTATAACTCTCTAAAGTTGGTTGGTGGTACTGCCATTCATGTTGAAAGACAGGATGTTTTAAGTGATGCAAAAAAACCTAGACTCTATACAAATTCATATAGCAATAGAAGAAATAAAACTCTTGGGCCTCCTGAAATATAGAAATAATAAATCACATTGTATTGAAGCTTATGAGTAATAACCAAATATTTAATCTTGAAAAAATAAAGGAACTGACAAGCCCAATTGAAGATCTACAGACAGAATTAAATAAAATAAATGATGTATCATCTAAGATAACAAAAAATATGGAACTCATTGAACATGAACCTTATGTTAAAGAATTTTCAACCCAAATAATAATTATACAAGAGCTCCTACAAAATATAAAAATTAAAATTGAAGAAATTTCCAATACTAATCTCAATAGATTTTTAGATTTTCAAAATATCTTAATTATAAAATATAAAGAGCTTTTTAAGGATAGATTAAAAAGCCTGAGCTTAAATAGAGAATTAACAAAATTTATTGGATTAAATTTAGTTCAAAACAAACAAATCAGTAAAATCATCGAATATGTTTCATTTATTCCCTCAATTGAAATTTCGAATTGGCTAGAAATTATAGATTCATTAAAATATAACACGATTTTCTTAAAATCTATCAAAAAGGCTAAGAATTATTATAGCACATTAATTCAATTAAAGCTTAAGGAAGAATTAAGTAGAATTCCAGAAGAAGTTCCTCCAGAATTAATAGTTGATTATGAGAATTTTTTCATAGAGAATCCTACTATAACATTTAATGAATTTTTTCAAACTATTGAAAAACAATTAACCAAACAGGAATTAAAAGAAAAAAGAGCAATTATTGAAGAAGCTAAAGAGAAAGAAAAACTAGAGAAACTAAAAAAAAGGCAAGAAGAACAAAAAACAGCATATGAAAATTATTTAAAGCTTTCTGATAGTGAATTTAAAAGGCTTACAAGGAAAAAAAGTAGAGAAAAATTAAGCAATATTTCCAAAAAAACTAATGAGAATAGTTCCATTGAAATTAGTGAAGAAATTTCTGAAAAAATTAAGAAATTTAAGTCGCAATTTGAAAAAAGCTTTAATGAAAAGTATATGATACAAAAAGATGAAGATAAAGATCCAATTGATTTAATTCGAGAAAGAAAGAAAAAAAAAGAGAAGGAATATAAACAATTTGAAGATCATTTTGAAAACAAATAATTAAAACAAAAGGTAGGTAATATTTCTAATAGTAACTTTAAGATTTCTATTGGTTCAAAAGAAATTTTAATTAAGGATAGATTTACATTAATTAACGGAAAAATTAAAAAAAACTTACTTAGCGAATATAAAGATGATATCTTTCTTGAGATATCTCAAGACTTAAACAATATTCCTCTCTTAAAATTTATAGAATTCCTACAGGAAGAAACTCAAGAATTTCAATTTCTGTCAAAAGCTAATGATCTCTTATATTTTTTAAAAGAATATATTAACACCATACAAAACAATATAGCTATTTCATCTCAATATAGAGATATTATTCATAACTTATTGCTCATAATTCAACACATTGAATTCTTAAAAAAGGAAGAATCTTTGTCAAAAGAGTTAGAATTATCAACTCAATATAAAAAATCAAGCGATATTGTAGCTATTAAGGATTTAATGAATAAATTAAATGAATCTTTAATCATAAACACGAAAAAATTAAATCTTTTTGAAGAAGACTTTTTTCAACGTAAAAACAAAATTAATAAAATCAAAAACACAATTAAAGAGTACAATTTAAGAATAGAACAATTAAATAACCAAAAGAAGCAATGCTTTAGCCAAATTAACCGTATTACTAGAGAAATGGCAGGTGATAAACCTGCATCTAAAGATGATATTAAAGTTGATTTAATAGAATTTGAGGGAAATTTAACAAATGCAGAAAAAATACGAGCGTTTCAAAAGAAAGCAAAAGAAATTCAATCCGAAATTAAAGATCTAGAATCAAAAAGAAACCAAACTCAATTAAAACTAGAAGATCTTCTCCCTCTTTTTGAAATATTTGAAAAAGATCATCAATCATTATTAAATATAATCAGTTCTGATAAAAAGAGGATTGATGAGTTAGAAGTAGAACTCAGAAATAAATTAAAAGAAGATATAAATACAGAAATAGAAAATATTGATCAAATAATTTTAAATTCTCTAAGGTCCTCAAAAGAGATTAAAAGTGATCTTGAAAAAATAGAGAATGAATTAAATAAGCAAACCCTTTCTGATAATTATTTCAACCCGCAAAATCCGTATGATCTATCTACTGTTATTAATAATCTTACTAAACTCTATGAATACATAACCAAAAATGAATCAAAGATCATTATTTCTAACAGTGAAAAAGGAGTTACCGATTGTCTCAAACAATTTAAGGAATTAGAAACTTCTCTTTCAAATATAGAATCTATAATAAATAACTTTTTAAAAGAGATTAATGTAGATTCCCAATTTAGAATAGTATTAAGTGAAGATCAAAGGAATCTTTTCATAAATATATTATTTAATAGAAGAGAAAAACCAAAGGCCAGATTTGAGGAATTAACTACTCCAGAAAAAATTTTTTTCATTATAGTTTTCTATCTCTCAATGAAACTCCATACTAATAAAACTAATATAATTTTTTCAAATATGTCACTCTTAAATCAATATAATAAAGCAGGTTCTATTTTTCGAACTATCAAAAAAATATTACCTCTTTTTGAAGGGAATAATAATCTTTTCAGATTTAAATTAATATTTATTTTACCTAACTTAGAATTGAAAAAAACTATTAAAAATTTAAAAATTATAACAATGCAAGAGAGTTGAAGCAATTGACAATTAATAGTAATGAAATTAGTGAAACGATAAGAAACATCACAAAATTAATTTTAACAAATCCTCAAAAAATTATTCGAGAAGAAGATCTTAAAAATTTAAGTAAAGATTTCAATTTTGAAGAAATTATGAGTGATGTTTACTTAAATTTAAGAAATGTGGGTTTGGATCTTATTAAAACTACATTTTTAGAACAAAAATATTATATCCTTACATCTGAGGGAAAAGATGATAATATTACACCATCTCAGTATGGTACGTTAGCTTTAATAATCGCATTAAGTAAAGAAGTCGATGAGAACATTAAAATTGAGGATTTAAAAGAAATTTTTGAGGAAGCATGGGACACAGATGTTCAATTTTTAATTGATAATGACTATATAAGAAAGTTTGATGAATTAGGAATAATCAAAATATCTCCATTAGGAAAGGCAATTATGAAGAACATTATTATGGATATTGATTTAAAAAATTTATTAAATTTCTTTTTAGAATAAAAGGAATAAAAAAATTTAATTTATGTAATTAATCTGCTTCCAAATCCATTTTAAACTGATCATATATTTTTCTAACTCTGTCAGCTGAAGGTCCCTCCCCTCGTACTCCGTTTTCATCAACAATGATTTTTCCGCTTAAGATTGAAATTATATTCTGATCTTCTATATAATCTACATGCCCTTTTGTAAAAATAGTAGCAATTCTATCAGCTAAAGCCTGCATAGGAAATGGTTCTTCTTCAAGACTTACAAAATCATAAAAAGTATTTCTTATAAACAATTTGGGAAAGGATTTGTTTTTTTCATTTTTAGCATTTATAAGAATTAAATTGGAGTCTTCTGAAATTCCCTTTAATTGTCCTACAAAAAATTTATCCTTTTCAATGTATACCTTAACAATTTTATCAATTAAAGTTCCTAACTCAGTATTATATTGCCTAATCGACATGATTCTTCAGAACTTTTTTTTTATTATTAATATTATGTTCTTTTGTTTTTATTCTTAATTTTACTAATCTAAGATATAATTTATAAGTTTGGAGATATTTTCTCCAGTTGTAGCGCTTGTAGCAAAAATTTTGAGGTTTGGGTTAATTTCTTTTGCATCATGTATCATATCCTCAACTTTTATATCCATCACATCGTTTAAATCAATCTTATTAATTATAGCGAGATCAGAAAATTTAAACAACATAGGATGTTTGCGTATTACCCATGGACCTTCTGTTATTGATACAATTACAATACGTTTCTCAACACCTAAAATAAAATCAGAAGGACAAATCAAATTCCCAACGTTTTCTATAAAAATTATATTAACATCATTTAGATTATAATTTTTTAAAACTTGGGAGATATGATATGAATTTAATGCACACTCACGCCCTGTATTAATCTGAACTGATTTTACACCATGTTTTTCAATTCTATCTGCATCAATTCTTGTAGCCACGTCTCCATTGATTACTAGAATTCTATAATCTTGTGAGATTTTTTCGACAATCTTTTCAATAATTGCAGTTTTTCCTGCCCCTATTGCTCCAACAAAATCAAACGCCCTTATATGATTGTCTTTAAATATTTGTTTATTCTCTTCTGCTAATTTATCATTATTCTCAATTAAATCCTCATTCAGTTCTATTATTCTTGATACTTTATTTTCCGGCATTATAGTTATTATGATAATCTTAAAAATTTAATAGGATATAGAAATAAAGACTTATTCCTTGATAATTTTTATGAATTGAGATTCTAGAAATAAGTTTGATATTATCTTAAGTTAAACTTATATCTATATATAATATACGCCCCTAAAATACCCCCTAAATCTGGTAAGTAAATTATTACATAAAATGGATAATACCAAACAAAAAATATTACTGGTAATAATCTAAGAATGACAATAAAGATCAAAAACGATCTTCCACTCATTCTAATCGGAAGAAAATACATAAATGCAGTGATTTTTTGATTCATCATTGGGAATAGGGAATATGCTAATAAACCTAATATTCCACCCCATGCTAAACCAATAGGAGGAAGGAGGATATCTATAGGATATATTGAGATAAGGGAAAATCTTAATAAAAAATAGAAAAGAGCTGTAACAAGGCATGAAATTGTATATAAAATAATTAAAAATTTTGTACCTTCACTCGCTTCAATATTTCTAACCATGAAATATAAAATCAATAAAATAAACATTAATAAAAGTAGACTTAAAGGATCACCTGTACTAATAAATATACTAGTAATGAAAGTATAGTAGGTGTACTTATATACTAATCCATTTAAACTTAAAGATAAATATTCAGGGATTCCATAATAACTAAAGAACAACGCTGTTATGGAGAATCCTATGATAACAAAAAATAGAGTCTTTGTACCTTTGTATTGGGAAGTTCTTTTATAAGGTTTTTGATATAATCTAAATGTTTTTTCATTCTGTTTATCTTGCCTTTTTAAATATCTTTTGAATGCTTTGGGCTCTTTATCTAAATAAACCTTTGATACAGGGTGTCTTATTGAGGCATCTTGGTATTTCTGTGCAGGTTCTCTTGAAGAAGTAGGGACAACAGGTACATGTTTTAATTCAAATGTGCATTCATGATTTTCAGGTAATCGATGTTTTTTACAAAATGTACCTCCGCAATACTTGCATGTAAAAGGTAAGTAAGAAATTTGATCTCCGCAAAATTCACAATAAGTCAGTTATATCACATCAAATTTGATTATTTTGTTTATATCCTTTACAAAGATTAATAATAAAACTCAAACTTCAAATAATTTAAAATTATCATCCTTCATAATTTTTACTTTTTTCTCATTATGGTTTTATTCTTAAAGATTTCGATATAAAAAAATTAAAGAAAAATGTAGATTCCTTAAAATTATGGAATAATGTATAATGGTGAATAGATAAGTATATACGTTATTACTAAAAGCGTCAATAATGAACCAGCTAGTGCAATATATACTTTTTTATTCCATTTCCAAATGTTTTGACCATCTAAGATACCAATAGGAATCATATTAAAAGTTCCTAACATAAAATTTAGATTTGCAGCCAACCCTATTAACATATTAAGTGGGTATATTGGAATTATAAAAGAGATAACAAAAAGGATGATACCATATATTAGATTAACTATGGGGCCTGCAGCTTTACATAGTCCAGTAGTTCTATCTATTTTGCTTAACCCTAAAACAACAACAGCCCCAGGGAGAGCTAAAGAAGGGAAACTACTTCCACCGGACATTAAAGAATAAATGTTAATTACAACACCAATTACTGTTAAAATCATCCCAAATGTTAATAATCTAAATTTTGTTTGAAGGTTAAAATGCAATGCAACTTGTCTATGCCCTAATTCATGAAATAGAAAGGCAGTGGCATAAAAACCGGCTAGCATGAATATTGCCCATTGATACCCAGAAACATATATCAATTGTGGAGTGAAAGTTATAATTCCTATAATATAAATTAATGAGACTCCGATAATAAAATGAAATAATTCTGATTTATGAGGTAAAAGGATTCCTTTAAACTTAATTCCTGAATCAGGATCAAATGCATCAACTGGTACTTGACTTTCTTGGCGATACCAAGAATATGTTCCATCTGTAGTTCCTCGGATTACTCCTCCGGGACTTTGTTGTTGGTATGTTTGTTCATAAGGGATTGATGATGATTGTGTTACTTGATTGTAAGATTGAACTACTGATGGTGCTTGTTGCATTCTTAAACTCTCTTTTATAATGTTGCAGTCGTGATTTATTGGATCCTTATGTATTGTACAATAATTATATCCACATTCACTACAATGAAAAGGCTCTCCAATTATTTCTTGCCCACAATGCGCACAATTTACCATAGTTATTACCAAAATTGGAATTTTTTTTTTAATAATAGAATGATTTTTTAATAAAATATAAAATTAAATGCTTAAAATTTTATTGAGTGGAATATCATTAAAAATCCTAATTTTTTCTAATGGTACTCATCTAATGCAGATTAATGCTAATTAAGAAAAATATATTAAGCCGAACTATACTATTTTATTAAAGTTAAAGACTTTATTAGTATTTCTTATGAGTGAAGATGAATTTGAAGATGAGAATGAAGATGATATATCATTGGAAGAGGAGCGAAAGAAACTAAAGGAGATGGGAGTCAATAGTACATGGGATATCTTAACTACTGGTGAAAAAAAGAGAAAAGAGCCAGAAAAAAAGGAATTTAGAGGATTCAATTAATATCTAAAATTTTTAAGTTCTCTGTTTATACTAAAGGTATTGATAAACTCTTCTAATGAAAAAAAATTTGAAGTATCATATTAACCATAAAATAATTATAAATCAAAATACTAAATTTAAATATTAATAACAAAATTGAGCGAAGTAGAATAATGGGTCACAAGGTGTATTGTCCAACATGCGAACAAATCGTTGAATTACGCCGAAAGAATTTTGATCATCAATATCATGAAATACTGTGTTTTACCGTTATCTTAACCTTAGGTTTAGGCTTTTTTATCTACCTAATTTTAAAATACAGCAAAAAACCTAACACATGTCCGAATTGTGAGTCTGTTTTTGACTTAAATAATATTCCATCTAATCCATTAGATAGTGCGAAATTTTTAGGCTCTGCTAATAAGTTCAGCCTTCCATAATTTTCATTTCTTTCCCGCACCTAGGACAAATTTTATCTTCTTCAGCAAGTCGCTTTTTTACAATAGTTTTTTGGTACTTACATTTACTATTTTTACAAATAAGATTGTATT
The DNA here is from genome assembly GCA_048938855.1 of Promethearchaeota archaeon. GTDB lineage: Archaea > Asgardarchaeota > Lokiarchaeia > Sigyniarchaeales > SOKP01 > Loki-b32. The sequence continues at coordinate 84,702 of JBHLLT010000006.1, forward strand.
TTGCTAATTTAAGGGCCTTTTTATCGATAATATCTTCTTTTTTTTTATCAATACTGCTTTTTTTAATTTGTTTTGATGGAGTCTTCTTTTTTTCAGAAATTTTATCAGTTTCTTCTGTTTTAATCCACTTATCTAAACCCATATCATTTCACTCTGGAAATGCTCTATAATAATTATAAAAGGAGCTAATCCTAATATATGGAACATTTACTCCAAAAAATTAAAATCTAATATTTAAAAAAAGAGAAAAAAATAAAAACTTGTTTATCAACATTTACTAATATACTTGAACTTCCCCAGCGATAAGTCTTTTTCTTAGATCAAAAAAGCTTTCCTTACTAAGTTTTTCGTTTGATACTTCTTCTGCGATTTTTTTAACTAAATCAAAGCTCACATTATCTGCAGGTATCAATTCGATTGAATTTACCCATGGATTAGTTATTTTCCTTCCTATCTGAGACAACAATTTAACATGTGCTTCTAGTATATCTCCTTGACCTCTCTTAATTATCTCTCTTGCCATCTCTGTACTTAAAACATTATAAAGTTTTCCTACGTGATTTATTGGATTTTTTCCACATACAGCCTCTAAACTCATTGTTCTACAAGGAGTTATTAACCCATTTGATCTGTTACCACGTCCTACTTCTCCATCATCTCCCGCTTCAGCGGATGTACCAGTAATTGTCAAATACATGATTCCTTTTTCAATATTATCAGCTACATTGACTTGACATGACACATCGCGTTCAGGGATAATATCTGCGGCTAAATCCAGGATTGCTTCTTTAATTTGATTAGTGTAGCTAACATATTCGCTAGCATCATTAATATATTTACTAATCATTGCTGCCGCAACGGTAATTCCAACTTCATTACCAATTCTTTCAACCATTACCTTTACATCTTCACCCGAAGCCTTACATCTATCTTTAAATTTATCTGAATTTATCAATTTTTCTGCTTCTAATGCAATCTTCTCAACATCTGAGTATGGTGCATAACCAACGCCAAAACTAGTATCATTAGCGAGTGGAATTTCCTCAGTATGATGAGACTCATCAAATACTCCTGTTAAATCTATTGAACCTGGTCGCACAGCATAGTCAAATTGAATATCTTTATTTAAATCAAGATTTCTAAAGATTTGAGAAAGCACTTTACGTTGAGTTTCTATACAGATAGTTGGAATAGGTATATATTCTAACTTATTCTTGCCATCAGCGCATTCTCTAAGAATCTGATTTATCGCCCTTCCAACAATCAAAAAATACTGAGGTTGAATTATCTGACCTCCCCCATATTCTGGTCGAGCAGTACCTCCAACAAGAGCTGCTTTATCAACATTATGGTGATAAACACGGTCAAAATTCTCAAGATAATAAACACATAGAGCTCTTGAGCAAGCATCAGCGACAGCATCGCACACTGTATCAGGGTGTCCTATTCCTTTCCTTTCACAAAGTTCTGGGAAATCGCTTTTTTCAATTGGTAAAAAGTTAGCGCGAGTAATTTTCAACATTTTATTTAACCAACTTCTTAATCATATAAATAGTTCTTTTAAATATATTTTAAAATTAATTATCAGTTAAATTCCTTTTTAAATTGAAAAATGTAGTTATTACTTCATTTTCATGTGTTATAATTAATAACGTTTATAAATATTTTATAATTATAATATGCATAAGAAGCATAAATTAAGAAAATCAATTATGAAAATTTTTTTACCTTCTTTGAATGAAATAAAGCGTTTACGTAAAAAACTTAATATTAGTCAAAAAGAACTAGGAAAAAAACTGAATATTCCACAATCAACAATTTCTAGGATAGAAAATGGCGCTACTGATCCTCCATATTCTAAATTAAAAAGAATTTTTGAATATCTAGATTTTCAGCGTAGTGAGCGAGAAAAATCTAAAAAGCATGCTGAAGACATAATGGTTAAGAAAATAATATCTATTAAATCCGATTCGACTATAAGAAATGCTGTAACTTTAATGAATGAATTTGGAATCTCACAATTACCCATCATCGAAAGTAATCAAAATTTGGGGAGTATAACATCAAAAAAAATACAGAGATATATAACGGATAATCCGGAAGTTATCAATATGGATGTTTCACTTATATTAGAATTGCCTTTTCCTGAAATTGATAAATATTGGAATATAAAAGATATTTCTGCTTTACTTTTAAAATATCCCGCTGTTTTAGTTAAAGACAAAAAATCATATGTTGGTATTATCACTGATTCTGATCTTCTTAGATTGCCAAACAAAAAATAAGAAAATTTTTAATTTCCAATAAAAAATCACTAAATTACGATTTACCGCGACTTAATTTGAAAAAGAATAATTTTTTATTACAATATTGTTTTTTAAAGATTAGATTTGACGATTGAAAAGATAATTCAAAAGATTGATGGTTTATTAAAAAAAGCTAATTACGAGACATTAGCACTGGGTAGTTTTGCTACTACAAAAAGTAAATTCTGTTTTGATCTTTTAGCTAGAAAGGACGATTTAATATTTAGTGTTAAAATTTTTCCTAATATCGATAACTTGAATCAAGATATAATTCGAGATATTAAATCTCTATCCTTAATCCTCAAATCAAAACCTTTATTGATTGGAGTCAGAAATCGATATCAAAAATTAGAAGATAACACGATTTATGTAAGAGAAGATTTACCCTTCATAACACTCAATACATTTGAGAATATACTCAATGATAATTACCCCCATATCTTAGCAAGAAGAGGAGGTGGAATTGTATTTTTAGATGGTACATTAATGAAAATTCTGAGAGAAAAGCATTCAATAACAAGAAAGGAATTATCAGAAGTCTTAGGAGTGACTAAAAGAACTATTTGTTCATATGAAAACGAATCTATGAGACCTTCTGAGAAAATCGCTAAAAAAATATTAGAAATCTTAGATAATAATGCATTATGTAAAAAAATCAACGTTTTTAGCTGGAGTATACATAATGAGATAGAAGAAAATGAAATATTTGAAGAACAAGAATTAAGCCATTTTGAATCCCATGTTCAGGATATAATCAAGGATATTGGACTTTCTTCATATTGGTATAAAAAAGGTTCAGTACCTTTCAAATTATCATTATACTCTCACTCTGATGAAAAAAGATTAAATGGATTTTATCCTCTATTTTCCGGTATAACAGAAGAACAAGGTAAAATTAAAGAAATGAGCTTTCAATGTTTAAGAATGTTTACAGATTTATTTCATAAAACATCTCTCTTTATTATAGATAATGATATTAAAATTCCTGAACCATTTAAGAAAATTAAAATTCCAATAATCAAAATTAAAAACCTTGAAGAAGTAGATAATGAGCAAGAATTCATCGAACTCATTCAAGATTCATGAAGATGAATCCGACCTAATATGTGGGATAGACGAGGCGGGTAGAATCTAATTCTTTTCGAATTATATGTTAAAAGGCTCTGTCTTAGGCCCAATGGTTTTATGCGGAATTTGCTTCAAAAAATCTAAAATTGAGTTATTATCAGAAATAGGAGTAAAGGATTCTAAGAAACTGTCACCTAAAAGAAGAAGTGAATTAGCAGAAATCTTACAAAATTATTGCTTCTCTATTAAAATCATTATTATTAATCCTCAGGAAATTGATGAGAGAGAGAGTAAAAAAATTACAATGAATAGACTTGAAGAATTGAAAATGGCAGAGATCATTAATGAATTGAAACCAGATGTAATATATATTGATGCTGCTGATGTAAATGAAACGAGATTTGGAGATTCCATAAAAAAATTACTAATATATTCTCCCAGAAAAATAATATCTAAACATAAAGCTGATGACCTCTATCCAATAGTTTCAGCAGGATCTATAATGGCTAAATGTAAAAGAGATGCTATGATTGAAGAACTACACAAAAAATACGGAAATTTTGGCTCAGGATACCCTTCAGATGTTAAAACAACTCAATTCCTAAGAGATTTTGTGAAAAAACACAAAAAAGCTCCAATAATCGCAAGAAAATCGTGGGATACCACCAAAAAAATAATAAATGAAGAGGTCTCTTCAAAAAAAATAACTGATTACCTTAATTAATTACTTTTTTTAACTATTAAAATAATATGGTTAGCAGCATATTTTTGAATATTTAAACTCTCCAAAATCTCATAGCCTGCTTTTTCAAGAGTTTTCTTCTCTTGGGAATACGTAATATCAGATTTTTGAATACTATCAATTGACTGGGATTTGATTGCTATAATTAAAATCCCTTCATCTTTTAGGTAATAATTGCAATTTTCAATTGCAATTTCAGCTTGACGTGGTTGAGCAACATCTTGATATATTAAATCTACGGGAGTAAAAATATTTTTAGCATAATTCTCTGGAAAGCGCGCATCCCCTAAAATTGGTATAATATTTGCTCGATCTGATATATTTTGGATTAACTGTCTTATACTTCTTTCAGCAAACTCTACACCATATATTATGCCAAAATTAATAATATCCGAAAGGTGAGAGATAGTTGTACCCGAAGATGCTCCTAAATATAAGCATTTCAAATTTTCTGACAAAAAGTTTGTAATAGGATTTTCTAGAATTAATGCTGCTAATTTACTTCTATACGGATCCCATTCTCGAAATTCTAAATTCTTGTAGGTGATTAATTTCTCACCATATATCCTTTTACCTATATCAAGATTCTTTGTATAGAGCTTTAATCTTTCTTGAGGACCAGAAATATAAACATTGTAAAATTTGGGATGATTTCTAATTTCAATTTTAGACATTTTATAACCAATTTATTATACTATCTTTTTTTCTTTGTTTTTCTTTTTTTACTCTTCAATACTGGTGCCTTTTTAGGAGGATTAGGATATTTAGTTTCAATTTCTTTGATTTTTTCTTCAATCCCCATTAATAATTTATCCCCTAAAAATTCCCCATTAAAAAAGTCTAACTTAGCAGCTACACCAATCTTACCCGCGATAACCCTAGATATCTTACCTCTAATCCATGGTTTTGCCGATCTAATTTGATTCCATTGAAATATTAAACCATGCTTCGGTCGTTTTTCACCTGTTTTAAGAAATCGATATAAAGCCTTTTCTGCACCTAATAATTGTATTCTCGATGCAGGCATATATGCTAGTTTCTGTAAACTACCCGCTTTCGCTATCAATTTTGCTCCAATCAAGGCACCTATTAAAAAGTTAATGTTAGGAGCAAAAACCTCCATTATTTCTCCTAAATAATTCTCTAATTCTAAACGATAATTATCTAATGAAATGATTTGATCTGCATAATTTTGTATCATTGAGAGATCAAAATTTGCACCCATTGATTCCAAAGCATATTTCTCTAAAGCTTTAATTTTCCTTTCTTTTAAATCTACCTTATTTTTAATATTTTCAAAAGTAAAATTTTCTCTGGATCCCAAATTTGCAATTAAATTTGCTAAGATAATATTATCTTCAATAATCTTATCAGTTAATTCAGGAAAATGTAATCCATACCATTCTCTAAGATGACTTGAAAAAAGGCTAATAGATTTTTTAATTACATCCAAGACGGTTATTATTTGGATAGCAATATTATCTGAATGTCCACTTGCATCACTGATCTTCTTTCTTGTCAATTGTTCGCTTATCTCTTTATATTGTGAAAGAATTTCTTTACTTGTTTTATTAATCCCCACCGTTTTTAATTGATTTTCTAGATTCAAACGAAAATTCTTGAGCTCTAATGAATTACTCTCGAAAATAGTTTTGTACCCTAATTTTTCTGAGATAAGAGATTCTAATTTTATATTATCAAATATTAATTCATCAAAACCAACAGTTTTCAAATCTAATAAAAAGTCTTCAAATATTTTTTGAACAGTGTTATTATCTAATGCGTTATAAAATTCAATAATTTTCTCGTGATTATCATCAAAATCAATGAAATTTAAAATATTGCCAGACTCATCAAGCGCAAAAATACCAATTAGAGTATCTGCTATGTAAGATTTCATTTTAATTAGGCAATTTATACTTATTTTTCCTTCATTAATAATTATTATAAAACTATAATCATTATTGGAATTTAAAAAATGCTAGAAGTAAATCTTTCTGGGTTAAAACTAAAGTCTCCAATAATTTTAGCCTCAGGGATTTTAGGGGTCTCATTTTCTTCTATGAAAAGAGTAATTGATGCTGGAGCGGGTGCTGTCACTACAAAATCTATCGGACCAAAACCAAGAAAAGGTTATAAAAACCCATCTATAATTGAAATATACCCAGGAACTTTTATGAATAGTGTTGGTTTAGGTAATCCTGGAATCAACGAATTTGTTTCAGAAATAAAAGAAATAAAAAAACATAACATTCCCTTAATAGTAAGCGTTTTTGGAAGTACAAATGAGGAATATCTTGATGTAGCAATTAAAGCTGAAAATGCTGGGGCTGATGCTATTGAAATTAATATCTCCTGTCCCCATGCTGAAGTTTCTTCAATAGGAATTGATGCTAAGTTAACCTATGAACTTGTGAGATTTCTAAAAGAACATCTAAAAGCCCCCCTTTTTGTAAAATTAAATCCTAATGTAACAGATATTGTTGATATAGCTTTAGCAGCTCAGAAAGGAGGCACAGATGGATTAGTAGCTATAAATACTCTATCCGCATTGAAAATAGATATAAAAACTCAAAGATCAATTTTATCCCATGGTAGTGGTGGTCTTTCTGGAAAAGCAATTCATCCTATAGCAGTAAAAAAAGTATATGACTTATACAAAGTATTAAAAATTCCAATAGTTGGATGTGGTGGAGTTGATTCTTGGCAAGACATAATAGAATTCTTTTTAGCAGGAGCTTCAGCAGTACAAATTGGAACAGGGCTATATCAAGGAATTGATATTATCACAAATATTAATTCAAAAATTACTCATTATCTAAAAAAAAATGGTTATACCTCTATAAATGATATCAAAGGAGTAGCACATCATTTTAAAAGCCAGGAGGTGCCTGATTTTGACTGAAAATACAATAATAACTGTAAGAATCCAGAAAGTCATAGATGAATGTAAGGATATTAGGACCTTGTTTTTTAACATGAAAGAGGATGATAATCAAAATAATATTACTCCTAAACCAGGGCAATTTGTTATGATATGGGTTCCAGGTGTGGATGAAATTCCAATGTCTATTTCTGAGTATGATAATAAAGGTAATTGGGCAATTACAGTAAAAAATGTTGGAGAATGCACAAATGCTCTTTATAATTTAAATGTTGGAGATTATATTGGAGTTAGAGGTCCTTTAGGTAATCATTTTAAAATTCCAACGAATAACTCAAAAACTGTGTTTTTGATTGGTGGAGGAATAGGTATGATTCCTCTAAAATTTTTGTCAACAGAACTCAGGAATAAAAATATAAAACACACTGTAATTGAAGGAGTAAAAGTTAAGGAAGAATTGATTTTTAAGGAACTTTTTAATGAATCAGCATCTGAAACATTTTATTGTACTGATGATGGAAGTTATGGAATAAAAGGAGTATCTTCCGATATATTTAAAGGAATATTAAAAGAATATAATGAAAAAGATCAATCAAGTATTATTGTTTATTCATGCGGTCCAGAAGTAATGCTCTACAAGTTATCTAAAATTTGCGAAGAAAATGATATTGAGTTTTATGCGAGTCTTGAGAGAATAATGAGGTGTGGATGTGGACTCTGTGGACTGTGTGCATTAGATCCATTAGGTTTACTTGTTTGCAAAGATGGACCAGTTTTTGATTTGAAAACTCTTAAAGAAATTCAAGATTTTGGAAAATTTCAAAGAGATTTCACTGGAAAAAAGATATCATTAGAGTGATTTTTGAGTTTCTTTTGCATACTGTCGGAGTCCTAATATAGATTCACGTGTTTTATTACCAATCATAACAATTCCTAGCATATTAAGCAAGATATCAATGTATAAATATGGCTTTGCAGGACTATCATCATTCTTCAGAATTTCATCTAATTTCGAATGGAACTCAATGCTTAATGCCTTAACCTTCTTGTATTGGTTCTCAGATATAAACTGATAATGTATCAAATTGTTCTCTAGTGCCTCCATAAGTACATTAATTGTCTCAATCATGGGTAAATCTTCCATTGCTACAGAAGTTAAGAGGTGACTTTCTGTTGCTTCTAAATAACTATTTATATGGTCTGAGATCATCTTGAGTTTTCTATATTCATAAGAGAATTTAGGTATATTTGCCAGAAGAGGTTCCCAATTATTCTCTTTTATTGCTTTTTTTAAATCAAATTCCTTTTTCTCCAAAAGTAAATCAAAATCTTTACTTAATTTATAATATTTTCTCTTGATATTACCGGGTTGTATCTCATCCTCTTTTATGTATGATTGAATTAGTCCCAATCGAACTAAATCTCTTGTGAGACGAGAAAGTTGTGCTTTACTTTTACCTGTATAATAGGACATTTCTTTAAGGCTTAATTCCTTATAGATTTTCAGTAATATGAATATTCTGATGTCTAGTTCATTCCGAAAAACATCTACAAAATGCCTTTTAGGATATACTCTCTTAATAATTTTCGCAAAACCTCTAAAGAGATCTCCTATTTCTTTTTCATTTTTTGAAGATAATTCTATCGATCCGATTAAATTTCTTGTGGAGGCTAACTTATTAGCATGTTGGATAGAGATCTCTCTCTCATCTTGAAGATCTGCTTTAGTTCCAACCATTAAAATTGGAATATTTACATTTCTTTTGGTTTTTTTAAATAATTTCAACCACCATTCTAAATCGACTAGACTAGATTTATCGGTTATATCATAAACAAATATAGCCCCTGCAGCACCTATAGTAAAAGGTTCAAAATAAGGTCTTGGTTTTTTTAATTTACCTTCCCTTTTTGTCTTAGTTATCTTAAGATCTTTAAATTTTTCTACACCTGTAAGTTCCCAAACATGTAATATTAAGTCTTCATCATCTATTTTTAACTTGTTCTGATAGAAACTTACTCCTAAAGTTAATTTAGGGTGGACCCCTAAACTTTCGTTATCAGCTTCCCTAAAATATTTGCCTAATAAAGTAGATTTTCCTACTCCACTTTCTCCAAAAACACATATTTTATAGATTTGTGGTTTTTTCATTTTTTGATTACCACATATTTTTATTCAATATCACAAAAAATGTAACGTTTCATATATATAAATATTATGCAACGCTGAAGATTATCCCAACTCCTTGCAAAATCCATTTTTAAAATTTATATAAAAAAATTCGATCCCAAATTGCCTAAAATTGGTTTAGAGCATTTAAATCACAAAATATTAACTTGATGTAAAAATATATTATTTGTTAATATTACCTATTTAGAGAAAATCATATAATTTTCTAACTTATTTCATAATGGATTCTTTAGATATTGACAATCGAGAGAAAAGTAAACTAATTTCTAGAGAGATAATAGATTACTTAATCAAAAATCCTAAAACAAATCGTAAAAAAATAACAAATATTAAAGGTAAAATTGGGAAAAAATACAAATTTAATAAAGTTATAAAAAATGCAACTATCCTAAACTACGCAACAGAAGAAGAAAAAGTAGTTATTACTCAGATCCTTAAAAGGAGAAAAACTAGAACTTTATCTGGAGTCTCGGTTATAGCCATTATGACTAAACCGCTCCCATGTCCTGGAACGTGTATATATTGTCCTGGACAAGATTCTCAACCAGGGCAAAAAGTTGCGCAAAGTTATACTGGTCGCGAACCAGCTGCTATGAGATCTATTCATAATAATTACGATCCATACTTTCAAGTTCGAAGCAGAATTAATGATTTAGAAGCTATTGGCCATATAGTAGATAAAATCGAATTAATTGTTATGGGAGGTACCTTTCTGTCAACTGATCCAAATTATCAAAAAGATTTTATCAAGGGAGCCCTAGAAGGAATTATCAGTCAAAGAGTAAATACATTAGAAGAAGCCAAAAAGCTTGCTGAAACTTCAAAAAGGCGTTTAATAGGGCTTACTATTGAGACAAGACCTGATTATTGTAAAGAAAAAGATGTAGATCAAATGTTGAAGTTTGGAACTACTCGTGTCGAAATTGGAATACAAACAGTTTATGATGATATTTTTGAACTTGTAAAGAGAGGTCATACTACATTAGATAGTATAGAAGCTATAAGAATTGCTAAGGACGCTGGATTAAAAATTAATGCCCATATTATGCCCAATCTCCCTGGTTCTAGTTATTCGAAAGATATCGAATTATTTGATAAATTGTTTTCCAATTCAGATTACCGGCCAGATATGTTAAAAATTTATCCAACTCTTGTAATTAATGGTACTGAATTATATAACTGGTGGAAAAAAGGCAAATATACTCCATATACAGATAAGGAATTAATAGATTTAATTGCAAAGGTTAAAATAAAACTTCCCCCTTTTGTCAGAATTCAGAGAGTTATGAGAGATATCCCAGCTACTTTAATTGAAGCTGGATGCAAAAATAGCAATTTAAGACAGTTAGTCCAAGAAAAATTAAGAGAGATGGATGAAACTTGTAAATGTATAAGATGTAGGGAATACGGATTCAGTAAAAGAAAAAATTTTGGTAAAGAGGTTAATCTAGAGGATATAAAGCTATATCGATTTGATTATGATGCCTCTCAAGGAAAAGAAATATTTTTATCTTATGAGAATAAGGAAGAAGATTATTTAATTGGATACCTACGTTTGAGAAAACCTTCTGAACTTGCTCATAGACCCGAATTGAATGATGGAAAAACAATGATAGTGAGAGAAATAAAAGTTGTTGGCGAACTTGTACCAAAGGACTTGAAACCAAATCTATTGACTCAAATTCAACATAGAGGTTATGGCAAATTACTAATGAGCCATGCAGAAAAAATCTCAACTGATGAATTTGAAGCAAAAAAACTTGCTGTTATAAGTGGTATTGGAGCAAAATCATATTTCTATGAAATGGGATATAAATCAGATGGTGTGTATGTTTCTAAAATGCTCTAATCATAAAAAGGGCTTCATGATTAATTTGTACGCTTAAATTGTGCAAAAATCTTTCTTATAAATAAAAAACTTTTTCTTTTTTATACATCTCTTTATATATTATATTGGATTATATAATGGACAAAAATGGTTCATGTTGTATAAGAATGCCCGCACAAAAACCTTTATCAAAAAAAAAAATTACCCAACAAACAATTTCCACTACTCCCGATCTAAAACAAAGAATTGATAACTTTGTTATAGAAAACCAAGAAAAAAATCCAGATGATAAGAGGTTCAAAAGCGTTTCTGCCTTTTATAATTACGTATTACAAAAAACCTTAGAATGTTTTGAGAAAGGAAAAAGTCTGGATGATTTTGCTGATTATGTAGACAGTGAATTTAAAAACTTCTTTGACAAAATCTCCTTTAAGGCCACAATTCCTTATTATGAGGAAGCTATCAAACCAAATAAATACACAAATCCTTCACTTGAGAAATTGCCAGCTTTCTTCTTAACAGTTAGACGATTTTATATGAAACTAATGAAATCTCGAGAGATTGTTGATATACAAAATACAATTGGTCGTATAAAGAATTATTTAGTCTCAAATAATATAACTAAGGAATTTAAGATAGATCTATTTACGGGAAAGAGTCCTACAGATTTATCGGGAATTTTTGAGTTCGCAGGTATTTACAAAAACTTAACTTATGATACTTGTAAATATACTTCTGCATTTTTTGGGATATTGGGAATAAGAGTAAATAATATTGTATATTCAGAAAAAGATGGATACTATAGGTTTGATTTAAAAGCAACAGATTTGTTTTTTCGAGATGATCTAGCCAAATTTGAGAGAGTTAAGCTAATGAGTGAAAATGTATCTTATTTTATAAATTACTATAAAATCATCGATGATAAAGATTTCTATTTATGGATGAAATTAGCCGAAGATAAAAATGCAATTATTTGTTTCAACAATGAAGAAACTCAAAACAAATGGTTTGATTTAATTGAACGTGAAATTAGAAAATTCTCAGACAAAGATGACAATAGACTCCAAATTCTAAAATTCTTTGAAAAGCTGCATTGGATTGATATTGAAAAGGAGAATGAACTATACTTTTACATAAGGTTATCAGATTCGAAATTCAAGGCTGAAAGAGAGTTTTTAATGAAGACTCTTTCAAAAAGCTCACAATTATCTCAAGAAAATGGAAGATATTATCTAAAAGACTTAGCGTAGATAATTTTATAGATAGTAATTTAAAATTTTTAAAAAAAAAAAGGTGGATCTCGACCCCCTTAACCCTACCGTTTTCTCCCTACTTTGCCTTTATGGTTAGGTTCTCCTGTCATCCCCTTGATTTTTATCCCTAACAATTGCCCATAAATTACTTTTTTTCTTTATTTATAAACTATCATAATGGAAAATCATTTCTGAAATCATTTGCTTAGATACTGTAAATACCAAGAATCGTAGAATAAGTAAACCTAAATCACTATTCAATAAAATTGTATTTTTAAAAATCTCATTTAAATTTAAATATTTACTAAAAGTCAACAAAAGTTTATTAAATCGAAGTTTACATCTAACATAAATTTAAAAATTATATACAATTTTAACTCTTTATGAGTGATAAAAAATACCTCTCCCATAAGAAAACAGCCCAACAGACAATTTCAATATCACCAGCTCTTAAAGAGTGGATAAAGAGATATGTAAATGTGCATCATAGGAAGGATTCTAATGATGAACGTTTTAAAAGTATAAGTTCGTTTATTACTTATATTCTGGATAATATAATGATACTTTTTAAAGAGGGAAAAACAATTGAAGATTTTAAGAGAGTAGAAGATCAAGTTTATAAGGATTTTTTTGATAAATTTACCTTCAAAGCCACTATTCCACTTTATGATATGGTAGCAGAAAGTAATAGATTTACTCCAATATCTTTTGATTTTATTACTAGATTCCTTATGTCTGTTTACCATTTTTATAAAAAAATTTATTTAAAGGAAAAAAGTCCTGAAGGTTGGATACAAGTATTTGAACGTTTTAGAAATCGAACATACCCTTCTAATATAACAAAAGAACTTAAACTTGAGGTTTTTCCCGAAAGAGATAAAGGGTTTGGCAAAGGTTATTTGGAATTTATAGGCAAGCAGAGAAATTTACATTTTGAAAATTGTAAATTTTTTGCGGGTATTTGCGGTCTTTTAGGACTAAAGGTCACTGATTTTCATTATTCATCTAAGGATTTTTACGGGAGACTTGATTTAATCGAGACGGCCCTAGCATTTAGAGAGGAACTAGTTAAAAAAGAAAGAATAAAACTCCTACAAGAAAATGTTAATTTTGTTATAAACTATAATAGAATGCTTAATGATAAAGATAAGTTCTTATGGATGAATTTAGCAGAGGATAACGATATATTAGTATGTTTTAAGAATAAAAAAGCTTTTAATAAATGGATTATAGCTATCGAGAAGGATTTACGTGAATTTGGTCCGCAACAAGCATTTCTTGGTAAAATTTTACAGTATTTTAATAAACTCCATTGGATTAAAATTGAAAATATAGAAGATTATTCTTTTCGAATTGATCAATCACTTGAAAATAATATTGAACAAAAACAATTTTTAATTGGTTATCTTTCAAAATATTCAGAAGTTATCCAAATTGATGAAATTTATCAATTAAAATAATCGGATTTCCACCTTTAATTAATTTTATTTAGTTAAGATTGAAAATCATTAAAGATTTAAAGGAAAATGCCTAAAATTATTTATTGTTAAGGATTAAAACTTTTATATAATTTAGGGATAAAATTGGTAATTACGCCGTTAAATGAGAAAGTTCGAGGTACTCCTCACCTTTCACTTAAAGTTCCTATCTATTATACACAAGCGCTTAAAGATACTTCGGAAAGTTCTATTATTATTAAACAAGCTAATGGTCTTAAGAACACTCTTGAGAATTTACCTATCATTATAAGGCCTGATGAAATTATAGTAGGAACTTTTGATGTGGATATTCCTGTTGCTGTTCCAAGACTTGAGGCAAGTGGTTTTAGGATCATGAAAGAACTAGAATTTCTTCCAAAAAGAGTTGTAAACCCTATCAAAGTCAAGGATTCAGATATAACAATATTGAGAAAAGAAATTGCTCCTTTTTATGATAGTTTTAAGATTGATAATTATGCTAGAAAATATGCTCCTGATTATGTATTTGAAACATCCTTTAGTGGTTGTGCCTATGTTGCAACAGAGATAGGGGGAATTGCCCATGCTGTTATTGATTATCCACGACTTCTCTCATTCGGATTAAGAAAGTATATTGAATTCTCTCGGGAAAAAATAACGGAACTTAAAAGTCGATCAGCTTCAAATTTAGATATTGACAAGAAAGTTGCATTTTATAACTCAATCATAATTATATCAGAAGCACTTATTGCGTATGCTAATAAATTTAGTAAAGTTGCTAGAAAGTTAGCATTAAAAGAGTCAAATCCTATTAGAAAAAAAGAATTAGAGATGATTACTAAGATATGTAATAAAGTTCCTGAGTATCCTCCTAACAATTTTCATGAAGCTATTCAATTTTTATGGTTTATTCATATGTCTCTTCATATTGAAAATTTTGAACATGGAATATCTTTTGGCCGGATAGACCAATATTTAAATCAATATTATGATAAAAATTCAGGTAATGCATTGCGTTTAATTAAGAACCTTCTTTTGAAGACAAATGAAATTATAGCTTTATATGATTCAGTAGCAACTCAATATTTTGGAGGCATGGCAACAACACAGAATATTTTAATAGGAGGTATTGATAAACAAGGAAAAGATGCCACTAATAATTTAACTTATTTATTCTTAAAAGCTATAGGGGAACTTGCTGTTCCAAGTCCTAATTTAGTGATAAGGATTCATAAAAATACACCCCAGAGACTATATAAAGAAATTGCCAAAGTTTTAGCCCAAGGAAAAAATGTAATCGGACTTTATAACGATGAGTTAGTAGTTAAGAGTTTATTAAACTATGGAATCACGTTACAAGAAGCTAGAGATTATGGAATAGTTGGGTGTGTGGGATTATCTACTTCTGGCACGTCTTTTGATAATACCGGTGCTATATTTCTTAATTTGGCAAAAGCCTTAGAACTAGCATTAGGAACTGACAAGACCTTTATTAGTAATTATATTCTATCAGATTTAGAGCCAAGAGGTTTTAAATCTATAGATGAAATACTAGAAACCTTTGGCAAAAAATTAAAAGCTATGATGAAAATGGCTACTGTTGCTGCCAACGCATACCAAAAGGCACATAAAAAGATAAAACCAACTCCCTTGATGTCACTTTGTATAAAAGGTTGTTTTGAAAAAGGAATTGATGTAAATGAAGGTTCTGCAAAATATAATTTCTCTGGCATACATACAACAGGTTTTTCTGATGTTGTAGATTCTCTCGCTGCTATAGAATGGGCAGTTTACAAAGAAAAGAAAGTAAGTATAGAATCTCTAATAGAGGCACTAAGAAGGAATTTTAGAGGCTACAAAGATCTCAGAAATTATCTATTATATAAATGTCCTAAATACGGTAATGATAATGATCAGGTAGATAAATATGCTAAAAAAGTGGCAGAAATTCTTTTTAAATCTGTAGAAGGCCTCCGATGTGCTAGAGGAGGAAAGTATCGAGTTGGAATTCATGCTATGACTACTCATGTAGGATTTGGGATTTTTACAGGAGCGCTTCCTTCTGGGAGAAAAAAGGGGAAACCATTAACTAGAGATGTTGCCCCTGGTTTTACAGCTAAAAACGGACTTACTTCAACAATAAATAGTATTACTAAGTTGGACCATTCACTTCTATCAAATGGAGTAGCTTGTACAATAAATATTGATCCTGAAATTATTAAGGTTGAGGATGGGAAAATTTTTGAATCTCTGTTAAGATCATATGTTAATTTAAATGGTTCTCATATTCAATTTAATTCAATTTCTGTACCTGACCTTGAAGCTGCTCAGAAACAGCCTGAAAATTATCAAAACTTTATGGTTAGAGTTTCAGGTTATAGTGCTAGATTTGTAGATCTCCCTAGAGCAGTTCAGGATGATATTATTGCGAGACATTGTTATAAAAATATTTAAAATGAATTTGCTTCCATAATTGTTGTTAAATATTTAAAATAGCCGATATTAAAATATCCTAAACCTTTTTTGAAAATAATAATATGTTTTATTACTTCACAATTTTAATATTTGAATATCATGGAAGAATTTGACTATGAAAAACTTGGTTTAATTTGTGGATTAGAGATCCATCAACAGCTTGATACACAGAAAAAACTATTCTGTAAATGTCCTGCTGAATTACAAGGAACACGTGAACCAGATTTTACAATTAAACGTACAATGCGTCCAGTTCTAGGAGAATTAGGCGTGTATGATAAAGCAATGTTAACAGAATACCAAAAAGGAATGGGGATATTATATGAAGGTTACAATGATGTAGTATGTACATATGAACTGGATGATACTCCTCCTTTTTCCTGTAATCCTGAAGCAAGAATGGTTGCACTACAAATAGCTATGCTTCTAAATGCAAATATTATTGAAGAAATGCATGTTTGCAGAAAGAACTATTTGGATGGTAGTGTTCCATGTGGTTTTCAAAGAACCATGATTTTAGGTACAGATGGATATGTTACATTAGAAAGTGGTAAAAAAATTCGTATAGAAATTTTAAGCTTAGAAGAAGAAGCTGCAAGAAAGATTAAAACTGAAAACAAAATGAATTATTTTCGGTTAGATCGATTAGGAATACCTTTAGTAGAAGTCACAACTAAGCCTGATATCAATACACCTGAAGAATGTCGTGAGTGTGCTGAAAGGATTGGATTACTTTTATGGTCAACCAACGTCAAGAAAGTTCTCGGTTCAATAAGACAGGATGTTAATGTGAGTATCAAAGCAGGTACAAGGATAGAAATTAAGGGAGTTCAAAAATTAGGTTGGATTCCATTATTAATCAACCATGAAATTTCGCGTCAATTACAACTAATAAGTATTAAAGAAGAGCTTGAAAAAAGAAAGTTGAATTTAAAAGATATTTCAGATAAATCTGTTGATTTAACTGACTCATTAGCAAAAATCAAATCAAATTTTATTACAAAGGGTATTAAATCTGGAAAAAAACTTTATGGGATCAACTTCAAAGGATTTAAAGATATTTTTGGAAAAGAACTAATGGAAGATTATAGATTTGGTACTGAAGTAAGTAGTAAAGTAAAAATAATTTCAGGATTAAAGGGGATAATACATTCTGATGAAGATCTAAGTAAATATAATCTTTCTAATGACGATATCAAGAAAATATCAGAGAAATTAAATTCAAGTGAACAGGATTGTTTTGTGTTAGTATTAGGGACTATTAAAGAAATTAATAAAGCTATGGATGTCATCATTAATCGAATTAAATTTGCTTTTAAAGGAGTTCCTCCTGAAACAAGAAAAGCACTTGAAAATGGTAACACAGAATTTTTAAGAGAACTTCATGGAGGAGCAAGATTATATCCCGATACTGATTCAGAAGCTATTTTTAATTTAGAAGAAGAGATCAAAGATATCAAAAAATCACTTCCAGAATATCCATGGGAGACTATCAAAAAATATTCAAAAAAATACAAAACTGAAGAAAGAATAATAAAAGATCTAATTTTTACGGGAAAACTGAATTTATTTGATAAATTGATAGAATTATATCCTGATAATCCTTCATTAATTTTCACAACCCTTTTAGAGACTACAACAGCTTTAAGAAGAGAAGGAAAAAATATTGAGAATATTGCTGATGTTGATTTTTATGAGATTTTTACTTTACTCAAGAAAGGAAAAATTAGCAAGGAAGCGATCGAAGATATATTACAACTTAAAGCCGATTCTCCGGATCTTTCTATTGAGCAAATTTTGAAGAATCTAAAAATCGAAAGTATCTCGGTTGAAGATCTCAAAAAAATTATTCAAGAAATTATTAGGAAAAATGTAAATTTAATAAAAGAAAAGGAAATGAGAGCTAAAGGGCCACTTATGGGAGAAGTTATGAAAAAAGTCAGAGGAAAAATTGATGGAGCGGTTGTATCAAAAGAATTAACAAATTCAATAAATGAAACCTTAAAGGAGATGAAATAAATGAGTGAAAAACTTAAAGGATACAGAGGAGAAGGTAAAAAACTTCTTGAAAAAAACAAATTAGAAATATGGGATATTGTTCAAATTATTACTGAAAAAACGCAATATGAAGGAATCATTTTACCAAGGATTGAACATTCTGACTCAAACTTCATTAATATCAAATTGGAGAACAATTATAATATCGGTGTTAAGGTCTCTGAAATTCAGGAAATTAAAAAGATTGGAAAACGAGAGGCGTCTTATAAAATTCCTGAAAAAGAATTTCCATATAAGAAAGAACTCCCAAATGTAAAATTACTGGGAACTGGTGGTACTATCGCCTCAAGATTAGATTATACTACTGGAGCAGTGATTCCTTCCTTCACTCCAGGAGAATTATACAGTGCAGTTCCTGAATTGGCAGAAATATGTAATCTTGAATGTGAAATAGTATTTGAAATCCTTTCTGAAAATATGAAACCGGAATATTGGCAAAAATTAGCAGAAAAAATTAAAGAAGCAGCAAACTCAGGAATAGATGGAGTAATGATCAGTCATGGTACTGATACAATGTCATTTACCAGTGCAGCTCTCTCATTCATGCTAAAGGATCTTTCAATACCCGTTGTTATTGTGGGTAGTCAAAGAAGTTCCGATAGACCATCTTCGGATGCCGCTTTAAACTTAATGAATGCCGCTGTAGTAGCAAAATCAGATGTGGCGGAAGTTGTTATCTGTATGCTTGGATCTGCTTCTCATGATTATGGATTAATTCATAGAGGCACATTAGTAAGAAAAATGCATTCTTCTGTTAGAAATACTTTTAGAACAATTAATAGTATCCCACTTGGAATGGTTCAAAATAGAAAAATCAAAATGTTCACAAATGAATACAACAAAAAATCAGCAATCGAAACAAAAACTCTTCCAAAATTTGAAGAAAAAATAGCACTTGTCTATTCATATCCTGGAACTAGCAGCGATCAAATCAATTTTTTTATCGATAAAGGCTATAAAGGGATTGTAATTGCAGGAACGGGATTAGGACATGTCTCCACAGCTCTTTATAGTTCAATAGAAAGAGCCATTCAAGAAGGTTTAACCGTTCTTATGACAACCCAAACATTACACGGTTTTGTAGGGATGCATGTGTACTCCACTGGAAGAGAATTATTAAACTTGGGGGTTATTCCAGGAAAGAATCTATTACCAGAAGTTGCCTATGTAAAACTTGGATGGGTGTTAGGTCAAACATCTAATCCTAAAGAAATCAAAACCTTACTCTTAGAAAATATTGCAGGTGAGTTTTTGGAACGTGAACTCCCTATAGCATTTAATTATAACATTGATGATCTATTAAAAACCGGTAAACTTTAAGCTTCTAAAACTGTATCATAGATAAATTAGACCCTTGTATTTTCAATATTTTATTAATTAACCACGAAAATGAAAAAAAATTTATAGTTTGTATAATTTAAGTTTATATCCATAGAATATCGTGAAGTAAATGGGAAAACGAATTTTAGCTCAAAGAAAAGGTAGAGGCGTCCTTGGGTTTAGATCCCCAAGTCACAGACATATAGGTGCTGTCAAATATCGCCCTTTCAAAAAAAATGAGAAATTATTCAAATTTAAAGTCTTAGATCTTAATCATTCTCCTGGAAGAGGCGCCCCAGTTGCCACTATACAATATGAAGATACAAAAGAAAAGGGTCTATGGCTACCTCCAGAAGGAGTGTACGTTGGACAAGAATTTATACAATCTAAAACTGGCTATGGTCAAGTCATCGAGGTTGGGAATGTTTTACCTCTAAGAAAAATGCCATTAGGTACCTTAGTTTATAATATCGAGTCAACTCCGCAAGATGGGGGAAAATTTGCAAGAGCATCTGGAGTTGCAGCTATTGTAAGAAACAGATCTGGCAATAAAGTAGAAGTTCTCTTTCGATCAAAAAAAACCAAATGGATTCATGGAAATTGCCTAGCAACTGTTGGTGTAGTTGCTGGAGGAGGTCGTACAGATAAACCATTTCTTAAAGCTGGAAATAAATTTCATTATATAAAATCAAAAGCAAAGAAATGGCCCGTAGTTCGAGGAGTGGCTATGGTTGCTGCTTCACATCCGTATGGAGGTGGTGCAAAGCAGTCTCCTCACAAATCTACCACAACGAGTAGAAATCGCCCTCCAGGTAGAAAAGTTGGGCAAATAGCAGCAAGAAGGACTGGCCATCAGAATTAATTTATCACTTCTTTTAAAAATTAATGGTTAAAACTATAGAGTTTTAATGTTCAAAAGATTTATATAATTCATTTTTTCTATATATTTAGATATATTTAAATATCAAAATTAGAAAAAATATATTTCTCAATATAAAAATACCATTGAAGATTAAAATCTCTGGCGGATCTCTATGGATGGGGGCGAGCTCCCTTTTTGAATTAGAATTTGAGTTAAAAGGATCAGGTACAAATCAAGATCCCTTTATAATTACTAATAAAAAACAGGAATATGATAACGATCTTGAGTATGACATCTCTGATTCTAATTCTTATATTAAATTTGAGAACATAATTTTTAAATCTATAATTTTAACTCGTTGTGAAAATATAATAATTTTAGATTCTGAATTAACAAATTTGAATTTAAATCGTTGTTCTAAAGTGCTAGTCCAAAATGTAGAAGTCAAGAAAAGATTAAATATATTTAAATCTCATATAATTAAATTTGCAGATTGTAATATCCATAAATTGGTAGGATTTTCAGGTGATCAAATCCTATTCTCTAATTGCAGCATCCGCAGAATTTCAAAAAAAACAGAAGCTTCTGTTCTCGTCGAGCATTCAATACCTAATAAAATTAAAAGAAAATACCCAAAAAATATTCATGGCAAAGATTTTTCAATCGAAAAATTGTGATACAAATTTAAATAAAATTATAAAATAAAGGGTAAAATTAAGTGGTTTCAACCTCAAGACCAACATGTAGAAAATGTGGAGCGAAAATTTTTAGATCTCGTGGAAACTTTAGATGGTCGGTGGGGAATTTACCTTTACATTGCTGGAGATGTGGGGAGAGTATAAG
>JBHLLT010000006.1:106085-165710 GCA_048938855.1 Promethearchaeota archaeon
ATTTCAGGACTCATATGATATTTTCCCTATATTATTTTTTTTTGAAAAAATTACAGAAGTGTATTTTCTATTTTATATAAATCTTTTCAAAGACTAAATAAATCCCTCAGATAGGAAACTAAAAGATGAAATGATATAGAAAAAAAGAAATAATGAAAGAGTTAGAGTTTTTCTAATATGGATGAGGTGAAATTCCTTACATTTTCAAGATCCTGTACGTCGGGATGTCCTTTACCAAGATTTATATTAAGTAAGAGATTGCGCCCTCCCAATCCTTAATTGGTAAAAAAAAGAAATGGAAAAGAAAAATCTAGCTTAATGTAGATTAACGTTAAAATTAAAGGTAATATTTTGTAAAAATTCTTTATAGCGAGAGCGAAGTGTTACTTCTGTTACACCGATGATCCGAGAAATGTCTTTTTGGCTTACTTTATGGTTCTTTAGCTTTGATACCAAATATATCGCTCCTGCGCACAATCCTTTTGGGTCTTTACCACAAATTGATGTGTTTTCGATAAAATTCTTTAAGACTTTTATCGCTTCTTTCTCTACATTAATATCTAACCCTAAATCAGCACAATAGCGCGGTATTAGAGATACAGGATCAATATGAGGTGATTTTAAATTCAATTCTCTTACTAAGATCTTATAACACTTTTTTACAATATTATCATTGATTGATGCTTCATCTAAGATTTCTTGAAGAGTAATAGGAACTTTCTCTTGCTTACATACATAATATGCGCATGCAGCAATCATACCATTTATAGATCTACCCCGTAAAAGGTTCTTTTTAAAGACTTCTTTATAAAGCCGAACGGCAGATTTTTTTACTCTCTCTGGAAAGTTTAAGTTGCCTCCAATCCTCTTTAATTCGGTAATGGCAATTAACATATTTCTTTTCTCCCACGACAAGTGGGTATTCCATTTTGCGGCCCTTCTTAAATCAGGATTTTTAATTTTTGTTCTATCGATAATAGTACTCAATCCTATATCAGGCATTAAAATGGAAATTGGGCATCCAGTTCGTTCTTTTCTATCCTTCTCCTGCTTCGAATAAGCCCTTATACCACTGTGAGTGATATCAACTGTTTTTTCAGATACAACCAAACCACACTGCTGGCAAACAATCTCCCCTCTTTGATGAATATCGATAGTGGTTCCACCGCATTCAGGACAGAAACCACCAATCTGAGGTGTAATTTCAACAACCATAAGTTTTAACCCTAATTATTAGTTTTTTTTATCGTTTTTTACGACAAATACTTCCTTTGAACACACAACTAATACAAAAATATTTCTTTTTTACAACAAATAATTTTTTTGTATATTATTATAGATCCCTTTTTAGTATTTAAATGTTTTGTGTGATAACAAATCCTTTATAAATGCAAACATTATTTGTACACAAAAAAATTTGTTAGTAGAAATTATTAATCTTGTATTATAAAATATGTATAATATCTACATTATATTCTATTTGTTATAAAATATAATAATGAATTCAATAGAATTCCTAATTTTGTCGGTTTAATTTGCTTTTATAAATCGAAATCAATTTCTTTGAGTACAAAATTAAAAATTGCATAGGCTTTTACTTACATTTGTTTTTTCAGATATTATTTATTTTTTTTTTTACACACAACATTCCGTTTTAGAACGAGTAAAAAAAATAAAATAAAACGTTAAATAATAATTCTTTTATTATGTTTTAAAGTAGAATTTATAAAGAACCTTGTGGTACAAAAATAATTGATCCGAATATAACACAAGAAATACAGGGTAAAAAAGATACCGAGGCTTTTACTATGAGCAATAATGACGAAGCGATCAAAAAAACAGAGGAAATGAAGAGATACGAGAAAATCACTGGTAGATATGCCATTTGGCGCGGTGTAATAACAGAGGGATTTAGAAAGTGGCAAAGAGGCGAAAAAATTTACCAAAGAGAAAAAGAGAGAATTTCATTATATGTATCTGATGATACAAAGCAAAAATGGCTAAATTACACTAAAAGTAATAGAGATCTTACAATTTCTAAGCTTATTCGAGAAGCAGTTTCTCATTTTATTGACAGTAAATCAAATAACTCGGGACATAACTTATCAAGACTAAATCCTCAATCAATCTCTAATATCTCTCACACCTTAAAGGAACCTCTGACCTCGATAAAAGGATATTCTCAATTACTTCTCGAAAATTATAAAGAAAAGTTAAATGAACAAGTCTTAGAGACCGTAAAAAATATTTTTGAACAATCTATTTTACTCGAGAAGAAAATAATAAATATTTTAGATAATATGAAAGTAGAATCAAAATATGACGTATTATTAGTTGAAGATGATCTTGCGACAATTCGATTGATAACAAGTTATTTCGATAGTAAAGGTTATAAATGTAAAGGAGTTGTAAGCGGTTCAAGAAGTTTAGAAGAACTGGGAAATACCATTCCAAAAGTGATTTTGTTAGATATTATTTTACCTGATCTAAGTGGATACGATATCTGTAAAACAATTAAATCAGATAAAGAGTGGTCAAGTATTCCATTATTCTTCTTAACTGCTATAGCTGGGAGTGAAGTGGAGAAGAACCTAAAAGACACTAAGGCAGATGGCTACATATTAAAACCGTTTAATTTTTCTGATTTTGAAGTGATTTTTGATATTCTAAAGCAAAACTAAGAAATTTTTTCTGTTTCTTATCTAATTCTCAAAAATTTGATCATAATCACGATAATACATAAACTTTATAATAAAAAAGATTTATAAATGGATAAAAAATTACACTTCATTGTATAATATTATTAAATGAAATCTTATGTAAAGATGATATTTGGTATAATTTAAGAATAATTTATACAAAATAATAAAAATATGATAAAAAACGAGGGATCAAATAATTTCAGACAAAAAAAAAACAACTAAAGAGGATGACAAGAGGGAAGAAACTAAAAAAAGACCTATGTCAGATGAGGAAATTGAAAATCTCGACCTTGAAAGTAAAGAAGCAAAAGAATTAATGGAAGAATATGAAAAAGGAACTGATAAGTATGCGATTTGGCGTGGATCCACAACAGAAGGCTTTAAAAAGTGGTTAAAAGGGGAAAAGATATATGATAGAGATAAAGAAAGAATCTCATTATATGTGTCCGATGAAACTAAACAACAATGGCAAGAATTTAAAGAAAAAATGGACTACTCCACTATTTCAGCGTTGATTAGAGAGAGTGTTGATTATTATATTGAACAAAAATCTGATCTACTTAGTGATAAATTACAAAGAATGGATGAAAAAACAATTTCTAATATTTCTCATGCTTTAAAGGAACCACTTACTACAATAAAGGGATTTAGTCAGCTCCTTTTGGAAAATTATGCAGATGAGTTAAGTGAAGATATATTACTTACAATTAAAAATATTTTTGATCAAAGCTTACTTCTTGAAAATAAAATCATTAACATCTTAGATAATATTGCAACTGAAGAACCTCACCCTCAATATGATATACTCCTTATTGAAGACGATTTAGCAACAATTCGCTTGCTTACTAGTTATTTCGAAAGTAAGGGATATAAATGCAAAGGAGTAGTAAGTGGAACAAAAGGTATAGAAGAAATCAGAGGTGGACTTCCTAAGCTTATTTTGCTGGATATCATCTTACCCGACATTTCCGGATATGAAATATGTAAAATGATTAAAGAGCATGAAAGATATAAAAGCATTCCCGTTTACTTGCTCACCGCCATTCCTGGGAGTGAAGTAGAAAAGAAAATGGTCGATATTAAAGCTGATGGTTATATCTTGAAACCTTTTGATTTTTCGGACTTTGAAGTAGTTTTTCAATATTTATAAAATATTTTTATATATTCTACTGAATTGATAGAAAATGAAATATCTGAATTAATTCATCAATTAATCTAAAATATCATAAGTATAGGTTTTTTCATAATATGAGCTATAATAGGATAATAATAGAACAGAAAATTAGAGATTTTTTGAAAGAAGATAGTACTTTCATTGATGTAAGCTCAAAAATAATTCCAGAAAATACAAAAGTTTCAGCAAAGATCTTTTCGAAGACTTTTGGTTATGTATCAGGCTTGGAAGAATTAAAAATATTATATAACATTTTAAAAGTCTCTACAATTTTTAAGAAAAAAGACGGTGAAGAAGTCAATAATGGAGATGTACTCGTAGATTTAGAAGGAAATGCTCGAGATATCCTATTAGGAGAACGAGTAGGATTAAATTTAATTACTCACATGAGTGCTATAACGACAACAGCTAGAAAATATGTTAACATTATCAAAGATTCAGGTAAGAATGTTAAAATTGCTTGTACTAGGAAAACCACACCGGGAATTCGTATATTTGAGAAAAAAGCTGCGGAGTTAGGATTTGCTGACACTCATAGATTTTCTCTAGATGATATGGTTCTCCTGAAAGATACTCATTTAAAGTTTTATGAGGGGAATATTGAAAGGATGTTGAGTGATATCAAAAGAGCTAGTAGTTTTTCAAAAAAGATTGAGATAGAAGTCGAAAAAGTCGAAGATGTTTTAACCGCAGCTAAGAACGGAGCGGATATTGTGATGTTAGACAATATGGAACCAGATCAGGTTGAAGACGCAATTAATACGTTAAAAGAACATCATCTTCGGGATAAAATAATAATTGAGATTTCTGGAGGAATAACTCAGGATAATATTATAGATTATTTATTATCTGAACCTGATGTAATAAGTCTAGGTTTGATTACTCAATTCCCTTCTGAACAGGTCGATTTTTCACTTCGATTTGATTAGTATATAAATTAGTCAATAACAATTTCACGCATAGAACAAATTACATCCTTTATCTTAGCTAATTCTTTATAAAGATCTTTTATAATATAGAACTCTCCCACAACTAAAAGTAACTCAATTTTTTTTTCAGCTATCCGCCAATCGGTAATAGTTTTAATAATTTGATGGAATCGTGAA
Organism: Promethearchaeota archaeon; assembly: GCA_048938855.1. Lineage (GTDB taxonomy): Archaea > Asgardarchaeota > Lokiarchaeia > Sigyniarchaeales > SOKP01 > Loki-b32. The sequence continues at coordinate 111,068 of JBHLLT010000006.1, forward strand.
TATAATTCAGTTATTTGATCAATTATTATTTCTTTAAAGGGATATACCAGACTTATAGATATGATTAATATTTCATTTTCTAAATTCTCATATTTTTCATGCTTTTCAATAAAACTAAAGATAGAATCCCTTAAAGCTTCACTTTTAGATGTAAAACCACTGATTCTTCTCACTTTTTCGAATCTTTCTAATAATTCGTCGTTAACTTGCAAAGAGATTATTGGAGGCATTATTCATAACCTAATTATTTTAATATCTAAAATAAAAATAAGAGTGTATTATAAAAATTTGTTTATATAATTTATACTTTGATTTAATGAATTCGCTGAAGATAATTCGATAATCATTGGTCCTTTATAAGTATACTTTCTTATTACTTCAAAAATTTCTTTAAAATCTATCTTTCCTGACCCTATTGGGGGATGCGTATCAGAAACTTTACTAAAATTATCTACTAAGTGAACATTTTTTATAATTTGATGATATTTCTTCCATAAATCCTTTACATTTCCATCACATGTATAGAAATGGCTTGTATCAAATGTTAAATTGAGATCTTCTCGAGCGATATTTGTATATATTTCATCAATATTTATGTTATCAGTCATGATATGGGCTTTCTGAGGCATATTCTCTAAACAAATTAAGAAATGCCGATTATTTGTAAAATCCAATAACTTATGAATAGCTTTTTTCAACTGGTCTTTGTTCAACTCTCTTATTGATGTCAACATAAAATTAGCTAATCCTGGATGGATTGTCAATAGAATAACATCAATTTGATAGCATATTTTAATTACTTCTATATACGATTCAACTGATGCATTTGATATGCGAGTATTATGAGAACAAAGACTCAAATCAATATATGGTCCATGTACTTGTTTCTTTATAGAATAAGAATTTACTAGGTCGATAAATTTTTCCCTATATTCGTCATTAAATATTTGTGGCGGTTCAATAACTATTTCTACTATTTTAATATTATTTTTTTCAGCAAAATTAAGGCATTGTTCTGTTGCATCAAATAATAAATCTTTAAGGGTATTAAGTGTAGCTGTACGCGCTATATCAATAATATGCCCTAAACTGCTAATCCCTAACTCCATAATTTGCATATCAACTAGAAAAGTAATTTATTTCTTTTTCCGCATACTGCGAGGATAATTAGCAAAAAGACTATCAAAGATCTTTTGAAATCGATCCAGATTCTCTTCAGAGATTAGATTTGGTTTCCCTATTTGTAAAGCACCCCAATACATTTTTGCTAGCTTTTCGACTAGTTCAGCGAACTTAATAGCATGATCTAAGGATTTTCCACACACGATAACACCATGATTAGCTAATAAAGCAGCATTCTTTATACCTAGAGCTTTAAGAGCCACTTCCCCAATTTCTTTTGTATGAGCCTCCCCATATTCAGAAATATCTACTGATCCACCCAAAAATGCATACATTTCTTCCATTATAATTGGAATGCCCTTCCCTACGATTGAGAGCATTGTTGCGAAGGGTGAATGTGTGTGGATTACTGCTTGTACTTTTGGTCTTGATTTATAGATCGCAATATGCATTTTTGCTTCTGTTGAAGGTAATTTCCCAGCACTTAATAGATTTCCTTCAAAATCCAGATATACAATTTCATCATTTTTAAGTGTATCATATTGATTGAAGGAAGGAGTAATAAATAGTTCTTCTTTCTTACCATTTCTAATACTAACATTACCTTCTCCAACATCTACCAAACCCTTTGAGAAAATTTTCTTTGCTCCCTGAACGACTTCCTTTCGAATTTGATCTTCTTTATTTAATTCCATACTTAAAATAATTAAAACTCAATTAAAAATATACTTTGAATGATTTTTTCCTTGTTTGGCTTTTAACAAAAACAATTAAGTTAATTATATTAATTCAAGAAAGTCTATTTTTTTAAATAATAATTATATCTATCCTTTTTATACACCAAATTTGAATTTGATTGACTCTACTTTGTTAAACAATGACTCGCATTATTTTACATTGTGATTTAGATTGTTTTTTTGCTGCTGTAGAAATAAGAGATAATCCACAATATAAAAATAAACCAGTTGTAATTGGAGCAGATCCAAAAGAGGGTAAGGGAAGAGGTGTTATAGCAACTTGTAATTATGAAGCACGAAAGTATGGCTTACATTCAGCTATGCCTATATCCCAAGCATATAGAAGATGTCCTCATGGAATTTACTTAAAACCTAATGGAAATAAGTACTATGAGGTATCTAAAGAAGTAATGGAGATATTAGAAACATATACTGATGAATTCCAGAAAGTTGGAGCAGATGAAGCGTATTTAGAACTAACAGAAAAAATCCATGATTATTCTGATGCTGAAAGAATAGCAAAACAAATTCAAGAGGAAATAATGGAAAAAATCGGCATTACAATCTCAATAGGAATTGCTCCTACAAAATCATTAGCAAAAATCGCCTCCGATGAAAATAAACCTAATGGAATTACAGTTGTAAATCCTGACAATATTACTCATTTCCTGAATGATATGGATATCACCCGCATTCCAGGTATTGGTAAAAAGACGAAGGTTCATTTCTATAAAAATGGCTTAAAAAAAATAGGAGATATAATAAATACACCGTTATCTAAAATGATAGAGTTATTTGGGAAACACGGTAGATGGATCTGGAATGTTGCTAATGGGATAGATAATCGAAAAGTAAAGGAATTTCATGAACAAAGAAAATCAATTAGCGCGGAAAGGACTTTTTATGAAGATACTAATGATTTTTCAGAAATATTGAAAAAATTAGAAGATATTAATAAGAAAATTCATAAGACTGTTATTAAGCACCATATTTCTTATAGAACTATAACTTTAAAAATTCGATTAACTGGATTTGAAACTTTTACTCGCTCAAAATCCTATGATCTCCCAATTCAGGATCAATCCACAGTTTTAAAGACGGTATTGGATTTATATAAAGAGTTCAAAGATAACAAAAAGAAGATCAGATTATTAGGAATTAAATTATCTAATCTTGATAGGAATATAAAAATAAAACAAACGAATTTATTAAAATTTGCAAGCATTAAAATCTAACCTAATTTAAAGATAATTTTTATATAAATCCAAAATTCTTTTATGAAGAATTTTATTTGAAGCAATTATTCCAGGTGCATTCCATACACATTTTTCTTTTTTAAATTTTAACTGTTCACCCTTTAAATCTGTAACTTTTCCTCCAGCTTCAGTTACTATTAAATTTCCTGGCATAAAGTCCCATGTAAATGAATGTTTTGTATCCAAAGGTTTTAAATAAAGATCGGCAGCACCATCAGCCACCATACAAAATTTTGCCATACTATCGATTTGAATAAAGTTGTTTATTCCAATTTTTCGCGCAAATTTAAGGACCCATGGTTGATCATAATGCAATGAGTGACATAATCGAATATTGTTTAAATTTTCAGTTTGACTAACTCGAATAGGATTAAAATTCCTATTATCATATGAAACTAGAGATCCTTGACCTTTTTCTGCTGCAAAAATAGCTAAGGGGTTAGTTTTATAATTTGGTACCGCAATTGCACATATTTTTGGGTCTGATTTTTCCATAAAACCAAGACCTACAGCATAAGTTAATCCCATTTGGAATCCAATTGTTCCATCAATTGGATCCACTGTCCATTGACGATTAGAATGTTTACCTCGAAATTGTATATAGTTTTTTACATCTTTTGATGTATTTAAATTTAAATCATTAAAACATTTATTAATCAGATTTTCTGCCTTGATACTAATAAATTCAACATTCTCCTCTTCTGCTATTATTTCATCCTCTGAGAATTGATCTTTTATTTGAGAAATAATATAAATTTGAGAAGCTAAATCTGCTAAAGTTACTGGAGATTCATCCGATTTTATGAAAGATTCGAATCCTTTACTTTTAAACCATTCTGTTATCAGGGATGCTTTTCTAACCAGATCAATTGCGAAGTCTAATTCTTTATTGTATTCTACCATGTTTTTTATTAATACCCAATTTTAAATTATTCTAATATTTAGTATAATAAAAATTAAAAAAAAAATTACTCTTTTATATTATATTTTTTTTTAATCCTGTTAACTAACCATTCAGGCATAATTAATGATAAATAAGAAAGGACTATAAAAATTAATCCAAAAATCCAAGCAATATAAGTAAACTCAGAATATCCAGGATGGTTAAAGAAAGCTATCATCAAGGTATCCATAATTAGCATTAAAAAGAGTAAAATGAGGCTTATCATGGAGTAAAATAATAGTTTTAAACCAATTTGCATAATTTTATCATCGACATTAGGTTTGATCTTTTGACAAATTAAAGCAATGTAAATATATATTACAAATGAAAATAATACAAGTCCACCAGTTGTATACAGTCTTATGTTTAATTCTCCTGCATAATCTACTTGAGGTACACCCCACCAATTCCATGGTAGAAAGAGTACGATTATTAATATTATTCCAATAATTATTATTGCAGGAAAAGCTTTTCGCCCCTTATTTGTCATATAACTCGCAAATATAAATAAAAAAATATCTGCACAAACCACCATGCTATATGCTAATGGGAGAGATATTCGATAAATTTCTTTATAAAAACCTGTAATCACAGCTTCAGCTAATCCTATAGATAATACGACTAAAGCAGCTGTAAGAAAAGAAAAAACTAAAGTCAAATAGAGTGGGGGTGGAACATTTCGTTCTCTCCATTTTTTATACATTTTAATTGATACTATTATGCCAAAAATAGAAACAAGGATGTAGTATACAAAGATTGGAAACACACGAAATTCGAACGGTGAATAAGTCATACAAAAATGATAAAACTTTAACTATAAAAATTTTTACCTAAGTTTTACCTAATTATCGCTTGAATTTCGAATAAATAATTTTCTAAGGATAAGGATGGCTTACTTATGAGATCCAAATTATTTGTCTTTCGAATAAGTTCAGATTCAAGATTATATTCATTTAAAAGCCATAGGAGTTTATAAAGTTCGATTTTTTTTTTAAATTCTTTATCTATTTGATAAAATTTTGAATAAGCAGTATAAAAGGAGCTATAAAACGAAGGATTATTCAAGGGTTTTAAAATCCAATAGTCAATTTTAATGAAATCTTGAGCACGACTACCGACGATCCAATTATCAAAACCTACAACCCCATTAATTTTTATTATTCCTGATTCCTCTTTAACAATAATATTTTGACTTTTAAAATCATTGTGTAAAAGAACAAAATGATTTTCTTCCTCTATTAATGAAATGTTATCTTTATAAAAAGCTCTAATCTCATCACAATAATCAATTTTATTCTTTTTTGCTCCTAGAAGGGTTTGATCAAATTCACTTTCTATATATTCTGAATAAGAAATTTTAGTTGTTTTACCAATATTACTAATATTCTTAAAATATGATTGAAATTCTATCATATGTAATCTCCCCAAAAGTTCACCTAGATTACTAAATAGATTTAAGAATTTTTTAGCGTAAACATTCTTTCCTTCACTGATATATTGACTAATTATCTGAAAAAGAGGTTTTCCCCGAATATATTCATTTACTGAAAAAAGGTAAGGGACTGTTTCCTTGGTTTCATCATAATATATTAAGTTACTTACAGGAATAATAGGCGGCTTTTCTTTATTAAAAAGATATGAACCTGTTTTAGTATCAATAATTTTTTGCACTTTTTGTCTTAGATTAATATCATCTGAGTTTAAGGTTTTATCTAAAAAGGGATAAAATAATTTTTCTTTAATTATATCTTCAATTCGGAAGTGTTGACTTGTACGAAATCTGAAAACTAGTTGATTATTTTCAAAATTAACCCTATAAATAGTATTATTATCAGCAATATAGGGCCCTTTAATCTTCTTTACTTTACCCTGCTTAACTAAGACTTCAATATTGGAAAATGCATTAATTATTTCATCAAATTGGTAGAGATCTTTATTACCAATAAAATATAATTTATAGATCTGTTTATTATTAAGTAAATAATTCACTGTCGCCTCAATTCTTCCTTTACTTATTGGATCAATTTGATTTTCTAATTCTTCATATACATTATTAATATCAAAATCAGTTCTTTGGATTGAATCTTTATATAGATATAAAAACGCATATTTTAATCCAAGATTCTCATTTATTTCATTAGTTTTTATTTCATATATTTTATTTCTAATGTCGTTAATCTGTTCTTGTATCTGCAAAATTTCTAGCAAATTGTCTTCTTTTGCAAAATTGAACAATTTTGAGTACATATTAACTAGATTACTCAGATTAGAGAGGATTCCACTGTGCTTCCTCTTATTTAATGGAATTAATTGGAGAAATGTTTGCGAATTCTCTTCCATTCCACAAATAATAGAAAATTCATCACTTAAATTTTGAATATATGCTTTACAATTTTTAATATTATAAAAGGCATCAATTATTCCTTTTAAATTAGGGGAACTCATTAAAAATTTTAATAGATTTGGATCTATTTCATTTCCCGCGAATAAAAGGGGATTATTTATTAAAAAAATATGATTCTTAGTTGTGATCGAACTTAAAATATTCTCAAAAAAAACCTGTATATCTTCTATTGTTCTTTTTTCAGTTATAGGTGGAGAGATCATAAAATTTAAATCTCCAAATTTTTTTCCCATATTTTCAATTTGATCTAATATTTTATCAGCATAGTTATCATATAGTCCAACCATGATAGGAATTTTGTTCTCAGTAGCTTTATATACAAGTTCAATCAATTTTGTTTTTTCTGCGATAGAATATTTATTATTTTTATCCATCCTTCCAAAAAGTAGTATTGAATCTGCCTCGTTAGTAAGAATATGGCGCAAAAGAATTGAATTAAGACTGTCAATAATTTTAAAATTTTTATTATAAAATGTTAGAGTATTACAAATCACGCCGTTAATCGTTGCTATTCTTATCTCCTCATCAATGAATAAAGCCCTAAATTGAATTTCAATTATATTTTATGTATAATATTCTTTATGTATTTATATTATTCTTGACTTAAAATTTTATAATTCTTTTAATAATAATTATTATTCTAATCTAAATCTACTCGCCAAATTTATAACAAAGTGATTAAAATTTTTTGTAAAATAGATGATATTGACATTCCACTGGTTTCAGTAGGAACATCTCCTTTTATTGGAGCCGGTCAGTTCGGTTATAAAGCATTAGAATGGCGTAATAAATTTTTAAATAATACAAAAGCGATCTTAGAGATTTTAGAAGCGAGTTATGCGAAAGGCTCTCGAGGGATTGAAGTAATACCTATTGGTAAAATTATGGAAGCTGCTCAAGTAATGATCGAATGTCATAATGATTACGTAATTATTGGTTCCACTTATCCTGGCTCAAATCCAAAAATTAAAGCCCTAATCGAAATAGGAGCAAAAATAATATTTGTTCATGGAATGATTTCTGATAATAAAGGAAGGGAAATGCTATCTCTGTTAGATGAGATTTCAAGCATTGGGATTATTCCTGGAATCGCAACCCATGATCCAATATCTACAATAAAATATTGTATTAAAAAATCATTAAGAGTTAGAGTTTTTTTAGTTCCATTTAATTCAATCGGTTTTTTAATGGGAAATGCAAAAGAGTTAGAAGATATTGTTGATAAATCAAATAGGTATTATTATATTGGCATGAAAACTCTCGCAGCAGGACAGATTAAACCAAAAATAGCATTTCAATATATTTCTAAACATAATATATGTGCTGTAGCCATAGGAATGGTAACTAAAAAACAAGCAGAAGAATCTACTGAATTAGCTTTAGAATTATTGAGTAATAAAAAGTAGAAATAAACAATCTTAAATTTTTTTGGATTCTTTAAAGATTTCAAATATCTCCGTTTCATAATCAATAGTATCTTCAGGAAGTAAATTTGGATCTTTTATTAGTTTCGCTAGATAATATATCTTTGCACCTCGCTCTAGATATTTTAAAACTGTATAAGCACCATCCAAATGACTACCACAACATAAATTTCCGTGATTTGCTAATAAAACGGCGTTTCTTTCTTCTAAGGCATTCAATACACCTTCTGCTAATTCTTCTGTACCTGCTTCGCCATACTTAGCACATAACACTTCACCCCCAATATAAGGAACAAATTCTTCAAATACAGGTGGGATTGATAGATTTAAAGCACTAAGGATAGTAGAATATACACTATGGGCATGAATAATTGCATTTACATCTTCTCTGTTTTGATATATACTTAAGTGCATTTGTTTCTCAACAGAGGGATTCCTATTTCCTTCTATAACCTTACCTTCCATATCAATTGTAAGAATATCTTCTGGTGCCATTTCATCATAACGCACATTGCTAGGTGTTATTAATACATATTCCTTATTATTTTCATTGATCCTTACACTAACATTACCAGCAGACCCTATTACGTGTTTTTCCTTTAATAATTCTTGACATAAATCTACAATTTCTTTTTTTAGAGAATAAAGTTTACCAGTCTTTCCACTATCTTGTATTGATTTATCTTGAAATATTTCGGGGTTCATTACATTTTGAGGTCTTTCACTTTTCAACCATTTATTAATATCTTTTAATAAAATTTCGGATTGTCTTCTGATTACTTCCTCAGTATTCCCCCCAATATGAGGAGTGATTATGGCATTTTTTAATTCAATAAATTCATTATCTTCATCAATTGGTTCAAGCGGAAAAACGTCCAATGCTGCACCTCCAATCTTATCTTCTTTTAGCGCGTTTTGTAATGCTTCATAATCAATAATGCTACCTTTTGATGTATTGATCAAATATGCTGTCTTTTTCATTTTTCGAATTAATTCTTCACTAATTAGATTTTCGTTTTCGTCAGTTGCTATAGCATGGATTGTAATAAAATCAGATTCCATCATTAAATATTCAATGTCAACTTTCTTTCCATATTCCTTTATTATCGTTTCATCTACATAGGGATCATAAATTAAAAAATTCACATCAAAGGGTTTGAGCCTATCAGCAACTCTTCTACCTATATGTCCTAAACCTACTATTCCGATTGATTTTCCTTTTAACTCAGTACCTTGAAATTTATTTAAATATTCAACATAATCTTCAAATTCTATTATTTCAAACTCGTCAGAATGGATTATTCTATCGGCACTATGTAATTTTCGCGCAAGCATCAACATTAAACCAATAGTTAATTCTGCTACAGCATCAACGTTTCTAAGTGGTGTATAAAGGACAGGAATTTTATTTTCAGTTGCGGCCTTTAAATTAACATTAAATGGATCGCCTCTACATGCAACTATAAGTTTTAAATTAGAATTTTTGAATACATCTTCTTTCTTTAAATCATCTGCTTCTGTAATAAAAATATCATAATTCCTAAGTTTTTCAGTAAGTTCTTTTCCATCAAAATAAATAATTCCTGTCTCTCTCCATGGCTCATAGGTTATTTCCATTAATTTTTCTAACTTATTTAAGACTTCACTTGTGATTTTTGCTGTTATTAATGCTTTCATTATACTCACTTAATTAAAATAATAAACATGTAATTATAAACAATATTAATAATATAAATTATAGATGAAAAAAGCTTAGTTAAAACATTAAACTACGAAGTTTCATTAAACTTCTCATATTTCCCTCAATAACTTTTATTTTCCCATCGGAATATGCTTTAACAGCACCTAATTCTTTATTAAATAAATCGATCATCACATGTTCTCCAGCAAAATCGATTTTTACGGGCGCAGTGTCATCACCGGTATTATCTTTAATTTCAATTCCTTCATCCTTATTAATCAGAAGTAAAACTCTTCTATCAGTATCTAGAAACCTTATTTGAATTGGCTCATCATACTTAGCTAACTTTTTCTTTACCTTCTCATTAGTATTATATCTCTCTTTTATTTCTTCCAAACATTCATCAATCTCTTTGAATTTTATCACTCTTTTCACTTTATCGCTTTTCTAATTAAAATATATTTATCATTTCTTAAGTTCATTATAAAAAGATATTAAAATGTAATAAATAATCCCTATAGTGCCTCTAAAAACAATTTTTTCAATAGAAAAGAATTTTGAATGATAAAAATAATTTTTAATGAATCTAAATTCATATACTATTAAAGAATTCAATTTATCATATTAAAACATAGAAAATAAGCTGAAATATCTTGAGAATTAATGATTTGTTTTTTGAATTTTCTAATGAAGGTCGATTTGAAGTTTTTAAAAGTTTATATAAAGGAAAAAAAAGACACAGCCAATTAGAAAAAGATTTAGATATTCGAGGCTCTGAAATCTCTCGACACCTAAAAAGACTAATAGAAAAAAACTTGGTCAAAAAATCGACTGACAATAAATATGCTATTACAAATATTGGGAAATTATTTTTAGATGTATTAGATCTATTTGAAGTTTCTTTAAAGTTCGAATCTTTTTTTAATACTCATAATATCGATATTTTCCCACTTAATTTAATATTACAGTTAGGAAATTTAAAATCAATAAAAATTAGTAGTGGAACAATGCAAAATATAGAATTATGGGCTGATATGATTAAAAATTCAGAAAAATATATCTTAGCAATTTCAGATCAATTCCAAGATTCAATATTACCAGCTGTGGAGAGAAAAATCAATAATATTTCAATAGATATTAGAGCATTAATAGATAAAAATGTACTAAATTCAAGAGGATATGAAAAACTTCATGATCGTCATACTTTTTACCAAAAAATAAATATTACTCAAAATATTCGAATGTTAAAGCAAATTGAATTTTCGCTTCTTGTTACTGATAAAGGAGCGATACTATTTTTAGGTGAAGAAGGAAAAATAGATTATAGTGAATGTTTATTTGACGAAAATGAAATTTTCATTGAATGGTCAAAAGAATTATTTGAATGGTATTGGAAAAAAGGAACCAATATTAAATCTATTATTAGAAATAGATAAATCAAAAAATAGAATAATATATTTACAAATCATTTACTTGTTTCTTAAGATTTTTCCACTCCGTGAATACTTTCGTATATTCATTTGAGAGGGTTTCTTCTGTAGGGAATTCTCTGAATTCTATAAAATCATCAATAATCTTTCTATAGTTTTTATATCTGTTTAATCCAATTAATGTATTTATTGCACATCCAATAAAAGCTGAATCTTTATATTTAGGAACATTGATCTCTTGGTTAAGTACATTTGCTAATATTTTACAAAATTCTGTAGATTTGGCCATTCCCCCTGCAGAATATAATTTTATTTTCATACTGGAGAATTTTTGTAGACCTTTAAAATTTTCATTAATACCAAAACATATATTTTCAATTACACTACGAGCTAAATTACTAATTTTAGGCAATGCCTCAGTAACTAGTGTTGGTGGAGGAAAAATAAAAACACCTCTCTTAAGCGAAGTTTGGTCTTTAATATTCATTAACTCTGGACCTAAGAATGCAAAAGTTGAACCAGAACCAGGTTTGCCTTCCTTTAAATAATCTTCTATGAGCGCATCTTTACTCCCCATTTCGTCTGATAAAATGTCATTTTTTAACCAATCATAAACTATCCCAGTATTCCCAGAATTTCCCTCCATCAACCATTTACCTTTAATAGAATGATAAGTTGTCCAGAAATTATATTTTGGGTCTAACTTAGGCTCATTTATAACTAAATGAACGGGAGCTGTCGTCCCCAAGCTTATTCCAATATTTCCATCTTCTATCACACCCATTCCTAATAAAGTTGCCTGAGTATCTCCCCCTGTTTTAATAACAGGAATTGAATTCTGCTTTATGTTGAAAAAACTTTTTAATTCTGAAGATAACTCTCCTACAATAGCCCCAGTATCTACAAAATCTGGAAATAAATTTGGATTAAAATCAAAAGATTCAATGATTTCCAAACTCCAATTACCTTTTTTTATATCAAGTAATTGAGATTCTCCTGCAGAGCTTAAATCAGAACACACTTCTCCAGTAAGTCGATTAACGATCCAATCATCTAACATAAAGATCTTATCAATTTTTTCATATAATTTTTCCTCTTCTTCTTTGAACCATAAAAGTCGTGAAAGACAAAACAATATTGAAGGGTTATGTCCTGTGATTTGAAATAATTCCTCTTCTGTGAATTCATCTTCTATTAAATAAGCACTATCTATACCACGTATATCAGTGTTTGGCCCTCCATATATCACTTCTCCGTTCTTATCACAAAAAACTACAGCCATTCTCTGAGCACAAGATGATATACCAATAATGTTGGTCTTTTGAGTCCTTCTTTTTAATATTTCACAGACAAGTAGTTTCAGATTACGCCACATGTCTTCCATATCAAATCTTTTAGCAAACCCATCGACATCCTCATTTATTATTGTTAAATTTCGAGCTAAAGAGGAATCTAGCTTTAAATCTTCAGTTATTAGAGCAACTTTGATCTTATTCGATGAGATATCGATCGTTAGAATAATATCTTCTGGAGTGGTCATTTTGGGTTTCCTTTAAATAGATTGTCTTTTACTTATACAATAGATTCTATAAACTTTTAATAGAAAAGAAGGGTAATTAATTGAGATATTTTCTTACTACTTCTCCACGAGGTACTTTTTCCTCAAAAAGAATAGCTTGAAAAGAATAGATTTTTGTACTTTTTTCTTTCCATGCATTACTATCTAGCCAAGCTTTTGAACATGTCTGCGAAAGAAATGTCTCTACATCCCAATTTCTGCCATGATCTACAGGAACTTGAGGGAGAAGCAAACCTCTTCTCGCACCTTTTTCAGCTATAAGTCCATCTCTTCCAATTATTATTTTATTAATGTAATCTTTTGGATTATCAACTTCTAGCAATTTCGGAGGAGTTAAAATCGAGAGTTCAATAACTATGTTATCCATTTCTTCAAGCGATACTGAAGAAAATCGAGGATCTTCAGTAGCAGAACTAATTGAAACCCTATGAATCACGTCATATAATGAATAACTAGGCTCTATATAACCAATACATCCTCTTAACGGGTTTCCTGAAACGTTAAATCTATTTAATGTGACAAAAGCTCCGTACTTATCTGAAAATTTTTCTTTTATTTTATCTGGAACGGGGATACGTCTTCTATTTCTTAAATAATATTCGATGTTCTCCCTAGCAAATTTTATTAATATTTTGCCTTCCTCTTGGCTAAATTCTTCTTCATTAGGCATTTTAATGTTATAATAATCAAGTTTTTTAAATAATACTATATCATTTTGACATAAATACTTTATATCATTTTCTTGATAATTTTCCCAGTTGGTAAAGAATCTTTTTTGTTAATTTCGACTCCTCTCAGGAATACTCTCCAAATTTGAACATTAGTGTTAAAGTGTTCAAAAGGAGAGAATTTTGCTTTTGTTTTAAAATTCAAGGGATTAATCTTATAATCTTCTACCTTATCAACAATTATTAAATCTGCATCATAACCTTCTTTAATAAAACCTTTATTTCTTAAATTAAATATTTTTACCGGGTTTTCTGAGGCTACCTTCACAAATCTTTCTAACGAGAGTTGAAAATTAAATACTTTGCTAAGAAATAATAATGGATATGTTTCAAAACCTGGAAATCCTGAAGGAGTCTGAAAATATTCTTGAGATTTCTCTTCTAATGTATGTGGTGCATGATCAGTCCCTATTAATTCAATTTTACCTTCCTTTAATTCATTAAATAAAAATTTAGGATGTTCTTCTTGTCTTAAAGGAGGTAAAACCTTCCCAAAATTCTCATTACTTAAATTAATTTTATTAGAAAGAAGTAAATGATGTGGAGTAACTTCAAAGCTAATTTTTAGGTTATGATTTGATAATTGTGTTCTTTTAATTGCTAAATAGCTTTCAATACAACTTATATGACAAAAATGAATTTTTGGATAAAAATTGGGCTTTAGTTCATTAGCAATTATAAATTTTTTATAGTTTTCAATTACAAAATTGACATATTTTTCTTCTGATTGAATTGGATCAACTTTATTGTGGTATTGTAGAGATGTTTTTTTAGTTGGTTGACTTATTGCTTCTTTTTCTTCTTGACTTAGGGGATAAGAGGCATGTATAAAAATAGGAATTTGAAATTTTGAAGAGATACTAAGAAGCTTTTGAAGGTTTTTTGAATCCTTCCAATCAACATCATTAATAGAGTTGAGAGGGTAAATTTTAAATCCATGAACTCCTAATTTTAGGATTTTCATAATCTCATCTTCATTAAAATCCTTAGGAACCCCAGCTATAAATCCAACATCAACATAAATGTTATTATTGGCTGTTTCCATCCATAATTTTATTTGTTCTGACGTGATCGCAGGAGGTTTTGTATTAGGCATATTGAAAACTGTTGTTATTCCCGAATAAGCAGCTGCTTGGGTTCCAGTCAGAAAAGTCTCTTTTTCGCTTTGACCCATATCTCGCAAATGTGAATGAATGTCTATTATCCCAGGTAAAATTAATTTATTTTCACAGTTGATTTCACTTCCATCTTGATTTTTTTTAGAAAACTTCTTTAAATCTTTATCCTTTGGATCGAATTTAATATCAGTTATAACACCCTTAGTAATGCGTATAATTCCTTTATGTATTAATCCTTCAGAATAAATTTTAGCGTTTTTTAAAATCATAAGGATCCTTGTTGATCTTTTCGAAAATTAATATATAAAATTTTATCTTCTATTGTTTTAACAATTGAAAGTTGAATAATTCTAATTTTTTCTAATCCTTTGAATAGTTTAATGATGTTCTTAATTCCATTATGAATACTACACAATGGAATGATATAAAAATCCAATTCATCGATAGGACAGGTTAATTTATCAATGTAAATTAAATCATTATCCTTTTCAATATTTTGCCAATCATCGAGTAAAAGGTTATTCTTCCCATTAGATATTGAATTAAAGAAGTTAATGAATTCATTATTGCTTGAAAATGTTTTACCGTAAATTCCGGGAGTTGATTTTGTCCAATTGTCTTGGTAACTTTTTTTTTCATTCAATTTATTTAATGCTTTTTCCAGTAATAATGCCTGAGATCTCTCATCAGGACCTAAAAAGCGTAAGGATTCACCTTCAAATTTAATTAAAAGATGCTCTTTTTGAAAATATAGATAACAGTTGTTTTCTTTTCTTATCGTATAGGATAAACAAAATGCTTCTCTTAGAGATGAACATATTTTATAAACTATAGGTGGGGTATTACCTCTATCAATATCTTTTTTTGAGTAATGAACGATATTTTCCAAAAGCATTAAGAAATTAACCAATATACTCAATTTTTGTTATATTGGAAAGTTAATTTAAAATTTGCCTAATCTTTTCATAAAATCCGCTGCTGCTTTTCCGCCCGGAAGTCCTGGCATTCCTGGCATCCCCTTTCCTTTTTTCTGCATTTGAAGAAATCGCTTCATAAATTTCTTCATTTGATTGTACTGATCGAGCATTTTATTAATAATTGAGTATTGGGTACCACTTCCAATAGCTATTCGTCTTTTTCGAGCTTTTTTAATGATTTTTGGATTATCTTTTTCTTCCTGTGTCATTGAATTAAGAACGACTTCCCATTTTGCTAAATTAGACTCAGCATCTTCTTTTAAAGCGTCTGGGATGTTACCACCACCCATCATTGATAAAATTTGCTTAAATTTTCCCACTTTTTTAATACTTTTCAATTGCAAATATAAATCATCGAGAGTAAATTTCCCATGCATCATTCTTTTAACCATTTCTGGTTCAATATCAACTTCAGCTTCTTGTACCTTCTGCACTAAGGATTCAATATCGGGAATACCTAGTAATGTACCTACAAATTTAGATGATTGAAATTCTTCAAAATCATCAATTTTCTCACCAACTCCTATAAATCTAATTCCCACACCAGAAGCAGCACACGCAGATAATGCACCACCACCTTTTGCTGTACCATCTAATTTCGTGACAATAATGGACCCCAGAGTAGTGGTTTGAGCAAATGCTTCAGCTTGATTAAATGCTTGTTGACCAAGAGTACCATCAATTACTAGAATTATCTCATTTGGTTTTAATTTCTGCTCAAGAACCGCCATTTCTTTCATCAATTCTTTTTCTTCTTTATGCCTTCCAGCTGTATCTACAATGATAATATCATTTCCATCATTCATTGCCTTTTTAGTTTCTTGAATTGCTATCTTAATTGCATTTTTTTCATTAGGATTTCCATAACATTTGACACCTACTTGTTCTGATAATTGTTCCAATTGTTCATAAGCGCCAGGACGCCAAGTATCAGTTGTTAAAGCTGCGATTTTATATCCTTTACTTTTATAATATTTTGCTAATTTTGCGATTGTTGTTGTTTTACCCGAACCTTGGATCCCTACGAGTAATATTACATTTTTTTTTCCTGGTTTTATTCTTATTGGTGCTGGTTTACCTCCAAGTAATTTAATAAGTTCATCGTGAATTAATTTTATCACAAAATCTTTTCTTCGTGCTTTCTGAAGTTTTGTATTCATTGCTTCTTTTCTGATATTTTCTGTCATCTCAAACACTAGTTCCACTTTTACATCAGATCCTAGCAGAGCTCTTTGTAATTCTTGGATCAGAGCATTAATCGCTTCTTTATCTACTGATGGAAGGCGTCTAATCTTTCTAAGTGCACTATCTAATGACCGTCCTAGCTTCTCTAAAACCATAATAAAACAGTATTAAATTTTTCTAAAATATTTGAAATAGTAGGTAAAAACTAATATTTTTTTTGGAAAAAATATAATATATCATAAATTAAAAGAAATGTCAAAATTAAAAATATTTGGATTGAAAAATACAAACAAAGGTGTAAATGTAATTGTCTATAAGAAGAACAGAGATACAAAAATTAAAAACTGGACAATATATCATGGTTGATGATGAACCATGTGTTATAAAAAGTACAGAACGATCTAAAAGTGGAAAACATGGCCATGCTAAAGTGAGAGTAGTGTGTGTTGGTATGTTTGACAATAACAAACGCTCACTCACAATACCGAGTGGTCACATGGTTGATATTCCCGATATTATCAAAGGGAACGCTCAAATAAACTTTATTGAAGATATCTCAATCAATATCATGGATTTAGAAACATACGAATCTATAGATGTTGATTGGCCTCAAGATGAGGACTTAAGAAAAAAATTAAAGGAACTTCAAGGTAATCCGAGTCAAATCTCAGCAACACAAGTAGAATATTGGCAACTTGCTGGAAAAACTCTTATTAACAGAGTTTTCGGCAGTTAATCTTCGTAGTTCAGTTCAATCATCAATTTTAATATCCATTATTTTTTTAGATTATTTCAAATGTATATTAAGTAAATCATTGGGTTATGGAAAAAAAACCAATAGCTTTAGCTTGTAGGTTGGATTCAGAAAGAGCAATTAAACTAACAAGAAGACTTTTTGAATTTTTAGTTCAAAAGGGGGAGATAGTTTATTTGGAAACAAGAATCGCTCCAAAAATTTTTCCACATAATAGTATGGATTTAGGTGAAATGAATTCTGATAATATTAAGTTCATAATAATTGTTGGAGGGGACGGTTCAATCTTACGCGTCGCAAGTACATTACCTCAACAAAATCCTCCTCCTATTTTAGGAGTTAATGTAGGTTCTATAGGATTTCTAGATGAATCAAGTGGGAGAACAATATTTAAAGATTTAACAAAGATTCTAAATGGGGAATTTGAACTTGAAACTTGTTCTAAAATTACTGCTTTTATTGCTAAAAATTCAGGAGAAATTAAACTGAGTAATGCTTTGAATGAAGTCTTAATTGTATCTACAAAAAGTTCCAAGGTTTTACAAGTTTCAATTAGAATAGATGGAGTATTTCTAAATAGGAGTTATTTAGATGGAGTGATAATTTCAACACCAACTGGATCTACAGCGTACAACTTAAGTGCCGGCGGAGCAATTATAAATCCTAATATCGAAACAATGCAAATAACTCCTTTAAACAGTTTTGCAAGATCTGGTTTAAAGCCGTTAATCGTACCAATTGATTCCGAAATTGAAATTCAGTTATTAAGACCACGATTAGATGCAAAAATCGTAATAGATGGACAACAAATTATTAGGAGAATTGCACCTAATACTAAGATAAGAATTCGTAAAGCTAATTCTCAAAATCAATTTATTCGGTTTTCTGGAAGCTATTATACTCGGTTGAAAAAGAAAATTATTGGTACACTAAAACGAGTGCCTCTTGATGATTCTCCTGAATTATAATGTTTAAAGATAAAAATTATAGGAGCTTTCTAATAATTTCAATTCGAAGAAAAATCCCATGAATGAAAAAGCAGCGATTTATATTTTTGATACTAATATCTTCTTATCTGGAATAGATTTTAATCTGATCGAAGGGATAATTTATACTACGAATTCTATAATTGAAGAAGTAAATTTAAGGAAATTTAAAGAAAAAAATAGAAATATTTTAAATAAAATCAATGCTGCAATTGAAACAAAAAAATTAAAAATAGAAGTTCCTAAAGAAAGATTTATTGATAGAGTAAAAAAGGTATCAAAACTTACAGGAGATTATAATGCGTTATCAGATGCAGATAAGGAGCTTTTAGCTATAAGCTTGGAGTTATTTGAGAAACGAGGAGAAGATATGATACTTTATAGTAATGATTATTCTATTGAAAATGTCTGTTCAGAGCTTCACATACCATTTTCATCTTTATTTAAAAAAGGTATTGAGTCTAAGATTATTTGGGAAATTTATTGCCCTTATTGCAAAAAACTCTATAGAGCTGAAGACTTGAATAAAACTTGTGAAATTTGCGGAAAAAAACTAAAAAGACGACCAAAGAAATAATATAATATAATAGTGGTAATTATATAATTTGTATCAAAAATATTTGTAGTCAATAGGGAATAAAAAAGAATGGGCGTTAAAATTAATGAATTAGTAAATGAAGTTAAGAGAACTATCACGTTTGAAAGTCTGTTTAAAAAAAGTATTGCGATCGACAGTTTCAACACTATTTATCAATTTTTAGCAATCATTAGACAAAGAGATGGAACACCCTTGAAAGATTATCAAGGAAATGTCACATCACATCTCTCTGGACTTTTTTATAGGTCTATCAACTTTCTAGAACATAATATCAAACCAATTTATGTTTTTGATGGTACTCCCTCTGAGTTAAAAATGGATACAATAATGGAAAGGAAGAAAATAAAAGTTGAAGCTAAAGAAAAAATGATTAAAGCCCAAGATGACGAGGATTTTCAACAAGCTAAAAAGTTTGCTCAATTTACATCTACATTAGATTCGGGAATGATTGAAGAGAGTAAAAAATTAATTGAATTTATGGGAATGCCAATAGTTCAAGCAAACTCTGAAGGAGAAGCTCAATCTGCCTTTTTAGTAGAACAAGGAGATGCATGGGCTTGTGCTTCTCAAGATTATGATACTTTATTATTTGGGGGAGAGAGATTAATAAGAAATTTCGCCGTAAGTCGAAGTAGAAAGGTTAGAGATACCACTGTTACATTAGATATAGAATATGTGTCACTACAGAAATTTTTAGATAATCTGGGAATAACAAGAGAACAATTAATTGAAATGGGAATATTGATTGGGACTGATTTTTTTCAAGGCATTAAAGGAATTGGCCAAAAAACAGCATTAGATTTGATTCGAAAATATAATACTATAGAAAACATACTAAAAAATCGAGTTAAGATAGGGGGAAATGAGATCACATTAAACTTAGATCTAGCTACCCAAATTAAAGAAATTTTTTTAAACCCTGATGTTAAAAAAGATTATAAAATACCAAAACCAAAAAAAATCGATTTTGAAAACCTGGAAGAATTATTAATTGAACAACATAATTTTTCACGCCAGAGGGTTGAGAATGCTTTAGAAAGGTTGAGAAAATTGGATTCTTCAAAAGTTCAAGTTTCATTAGATGATTTTTTTAAATAAATGCTTTATCAAAAAAAGTAAAAATTTTTACGAAATCAATATTTCAATATATTTGAATTATAAAATTATGAAAAAATCGATATATCATGTCATCAAAAGGGAATAATAGTGAGGAGAATGATGATGAAACACCAAGCGTAACCCTACGTGTTCAAAAGGCCAAGAAAAGGGATATAGGACGCAATATTATACGGATTGACCCAAAAACAATGGAAAAACTAAATATTCAGACTGGAGATGTAATATCTGTTGTTGGTAAGAAGGAAAGCGCCGGAATAGCATGGCCCAGTTATCCTCAAGATAACGGATTAGGAATTGTGCGTGTTGATTCTAGACTGCAAAAAAATACAGGCTCTAGAATAGATGATACTATTGAAATTCGAAAGGTGAAAGCGGAGACTGCGCAACACGTTGTATTAGCTCCCTCAAACTTTTCAATAAAAATTGATCCTCGACTTGAAAGTTTTGTAAAAAGAAAATTAAATAATTATCCTATTACGATGGACGATTATATTTTTATTTCCATTGGAATTAGCAGAGAAATTACTTTTAAAGTTATAAGTATAAGGCCTAAAGGAATTTGTGTAATTAAACAAGATACAATTCTCAATTTAAGCGATAGGATTATTGAAGAAGAAGAAAAAGGGCTTACATATATTACATATGAAGATGTAGGGGGATTAGATAAAGAAATCCAAAGAGTAAGAGAAATGGTGGAGCTTCCTCTACGACATCCCTCATTATTTAAACGTTTGGGAATTGATCCTCCAAAAGGAGTGCTTTTAAGAGGACCACCTGGTTGTGGAAAAACTTTATTAGCAAGGGCAGTGGCTAATGAAAGTGAGGCTCATTTTATCTCGATAAATGGTCCAGAAATTATGAGTAAATTTTATGGGGAATCCGAAAAGAAATTAAGGAAAATATTTATTGAAGCTGAAGAAAAGAGTCCTGCTATAATTTTTATAGATGAAATAGATGCTATTGCCCCAAAAAGAGAGACAGTTACAGGAGAAGTAGAACGTAGGGTTGTAGCTCAGTTATTAGCGTTAATGGATGGTTTACATGGTAGAGGAAAAGTAATAGTAATAGGAGCAACTAATAGACCGAATAGTCTAGATTCCGCATTGAGACGCCCAGGAAGGTTCGATCGAGAAATAGAGATAAAAGTCCCAAATGAAAAAGGTAGAAGAGAAATATTTCAGATACATACGCGAAATATGCCACTTGATAAGAAAATATCTTTAAAAGAATTTTCCGTAATAACTCACGGATTCGTAGGAGCAGACATTTCAGCAGTTTGTCGAGAAGCAGCAATGTCAGCTTTGAGGAGATATCTACCTAAAATAGATCTAGAGTCTGAGATTATTGATCCAGAATTATTAGAACAAATTGAAGTTACTCAAGAAGATTTTGAAGATGCTTTAAAAGAAGTTTTGCCTTCTGGAATACGAGAGGTGTTTGTCGAGGTTCCAAATGTCCCCTGGGATAAAGTAGGTGGTTTGGATGCTTTAAAACAACAATTAATCGAGGCAGTAGAATGGCCAATATCAAATCCATCAATATTTAGTCGTATGGGAATAACACCTCCAAAGGGAATTCTTCTTTATGGTCCACCTGGCTGTGGTAAGACTTTATTAGCGAGAGCTGTGGCAACCGAAAGTAAAGCCAATTTTATATCAATAAAAGGTCCAGAACTCCTATCTAAATGGGTAGGAGAATCAGAGAAAGCAATTAGGGAGATCTTCCGTAAAGCTAAAATGGCATCTCCTTGTATAATCTTTTTTGATGAATTTGATTCAATTGCTCCAAGTAGAGGAAGACATACATCAGATTCAGGTGTTACGGAAAAGGTTTTATCTCAATTTTTAACGGAACTAGATGGACTTGAAGTAATGAAAGATATTGTTGTAATTGCAGCTACTAATAGACCTGACATCTTAGATCCCGCACTAATTAGGCCTGGGAGAATTGATCGATTATTGTTAGTGCCCCAACCAGATAAACAAGGAAGGTTTGAAATTTTAAAAATCTTCACTAAAGAAATGCCATTGGCAAGTAATATAACTTTAGAGAATCTAAATAATATGATAGATGGATTCTCTGGAGCTGATATTGAAACATGGTGCCGTGAAGCAGCTATGATTGCTTTAAGAGAAAATATGAGAGCCCGAAAAGTATCACTAGACCATTTTAAAGAAGCGAGAAAAATAGTTAATCCAACATTAACGGATGAAATATTAGAATGGTACGAAAAATTTGGCGCGAAATTGAAAAGTAGGAGAATTGAAGAATCTAAGGAAGATAGATTGTTTGTATAAAATTCATAAACTTAATTACATATTACAGATAATATAAATTAAATCCATTTAAGGTGAATAATTATAGAGAGTCATAGATGGAACCAGAAGCCAATATTGAATTCGGTCATTGATATACTGATCAAAAACAAAGGAGAAATTTTAGATAAAAGGCTTGAAGAACTTCTTAAAAAAGAATTCCCATTTGTAAATTCATTATTATTAGAGGAACTCTTTATGAAATTAGAGAGTATAGGAGTTATAAACGTTTTCCGTGTTTCTAAAAATAAAAAAATGATAGTTCTTAATAAGAATAATTCTACAATCAGAGAAGAATTAACCTCTGAACTACTTTAATTCTTTATTTTGCCAATTTAAGCAAATTTGTGCTAATGATACTTCTTCACTTTTAGATTTGAAATTTCTTTCTCTAACATCAATAAAAATTGGGTAATTTATAGCATTCCCCATTAGTAACATTTCTCCTACTCCTAAACTAGAGATCATACTCGTATATTCCTTAGTAATTGCTTCGGAACTATCCATTAAATGTTTTAAATCATAAGGATTTTTTATGTTTAAGACTAGTTTAGAATTGCATTGTGATAAAGCAGTAGTACTTAATTTCTTTGGTCTCTGACTAATTAAGCATAAACAAGCCATAAATTTCCTTCCTTCTCTAGCAATCATTTCAATTACAGATTTTGAAATTGCATTAGCGTGGGCGGCTTCCGGACAAAATTGATGTGCTTCCTCTACAATAAGCAAAAATGGGGGTACATTATTCATTCTCCGAAGGTCAAACAATCGATTACATATGTAATCAACAATAATTTGTTTTTTTCGAATACTAATCTCTTTTTGAAAGTTAAAAATAGTTAATTGCTGTTTATTAACGATATTGTTTAAGATTGGATTTTCTTGAGAGCCAAATAAAGTAAGTCGTTTTAATTCTGATAACCAACCAACCAAAGCTTGTTTTGTACTACGATTACCCTCTGTATCATTTTCGATCTGTTCAATTATATCATTTAAAGTATAATTGTTCTTTAGATTTTTATCCCTTTTCAATTTCTTTATATATTTCGTTAGTTCTCTTATTTGAACATATGAAATTTGCTCTTGGTATTTCTTAAAGGAATAAACTGACAATTTAGGAATTCCAATTTGGAAATACGAAATATCATGTATATTTATTTTTTTCTTAAATTCAGGAATATCTTTTAAATAGGTATATTCCCCATGTACATCGAATAATATAATAGCTGGAGTCCCAAGATCCATATTTCGAGATAATAATTCTTCAATAAGAACGGAAGTAAGATAACTCTTACCACCCCCAGAAATTGAAAGAATAGCAAAATGTTTATTTAGCAATCTGTTCATGTTAATTTTCGCTTTGGAACTAGTAACTTTTACCTGACCAAGATCTAATCCATAATTAACGTCAAATCCAAGAAATTTAAAAAGGATATCCTCCTCCACCATATATACGCCCTTTCCAGGGCTTGCTGGATATGTCATTCGTTGAACTTTATCAATTTCTTTAGAATCTTTCTCTGTGAATTTAATTAGTCCCAAGCATTTCACAATAGCTATTGCAAATTCAAAATCTTCACTTGGAAAGAGTCCTTTTAAGATATTTGGATTATTATTGTTATTATATGCTTTGATTGTTAAAGCATCAGTAAAGTACTCGTTCAATAAAATAATTTCTTCAATAATACCAATTAAATAACCTTCATTAGATTTTGTATAGACAAATAATCCTTTTTGAATAAAAATATTATCTTGTCTTTTATTTATTACAAAAGGGAACTTAGATACATTAGGTAATTGTAAATAATTAAAAACAGTTCCAACTTTAATAGCCATAATTTCAAATTGGCGTTATAGGATCGATTAAAATATTGATTTGAATTTATTAGAGAAAATAATTATATAAAAAAAATAGAAGAGCTTAAGATTTCTAATTTAATCAATAAAGATTAAAGAAAATCTTCAAGAATTATTATTTCTGCTTTTCTTTCTCTAATCCACCCAGTAATTTTAATATAAGGTAATAACCATTACGCCAGAAGTAAATAAGTCCTAACGTTATTCCAACCAACATAAACAGTCCTATCCCCATAAATAGCACTCGAGGGCCTGTACTTCCTAATAAAGTAAGAATAAATGAGGGGTCTCCAGTACCACTAGTAAAAATGTCCCACAAAATTGCAAAAATCGCACCCCCAATAATGCCAATTAAACTGATTAATAACCCCCATGCTGCAATTTTAACATTTATACGATTTTTATATCGTTCTTCAAGCTCCCTCTTTTTATATATAAAATGGATCAAGGACCTTGAAGTCTTTTTGAATAATCCAAAGAAGAAAACTAGCAAAAAAAACAAACCTGCTAAAAGCCCCCCAACGATAGCTATCTGCCATCCTAGATTGAGTGCTAAAAATTGTTCCAATTTACCAGTTGTTCCGATAAAAAAATCCGCAATAGTCCAAACAACTCCTCCTAGTGAAACTATGGTTGCAATAACTATTATAATAAAGAATACTAAAGCTATAATTTTCTGACTTTTTCTATACTCACTAGTTATACTTGAAGATTCACTTTCCATTTCATTCACTTTGTTGTTTTTATTCTCTGTAAGTTGTTTTAATTATAGAAAAAATAACATTTAAACTATATAAAATTGTTTATTACTAAATATTTTCTTCATTTAAGCCGAATCTTTGTTTTGATTTAACATATCGAGTTTCTTATACATATTTCTTGAATTAATCATTTCATACATATCATAAGAGAATCTATAATACTTTTCATATAAATTGTGCCGTTCGTTGTTAGGAAGCCATTTCTTATCAACTTTACATAAATTTTCTGCGGCTTTTGCAATATCAGGAAAAATTCCTGCTCCTGACGCAGCTAAAATAGCAACTCCTAAAGAAGTTGCTTCTTCTACAATATTTCTGACACATGTTATTCCTAGAACATCAGCATAAATTTGATTCCATAAATCAGAGCGTGCACCTCCACCCGTTAACATTAACTCTTTTGGTTCAATGCCTAATTCCTCGAAAACTTCTACATTTTTTCTTATCTCATAGGCTACACCCTCAAGTACCGCTCTATAAAGATCCTTACGTTCATGTCCTAAAGCTAATCCGAATATAATCCCCTTTGCATGCGGATTCCAGTGTGGAGCTCCCGCCCCAATAAAGTGCGGTATCAATAGTAATCCATTGGCCCCAATAGTGGATTTTTTTGCTTCAGCTGTTATTATGTCATAAGGATCTTGACCTTCTTGTGCCATACTACATTCTTCATGTCCTATTTGATCTCTAAACCACCTTAATACAGCCCCACTTGTAAAAATACTTGCTTCTTGTACCCATACACCTGGAACAGCATGACAACTGCATAATACTCGTTTCATTGGGTCAAAATTTGGTTGAGATAAATATGCTAAAATAAAACTTCCAGTTCCAGTTGTGCATTTAATGTCACCTGGAGATACTACTCCAACTCCTAATGCAGCAGATTGCTGATCTCCAGCACCTGTTATAACTAAAGTTTTTTTATCAAATAATGTGTCTTCTGTTTCAATTTCTCCAATATCTACACCACTTTTCAAGGCATCTGGCATTTTATCTAAATCTATTTCCAATTCAGAAGCAATATCTTCAGAATATTTTAAAGTATTAATATCAAATAACATTGTTCGGGAAGCATTTGAAAAATCAGTGATAAAATTACCTGTTAATTTGTGAATAATAAAATCAGAAACAAGCAAAAACTTATGAGTTTTCTGATAAATCTCTGGTTTTTCATCTTTAAACCAAAGAATTTTTGTTGCTGAGAAATAAGGATCAATGGTTAATCCTGTTGTTTTGTATATTTTATCTATACCAATTTTGTTTTTGATATATTCGACTTGATCTATAGTACGCCTATCTTGCCAAACTAATGCATTATGAAGTGGATTACCTTCTTTATCAACTGGTACAATTGTCTCTCTTTGATTAGTCACTGATAGACTTACAATATCCGCTTTATCAATACCACTCTTTTTTATTGCGTTTTCTATAGTTATTTTAATTGAATTCCACCAAATATTAGCATCTTGCTCTACAAATGATGGAGAAGGGTAAAAACTTTGCCATTCTTGATAGTCACTAGCGATTATCGTACCGGATAAATCAAAAATAAAGGTTCTGCACCCAGTAGTTCCTAAATCTAGTGCTGCTACATACATAATTGAGATATATTCTTTTATTTTTAATATTAATATTATGATATATATCCAATAATCTAATAAAAATCATTATAAAGGATTTTAATAAAAATTTCAGATTTAACTATTTTTTTTTATACCCACAGAATGGGCATGTAAATTCCAGAAATGCTAAATTAAAACCTTTTATTTGTTTAATTACCCTATTACAGTTAGGGCAACGAGGTGAATACTCGGGAAACCATTGTCCTTTAATATTTGGCATCTGTTTAAGTATATTTTGAAATTTCAATTTATCTAAATCACTTTTATTTACTTGGAATAACTGGGGTTCTTCAGCAATAGAATTTCCTTTCGGTGCTAGTATTGTCAAAAATCTCATCATGCTAGGAGTATTTAGTAAGGATAATATTTTTATTATAGCCTTTTTCTTATATTGAATAAACAACTTCGCTAATTCTGGAGGTGCTATAGCAACTAAAATAGCTTTTTCTTCTGTTTTTTGCATTAGGAGTTGGTAGATTCTTCTATCAGTATCCATCCCCCAAAGGAAATTCCATGGTTTTATATCATAATCTTCAGCATTAGGGCCAATTATTCTTTTTATGCTTTCAACCCATGAATAATGCTTATTTTTATAGAGATTTGAAAGTATATCATCAAAAAACTCTGGCTCAACTACGGGAAATGTGTTAAAAATATTTTTCAAGGAAAGCAATTTCACTTCTGTAAGCTTATCTGAATTTAATGAATCCCAAGGAGTTAAAGTATAGATTTTGAAAAAATTACTCATATACTACCAATAGTGTCGATGTTTAAATACTATTTTTATATTTTAAATTAATAATTTTTAAAAGTTGCTCTCTATATATATTCTCGTATGACCTCTATATGGGACATAAAAGCTGATGCAATACAAAAAGGAGATAATCTAAGGAATGTATCTCCATTGGTTGAAAAAAGTAAAATTGATGAAAATAGTTTTACTCATTATGTATTTACTAAACTTATGTTCACTAATCCTTGGTACCAGATACCTAATGATGATTTAGAGTTATTTGAAAAGTATTTAGATGGAGGATCAAGAAATTATCCTTCTGATGGAAAAATTCCTTGTGATATTGTTGCAGGTGAAGCTAGGAAAGTGTTAAACCATATTAATAGTTGTTCTAAAGATTCCAATAATCCATATTGTAGTAGTGCTAAAAAGGCGTTAAGAAATGGAAAAAAAGCAATAATACGAGGCACTCTCAAATTGTACCTAAGTAAATATACTTCAAGAGATTGGAGAAGAAAACGTTTTACTGATGATATTGATTTTTGGTGCTTCGAAGTAGGTGTTTTAGATCATGCATTGAAAGAATGTGGTTGGATAAAAAACAAAGAAACTGGTGAATTTGAAAAACAAGTTCAATGGAATAATCCTAATACTGGTGAGGTAAGATATGAAGCACTATGTGCTGCTAATAATTTAAATCAGTTACTTGACTTTGGGGCGGGAAGCTATCTTGAAGGAACTGGGTTAAAGGAAATATTTAATAAAAAGCTAAAAAGAGGTCATGATGTTGATCTTAGTGATATCATGAATGTAGCCTTACATAATGCTGATCTTGTAGACGGAAAAAGCGAAGAATGGAGTGATACTTGGGAATCTTTTGAGGCAGCAACGAATACAAGAAATTCAAGAATTACTTCGAATCTAATTAGTTTATGTAGATATTCAGTAGGTACTGCAGATTACTTGGAAAGAGTTAGTAATGCCATTAATAAATATCATGAAAGAATATTTAATGATAATGAGTATCCTGTTGAGAGAATAGAAAGAATATGTAAAATGTCAATTCATTGGATGAAATATCTGAAAGAAAATGGACCTAATGATACAAGAAATATGATTCATGAATTTTTACTTGAACAGGTAGATGAAAAGCAAATTCAAGCAGAAAACCTCAGAAGATTTGCTCAAAAAGTATTGAAATTACTTAATTCAAAATACGAGTATCTCAAAATTATATTTGAAATTGAATCTTAATTATCACTATTCTGTTATTTCAATTCAAACACATATTATATAGTAAAAATGTTTAAAAATTAATTTAAACAAATTTGTTTATGGCAAAATTTAAGATAATCACTAAAAAAGATTGCTTTTTCTGCAATAAACTTAAGGAATGGCTTGATGATAAAGATATTGACTATATTATCCTAGATTATCAAGATCCTGAGGATTTTAATGATCCCATTATGGAAAATCCAACTTTCAATGCACTCTATTGTGATATGAGTGCATGTGTTGAAGGGATTCCTATAATCGTCAAAAATGATAAAGATTTTTATTATGCAGAAATATGGGATTTAGTTTCAAACGAAATTATTGAGCAAAAAGCAAAAGAAATTTTTGAAATTTAACTACAATTTTTTATTTTTTTATTAGATTGTAATATTCTTATATATATAGTATGTCGTGAAAGAGGTGTTTCACGATCTTTAGCCAAAATTTTTGATTTAAATTAGTTATTACCCATTTAATTATTAAATATTAAAAAAAACTGTTTCTCATTCGAGCGAAGAGACACTATATTCAAGTACTTCTTCTTCAATAGGCACTTTCTCTTCTTTGAACAAATCCTTGGTAATTCCATGGAGTGACCAAAATCCAAATGTTGAAATTAAAGAAAGAATTCCAGCGATATACCATACCCAATTTGGTCCAATATGCACCATAATAACTCCAGCACCTAAAGCTCCAAACATATTCGGGATCATCCATTGAAAACCATAGATTGCCATATAACGCCCTCGTTTATCTTCTGTTGCAAAAGATGCAGCAGAACTTTGTCCAGTAGGAAAAACAATCATTTCTCCTACTGTGATTATAGCCATAGCAATGAAAAATAAGTATACTTGACTAATAAAACCGTACATCCCAAAACCTATCATAAGAAAAATGGTTCCAAAAGCCATCACTTTCATCGGAGAATATTTTGAAATCCTTCTAGTTATCCAAAATTGAAAAAATACTACCATAGCAGCATTCATACTTAACAATAAACCCCAACCTAGCTCAGAAAATCCAAAAACAGTCTGTAAGAATACAGCCAGAGTACTATTCATTTGCATATACACTAATACTGTTATTGCAGATATAGAAAGAAATAATATATATTTCCAATCTTTTAGAACATCTCTATATCCAATGAGAGTTTTCATAATTGTATCTTCTGATTCAGCTTTTTTTAATTGAGGTTTTGTCTCGGGAATAACATAATATACAATAAAAGCAGTAATAATACTACTAACAGCATCCAAAATAAATAGTAACATAAAGGATCTAGTAGCTAAAAATCCACCAAGAAGAGGACCTATCACTGCTGAAAGATTAAACGCAACTCGTAAAATTCCAAATCCTTCTGCTTGCTTTTCTTTTGGAAGTAAATCTGCTACCATTGCTTGTCGTGCAGGACCTCCAAAACTGCCAATAAAACCTAAAAACCCCGCAATAATATAAAAAATGTATAGACTGTTAACTAAACCTAGCATAATGTTTCCTATCCCACTTACAATTAAACCAAGAAGGATCATTGCTCGACGACCATATTTATCAGCTAAGGCTCCTCCAATTAGACCACCAAAAATATTTCCTACGGAGTTGATTGCGAGTAAATATCCTACTTCTACCATTGTAACTCCAAAATGAGAAATTATATACAATGAATAAAATGGAAACAATAAGAAGCTTCCCAACATATCAATGAAAGTAGCTAAAGTAAGCACTTTAAATGCATTTGGATATTCCTTATATAAATTTTTAAATTTAGCAAACATAAGAGATTTATTACAATGTTTAAGATATTAATAGAGAGAGTGTTGATTTCAAAAATATCATATAACTGCTATACAACGTTTAAGATAAATAAATTCGTACTTTTATAGTTTTTATTGTTGAACTTCAATGGAACTATGAATTTTGTTAAAAAGTAGATGAATTAAATTTAAATCAAATTATGATTTTTATTGAATCTATTATTATTTAAATTCAAAAACAATTAATATTTGAGTTTTTAAAATGTATGATTATTTACTAACTGATGAAAACAAAAAGTTTAGAGAAGAGGTTCGAACATTTGTAAAAAATGCAGTTACACCTTCATTATTAAAAAAGATGGATAAAGATGAGATACAATATCCTTCTGAATGGCTTCATGCATTAGCTGAACAAAATTTAATAGGAATAAGATTCCCAAGAAAATACGGAGGACGAGGTTTGAATTGGGAAAGTGAAGTTATAGCTCAGGAAGAAATAGGGGTATTAGGCAGTTCACTTGCTTGTTTATTCTCTTTACCTAGTATTTGCGGAGAGGCATTAAATATATTTGGTACAGAAGAACAAAAGCAAAATTATCTTAAACCAATGTGTGAGGGAAAAAAATTTACGGCTGAAGCATTAACCGAACCAAGAGGAGGCTCAGACTTCTTTGGAGCTACTTGTACAGCTATTAGAGAGGGGGATCATTATATTTTGAATGGAGAGAAACGATTTGTTGTTGGGGCTGAAGGAGCTGATTTCTTTTTAGTGTATGCAAAAACTGATTCAGATCCAAAAGCAGATCCTCACAAAACCTTAAGTTTATTCATTGTCGATAGAACTGAAGGTGTTAATACTGAATATATCTATGGAATTCTTGGAACTAGAGGGGGTGGTGCTGGAAGAATAAAGTTTAATAATGTTAAAGTTCCAAAAGAAAATATAATTTCAGAAGTGGGAGCGGGGGGAAGAATTTTTTATCAAATGATGGTTCCAGAACGATTAACTACCGCTTCAGGATTTTTAGGACTAGCTCGTGCTTGTTTAAGAATTGCAACAAAATATAGTTCTAAAAGAAAAGCATTTGGTCAAACTATAAGAAATTTTGAAGGAGTGAATTTTTTGATTGCAGACAGCATAACATTACTTGATGCCACACGAGCGATAGTGTATAATACAGCAAAAAGTATTGATGCTAGTGCACCACCAGCGCTACAACGAAGGTTTGTATCTGAATCGAAAAAGTTTTCAACTAAGTCATGTTGGAAAATTATTAATAATTCAATGCAGATTTTAGGAGGAATTGGTTATACAAATGTCTATCCTATTGAAAGATTATTAAGAGATGCCAGAATTGGAGAAATCTGGACGGGAACAACAGAAATCATGAATTTAATAATCCAACATGAATATTATAAAGAAATTTTGAGTGAAAAATGGGAAGGGCGGGATATTGAAAAGGATGCTATTGAGAGTGAAGCAGAAGAAGAAAAACATTATGGTTAAATATTTCAATGAATATTAAAGAATAAAATTTTTTTACTAAATATCTATTTCATAAATATTTACCATAAAAGGAGATATTAATAAAAAAAGACATAATTACCACGTTAAATCTTTCGGTCGTTACATTTCTTGTGTTATTGGGATTGAGTGTTATAGCTCCAATATTACCTTCTTATGCTGAAACATTTAATGTTAATTATACGCTCGTTGGACTTGTTGTAGCAGCTTTTGGTATAGCTCGTATGCTTATTGATTTACCTGCAGGATTTTTAGCTCAAAAATATGATAAAAAGAGCTTAATGATAATGGGATTACTGCTTGTATCAATATCATCAATCATGGCGGGATTAGCTCAAAATTATTGGGTATTACTAATTGCTCGAATTATTGAGGGATTTGGTTCTGCGATTTATGTAACAACTGCAACTATATTTATTGCATTGGTAGCAAGCCCCGAAAGAAGGGGATTTTTAATGAGTATTTATTCCGGATTTTTATTATTAGGAGCAATTTTTGGACCGAGTTTTGGAGGATACATCGCAAATAATTATGGGATTACTGCTCCATTCTTTGCATATGCTATTATATCCGCTAGTGGGATCATACCTACACTTATTTTACCCCATGTAAATGATAAGAATAATGATAAGCACATTAAAATGCAAGAACTTTATCACCAAGCATGGTATAGTTTAAAAGATTTGAAATTTATTCCCGTTCTTCCATCAATTTTTTCATTATTCTTTATACGAACAGGAGTTAGAAGTACTCTTGTGCCTCTTTTTTCAGGAAATAATCTTGGTCTAAATGAGTTCGATATTGGAATGTTACTAACTATCGCAGGTATAGCAACAGCTATCACAATGGTACCAATAGGTATAGTTTCAGATAAAATAGGACGACGCACTCCACTTTTATTATCTCTTATCATATCTGCTCCATTAACCATATGGATTGCCTTTACAACAAATTTTATTCATATATCGTTAATTATGTTTATTTACGGTGCTGTAATTGGATTATCGGGACCAATAGCGGCTTATGTTACTGATATTGCTCCTAAGGATAAACTTGAGATTTATATGGGAGTATATAGGACTATTGGAGATATAGGTTTTGTTTGCGGCCCAATTTTAATGGGATTCATTGTAGATCTTACAAGCGTTTCCGTTATTAGGGGAGGTTCTCTAATAGAATTAGTAGGGTGGCCACCTTTCGCCGTTGCTGCTTGTATAATGCTTATAACTGGGTTGATTCTTCTTAAAGCACCTGATATTAGGCAACAGTAATAAATAATAATTTGTGATCATTGGGACTGTTTTGATAAATATCTTATTTTAACAAGTAAATCACGTAATTCCATTTTATCATTTTCCTTAGTAATATATTTCTTTTTTACTCCTTCTGATAATGAAACAGTTTTGATTTTATTTCCTTGGAGTGAAACCATATCACCAAATTTACCTTCCAATACTAATTTCATAGCAGCTAATCCAAATCTTAAACCAAGGATTCTGTCAAAAGAGTTAGGATGTCCAGCACGCATTGTATGTCCAAGAACCACACTACGGCATTCGAAATCTATATCATTTTTTTGAAATTCCTTTTTTAAATCCTCTCTTAAATTTAATTCGTCAACAATTATTTTAGACATGCTCAAATTAGCCAATAATGGATTTCCATATACATCTTTGGGCAATTTCTCTATTGTTTCTTTAGATATTGTCTTAAAATCTCGATTTAGAGACTCTAAACTTGGATAAGCTCCTTCTGATGTAGCAATTATATGATATTTGTATCCTGCATTAACTCTTTTTATCAAAATATCTATTACATCCCTTTCTAAATCGAAAGGAGTTTCTGGAATTAAAATTATATCCGCACCAGCAGAAATCCCACTATACATTGTTAAAAAACCTGCATCTCTTCCCATGATCTCAACTATAAATACTCTTTGATGGGAGCGGGCTGTAGTTGTTAAGTTATCTAGTGTGTCTGAAGCTAATTGTACAGCACTCCAAAAGCCAAATGTATAGTGTGTTCCTGCTAAATCATTATCAATGGTTTTTGGGACACCTACTACTTTCGCATCAGCATGTTTATACATAGTATCTGCCACACCTAGTGTGTCGTCACCTCCTATCGCAATTAGAGCATCTATACCCAATTCTTCATATTTTTTTGCTAATTCTTTTGCTTTTTCTTCTTTGGACTTTACACCTTTAAAGGGATTAGTTCTACTTGTATATAAGATAGTTCCACCAACGGTATGTAAATCATCGTGTTCAGCTATATTGAGTGGAATTTTTAAATTTTCGATAAATCCTTTCCAACCTTTAAGAATTCCAACACATTCAATTCCTGCATCATATGCTTTAAGCATAATACCATATAGTACAGAATTTAAACCAGGGCAGTCACCACCTCCTGTTAAAATTCCAACCTTTTTTATTTGATTTCCCATCTCATTACACACCTTTATTCTCATGAATTAATAATTTATTATTAAGAATCGCAATTATTTTATGTTTTAGATTTAATTTGAATCCATCTTCTCAATTTTCGTAAATTTATATTTTAACTTATCTTGCGGAATAATATAGCTTCCTCCTTGTGTATCAGTAATCTTCAAAGTAAATTTGAACTTACCGTCTATTGCATGTTTTAGTTTGTTTGAAAGCTCATCAATTTCTTTTTTTTCTGGATCATTTTCATCAAGATTATTTCTATAAATTGAAACAGCATTTTCGAATCTAAAGAGAATGCCTTGTACATTAGTATAATAAAAATCCGCTCTTGGACCTGGTTCTACTACTAATTCCAACTCTGGTATTTCTAATTTGCCTGTAGGAGAGCGATATATTTTAGATTTAAGGTCTTCTTCACTTTTTATTTGTAATGTCATTATTCCAGGTTCCATATTAGTAGTCAACGGGATTAAGTCATTTTTATGAAAATTACATGAATTACATTCAAATTTTAAAATGAGCATTTTATCTCCATCAGGGAGATCATAAATACTTCTTGTGATGTCAATATTTCCCGCTTGACATGAAGGACATTTAAAAGAGTAAATGATCTCGTTATTTCTGTTCTTTTCAGGCATTTTAAAATATACTAAAGTTCAATAATTTATATTTAAACAACATTCTTACAATTTTTTTCTAAATCAATGTAAAATAATAGTTTTGTTGATACAAATTAATTGTTATAACAATTATTATTATAAATTCTATATTATTGTTGCATATTGCAGTTATTTAAGTAAAATTAATAGAACTTTTATTCATTGTGCCTTTATTGGACATATTGCAATAATACAAACATACTAAGTTAAGGTGAATAAATTGTCGGACAATGAAAAAATTGTAGAAATATCCATGCACTGTAGAGGAGGTCAAACATGTATTACAGCAAGCCAATTATTAGCAGAAATGGCATATGAAGAAGGATTCCGAGATACAATTGCTATTCCGATAATCGGTGCTGAGCGTAGGGGTGCTCCAATACAAGCTTTTTCAAAAATTTCTAAGATTAAGTCAATTAAAACTTATGATAGTGTAGTAAATCCAGATTATATCCTTATGTTTGATACCTCATTATTAGATATACCAACTATAAAGGCTTCTATAAAGGAGGGTGTAAATCTTATAATTAACAGCGCGGACCCAATCGATACTAGTGATCTTCCAAAAAAGATAAAGATTTTTATTGTAGACGCGACTGGGATTTGTATTCAGAAGAATTTTATGCATGCAAGTGGTCCAATTCTTAACATTCCTATGTTAGGGGCTTTTGCGAAGGTTACTGGCTATTATAATCTTGACACAATGGAAAAAGTAATTAAAAAAGAATTTGGTGAAAAAAGACTGGAAAGTAATATGAGCGTTGCTAAAGACGCTTATGAATCAGTAAGAGAGATGTAATTATGTCAGATACTGAAAAATGGAAAAAAATCAACAAATCAGTAAAAGAACGTCCCAAAGTTCAAGAATACAAAAATTGGAAAGAACTGCCACCAATTCCAGTTTCATTACCAATTGATGGAAATATCGGAACGACAGGAGATTGGAGAACTTTCAGGCCGATCATTAAAGAGGGCTGTAATAAATGTGGAATATGTTGGATGTATTGCCCAGAGGGAGTAATAAAAAGGAAAGAAGATGGGACATTTGAAATTGATTTAAGATATTGTAAAGGTTGCGGTATATGCGCAAAAGAATGTCCAACAAATAAAATAGAAATGGTTAGAGAGAGTGATATAAAAGATGACTGAAACTCAAGAAGATTTTATTCAAAAAAGAGAATCAATTATCATAAAAGGAAATGTTGCAGCAGCTTATGCGGCAAAATCCGCTCGAGTCCAAGTGATTAGTGCCTATCCTATAACTCCACAGACAACGGTTGTTGAGAAGCTTTCTGAGTTCGTGGACAACGGACTAATGCCAGGAACGCAATACATAAAAATGGAGTCAGAACATAGCGTTTTTGCTGCTGTGATCGGAGCAAGTAAAGCGGGAACTAGAACATTTACCGCTACTTCTGGACAGGGTATATTTTATGCTCATGAAATGATTCATTGGGCTGCAGGAGCAAGATTGCCTGTCGTTGTTGCGATTGCATCAAGAGGTCCTGCCCCTCCATGGAATATTTGGGCAGATTTCACCGATGTAATAAGTCAGCGGGATACAGGTT
Source organism: Promethearchaeota archaeon (assembly GCA_048938855.1). Taxonomy (GTDB): domain Archaea; phylum Asgardarchaeota; class Lokiarchaeia; order Sigyniarchaeales; family SOKP01; genus Loki-b32. The sequence goes on from JBHLLT010000006.1 coordinate 147,628, forward strand.
GGATGAGTTGCTTTTGTGCAGAACATCAAGAAATTTATGATGAAATTTTAATGGCATATAAGGTTTGTGAAGATCATGATATCCTTTTACCTAAATTTGTATCTTATGGAGGTTTTATTCTTTCTCATACTTCAAAACCAGTTATCCTTGAAGATCAAGATCTAGTAGATAGTTTTTTACCACCCTTGCCAAGCGAGGAAGGTTGGCCACATATTTGGATGGATCCAAAAAGACCAATGATGTTTGGTAATCTTATCATGCCTTCAAGTTTTTATTATGAATTCAGATTAAAAATTCACGATGCTCTTATAAGGGCAAAAGAAAAAATCAAATCGGTAGCTAAAGAATTTGAGAAGACATTTGGTAGGAATTATGGTAATGGGTTAATCCAAGAATATAAAATGGATGGTGCCGACGTAGGTATAATCATTTATGGAGATTTAGCTTTGCAAATGGAACAAGCTGTAGAAGACTTGCGAGAAGAAGGTTATAAAGTTGGAATGGTAAAACTAAGACATTTCAGACCTTTTCCAACTGAAGATATCGTTGAAGCTGCTAAAAAAGTGAAAGTACTCGGTGTGGTTGATAGAGCTACTGCTTTTGGTTGTCAAACTGGAGGACCCGTTAGTTGTGAAGTTAAAGCTGCTCTCCATGAAACTAAAGGCACAGCAACAATTTTACCGATTATTAATGGATTGGGAGGAAGAGAAGTCACTCTCGACCAGCAAAAAAATCAACTGTTAAAACTAGTTAAATATAATGAAACTGGAGAATTTCCAAAGGATATGATACATGGAACTCTCTGGGACGGATTGTTGGAGGTTGAATAATAAAATGGTTAAATTAAAAGAAGCATTAGAATCTTGTCAGGATGAGTATTTCCTTCCAGGAAATTCTTGTTGCGCAGGATGTGGTTTGGAAGTTGCTCTAAGGTGGGCAATTAAAGCGTTAGGACCTAATACGGCTCTTGTTACCCCTGCTTCATGTTTAAATGTAGTGGTAGGATTATGGCCTAAGACTGCACCGAATTTTCCATTTACAAATATGGCTTTCGCTGCAGGAGCAGCTGCAGCAACAGGTATGTCTGCTGCCTTTAAAGCCAAAGCTTATCGATTCCCTGGGAAAGAATGGAATGAAATAACTACAATCACATTTGCGGGAGATGGTGGTACTGCAGATATTGGGATTCAAGGTCTAAGTGGAGCAGCAGAAAGAAATTCTGATCAAATTTATGTATGTTATGATAATGAGGCATATATGAATACAGGTATTCAAAGATCCTCAAGTACACCACATGGTGCTTGGACAACTACAACTACAAAAGGAAAGGATCGATTTAAAAAGAATCTTCCTGCAATTATGGCCGCTCATGATATACCTTATGTAGCAACTTGCTCTATTAGTGAACCACTTGACTTATATGATAAATTTAAAAAAGCTAAATCGATTGAGGGTTGTAGATATATCCATATTATGGCTCCATGTTGTACTGGATGGGGATTTAACTCTGAGGATACCATCGAAATTGCTCGATTAGCTGTAAAAACAGGCTCATGGATTCTATATGAAGTAGAAAATGGTATTATGACAATATCAAAAGCAAGCAAATCATTATTAGATGCTTCTAAAAGAACTCCTCTGATAGATTATATTTCAAAACAGAAAAGATTTGCTAATATTTCAGAGAGAGATTTAATTGAGCTTCAAGAATATTTGGATCATACTTGGACTCGTTTAGAAGCAGATTTGAGCTGCCAAGAACAATATCCCAAATAACTTTTATATTATAACTCATCCTATTTTTATTTAATTTTTTAAAGAGATTAAGAAATATCCTGAAACTGTGATTTTTACTAAATTTGCAGCCATATTGGTTATATATGGAAAAAGAATTATAGGGATATTTTCAAGTAAGTATAAAAAATTAGATTCTTTTTTTAATTCATTTACTTTCTATATGAAATATTATAATAAAAAAAACTTATAGTAGTTTAAAGAATAAAAGATAAATTGTATTTATGGGATTTTTAGTAAAATTAGCTGGAAAGGAATTAAAAGATATTAAAATTTATTTAGATAATGCCGTCGATAACATAATTGAAGGGAAGGTTATTGCTTTTCCAACAAACTCAGTCTATGGAATTGGGGGAGATCCGCAAAACTTAGATGTAATTAATAGAATTTATGAAATTAAATTTCGAGATAGATCAAAAGGATTACTTTTATTAGTTTCAGATTTTGAGGAAGCTAATAAAATAGCCGAATTCAATGCAACCGCAAAAAAATTAGCAGATAAATATTGGCCAGGCCAATTGTCATTAATTGTAAAAAGAAAAGAACCGAATATTATCCCTCCACAAGTAACTGCTTTTCAAAAAACAATAGGTTTACGAATTCCTGAAAATAAAATAATTTTGACCATTTTAGAGCTTTTAAAGGAAAGAGGTCATTTTGGAGGGATTATTGGTACTTCAGCTAATTATTCTGGAGAACCCCCCTCATTAAGCGGAGAAGAAGTCACAAAAAAATTATTAAGTCCTATTGATTTAATTATTGATGGTGGTAAGTCAGAAACTAAATTACCAACTACGATTATAGACTGTACTGCTGAGGAGATAAGATTTTTACGAATTGGTAAAATAACAGATGAAGAAATACTAGAATATTTATCAAAATAGAAGAGTGAGCATTACGAAAAATTTTAATCTTTTAGTGTCAACTTCGCGGTATAATAAAACAAATGCAATGTCAGAATTATGGTTTACATTACTGATGTGTGATGATTCATACCCCATCATCTCAAGGATTCAGTTTCCTGGTTTAATTTCTGCATTTACAAATATAAATCAAAAAGAAGTAATTTCTAAAATCAAAACAATTCAGGATAAGAATCCTGACTATTTTCAATTTATATTAAAAATTGTCCCCATAGACTTCATCTGTGAAACTAAAATTAAAACAATAGAAAAAATAATCGAGCAAAATTATAAAAACTATATCGACGAAAAAGAATCTTTTAAAATTACATTAAAACGCAGACATCACCAAAAAATAGAAAGAGAAAATTTTATTGAGATAATTGCTAATTTAATTAATAATTCTGTCGATTTAGAAGATCCAGACAAAAATATTAGATTTGAAGTTTTAGGAAATATAACTGGGATATCATTTTTGAAAAAAAACGAAATAATTACAATTAAGAAATGATTCACTGAGTTTATACGTTTCTTCCTTTCTCAACACATAACAGAGCCATTTTTTCGAAAATTAAATCGCATATTGCCGATGTTATTGAATTTAAACTTAAATCTGAATAACTTGAAGTGATCCCATAAGTTTTCAGAACGATACTAATCTGATTGTCAGAAATTTCAAAATAATCTTTAATTAAATCAATCTTTTTAGTCGTTTGGTCATTAATTGTCAATTTCGCTTCTTTAAGAGATAAAACGCTTGATAATTCATCATAAATTTCATTTAGATTATTTTTTGGAGAAACTATACATAATGTCAATTGTTTGTTTAAATCGGAAAAATCAATTCCAAAACCATCAATACTCTTATTTATTTGGCGGTTGGCTGCTAAATATAGTAGAAGTTCAACATTTTTTTTGTTGGAAATGTTTATTTTATGCAGAAACGCTTTTTCTACATAATAACATGCTGTGAAAATATGGTCCTCATTTAAGATATATTTTTCTTTAATAAACTGGACTAATGAGCTCTTATACTTCTCTTGGATATTATTGAGTAGCTCAAAAAAATTGATTAAGACTTTTTGTTCATGCTCTATTCTATTTGAATCAAGTATTCTATTCAGAGTAACTTTAACTTGATTTATTCCAACAAAAAAATGTAAATTTATGTCAGGAATTTTAAATTCTCTTAAAATCAAACTGGCAAACTCCACGTTAAAAATATTGGCATTATATTGAAATTGATTCTTATGAAAACTGTAAAAATTAAAAAGGATAACATATATAACGTAAAAATCCAGTCTTTTAAAGAGTATCTAATAGTGTAATAATATGTACGATCTTTTTTGCTACCAAAAGCTCTTGATTCAAGAGCTTCGGCAACATTAAAAGCTCTCCTAATAGAACAAATTATTAATGGAATTAAAAGTGGAAAGAGGTTTTTTATTTGACTTATAAGCCCTCTTTTTTGCATCTCATAACCTCTACTCTGTTGAGCATCCAAAATGTTTTGAGCTTCGGTTGCAATAGTGGGGACAAAACGAAAAGCAAGTGAAAACGAAAAAGCAAACTCATAAGGTAATTTCATTGAAATTAAGGAAAGTGCCAAATCATTTGGATCTACTGTTAAAAAGAAAATTGAGAAAGCAGATATCATTATATAAATTCTTAAGATCATTGCAATCGCAAATGACAAAGAAATAAATAAGGTATTTAAAACAATTATGAAAATAATTAAGAATGATAACCCGCGAATACTTTTAATCCACTGTTTAAATAATCTTCCTATTAGAATTAACGGAACTAAACTCAAAAAAATAAGAAGGAGTGGAATAATTTCAGTAAACAACAACGCACATATTGTATAAACTACCGAAAAAACTAATTTTGCCCTTGGATCTAATTTATGTAGAAAAGTTTTTTTTTTCATAAACCTAAAGGCATTTAAAAAGTCTAATGACATGTGTATGCATTCCTCCTAAATTTTTAAAGGTTTATTTTTTAGAAAGTTCCTTAAATAATTGACCAGAGCTTCTTTAGACATTATATCTTCTATTTTCGGAAAACCACTCTCTTTTAATGTAGTACAGAATTGCCAAATTTGCGGCTGAATTAATGAAGTTTGTTTTATTAATATTTCATTGTTTAATATCGCTTTTGTTGGCCCATCAGCAACTATTTGTCCATCTGCCATTAATATAGTACGTGGTAAATATTCATAGGTAAATTCAATATTATGAGTAATGATAATTATAGTTTTTCCCCTTCTTCTCTCATTTTCAATTAAGTTAATAAAAAAACCAATTTCTTTTGCATCTTGACCTAATGTTGGTTCATCGAAAACCAAAATATCAGGATCTCGACAAATAATTGATGCTATTGCAAGCTTCTTTGATTCTCCACCAGACAAATTAAGAGGAGATCGACTTTTGTATTTATCAAGCTTAAAATCATGTAGGATCTTATCAATTCTATCTTGAACTTCTTCCTTATCTAAACCAAAGCTTTTGAGGGAAAATCTTATTTCTTCTTCTACTGAATTAGAAAACAATTGATGAAGGGGATTTTGAAATATTATTCCGACTTTTTCAGATAAAGTGGCAATGCTTTTGGAATTAATATTTTCTTTTTCAATAAAAATATTACCCTTTGTTGGTCTTATTAATCCATTTAAAGTTCTAATAAGGCTAGTCTTACCTGCTCCATTTTTCCCCATAATAGCTATTAATTCTCCCTTGTAAATGTTTAAATTTATATCTTTCAAAGCTTGAGTCCCATTTGGATAAGTATAACCAATATCTCTAAGCATAATCAAGGGACTTTCTTTAGACATTTGTATCGCTTCTTTTAGATTTTTTTTACTTTAAAGATCGAACTGCTTCAGGAATGGAGATAGGAATATTTTTATCATATAAATTTTCATTTTTTAAAATACTAAAAATTGAGTAAATAACTGGTTTATTTAACTGTAGAATTTGAAAATTAGTACTATTAATTACATGGTCACTTTGCCCATGTTCAAGTATACTTCCATTCTTCATCAAAATCATTTGTTGGGAGTAAGGTAAAATTAGATCTAACCTATGCTCACTAATCAAAATTGAAATATTTTTCTCTTCTTTTATCTCATTTAATAAATTTATAATTTTTTTAGCCATATATGGATCTAATAAAGCAGTTGGCTCATCTAAGATTAAAATTTTTGGTTCTAAGACCAAAATAGATGCTATCGCAACTCTTTGTTGTTCTCCACCACTTAATTCAAATGGAGCTTTGTCTAATATATGTTCAATTTCCGTCATTGATACGCTTTCTTGTATTCGTTTTGAAATTTCTTTAGCAGGTATCCCTATATTCTCTAAACCGAACGCAATTTCATGTTCTACATTCATCGCTACTAATTGATTTTCAGGATTCTGAAACACAATGCCAATTTCAGTAGACAAGTCTGCTATAGGAGTATCAATTGTGCTTTTACCATTCCACAGTTCAACATTTCCTTTATAATAACCAGCATAGAATTGAGGGATTAAACCATTCATACACCTGATGAGTGTAGTTTTTCCACTTCCAGTTTCTCCACATAATAATATAAAATTATTATCTTCAATGTTTAAATTGATGTTATTTAAAGCGTATTCTTCGTTTCCTTTATATCGATAATAAAAATTTTTAAATTTTACTAAATCCATATCAAAGATAATTCCAATACAGTCTATTTTCTTTGATAATTTTTGATAGTTTAAAACTTGAATTATAAAAATAGTTTGATTTTTTCAATAATTTCTTGTAGAATGTTTTCAAAATCTTTATTAATTGTTAAAGATGCTGCTCCATCATGCCCTCCCCCACTACCATTGTATATTAGGGAAATTTCCTCTAAAATCTTCCCTAAATTCAATCCATTTTTTAAACAAACTGCTTTTTTAGCTCTTGTATTAATTATATATTGATTTTTTTCTTTTGATATAACAATTCCAATATCAAATCCTAATTTTATTAACATTGAGGCTACGCTTGCTCCAAAACTGCTTACGTTTGTCAGGCCAATTAAAAATTCTCCTGCTTTAATCAACTCAACTCTTTGCAATCCTTTTATTTTTGCAATTTTTTCTGAGATGCCGATTTCATTTTGAAGAATTTGATAAATATCCTGTATCTCTAATTCTTCACATAATAAATTGCTTACATTTTGGATGGATTTATTATTACCATGCTTAAAAAAGCCGGTATCTGTCAATATTGCTGAAATAATGAGATTTTTTAAAGGTACAGTCAATGTTTTTTTATAGAATTCAATTAATTCCAAAATAATTTCTGAAGTAGAAGAATAATCTTCACTTACTAAATCTAACGAATTTTCATTACGATCCTCTGAGTTTAGTCCATAATAATGATGATCTATAAAAATGTAAGGAATATTAATATTGGATACGCCAATTTCATCATCAATTTTGATTTGATTTAAATTATTTGTGTCCACAATTATGAGGATCTCTATATTAGTAAGATCGAACTGTTCCTCATAAGAAAAATCAAATTCAGGGAAGTTATTATTAAAATTTTTAATAAAATTTTTAGTTGATTTCGAAAGTTCTGAGAAATATATTGATATTTCTGGATTTTTAGAGTTTAGAAATTCACAATTTATTAAGGTTAATAGATATTTTAAGGTAAAACAAGAGGCCAGTCCATCAATATCTACTAAATTGTGAGTAGTAATTAAGATATTTTTATTTTTTATGAAAGCTAAAAATTGTTCGAATTTAGATTTCAACATAAAAGTTCATGAGAATTTATTTTTGAAAATCTGCTTGAAGTGTTTTACTCATCGTTTCTAATTGATTTTTTACTCGTTCCTCTTTTTGTTTTAATGTTTTTAAACGCATCTCTAATGAGACTTTTAGGCTTTTCTTTTCATCCAATAGCTTATTCCGATCGCTTTTCACGAATATTCCCCCGATTGTCTTATATACTGTGTCTTCAGGTTGAATTTTTTCTAATTCCTCTATTGCTGATTCTGTTTCTCTTTGTGAACTTTCAAATTGTAATCTTTGTGAAGTTATAAATTCAAGAGATTGCCGCAGATTATTCAGTTCAATAATCTTTTTCTTTTGTTCCTCGGTTAAATTATCGAAATTAATTTGTGACATTTTTTTTCCTTCTTGTAAATATATTAATTTATTTATTTTTCTATATATTTTATTTATTTTTTGAATTATCAACTATCTTGATCGAATCTGACACTATTTTCCCAAAATTGGTAATTTCGTTAACTGAAGCACGAAAAGCTATGATGTCCGTACTTCTTATCTCGAAAATTATACTTAAGTTATCCTTTTTTTCCATTGAAACTTCAGATCGGTTGGTTTTTAGCCTTTTAAATTCAGGTGAAAAAGAATTGAATGATAAATCCCGTATTTGAGAAGTCTTGAAATTAAATTCTATAGTAGATTTGATTGTGAAGTAATTATTTTTACTCATTATTCTTCAGTGATTTCTAATTCTCTTTGTTTCCTCTTTGCAATACGGAAAGATTCGGCACCTCTCGGGGTTTCTATGTAATATGCCCCTCCTGTAAATTTAGCATCACATTTTTTACAATGCCAGATACCAGTTGAAATTCTATGAATAGAACCCTTAGTTATACATCTGGGACACTTTACATCTCCTTTCATCTTTTCTAATATTAAACGAGTTCTTTTTCTTAACGTGCTTCCATATCTTGCACCGTATTTTCCTGTTATTCCAACCTTACGAGTGTTGCCCATTTTAATCAAGTTTAGTGTTGAATAGTTGATAATAAATAAAAATTACTATAAACTATAAATTTTTCTAAAATAGAGTAAATTCCAATAATATTTATTTCTTTAATATTTGATTTTTAAAATGGACTCAATACCAATAAAGAACAAATAAAATAAAGATTTAAAAAAATTTAAAAATTATTTAATTTCACTGTGATATTGTAATAAATTTAAGTCTTTTCTTATTTTTTTACCGATTTCTAAAGATTTTTTTGCGAGCATTTTAATTTCATCAATTGAAAATGTAGCAGCTCCACTTTTTTGGATTGAAGTTATTTTATCTTCTGTAACAGAAATAGATATTTTACCATCACTCACTAATTCTTCTGGTAAACTTGGGTCCAAAAATATTATATCTTCAATTTTTCCGTAAGTAACAGCAAAAGGTAATTCATTTACGATATCCTTTCCCGTCAAATACTTTCCAGTCCATTCAGCTTCACCCTTTTCTTCATTCCAAGTACCTTCAGGAATATGAGCGGATAATAATGAGGTTAATGCACTTACCGCACCTGCATCAATTAAATTTCCTTGGTAATTCATCACATACATATCAACGAAAAGAATATAGACTAAAACTCCTTCTTTAATGCAAAGTTTTTTGGTTTGTACACAATCTGCATGTCTAATTCCCCGATCTACTACTCGTGCTAGTTCAATTGATTGTTCATCTGGAGGACCTCTCTCAAATAAAGGAGATGCTATAGGAAGTAGTTCTGCCATAATAGTACACACACCTTCATTAGGAAGATCAGGAAAAGGTTCACCTACTTCATATTTTAATCCAGTAATGATTCGAGTTTTTCCTAAAGAAACATCTGATGAACCTTCAGCAGACGCGATAACATCACTTTTTACTTGGAAATCACGATATTCAAACAAACCTCTATTATCAATTCTTTCTTCTTTCTTAAGATTAGAAATAATATAATCTCTTTCAATTTTTGAGATAATACGCTTTACATCCATCATTTTTGTTTATCACCTTTATTAACTTCTTTTTCTTTCGTAGTCTCTTCTTGTAATTTAATATATTTACTCTTTAATGCATTTAATTGGATTTGATGGATTTTCTCTAATGCGATTTTAGCAAGATCCAAAAATTCATTCATCTCCTCCAAGTTCATATCTCCGTCAAACTGCAAGAGGGAAATCTCATCATTATACCAAGTAATTGCGATTGGAAAGTCAGCTTCTCCCGCTTTATCTTCAATACCAGAAAGATCAACCACTTTTTTTCCATTAATTTTACCCACGGCAATAGCTGATACTAAGCTTTTCATGGGAACTCCTGCATCAGCCAATGCTAATGCTGCTACAGTAGTACTTGCACACCTAGTGCCACCGTCGGCATCCAATACTTCAATAAAAACTTCGAAACTTGTACCAGGATAAAGCTCGAGAAATAATAAAGGTTCTATGCAATCTGCTACGATCATAGATATCTCTTTTTCTCGACGTCCAGGCGCAGGTCTCTTTCTATCAAATACAGAAAATGTAGCCATCCTATAAAAAACTCGCAATATTCCCTTATCTGGTTTTGATAAGTGATGTGGGTGTACTTCTCTAGGACCATAAACTGCCGCATATATTTTATTGTTTCCCCATTCTAAATATGCTGAACCATCTGCATTTTCAATAACACCAACTTCCATTTTTATTGGTCTTAATTCATTAACATCTCGACCATCTAGTCTTTTTCCATCTTTACGAAATAAATTCTCTGGATATTCATCTTTTATTATTAATGGCATTATTCAATACCTCTTTTCTTTTTTTCATTAATTATATATTCTTGCATTCTATCAGTTAACCCAACAGTATGAGCTTCCGAAGCAATTTTATGAATTGATTCAATTAATAGCCTTTCATGTGCGATATCTACTCCTTTCAACCAAATCCGACCATTTTGTGTTACAAAAATATTACAATTTGTTAAATTTTTTAACATTGTAATCATTGATCCATTTCTACCAATTACTCTTGGAATTTTAGGAGGATCAATAGTAATTACAATTCCTCCAGTTTTTTTCCCTAAATATTTTCCGACGGTAGTCAATTCTGGTGTATTTAAACGATCAGCAGAAAGAACTTTTACTACTAAAATGTCTCCTATTTCGAATTTCTCAGTACTAGCTTCCTCACGTACCGAACCACCTCCTCCTCTAAAACCTCTTGTTCTTCCCTTCTTGATTGTATTTTTTGGTTTCAATTGACCAAAGTCTTTAGCATTAATATCACATTTGTATTTAACAGGATTTTTATCAATTACTAAAGCTATAACCTTATCTCCAGGCCGAGGTGTATAAAAACCCCTAAGAGGGATTACATTTACATAATTCTTTTTTATTTGTTTTAAACCAATATTTAAAGAAATAATTTTATTTCTCTCTTTATTTAATATTGTTCCTCTTCCTGGTAAAAAATTAGTAACATCTTCCGTTAAAACTTCTCCAGGCACAACTACTTCTCTTGTATCTTCCTCTTCTTCAAAATCTTCGTACTCATCATCTAAAGGTTCTTCTTCATTATTTTCCATTATAGTACTCACGTTTTTCTATAATTTTGTTATTCTCCTAACCTATGCTAAAAAATAATATAAATTAAAGTCAATCAAAAACCTTTAGGCTAGGCTTTCAAAATTTTAGTCTGAACTCTTCCATGAGTTAATTTATTCAATTTATCAATTAACTCCATTTGTAATCCAGCAGGTAAACCTACTACAGCAACCCAGGATCCATCAGATTGCCATTCTTCTTTCTTAATTTGCACATATTGGGCAACAATATTATAACCCTTAGCTGTAAACGCTGTTGGAATTTTAATTGCCATTTCAACTTGTTCAATTCTTATAGGAATAATGGCTCGAATACTCTTAACAACATCATCAACCTGTTCTTCCGCACTCCTCATTAAATCAATTTTAACTTTTGCTTCTTCAATAGCTTTTTCAATTCGTTGGTATGGATGAGGTTTTTTATTTTGTGGATTTATTGCATTTTTACTTATAATTGTTATAATTTGTTTCAATTTCTTCTGGCGCTCTTCTTCTCTTTGGACTTGTGTCCAATGAATTTCTCCATCTAATAGGATATGCGCCCCAATTCTCATCCCATCTGTTGTATTAAAAACTACTTCCATGTCTCCATCTGTTGCTTTTTTTCCTCTTCTTAAATCTTCGAAAACACTAAAACTCTCAAAAACAAGTTCTAAATCGATACTTTGATGATTAAGTATCTCTTCAACAGTAAGACGAGATTTTTCTTTACCTTCTTTTAATCTATTATTGATTTCTTCACGAATTAGTTTTTTGGCTTCCCAAGCTTTCTCAGGATCCATTAACATTTCAAAAACTCTTCCAGAATTCTCGATTCGCCCTATGATATAACCGCCTAAATCAATTCTTGCTCGATCAATCATGTTACAGTTTCACAATTTAACTGATTGAATAATCTCAATTTGTTCTTACAATATTTTCTGTCTTTCTGTTAAGAGATAAATATAAATGGGTGTAACCTTGATTATATTTTAGTTAATAATCCTTCTTTTTCTTCCAAACTAAGTAGCTTAAAGGTTTTATCTTCCTTTAATATAAAAGCTACATCACATGTATTATTATTTAAATTATCGCCCATCAATTCTTTCAATGCTTTTAAAGGCAATAATTTCAAATCCTCATCACTCATATCTTCTTTATAATGCTCTTCAAGGTAAGCTCTTGCTTCCGCTGCTCCGGAGCCAATAGCAAAAGCTTTATACCCCCACATTGCTCCACTTGGGTCCGTTAAATATAAGGAAGGCTGATCATTAGAATCGATCCCAGCAATTAGAAAGGAAACACCAAAAGGGCGTACTCCTGCGTTTTGGGTAAATACTTGTTTGTATTCACATATATTTAGAGTGCTATCTTTAACAGAAATCCTTTCATCATAATTTAATAAATTAACCTGAGCTTGAACTCGAGCTCGGTCAATAAGCACTCTAGCATCAGCAGTAAGTCCCGCAATTGCTACTCCTATATGGTCATCAATTTTAAATATTTTTTCTGAACCTTTAGTTTGCTCTTGAAGTTCAGTACTTTTCTTTTCAACAGCAAAAACCACGGAGGTCTTATTCCTGCATACAATTGCCGTGGTCCCCCTTCGTACAGCTTCAATAGCATATTCAACTTGAAAAAGCCGACCTTCGGGTGAAAATTGGGTTATCGCCATATCATAACCTCTTCCTGCTTGCTGGAACACTTAGATTCACCTTAAAAGTTTTTAATATTTATCTATTTATATTATTTTTTGTATTTATTTTCTATAGTTAAAAAGTAGTAATAATTACTATAATAAATATTTTTTTTAAATATTTTAAAAAAAGAAAGTGTTTCGGGCATAGACCGTATCATAACTGAAGAATTTTAATACTTCTTCATCCTATTTTTCTCCCATTTTTTACAATTTTTGGGCATTGGTTTAAATATTTAATATTTATTTAATTGAATTTGGAATTTTAATTTTTTGATTGGAAGGATTATTTTTTTTATTTCAGTATTTTTTTCAACCCCAATTGCCCTTAAGAATCATAGATAAAACATATATCCTACGTATAACTTGTTTACAGCTATATTTTATAAAGAAGTTAATTAAATAAAGAAGCAATTCATAAAAAAAGAATGTTAAAAATTGAATCAAGAAGGCTTTAACGGATAATCTTCATAATATATTTCTACGACCAAGCAACTTTATTTATAAATATTGACCACTCCAACAATATCATACCTTCATCCCTCGTATGAGCAACAAGGTAATCTCCTTCTTTCGTGATAGATCCAACAATATTTCCTTTTCCTGCACCAATATTTTTAGCAGCTAATTGGATATCATCATTTTTTAATATTGCAAATCGGTAGTTTTGATAAGAAAGAGCAGGTTCTTTTGTTTTCCAGGCATTTAATATTCCTTTAGCTTCTTCACTTGGTAGTGGAAAATCTCCAGATTTAAAAACAATATTTCCTTCCTTATTTAAAAGGAAAACTTCCTCTACACCGTCATATTCATGTAGTGCTTCAACCAAATCATTAAATCTTTGTTCTTCCATAATTCTCCATCTTTCACATAATTCTATTTTGCGTTTATTGAAAGAATGATAAAAATTTTTGAATTTAAATCTTTTTAGAACAAACTATTCTATCATTCAAATTAAGGGAAAGTATTTTACACAAAAGAGATTAGTTTATTTAATAGTATATCGAAATTACCCTTTGTGTTTTATTTTATGGTCCAAAAATTAGTTTTATTTGATAAAATCTATAATATTTCAGATCAAGGAAAGAAGGAAGACATTTATCTTCGATATCTCAAGTATTTGAAGGAGCGGGTTAAAGGATTTAGGGATACTTCTATTCAGATAAAAAAGCTAAGGAAATTTGATAAAAGATTCGAGATTTCCATCAGTGGTTCTGAAGAATCATTCATCCTTAATATTTTAAAAAAAGAAATTGGAAGTATTGAAAATTTTAAAGACATTAGTGTTGGAAAGATATATCGAGGTACTCTTGTTGATGTAGGAAAAGTTGGATTCGGACTTTTTGCAGATTGTGCGATCTCTAATCCCCATGCTGATGTTTTAATTAATTTACACTCACTAAGAGAACAATTATGTAAAGGTTATCAGAGATCATTGAATGAAATTATTGATGCATATGATTTTATTGATCATTTTCCTGTATATGTTAAAATCACCGAAATAGATTCTACTAAAAATAAAATTCTTGGTGAGTTAGCCTCACAGACTTTAGAGTTCTTTAACAAAATCTTAAAAGAAAATCTTGAGGGAGTCTTTTTAAGTGGAGAAACTAAAGGTCAATTTAAGAAGATCTTGAATAAAAAAGGCCATTACCGAGATATTATTTCAGTGAAAAGATTTGGGTTTTTAGAAAATTTAGTTCTTTTAAAAGAAGGGTCAAATGCTCCAGGAATTATTGCTCATATTGGTAAAGAACTCAGAAATTGTAAATTAAGCGCTATAAGACCTCAGAAAATAAAACAACTTTTTGAATTAAATGAGTAAATGGTGGGCCAGGAGAGGTTTTCAAGAAAAAAGGATATCTTCTTTCCAATTGAACTCCCGACCTTCGCGGTGTATTCGCGATATAATATATTTAATGTTATATTAGCGCGACGTCTATTATTCAATTTTTTAAAAAAATTGAACCATAACCACTAGACCACTGGCCCAGTCTAACAAATTTTAATTAAGTTTAATACCAGATACAATTAAAATTTTTGTGTAAATATGATTTCATTAATATATAATCAAGGACGAAAAATGAGAGGACCTTTTTAGTTTTGATCTTCCTGATTAGATAGATCCTAAGAAATTATTTTATTTTTTTTAAATCTGTTCTATATAATGGTTAAAACGTGATAGAATAAAGAATTTTCGGAGAGAAATGAGACAGATGGAGTATGTTTTAGAGTATTATTTTTATACTACTTTTTCTTATTTAGTAGTATTGTTTAAAATCCAGCATGGTATAGGATAAGAGGTATTTAAAAATGGAAGGAAGTGGACGAGAAGGAGTAGAATTATCATACAAGATTTGTATTTTCGGGGATCCTGGTGTTGGAAAGACAACATTGGTAAATCATTATCTCACAAATGAATTTCATGAAAATATACAAGCGACTCTAGGAGCCTCAGTACATATTAAATATGTAGAGCTAGAAAATGGAAGAATAACAGTTCAGGTATGGGATTTTGGTGGTCATAAAAGGTTTAAATTCTTGATTTCATCTTATGCGCGAGGTTCATCTGGAGCAATTTTTATGTTTGATCTTACTAATCATGAGAGTTTAATTGCGTTAAAGGAATGGCTTCCCGAATTTGGGAAGACAGTTAGATATGTACCACTTATCATGGTTGGTGGTAAACTAGATCTTGAAGAACTAAGGGTTTGTAACAAAGAAGAAGTGTATGAGATGATGAAATCCTATAAATTCTATAACTATATTGAATGTTCCTCAAAAACGGGAGAGAATGTCGAATTAGTATTTAGAGTTTTATTAGCTAAAATTCTTGAAGATAAAGGATATACATACCTAAAATTTAAGTGAATTGATAATATTCTTCTCAACAGTAATTTTTGGTTAAAAAACTAAATATTTAAAATCTTCATTAGATAATTTGAGCGCAATCGGTGGGATTCGAACCCACGAGTCCACTGGACACCGGTTTAGCAGACCGGCGCTCTACCAGGCTAAGCGACGATTGCTTATTAAATTAAGATTCGTTCAGTTACAATTTCAATATAACAATTCACAATTTTAATATTTTATTATATAATTTAGACGTCCACCTAGAAAGAAAAAAAGAAAAAAATTTATAATTAATATTTCAAAATCTTCTGTCTTAGCAAATTGATTATAATTTCTTCCTTGAGCGCCGTAGTTGTCTTATCCTATTTTCTCCATAATACCATAAAGTACCAATTGGAATACATATCATCCAATTTATCAGTAGATATAAAAAGACTATTAAGGGATCATATCCAAAATCAATTCCAAAAATACTCGCACCGTAATGACCTCCGTATAGACTAATAACTATTCCGAAATATAATATCTGAGTTAGCAGAATATGATAAGTCGACCTACTAATTAGCCTAATTCCCTTTACTAAAATATTATTATCTTTAACCTTTTTTGGAAATATTTTTAATGCAAGCAAAACAAGGAATGCCGAATATGGAAAAATGAGAAAATGATAATCACCAAGTTCAAACCCAAAAGAGAAATTAAAGAACTGATAGGCAATGATATATGCCAAACTTAAAGGAAACAGTATCCACATGAAATAATTTTTTTTAGAAAAGATGTCATGATCCCGAGAAAACCACAACCCTAATCCAACAACAGATAACATAAAAGGTAAGCTTGTAACAGTGAATCGGTAATAAAATTGCCACTCAGCAGGGGAGGAAACATATAAAGGCACAACAAATCTAAAAAGGGAAATAATTCCTAATTCGATAATATAACATAAGCACAGAGAAATAATACTCCATTTTAATTTCCCAGAAAATCCTTTGTATAATAAAGGCATTATTAAAATCGACCAAAAAATAACAGGTATAAACCAATTACCAGGCCCATAGAAGGGTAAAATACCAATTAATAAATGTGCTACATCCCATCTCCAGTAACCATGTACTATATCATAATGTTGTCCATACCACATAGCCTCAAGATCAAAATTATATCTGATCAATCCTGTAATAGTAGAGACGATATAAAGGATAAAGAAAGGAAAAATGTATCTCCAAAACTTCTTTTTAAAGTAATTCCATGAATATAATTTTCTTAATGAAGTTTCACCCGTTTGTTTGAATGAAAGTCCCATATTAAAGCCCATAATTACTAAGAACACAGGAATTGAGATTCTTTCCCATAAAGCAACTCCCATGAAATTTTTTAAGTCCCAAGGATATGTATGATCAAAAATAACTAGAAAAATCATAACAGCTTTTAAAATATCTATTTGAAAAAAACGGTGATTTTTTTTATCAAACTCCTCAAATTTTTCAATGGAAAAATCATCTTCTTTCATATTTATGTCTCCAAATTTCATACAATACTTTTGATAAAATATAATTTTATCTTTAAAATTTGATGGACAGATATAAACTTTATTTGACTAGAATGTATAAATCAAAGAATTGAAAAAAAAGAAGAGGAGGAATAAATGTATGATCTATTCCGAAATTATCTCAAATACCATTTTTTCTATAATTGGTTTTTTAGTGTACCTTTTATCGTAATACCAACCTACTAGATGAGCATTTTGCTCGGGTGTTTTATCAGCTACTGGTGGAATAACAATAATCATAACTCCATTTGATAAATATTTTAATATACGCTTATCTATTGTATGAAGTTTTTCATTCCCGCTAGGATGAGAGTGCCACATCCATACAATATCAACTCCTAGCTCAGCTTTAAATTTACGCATATTATAGATTTTAGATTTCTTGTATCGCATCCAACTTCTTGGTTTAACATGAACTTTGCTTTTTCGTAAGTCAGTATTCATAATAAATTTGGTACAGATTCCAAAATTTTCTTTACGATCAGCAAAGAGCCAACCATGTATAATATTGGGATATTCTTCAGCTGCTTTTTGAGTAATCTCTTTAAATAAGCTTTCTGGTATTAAATAACGAAAATCCTTTGCCCCACTCATATTTTCATCAATGTAGCATAAAATTTATATTTTTCCTAAAGTCATGGTAAAGCTCGGGTAGAGCAAACCAAAAATAATAAAAAATTTATTCTTTTGACTATAAAGTATTTATAACATCAGTTCAATTGTTTGTAAAATTTCTAAATACGCAGACGTAGCCTAGCTGGTAAGACGCCGGCCTTGAGTTGTTTAATATTTAGACAAGAAAGCCGGTGCGCGTAAGCGCTCGGGGGTTCGAATCCCTCCGTCTGCGTTTTTTAGGAATCTTTATAAATTATGGGCTATTGGCGCAGGCAGGTAGCGCAGCAGGCTCTTAACCTGACGGTCGGGGGTTCGAATCCCTCATAGCCCG
>JBHLLT010000070.1:0-4543 GCA_048938855.1 Promethearchaeota archaeon
TCAAGACCTACTACAATTATATCATCACCAACAGTTTTACTCACTGCTTCACCTAATATAAATGCTCCTGCTATTGCAAATATAGAAGCTAGAATCAAGAGTTGTTTCATATTTAGAATTCTTGAACCATAGATTCCAGCAAAAGTTTCATCATTCGCACCTATACCAAATGCGATGATAATTGCAATTACTAAAAAAATAGTTAAAATAATTGAAAAAGCCATTTCAATCACCCTAATTATTTGCTTGGATATTTAACTATCAAACTTCTAAGAAAATCGCTAATCTCTTCAGCCCTTATAATCATATCGAAAATTTTTATACATATCTTTGATGTTAGATATACTCGAAGGGATTTTTCTTGCGGTTTTTTATAAATTATATCTAAAACATTATATTTCATCTCTCGAGCACTTCGTTTAAGTGTTTCAATATGAAAACTTTTCTGATAAGCAGTTTTAAAATCTGTTTCCATGAGGTTTACCATATCTACTAAAGTCTCAATAGTTTCTAAATATAAGTCATTTAGTAATTTTACCTCTTTTTTAACGTCATCAAAAAGTTCATACGGGTATACTTTCAATCCCCTTGCTAACTCTTCTGAGTTATCTGAAACAGTATCCAAATACTTTATTAATCTATATCGGTCTTCAACTAAAAAAGGGAGAGATCGTTGATCTTTATACAGTAAATCAATGAATTTTTCTTTAGCACGGTCAGCTTTATGCTCACATAGAATTACTTCATCCAATTTTTTTTTATTTATTTCCCCATTTACTAGATCATTAATGCAATCGTGGAGTAAGAGTGAACCACTTAGTACTTCTCCGTTAAATTCTCTTGCAGTATTTAGTAATTGATTTCTTTTATCACTTTTTAATTTTAATTTCATTAGTTTCACCAATATTAGTTTATTATCTTAACAAATTAGATGTAATAGTCATAGTTATCATTTATTAATTAAAAAAAATTTCTATTTTTCTTTTAGTATTAAAGAAATTCAAATTCAAAATAGCATTATTAGCAATTATAGAATAACAATTTATAAAAAATTTAGATTTTCTTGCCTTATTTAGAAATTGAGTTTAAGAATATTGTTTTTGATAAAAAAGTACAAACATATTGTATAAATTCCTGTTTTAAGTGTCCTAGCTACGGTCATTCTTGGGCATGTCCACCGGAAGCTCCATATTTAGAACAAGAAATCTCAAAATATAATAAATATTATCTTATATTTGTTAAATTCAATTTGCGAGAATTTATAGAAAGAGAAAAATCAAAACATCCCGAAAAAAATGAAACTAACATCCGAAATGCGTTTTTTATGAACAATTTTTTAAGGGAGAATTTAGAAGAAGAAATATTGTTATTCATTAATGGACAAGATAACTTATATGATGAAAAACTTGTATTATGGGACGGATTTTGTAGAGTGTGTTTCAATGAGAAAGATAAAGGCTGCAATTATGATACAGGTAATCCATGTCGATATCCAGACAAAAAAAGGTATTCAATGGAAGCAGTAGGAATAGATGTGACTCAAACTGTTAGAAATTTAAATTTTAATATTGAATGGCCACCTATTGAATACGTATATCGTTTTGGTTTAGTTTGTTTTAAATAAAAAAAGTAAAAAAAAATAAATAATTAAAAGCCAATATTTTCTATTACTATTGTTTCTTTTCTATCTGGTCCTATTGAAACCAATGCTACTTCAGTTTCCAACATATTTTTAATTGCTTGAATATATGTTTTCATGGCTTCTGGAAGGGCACTATATCCTACTTCAGCAATCTCCATCCACTGTTCTCTTGTTTTTTCATCCCAGCCCTCAAAGGTTTTATAAATCGGCTTACAATTTTCAATTATTTCTGATTGAATTGGCCAACTTTCAAGTATTTTGCCGTCTAATTCATATTCAGTACAGATTTTAATTGGATTAACACCTTGAAGTGCATCTAATAGGGTGATGACAATTTTTTCAACGCCATTAACCATAATACCATATTTAATATTGAACAGATCAAGCCATCCAACTCTTCTAGGTCTTCCTGTAACTGTACCGTATTCATGGCCTTGTTCTCGAATTTTATGAGCAGTCTCATTAAATAATTCGGTGGGAAATTTTCCTTCACCTACTCGGGAAGTATATGCTTTAACTATACCAATTACCTTACCTATTTTTCTAGGGGGAATTCCTGTACCTGAACAAATACCTAAAGCATTAGAATTAGAAGAAGTCCCATAAGGATACATCCCAAAATCAATACTCAAAAGACTACCTTGAGCTGCTTCAAAAAGAACTTTTTTTCCAGAATCAATGGCATTATTTAAATAGTAAGCTGTATCGATTACATAAGGTCTTAACTGCTCTCCATAAGATTTATATTCCTCATAAATTGTATTAAAATCAGTATCCCATTGTGGATCATAAACATTTATAAGCTCTTTTTTAAGTTTATATAATTTCTCCAATTTTAATCTCAAAAGATCAGGATTTATTAAATCAAAGACTCTTATACCCCACCGAGCTGCTTTATCAGAATAAGTAGGACCGATTCCTCTTTTAGTTGTACCTGCCGCATAATTTCCTTTTGTTTTTTCTTCTAATCCATCTAAGATACGATGAAAGGGAAAAATTACGTGAGCTGTTGAACTTAGTTTTAAATTAATTTTTTTATTCAAATTCTTTAGATTTTCAATTTCTTCCAATAATACTTTTGGGTCCACTACGCAACCATTAGCTATTACTCCCTCTTTTTCCAAAGGAGCCCCTGAAGGCATTAATTTAAATTTATATTTAACACCATTTGCTTCAATAGTGTGACCTGCATTATTTCCTCCATTGTATCTAACAACAATATCAGCCTTTTGTGCTAAAAAATCTACAAATTTTCCTTTACCTTCGTCACCCCACGATAGCCCTATTACTGCCAAAGTTGGCAAAATTCTCACACCATTTTCCTTTTGATTTTTTTGTATAATTTTAATCTTAAATTAATCCAAAATAAGTTATCATATCAACTTTAAAAAATTTTTGGTTGATGAGAACGGAAATAATTGAATTAAGGAATCATTTTTATATTCGAATTTTCTTGTAATTTCATAATCTTAGTATATATATTTATAATTACCAATATCGGCTCTTTCGACAGAATCTTGCCTACTTTTAAAAAAACTGTTCTCATTGATCTAGCCCATAATGAGATGCTAAATATAGATGATGAAGAATTTAATGATTTTTTAGATCTTCTTAAAAGGCTTGATCTTAAGATTAGAAAGAATGAAGATGGTCATATTACAAAGGAAATTCTAGAAAATATAGATCTCTTAATTCTGGGTAATCCAATTGATGATTTCTTTTCAAGTCTAGAAATCAAACATATTGTCGATCACGTCAGAAATGGTGCGGGATTATTATTATTAAGTGAATATGGGGCAGATTACCTTCAAAAAACTAACCTAAATGATATTTCCAGTAAATTTGGCATCTTCTTTGAGAAAAATATAATTAAAGAAATGAATAGTAATAATAATAATTGTACAAGTATTTTACATATACAAGATTTCGAAAAGCACCAAATTACTAAAAATATAAGAGAACTGTTTATCGGAGGTACTTGTTCCTTATTTTTGAGTAAAGGGGCAAAACCTTTATTACAATCAAATGATAAGTTGGTTTGGTCAGAAATTTATAACAATACATCTGAAGAATGGACAAAAGATAAAGAAAAACAACAGATAATTGCTGCTTATACAGAATTTGGTCAAGGAAAAGTTGTAGCTATAGGAGATATTGATATTTTTACATCAAATTCAAGAATGGGTATAAATACATTTGATAATAGAAAATTCCTTCAAAATATTATTAGCTGGTTAATAGAGCCTGTTAGAGACTCTGAGGTACTTTCATTTATTCTTAACCAGATTGGGGACCTCCAATATGAGATTAGAGAAACAAATAAAATACTTAATAATATAATTGAAACGATGACTATTTTAGAAAAAAGGATAAGTTATTTAGAGAAAAATTCAAAATTTCATGACAGAGAATTAGAGACTGGAAAAAACTTAGAAATTTAAAATAAACATTTTTATCAATTTATGGGTTATCCTCTAAAAAAATAAATATAATATTTAATATCAGATTTAATTAGATATGATTGATCATTCTTATGATCAGATTATCTCTGCTTTTGAAGAGAGTGCTAATAGTTTTAAGCGAAAAAACCAATATTTTGATATTTTATATGATTCACAATCGGTTACTCAAATTGAAAAAAACCCCTCTACAGAAACTATATCAATAAATGTTAAAACTTCTGGGATTGTAGCCAGAACATTTGATGGAACTTGGAAAGAAGTGGCTTTAGATAATGTTTCTGACATAAATAATGTTATTGAAAAGATACCTAGAGTGATTAATAAAGGTGAAAAGATTGCGGAATATGAAGGGTGGACATTTAATAAAGAAATCAAACCGAAAGTTGACCCAAGAGACATTTCTATTGATGAAAAACTAAAAAAAATTAGAGATATTTAT
>JBHLLT010000017.1:0-61210 GCA_048938855.1 Promethearchaeota archaeon
TTAGTATCACATAAACAAGTGATTTCAATATCATCGCGATCAAGATATCCTAGAATATTTAAATCAAAAATTACCCCGCATCCAATAATCCCTACTTTAAATTTTTCCAAACTAAATATCACTTTAATTGATTTAAAGGGCCGAATTTTCCTTAAAATACAATTTTTAAAATACAAATAAAAAAAAAAGATTTTGTAATTTTACTCAGACAGATTGCTATTTTCTGAAGTATTCTTTTTTATTTTATATTGACCAGAAGGATATAGATTTGTAATTTCGCGCGGATTAGTATCGTATCCATTTTTTTCCATGATAGGATAGAGTTTTTTTGTATTTTGTTCAACACTTAATTCCATAACATCCCAAGCGAGAAGAATATAGGAAAAAGCCGTAAAAAATGGGATGCTAAAAACCATTACTACCGTTATAAGAATTCCAAAGAAGAGACCAAGAAAATTTGATCCCTTTCCAAAAAATCCAGAAAAATCTACTCGTCCTAGAAATGAAATAAATATGAGCAAAGCAGAAAGTCCTGCGATTCTTTTTACAGTAGACTGTGCCCAAATACTTATGGGTTCAATATCCTCAGGTTGCTAATTTTTTTTGTTATCCCGATAATAAACAATCCTAGCATCATCAAGTATCACTTCTAGAACAGAGCTAGTTTGCAAGAAATTTTGATATTTATGTAAAAATTTATTAAATAACAAAACAACATTTGGCTTACTTTATAATAAAAATTGAAGAGGGAAATCAAATGAAAAAAAGTATTTCAAAAACAGTAGATGTTTTAATACCACTATTGGCAATTATAGTTGGGGGATTACTCTACGCAATTGAGTACACTCAAGTGTCAAATTTAACTACTGATACATTGATGGCAAATGGAGAATTTGGTCCAGGTCCATTGCCTTCTTGGGCTGATGATGCTGATGTTAAATTAGGCTGGGATTTTATTGACCCTTTTAATCCAGAGAGTGCTAATCCTCTTCTGGGATGGGATATAGCAATCGGGGACACCCCTTTATGGTCTTATGACGCAAATCGTGAATTGGGAGCAGATCCAGCACAGTGGTATATCCAAATAGATAATTTATACGAAAATATCCAATATAAACACTTCTGGCTCTGCTGGAATTATGAATGGGATGCTTATGGTGTAGGAGTTCGATCCGCAACGAATCTTTATTGGTATCCTGATTCTGATTATCAAAACTTTCAGTATCAAGAGCAATTGTATGATGCCTACGGTAATCCAACTACAAATCATGAACTAGGTGTTTTAGCTCAAGGAATTATGAGTGTTGATATCTTATCAAATCCAGAATATGAGGAGATATATCTTGGCCTATTTAATGGTAATAAAAAAGTATTAGAGGTATACATCATGGCTCAGTGTGTTGAACGACCGATAATTGAACCCGAGGTGATCGGTCCTGGGACGTTACCTGATTGGCATCTTGATGCTCAGGTTCAACTGGGTTGGATTTTTGATGATCCCACTAATCCCCAAGATACAGATCTCCTTCCAGAATGGAGTCAATCTATCGGCGATATCCCTGAATGGTCTTATGACGCAAATCGTGAATATGATGGAGCTCCAGCACAGTGGTACATCCGAATCCCCAATCTAATTAACAATCAAACATCTAAAAAAGTCTGGATTAGTTTAGTATACGAATATGATTCTTCTATTACAGAACCTCATTATGCAATAAACATTGAATGGAATCCTAACTATGGTATGGATAATCCCATGGCAGTAGAGGAATTATTTGATAGCGAAGGCAATCCTACAACAAACACCTCTGAGGCTGTTTATGGAAGAGTGACGGGGGGCCTTGACCTATACCCAAATCCTGAATATGAAGACATCTGGCTTGGTATATACGGAGACTCTAAGAACGCTCTGGAGGTATATCTTAAAACTTGGTGTACTGATGAACCTGTAGAACCTGTAATAATCGGTCCTGGGACATTACCTGATTGGCATCTTGATGCTCAGGTTCAACTGGGTTGGATTTTTGATGATCCCACTAATCCCCAAGATACAGATCTCCTTCCAGAATGGAGTCAATCTATCGGCGATATCCCTGAATGGTCTTATGACGCAAATCGTGAATATAATGGAGCTCCAGCACAGTGGTACATCCGAATCCCCAATCTAATTAACAACCAAACATCTAAAAAAGTCTGGATTAGTTGGGTATATGAATATGATTCTTCTATTGCAGAAACTCAATATGCAACAAACATTGAATGGTATCCTAACACTGGTATGGATAATCCCATGGGAATGGATGAATTATTTGATAGTGAAGGAAATCCTACAACAGATACCTCTGAAGCCGTTTATGGAAGAGTGACGGGGGCCCTTGACCTATATCCAAATCCTGAATATGAAGACGTCTGGCTTGGTTTATTGGGAGAGAATAAGAATGTTCTGGAGGTATATATCAAGACGCTATGTATTGAAGAAATAGAACCTGAGCCTGAAACTGAAATTGATATATCAATAGATACCTGGCTAAGTTTTATCGCTAATGAAAACACTGAACTTAAGCAAGTAATTAAGGTGATTAGTAGTTCTACAGAAATTAAACTTGTTATAGATATTAAACAGGAAGGTAATGGGATTCCTGGATGCGATTTGAGAATAAGTATAAGTGGTAGCGTAGCGAATACCGACATTTCGATAAATATTGATCAGTATGACGGAACCACTAGTGTTAAAGTCAGTTTAGATGTCACTCTGGTTGGTATTTTAAATAATATTGCGGTTTCTGTAGATATTAGTCAAAGTGGTAGCTTCACGGATTTCGTGCTCGATACCGACATTAATATAGGTACATAAAGCAGATTGATTTGCAAGTGTTCCTTTTGTGAAGTTAAAATTTACAGCTCTAAAAACATGGGAGTAATTGTTATATTAATATTAGCTATTCTCCCCATTTTTTTTTATTTCTTTATTTTTAATTAACAAGAAGAATTCTTCCTAAATACCATTTATGGCTGTATTTCAATTTCTTAGCTTCTTAATATGAACAAAAGCATATATTACAATAATCTACTAGTTAAGAAACTTTTTTGTAGTTGATTTTCTTAATTATGAGCTCATAAATATTGGTAAATTAATTCTACTACTTCTTCGATGACTCTTAATGTAATTATTTCAGGGACATTATGAGCAAAGATAGTAATTTTCCTGATAATCCCCCAAATTTTATCCATATGTGTTAGTATAGCAATAATATTTTTAACAAATTGTGGTTATTCAGCAAATTTAACAAAGTAATTACTTAATCAATCAGCTTTGACATTGATATCTTTTACATTTATAAATTTCTCTAGTTCCTCCTTAAATAATTCACCATGAGCTTGTTCTAGACCTGATGGATAAAAATTAGTCAAATAATTTTATTTTTTGTTAAAGAATATGCTTAGAAACAATTTAAATAAGAAAAAAAAATATAATTAATTGGGGTACTTTAGAGTTAGATTTTAAACCATCACGCCCTGTGAAGCATAAATTTCTTATTTCTAAAGTGCTCCACTTTTATTTATTGTAATTGTTATTAGTTTTCACTAATATCAATATTTTTTGCTGGTTTTTTATTCATTGTGATTTTTAAGAGACCATTTGCCATCTTTGAAACTAGAGTATCTGTGTCTGCGTCGACAGGCAAAGGAATATCCATATTTACATCAATAAATGTAAAACCTTTCCTGAAAAATGGTGGACAGAATTCTTGAGTAGTTTCTTTTTCTTCTGGTTTTTCTTTTATTTGATCTCTTTCGGGAATCTTAGGTTTGTCTGCTTTAATGTTTAGATTTGTATTAATCAATGATACTTTAACATCCTCTTTTGTCCGACCTGCTAATGGGACTGTAATCAAATAAGAATCTCCTAAGTCCTCAACATTAAATGGAATATAACTTCCTAAAAATCCATGCATGAAATGCCTAGCCATCCGTCTCATTTTAGCAATGTCCTGAGGGCTAAAGTTGAAACAACCAGCAAATCCTTTATTTCCATGTTCATGATGTCTTTCATTACACATTAGATTTTCCTCCTTGGTTTTTTATTAATTTATATTGGAAAAAGTTAAAAACGTTCATATTCATCATCATCTACTATTGGGATTGATTTAGTGTTTTCTTCTCTCTGTTTCTTTAAGTTTTTCAAGATATTTTCATATGTTCCAATTTCATTATTAATTTCTTCTAGTCTTGCTGCAATTCTCTCTTTACTAAACCTTAAATCTTGAATAATTCTCTCAATCCTATTAATATTTTTTAAAGAGAAATCTTCATGATCTATATCTCTATGAATTGGTCCACAATGATATGGGAAGCAAGACATCACCCCCCTTATGCCTTTTTCTTGAGGCAACCAAGCATTAACTATTGTCCGGATATAATCTCCGAGTGTATTCATACTTGTTTCAAAATTATCCTTTAAAACTTCTTTTAATCTCTCAACACCTTGACTTGTTATTCTGTAAACCTTTTTTTGACGATTGTTTTCATCAATATATTCTTCTGATTCAACAAAACCTTTTTCATCTAATCTATTTAGAAGGGGATATATTGTTCCAGGAGAAGCCCTCCACATAGGTTTAAATTTTTTATTGATTTCTTGGCTTATTTCATATCCAGAAATTCCCTCTCGATTTCTAATAATTGAAAGTACAAGAATATCTAACCCTGAAAAAGGTTCACCGTGGTGACCACTAAATCTCTTGCCAAAGAACATTTTTTATACTTCACCAATATATTCGATTTTTGATATTACTTATTACATTAAAATAAACACACCTATTTAAATATATCGGAGATCGAACATTTAATAAGATGGCTATAAGGGCTTTATATGATAAATATTCATACCATAAATATAGATTCATCAATTTTAACCATTCAATCCTAATGAAGGTTTACAATAAACCACTCTAATATATTGATTCTTTAAAATAATCAATTATTCGATACTAAATAATAGATTTCATAACCTTAATATCTTGTTCTTAAATTTTTAATAACATAATGCCAATTGTAGGAATTGATGCTAAGAAATGTAATTTCTGTAAAGCCTGTGTTAAAGAATGCCCATTAGATAATTTTAGTGCTCTTAAAGAAGAAAGACAAATTACTTTTAATTCATCGAAAGATTGTATTTTATGTGGACATTGTATTGTTGTATGTCCAAAAAAAGCAATTATATATAAAGATATGAATGAGAATGTTATTGACTTTGAAGCGAAAATTCCTTCCATCTCAACACTAGCGCTGAATAAATTAATGCTTTCAAAAAGATCAGTTAGACAATATAAAAATAAAAATGTACCAAAAGAAATAATTGAAAAAATCATAAAATCTATGAGTATCGCTCCAGTAGCTATGAATAAACGTTCTTTAAAATGTATAGTTATTTCAGGTAATAAAAAAATCAATACATTGATTGATTCAATTATAGATTCAATTGAAGAAGTAGAAGACCGAGAAGAATATAAAGTAAAGAGAGAAAAGGGATTTGATCCTTTCTTTTTTAAAGCCCCCCATATTCTAATACTCCACTCAAATAATCATTGGGATACTATAAATGGGACTATCGCAATTACATATGGCATGTTATATGCTGAAACTCTAGGTATAGGGTCTTGCTGGATTGGGGGTATTCAGATGTTTCTTAATGAAAAAAAAGAAATAAAAGAAAAATTGTTAGGTATCAAGGACAAAATTTGCGGTTTTATGATTTTTGGGTACCCTTCAGTGAAGTATTACAGAGCTCCCCCACGTCCTCCACTAGCAACTACCTTTGTCACTTGAAATCCTCCTTAATATGTTAGGATGTTGCGGAAAATAGATAGGAAAAGAACTTTTTTGCATTTTTTGTTTAAATGGTGTTAGAATTCTTTTTATCTTCCACCATATAGAAAAAAAAAATCACACATTTAAAATTATCTTGGTAATTCTTTAAAGGAGCATTTTGTTTTATATTAGTAATGGGTTATAAAAAGAAATTACATAATATTAAAGGG
Source organism: Promethearchaeota archaeon (assembly GCA_048938855.1). Taxonomy (GTDB): domain Archaea; phylum Asgardarchaeota; class Lokiarchaeia; order Sigyniarchaeales; family SOKP01; genus Loki-b32. Next base: position 6,042 of record JBHLLT010000017.1, read on the forward strand.
ATTTTAACAGATATCGATGGTACTCTTTATTTTAAAGGAAAAATAATTCCTAATTCTGTTGAAACTATATCTAAACTTCGAGAAGCAGGTATTAAACTTCTTTTTCTTACAAATACAGATAGTAAATCTCCATATACAGTAATAAAAACGTTGGAAGAATATGGATTTACTATAAACAAAGATGAAATCTTCACTCCTATTATTGCTGTGAGAGAATTTCTAAATAAACACCCGAATAAGACGTCTTATTTTGTTACTACAAAAGAAGTTGCAGAAGAACTACGAGAATTTCAGCAAGTAAAAAATTTTGCAATACCCGATTTTGTAATAATAGGAGATTTTCATGATGATTGGAATATTAACCGTTTAAATTTAGCATTCAAATATGTTCTTAAAGGAGCGACGTTACTTGGAACTCAAGGAAATATTTATTATCTTGACCGAAGTGGAGAACCAGTAATAGATACCGGCTCATTTGTAAATATGATTGCCAATGCTGCTAATGTCACTCCAATAATATTGGGAAAACCTTCAAGAGAATTTTTTCAACAAGCTTTAGAAAAATTAAGCCTTAATGCAAATGAGGTTCTAGTTATAGGCGATGATCTGGAATCTGATATTCAAGGAGCCATTAATGCAGGAATTAGGGGAATTCTGGTTAAAACAGGGAAAGGACAATTTGTAAATTCAACAAATTTAGGGTATAAACCACATTTAATTCTTGATTCATTTAGTTCATTGAAAGAAGTTGTTAAATTAAGATGATCTTAACATATATACCTCTTTACTTGAGAATCAAACTTATTTAATCGAACTAACATATTCATTTTTGAATTAAATTATATGAAAGATAAAGGGACCAATTTTTATTTTTCTATTTCCTATCAGAGTGGTTTTAATTAACAAAAAGATTTATATATTCTATTTACGTATTTCTCATAAAAATTTATCTAAAAATAAAACGGATGTTTAACCCATGGCATTAAAAGAATATTTCGTGAAAGATCTAATAATTGACGACGAATATGGAATTATTGATTCAAATGCAACTATTCAAGACGCAGCGCAAAAAATGAAAGAATTAGGTGTCCCTGATTTAGTCGTTGTTGGGGGAGAAAAACAAGAAGTTCTAGGTGTAATTGCAGATTTTGATATTGTACAAAATATAGTCGCAGAAGGAAAAGATGTCAAAACTGAAAAAGTTATTTCTGCAATGTATAGAATACAACCTGTTAATTTAGATACAACTGTTTCAGAAGCATTCAAGAGAATGCAAGATCTCAACGTAAATGTAGTTCCTGTAATAGATAACAACAAGCTTTTAGGAGTCTGCTCCATTCATGACTGCTGGAGTTTTATACCAGATCAAACTGTTGATGAGATTGGGCTGATACCTGTTAGAAATGCAAAAGTAGCTGAATTTTGGTTTGCTAGTTTTTGTGCAATAGTAGCCTTTACTTTTGGGGTGCTTTTACCTCTCTCTGGAATCTTTGGTTTTTTTACAGGCTATTACAGTGATCTTATGAGCTTACTTGGAATGGGACCAATAGTTGGAGATCCTATATTGCATTTTACTTTATTTGATGTAAGAGGTACTGGAGTTATGCAACCTTTCCTGAATTTGAATGATCCAATTTGGATCACTATAGATGTATTTAGTGTTTTTCTATTAATTTCAGGGATAATAGCACTATTTTCGATAATCTATACAAGTTTTTCAGATACAAGAAAGTTGCAAACAAGTTGGATTTTGAAAACAGTAGTACCCGGATTAGCTGTTTTTTTTATGGCTTTTGAATGGATTTTATTTGGTATTGCATTTGCACTTGAAACACCCCAACCTCTTATTTCTATAGATCCCATCGGATTAACCTTGTCTATTATATCAATGGTATTATTACTTTTAGCGGTTTGTAGAGATTATGTATTCCGAGGAATTGAAGTGTCTGAAGTTAAAGACAGTGAGGTGTCAAAATAAAAAATGCCTCGTGGTGGTGGTGGGGGATTTCGTGGTGGTGGAGGATTTCGTGGTGGTGGTTTTGGTGGAGGATTTCGTGGTGGCGGATTTCGAGGTGGTGGTTTTGGTGGAGGATTTAGAGCCCCTTATAGTGGAGGCGGAAGGCCATTTGGAAGAACTGGAGCTAATCGCGTAGTATCAAGATCTCCCAGGGGCCCTTATACACATAGATATTATCGCCCATCTCGTATGTATTACAGACCCTCTTGGTGGTATCATCGCCCTTGGTATTGGAGGTGGTGGTATTCGCCTTGGTGGGCGGGTTATTATTATCGCCCTTGGTATTATAGCCCTGTTTATGTAGGTGGGGGGATATTATCTGTAATTATCCTTTTCTTAATAATTCTACCTGTTGCTGGAGTAGCACTATGGTTTCCATTTACTAGTGCAGACGCAAATGGTACTGTTAATTATCGTTCTACTGAAACTTTATACTTTAATGAGTTCTGGTATGAATATGAATACATAGAAAATGGACAGGATATAACATTTTCAGTACAATCAACACCTAGTACTATTACATTTGCTCTTTGGAATCAGCCATTTGAGAATCTGCCTACAACTACCAAATATGTTGATGTTGTTAATTCAGTAGCTATTAATCCCATATCCTATGACACTTGGACAGAGTGGTTATTTCTAAGAGCTGGTTCTTCACTTATCTACGATTATAATTCGAGTGCAAACCTAGATTTCTTTATTGCGGATGCTTGGGATTTCTATAATTGGAATCAAGGAGGTTCTCCATCATTTCCAGTAAGTGTGTTGAATAATGATCAAGGAAATGGTTTCTATAATGTTCCTACAACTCAAGATTATTATCTTGTATGGTATAACGATGGAGGCTCCACCATTAACGTAGATTATACAATAAATTATACAGCTGTAAATGTGCCTGATTTTAGTCTTACTCCCGAGAATCATGAAAATGTTGATTTTGTTGCAACAGATACTTTCACAGCGACCTCATCAGGAAATTGGTATTTCTTTATATATTTTGATCCTATGAATTCTCCTGAGGAATCAACAACAATTACTTTTGACGTTACTTACGATACAGGTGTAACTTACCAAGAGAGATGGTTTGATGTTCAATGGATATTAATTATAGTTCTTGTTGTTGTTGTACTTTTATTGATAGCCGCTGTTGTAGCAAGAAGAGGTCAAAAAAAATTGAAATTGAAAGCACCAACAACCACAGATCAAGCAAAAAAATCACCATATAAAATTACTCCTGCAGAAACAGAGAAAGAAACGGTCAAGAAGGAAGAAATAAAATGTACTCGTTGCGGCGCTTCAATAAAACCAGATTCAAAATTCTGTCCTAAATGTGGAGGAAAAATAGAAGGAAGACAAGTTAATGTTCCTTCAATAACTACGCCAGCTACGGCAAAAACATGTTCTTTATGTGGAAGTAAACTTACTGGAACAGAAAAATTCTGTAAATGGTGCGGTACAAAAATAGAACAATAATTAATTAATTTTTTTTTTTTTTTTATAATTATAAATCAAAATAAAAAATTATTTATTCAATTTCTTGAGGAGCAATATTTTCTTCGTCATGATTCTTAACAGAACTATAACTACCCTTTACTTCATTAATATCAACAGTTACGACTGTATGTCCTAAATGTTCCTTTTCAAACCTTTTTATTTCTGCTTGATTAACGGGATTACTAGGATGAATTACCATATAAGATCGACACTTTATACACGCACGACATCGGACACTCATGGTTGTAATCCTTATTTCTATATTTAGTATTATTAAATTGATCCGTACTTAGTTGTCAAATATTTAAAAAATTATAAAATATTTCAAATTTATGGTTTTAATCTAAAAATGTTCTTAACGTTATAAAACAAAAACTAATATTAAAATGATCTTTTAATTAATATTTAATTTACGTAAAATGCAAAAATCTTTATAAATGATATTTTCTCTTTAAATTTTTGTTCCAATAACACGTAATATTACATAAGCATTTCACATTTAACCCAAAATATCTAATTTAATTTAAAATTTTTAAAAAAATTAAATATCCATTAAACTAGGTATTGTGCTATCGTACCTTTCTTTCATTTTTTCTATTTTCATTTTAAAACTTCGAGATTTTAATCCTTTTATATTAATTTCAGGAACATTAGATAGAACACCAATTTTACTAGCTTCAATATTATATCTCTTAGCAATTTTTAAGACAGTTTTGTAATCTTTTGGATCTGTTTCTATAATGAATCTTCCAACTGATTCGCTAAATAGAAATTCATCGTCATTTAAATTTTCATTATAAGTGTTTGAAAAGTCTAAATCTACTCCTAGTTTATTTTTAAAGCACATTTCTGCAATATTAATGATAACTCCTCCCTTACTTATATCATGATTAGCTTTTACAAGCTTTTTCTTATATAATTCAAAAAGAAAATCCCAAGTAGCCTTAATTTTTGAATCATCAACCTTAGGAGGTATTCCTCCTTCAATACCATATATAACAGAATGATATTCTGAACCTCCTAACTCTGCTTTAGTCTCTCCAATGAGAAAAATATCATCTCCTACATTTTTAAGGGGCAATGTAATAATATTTTCTTCATTTTCAATAAGACCAACAATCATCATCAAAGGTGTTGCTTTAATCGCTATTTTTTTTACTTCATCTTCATTATAGAAAGAAACATTACCCCCAACTATTGGGATTCTTAAATTTCTGCAGAAATCATTCATACCCTCAACAGATTTAGAAAAATACCAAAATGATTCAGGAATTTCTGGATTTCCAAAATTACAACAATTTACCATAGCCATAGGCTTTGCTCCATTTGCTATTACATTCGCACACTCTTCAGCTAATCCCGCTTTAGCTCCTTCATAAGGATCTAAAAAACATTGTTTTGAATTTACACCTACACTAGCTGCAATAAACTTATTAGTACCAATTATTCTGAGAACCCCTGAATCTCCTTCTCCACATTTTACTACTGATCTAACACCAACTTCATGATCATATTGTCGATAAACCCATTCTTTACTGCATATATTTTCAGATGCTATTAATTTATAGATAATTTCATCTAATCCTAATGTGAGTAAAGGTGTTTTTTGAGCTAATAATTCATCTAGATATTCTGGCCGTTTCTCCTGTCGCTTAAATGTTGGCGATTCAGAAAGAGCTTTTGAAGGTATGCTTACAACTAAATCATTACCGTCATAAACTCTTAAAACTTTTGAATCATCCGTTCTCCCAATCACAGCAAAAGCCATTTCATATTTCCTAAACACATTAAGAACAGATTCTAGCCCTTCAGGTTTTACAATAAAAGCCATTCTTTCTTGTGATTCTGAGAGCATTATTTCATAAGAACTCATTCCAGGTTCCCTAGTAAAAACTTTTCTTAAATCTATATTACCTCCTGTGTTTCCGTCGCCTGTTAATTCACTTGTTGCACAGGTTAAACCTCCGCCACCAAGATCTTTCAAACCTCTAACGAATCCTGTCTTTACAGCTTCTAATGTGGCTTCTATAATCAATTTTTTTGTAAATGGATCTCCTATTTGAACTGCTGGTCTATCAGCTTCAGACATCTCTGTTAAAGTACGTGATGCAAAGGTAACTCCGTGAATTCCATCTCTACCTGTTGAACCCCCCATTAAAACAACATAGTCCCCAGGATTAAACGCTCTACTAGGTGCGTGTTTAAAATCTTCAATTGTCCCCAAACCTATACAAGCTACATTTACTAAACAATTACTTTCAAAACTATCATCAAATTCAATTTCACCACCAATAGTTGGAATACCGGTGCAATTACCATAATCTGCAATACCTTTTACGACATATTTGAATAACCATTGAGAATGTGGATTATCTTTAAGAGGTCCGAATCTTAAAGGATCTAACAAGGCGATTGGACGGACCCCCATACATAATATATCTCTTATAATCCCACCAATTCCCGTAGCAGCTCCATGATAAGGTTCGATTGCAGAAGGATGATTGTGAGATTCTATTCGAAATGCTAAAGCGTATCCATCCCCAATATTAATAACTCCAGCATCTTGTCCAGGACCAGCTAAAACATAATCATAATTAGCCTCAGCATCTTCAAATATTCTCAATCTTGGACGAGATGATTTATAGGAACAATGTTCAGACCACATAATAGAGAACATTCCTACTTCAGTAAGATTTGGATCTCGTTTTAGTAACTCTTTAACCTTTTCAAATTCTTCTTGAGTTAATTCTATGTCTACTTCTTCTCCGTTAAGATCTACTTTTGTCATTAAGACGACCTCCGCTTAATAAATTCAACCATAGAATTAAAAAACAATTTCCCATGTTCAGTACCCCTTGGACTTAATATTCTTTCAGAAGCACGTTCAGGATGAGGCATAAGTCCAACACAATTTTGTTCTAAATTGCAAATTCCTGCTATACTTCCCAATGATCCATTTGGATTTGCTTCTTTTGTTAGTTCCCCTTTTTCAGTAGAATACTTAAAGACAATTTGGTCATTATCTTCTAATTCTTTTAAGTTATCAACAAAATAACGGCCTTCTGCATGAGCTATAGGTAAAGCAAGAACGTCTCCTACATTCATTTTATTAGAAAAGGCAGTTTTATTATTCTCCACCTTTAGATTTACCCACTTACATATAAATTTGAGAGAGTCATTATGCAAAAATGCTCCCGGAATAAGTTGGGCTTCCGCTAAAATTTGACATCCATTACAGATACCTATTACAGGTCTTCCGTCTTTAACCATTATCCTTGCCTCGTCAATTGCAGGACTATGAGCAGCAATAATTCCACCTCTTAAATAATCACCAAAAGAAAAGCCTCCGGGTAATATAACTCCATCATAATTGGATTCTTTGAAATAGTTATGCCAAACTAAATCAACATCAATTTGTATTATATTTTTCAGAACATGTATTGTATCTAAATCACAATTAGCCCCCGGGAATTGAATAACAGCTACTTTAATACTCATAATTTCTTAAGACTCTTTTTTTAATTTTAAAATCCTGAAATTTTGAGTTACCGGGTTGTAAATTCGTAACTTATTTAATAAATCTTCAATAATATCTTTAGCTCGTTCCTCACTTTCACAATTAAGATTAAATCTTAAATATTGTCCACTTCGCACATTTGTTACCATATCATAACCCTTTTTTGCGAGTAAATCACGTTTTATAGTTTCACCTACAGGATCACGAGCCTTCTCTTTATTGGTAATAATAACTTCTACTATAAATTCTTGAAGCGCCATTTTAAGTAAAAAGAAGTTGTATATATTTTTTAATAATTCTTATTAGCTTAAAAATAATGTTCATCGACAAAAACGACAAGAGACAGATAAATCTTAGCTTAATTTAAGTAATTAAAATATCATTATAGGAACAATTACCATTTTTAGCTGAAAATAGAAGAAGTAATTTCTATTTATGAATCATGTATAACCTATACTCAGAATTACTGAAGTTACTAAAGCAAGAAGACCAAATAACAAAGCATATCGACTTCGTTTTGGGATATAAGTTCTTTTTGAATCTTCATTTTTCTCTTTTTGATAGCTTTCAAGGTCAAGGATTAGAAATATAAAACTCAGGACAAACAAAGTAATGATTAAAAATAAAAGTATTAAATTCAGCATAATACGAAAAGATACAATGTATAATTATTTAAATTTTTCTTAACTGCTATAAGTAATTGGCTTCCTTTAAATTTTGATAAATTCTTGTTTTAACATCTGATACTTCCGCTTGAAATTCAATACCAGTAATCTTTTTAAAGCTTCGCATGTATCTTTTTGCTAATTCTATTTTAATCTCTTCTGAAATGGGAGGAATTATTTCATCCGGTTTAATATCAGGAAAAATTTCGGGATAAGTTTTCATTAACCATCCTCGAAAGATTTCCTTGTCCAATATGTCAGGATCATCTCCAGATTCAAATTTTTCATTATATGTATCGAGGATCCAAAATCGAGACGAATCTTGAGTATGAATTTCATCAATTACCATCAATTCTCCTTCTTTCAAGCCGAATTCATATTTAGTATCAACCAATATAAGCCCATTTTTTGTACAAAATTTTTGTCCAAAATTAAACAATTTGAGTGCAGTTTCTTCCATTTGGTCATAAATGTCTTTCTCAACCAATCCTTGCTTTAAAATCTCTTCTTTTGATAAGTAAATATCATGCCCTGATTCTGCTTTTGTTGAGGGAGTAACTATTGTTTCTTCAAACTTCTGATTTTTTTTCATTCCATTTGGAGGCAATATACCTGATGTGGGTTTTCCTTTATTATAATCTCGCCACATGCTTCCCGTTAAATAACCCCTTATAACAACTTCAACTGGAATTGTATCGCATTGATGAACCACAGATACATTTGGATCTGGCACATCGATAATATGATTTTTAACAATATTTTTCGTTTTCTCAAACCAAAAGGATGAAACTTGATTTAACATTTGACCTTTGAATGGAATTGTAGTTATAACTCTATCAAAAGCGCTTAAACGGTCTGTTGCAATGATAATCCTTTTATCTTCTTTTATATAATTATCTCTAACTTTTCCTCGATATAATTTACCTAAATTTGAAAAACTCGTGTCTTTTAAAGTATAATTTAATTGTTTTTTGATAATATTATCAATATCGTTGGCTACCATGATTTTAAAATAGTTGAAAAGATCATAAAAATTCTTTTTATTAATAAAAAAATAATAAAATAATCAACGATTAACTTTTTCTATTGTTACTTCTAAAATGTCTGTAATCCCAACCTTTTTAGCACATTTTCTTATATAATTCTTCCTATTTTCTTTAAATATATCTAAAATTATTATTGTAGGTATGAAGACAAAGGTTAGAGTTATTGGAAATGGAATAAGAACTATTAAAGAAATAACTACATCATGAAACATCAATGTAAACATCTGTTGTAGGAATATCCCAAAAAATAAACTGTATTGAATAATTACGCTTATTCCTGCATAGCCTTTCATTATAAATAAGTACCATCCACCTACAGATTTTACTTCAAATGGTTTATCCTTATCTTTGACTTTTTCTTTATTTGTATAAATTATTCCTCCATCTAATAGAAACCATATAGGAGAAAATATAAAAGCTGAAATTCCAAGAAAAGCCATTAATAAAGTTAACAATGCTGCAAATGTATTTTCACCGGGAGCCCCCCAATAAATTGGAGATATAATACTTTGATAAACCAGAGGTAGCGGCGCAAGCATTAACGCAAAATTTAGTGCTATTAATGTTGGAAAGAATCCTTGGAATGTTTTATGGAATTTTGTAGTAGTGGGTTTCTCTTGTAGACCATAAGTCATTTTTCTTCCAATTATTTTTTTATGTATAATAAGGTATAAAGGAGATAAAGCATAACCCCCTACAATAGCTCCTAATAGAGAAACTAGTGGATATACAATAAAAAACATTATTCCTATCTGTCCACCTTTATTTACATCTGGGAGTAGTGGGGTTAAACTTGGTGTAGCAAGATAAAAGTAAAAACCAGCTAATAATCCAAATAATATGATATAAATACTGAAAATTGAGATCGAAAGTAAATACTTTGAAAATCTCATTTAATCTACCTTAAATAATAAAAAACTATTATGTTCTAGTCTCTTTAATCACTATATAAGTATTTCTTTATTCAAATAAATTAAATTCAGTCTAGATCTACAGAGATCCCACATTTATTGCATCTTTTAGCCCCTCGGAATAAACTATTATTACATTCAGGGCAATGATATCTTTTCTCTTCCTCCTCAACCCATTTTTCGGTTCCTATTTCTTTCCATCGAGGGATTGCCCTTAGAATAACTCTTTTACCGACAGGTATAGGAAACCGGTCAATATATTTACATGGGAAATCATCACATTGACTACAACTATAAAATCCTTTCTTTAGTATACAATCCCTAATAGGACATGATTTACAGTATCCAAAAATACCCTCCTGGTTTTCTGACATACAACCTGTACATTTGATATCATCTGCAGTTTTAGAAACTGGTTTATAGACATCTACAAGTATATTTTTGAACTTCAAATTACTGTCTCTATCAGCGATGTGTATAGCACATACACCACAATAAAGCCCGCATGGAGCTAATAGATCTTTATTTATATTACTCATTTGAATCTCTCCTAATTTGATTTCTTATAATATTTTCCGTCATTAAATTCTTTTTTTGAATATTTTTTTTTATTTTTTTTCATTTTATTCATAAAAATATTGGTCAAATCTAGATCTAACGAATTAATCAGACTAATTAAATAAATAAAAACATCGGCGATTTCGTCCGAAATATTACCAAGAAGGTTCTCATTTTCCTTAATCTCTTCTTTTGTATATTCTTTAAACAGTAATAGCTGTGATAATTCTCCAGCTTCACAGTTTATCGCTTGGACTAAATTCTTAGGAGTGTGATATTTAACCCAATTTCTTTCTTCTATAAAATTTTTCAATTCTTCTTTGAAAAATGATATAGTGATATTATTATCATTATTTTTCTCACTTTCAATCATGATAAACTACATTTAAGTGATATAGGAAGGAATATATAATATTCACTTAAATTTTCTAATAAAATTGCATATTATTTCATTAACAACTTCAGATCGTTGATTTGGCATAAAATGTCCTGCCATATCGATGATTTCAAGTTCACTTTGCGGTATTTTCTTATGAAGTTCTTCTGACATCTGTTCAGGAGCAAAATTATCAAGTCTTCCTCCAATTATTAGAGTAGGACATTTAATACCCGATGGATCATACTCTTGTATCTCATGTATCATCCGGAAAATTTGGTCTTCAATTTGCATATGTAATTGATCCCTTGTTAGCTTTAACCCTGCTAATGAATCAGATAAAGCAGTTATTATATATGGAATAGTTTTGTCTAGTATTTTATCAACAGAATTAGCTAAAACTTCTAAAAAATTCATTCGGATAAAATATGGAAGCAAATTATAAAAAATATTTCTTATAACATTATCAATCATAATATAGCCGGAATTGAGTAAGATAAGAAATTTGATATTTTTAGGATGTTTTGTAGCAAATAGTTGACCAATCATCCCCCCAACTAGAGAGTGTCCTATTATACCATATCTCTCACTTACATTTAAAAATTTGAGGAGATCTTCCAAATCTCTAATAATATCATATCTTAGATTCTTCGAAAGATTAATTTCTTTAGGATGTTCACTCCTCCCATGCCCTAATGCATCAAAAGCTATAATCCTATAATTATTTTTTAAGATATTTATTTGAGCTTTGAAAAAAGAAGCAGAAGATGCAAATCCATGAATAAGAATAATAGTACACCCATTTGAATCTGGGTTAATATTTTCATAATATAAATTATAACCCTCTTTGTTCTTGAAATAAGGCATATGAGATTTTAATTATTGATATTCAATAATTTTTGAAATTAAAACTTCCAAAAATACTTTTCTAAATTTTAGAGTAACCTCTATAAACTGAAAATATGCAAAAAAAGATATAAATTTATAAGTCTTTTGTGATTCTTTTTTTCTCGTATAAATCCAATAGTGGTGGCATAAAGATCCTATTCAATTTCTTATATACCTTGACATTTTCTTTTATCGGTTCTTTGACATCAGTAAATCTTACCATATCATCAATAGCTTTCTTGATACTTTCATATTTATTAATACCATAAAATCCTAAAATTGCAGCACCCAAAGCCGCTCCATCTTTTATTTCAGGTATTAGAATTTTTCTTGCCGTAACATCTGCTACAATTTGTGCCCATAAATTACTATTCATCGCTCCTCCATCTACTCTTACTTCCGAAACTTTAGAACCCCCCATTGCCTCTAACATTTGAAGATACATCTGAGCACTTAGAGCAGCAGATTCCATTATTGCCCTTATCATATGTGCTCTTGTATGATTCCATCCAAGTCCATGAATTGCACCCTTTCTAAACATGTATAAGGGTAGAAAAAGTAAACCTTCACTTCCTGGTTTTATAGTTGCCGCTTCATCTGCTAACATATCATATACATTTACATTTTTTTCAAGACTTTCTTTAATTTGTAATTGGGAAAAATTGTCTTTAAACCACTTCATTGCAGTACCAGTTCCAGGCATTGCGGCCTCAAGATTCCATTTTCCTTTTATGGGGGATGGTATAGAAAATATGGGAATTTCTCCTGAAGGTACAATTGGTTTATCCACCACATAATCAATGAAAGTTCCAGTTCCTATAGTTACTTTTGCATCACCGTTATTAATAACACCTAACCCTAAGGCAGCACATTGTTGATCTCCACACCCCATTATTATTGGAATATTACTTCTTAACCCTAATTCTTTTGCAGAATTATTATTGAGCTCACCAATAACTTCTCCAGGATAACGTAACTCCGGCCATAACTCTAAAGGAATTTCATAAGCTTCAGCTAATTTTTCATCCCATTTTAGAGTTTGTAAATTAAGTATTCCCCAATATCCATTAGTAGGATCAGTTACAAGCTTTTCACATAATCTATTCATAAGGTATGTATCAACAAAAGCAATTTTTGATACTTTTTCGAAGACTTCGGATTTATTTTTTTTTAACCATAAAAGTTTTGGCATTACTCTTCTAAATGCTCCTTCTTCATCAACCCAATCTTTGGCACTTGATTCTTCTCTCTCATCCATCCAAGTTAATGCAGGATGCAAAGGATTTCCTTTATCATCTAGAATTGTCACTGTTTGACGAAGAAAAGCTGCACAAATACCAACAATTTCATTAACGTTAACTTTTTGAGAAACCTTATTACAAGTATTTTTAATTGCATTCCACCAAATAGAAGGGTCTTGTTCTGAAATGCCAACAGGTTGCTTCACAACTGGATATTCCTCATATGCACGAATTATTTCTTTACCAGTAATATCAAAAATAATTGTTCTTGCACCAGTAGTCCCAACATCAAAAACACATATCAAATCACTCATACTATCACTCTATAGATTTTTAATTACTTGTTTTATTTTATAATAGGTTTATTAATAATTCAGATATATCCAATATATTATATTTTTCTTTTTCTTTATTATCAATTCCATAAGCCAAACCTAATTCACAGAGAGGACATGCTGATATGAAGGCTTTTACCCCTGTTTCTTTTAATTCTTCAATTCTGTTTCTTGCTTCTTTTATTGCTAAGTCTTTGTCTGCCCAATGAGCAGTACCACTCCACCCACAACAATGGACGTATTCTTTATTATAAGTTGGTTCAACTACTTCAATTCTAGGAATATTCTTCAATATATATCTTATTGATTCAGTATCTTTTAGATTTCTTGCAATAAGACAAGGATCGTGAATAGTAACCTTATTAAACTTTTCTGGAACATCATTCTTAATATTCAATTTTCCATTATCTATTAATAATTTAAAATATTGAACTGTATGTAGGATCTGTTTTTCAATTTTTAATCCAACAGCTTCATACCGTTTAGTAAGCGTTAATACACAGCCAGGACAGTCTGAAATAATAATTTTAGCTCGTGTCAGATCAATAAGTTCTTGGTTCATAACTGCAAATTTCTTAGCAGTTTCTAAATCTCGAATATTAAATGCTGGGCCCCCACAGCATACCTTTTTTTCCAGATTAGTTGAATATTTAATTCCAGCTTTTTTTAGAATTTCCAAGTTAGCTTTAATAACTTCTGGAAATTTCATTGATTCACATCCTATATAATAGAAGACCTCGTCCTTACCATCCGTTTCTATATTTTCTATCCCTTTTTCTTTATAAGTTTCATAGATATTGTATTCTTCTATAGTATTGGTTTTGTTTAACTTATCTATCTGCTGTTTGCAATAATCTGGCATCAGACCCTTAATATTTAAATCATCTCTTACTGTTTCTAAGAGAGATACAACAGAAAATTCAAAAGGACACCATACTTTACAATTTTCCTCATTTGTACATTTATACATAAGATCAATAAATGCTTTATTCTCTTCTTTGGATGGATCTATTTTTCCCATAGTTAAATAATATCCAATACGTGCTTTATATGCAGGACTTAAAGTTTCAGTAGAGGATGCTTGTAAAGTTCCGCAATCAAACCTACACATATTAGGACATAACATACATTTGATTAAATTATCTACATCAGCTTGCACCTTTTCTTCTGGAAAGAAATTCGCCTTCTTTTGACGGAAGTTTTTCATTATCATGGATCTAGTTACTCTATCAGCTTTTTGAATAAGTGGCATTATCCAACTATACTTTTTTAAAGTTTCTTCGACACCCATTTATTCGACACCGCCTTTCCAAGTATTTTCATAAATTTTACCGGGATTTAATATATTTTTTGGGTCAAGTACTTTTTTAATATCCCTTAATTTCTCCAAAGATGCGCCCCATTCACTTTCCATCCAATGTGATCGATTTATTCCTATTCCATGATGATGTGCAATTGATCCCCCTGAATCTAGTACAGCTTTTATTATTGTGTTCCAGCATTCTTGATAATATTCTAAATCTGTTTGTTCTTTTGAGGGGACACCACCAAAAGAAAAATAAATACCTACACCATTTGGATAAAAATGTGAGACATGAGCAGTGATCATTATGACACCATGTAAATTTTTCATTGATTCTAAGACAGAATGATAAATATTGGATGCATTTTTCCATAACGAAGCAACTTCAATAGTGTCGAATACAATCTTATATGGTGGCATTGCTGAAGTTTCAGTAACTCTAAATCTGGTCTCAAACCAATGTTCTACTGGATGAGTTCCACAATCTATTCCCGCGTTAATCTTAGATTTTTCTCTTGTTATCAATTCTTCTAAATCAACAAGATCCTCATTCCCTTCACAGACAAATATAGTCATTACTTTTTCTTTAGCATTTTCAATATCTGGAAAATGCCTTGAAGTTTCAAATTGATCATATATTCTAATTACAGCAGGATAAATCTGTTCTCTTAGAATTTGTCTCACAGCATTAAAAGAATCTTCAATCGAAGGAAAAACATAAGAAATTAAAGCTCTCTTTGCAGGAAAAGGCCAAATCTTCAACGTAGCTTTAGTAACAATTCCAAGTGTACCTTCTCCACCAAAAAAAAGTTTTTCAAATTGAGGACCGGTTGAAGCTCTCGGAATAGTTTTAAAGCGCAAAATTTCACCTCGTGGTAATACGACCTCCATTCCCAATACAATATCTTCAATCTTACCATATTTAGTGCTAAACTGTCCAGCAGCACGATGTGCAATCCATCCTCCTAAAGAAGAAATATAGAGAGATTGTGGGATATGACCTGCAGTATATCCCTGATTGTTTAAATAACGTTCCAAATTCATTCCATTAATCCCTGCTTGAGCAGTTACCGTCAAATTTATATCATTTATATCTATAATTTTGTTGAATTTTTTCATGTCAATCATAATTCCTCCCTTAACAGCAATTGCCCCACCAACAACTCCAGATCCTTCACCATAAGGTATAACAGGGATATCTTCTTGATTAGCAAACTTTAAGACTTCACTTATATGTACTACTGTTTCCGGCCATATTATAAAATCAGGTAAGCCAGCCAGTTTTCCTTGAAGTGCCCAATTAAAGGAAATAAGAGATGAGTCCTTTGAATATGCTAAAAGATCTATAGCTTTAGTTGAAATATTTTGGTTTCCAACAATTTTTTCAAGTTTTGCTTTAATATTCTGCTTATCTTTAACTTCATGCCGATTTTCTTTATAAATTAAATCAAAATCTTCGAGATCCATTTAAATCAACATTTTGTAGTATTATCTTATTAAAATGATTAGGCTAAATTTATAATTTTTAGTTATAGAACTCTAAACATTTTGTCATTTGAGAAATAAATTGAAACTTTAACTAATAGTATTAAAATAATTACTAGTTTTTTCTTTTCTCTTAAAACTTTTAATTCAAGAACTTATTGAACATATTTTAATCGGTTCCATAGCTTTCCTTATATATTTTTCTTTTATTGTCGTGAATTTTACAAATTAAATATAAAAAGTAGAAAACCTTCTAAATCTCATAGTAAGATACTGTTGTATATTTTAAAAACTTAAATTAAATTTAAGAAAGTTATAATGGCAAATTCGATTTTTGGTACCTCTGGGATTCGACGAGTATTTTTGAATTATTCCGAATCGGATCTTATGTTCACACCTCAAATGTCATTGGAAGTAGGATTATCACTGGGCACCTTTCTAAAAGCTGGAAGTACAGTTGTTATTGGTAAAGATATTAGGATGTCTGCTTTACCAATCGAATATGCATTAATATCAGGAATAGTTAGTTGTGGATGTAATGTAAAAACCTTAGGAATAGTCACCACACCTACATTGGCAGCATCACTGAGATTTTTAGAAGCAGATGCAGGAGTTATGATAACAGCTTCCCACAATACTCCAGAATATATAGGATTAAAATTATGGAATCCTTCTGGAGTCGGTTATTCCCCTGAACAAGAAATAGAAATTTCAAGAATTTATGATCAAAAAGATTTTTTAAAAATTGAATACGATCAAATCGGTAAAGTTACAGAAATTAATGATATAAATGATATTCATATCGCAAATATAACAGATCAAATTAAATTTGATGGAAGTAACTTACATGCAATTGTTGATCCGGGAAATGGCTCTGGCTGCGATATAGTACCAAAACTTCTTTCTGCTTATGATGTTAATATTATGACTATAAATAGTCAAATGGATGGAAGATTTCCGGGGAGACATTCAGAACCAAACAAAGAAAATTTAATCCAATTATCAAAATTTTTAAAGATATCTGATCGCGAAGATATTGGCATTGCATTGGATGGAGATGCTGATAGGGTTATATTTTTAGATGAAAACGGCGAAATTGTTGATCCCATTCGACTCTTAGCATTATTAGCGAGATATTTCATTAAAGAAAAGCTTGTACCTAAAGAAAAACTAAAAATAGCTACACCTATTAATTCTTCTAGTTTGATTGAGGATGTCTTAAATCCTCTTAGTTGTGAAGTTATTAGAACGGAAGTAGGTGACATTAAAGTTTCTCTTGCATTGCAAAAACACGGAGGATTTTTGGGAGGTGAGACTTCAGGGACCTATATTTGGCCTAATTATCATTTTGGTCCAGATTCAATTGTCACGATTGCTATTATATTACAAATGATAACTAAAACTGGAATGAGCTTAAAGCAATTATTAAAAGATATACCTGAGTATCCATATTATGCTGAAAAATTTAAATTAACCGAGGATGTTCCATTTTCAGAGGAAATACACCAAAAAATCACTGGTAAAATAATCGATTTACTTGAAAAATTAGGGAAGAAAAAAATTAATATTAATAAAATGGATGGATGTAGATTTGACTTTGAAGATGGATGGCTTTTAATAAGAAGATCTGGAACCAGTCCATATTTGAGAATTTCAGGCGAATCTACAATAGATATAAACCACTCAATAGAATTGAATAATCTTGCAATGAAAAATATGCAAAAATTAAATTTAATCTAATTATGAAAAACTATGTGTGGTATATTCGGGATAACTACAAACCAAAACATTTCTGTTGGTAAAATTGCTCTTGAAGCGATAAGACGCTTAGAGTATAGGGGATATGATTCTTGTGGGATAGTAACTCAATATAAATCTCAACTACTTGTAAAGAAAGATGCTGGAAAAATTGATGAGATTCATCAAAAATTAAAGTTAGATCAATTTCCAAATGGTTCAAGAGTTGCATTAGCTCATACGCGATGGGCAACTCATGGTCCTCCAACTAAGATAAATAGTCACCCACATTTAGATTGTAATAATAAAGTTGCAGTTATTCATAATGGAATTTTAGAGAATTTTTTTGAACTCAAAGAAGAGTTGATCTTGGAAGGGCATATGTTTAAATCAGAAACCGATACAGAAATCATCCCTCACTTAATTGAAGAAAACATGAAAAAAAACGGAGATTTAAAAGAAGCTGTAGTCAATGCTATTAAAAAGTGTAAGGGAGCATATGGATTAGCTATTTGCCATGCTGATTATCCTGATACGATTATTGCTGTTCGAAGAGAATCACCATTGATCATTGGAATAGAAGAAGGAAAATCAACCTTCTGTGCTTCAGATATACCAGCATTCCTCCCATACACAAGAAATTGTTATATTTTAGAAGATGATGAATTGGCTGTTTTAAAAGCTGGAACGGTAGAATTTTATAATCTCAACAATCCTCAGGATCCTATAGAGAAAAAAATTCAATTCATCGAATGGAATTTAGATGCTGCAGAAAAACAGGGATATGATCACTTCATGTTAAAAGAGATTTATGAAGAACCAAGTGCTCTAAGAAGTACAATGAAAATACCTATAAATTCATTGAAAGAATTTGCTGAGACTCTAATTAATGCTGAACACATATATATCACAGCAGCTGGAACTTCTTTTTTTGCTTCATTAGCAGGTAAATTTATTATCACAAAATTTCTTGACAAATATATTGAAGCTATTGAATGTTCTGAATTTAAAACTCAATTAAATAATTCACTTGAAGATAATTCTGTAATAATAGCAATATCACAATCAGGAGAAACTATAGATTTAATTGAACCAGTTCGATGGGCTAAACAATATAAACCAAATGTAAAAATATTATCAGTTTCAAATGTTGTTGGTTCAACACTTACTAGACATTCTGATAAAGTAATAATTACTCAAGCAGGTCCTGAAATTGGAGTCGCTGCTACAAAAACTTATGTAACTCAGGTTCTTACACTTTCATTGATTGCTTTAGAAATCGCTAAATTAAGAAAAAAACTTTCAGAAGAAGAAATCCAGAAATATTTTAAGGGTTTACAATCAACTCCTAATATCATAGAGGTTTTTCTTGAAAAAAATGTTGAATTAATTAAATATATTGTAAAGAATTTAGAAAAAAATATCAATTTTTTCTTTTTAGCTCGAGGCGCTTCAATTGCTACAGCTAAGGAAGGTGGACTGAAATTAAAAGAGGTTGCTTGTCGTTTTATTGAAGGATATTCTGCAGCAGATGCAAAACATGGACCAATTTCCTTAGTGAGAGATGGTTACCCTATTATTTTTATTGCACCTCCTGATGAAACCTATGAACGATTAGTTGGAAATGTTATGGAATTTAAAGCTAGAGGAGGTAAAATTATTTCTTTAGTTGTAGAAAGTGATACGAAAATTACTAGTATGAGTGATATTACAATTCGAATACCTCAACCTAATGATGTATATCATACTGTTTTTAGTCCAATAACTTTCATCCCAGCTCTTCAACTATTAGCTTATTATGCAGCCCTTGAACATAATTTAGATCCAGATAAGCCATTAAATCTAGCAAAAACGGTTACAGTCCATTAAAATACAAATTCTTTTTAGTTTTTCATATTTTAATATTATTCTCTGGAAATTTCAAAAATATGTCCTTTCCATGGATTTAATTCAATATATAATCCATATTTATAAAGATCTTCACCATTATAAGTATAGGACTTATTATTAAGCAAATCATAAAATTTCCATTTATAAGTATCATAATGAAATGGATTAATAATTACATGAGCTTTCGAATAATTTGGACTATAATTAACAACAACAAGTCGATAATTACCATCTTTCCACCATAAATAAGAAATTATATTTGTAAATGAATCATCTTCATTATTAATTGGTTTTATTTCGCAGAGTGACCAATTAGGGTCCAAAAATTCTTTACTTGGGATGGCTTTTAATAATCTTTGATAAAAATCTGACATTTGGCTATTTTTTTCTTCAAAAGGGCGCCTTCCTAATTGTACAGGTAATTTTATATAATATCCATCCATTTGTCCCTCATGTATTAATCGAGCGCCTGGTAATGAAGTAATTATAATTGCTGCTGCTTGTGATTTTTCAAATCCAAATTTTTTAATAGCTCTAATTTCATCATGATTTTCAATGAATCTGACAAGTTTACTTTGAAAATTCCATTCCGCTTTTAGATGATCCCTAATAGCTCTAACATTCTCAAAATTTAACCTTTCATATAGTCGTTTATCATAACAGAAATCAAATCCTTGCTGTTGGAGTTCCCATTCCATACCCCAATATACCTCTGCTATGAATTTAAAATCTGGATATTTCGATTTTATTGTAGGAATAATTTCTTCCCAAAATTCTTTCTCTGGAATTGAACCTGCTTTATCACCCCATGTTTTAGTAAACACTTTATTAGTCATCAGCATAGCCATATCACATCGGACTCCGTCACATAGTTTTGCAATATCGAGTAAAGTGCTTTTGGCCTTATTTCTAGCTTCTTTAGAGAATGCATTTATTTGAATCGTATCTGTCCAGCTAGGGAAATTAGGATCACGTCCATTTGCGAATACATTTTTACCAATACTAAAATACTCATAAGGATGAGACATTAAATCATCTATAGTTCCCTTTATAAATAGATCTGATTCAAAGGTCCATAACGAATCAATAGCTACATGGTTAGGGACATAATCTAATATTAGTTTAATATTTTTTTCAATTAATTTTTCCCTAATTTCTTTTAACCCATCTATTCCCCCTATATTCTTATCTACATGATAATAATATACTGCATAAGGGGAACCTATAACATCTTCATCTCTAAAATCGTGTAAAGCTTTACGATAATCTTTTAATAAATCTGATCGTTCAAGAGCTATTTTTTTACTTGCAGGACTTCTTTCCCAAACACCCATCAACCATATTGCATCAAACAATTTAAAGTCTTTATTAATTATTTGTTCTGGAATATTGTATAGATTAATGGAGGTATTATAAATTTCAGATAAAGAATGAAGCCAAGGCACCGTATTTATTTCAAGAATTTTTGGATTTTTTATCCACTGGGATTTATTTAATAACATAATTATTCAAACTTAATAATCTTAAATTAGAATTATTGAATTTCTACAATTTCGTTTACTATCTAAATGAATATATATAAATTTCTATATAATCATATTATAATAGAAAAAATAATATATATTTTGGTTAAAAATGAGTGAAGAAAAAGATGCCCTACGGAAGCTAATAATGCTTATATCCGATTTACGTGCAAAGGATGAAGAACGTTATGAAGCTCACGTCAATTTCATGAACGAAACCATTAAAATGATAAGCGCCATTGAATCTCAAATGAATAAACATTGGAATACAGTCTTAGAATCGTTAAAAGACTTAAATGATAATATAAGTGCCAATTTAGATTCACTACTTACAGGAATAAATCCCAGAGGATTAAGAGAAACATCAAAATCTTTAAAAGAAATCATGGATACAATGAATAAAAGTGTTCAATCAATGAATCTTGAAAAAGTTTTGAGTGAATTAAAAGTACTGAAAGCAGGGGCATATGTACCATCAGCATCAGTAGCAGTAGGACAGCAACCAGAACAAATCTCCGCTAACATGAGTTTAAAACCACCTGGATTGAATGCTCCTGGAGTAAGAACCACACAAGCATCTAAAGGTGAACCCGAATGGGTAGATCCCCATGAAAAAGCGAAAAAGGAGAAAGAAGATCAACATTTATTAAAACCATCTGACTTTTTTGGTGCATAAATCTCTAACTAAACAAGTCCATAAATGGTTCTAATTTAATTTTGATTTTTTCTATATTATCACCAATCTTATTAAATTTGATACTAATCGATGGTAATCTAAGGTTATTTCTTATTTTATTTTTCAATAAATCATAACAATTTGAATCTAGATGGCAATTTACTAATTCATTAATAATAACTCCATCAACTCTAGATTTCTTTATATATTTTTGGTACGTATTGATTAAAGCCTCACAATTATTTAAACAAGACAAACCTTTATTTGAAGCATTTAGAAGGAATTGGGCATACATTTCAACAGGATTAGAATCTTTAGAAACTGGAATTTCTTCTAATAAACCTAAAATATCCCAATCAGAATAGATTACTTTCCCTCCTAATTGATATACAATTTCTTGAACCTCAGGTTCCCATCCATTAAAAATTGGAGTCAATAATATTCTTGGCATATTGGATACATTCATTCCTATGCCTCTTTCAACTCGATCTCTTATTTCTTTTACTAATTGACTTAAATTTTCTAAATATCTCTGAGCATTGGAATTATAATCTTGAAAAGAGATCATTAATAAAGCTAAGATTTCTGAAAATGTGGCAGGATTACATGGATAGAAATCTGAAGTGCTTACATCATGGATAATGGATTTATAATATCTTTTTACTTGATTTCCTATTCGAAATTGTTTATTTAAACTATTATCTGTTATTAAATTTCCCGTAATTCCTTCAATTTCTAAAATAGCTTTTTGAAGATTCTCTACCATACTTTCTAAGCGCTTTTCTTTAGAAATTTGATCATTTGGGGGAATTTCTACCCAAATCTGATTTGGAATTTTGCTTCTTAAAGATTTAAGATATTGGCTATATTTATTACATCGTAGAGTAAAGTTTAGACTACAATCGCAAACATTTGCTTCTGAAACATGCATCCCATAAATAGATGTAATACCAAAACAAAATTCTGGTGAGACATTCTTTTTAATTGCCTGGTCGTATAATAAATTGTATTTTGAATTGATTGAATTAATTACATCATTTAGAACAGTATCAACTATTTTTAAAAAATCTACTTGCCTTGCTATTCCTAGTAATTTAGTTGTAATATTCCAACCGAATAAACTAGTTGCTGAATTTAAAGCTAACAAGTAAACATTAAGTTTAAATTTTTCCATGCGAATGGGAAAAACAGGAATAGAATCAGCAGCAAAAACTAAATCTGGGAATCCGGATGCTACAGATATTAATGTCTTTCTTTCCTTTGTTTTTTTTTTTTGTAGATATTCTCTACCAGTTAAGAAATTATATGCAATTTTTAAAACTGATGTAAAGTTTACGACATCATCAGCATAGATACTCATGATATTATAACCTCCATTTAAGCTTACCATATTTAAAGTATATATAGAAAATATAGGTTTCTATAAATTAAAAATTTAGAGCCGAATATATTTAAATGAAACTAATGTTTAAATATTTCTGATGCTATAATGCAGTAAAATATCATTTAAAATGATATCTTTTAAAATTATAAACTTTTTTATTAAATATAACGAAAGTTACGCGAAATTATCTAAAGAACTTATTTAATTCTTAAGATATTTAAAAGAAGTTGAAATTTAGAATGAAAAAACGTAAAATAGAATGGAAGGAAAGTTTAATCAAAAGTCTTATTTATAGATCTTTAACCTTAGTTCTTGGGACTCTAACCGCATATATTTTTACTGGTAGTATAGCAGTTGCAACGGGTTTTGCACTTTTAACTGAAACTGTGCAAGCTGTTAATTATTTCATATATGAATTAACTTGGAGTAATATTTCTAGAAGGAAATTTGAGAAAAAAATCCTTGATCAAATTAAAAAAAGAGAAATAGAATTAAAATTGGATTTTTCTTCTATTAAAGAATTAGCATATCAATTATCTCAAATCGATACCTTCGTACCTAAATTGTATCTACAAACAAAAGGTATTTTCAATAGCATGTTGGAAAACAAAGAATTAGAAGATATTCATGAAGACATTAAAAAGTATAAGGAGTCATTTGAAGCAGTTCATTCGGGAAGAAAACTATTTTTTCAAAAAGAAAAACAATAAATGATTTTTTATAATTAATTCTTAATTAAAAATACGAGAATATACAATTGTAGGATTAAATTCAGTAGAAAGAAGGTTAACTAACCCTATAAACAATTTTATATACAGCCTTAACAAACTATAATCTTCTATACTCCAGAACTTTACTTTAATCTCATGCTTGCTAAATATTTTTTAGTTAGATTTAATTGTAGCATCGTTCAAAATATTATTAATGGCATCTTCAATTACTTCTTCACTAATTTCCTCAACCTCATCATAAAACTCATCTTTTTCCTCTTCTTTAATGGTTTTATTTATTTCTGAGAAATTCTTATTATTTTCAAAAATTCCTGTTTCACCGCTAGATACAATCATATAGATAATAAATCCAATAAAACTTGTTAATATAATTAAAAGAAACACCCACTTTCCTTCTGAAAATCCTTTTTCCCTTTTTTTTTTAGCCCAGTATGCTAAAATTAATCCACAACTAAACCAAATAACAAGAGAGATTGCGACTACCATAATTCCTGTTATAATTGATGCTCTGTTCTGTAGCATAAAAAACCCAACTTCTGCTGTATGCACTTGAAATATCTTATTACCCAGTGAAATTAATATCATTTTCAACACAATAATTTGTTATTTTAAATTGAGAATTTTAATAATTTATCAAATAATTGCATATATATGCTCAACTCTAATAAAATAAAAGGACTTTAACTTTTTTTATTATCAAGATTTAACGTTGTTGATGAATAAGGTTATAATTCAGCAATTTTTAACTATAAAATAGAATACAAAATTGTTAAGCAAAAAACATTTCACTTTTTTCATCCAGAGTAATACATTCCACCTTGCTTAACTTTAGTTGATGGAATAGATTATAATTGCTTTATTAAATAGATTTAAATTTTTAAATTCTATTTTGAAGGAATTTTAAGGATGTTAAAATATCATCTTCACCTATATAGCCAATAATCTTATTTTCATTAATATCTTTAACAATTATTAAATGCGGTCTCTCTCTCATTTGATTCAATTTCATTAATACATTCTTTCCTGTCTCATCTTGACTAAGTGTAGGGAATTGAGATACTTTTTTCATTAAATATCCAACTATAATTTCATTCCTTTGGTTTACTGGAACTTTTTTTATATCTTCAAGATGTATAATTCCAACTACATTTCCTCCGTATATTACTGGGAAGTACACTTTTTTATATGGAATAAAATAACTTGTAATGGCTTCACTTACAGTTTTATTGAATGGTATTGCAACATCTGCAATTCTTACTAATTGTTTTGCACTTAGTTTTGATAAAGTAAGTTCGTTAAAAGTTTGATAATATGCATGTCTAGACTGGTTATTTAAAAATGAAGCAATAATTATCAACCACAAGCCATTTAAAAATCCAAGAAAAAACATTGAGATAAATCCATAAGCCATTAATCCATATGCTATAAAACTTCCCACTTTGGATGCTGTTTTTGTAGCAGAAAGCAGATCGTGTCTTTTATTCCACAATATTGCTCGGAGAGCTCTTCCACCATCCATAGGATATGCTGGAATTAAATTAAATAATCCTAACCCAATATTAGAAATTCCAGAATAGAAAAGAGTAACCTTGAGAAAAGGCGGAAGAGTTATTGGTACTAAATATAAAACACCTAAAAAAATGACACCAAGAAGTAAGCTAGATATTGGTCCAAAAATGGAAATTATAAAATCACTTCTAGGAGTATTAGGTTCTTGTTCTATTTTTGAAACTCCACCAAAGAGATATAAATCAATTTCTGAAACTTTTAATCCATACTTTTGCGCAATTAAAGAATGAGTTAACTCATGAATTAAAATTGAAAATAGCATAATTAAACCATTAATTAAACCAACAATAATTAACTCAAAAATATTACTTCCTGGAACAAGAATGGCATAAAAATCAGCAGCATAAAAACCTACTAATCCAACAATAAGTAATGTGCTAATATGTAAAGAAATACTAATACCTTTTATCTTGCCAATTTTCATTTAAAATCACCACTCCAATAAAAACCAATTAATCTATAGTTAAGCAATTCTTGGAAATGTACTTTAATTTTTTCAATTATAATTTATTTATTTACTCTTTAAAATATGGAACTTATCTTACAATTAAAATATCACATAAAACACTATTTACTGCTCTATTTGGAACTGTTCCTAAAAGTTGCTTTAATTTCGAGTGGTGACCCCTACATCCTAATATTACCAAATCAAAGTTTTCTTCTTCTGTTATAATTTTAATATATTCTTCTGGAGGAACGTCTAATATCAGTCTTGTCTCAACATTTGTATCGTTTTTTTTAAACAATTTTTCAACATCTTCTAAAAGCTTTTTTCCAAGATTGATATAATCCTCATGAATCAATAATGACATTGAAGTGCTCGAGGATGCCGTGAGTGAAATACCAGGACTTATTTCAGATAAATGATGGATAACAGAGTGAAAAACTACAATTTCGCTATTCTCTTTTTTTCCAAATTCTAACGCTTTTTTAACAGCATCCAAAGCATCTTGAGATTCATCAATACCGACTAAAATCTTGCTATACATTTAAATTCACATTAATTAATGCTGTTAAAAATAAACTGGAAATTGATTATTTAAACTAATGTTCTAAAAATTATAAGAAATTGAAGATAAATCAGCTTAAAATGCAATTTGATTTAGATTTTGATTTATCAAAACTTTTTTAATAATCATAAAGCAGATCTTAATTTTATTGATCTATTTGCCTTAAAAGTAAGATTTAATAAAAAACTAAATTTCTGATATGAAATTTCTTATATCAGTAAATATAATCCCATTTTATCATAAATTTTTTAATCTTTCTTAGATTTCATAATTATTCATAATAGAATAAAAAATATCAAGTAATAATATAAATATAAAAAACAAAATCTCTGAAAAAAAGGATCAGATGAATATAAGAAAAAAAAGAAACTGGAAACATCACTGGTTCTTGATAGCTTCAATAATATTTTTTGCCGTTTCTACAAGTATTCTTTTTGCGTTTAGATCTGAAAGCTATTTAATTTATGAAAGGATTATGTTTAAATCATCAAAAGCAAACCTTTATGCGAATCTTTATCATCCAACTAAAAAATTGGAATTTCAAACAAAATCTCCACTAGTTATATTTGCCCATGGATTAGGTAGTCAAAGAGATTTAGATCCAAGAGTCCCGATTGAGTTTACGAAAAGAGGTTTTTATGTTGCAAGCATAGATTATAGAGGAGATGGGGAAAGCGGGGGACGTCTTTTAGATATAAATTCAAATACCTATATGAACAGAACAAATATCCCTGCAATTGCTCAAGACTGTTCTAGGTTGTTAGATACATTATCAGATATGAAATTCTTTGCAAAGATAAATACAACCCAAATTGGATTGATTGGACATTCATTGGGGGGTATGGTAGCTTTAATGAATGGTGCATTAGATGATAGGTTTAAAGTAACTGTTACTTGGGCAGGACTAGTCAATTTTTCTGCTAGTTTCTTTGGGATTACTGAAGATCATCAATTTATGAAATATATCCCTGCAAGAATTATTAATGAAACCAATCCAAGTAATTTGATGGTTATACAATCTATTTATGATACAATAGTACCTTTTGATGAAAATGCATTAGTTGCAAAAAATCTTACGAATTGTAAATTAATTGAGATCAAAAGTCATCTATTCGGAGGGCCTCATTATTTATTTTCAGATAAAGTAATTTCTGAAACAATAAAATGGTTTGAGCTAAAATTTTTTAATTCTGAGATAATAAATGGGCCTATTAGATTATCCTATGTTTTAACTTACATCTTAATTGGCTTAAGTTTCATAGGACTATTTTTAACAACCTTAGCAATTATGAAATATTCATTTAAATATTTTTCAATCAAAGACTATTCTAAGATGGGTAAAAAAGTAAATGATCCTATTCTAAAAAATAAAAGGTCAAATACAAAAAATTATATCAAAGTTCTTTTATACTTTTCTGGTTTCCTAACTCTTTGGATAATAATGCTAAATTTTATAGGTATACTTGGGTTACTAATTACTCCAATTATTTTCCTTTTAATCTACTTTTTCTACATTTTAATAAAATATATAATTACTGCTGAAATAAAAGGTGAAAGAATTAGAACTTATATAGAACTACGGTTGAAAGATGAGATCAAATCTCAGTTTCATAAAAATGTTATACTTTATTCAATACTTTCCTCTGCAGTTTTCTTATCATTATATATTAGCTTTTCACTTGCATATCCATTTGCATTTTTTTCTCCAGTAAATTTAATATCATATATCTTAACCTTTGAAATTTATCCTTTTTATCTAGCTATGGAATTATTTTATAGAAAAATTCTATATCCAAAACTAGATTTCATGAAATCAGCACAAAACAAAACGATATTTATATCATTGTTGGAGATGATAAATATTTTTATTTTGTTCTACTTTTCTAGTCCATTATTTCTAATTAGTGCGATGCTTGTAACATACATGATATTTCTTGTCGTTATGGTAATGAATTCAATCATCTATGAAAGAACAAATAAATTTAGTTCCGTTATGATAAGTTCCTTTATAATTATACAAATATTTTTTGGTTCAGTTGTTTCAACAATCTTAGGATTTGGCTCAGTTGTTGGATTACTCCAAATTTAAATAGATCTAATTAAATTTTTAAAATTTTTATCAAGTGTTATTATAATTAATTGTGTTATCCTACAAGCTTCAAGCAGGATTTTAGGATCTACTCTTTCAGGAGTATCTTCTATACTATGAGTATAATTAGCAGCAGCCCTAGTCGTAATATCAATGGAATCAAATTTTCTTAAATGGAAGGGAATTGAATCTGTATGAGCTCCAAGAGAAACATGAAATCCCTTATAATTGATCTCCTCATCTTTAGCTATTTTTTTAAAATAATTACTTAATATTGGAGAAATTTTTTTTCTTGGAAATATACCATAGGATTTTATGTATTCTATTAGATTATCATTATGATTTTTAACTGAAATCATATCAAAGTTAATTTGATAAGTAGAATCTTTAGTAAATTTATCTCCATAGCTATCGAGAAATTCTCGAGAGCCCATTGTCCCCAATTCTTCTGCTGAAAATTGACAAAACCATAAATTAAAGTTATTTAGGGGATAATTTTTAAAAAACCTAGCCAATTCAAATACAATTGACATACCACTAGCATTATCCAATGCACCTCTAGAATCGTTTCCAATTCTTAGAATTAGCAAAAGAAAATTAGAGACAATAGTCAAAATAGTAGCTAATAAAATAGCAATCTCTAAAACTAATTGAAAACTGTGTTCAGTTAAAATATGAACATCTATTAAATACAAGACGTAAAATGAAAATAATGCAATTTCACTATATAGCCATGTTCTGGCTAATATAACTCTCCAAAAGGTATTAAAAGACTGTGATTTTGAATCTAAATGAGCAGAAACAATTAAATTTCCAACGTTACTAGATAATAAATTTTTAGCAGGTATTTTAACATAGACATTTGTTGCCTTGAAGAATTTCCCGAAATTTTTTTCCCAAAATCCTTTTAACTCGGGATATTTTAATGCTTTTAACATTGAAAAGAAAATTACGACTAAAAGTAAAATAGATGTGAATACTAGATACCTATTTAAATATTTTATAAGGAAAATAATTGCTATGAAGATCAAATTCAATAGAATAATTATTTTAACCATAAATTTTGAATAAAATGTTGAGAATTCAAAATCTTGGGCTTTAATATCATCTTCTCTAAAACCAATCTCTCTGAAGGTTTTAATGGTAATATCAACTGCTTCTTTCTCTCCGGGTGTGCCAGCTAATCTAGGAAAACTAAATTTTTTTACATAATCATACAATTTTTCCTTATTAAAAGGATATTCCTCTTGAGGTTCTTTAAAGGGCAAGATATAACTTTTTTAGATCAAATATCTATTTTATTTATTTAATAATTTATATTTTATAAAACCAAATCAAAGAAACATTGATAATTTTTCCTTTTAACCTAGCATAAATTTCCTGAGGAAATATGGATTTAATAAATATTTAACAATCATGTTTATAGATTATTCAGATATGTAGATTATTGTATTCCTAAAAGACTTATTTAATTCAAATTTAAAATAATTTCTTACTTTTGTTTAGAATTTATAGACCAAATGTTTTTATATCGACTCAATAATTTGAATTGTAGACATTTAAATAGGTGATATATAATTTATTCAAAAATTTTAATTGGTATTGATGGATCAGAACATTCTTACAAAGCTATAATGAAAGCCATAGAACTCCAAAAAGCAATTAAAAGTAAAGTGATTCTTTTTCATTCGGTAGAACATCATGCTGAGCCCAGTGGTATGTATATGGCTCCATCATATGGGGTTCCTCATGTCTACAGTATTTCAAGTCCAGATCTTCAAAGAATAAAAGAAGTATATGAAAAAAATGCTCAAGCTATAATAGATAGAGCTGAAGAAATCTTCATGGAACAAGGATTAGAAGTAGAAACTCGACTAGTCTATGCCCATGATCCTGTTTCGTACATTAAAAAGATGGTAGAAAAGGAAGATATTGATCTCGTCATACTTGGAAGTAAGGGTAATCATTCTCTCTTTGAAGAAATATTGCTTGGTTCAATTGCAGATAAAGTTTTAAGACACATTACATGCGACGTTTTAATAATTAGATAATAAATATTAAAATTTTTTTATTTATTACCTTATAAAAAAAAAACTAATAGTTAGAAAGAAATTTAAAAAAAAATTAAATTTTATAATTTTACTTTTTACCCCTTCTTTTCAAATATTTTACCATCGCAACTTTTAAGAAGTTGGTCAGGAAAAACATTCCAAATGCAAATAACCAAATAAATCCTGCTAATCCCCACCCAATTGCAGGCATGAAAATTCCTGTTGCAGCAAATATAGTCGCTATTACTTGAGTTATTTCACAAGTAAAAAAGAGTATCTTAGAAGGGAAAGGTCGTTTCCAGAAGTTATCCTCCTCTGTACGTGTAAGATAAATTGTCATGTGCCCTGCTACTGCTAGCTTTAAAAATATGAAAGTCTGAAGTGTTGTTGATGGATCAAGTTGAAATACAAATTTTCCAATCAAAAATATTGTAAAACTAAAAACAACACCAATAATACCAAGAAATGAAGATAAAATGAGAACTCTCTGCATTCTCCACCTAACAGGTTTCTCATCTATTCTTGTATTATCAAAGGCAATAGTCATTATTGGTAAATCATTTAGAAGTGCTAAAATTACAATCATTATAGCTGTTACAGGATAAAATGCAAAAATTGTTATTGATAAAACTAAAAAGATCAGAACCCGAACGGTTTCAGCGATTCTATATATAGCATAACTTTTCATTCTTTCAAAGATCTTTCGACTCTCTACAGTTGCATTGACAATTACAGATATGCCAGGGTCTGTTAACACAATATCAGCTGCCGATTTTGCCGCATCAGTTGCATTGGAAACAGCAATCCCTATATCTGCTTTCTTTAAAGCGGGTGCATCGTTTACTCCATCTCCTGTCATACCAACCACATGATCTTTATCTTGTAGTAGCTCTACAATGTGATATTTATGTTCGGGATAAACTTCAGCGAATCCATCAGCATTTTCTACTAATTCTACGGTTTTGGAATCTTCCTTTCCAATAATGTCTGAAGAGACCACAATATTTGTACCTATTCCTAAATTATTCCCTATCTGTTTTGCTATTTCAATATGATCCCCAGTAACCATTTTTACATCAATCCCTAGCGATTTTGCTGTTTGAATTGTGTCTTTAGAATCATCTCTTGGAGGATCATGTAATGCTACAATTCCAAGATATTCCCATTTATTTTCATTGTTAGTTTTTGCTACACCAAGGGCTCTATATCCTTTTAAAGCAAAAGTTTTCCCTTGATCATTAACTATCTTCTCAAGTTCTTCATTTGATTCTACTAATTTGAGAATAACTTGGATTGCACCTTTTGAAACTGAAAGTTCTTGACCCTTTTCATCTTTTATTTTAGCTTCAGTTCTTTTTACTACTGGGTCGAATGGTTTGAATTTTAATAATTGGAACTTCGAAAAAATTTGATTATTCTCTGGATTTTCATTTATTTTTTCAAAGAAGGCATCATCAATAGGATCTTTACTTTCTTCCTTGGATGCTAATCCTCCATAGAGAATTACTTCTTCTTCTGAATGATTTTCTAGAGGTATAACTTTAGCTATAGATATTTGGTTTTTTGTAAGAGTACCGGTTTTATCTGAGCATAAAATATCCATACTTGCTGCTTCTTCGATAGAGAGTAATCTACTCACAATAGCTTTCTTTTTAGATAAATTAATTGCTCCAACTGCCATTGATACCATCATAACAGCTGGTAATGCTACTGGAATTGCTGCTACTACTAAAACCAATGCAAATTGCAATAATTGAAAAAGATTTTCGGCTCTAAAAAGGCCAACAATAAAGACTATTACCACAAGCACGACAGCAATTATAATAAGATAATTGCCAATTTTTACAATTGCTCTTTGAAAGTGACTTTTTGTTTTTGCTTCTGCAACTAATTGTGTTGTTTTTCCAAAAAAGGTATTCAATCCAGTTCCAATAACTATTCCATCCATTTCACCTTGACGAATGATAGCACCTTCATAACCCAAATCTAAAACTTTTTTACTGACCGGTAATGATTCGCCAGTTAAAACAGACTCGTCGACGTTAAGGTATTCACCATCAACTAATTTCACATCTGCGGGAATAATATCTCCCAACCTTACATGAACCACATCGCCAGGAACTAATTCTCTTGCTTCTATTTCTTTCCATTTGTTGTCTCGAAGAACCTCGGCTTTTAAGGCAAGTTTTTCTTTTAATAGTTCGATGGCATTGTCTGCTTTATTTTCCTCCCAAAAACGTACAACAGCATTAATAAGAAGCATTGCAATTATTATTGCAAAATCATCCCAGTGTTCAATTACTATTGAGAGAATTGCAGCTACTTCTATCATCCAAGGGATAGGACCCCAAAAATTTCGAAGAAATTTTATAATAGGGCTAACTTTCTTTTCTGGAATTTCGTTATAACCAAATTTTTCTAGTCTCTTTTTAGCTTCTTCATCAGTTATTCCCTTCTTACTTGTAGAAAGTTGGGAATTTATTTCCTCTATGCTTAATTTCTTTGCTTCTTCAGTACTTAAAGTTGTAACTGACATTTTTTTATACTTTTATTGTTTATTTTTTATTGATAGTAAAATTTATTTTTTCAATTCGAAAAAATACTGACTTGAAAAGAGATGATTATATTTATAAATATTTTTTTAAAATTTTATAAATAGAATTTAATTTTCAAGTGGCGGAACAATCTTTAAAATAAGTTTTAACCACCCATTTTAAAGTTTATTCTTTTATTTCAAACATATTTGTTTCTTTATATGGTTTTTAAAATATATTTTATAGAATCATTAATAATTTAACATCAAAAAAAATAAAGAAGTAGAATGACCAATATCTCAATTATAGATATTTAACTTAATTGAAATCAACTTGTACGAGTTTTCCATAGAGGTTGTTTTTCTAACTTATAAGATTTTAAAGCATATTCCTCCATCATACGGTTAGTGTTAAAATATGCTCCTAATTTTATAGCATACTTCATTCTTTGCTGCCATTCGCTGGCATTTTGATAATATAGAGGGATTATTTCATTTTCTAATTTCACATATAAATCTTCAGCATCAAAAGAGTCATCCATAGTTTTTGCCTTTGGATCAGAAGGTTCAGGACCAATTGCCCATCCTGCTTGTTTATCAGACATATAATAACCTTCTATCCACCATCCATCTAATGTGGAAAAATTAAGTACTCCATTAATAGCAGCTTTCATTCCACTAGTTCCACTTGCTTCTAGGTATCTTCTAGGATTATTTAACCATAAATCTACTCCACTTACTAACAATTTTGCTAATGTAATCTCATAATTCTCTAAAAATACGACCCCTATTCCGTATGAATTCCATAAATAATCACTATAATCATAAATCTTTTTTACATAGGATTTAGATTGCATATCAGCAGGATGTGCTTTTCCAGCAAAGATTAATTGAGCCTTATTTTCAATAATCTTAGCTAATCTTTCAAGATCAGAAAAAATTAATAGTGGACGTTTATATTCAGCCATTCTCCTAGCAAATCCTATAGTTAGTAAGTTTTTATCAAATAAAACCCAAGAATGAGAATTTTCATACTCAATAAGAAGACGCTTGGCTTTACTATGAGCTCTCCATAATTCATAATTATCTAAATTTAAAACATTTTCAAAAAGCTTATAATTATGATGCCAATCTCTTGATAATTCGTTATTAAAAAAATCTCTCATATAGGGAGATAACCAATACCCTAAATGAACTCCATTTGTTATATAATTAATTTCAAAGCCTGGGAACATTTTTTTTGAAACTTCATTATGTTTTTCTGAAACAGCATTAGTATACCCGCTTCCATTCAAAGCTAGAATAGTCATATTTAGTGCATTTTTTCCCCCAAATTCATGGATTTGTTCTGGTAGTCTATCTCGGAAGACATCATTTACTAAATTATATTCAAATTCTTCAAGTCCTGCCCTTACAGGTGTATGAGTTGTAAACACACAATGTTTCTTTACTTCAATGAGGGTCTTATATTTTTTTAAAAGTTCAAAAATTAAAAATGCCGCATGCCCTTCATTAAGATGGTAAGTTTTTATTTTATTGTATCCAAGTTTTTCTAACATTCTAAACCCGCAAATACCAAGAACCATTTCCTGAGCTATTCGTTGAAAAGGATTTGCGTCATATAACATATGAGTCAACTTTCTTTGCCATGGCTCATTTAATTTAAGATCTGTGTCTAATAATATTACTGGTATTTTATGTCCATTTCGACCGATTAGTTCATATTTCCATGCTTCAACTTTAATTGATTTATCCTGTAATTCAAGAATAACTTGCTGTTCTAATCTTTCAAAATCATCACTAAAATCCCATTTCATCTCTTTTTCAATTTGTTCTCCATTTGGGCCAATCTGTTGATAAAAATAACCAGCATCGTACACTAATGTTACAGCAATCATTGGTATACCCATATCAGCTGCAGATCGAAGAGCATCCCCTGCTAGAATTCCTAATCCTCCAGAATATATTGGTAAACTGCTTTCTAAAGCAATTTCCATGGAAAAGTATGCAATCTCTTGATTTTTTTCTTCATCTTTCACTTTTCAAAAACACATTTGTTTTTGTTTTTAATTAATAAAGAGTAATATTATTTTTACTGTTATAAGCATATTCCCTATAAAAATTAAATCCATAGAATCTGACTATAGAAAGCTTTCAATTTAAAAATTATGATAATAATTAATACAATAAATATTCTCTTTAAATTGTAATTTGTTACAATCCTTATAGTAATTTTAATTTCTACACTAGTACGTTGCCATTTTTACAAGAAAGTCTCAAATATTGCTAATTTGAATTTATAAAATTTTATACATAGCTTTAAAAATGCAATTATCTGATTCAAAATAAAAATAAAATCGAGATTGGAATAAATATGGCTGGAGAATTTGACTTATTATATTCGATACTATTCTATTTAGGAATTGTATTATCAATTTTTGGATTGATTTATATTATCTGGATTCTGAAAAAATTAAGACGTCTTGATAATGGATCAGAAGAAATGGTGAAAATTCACGATTTAATAAAATTAGGTTCTAATGCTTATTTGAAAAGACAATTTAAGACAATTAGTATTGTGTTGGTAATTCTATCTGTTATCCTTTTCTTTGTAAACATTCCATTAGCAGTCTCTTTTATAATTGGGGCAGTTTCTTCACTAGTTGCAAGTTATATTAGTATGATATCATCTACATTAGCTAATGTTAAAGTAACTCAAGCATGTAAAAGCGACTTGAATAAAGCTTTAAAAATAGGTTTTAATGCAGGGATGGTTATTGGAGTTTCAGTAATTTCTATCTCTTTATTAGGAATAAGCATTTTATACATTTCCTTCAATTTCAATATTCAAAATATTGTAGGTTTTGCATTTGGAGCTTCTTTTTCAGCTCTTTTTGCACAGTTAGGTGGAGGGATATTTACTAAAGGTGCAGATATTGGAGCCGATCTAGTAGGTAAATTAGAGCATGGACTACCTGAAGACGATATAAGGAATCCCGCAGCTATAGCAGATAATGTAGGGGATAATGTCGGAGATTGCGCTGGTAGAGGAGCAGATCTTTATGAATCTTCTTCAGCAAATAACATCGCTGCAATGATAATTGGAGGTACCTTAAGTTATGCAACAGGTAATCCATTATTCATAATTTTTTCCTTAATTTCAAGAGCTTTTGGTAATATGGCTGGTATTTTTGGAGGATATTTTGTAAAGATTAAAGAAAAAGATAAATCACCTATCGCTGCATTCGCAAGAAGTCTCGTTGCTACAGCGATTTTTAATATCATATTTTTCTTGATTTTAACATTAATTTCCTTTCCGATTGGGTGGTACTACTTGTTTATCTGTTCACTTTTAGGAATATTTTTGGGGTTATCGACTTATTCCATAGTGGATTATTACACATCTTCGAGATATAAACCTGTAAAGAATGTAATTAAAAGTTCCGAAACGGGTTCAGCAACGAATGTAATTAGTGGGTTATCACTTGGATTAGAATCCCCTATCATTCCAATTATTTCATTTGTAGTAGGAATTATTATTAGCTTTTTTCTTGGCGAGCAATTTGGTGTATTGAACGTTTTAGATCCTGATCCTTCGAGGAGCATATATTTAGGAGGCGTTTTTGGGATTACCATTGCAACTATGGGCTTATTGTCAATTACAACGATAATTTTAGCTTTTGATGGATTTGGTCCAGTATCTGATAATGCTGCTGGAATAGCAGAAATGTCACATCAAGGAGAAGAAGTACGATATAATTTAGATAGATTAGATGCTGTTGGTAATACAACGAAAGCATTAGCAAAGGGTTTTGGCATTACTTGTGCTGCTTTATCCGCTATAATATTATTTGAAGCTTATTTAGACGAAATTAAGGATCTCGTTGTAAATATTGTTGATCCTGTCATTCTATGTGCCTTATTGATAGGAGCAGTGATTCCATTTGTCTTTTCAGCACTTGCAATTAGAGCAGCAGGAGTAGCTGCTTCTGGAATGATTATAGAAATACAACGCCAATTTAGAGAAGATCCGGGAATACTTGAGAATAGAACATTACCCAATTATGAAAAAGCTATTGATACGGGCACGAAAGTTGCATTAAAACGTATGATTTTTCCTGCACTTTTACCTACAGTAACTCCTCTCCTTATTGGATTTTTATTCGGTCCAGTTGCATTAGCAGCGTTTATAATATCTGGAACAATATCAGGAATAATTTTAGGGTTCGTGTTAAATACTGGTGGAGGTGCTCTCGATAACGCCAAAAAAGCTATTGAGGGGGGTCTTTTAGGTGGCAAGGGTTCTATAGCTCATGCAGCTTCAATTGTAGGAGATACTTTTGGTGATCCTTTAAAAGATACTGCTGGTCCATCCCTTCATATCCTCGTTAAAGTAATAAATACTGTCTCAATAGCCTTTGCTCCTATTTTTTTAGCAGTTGGCCCTTTAATTATTTTATAAAAAAATTATAAATCAAATCTTCTAAAAAGAGGAAAAATATGATAAAACTCGCTAACAGTGGTGAAACAAATTGATAGATAAAATCAAAGAGCAACTAATTGAAAGGCTCATAGAACATTCAAGAGCAATATACTCTATAATGAGCGATATGGGTGTTTTTTATGTAACTTGGGCAGAAAACTCAAAATCAAATAGAGAATTATTAGAAAAGAAAGCAATTAAATTGAAATTCGATATAGAGGAAGCAGCCTTGATAAAAGATCAAACAATTAAAGGCTTTTCCGAAGCTTTAACATTAGAATCGGGAGACTGGGTTATTTTGATTCAGAAAATGCATAATTTATCAAATATGGCTTTAAGATTTATTGATTTATTGAGATACATTGATTTACAGAATTTAGATTCTGAAATGAAAGAGATGTATCATAGATCAATAGATAAAATTTTGGAAATGGAAAAGTTAATAAATGAATCAATAAAATTGCTGCGAGAAAATCCTAAGAATATCATTTTTAATATAAACATGATTCATGAGCTTGGTAACCATGCAGAAACGGTTTTCCATCAATTTCTGAATTATATATATAAAGACGAAAAGTTAGAAATTAGAAAATTATTAATAATTCGAGATACTGTTGTTACTTTAGAACAACTTGTCCATAAAATTCACCATATAGCAGAAATAATTAGAGTTTTGCGTTATGAATGAACAGGTCATTTTTTGAAATTGGTAGGGAGAACTGACCAATATTACATGAAATTTTAATTTGAAAAAAGCCAGATGAGCAGTAAAAATCATAATTCTAAAGATTTAAAAAGCGTTTTGGATACTTCATTTGATAAATTTTATAAAAAATTATTAAAGAAAAAACTTATACGAATTTGTATTTATATACAATTTGTAATTTTTTACCCTGGATTAATAATCGCAATTTTAATTGCTAATAAATCTAATCCAGAGGGCTATAATTTGATATCTAATTATATAAGTGATCTTGGATCGGTAAATTTCACACCTGCCCCTTATATTTACAATTCCATAGTAATTCTGACAGGAATTATCAATATACCCATTTTTTTATATCTTGAAGAATATCTCTCTTCAAGCAGATCGAAAAGAAAAGTAATTCAACTTTCTTCTAAATCATTGGGAGGATTAGCAAAGTTAGGAAAAATTTTATTTTTAATTGGATCTGTCGGAATGTTTAGCGTAGGGATTATCACCGAAGATTTTTCTATATCTCCAATACATATAATATTTTCAGTTATGGCTTTTGGAGGGTTTACGATGGGTGGTGTTATCACGGGATTCTTGATTATTGTACAAAAAACAGTATTTCCAACAATATTGGGATACTACATGACAATCTATTCTCTTGGGCTTATAATTTTAAGATTTTTTCATTTCATACCTATAATAACATTACCCCTTATTGAGTGGTCTTGGTTCTTAGGAATACTGATATGGTTAGTACCATTAACATTATTTTTGCTGAAATATATTTATAAAACTAATCAAAATAAGGCAATTTAATTAGCTATACTATAAGTGTTTTTTAGACTAAATTTAATCAATCAGCCTAATATCGCTACGTTATTTAATACACATGAATTCTATCTAAAATTGTGTAAATCGTAGTTTTATAAATCTCATGAAAATCTTCCTTAGGGACAATTTGTTTGATTTTTGTTATAAGATTTTCAATCATTTCATTATTAATGTTTGGAAATCGTTTCAAAAGATCATGATCATACTTATGTAGAAAAAATGTAAAATCTACTCTTAGACTAAGGCTTTTTAGTTTATTTATAATTTCACGCAAATATTTTATTACTAAATCATAACGATTTAAATCTTGAATATCAATTACAAAAAAAATCTCTCCCGTTCCATTAATACAGTCATCAAAATTATTTAGAAATTCATTACGATAAACTTCTTCACCCTTAAAATCCCAAATATCAAATTCTGTATTTCCACTTTCTAATTTAACTATACTGGGACTTTTGATATTATTATAGGAATTGTAATCAGATAGATTGAATTTACCAATGAAGTTTAACATAATAGACGTTTTACCACTTTTTTCTAGCCCTAGAACAAGGATTTTTTTCTTATTTAGTATTGGCATAATGAATATTAACCTATAAAAGAAATTCAATTCCCAATTTCTATTTTAATTTCTCAATGTTATCTGATTCAACTAAATTTTGAAATCTATGTTTATGTAACTCGATAACAAATGAATTAATAGCAGAAATTACTCTGAAAATATTAATATTTTTTATGAAATAATTTTTAAGACTCCCCTCTCGGTTATTAGAGATAATATTTGCCTTTTGTAATTGATTTAATAGTTGAGATGAGTAAGACTGGCTAATATCTAAAAATTCTTCAATATCTTTTGAAGTTTTTTCACCGTTTTTAAGATATTTTATGATTTTCAATTTAAAAGGATCACTTAATAATTTTAAAAATTCTGATGTTTCTTCAGTTAACACATCCATTTTAAAATTCCCTATTCTTAATTTTTCTTTCACTGTTACAAATATAATATTCTAAAAGTTATTCAGAGCAGTACTTATATAAATAAGATACTTCAGAAATTTAAATATAATGATCCAAGAATATTAAGATATTATGAAATCGCAATATTTAAATATCATAATATCACTTTCTTTTAATAAGATACAATTAAAAAATTTTAACAATAATCATAAAAAAAATCTAAAGATGATGGAAAATCATGAATCAAGCTCTCATATTAGATGAAATTGATAAAAGAATTGTTACAATTATTCAGAAGGATCCAACAATTACTCATACGAAGCTAGCGAGAAAAGTTAATAGGAGTCAACCAACTATAGGAATGAGAATAAAAAAACTTGAGAAATCTGGGATATTAAAATTTCAAGCAGGCCTAGGTTTAAAGAATTTAGACTATTCTCTTGCGAAAATAGATATTCAAACTTCCAACCCCAAAGAAATTATACGCATCATCGAATCTTGTCCCTTTGTTATCCAAGGTTTTAGAATAAGTGGTTCTACAAATTTTGTTATAATAATTGCTTGTTCATCACTTAAGGATTTAGATAGAATCGTCAATTATCATTTTAGAAGAAATCCTGAGGTAAAATTAGTTGCTACTGAGATAATTTCTGAGATAATTTCTGAATTTATTGTTCCAGTTGATTTTCAAATTAAGAGTTGCGATTGTTTAAGAAAATAAATGAGAACTTGCTAAAATAAAGTTAATAATAAGGCAGAGAAATTGAAAATGTTTATAGATTTAGATAAATCAAGAGTAGAACTTTATATAAATTATTATTTAGAAGATTTTAAAGTTTTAATAAAAGAACCATTGAAAAAAGATGATGAGAAAAATGTTAACAATATTATTTTCGATAAATTCGATATTTCAAATAAAATTTACATAGCTCCAATTAATTAAATTCAATTTACGAAGGTTTTGATACAAATGGCATCATTAAATAGATTAAACAATGACAATTTACATTTCATGTATGAAAGGGAAAAAAATTGTTGTGGATCTCAAAACATAATTGCCTCCAATGGTTATCTTGTTTGTACAAATTGTGGAACAACTCAAGGTAAGGTTATTTCTTACAGTCCAAAGAGGCAATTCTTTTTAGAAAAAGAAACGGCATCTCAAAATTTTGAACCTGTACGTTCTCCAATTGGACCACGAACTATCATCAAAGGTACTCAAGATGGAAAAGGAAATTACTTATCCCCAAAAGCACTAGAATATTTTAAGAGATTATCCAAAATACATGTTGGGCTTATAAATGGATTCGAAAAGAATTTATGGACTGCTATCCCAAAATTAAAT
Organism: Promethearchaeota archaeon; assembly: GCA_048938855.1. Taxonomy (GTDB): domain Archaea; phylum Asgardarchaeota; class Lokiarchaeia; order Sigyniarchaeales; family SOKP01; genus Loki-b32. Next base: position 47,387 of record JBHLLT010000017.1, read on the forward strand.
CAAATAAAAACCTATTTTAATCTCCCAAATTATATTATTGAAGATACTTTGAAGTTATACATTTATGCTGTTAAAAAAAAACTAACTCTTGGACGAACAATTAACGGAATTCTTTGCGCTTCACTTTATTTTATACTAAAATTTTACCATAAACCAATAGTAATAAATGAATTACTTTTAGCTTTTAATATATCCAAGAAAAAATTTGCATATTGTTATGGAGCAATGGTTAATAATGTTATACCAAACTTAAAAATGAAAATTCATAATTTTACACCTCAAGAATATATAGATAAATTCTACGAGGAATTGGATTTGTCTATTATTTGTCGAAATATTGCTATAAAAGTTGTGGAAGAAAGCAAGAAAAAAGGATTAATAACATCTGGAAAAGACCCTAAAGGAATAGCTGCGGCTTCTTTATACATTTCTTCAAAAAAGAATGAAGAACATCGAACACAAAAAGAAATATGTAGAATTGCTAATGTTTCTGAAATTACGCTAAGAATGAGATTAAAAGAAATCAGTAGTTTAATCTAAAAATTACTTAAATTCATTACTTTAATTTTTGATATCATATAAAAAATTTTTCAATAAAGACTTTTCAATATTTTTTTTCGAATTTAGATTTGATTTTATGGACTAAAAATATAAAAAAACAGATTAATTTTACTAAATCTAAAAGAGTTATTATCGGACAACTAAAACATCACAAGAAACATTATTAATTACTTTATTGGGAATTGTTCCTAACACTATACTACTTAATTTTGAGTGGTGGCCTTTACATCCTAAAATGACTAAATCAAATCCTTCTTCTTCAACTGCTTTTTTAATATAATCTTCAGGAGGAATATCAAATATTAACCTAGTCTCCACTTTTACATTAGATTCATTGCATAATTTTTTAAGCTCATTTAAAATATCTTCACCATTTTTGATGTAATCATTATGAATTGTTAATGTAATAGAATTACCATCTCCTGAGTGATGAAAAGGATTCAGATTTACCTCTGAAAGATGGTGTAGAACAGAATGAAAGCCAATTATTTCACTATTTTCTTTTTTTTGATATTCAATTGCTTTTTTAGCAGCATGAATCGAATTATAGGATTGATCCATACCAAGTAAAATTTTCTTATACAATTTTAACCATCTATTAGGCAATTATAACAATCCTAATAGTAAACTTTTTAACATTATTTTAAAGCTATGTTTAAAAAATTATTAATAAATATCTCAATTATGCTATTACTTTTTATAACAGTTAACTGATTTCCTTATTTTTTGAAGTGAATTTTTTTTTATATCAGATTTTTAATTGAATCTTTTTGTTATACTAGGATTATTTTTCTGTTTTGAAATCGGCAAGATGTTTGAATCTACCTCCTAATATATTTACCATATCTGAAGGAACAATAATCCATCCTCCTTTTTCTTTCATAGATTCATAAAGAATGTTCATCGCTCTTAAATTTAATGCAACTTCATCACTTTCGTAGATATGAGCCGCACTAATAAATTTATTAGCAATTTGTTCCTCAGAACCCGCTAGTATAACTCTTGCTTGACGTTCTCTTTCTGCTTGCGCTTGCCTACTCATAGCATCTTGTAATGCTGTTGGAATCACAACATCTCGAATCTCCACTGAAATAGATTTGACTCCCCATTCCTCAGTTCGTTCATCAATTATTCTTTCAAGATCATGTGATATTTCTTCTCTCCCTGCAAGCATCTGGCTCAATTCAGTCTTTCCAATTATATCTCTTAAAGAAGTCTGAGCAGCCCACGAAATTGCGGTTTTATAATCTTGGACGCGGAGTGATGCTTTATACGAGTCTACAACTTTCCAAAACAATACAGCATCAACATTAACAGGAACATTATCCTTTGTTAAAGTTTGTTCAGCAGAAAAAGTAGTTGTGATTATACGCATATCGAGAGAAAAGGGAATTTTATAAACAAATGGAAAAAGCCATAATACACCTGGACCTCGCATTTTTTTAAACTTTCCTAATAATAAAGTAGGTACTTTAATCCATTCGGGGATGATATATAATCCCATAAAAATAAAACCTATCAAAATCATAATACTAATTCCAATAAATATCAATAGGTTAATCGAAAATCCAAAAAAATTCAATGCAATTATAAAACCTAATAAAACGATAATCCCCACACTAAATAAAAAATACCCTAATCCTCGTATTACCCCTCCACCAATCAAACCTGCTCTACTGTACATTGACATTTTTATCATTTCATGTGAAAATAATTGTATATAAATAAATTACGGCTAAAAATTATAAATGGAAATTGATTCTCACTTTAAAAAACGGGTTATTAATATATTTGGTCCTGTTCACTATAAAATAAAAGGAGTTAATTTGTTAAAGATATAGTAAATAATTACGATTAATATGTAAAAAACTATTAATATCCATCACTAAAATTAGATATAAATTTATTTATTTCACTAATGTCTGGGAAAGTTTAACTGTTATGTCTGCGATATCTTTTTGAAGTAGTTTAACTTCTTTCTCATTCTGAATTACATCCTGCATATGATGGTTCAATTTTCTTTTTTCCTCTTTATAAGATTCTCTTAATGTTAGGGCTTTTTTAGGGCTTTTCTTTTGAATTGCTGTTAAATATTTTAATTGATATCTTCCCAATTTAATCCGAATATTCGCTGCATGCATTTTAGAATTTGCCAATATAAATTTTTTTTTTGCTAACTTTTCTTCAAGTTCTGCTATTTCCTTATGATGTTTTGCCAACTCTAATTGATTTTTAGCGACTTTCTCATGATATGCTATATAATCTGTTTCATTTTTTATTACTGCTTCGGGAAATTTTAACAATTCCATGGATTTTATTTTGTTTTCTAATAATTCTTTATTATTTTCAACTAATTTCATTCTTACTTGAGCTAATTTTATCTCTTTTTCAACGAAATTCTCTCTTGTTTTTACTTTTTTTAAGAGATTTTTAGCTAGCTTCTTTAATTCTATCGCTACAAATTTTTCCTTTTCAGCAATAATAATATTCTCTTGAGCTTTCAAATTTAGATTAAAAACTTTTTCCATACTAAAATCACTTATCTCTCTTTAAAATTTAATTTAGAAATCTCAATTAAATTATATTTTGATTTTAATTTTGAATATTAATCAGAGAATTATTTATATAAAACAAGAGGTAATTTTTCATAATAAAACAGATATAGTTGTTTTCATAGATAGAAATACAATATATTAAATTCTAATAGAAAATGAAAACAATTTTTATCTAATTTTCTAGGGAGCGTAATATTTAATTATTCATCGTGAATATAATTTATTTTTCCTATAAGAGCACATCCAAATAAAATTGTCAATAATTTTTTCTCCAGTTATTCTAGTCTTTTCGGTAATTCGTTCATCAAATAAATTGGGATTAAAGTAATATGGATTGTGAGTTTCTGGATGAAATTGAAACGCAAAAATAGGTTTTTTGTTATGTTTCATGTATTGTATCATTATATACCCCATTGTACGGGAAGTACTAATAATCTTAAAATTTTCTTGAATTTTACAATCATTTGGAGAAACAAAATCTAGGTGGTGAACATTAACTGGAATATTTTTTTGCGCTATTAATTCATCCGTTTCTTTAAGTAAAATAAAAATAATTTTCCCTCCTCCTCCAAGAAGTCTCATCCTAGATATTTGTGCTCCAAATGCATATGCTACTAAATGAATTCCGAAACACAGAGCGAGGATTGGAGTCCTATCCATTTTTTGAATTAATTCTAATTGCGGTTTAAACTTTTTTTTTAATTTCTCATCATAGTAAAAACTCGAGACATTCAATTCAGATCCTGAAAGGATAATCCCAATGCAGTCCTCCGCCATCTCTGGTTTGAATTGAGTGAAGTGAATAGTTTTTAACTCTATATCTGCTAAAGAGTTATTTATAATTGATTCTAATCGTGTTATTCTATCGGTAGGAAGAGCTCGAGAATAATTATCGATTAGAAGTATTTTATCTTTTTCTTCTTTTTCTAGAGAATTTTCTTCACTCATCTATTATCTCCTTTTTATCATATGTAATTTTTAATTAAAATTTCAGAGGGATAGTAGGTATAAGCATCTATTTCATCACCGTTTTCAATTTTTACTCTTACTATTATTCTATGGTATAGTCTCCCTTCTCCCTCAATCATATCAAGGTGGTTAATGAGAGACATACTAACGCCATAATAGACCTCTCCTTTGACACTATATTTATTATCCTTAATAATAAATGGAAATCCTAAAGAGGGAGGCTCTATTTTTCTAAAATTAGGAAGAATAGCTTTCTCATAGTTTAATCCTTTAAGGACGTAATTTCGGCTTTGCCCATGTTGTAATGTGCCATAGACAAAGAGTCTATTATGCAGATTTTCTCTAGAATTGTCTGTTTCCATTTTTTTAATAATATAATTGATTTTAATTAGAAAAATGCATCTCCAAATAACCGATCTATTAAAGACTGTGATTCAGATTGACTTCTTAAGACTCGGTCGGTCTCTCTTAATGGAATCTTGAGATTCTGAACAACAAGATTATTTACAACCCTTATACCGTTAAAATTTGTTACCATTCCATTCATATCGTCATAAGAAAAATTATACTTAGCTTCTAGAGTACCCCGAACTTGTGTACCTGCTGTGATTTTATAGCGGTTTCCTCTCCGATCACTTACTATTCGTGGTTCCAGCAATTCCATAAAAACGTACTTTTTTCCCTGTTGTCTCATTTTTTCAATTTTTCTCGATTGATATTCAATAGTAAGTTCTTTCTGAGTTTGATTTGTTTGTTTTTCCTTCTTAAGCAGGTTTTCTATTTGAATGTTTAAATAATCTTGGTATTTCTCTGTCTCTTTGATCCATCTAAATAAGCTAGTTTCTAATAATTCAGTTTCACCAATCGATCTTCTAAAAACAGCGTTAAATCCATTCGCAATAGCATTTTCTACATTAACCGTATGATATGGATCTTTTTGAATTTCTCCAGTAGCTTGGAGTTCAATTGCGTGAAGAGTAGAAACACAACAAAGATAAGCAATATCGAGCAAATCTTCAATACTATATTGTACATCAACAATCCGGACTTCTATACGATTTCTTGATGGTAATTCATCATTATCATCACTGATATTAGTAAAAGGACCTCTTGGAGATATGTCTACTAAACGATCTCCTCTATTATTAGCAATAACCTTTTTAGAGAATTCATCCTCTTCAAATCCTATTTTCAATTTATATCTCATTCGACCATAATATCGCATTGGAATTAAAGCTGGCCGATTTTCAGGAACTTGTATCTGTGCAAATCCATTTGATTTAAGAACTGTACTATTTGCACATCGATTACTAGCGATATTATTATAATTTCCTCTATAAATATGTGAATTCGCTGAAATTCCAATTATTTCTGGAAGATAATCCCATAAATAATTATATACTACTTTCATTTCTTCAGGAGTCATCAAACTGCCTTTTTTTTGAACAGAAACATTAATATGTGTTCCAGAAATTGGATTTGGGTCACTCTGTACAGGGTGGAGACTTTGGGCAAGGATTTTTACTCCCAATTGATTAGCTGCTTCTGTTACTAATTTTCTTCCCTCAAATACAGCCTGTTCTAAAGATTTTGGGGATAATGGTAAGGTTACATATTCAATTTGTGAAGGTGAAGGTTCAGCATCTAAACCTCGTATTTTAACTTGGAGTGAATTCAGAAAATTTTGATCTTGCTCAAGAATCTCTGCTGATTTCATCATTATGTCATCTGCTTTCTTTGCCAATGTTCCGTTCTTATTAATAATTAAGAATTCCTCTTCGATTCCACATAAGACTTGATAATCCTTATATATATCTGAATCAATCTCTTTACTCTTTTCATGAAATAACATGATAGATCATCTCTATTCTGCTATAAAATCTCTTGTAACATTAAAAGAAACAATAATTAAAAAATTATTAATTTAGAATTTAAAAATAAAGAGATATCATTTAAACATTTCCATAAAAGCTCCAAGGCGAGTCTTGACTTGCTCGATATTTTCTCCCATTTTATTGAAATTTAAAGCAATTGTGGGAATTTCCAACTCTCTTCTTAGTTTTTCTCTAAGCATAGCATAACAGTTCGATATTGAATGACAACCATAAAGCTGAATAAAAATTAAGCCATCTGCCTTTAAACTTCTCGCTAATCGAAGATAGGAATCTGTTAATTTATCATTATCGCAACCAATGCCATTTGTATTTGCTTTCATTAAATATCTAGCATAAGCTTCAATAGGGTCAGTATTATTTGATATTGGAATATCTTCCAAAAACAATAAGAGATCCCAATCTCCATATAACGCTCTTCCTCCTAATTCATATATAATATCATGAGTTTTAGGTTCCCATCCACCAAACATCGGGGTAACAAGGATTTTTGGCATATTTGATACATCCATACCTATTTGATTTTTAATTCTGCCTTTCATTTCTGTTAATAAAGATGAAATGTTATCCCTATACCTCGAAGCATTGGAATTATAATCATGAAAACTTATGCTTAATAATGCAAGAATTTCACTAAAAGTTGCAGGATTACATGGGAGAAAGTCAGATGTACCTATTTCATAGATAATTTTCTTATAAGTTTGATGTATTTGATTAGCTGTTTGAAAATGACTTCTTAATGCATTGTCGGAATAGTCATAATCACTGATTTTTGCCAACTCGTCTAATCCATTGGAAATATTATCAACAAACAGCTCTATTGAATTGCCGATATCTCTGGGAGGCACATCTACCCATATTTGCTTCGAAGGATTACCAATTGCTGCAATAGATTCTAAATATTTATTCCACGCACTACACCTTATCGTAAAATTAAGATTTGCCGCGCAATTTTTACCCTTTGATACATTCATTCCGTAAAGAGACTTAATTCCATAACAAAAATCACTTGATAGACCACTTTCTATGCCAAGGTCAAACATTTCATTATATTTTTCATTAATAACTTCTATTACATTTTCAATAATGTTATCAACTGTTTGACTTATGTCTTTAATTCCAAGATCTTTAACAAAACCTAGAAAATTGGAGACTCTATTCCAACCAAATATACTGGATGCTGATCCTAAATATGTGAGATATTTGTGAATTTTAAATTCATGCATCCTAATTGGAAAAACAGGTATTAAATCTGGAAACGCATATACTAAATCTGAAAAAGGTAATGCTACAGATATTAATTTCTTATTTTCTCTAAATTTTTTTCTCTTTAAGTAATCTCTTCCAGTTAAAAAATTATATGCCATTCGTAATACGGAAGAAAATCTAATTAGTTCATCAGCCACTAAACTCATTCTTACATCATCTCTAAAAAAGCTTCTATTCTTGTAGTTAATTGACCTCTATTCGCTCTAGAATAATCTCTTTCTAAATTTAACACTTGAATCCCTTCACTTTGTAAGCGATTTTTCAAATGGCTTGACATTATTAACATATGATCACAGAATTTTATGATATGATTAATAACTCCTAAATTTTTACCATATTTAGCTTGAAATTCCTTATAATAATTCTTTATTAGAGTTGTTTTATTTTCTAAGAAATTTGGTACTGAATGATCACCATAGATATTATTTTTGAACCTTAGAGTTAATAGATCAATGGGATCGTTTGATGAGTTGATTTCATCATCATCTATTATTTGGGAATAGTAATTATATCCAATCCAAGAATCAAAAAAAGTAATATTTCCACCTCCTTCTTCAATCAAATCGATTAAATAATCATTTACAAAGATTGAACAACCAGTTAATAAGATGTTTTTTGATTTTTCTAAAAAATTATCTTTAGTTTGACTAAGATTATCATACTCTCGTTCTAACTCGGGCATTATTTCTGGACCGAATAACATTGCTTTATGAAGAAGTTTCAGTTTAGTTGAGCCCTTAATTGGCAATTCATTTAATTTCTTTAGGATTTTTTTAAATTGATTATATTTTTTAATACTATCTAACAACATTTCCTTATTAATAATGGAACCTTGAATTTCTTCTAATTGATTAATTAAATTTTTTATTTCTAATTTAAAGTACTCCAAACTATTCTCATTTCTAGTATATGAAAGATAAAAATCCAATCGTTTAATATTGAAATATTTACTAATAACTTCTGATGTGCAAATATCACTAACGCAATGGTTGGATACAATAAAGTAATCTACTAAATCTAAGAAATTATATTGGCTTAGTTTTAAAGAATATAGCCCGATGCATGACTGAGCAAATGCGCAAGTAGATGGAGGTAAATAATCATGACTAGCATCCATTAAATCATCATTTCCTGCAAATATTAATCGTAATGGGATGAAACCTGCAGCATCTAACAATTCTTCCGGAATATTATCATGAGAGATATATGCTATAATTTTTTTACCTTTTTCTTTTTTTTCTCTTAGAAATGAAGCATACTCAGATAAAAGTTCTGCATTATCCATTTTAGTTTTTAACTTCTATGAATTATTAGTCAAAAAAGAGTTAATGATACATAAAATTTTTCATAATTAACCAAATCTTAACTCTTTAAAAATGAAGTTGAAAAAATAATTAGCCTTTACCCTGATCATGAGCAATAAGCGCTGCGCCTATTGCGCCTGTCAATTGAGCAGTACTGGTTCCATTAATTACCGGAATTACAATATCAAATCCTAATTCTTGTTCTAAAAAACTCTTAACTGCCACATTTTTAGCAACACCACCACAAAAAACTAAAAGAGGGGCAACACCTATGCGTTTTGCCATTCCTGCGACCCGTTTTGCGATAGATTTATGAATTCCAGCAGCTATATCCTCCTTATTTGAGCCCTTTGCAAAAAGAGAGATTACCTCCGATTCAGCAAAAACAGTGCAGGTTGAACTAATTGAAGCAGGATTTTTAGACTTTAAAGCTAATTCTCCAATCTCATTAATCGGAACTTCAAGAGCTCCAGCCATTACTTCTATAAAACGGCCCGTTCCAGCAGCACACTTGTCGTTCATTTGAAAATCGATAACACTACCGGTTTTTTTAGATATCACAATTGCTTTACTGTCTTGGCCACCAATGTCTATTACTGAGTGTGCGTCTGGATAGAAATATTGAACTCCCCGAGCATGAGCTGTTATTTCAGTAATACGATCATCTGCAAATGATACTGTATTTCTCCCATATCCGGTGCTCATAACATATACATCACTCTTTTTCAAATTGTGTTGTTCCAAGAGATCATTAAACATGTTACTCCCCACACGTTTAAAATCAAATGTTGATCGACCAACTCGAAAATCTACTAATTCAGTTTCTCTCAGTAGAGCAACTTTTGTCTCTAATGACCCAATGTCAATTCCAATATATGTCTTCAAGGTTAATCCATTCAAATAGTATATTAATTAGGGAAATGAATATCAAAAATTAAAATTTGTGGTTATTAATTAGCTTAATAAGAATACAGAAATCAAAACGGTTATAAAAAAGGCAAAAGTCATCTGTAATATATTTTTTAAAATAGATTCTTTAGAGACTACTCCTAAAAAAACACCAAGTAAAATTATACAGAATAATATTATTACAAAAGATATAATAAATATATACAGATTAGCATTAGGTACAAGGAAGAATGGAATTAAAGGTATTAATCCTCCTAAAAACGGTGAACCCCCATTTACACATGAAACAATTATACTCGCAAAATTTTCAGCCTTTTGTTGTAGAGTTTTAATCTTTTTCTCCCTTTTTCTTAATCTAATTTTTGCTTTAGAATTTATGTTTTTATTTATTTTGATCAGCATTGCTTTTTCAATTTCTTTTATATCCTGAGAATCTTCTTTAAATTCGGTTTCTTCCTCACTAACATCAATGACCATTGCTCTCCTCAATTCTTCTTTAATTTTCTTCTGTTCGGCTTTCTCTGATAGATATGAACCAGTCAGACCTGAAATCAACATTGAAATAGAACTCCCAACACCGGTCAATATAACATAATGACTATATACTGTTTGGTCACCTTCTTTTAAAATAAGTACAAAAAAGCCTAATAAAATACCTAAAACCGTTAACATTCCATCATAAAAATTATTTACAAAATAGCGTCTTGCAATTGCCCATAAATTAGTGACTTTTGCATATATTCTGACTTTTTCCAACATTTTCTTTACTATTTAACCAATAGTCTATAGAAAAATTACCCTTTTATTTGGATTTTATTTTACATTTAAAAAATTCATTATATAATTAGATTTTGAAACACCTTTTAGATACCAAGAAGTATCGAGATAATCAGCGTTACTACACCAGCAGTTATTAAATGTAAAGCATAACGTAGACGGCCTCCTCCTGAAATCTGCCCTAAAAATATGCCTAAATATACTAGCAAACCAGCAAGTATTCCATAAGAAATTATAAAATGTAATAAAGTCAGAGTTCCTCCAAAGAAAAAAGGAATTAGAGGAAGAGAGCTTCCTAAAACTGGAGCTGCTCCATCTACCAAAGAAGCCAGGAGAGTTGCAAAACTTTCTGCTTTCTCAATTATTGTTTTAGGCTTTTTTTCTTTCTTTTTTTTTCTTGTATTTTTATTTGTATTATCTGTCTCAATTTCTACTTCTGCCATATCCTTTTTCATATCGATTACTTTTTTCTTTCTTTCAGCTTCCTCAGAAAGAAATGCTCCCCACAATCCACTAATTCCAATCGCAAGAGCAGTTGCAAATCCAGGTATAAGAACCTGCTGAGTCTCATACGATGTAGGATTTGGGAGAAAAAGTATAAAAATACCACTAACAATTCCAGCGCAAGTTAGAGCACCATCAAAAGCATTATTAAAAAATTTCCTTCTTGCTATTATTCCTAAATCTGACATCTTTGAATATTCCTTCCACTGGCGAATTCTATCTTTTAACTTCATTTAGTTCCATTTTCTCCTTTTTAAGAATATCAATTCATTCAAACAGGTCTAATTATAATACTTTCAATTCATTTAGAATCTTGTTATAAATTAAATTAAGAATATATTAAAATTTCTCTAAATACTATATTTTTTATTGATCTAATTTTACTAGTATTTATAATAGTAAAATAAATTTTAAGTTGAATTCTAAATGGATAAAGTAAAAGAAGAAGTTGTATCAATGTTAATTGAGCATTCAAGGATAATTTATTCTGTAATTAGTGATATGGGTGTTTTTTATAATGGATGGGCTGAAAATTATGAGAAAAATAAGCAATCACTTGAAAAGAAGAAAAATAAAATACAATTATCCGAAGAAGATGCCGACGCTATAAAAATTGAGTTAATTCAAAATTATTCCGAAGCAGGAGCAGGATTAGGGAGATTTATTGCACTAATCCTTAAGATGGATAATATCATTAACTATTCTTTAGAATTTGTGGATATGTTGCCTAAAATTGAATTGGTTCAAAAAACTGATCAAGATATTATTAAAAGATATGATAAATTGATTAATAAAACAATCGAAATGGCCAGTGTACTAAAATCCACTATAAAGAGCTTAAGAGACAAACCAGATGTTGTATTCAAGAATACTACGACGATTCATGAAATTGAAAATGAAATAGACTCCATTTATAGGCAATTTCTTGAATCTTTATATTCTAATAAAGAATTAGACATGAGAAAGCTCTTACGTATAAGGGATAGTATACATTTATTGGAAAACCTAGCTGATCGTATTCATGATGTAGCAGATGATATTAGAGTTTTATTATATCAATAATTTTATTTTGTTTTTATATACATTATGATGAATAAAAAACAAAGAATTTCACATATAATTGCACAAAATATACTGAAATTTATTTCCTGCTAATGAAAGATCGAGGAGAAAATAGTTTTATTAAATTACCTAGATTTGCAGCTAGATTATATGACAAAATGATGCAGTTAGAACCAATGAAGGTTCAAAGAATTCAAATTGCTGAAGAATTATCAACATATATTACTGAAGGGAAATTACTTGATGTAGGGACAGGGCATGGAAGATTATTAAAAGAAATAAACGAAATAAATTCAAAAATTCAATTATTTGGAATTGATATTTCAGAAAAGATGATAGCTTTAGCAAAAACCAATCTTAAAGAAATTCACGCTACTTTACAACAAGGAAATATAGTATCTACTCAATTTAAAAATAATTTTTTTGATCTTATAACTTGTACTGGAAGTTTTTATCTCTGGAATTCTCCTGTTGAAGCTTTAAATGAGATTCACCGAATATTAAAACCTGAAAAATATGCAGTATTATTTGAATCTCATAAAGAGTATGATGAGATAGAATTAAAAGAAGGAATAAGATCAAACCTTCAAAATGAAAGCTTCTTTAATAGAAAAATGGTTCCTTCATTCTTGAAAAAACAGCTAAAAATGACATATCCTATACATACATTAAAAGACCTTATAAATAAGTCATTATTTACTACTAATTATTCTATTAAAAAAATAATTTTAGCAAATTTACCGATCTGGTTAAAAATCGAGCTGAAAAAAAAATAATTTGGTGAAAAAGATTGAAATTTAAAGGATTGGATAAGTTTCTTGAAAAGATACCTAAATTTTCGGGGAAAAAAATAATACTGCTTCCACTTTATGTACTTTCTGTATTAATTGCAAGTTTATTTTTTCAATTCCTATTTGATGACTTACCCACTATATTGCCCACAGATGGTTTATTAGGATTTTTCCTTCCATGGTTTCCTGTTTTTGGAGTTCTTATAATAGGAATAATTGCAATATTCTTAATTTATCAAATGTGGTTTTACCGAGATCGCTTTAAAGCAAAATACGGGCAACTTTCTTATCAAAAAATATTTCTCGCGGGATTTGGAGGTGTAGTCGTTATTTTTAGCATAGTAATTCACACCTATATTGCTTTTTATAGATGGAATGTTGGATTCTGGACTCAATTTCCCTATTCTTTTTTTACTACTCCTTTGAGTTCATATCTTTCTCCAATAGCTCTATTTTTTGAATATTTGCGTTTAATTTGTGGAGTATTCTTAGGAATACTGGGGCTATTAATGGCTATTAGAGCTCTTTTTACATTTGGTTTTGATTATATGACTGTGATATATCTATACTTTCCCGAGGAAAGTGAACTACAAGATAATAAAATATATTCCGCTTTACGTCATCCAACTTATGCTGGAGCGCTCATTATTTGTTTAGGAGGCGCAATTCTCCAATTAACAGTTTATTCAATTTTATTTTTCTTAATATTATATTTTGGAATGCTTATTCATATTCATTTTGTAGAAGAAAAAGAATTGATTAATCGATTTGGAGATTCATACAAAAAATATAGAAAAAATGTCCCTGCCTTTTTTGTACGTCCAAAAAACTGGGGGAAATTTTTTAAATTTATTATAGGAAAAGAGTAGGTTCTAAGATAAATTAACTCATTTCCCTTTATAGTTTATAAATTAATTATAAAAATTTCCAAATATTACTCTATTTTAAATTTAATTTATTATTTTAAAAGAGAAAAATATTGGTTATAATCGCAATAATTAACTTTGTTATAATGTTAAGCACTTCCTTTATAATATAAAAAAAGAACTGGGGCATTATTTCCTAAATTAAGAAAGAAATCATAAATTTAATAATCTAAATGAGTTGAACCTTTAAAACGAGTAAAGAGCGATCCACTATTAAGGAGAATAAGGTTTTATTTATTGCTGCAATTTCCATGCTAGGATATTCTATCCTTGAGATCGGCGATAGTATTATAGTTTTCCTAATA
>JBHLLT010000045.1:0-6099 GCA_048938855.1 Promethearchaeota archaeon
AAAATATCATTTTGTACAGTTCCAGTTAATTGTTCGGGTTTTAATCCTTGCATCTCACCTACAGCTATATACATAGCTAAAAGGACTGCTGTAGGCGCATTAATTGTCATACTCGTTGAAACTTGATCTAAAGAGATTCCTGCAAATACTTTCTCAAAATCTTTCAATGAATTCACTGTTACACCAATGCGGCCAACTTCCCCTAAGCAAATTTTATCATCAGAATTAAATCCCATTTGAGTTGGTAGATCAAAAGCAATTGAAAGTCCTTTTTGTCCTTGTGAAATGAGATATTTAAATCTCTCATTTGTCTTAGCAGCATCTGCAAAACCTCCGTATTGACGCATGGTCCAAAATCTTCCACGATACATATTAGGATATACACCTCTGGTGAATGGTGGTGTACCAGGAAATCCTAGATCATCTATATAATTTAAATCCTTTATGTCATCTGGGGTATAAACATGTTTCAAGTGAATTCCTGATGGAGTCTCAAATTTTTCCTTAATTTCGCCCTTATTAGCAAAAGGAGAAAGAATTTCTTCTTCCCATTCTTTTTTTTTAAGTTCAATTTTCTTTATATCTTCTTCTAAATACATAAAATATTCCTCTTGTTCTAAATATTATATTGGTTTAAAAATGAAGGCATATATTTCTTTTCCATCTAAATTATCACAGATCTTTTTATAGACGGGCTTTAATTTCATTCCAATTCGTAAATTCTCCTGAGTTGTAATTTGTCCTAAGGCTTTTACTCCATTTTCAAATTCTACAACTCCAAGAGCATAAGAGTTTTTACTACGAAATTCTGCTGGAGGTGCGTTTAAAATTGTAAAAGTATTTAATTTGCAAGTGCCTGAAGCTTCTATTATTTTAAATGTTTCATTTTTGCAATTTAAGCATCTTATATGTGAATTATGTTGTAAAAACCCACATTTAATGCATTTCTTCCAACTGAGTTTTTCTTTATTCTCCATGGTTTATTCTTTTATTCAATTTATATCTTTAACACAAATTTTAGATAAATATAATTATAAATCTTTCTAAGAAAATGCCAAATCAAAAATAAAGATTTCTTAATCTTTAAGAAGCCATTGATCAGCAGTTATAAAGCTTTCTATAATTAATTCATTAAGAATAGGGTATTCTTTGAGCAAAATTGTATGAAAATTTCTTAAAAACCTATTAAAAATCAGTTCTATAGAAGAATTTGTTTTTATATGCTTTGTAAAATATGCTAATTTTTGTTTTGCATAATAGGATTGGCCTTTGAAAAGATAACAAATTAAAAATTTACCAAAAGTAGAGATGATGATAGTATATTCACCAAATTTAGCACGATCTAATCCTTCTGAAAACACCTCTTTACTAATAGAATCAAATGAACTTAAAAATCCACTAAAAAGGTCATTAGAGAAGTGCCAATCTTTAGAAAAAGCATGCGAAAATGCTGGTACACCACCCTCAGTCACAATTAAAAGTAATAATGGATCTTCCTCAAACGGAACCGGAATTTCTATGTTTCGTTTTTGAATCATTCTCTTCATTTCTTCTTTCAAACCAGTTTTTTTTAAACGCTCCCTCATGGGTGAGTTTGAATTTTTCAAATTATCCCACATATCGATTTGTTTTATTAACTCATCGTGTTCATTAGAGATTTTAATTGATAATCGATTCAAGCCATATTTATCAGCTATTTCTTGAGCTTTAGATAAGAATTTCCGAGCATTCTTAATATCAAATGATAATAATGCCAATCTAGCTTCCAATAGTTTAGTTTCAGCTATTAAGGAGAATGAATTATTTTTTTCTGCGAGATTTAACAATCGCGATATATATGGCTGTAGTTCATTCAATATTTCAGGATCATTAGTATTTTGAAGATCAGTTAGAAGAATATCACACAAATTGAGAAGGGCATCGATATGAGCTTCATATAACACTATCTTTTCTTCTAATGCTTTTTTTAATATTTTTTCAGCTTTAGAAAGATTGCTGGCACGCGGGTTGGCTTTTAGGAGTAGAGCTTTATTTATTAGATAATTTAACTTGATGATTTCATACTCTTCTTGAGTTTTGAGTTCATCCATTTCCTCCAAGTATTTTTCTGCTTGCTTAAGATCTCCTTTATCAAGCACTATATGAAAAATTGAATCAAGAACTACAGAAATAGAAGGACTTTTTATCTTTTTAGCTAGTAAATAACTCTGTTTTATATTCTCTAGAGCCTTTTCTAGTTTACCCTGCTCTCGATATACACATCCTATATTGTTAAGAGCTATAATGATGTTTTGTGAATCATTTATTTCTTTTGCTAAAGCTAATCCTTGTTTTTGATAATCTAAAGATAAATCTAATTTCCCTTTTATTCCATAGTATGAACCAGAATTAAGTGTAAAATGCATTAATAATTTTTTATCTTCTATTATTTTTGCAAAATTTAATCCTTCTTCAAGGCATTCTTTTATGGCATTTAAATTTCCTCTAGCGAAAAAGATACTGCCTTTAACTAAATATAATGATGCTTGCTTTTTTTTAATCTTGTTATCTGGATTTGGAAATTTCGTACGAATCAATTCTTCTGCTCTATTAATTGTCTCTAAAGCTTCTTCCAATTTACCAAATCGCCGATATACCCAAGCTATTATATCTAAAGCATCAATTACTTTATCATACCAATTTAATTCTTCACTTTTTTCCAAAACTCTCTCGGCAAGCTCTTGTGCTTCCTTTAAATGCCTTAATTTCAGTAATATTGAACTTTTAACTATAAGAAATGAACATAATTCTTCTTCAGAGAGTCCACCCTCTTTTTCTAGATTACTAATTATGTCGAGTGCTTTTTCGAATTCGCCCTCCTCTCTAAGTTGTTCAACTTTCTTTAGGTTATCTAGTGCTAATGTGGACATGGAACTCTCTTTTTAATAATTTAGATATATTTTAACTACAAAAAAAGAAGATTAGTTTATATATAAGCCTTATCAAATTATAAAACTGAAGATTTAGGCTTATTTTTATAATTTAAATCGTCAATAATTACATTGAAAGCATCTATAACGATCACAATGTATTAAAGAAGGTTATTATATCAAATATTCAAATCCTATATAACCTTATATCAAAAATTTTCTAATGACTTTCTGAGCTAAGAATTTTTAGTAATTAAATATATTGAAAAATTAATTATTTCTTTTTGATGCTTTTTGAGAAATAATGCCATTGTATGCCTTTATTTCCATAAGAATAAGTAGAAATCATAATAGTTGATTTTCTTGATTTATTTTTTGGAATTTGGTTAATTTTAAAATCCTCTAAATCGCCGATTAACACCTCTTCATTATCTTTTGATTTATGTATTACCATTTTTTTGCTTTCAGTCAGATTTTATCACCTTATAATATCTTTTTTATTAAAAATATATATAGAGAGCTCAAGTTTTATATAAAATCAAAAACAGGGCTCTCCTTCAAAACGCCCTTTTTCTTCTTCCTGTTCTATTGTTTAAATTGTCCACTCAAAAGGGAAATACACGCCACTTATTAATATTAGTATAACTAAAATTACTCCAACTACTAAATTAATAATGTAAACATTAGAAGAATCTTTTTATTTTACATTTCTTCTTTTTAAGTGTTGTTGAGAATAATACAGGTGCTACTTGATTGGTATCTCCTCAAGCACTTCTTGACTTACTATTTATTTATTACTCATATTTCTTTATTAAGCATAGTGTGATCAAAGTTTAATTAATAGTTTATTTCTATAAACTCTATATAGAATCCGAGACTATTTCTGGAGAAAAAATATAAATTAGAGAATGATAAATTAATAATATCATTATGGATAATTCGTTTAATTATCCTCCAAAAGAGTTTATAAGCACATATTCCAAAAATAATGAATTCTTCCTTCTTTGGATGCTTCTTAATAATGAATTTAACACTTGGTCATCAGTTAATTTTTCCAAAAAGTATGGAATTAATCTGCCTAAACTTAATTTTGCTATCATTAGAATTGTAGAAGATTCAATATATCCTATCAAACTTTTTAAATTAGAAATTGAGAAAGATATAAATTATTTCTTTCAAGTAAATGAAAAGTTAGAGAAGATTTTTAGGGCAATAGTTGAGGATCATATTGCTATGTCTACATACTTATACGATCTATCGGCAGAAGAATTTGATAGAGTAATCAAATTAAATAAAAAAAATTGGTTTATTTATCAGAATTATATAAGGATATGAATATCTATAATGTTTTGAAAGATACTTTTTAGCAACTGAATATCTTAATAAGGGAAAAGAATCGGTAAATAATTCGCTTAGCGATGTTAATTCAAAAAGAAAATGGATTGCTATCGCAGATCTTATTCTCTCAGAGATAGAACAATTGAAAATTTAGTTTAGCTGTTAATTATTCTATAAAATAAAATATCAATCTTAATAAGAATTGATATATAATCTGTTTTTAATATATAATTTTCTTGTTTAAATTGAGAAAAGGGTCTCTAACTCCAGATAAAATCCAAAGGAGCTTATCTACTGGAGATTTAACAAGAGAAAGTGCAGCAGAGCAACTGATTTCATTAATTGAGGGTAGTGATGATACAAATATTCGTATAAAGAGTATTAAAATTTTACAAAAATTAGATTATCAGAATGAAAATTTATTTAAAATGATGGAAAATTGTCTGATATCTGATGAAAATGTTCTAGTCAGAGCTGCAGTTGCAAAAAATATAATTCAAAATTATCTAGGAGAAGGTATATCTGCTTTAATATGGTCTATTCAACATGATAAATCTCCATTGGTATTAATCCTTTTTTTTAATTTCATAGAGAAATTTAGCGCTCCTCAATTTGAGTCTATAAGAAAGGCATTATTTATCTGGAACAAAGATTTTTCTAAAAAAATTGGAGTAGTTCCACAAGAATCGAGATTTTTTTTGGATTTAGAAGTATTATTCGCCAAAAGTAATAAAAATTATTCAATAGATCCATACAGCTATGAATTTTTCGAGACTATAAAAAATATTAATCAAAGAGATCCTTGGTTAATCATCAAAGATAAACATGTCCAATCTTTAACTTTTAATTATTTTAATTGGAAATATGTTAAATATAACTCAGATATTCTTAAATCTCTTTCAAAACTGCAAAATATTGAATTATACTTAGATTCAATAAGAAAATATAGCCAGAATGATGTTTTATTATCATCAGTTCCAGAATCAATAGGATCTCTTAGCCATTTAAAAAAGTTAAATCTCCGAAGAAATGGATTAGAATTTTTACCTTATACATTTAAAAATCTTACTCTGCTTAAAAAGTTAGATTTAAGCTACAATAGACTAAAAGAGATTCCAGAATATATTTACACATTCAATAACTTGGAAAGTCTTAACATAAAGCATAATAATGTCCAAAACATTCCGGAATCCTTATCAAATAAAATTAAACTAATTAGATAATTATTTAAACAAAAAAATATAAAGTTAAAATCAAACTGTATAAAATTTATTAAATAAAGTGAATACTATGGCTGAAGAAAAGAAAATGATAAATGGTGGCGATGTTTTAATTAAATGCCTTTTAAAAGAGAATGTTAAATATTTATTTGGCATTCCTGGTGGACAATTTTTAAACATGTATGATGCAGTTTATAAGTGGGGGAGAGAACAAGGAATAGACACCATTTTATTTAGACACGAAGCATCAGCAGGTCATGCGGCAGATGCTTGGACGAGATTAACGAATACTCCGGGGATCTGTTTTGGAACCGCTGGACCTGGAGCAACAAATCTAATCTCAGGAGTTGGTGCTGCATGGGCAGATAATATTCCTGTTATTGCAATTGTACCTCAAGTTAATTCTGAGTTTCAGGACTCTTTTACATTACAGGGTAGTCTTGATCAAATTGGAATGTATAAACCTATTACAAAATATCAGAAAAGTGTTCGCAAACTAAAAGAAATCCCGGATGCTGTTCATAAAGCATTCAGAGAGGTTTTAAGTGGCCGACCTCAGCCTGCTTTATTAGAAATATTTGAAGATGCTTTTCTTGAAGAGATTGAGGAAGATCAATTAGAAATACTAAATA
>JBHLLT010000045.1:6199-16095 GCA_048938855.1 Promethearchaeota archaeon
CCAATACAACCAAAGAGACTTATCAAAGATGTTTTGGAAACTATAGAAGAAGATGCAATTTTAATTCTTGATGGTGGAGATATATCTGTTTCAGTAGCAGAACAAATTTATGATTATAATGTACGAAAACCACTCTCAACATTAGCTGCTACGGGTATGGGGCAATTAGGGACTGCTGTACCATATGGAATTGGAGCAAAATTAGCAAAACCGGATAAACAAGTCGTTGCCATAACGGGGGATGGAAGTTTTATGATTAATATCCAAGATTTAGAAACTGCGGTGAGACTAAATTTAAAGAATCTAGTATATGTGATTGCTAATAATAGTGCTTGGGGAATGATTAAATCTGGACAGAAGCTGTTTAAAGGAAAAAGATACATAGATGTAGACTTTCCAGAATTTGACTATGCAAAATGCGCTGAAGGTTTTGGTTGCTATGGGGAAGTTGTAACTGATCCTAGTGAAATTAAACCAGCAATTGAAAGAGCAATCAACTCAGGAAAACCAGCAGTCTTAGATGTGAAGATAAGCTTCGAAACACCAGATACAACTAAACTTATGGGAAGCATGGGGATCCTATAAATATTTCAATAAATACTGGAAATTTATGATAAAAACTATGAAAGGTGTAGCTTATGAAGGTGTTGGTAAAATTGTTGTAAAAGACGATTTACCAAAACCTAGTATAAAATCTGATGAAATCTTAATTGAAATCAAATATTGTGGCATTTGTGGGTCGGATGTAGAATCTTTTAAAAAAACAGGAATGTATGGTTCAGGAATAATTATAGGACACGAAGTATCTGGAATTATTAATGATGTAGGTGAAGGTGTAAAGAAATTAAAAGTTGGGGACAAAGTTACAATAAATCCAAATCTCCCTTGTTATGATTGTTTTTGGTGTAATAGAAATCAAGAAAATAAGTGTAAATTTGCTCCTAGAGCTATAGGAACCCTAACTGATGGTGCTATGGTTGAATTTTTTAAGGCAAATCATGAGCGAGTTCATATTCTACCTGATTCAATATCATTAGAAGAGGGTGCCCTTATCGAGCCATTAGCAGTAGGAATTTATTCAGTTCAAGAATCTGGGATTAGATTAGGACAAAGTGCTGCAGTTTTTGGTGCTGGAACAATAGGTTTAATGACGATTTTAGCATTAAAGGTAGCTGGAGCCAGTAATATTTTTGTTTTAGACCCTGTAGAATCTAAGCAAAAAATGGCATTAGAATTAGGAGCTACTAAAGCATTTAATCCTCAAAATTTTAAAAAGATACAGAGGTTCACTGAGAAAATTGGACCCCCTCACGTTTTCGATTGCGTAGGAATAAAGGATACCGTTAGTACTTCGATAGAATTAGCACGAAGAGGTGGACATATCACGCTGGTTGGAATGGATCCCGATATCGGTGTTTTGAAAAATTTTTATGGTATTGCTGTTAAAAATATCACATTAAGAGGCATTTTTGGTTATAATCAAGATACTTTTAAGACTGCAATAGAACTATTAGAGCAGAAAAGAGTGAATATTAAACCACTGATTACTAAAGTTATAGAAATAGATGAAGTTCCTCATGTTTTTGAGAATTTAGCTCAACAAATGCATGAAGATATTAAAATTTTAGTTAAAGTGGGTTAGACTTCAATCAAATTTTTACTTTTTTTATTTTTGAATGATTTTTAAATTAACTTTTTTTAGAGACTTTCTTATTGGTTCCAATAATTACAAATATAATTATAATTCTCTTCTCTTTGAGTAACAAATAAAGAATCATTAATAACATGAATTAATTAAATCAAATCACTAATTACATAAGGAGATCGCATATTAATAGTAAAACACCAAAAATAGCAATGTGAACTAGAAATTCTTTTAATTATTGTTTTATTTTTATAATTTTATTTTAAAGAATTAATATAAATACTGTTCAAAAAGTCGATAATATGAATTCTAACAGTAAATTTGTATTTGTTACCGGCGGAGTCATGTCGGGTATTGGAAAAGGAGTTGCTACAGCCAGTATTGGCAAGGTACTCCAATTTCGTGGCTTTAAAGTATCAGTGGTTAAAATAGATCCATATTTAAATGTAGATCCTGGGACACTAAATCCAGTTGAGCATGGAGAATGTTTCATAACTGAAGATGTATGGGATTTTAAACCTGTTCCAGCATCTGATGAAAGATCATATAGAATTTCTGAAATTGATCAAGATTTTGGCACTTATTCTAGAATTCTAGGGATTGAAATGCATCCTTCCCACAATATTACTTCTGGCCAGATTTATCTATCAACAATCCTTAGTGAAAGGAAAGGAAGATTTTTGGGGAAAACGGTTCAAATTATCCCGCATGTAACAGATATTATAAAAGAAAGATTAATGGAAATTGCTGAAAAAGAAGATTTAGATGTATTACTAATTGAGTGCGGAGGGACCGTTGGAGATTTAGAATCCAGCATATTTCTTGAAGCTTTTCGTCAATTGAAATTAGAGTATCCAAAACGAACTGCTTTTGTTCATGTTACTCTTATTCCTTATTCTCGAGCGGTAGGGCAACAAAAATCTAAACCGACCCAACATTCTGTTAAAACACTTCAAAGTTTGGGATTGCAACCTGATATAATAATTGGTAGAAGTGAAGTACCTTTAGCTAATGATATTAAACGAAAAATATCCCTATATTCTAACGTTCCTGAAAATGCAGTAATTTCAAATCCTGATTTAGAAGTAGTTTATGAATTACCTTTGCTGTTCGAGGAACAAGGTTTGGGAGATCTTATTTGTGAGCTCATAGATCTTAAGGCAAAATTGGTTTCTTATAGTGAAGTTACAAACTACTCTGAATGGGTAAAAATGGTAGAATTATTCAAAAAAGCCAATAAAACAGTTAAAATAGCTATGCCAGGTAAATATTTTAACATTTCAGATTCATATATTTCAATAAATGTTGCTTTAGAAGATGCTGCTGCTCATTTAGGTTATAAAACAGAATTAAAAATGATTAATTTAGATGAAAAGACAAGTATTGAAGAAGAATTAAAAGACTGTGATGGAATTTTGCTCACTCCCGGATTTGGAGAAAGAGCGGTAGAAGGAATGATAAAATCCGCAGAATATGCTATGGAAGCAAAAATGCCGTTTCTTGGTATTTGTTTTGGAGCGCAATTATTTTTTGTGGCTTTTTGCAGGAAATATCTTGGATTAAAAGATGCAAATTCAACTGAAATTAATCCGGATACACCATATCCCGTAATAGACATTTTAGAGAGTCAAAAAAGTGTAACTGAAATTGGCGGTACAATGAGATTAGGTGCTCAAAAAATAATTGTTGAGAAGGGTACAAGGGTTTATGAAGCTTATAAACAAGAGGTAATATATGAACGATACCGACACAGATTTCACATTCAGGAGAAATTTATAACGGATGAGGCTAAAGAAAAAGGACTGAGGGTATCTAGTCGAGATGAAACGGGAAAAATAATAAATAGTATAGAATTAGATCGAAAAGATCATTGGATGGTCGGTACTCAATTTCATCCAGAATTTAAATCTCGTCCCTATAATCCTTCTCCAATATATTTAGATTTCATAAAAGCTTGTCTACAAAGAAAAAAATAGTAAAAATCTCATTTTCTCTTATTATTTAATTTAGGTATTTATAAAAATTCACTATACTTTTAATTAAGTAATATAAAATTATTTGAATTAACTAAATCATGCCCTTAAAAACACCAGAAGAGTATTTAGAAAGTATAAAACGCCCAGTAAATTTGTACTTGTTTGGTGAAAAAGTCAAAGAATTTTGGAATCATCCTATTATCAGACCCTCAATTAATACAGTAATGAAAATCTATGAATTAGCCCAAATGGATGAATATAAAGATTTAATGACGACAAAATCACATCTTACAGGCGAAATAATTAATCGCTTCACCCATATTCACCAATCTATAGATGATTTAATTAAAAAAGTAAAAATGCAGCGTCTGTTGGGCCAAAAAAGTTCGTGCTGCTTCCAACGCTGTGTTGGGTTTGATACAGCAAACGCGCTCTATAGTGTTACTTATGAGATGGATAAAAAAAACAACACTAATTATCACGAACGCTTCAAAAAATATTGGATTGAAGTTCAAAATCAAGATCTAATGGTAGATGGTGCTATGACGGATACAAAGGGTGATCGAAGTAAAAGACCTAAAGATCAGTCAGATCCTGATGCATATTTACATATTATTGAAGAAAATGATGAAGGTATTGTCGTACGGGGTGCTAAAGTCCATCAGACGGGATTTTTAAACTCCCATCGAGCGATTATTATGCCTACACTTAGATTAAGAGAAGGAGAGGAGTCTTATGCTGTAAGTTTTGGGATCGATACCAATGCAAAAGGGATTACAATGATTTATGGAAGACAATCTTGTGATACTAGAAAGATTGAAAAGGGAAAATTAGATATTGGGAATTTTAAGTATGGAGGTCAAGAAATATTTGTTATCTTTGATGATGTATTTGTCCCTAAAGAAAATATCTTTATGAAAGGAGAAATTGAATATTCTGGAGAATTAGTAAATCGATTTGCTGGATATCATCGGCAGTCGTATGGAGGTTGCAAAGTTGGTGTTGGAGATGTGCTTATAGGTGCTGCAGCTTTGGTTTCTGAATACAATGGTACAGAAAATGCATCTCACATTAGAGATAAGCTTGTTGAAATGACTCATTTGAATGAGACATTATATAGTTGTGGGATAGCTTGCAGTTCTTTAGGATTTCAAAGGGAAGCAGGAAATTATGAAATGGATATGTTATTAGCTAATGTATGTAAGCAAAATGTTACACGATTTCCCTATGAAATCGGAAGGCTTGCAGAAGATATTGCTGGTGGAATGATTTGTACAATGCCGTCTGAAGAAGATCTTAAATCAGAAGAAATTGGTCCTTTAATTGAAAAATATTTGACAACATGTGAAGGAGTTTGTGCGGAAGATCGATTTAAAATTTTACGTTTTATAGAAAATTTAACCATGGGAGTAGCTTCGGTAAGTTATAGAACAGAATCTATGCATGGAGCCGGTTCTCCTCAAGCACAAAGGATTATGATCTCACGTCAAGCTAACTTAGAAGAAAAGAAGAAATTAGTAAAAGAAATTCTTGAAATTAAGTAATAGTATTCTCAATTCTATTCTATTTTCATTATTAAATGAGTTAAGTGAAAATTATATATAATTCTAAAAATAAGAATTATATAGGTGAAAATTGTGGTTAAATTTAAAAGAGGTCACCTTTATTATCCTGAAATCCCTATTCATAAAATTTTAGAAGATACATCTAAAAGATTTCCAGACAGACTAGCTTTTTTATATCCCGAAGAAATGACTTTTAAACAATTTAAACAAAAAGTAGATATATTTGCTACAATATTAAAAAATATTGGGGTTAAGAAAGGAGACCGAGTTGCTTTATATGGTCCAAATTCAATACCTTGGGAAATTTCTTTCTTTGGATTAGAAAAGGCTGGTGCAATTCTTGTACCTATGAACCCGCAATTCAAAGAGAATGAAGTAGAATATGAAGCAAATGATTCTGGAACAGAAACGATAATAGTTTCTCAACAGGAATATCCAATTGTAGTAGCAGTTAAGGATAAATCCAATATCAGAAACATTATAGTAATGCAATCAGAAGAAATGCCAAGTCTTCCAAAGGGAATTTATAGTTGGGAAGATTTAATGGAAACAACAAAGTCAAATCCCCCAGAATATGAATTCAATGTAAAAGAGGATCTTGCAGCCTTAGTTTATACGAGTGGGACAACTGGTTTACCAAAAGGAACTATGCTTACTCACTATAATATAGTATCAAATATAGTTCAAGTATCCCAAACTTTTGAGTTAAGTGAATTGGATGTTGCTATAATGGTGCTCCCTCTTTATCATATTTATGGTTTAAATGTTGGAATGAATCAAGCAATCTTATTAGGTGCTGCGCAGATTGTTATGCTTCGTTTTAATGTAAAAGAATTTTGTGAACTCCTTGAAAAATATCAAGTTACTTATAGCCTTTGTGTACCTCCAATATTTCTTGATGTAGTTAGACATCTAGAAGATCCAAACATAAAAGGATATAATTGGGAGAATTTAAAAATCTTTAACAATGGTGCTGCACCAATCCCTCTTGAACTTCTTGAGAGATTTGATAAACTTGCAAAACTGAAATGCAATGCTAAAGAAGCAACTATCCAACATGGTTGGGGTTTGACTGAAGCTTCTCCAGTTGTAGCTGTGAATCCAATGTATCGTCGTAAAATGGAATCTCAAGGTACATTACTCTCAGACACATTTCATAAGATAATTGACCTAGAGACAGGTTTAGAGTTACCTGAACGCGGTCAGGTTGGTGAGTTGGTCATCAAAGGCCCTCAAGTAATGAAAGGATATTGGAATAAACCTAAAGCGACAAACGATGCATTTTGGATTGACCCTAAAACAAGTGAAAAATGGCTGAGAACTGGTGATATGGCATACATAGATGAAGATGAGTATGAGCATCTTATGGATCGTATCAAAGAAATGATAAAATATAAGGGTTGGAGTATTGCACCTGCAGAGCTTGAGGACTTACTTTTTAAAAATCCAAATGTATTTGATGCTGCTGTTATTGGTAAGCCCTCAACTGAATTAGATGTTGGTCAAATCCCGAAGGCCTATGTAATATTAAAACCTGAATCTAAAGGTAAAGTAAATGAGCAAGAAATTATGGTTTGGGTTGCTGAAAGAATTTCTGCTTATAAAAAAATCCGTGAAGTTGAGTTTGTTGACGAAATTCCAAAATCAGGTTCGGGTAAAATATTGCGTCGAAAGTTAGTTGAACAAGAAAAAAAGAAACTTGGAATAAAATAAAATTCTTTTTTCTCTTTTTTCCAAATTTGGATTAATTTACCAATTCCATTTTTATACAATATTTTTCTTTGAAGTTTTTAACATAGATTTTAAATTATTCATAAAAACCTCATTTGAATAAAGGGATAATAACTCTTTTTTTGCAATTTCTGCTGTATCATTCTTTTCTCTAAAATCAAAAGGTGAAATAATTCCCGAAGAACTCTTTTTTTTTAATTCCTCAATGATCTTGTCTATTTCTTGAGAAAAATCACTTAAATTTTCCAAATAATCGCATAATGCTGCTGGGAGGTTAGGATGGATTCTTTTAAGAGAATCAGAATATTTCAAGAGAGTTTTTGAGAAATCTAATCTTAAATCAAGAATTTCGCCAACTTTTTCTGATTCTTTGAGGAGTTTAAACATTATATCATAAAATTTAATCTCACTTTTATCCCTATTAAGAAATTTAGTTAAATTCCTAATTTTATCTGTTGTATCCCACTCTTGCATACTCTCATATTCCTTAATTTTTTCTTCAGCTTCTTTAATCTCTAAATTGAGTTGTTCACGTTTCCAGTCACTTAGATAAGTATCTAACTTCATAATCTTTTTTTGATATTCCTGTTCGTCAAGAATAGTACGAGATATAGCAAATATTTCTGGCAAACTGTCATACAAGTAGTTTAATATTGACATATATAAAGTGTGTTCAGTATTCGCTATAGGTTTTTCAAAAAATTCAATTGTTTCGATATTTTCACTAAGTTCAACTAGATTTTTAAAGAATTTTCTAACAGCTAGCATGTTTTTTTGAGCATCCATAGCTATTGAATACATTTCTTCAAAATATTTTTTATAGAATCTTCTTGCTAAATCAAGTTCGTTCAAAAAATTGTTAACAAGTTGTATTAATTCGGCTGAAACACCTGGTTTCTTATATTCTTCACCAATATCCTTTAACTTTTCCTCTTCTCTAATAGTGATCATTTTAACTATAAATTCTGGAAAGTCCTTCATAACAATATCATATGTTTTAATAAAGTACCTTTTTTTAGTCAAAATAGGTATAATTGTATTTATCGTCATTGTTCTTTTTTGAATCGCTTTTAAATCCTCTTCGAGGATTCTATTAATATGCTCATCAATTTTTTTTTTATTCTCTAAATTTGAGATCTTTCTATCTTTTATTAGTTGATTAAGACGAATTCCTCTTATTTGGGCATTTCTACCGCCAAAAATTTCAACAAATATACCTCCAAGGATTCTAAGAGCTAAAGCTCCAGCTAGTATTTTATCTTTCTCTTCATCAATCAAAATCTGATTTGTTAACATATTCAATAGTCTGAACATGAAAGTTTTTTCATTTTCTCTGGGTAATTCAGTGATTGTTGTTTGATATTTCTCAACAACTTGATCCATCGGATATTTATTTTCCCATAATAAATCCAATATCCGATCTCCTTCAGCTTTTGGGAGAATTTCTAAATACCGTGGGATTATTTCAATTAAAGCTTTTGCCCAATTTGAATGTTCAATTGCTAGTGGAATTTCTTCATGGTAATCGGCCAATAATTCATGAATTAATCCTCCTTGCTCTAAAATTTTTGGACCACTATATCTACCAAATGTATGTACTAAAATTTCATCAAAAGTAGGTTCTAATGAAAAAGGCATACGAACTTCGATTTTCTTTAAAAATTCTAGATATAACTCAAATAATCCACGCACTTTATGATTTGATCTGTTAATAATGAATTGATTAACCTCAGCATTGTTTAAATCTTCAATTTCTTTCAAAGATCGTGCAAACATAATTGCACCATTAAATATTAACTCAACTTTTTCAGGTTCGTGATATGAAGCTTTTTCTGAATATTTAAATAAATATTTTGCAAGATCTGACCCAAGATACTCTCTATGTTGTTCTGGAATTTGACTTATCGCCTCTAATAGATCATCCATAAGCATTTGAATCATATCTTGGCCAAGAATAAGTGAATATTTCTTTTCTGCCCTCTTCAAAAAAGCTTCTACATCTGAAAATTGAACCCTTTCTTTTTCTTCTCCAAATAAATGAGTTAAAATATCTTCGAGGTCATTGCTGGTTTCTAATATATTTTCTTTTTTAACTTCATCTAAGAAAACTATAAATAAGTCAACTAAAGAATTTACTTCATTATTACTTCTTCTTCTTATTTCTTGACTAATTTGATCCCAAGTTTTTCCCTTTAAATCTGTTATTGAATTAGAATATAATAAAACATACGCCAAGACAGTCTCTAATGTTTCTGTGGAAAAACTATCAATATTTTGTGAGATTTTGAATAAATGTTTGGAAATTTCAGAACTCATTTGATCTCGATGTAATTCATCAATTTGCTCAAATGAAATCTTCAATTTTTCCAAAAAAGCTTGAAATTTTTCATTTCCTAATCTTTTTGAAAAATCCTTAGTAGCGCGTTTGAGAAATAATTCAACATCACTCATCTGCGCAACCTCAGCTTTTCCACCGACCATATATGTCATTATGTCTTCAAAAGTTTTGAGGCTTTCTATTGCTTCACCCTTTTTCGCTCTTTCGATAAAAGCACTTAGTAAATCGGAAAGATTTCGCATTTCATTATTGCTTCTATTTATTAACATCTGAATTACTTGATTTGAATCCTTATTTACTAGATCTTTTAGAGATTCTGCAAAAATAAGAAAAGAATTCAAAACAGATTCAGTAATAACTGGAGATACATTTTCAATCTCTTGTGAGTAATTAAATAAAAATTTGGGTATTTCAGAGCCAATAACTCTTCTAAATTTTATTGGAATTTCATTAGTAGCCTTCTTAATTTTATTCAATAATGAAACTGTCTTTTCCTCACCAAGTTTATCCTTAAAGGATCGCTCCGCCCTTTTCATAAAAACTTCCATACCCAGATCACCTTCAAATCGCAGAAAAAGTTATAATTATTAAAGCTAATTTAAATAAAAAATAATTCATTGAGATAAATAATTAACCTACAT
>JBHLLT010000071.1:0-2088 GCA_048938855.1 Promethearchaeota archaeon
GTATATGCCCAGCACCAATTGTTATTGCAGGTGGTAAGAAAATTGATGAAAGAGACGCTTTAGAAATGGCAAAAAATGCTGTTGACAAAGGTGCAGTTGGTGTTGACATGGGTCGGAATATTTTTCAAAGTGATAGTCCATTAGGTATGATTAAAGCTGTAAGGGCAGTTGTTCACGAGAATGTTTCAGTAGATGAAGCATTTGAAATTTATAAACAAGGTCCTAAGGGGCTATAAATTAATTTTTTTTTATTATTTAATTTTTAATTAAGTTAAAAAGTGGACATAAAATCCAATAATGTCTCTTCCAATAATAGATAACCTTAAACTTAAGGAAGTAACGGAAGGTATTTTACTTGTTCATCAAATCAAAACTCCATATTACTTTTCTTGTTGTGATGGACTTATTGTTCTTCCTAAAAAAGGAAGAAATTTAAAAACAATCATTTTGGATTTAAATATTGAGCCCTATTTAATAGATAAAATTGATAAATATTATGGTCCAATTTCAAATTATGTATGTACACACGCACATATGGATCATATGGCCCATATTCATCAATGGGAATCTATAGGCGCTGTTGTTAATGCTCCAATTCCAGAACACACATATTTATTGGATCTTTACAACTTTTACGAAGGATTTGGCTTTAATAAAGTTATGGATTTCTCAGTGATAAAAGAGTTTGGCCAATTGAATGGGTATAAAAGTTGTATTAATATTAAATCTTTTAATCCCGGTGAAAAATTAATTTTTGAGAATTTAATTATAGAATCCATTCCATTTCTAGGGCATTCTAAAGCGCATGTTGGTCTTTTCCTCCCAAATGAGAAAATCTTGCATATTAGTTGTTTAGGATTTGATCAACGTAAACCGGGCGAAGATGGATTTGGCCCGTGGTATGGATTTAAAGAATGCTCAATTGATCAATATATAAAAGATATTGACCTAGCGGAATCAATTTTTCTCGAAAAAGCAGATTTGTTAACCTCAAGCCATTCTTACATCGTGAAGAACCCAGATAAGACTCCATTTATCTATATGCGAGATAAAATAGCAAAAAATCAAGATTTGGTTGATCAAGCTATTATATCATTAAAATCTTCAGATACTTCTGAAATTTCTATTAAAGATCTCCTTGAGTTAGATTTGTTTTTTCCAAAAAGGAAAATGAAGGATTTCATGTTGGAAATCTATAATTTTTGGGAATCAGCAATAATTAGTAAACATATGGAAAGAAGTAAATATTTAAAATAAAATAATAGCTAACTATTAACTATCATCTGGTTCTAGAATTACTTTAATTGATTCACCAGCTTCACAGACAATTTTAAAAGCTTCTTGAGCTTTACTAAATGGAAATCTATGGGTAATTAAATCTGTTACATTTATCCTCTTAGAAAGGATCCAGTTATATGCCTCATCAAGATCTTCTGGTGCAGCGCCATAAGAAGTCATTATAGTTATTTCATTTCTCCAATATTGATTTATAGGCACTTTGAGGAAAACTCCAGGTTCTGGAACCGCGAAAAAAATAATTTTACCCCCTGGCGCAGCACATTCTAGTGCTTGGTTTGCTGCTGATACTGCTCCAGTGCAAACTATGACAATATCCGCCAATCTTTCTTTATTAATTTTTTTTACTTCTTTTGGTAAATCTGTATTTGCACTAAATATTTCATCTGCTCCGAATTCTTTTGCTTTTTGTAACCGAAATTCGTTGATATCAGTGGCAATAACCTTTTTTGCTCCTCTGAGTTTTGCTAGTTTAATATGTAATAATCCTGACGCACCGCATCCTTGAACTAAGACAGTTAATCCTTTTTTAACATTTGCTAAACGTTGTGCTCTACATACGCAACCTAAGGGTTCGATAAAAACCGCCTCTTCATAAGATACATTATTATCTAAGATATAAACCCCTTTTTTTTCAATATTGATATGTGGTATTCTTATATATTCAGCAAAACCTCCAGGGTCAAAATTTGTATTATGAAGTAAATTACAAGCTGTATGATGTCCTTGCTTACAGTAATGGCATTCAAAGCAAGGAACATGATGAGATACAAAAACTCTATCTCCTATTTT
>JBHLLT010000071.1:2188-4384 GCA_048938855.1 Promethearchaeota archaeon
AAAGGAAAAATCATAAATATATATTAACTATTTTGCAAACCTTCTTCGCAGTAATTTAAATGCAATATCAGTTCCCATTCCCTGATTATAAGCTAATTCAATCCAAAGCATACCAAGTGGTTCAATAAGTCTAGCATTTTTGAGTGGTCCCGCATCAATAACATCAAATCCAAGGTCAATTCCTAATTGTTTAGTCTTTGATTTCGCATCAATATCATCCCCACATATAAATAAACTTGCTTGTTGGGAACCAAATTGTAATTTATTTAAACTATCAACTCCAATTGTATGGACAGCTTTTATTACTTTAGCCCCTACTGCCCATTTTGCGATTTTTTCTGCAGCAGAAGGAATAACAGTTATTAAAGTACCTCCTAAATCTGGTGCTGCAGTAGTAGTAGAATCTATGATAATTTTATCAGTTAAATCTCCCGCTACTTTGATTGATTCTTTTGCCCCTGACCAAGGAACAGTAAGGACAATAACATTCCCAAATTTTGCAGCTTCTTCATAAGTGCCACCAGTTGTATTAGACCCAGTTGATTTAGCTAATTTTTTAGCTTTCAGGGGATCACGAGAACCAAACATAATTTGATTACCTTTTTCTGCCCAAATTTTACCTAAACTACTACCTAATTTGCCAGTCCCTCCAATAATTCCAATTTTCATAAAAATTCACCCTTTATAAAATAATTTAATGAAAGTACATGAATTTCATGTTATTAAAAGTAGTTGTTTCATTGAATAAAATATACCCTCGAATATTTAAATCTTAGTTTAATTATTTGCATTTACTCTTTATCTATTTATAGATTTCAGAAATGGACACTCAAATTTAAAAAATCTAGAATTTAAAATGAATAAAAAAAGAAGAATTAATATGTTTTATTAGATTTACTCCGGATAAGCATTTTAAAACTCTCATCATCCAAATCCTTGAACATTTTTAATTCATTTGTTAAAAAATCATGCAGAGCTATTCTAATTGCTTCACTTCGAGAAGGATAAACCCCCATATCATTTAAAATTTGAATTGCTTGTAAATATTTTTCTGGTAAGTTTATGGTTATTATCTTCATTTTACACAACCCTTTTAAGTAAAAATGTATTTTTTTGCTGATTACTCAATTTTATACTTTATATATTTTGTCGGATGGTTTATAAATTGGTTATATTAATCCTTTAATGGTATTAATCGCTTAATCGCTGACGAATATTTATCTATCAAACAGCTAAAAAGAATAATAGAGTAATAAAAAAGGCTCATTTTTCTGGTTTTGAGAACGATTTTATATGCAATATAAGTGAAAACGCAGATTTATACAATTCTGCATGACCTACTTCTTTAATATCTTTTAAATAACTTATCGTATAATCCTCTTCCCTTCTTAAATATATTTTATCTCTAGTCTTATGCGATTCGTCAAAAAAAGCGTCAATTTTCAGAATTTGCTTTTCTAACCGAATAGGCATTTGAGGCATCATATTAAATGTAAAAATTAAATCTGGCTCTGATTCACTAGTAGCATCTACAACAAAAAGTATATTTGGTTCTGCAACAGCTAGGAAACTTTCTAAAGAGTGGAATATATCATCAACAGAGATATGTAAAGTAGAATTTCCATCCATTTCAAAGGCACTACAATCACTAATTTTAGGCAGAAGAAATTTTTCTTTACCACGGAAAGCAAGGCTCATTTCATTTGGATTTAGGAAATTCTTTATAATCTGGTCATCTTTATCTAACGTAAAGTTTTTTGTAATTGTCTCCGATTTTACATAGATAATTAAGGATCCTGCTGAAATCAAATTAATTTTTTGATAATAAATATTGAAAATGGGATTATATGGTAAATTTATAACTTCCTTATTAGGTCCAAATCCTAATTGAGCCATTATATTTGTAGGAACTTGACTAGTTAGTGTAAACAATAGGAAAGATCTAAAATCTGGTAATTCAATATAGTTAGAAAAACCTTCAAAAACTTTCTTTATTTTAGTTATTTTTTCTTTAAGTTCATTAGACATTTTTATTACTTTATAGAAGACAATTTAGGTTAGTTGGATCATGCAATTAATGATTACAATTAAATCTACCCATTAAATCTACCCATCTATATATTTTAAAAGAAATTCTTCTAATGAATTCTTTACATCTCGAGTGATGTGGTGTTCTATTTCACAAGATAATTTCTC
>JBHLLT010000046.1:0-2583 GCA_048938855.1 Promethearchaeota archaeon
CCCACTTTTGGTAAGAATCCATACTTATTTAGCTTGGAGGTATCCACCAAGACCGAATAGTAGTCCCATCCAACCAATATCCGCAATGAGATGTACCCATACGTGTAAGTTCGGCTAATTTGTCGTTCCCCACCTCGTACTTCGACAATTTTTCCTTCAAGGGTAATTTCCGACATTTAAACCATTCTCTATAATATACTCATTGTATTTTAATAATATAAAGATCTTCTAAAAATATACAAGATAGAAATGCTCAAGTTGTTTCGTATGGATCCTTTAGTGGTTTATTATAAAATTATATTTACACCTATTGCATTCGAAAGCACTGCAGCAAAGAATATTTGTATAATACTAAAAGAAATCATAACAACGGAATAGAAAGATTTTACACTTTGCAGAATTTTGGTATTAAGAATAATTACCAATAGGAAAATTACATACATAAATAAAACACTAGGAAATTGAGAGATAGATGCAGATAATAACATTAAACTTATTATTATAATTATAGTGGTGATCAATAAAACTCGATTCCTAGAACTCTCTGAATTTAAGCTGTTCAACTTTGGATGGATAACTTTTCTAAGGAAAATCTCAATTGATAAAAAAACAGGAAAAGCTAAATATCCTAAAAGAAAATGTATAGCAAAATTCGAAGGCCATATGAAACCAAATGGATAATAAAAAGAAAAAATCATGTAGATTACTATAAAATACAGAGTACATATTATTGTAAATACGATATATTTAATTTTTAATTGAGATTGTATTATTTTTTTTAATTTTACTTTATTTCTTTCATTCTTTGGCTTTTTAAGATAAGTTAATATTTTTATTCCTATATAGATGAAAATAAAATTTAAGGACCCATATAGAATACCTTTTATTCCAAAGATTCTCTCAAATATAAACCAATTTGTTAAGAAAAGCCCAATTTTGATTGTTATTTCTAAGGTGTATTTACCCTTACTTAAGGAAGTTGATATTGACTGATAATTAGATAGATTAAATTCCTTAATCTCATTTTTTTTCCTAAAAAATATTCGGCTTGAAATGGAAATTAAAGAAATAACAATTATAAACAATAAAATTATGTTTAAAAAAATCAATATATAACTAAAATAGAATGTGATATTTATTGGTCCATTTATAGTTATAGAACCAAAAAAATAGCTTTCAAACCAATTAATTGAATCGATAAGAACTCTATCTGAAAATAGTTGATGTCCTCCACCTAATAATGGTTCACTTATTGAGATAACCGTACAATTTGTTAACTCTTTTGCTTTTAAAGCATTTTCTTCAAAATCTAATATCTCGTCTTTAATATGCATTATTATCAATAAATTTTCAGTATTTTGATTGTTTAATAAATTAACAGGAATATAATCAATGAAATTCTCATTATAGATAAAACCAAATTTCGGTGGAACAAAATTCACTAATGGTGCCAATGCTACTGTGACTTTAAATCGTGGATCTAATGCTTGATTCATGAGGACAACCATTCCTCCAAGTGAATGCCCTATTAAACCAATCTGAGATGAATTAATATTTGAATAAAATGGAAAAGTCTGTAATTTGTCTAAAAGTCTGGAGCAGTCTTGAGCTAATGCAGGAATACCCGAGACAGGATCCATATTATTAATATTTCCTCCACTTTCACCATGGCCTTGATAATCTAATGCAACTACATAAAAACCCCTTTTAGTAAATTCAATAGGTATTCTAAGATCAAAGTCTCTTTTTTGGCCAATTCCATGACAATATATTATTAATGGCTGCTTTTCTTGAAATTCCAATATGTTTGTGGGATAGTACAAATTAGCAAAGAGTGTTGCTCCAGATGATTCGAATTGAACTCTTTCATACTTATTGTAACTTTGGGCTCTATTAAAGTTAAGAAATGTTAAAGTAATAATTAAAATAATAATAAAAATCCATATTTTTGAAAGATTTTTATGATCTCTGTGAGTTAATTGAGTCCCTACTATGAATTCCAATTCCTCCAATACGTTTGGTTGGTTTTTAGTCAATTTTTTAACACCTAAGATCATTTATTTTAAGTTTCAAATTTTGTGAAGTCTATATATAATAATAAAAAGTAACTATTTAAGTATCTTCACAACTTTTGAATTTTAAAAGAATATTAAATCAAATTTTTTACAAAAATGTAATTTCACATCTTTTGAATATTAGGAAAACCTTTAAATTTACTGTTGATCATAATATAATCATAGTATGACAATTGAAGAAGAAAAAACCGAAATTGATCACCTTTTTAATGAAAAACTCCGTAAATATGAAGATAAACTGGTAGATCTAATTTTAGATATTGCACAAAGTAAACATGTTAATCCTAAAATTTCAAAACTATCCTCATATTTGCTAATTCATGAAAAATTGACACAAAAAGAGTTAAAAGAGCTAACAGATTTCTCTATGGGTTCTATTTCTACATATTTATCAGTTATGACTGGTACAGAGGTTTATTTAAAAGAACGAATTCCCAAAACTCATACATATACATATTCCTTTTTAGGAAATCTTGAAGATCTTACAACTATGGGTTTTGAAATTGCA
>JBHLLT010000046.1:2683-15271 GCA_048938855.1 Promethearchaeota archaeon
TTCCCAAAACTCATACATATACATATTCCTTTTTAGGAAATCTTGAAGATCTTACAACTATGGGTTTTGAAATTGCAGTAAAAAGTATTAATTCTTTAGAGAGGTATTTTAATAGTAAGAAAAAGGAATTACAGAAATTAATTGAAAATTCTCAAAAAGGAGCCGAGCACTTATTTAGAAGAATTGATGAATTACTTATGGCCTTTGAAATATATAAAGTAGTGTTACCCATAATAACCGAAGATTCCAAAGAGCAAATTGAAAAAGAAGTAGATTTAGAAGATTATAAATTTAGAAAAAGCGAAAAATCAGAATTAAAACAAATTCAATTTGATCCTGAGGTATATTCCGTTGAGGATGATATTTTAAATCAACTTGCGGCTTCAACTATGTTTACAAGTCGAGACCCAATGTTTATTAGGATTTTAGGCTATTTTATAACAAGAAAATATCTTACTCAGAGTAGATTGAAAAAGATCACAGGTTTATCTGTTGGTAAAATTTCTGAAGAAGTAAATTCACTATTAGAAAATGGATTAATTGAAAAAGCAAGCATTTCAGAAAAAGGTAAAATTACATATAAAGCTGAATCTGCAGGGATAATGCTTCTAAAGTTTTCAAGATCTGTTATCAATAGAATGGCAAAATGGGAAGATGATTTAAATAATATGAAGAGAGAACTAGAAGATAATAAAAATACACTGGAAAGTCTTTATGGGTATATACGGATATATAGATTAAATAATTCTTTATTAGATTCAATTCTAAATTATAAGCGAGTCGTTGAAATGTTAGATAAAATTCTTGAAGCTTAGATTTAACAGAAAAATGCTATTTAAGAAAATTTCCATTCTAGTAAAGTTTTTTCGTGGCAAATTTTGGATTTTTGGGTTTTAAACTGGTATAAATGCCTCAAATGTGGTAGACTCATGAAAAGATAATATATCCTTGTATTAGTTTCAATATCAATACGTTTCTAATAGGTCAAAACATTTCCACACTAAGAAATTTGAAAAGACAAATATAAATTATTGAATTTTTATTGATACCTCATGACAAAGAATAAAAGAGAGAAGCTGAAGGAACCTAATTTTTTAAATTTTTTAGCGGTATATTTAAGACCGGAGAGTTGGAAAAGAACGGCTCTTGTAATAATTATTGTAGTGTGTGTTTTATTAGTGGTTTTTGCGTTAGAGCCCCTATTATGGAATCTCCTTTTCGGTGTAGAGGTAAGAATACCCCCTAGCAAACCATTACCATCGCTGTTCCTTACTATGATCTAAGTACAAATATTTTATATTTTTAATTGTAAATTCTGAAAAAATTAAAAAAAAGGGATTTAATCTGTAAATTTTTTATACATTCCTTATTTATTCGCGATACGTTGGATATAAGTACCAATTTCTCATACTATTATATGGGAATTCTTTTAAAGTAGCAGCGTGCACAAAATAAAGTTTATCATATTGTAAAGGCATATGATAAGATTGTACGTCGATAATGTATCCCTGAAGTTTTTCATATAGAATATATCTAGCTGCAGTATTAGTTTCAGAAGCGGTCTGCTCTAAGAGATCTTGTAAATGAGGATCATTGATTCTAGCAAAGTTGGAAGCAGAAGCATTATTGACCAATGGATCAATCATATTGAAGGTTTCAAAATAATCAGGACCCCATCCAGCATAGTAGATGTGAAGTCTTTCAGGATGAAGTTGGCCCATCCTAATAAATTGATCCCAAGTCAATATTTGTGGGTGAATATCGACTCCAATTAGATCCATATCCTCCGTGAACCGTTGGATAAGAAGCTCCATAAAGTGACTAGCTACATTATGTCGGAAATTCCATTGATTATTTGAGAAGTTTCCTGCACCAGCAGTTGGCACAAATTGCGCTGATGTCCACTGAGCCTCATCACCACCTGGAGTGAATATATCTCCTACTTGAGAGCCAACCTGCCAACCAACTCCAAAACCCATAGATTGCATGATCGTTCTGGCTTTTGGGACATCATAATTAGCACCTGTGGTTGAAAAGTTATGCGCTGGAAAACCAGGAGGAACTATTGAATTAGCTCTCACAGTCCTACCTTGATCAATATCTCGATTGAGGTATGTATAATTAAACGCGTGTGAAATTGCCTTTCTCCATGTCCGGTTTATAATTTCAGAGTTAAAAGCAATGTACCAATAGATGGAGCCATTAATATAATCATGAACTCCATCTCCAGTTACTGTAATATCTGGATCATCAATGAAATCTTGCTTAAGGGAAGCAATACCTTGACCTAAATAATCAATATCACCAGCCAACATTGCATTATTGGCAGTGACAGCATCTCTATAAAATACATAGACAATCTGGTCCCAATAAGCACCAGTTCTCCAGTATCGCTCCCATCGGGCAAATCTAATCTCTGAATTAGGGATATATCTCAATAATTTGAAAGGTCCAGTTCCAATAACGAGATCTGTCCCAAGATTTAGCATTCTATACTTTGGAGTAGATTCATGACCGACAATTGAACTTGCTGTATAGGCTAATAAACCCTCGCAAGGGGCAAATGCTCCGTTCAAATAGAGTCTAACTGTTAATGGATCAGATGCTTTATTTGCATTCCACCAGACTCTGCTGGTTAAAGTATCAAAGATTGTTGTTCCATTACTGAATTTGTAAAGTGAGTGTGGAAAAGCCTGAGTTGAGTTATTGGGTAATGTTCCTGTCGAATTGCCAAAATAATTAATTCTCTCAAAAGTCCAAATAACATCTTCTCCTGTAAATTTTTGACCATCATGGAAATACACATCGTCCCTAAGAGTAAACTCAACACATTTCTCATTAAGCCAAACCCATGATTCAGCAAGTCTAGGAATAATTGGGAAACTTGGGTCTGTTAAATCAGTAGCAATTAGAGGTTCAACAACCTGATCAATCATATTATTTGACACGCTATCCCAAGTATCCAAAGGATCCATGGTTACAGGATTAGATGTTGTAGCAATTTTAAGGACTTCTCCTTGTACCGGAGGTACAACAACGGTCATCATAGCCAAGATAACGTTTCCAACACCAGAAGCAGCTAAAACTACTGCTAGGATGATTATCGCTAAATTTTTTTTCTCCATTTCCAAAATAATTACACCATTTTTTTGTTATCTTTTGTTATTTTTTTGAATTTTCTTCATGTAAACCTTTTCAGTTTTTACTATTTTTTTTTTTGTAAATTATAGATAAATTAAAACACGAAAATCTCCTATATATAAATTCGTTCTATTCTTTTTGGAATCAGAAGTTTCCTTACATATCTTAAAATTCTGAAAGAATTGATTTTTCCGAATTTTCAAGATATTACTAAAAGATTATGGTTTTAAGACTCATTCCCATATTCCAAAACATATTGATTTTAAATTAGAATCCACAATTTTCTTAAAATAACAAGAGAATCTTGACACAACGCAATATTAAGAATAAGAGAATTATCCTTTGAAATCTTTTTAATTACTAATGATTTAATCTTCCACTATTAGAGTAATATAATAATCATAAGCATAATTTTAGTGAAAAACTTACTTGATTGATATGGAATTCCATGGTATAAATTTAGTTTTTAAGTATAGATATAAAACTGTCTCAATAGATCATCTAGATGAACTGCAGGAAGATATAGATAAATTACGCCGCGCTGGAAAACTTAGTGACAATAAGACCTATAGGAGCTACATCGACAGCAAAAAGTTTGAAATTCCCGAGACGCTTCCTAATGCTAAGTCAATAATAATAATTGCGATCTCTGCTAAACCCGCGTTAGTAGATTTTCATCTGAATGGAAAAAAGTATGAAGTAATTATACCTCCAAATTATTATGATGATGGAACAACGTTCAAAGATTTTGAGAAGTTAATACAGGGGGATATAATAAAGGAACCCGGTTACAAAATTGAATATACAAATAAACTCCATCTTAAATTATTAGCAGTGAGAAGTGGACTTGGTAAGTATGGTAGAAATAATATATGTTATGTTGATGATTGGGGTAGTATGCTATATTTATATGCGTATTTCACAGATTTCCAATTTGAAGAAGATAATTGGACAGAGATGAAAATGATGGATAAATGCGAAAACTGTTCTGCTTGTATTACAAATTGTCCTACTCACGCAATACCAACAATTTCTAACGAGAATTTTGTAATTAATGCAAACAAATGCATACCAGTCTATAATGAAATTAAAGGTATAATTCCTGATTGGGTTCCTCCAGATGCTCATAATGCATTAATAGGATGTATGAGGTGTCAAAATATATGTCCAGCTAACCGAGAAATTATTAAGTTGACTGAAAGATTCGAAGATATAACAGAAGATGAAACTAAAATGTTATTAAATGGTAAGTATGAAGAAAAATTGGGAAAATCTCTGTCTAAAAAGCTAAAAATGTTTACTCTTCCTGATGCAGAAAGAGTACTTCCTGTAATTAAGAGAAATTTCTCATATTTACTACGATCTTAATTAAATTTTAATTTTTAATTTTTTTGGGCATTTAAAGATCCAGAGTATTTTCATGTTTTGAATAATATTCAATTCTTATACAATTAAGTAAACAATAAATTTTATACTACCATTCAAAAACTTTATATACAACCTTTTAATTACATTTAACTATATCTAATCAATATTAATTAAATATAATTAAAACTAACTAAACATAATTAAAGTAACTTAGAAGGTTAAAAAGTATGTCAATTAGTTGGGAAGTTGGAAAAGAAGCTCGGGAATTAGATACAAAGCCTGTAAAAGAGAGATTAAGAATTGAACGACGCTCTATCAAGAGAATTGGCTATGCAATAATATTTTATTCCATAACCATGTTTATATTTTACTTACTTTTATAAGGTCTTTGAATAATGGAATTGATTCTAATAATTATTATTTTCGCTTTTATTTTTGAATCAATGGATTCCATGGCTGGGATGGGTTTCGGAACGGCATTATCACCTCTTTTATTATTATTAGGGTATACTCCACTTCAAGTTGTTCCAGCTATCCTTATTTCGGAAACGATCACTGGTATTGTAGATACTTTTTTTGATCATGAGTTTAAAAATGTTCGTTATTCATTTCATCCATTAAATGATGCTACTAAAATTGGATTAATAATAGCTTTATTTGGATGTTTAGCTATTTTTGTATCAATTCTTCTTGGCTATTTTGCAATTATTTTTCCTGGTGCTGTAATAAAAACATATGTCGCAATATTAGTAATTTTTATGGGATTCTCAGGGCTTATCAGAGTTAAATTAAGAAACATAGAATTTTCTTCTGCACATCGAAAACTATTAATTGGATTTTCGGCATTAGCAGGTTTTAATAAAGGAATTGGTGGAGGAGGATACGGTCCTGTTATTACAATGGGACAAATTTTTTCAGGTGTATATGAAAAAAGTGCCACTGCTATTGTGTCTTTTTCAGAATCAATCGTCTCATTTGTGGGAATTTTGACATTTTTTTTAATTAGTTTTGCTGGAGTAAACGTTGATTTGGTTCTTCTCCCTTCTTTATTTTCGGGAGGTTTTTTAGCAGCCCTTTCTGCCCCCTATTTAGTAAGAGTAATCCCTAATAAATTCTGGAAATATTTAATTCCAATTTATTCAATTGGGATTGGAATTTATTTAATTTTACAGATTTTTGTCTTTTAGCTTCTTTCGAAAGTTTTTATATTATCTTTTAGTTTTAAGAATTTTTACAAAATATTATAAAAGAATTAAAAAAATTACAAAGAAATTTTTATTTCTTTGCCAAATAGAATTTTATTTGCCTCTTCAAACGCGTAATTATAATCAAAAATGGTTTTTCCTTTAATAGTCGATGCTTTTTTAAGAATATTTGTTTCAATATTGGACTTTAAACGCCCTAAAGCTAGTGCTCCAATTCCGAATATGGTAGGATATATTTCTTTATTATTATCTTTTGGCTTTAAGCCTTCAATACCATATGGAGGAACTAAATTTATATCTATCACTATTTTATCTTTTAATTGAGCCATTAGATCTTTTGATAAAATTTGTATCCCGGCAGCAGCTAAACTCCATATTACATCTGCATCTTTAATTATTTCTAATTTCTTTTTATCATTTGGAGCAAAAACGCCATGAATTTGTGTTGCATTTTCTCCTGCTTCTTTCATTAATTCTTTTGACAGATTTTTTATAAAATCTTCACTCGATCCTTCCCATGTTTCCACAAAATAGGTATTACAATTTAATTTCGCTGCTAATATCGCTGCTATCCTCCCAACTGGACCTGCTCCTAAAAGAACTACTTTTTTCCCTTTTAATTCAGATAAACCATGTTCTCTGCCAATTTCAATAGTCTTAGCAACTACTGAAGAAGCTGTAGTGTGTGAACCACGAGGATCTATTATCACAGGGCATTCAAAAGGAGGTACTAATGACTTTATGACATTTTTAGCTATTTTTTCTCCTTCTTTGACAATAGAACCCCCTATAAAGAATGTAGTAGGAGCATTTGGTTTCCGGGAAAAAATGGCATCCTGTACTAATTTGGGTACTTGTTCAGCAGTCATCTTAC
Source organism: Promethearchaeota archaeon (assembly GCA_048938855.1). GTDB lineage: Archaea > Asgardarchaeota > Lokiarchaeia > Sigyniarchaeales > SOKP01 > Loki-b32. Next base: position 9,272 of record JBHLLT010000046.1, read on the forward strand.
TAATAGGTATAACGACATCAAAACCTGCGTCGTAAGCCATGTTAATATCGAATGGAGAAGCGTTATCATCAGTATCAAAAAAATAGCATATCTTTTCTAATGATTCTTTCTTTTTTACTTTTATCGGAGATAATTCGAGTATACTTTTTCCAATTACATTTTTAATTGAATTAGAACCTGGGTTATTTATTATTGTTGCAGATCTTTTAATTTTAATTTCTTCAGTTCCAATACCTAATTCTTCAGCTAATTTGCTTATTCCCTCAAAGTGTCTTGAATCACAGATAAAAAATGCAATCAATTTTTTTCCTATCATCTGTCGTGCAAATTTTAGAATTCCCATCATCATCCAAGCTTCTCGAACATTATATCTTATCTCATTTTCTTGAGAAGAATATTCTTGCTGTAAATATTCCTTCCATAAAGCCATCCGTTGAAATTCTAAATCATCTTTTAAAATTTCATACTTTTTTTCCTTTTTAATACTTTCAATTGATTTTGTTAATTGTTTTATAAGTACTCTTTGTTCTTCTAAATTGGAGGAAAGATAACTTTCAGCGTTTTCTGAGATATCTACCATTTTATAATGGATATTATTCTCTCTAAATAGAGTTTGTAATAGATCTTCAGTTGTAATTGTATCTTCCCACCGACTTCCTTTCTCTTCGACAGCAAAATCAGGATTATATTTAGCTATAAGATTCTCAATTAAATTTAGATATTCCCTTGAAATTAGATGTAAATTCCATACTAAATCATGTTTTTTCTGAGCTGAGGCTTCAAACCACCAATCTATAGGAAACTCACTTTCTATTAATACCATTTTTAGATTTTTATTTTTTAAAGGTTTTAATTCTAAAACTTCCATTAATTATTCCCCTCTTGTTTTATAATTAAATATTGAATATTATGAACATTAATCATTTCATATATTATTACTTCTATATGAAGTTCTTTTAATTGCTCAGTTATTTCTGAAAGAGACTTTTCATGGAAAAAATAAATAAGAGTTAATTCTTCATTTTCATTCGATCTTATTATATCTAATATTTTTTTAACAATCCACTGGGGTCTAATTTTTCTCTCTAAAATATCATTATCCTGATTAGCTTCCTTTTTCAAAACATCAATCCAAGATTTTAAATTCAGGCCTTTTAAAGAATTTTTATCATTCATATTTCTATATTCCATTAATAACTCGCTAATTTGCTCCTCTTTCTTAAGTATTTCTTCATAAAGATAACCATAAGCATACTCTGGCATATCTAATAGATAATAATCTAAGCCTAAAGCATTTAAAACAGAAAAAAGATTAGAATTTTTAAATGTTTTAAAGTTTTCATTATTCATTTCAACTGTAATATAAGAAATGTTATTATCACTTACTAATTCTTTTAATGTATCAATGTCATTAAGTTCAAAACTGATTCTATTTTTATCTATTAGATATACAGTAACTTTCTTTTTTTTTATTGGCTTTAATTCCAATACTTCCATTTTCATTACCTCTATTTTATTAATATATCTTAATATATCTATAATAACCTCATAAGGTAAACCCTTTCCACCTTTCTGAGTAATGAGGTTAACTCCAATTAATTAATAGTCTAATTAGAATTTAAAGAGTTTGATAAGAATAATTTTTGTCATTTTGACAAATAAATTTTTCAAAAAATTTTTTTAATGATTTTTGTTTTCATAACAAATAAGGCTGTTTCGTATATATATAAGAATTACTTGATTTTAAAAATTTAAATTTAAAAAAAATATTTGTCAAATTCTCTGACAAAAAAATAAAATTAATTTATCTACTATTTTTTAGTTTCAAATAATAAGAATAGACAGCTTAATTTAATTATAAATTACATTTTTTTTTGCAAAAATATGAATTTTTGTGGTATAAAAATAATTTTTAATTTGCAGAAATAGACATATATGTCTAATAAAATATGACAATCCTGTAATTTTTTTTAAAATTTTTATAAGTTTCCTTAATTATGTTAATTTATATTTATGAATCAAAATTATATTTACATAATTCTGCATTTATTTTTTCTATAATTGAATATTTTCTTACAAATAAAGTCAAAATATTTGGATTTAGAAGACCCTAATGCTATTTCTGATCAATAATATGCAAGAAAAATATAATTTGAAGCAAGGATTTTTAAATATGAATTACCTTTTACATCTTAGAGATCGATCTTTTTAAAAATTTTTATTTAGTAAATTTGGATGATATTTTTAAAATGTATTTAATGTTGTTTAGAAGTGTTGGTGATGAAATATTTTAGTAGAACAAAATAAACATAAAGAAATTTGTAGTAGATGCAGAATGGTTCTAGAAAATAAAGATTATATATACAGACTTAGAGATCCCAATGTTGTAACTTATGTATGTTCTAAATGCGGGTATTTTGAGATATATATCAAGGAGTAATCCTCAATGTCTTCTTTTACAAATAACAAACTGAGAACTGATATTTCAAGTTTACAAATTTTAGATCAGGATATTAAAAATATAATTTCAACATTAAATTATTGTTATGCATGTAATCGATGTGTAAATGTGTGCCCACTCGCACATTTAAATCTATTTTTTCCACGAAAGTTGGTTGGTGATATAGTATTTTCTTCAGTAAAGGAAGCGTTAAATAATAATAATATATGGAATTGCCTTACTTGCGGCCAATGTATGATTTATTGTCCGATGAGTCAAAAAAATGAAGGGATAGATTTACCTAATTTAATGTTAGAATTGAGAAAAAGTTCAAGAGAAGAAAAAATTCAAGTCAATAGAATTACACAATGTGGAACTCATAATGAAATTTTTCCATTAATCTCAAAAATGATGAGAAACAATTCGATAAATCCAAATAAGTTAGAATTTTTGGAGAAAAATAATTTAAAAACAAAGAGTTCCGGTGAGATTGCATATTTTATTGGTTGCTTACCATTAATGGAAGAAATATTCTATAATTTAGATTTGAAATATACCTCTATACCCATCTCCGTTATAAGTCTACTTAATGAGGTTGACATTGTACCAGTTGTTTTAAATGAAAAATGTTGTGGTCATGATATCTTATGGGGTAAGGGAGATTTTAATACTTTTAAAAAATTTGCGGAATACAATACGCAACTTTATAGAAATGCAGGAGTAAAAACTATTATTGTTGGATGTGCTGAAGGATATAGAACTTGGAAGTTTGATTATCCAAAAATAATAGAAAATTTTGATTTTAGAGTTTTACATTTTTCTGAATTTTTTCTTGAAAAAAAGATTCTTGAAAATGTCAGATTTCCGTCTTATTCTGAAATTAAAGTTACTTATCATGATTCTTGTCGAATGGGGCGAATAGGTGATAAGTTATATAATGCACCAAGAGAATTGATTAAACAAATTCCAGGAGTAAGACTTATTGAAATGGAAAACATAAAAGATGATGCTAACTGTTGTGGAGTTTCAGCATTTTCAAATTGTAATGATTTTACACGAATATTAAGAGAAAATCGTATTAATGAAGCAATTAATACTAAGGCGGATTATTTACTTGTTCCTTGTCCTAAATGTCTAACACATTTTAATTGTTATATAAATGAACTTTCTATAGATAAGGAAGAGAATGAATTAAAGAATAAAATAAAAGTAATAGATTTAGCGTCTTTTATAGGGGGTTTGTTAAAACTATTTTAAATTAATTTAGGAGTTAATGTGTTTGTTAAATTTGAAGAGTAGTGTTTTAGTCATTGGAGGAGGAATCTCCGGGATACAAGCATCCTTAGATCTAACTAAATTGGGTTTTAAAGTATATTTAGTTGAAATTAAACCAACAATAGGTGGAACAATGGCTCAATTAGATAAAATATACCCTACTCTTGATTGTAGTCTATGTATTTTGGCACCTAAAATGGTTGATGTATATCGAAATCCAAATATCGAATTATTTTCTTATTCATATGTTAAAAGTATACAAGGAACTGCTGGTGATTACGCAATAACAGTTATTAAAAAGCCAAGATATATCATTGAAGACCTTTGTAAAGGATGTGGTGATTGTAGCGAAATTTGTCCCGTAAGGGGAATTCCCAATGAATTTGACACTAACCTAAAAAACAGAGGGGCTATTTATATTCCTTTTCCATCTTCAGTACCACCTATATATCTCATAGATGAATCAAATTGTTTATATTTAAATTTTAAGATATGTGGACTTTGTGCTAAAGCTTGTAATGCAAAAGCAATAGATTTTTCACAAAAAACCGAAGAAATAAGATTAAAAGTAGGGGCTATTATTATTGCCACAGGATATAACCAAGAAATGCCAGAGGTATATGATACTTTTGCTGGTTCTTCCCCTAATGTTTTATCCAATATGCAATTTGAACGTCTTTTATCTGCAAATGGACCAACTGGGGGGAAAATAATAAGATTAGATGATAAAAAACATCCTCATTCAATTGCTTTTATTCAGTGTGTAGGCTCCCGAGATTTTCATCATCCTGAATGTAAAAAATATTGCTCTGCCATATGTTGTATGAATTCGGCTAAAGAGGCAATTGTTGTAAAAGAACATAACCCTAATATTGATTGTTATGTTTTTAATACAGAAATTAGAGCAAAAGGTAAGAATTTCTATGAATTTATTGAAAAAAGTAAAATCGATTATAATGTAAATTACATAAATGGTCGCGTTTCATATATTAAAGAAAATTTAGATAATGGGAAATTAAAATTATATTACGAAGATATTGACAAAGAGAAAATTGGAACTTTTGAAGTGGATATGGCTGTATTAGCTAGCGCATTATCTCCGCCTCAATCTTATTATGATCTTTTAAAAAAACTTAATTTAGAGTGGAACAATTTAGGTTATCTTCCTGAGACAGATATTATTTCACTTGAAAAAAGGAATATATTCTTAACTGGTTATTCTAAGAAACCCAATGATATTCAAATGGCAGTTGCTGAAGGTTCTGCATGTGCTGCAAAAATTAGCGAAAAATTAAATATTGTAAGATTTCAAAACATTAAAAAAATGAAATATCCACCAGAGATACCAGTAAATCAAGAGGATGATCCTCGTGTAGGAATTTTAGTCTGTAAGTGTGGTATTAATATTGGTGGTATTGTTAATGTTTCCGAAGTAGTTAATTATGTCTCCAAATTGCCTTATGTTGTCCACGTTGAAGAAAATATGTATTCGTGTAGTTCTGATTCACAAGAGCGGATTAAAGAACTAATTAGAAAATACAATCTCAATAGATTCATAGTTGCCTCTTGTACTCCTCGAACTCATGAACAACTTTTTAAAAACACTTTAAGAGAAGCAGGGTTGAATCCATTTTTGTTTGAGCTGATAAATATTAGAAACCAAGATTCTTGGGTTCATCAAAACGAACCAAACAAGGCTACTCAAAAAGCTTGTGATTTAATAAGAATGTATTTGGCAAAGGTCATTAATTTAAGGCCATTAGAGACTATCAAAGTTAATGTTGAACAATCAACATTAATAATAGGGGGAGGAATAGCGGGAATAACTGCTGCTCATAATTTAGCAAACCAAGGATTTGAAGTTTACCTTTTAGATAAAAAATCTTTTCTTGGTGGTATTGCCCTTGAATTTATTGATTTATATTATATTCCTATTACAAAAGATGAAATTTTCCAGGAAATTAATGATTTAAAAAACAAATCTAATGTACATATTTTATTGAATTCAAAGGTAATTGATGTTCAAGGTTATGTTGGAAATTATAAGGTTACTATTAAAAGGATTCAAGAAAATTTGGAAGAACAAACTTTCAATGTAGGTACAATAATAGTAGCTACGGGAACTAAACAAATAAAGACAACTAGATGGAGAGATTTATCAGAGAAACATCCAAAACATATCCTCATTCAAACAGAATTAACTGAGATGAAAGATGAAGATGTTCCGAAATTTAATGATGCTACAATAATACTATGTGTTGATCAAAGAAAAAACGAATTTAATA
>JBHLLT010000072.1:0-2423 GCA_048938855.1 Promethearchaeota archaeon
CTATATATATCTGAAAATCTAACCTCATCTATACTTCCATAAAAATATTCTCCACCATTCATATCACTAGCTAAATAAATATCAAAAGAATCATTTGTAGGATGAGCTAATCCTGAATTAGAACTAAATAGAGATCCATTGATATATCCTCTAAGAAAATCCGAGTTAACATCCCAGGTTTGAACAACATAAATCCATTCTAATCTAGGAATCTCACCTGCAGGAGGATGCATAACAGTTTGTATATCGTTTCCTTCATGATGAAAACGCCATTCATAACCTCCACCATCATATCTAAACATTATACGATTTGTTCCTGATGCCCTAATTTGTAAGACCATTTTGTTCTCTGATACCGAGTCTAGAAATTGTCGATTAATCCAAAAAGAAATAGTACCAGAGCTAGGATTAAAATCTGTTGATGGAGTCCACGATCCAAAACTAATTGTGTCATCACTTCCATCAAAATCAAGGGCCCCATTAATTTTTCCCGAAATTTGATCATTAGAAGTCATTGAACCGGATGATGTTCCATCTTTATGATTTGAGGTTGAATCATAAACCGTTCCTGTCGGATCTTCTGATAAATGCCACACCCCCTTATAATTTGTATTCCATACTTCTGAAGGATTTTGACGTGAATTCATAGTAGAATTCCCATAATACATGCGAATAACAGTATTTTCTAATGTTGATAATCGTGGTAAAGAAACCCAAGCAATAAGCTGAGCATGAGTACCATCATAATTTTGTTCATAGTGTTCAATTTCATGATCCAACCAAGCACCATTGTACGTAAATGCGATATCGTCACCATCCACTTGAGCTTTGGAATATAAATCTTCATCCAAAATAGAAATCAGTAGAGGAAAGTTAATAAGTTCATGTGAACCGCTCACCATTGCTTTATCTATTATTATCTCTTTGTAATAATCGAAGTATTGCTCATAAGCTGGAATACCCGATACAGGATATTCTTTTCCAATTGAATAGAAGTTTGATGGTTTATATTGGTTATTATATTCGGTTTTGATCCAACTCGCTGAGCGGGCGATATTTGAAATATGAACCTCATCAATTGTTCCATTAAAACTCCTTCCATCATGAGTATTTCTACCAATATTTATATACCTAAGATTATTCCTTATATTTCCGCTGTGAGGTGTAGAACTGTCAAAAGATCCATCCAAATATATATTTAAATCTCCGTCATATACAAACACAAAATAAGTAAATTGTGATATAGGTAAAACTACAGATGAATCTACATATTTAAATCCTGATGTTGTCCAAACATTAACTCTAGGAACTCTTGTCGATCGTAATTCCATACCTGCATCAAAACTACTAACATCAGTAGTATTATCATATTCAATTATTCCACAATAATCTGATTGAGTGCTAAGGGGTTTTATCCAAGCAGACATTGTAAGACTCGAACAACCAGCAAGAACATTATTTTCTTCTGTCGCAATGTTATCATCATTTCCGTCAAAATTTATACTTCCATCTATTTTCCCAACAATTTGATCTCCAGAATCCATTGAACCATAAGAAGAGCCATCGTTATTATTAGTAGTAGAATCATACACTATTCCTGATGGATCTTCCGATAAATGCCAAACTCCTTTATAATCTGAATTCCAAACGCTAGCTGGATTTTCCCGCGATCCCATTGTGGAATTACCGTAATACATACGAATTATTGTATCCAAAGATGTTAATAGTCTTGGTATACGAACCCAGGCTATTAATTGAGCATGAGCTTCATCATAAGATTGATTAAATGTTTCTATTTCATGATCTAACCATGCTGTATCATTAGCAAATGCTATATCATTTCCGTTTGATTGAACATCGTCATGTAAGTCTGTATCCAAAAGAGAAATCAGAACAGGAAAATTAAGAAGATCGCTAGATCCAGACACCATGGAATGATCTATTATAATTTCTTTATAATATGTGAAATATTTAGCATTAGGTGGGTCTGATAAGCTTCTTTCTTTTCCAATTGAATAAAAACTTTCTGGATCGTTTTGGTTGATATATGATGTGTTTATCCATTCACTTGAAAGAGCTTTTTTCAATAATCTAGACTCATCAAGTTGTCCATCAAAACCTTCGTTTACCATACCATCATAGCCGAGGTAAAATGTGCCACTACCTAAGAAATGATTAACAGCGGTATCGCTTGCTATGTTGATTCCATCTCTGAATATCTTCCTTGCGTATGTTGGGGCATCGTAAGTACAAACCCATTGATGCCAATTTGTATCGTTATAACTCTGTGCTGTATTCAAGTCATCTGCCCAAAAAGCAAATGTAAAAAGACCATTGCTACGGAATCCTGCATGAAAACCTGTATTTTGACCGGGTGGTCCTTGTTGGAAGATAATATCCGCTGTGCTTGAACTTCCCCGTTT
>JBHLLT010000072.1:2523-4111 GCA_048938855.1 Promethearchaeota archaeon
ATAATAACGTTTTACAAATCAGTATAATATATTCTTATCTTTAAAAATAAAGAGAAAACGCTTATATAAATTTATTTTAAATTATTGAGTATCGTAGTAGAAAATCTTCTTATCATTCTTCAAATAATTATGTAAATTCAATATACTATTTGGTAGAATTTTTACAAGTTTGGAAAGAAATAAGTTTGCCATTAAGGCTAGTTTTTTTCTTTTATATTCCCATTGTCTTCTCTTCTAATTAATTCTATCTAAGCACTCAGCTTTTTTGTTTTTAAATTTTTCAATATTTGCTACTTCTCCATCTTTTTCTAATTGTACAAATAATCGAGAAATTTTTTCACATTTTCCGTACAATTGAGCTGCATTTTCCAACTGATTGCTATTCAATAAAGAATCTGCTTTTGCCTCTAAGATACTTCTATATCCTTCTAAATCAACCCATTTTAATTTATTAGTTTGAAAGAATTGAATTAACTCTGACTGATAAAAACTCGCTGTATCTGGATCTCTTAATTTTTTTGAAATATCAATTATCTCATGATATATGTCAAAAACTTGCGCAGCATTATCTTCTAATTTTACTTGTTCCAAAATTTCTAATCTTTTCTCACGCTCATCTATTAATCCTTCAATTCCAGAGATCAGTTCTGAAAGTAGTTTTGCTTCTTCTTCTCTTCCTGAGTTCATTAGAAGATCATATCCTTTCTTAAATTGCTTTTGAGCTTCTAAATATGCTCCTTCAGCAAAGAGTTCTTCTCCTAAAGATTTAATTTCGTCAATATTAATTTCTCGCTCTTTCTCATCAATCACATCTTGAATTTTATCAGCTTGTACAGTAAAATCTACCTTTGAAAGTCTATTAATATGGGAAGAAATAGTTTTAAGGGATATCTTCTTGCGTGCTGGAACAATTTCTTTCTTCAACTTTTTTCTCACTATAACAATTGCAGTTATAGAAGCAATAGCACTAGCAAGTATTATGATGATAATTAGTAACATGTTATCAGGAGATCCATTCCCACCTGATATAACTGTGAAAGTCCCTATAGTATAATCACCTTGTTGTCCTACTCCATCCACTTGAGCCAAGAAAAAATAATATTTCCCTGGGGAGAGAACTTCAGGTAATTCACAATAACTACTTTCTGGTCCGACATTTGTAATATTAAAGAAGTAAATATATCCCAAAGTTGCTAAAGGGTCGGTATCATTAGAAATAATTAAGATATAAAAAGAGATACCCGATGGATCAATCCCATCTAACCAGTCAAAAGTAATTATACCACTAACTTCTCCACTTGGACTAATAGCAAATAATGGCTGTGAAGGGGGAGTCGTATCTTCAACTGTAATATTAGTTACTATAGAATTCCAATTACCGCTTCTATCTTCCATATGGATAATATATTGGTAACAAATCCAGTTATTTGGTGTCCATGAATCAAATTGCCAAGTATAACCGTATATGTTTGTCATAGAATGATTCGCTCCCTCATATTCTATTAATGTTTGGTATATACCCGCAAAATCATGGACATCTATTCTGATGATTGGATTATCTCCTAATTCTAAAGGATCAGCACTTTCA
>JBHLLT010000047.1:0-14783 GCA_048938855.1 Promethearchaeota archaeon
ATTTTAGATAAAGTTTACAATCTCTCATAAGAATAATGAGTATAGCATATTGAAAATCCTAACTTCTTATATGTATGAATAGCAGGAGCATTAGCCACCCTTACTGTAATAAAACATTGTTCTTTATCTTGAAAGAATTCTTTCAAGGTCGATGAGATTAGCGAACTAGCATAGCCTTGGTTCCAGTAATCTGGATGAGTCCCAACGACTGCTATATATCCAATACTTTCATATTTCCATATACTAACTATACAAATTAATTCTTTCTCTTTCATTATACCATACCATATATTATTTTCATCAATCAAGATATCCTCTGGATTGGGTGAACCCCAGAAAACAGGATCAGCAATTCTCATTAATGAAGTTATCTCTTCTCTATGAGATTCATCTAATTTTTGGAATTTATATTTCTCAAAATCCTTTTGATCTCCTTTTTTTAAACCCATACGATACAGCGTAATTTCTTTTTTATGATCTGGAAAGAAGTTTGAGATCAATTTTTTATGGTTATCAAATCCAGTAATAGATATCGGGTTATATCTTTTACCATTTAGTAAAAATTCAAGACTTACAGCTTTTCCTCTCAATTGAATTCTGCGATTTTCCCAGATTAAGATCATTCCTTGAATTTTTTCTTCTTTATCTAATGCCATATAGATTTCAGTATTTTCTGGATATTGAGCATAATCAGCATAAAAAAAAAAGTATTCAGCAAAATTATTTTTAATATAATCATAGAAATCGGCTTCATTATCAGGCGTAAGTCGAATTGACTTTAAACTAGCACTCTTCATAGATTAATCTAATTATTTTATTTAATTATATTTTAATTAATTCTATTTTTAAAAATAAAAATAAATTGAAGAGCGCATTAAAATATTTCGAGTTAAAGCGGTATATTCTTACTAAAATGTTCTTGTGTTATAATATCTAGATTCTCATCTTTCTTAAAAATATATTAGTTCTAAATAAACTAAAGTTTTTTCAATACATCTTAATTCCTCCCAACACTAAATAAACTTAATAAAAGTGAAGAATATAAGTAACATTAAGAAACCGCACGAGTGTGCGGCGTTTGAAAGAGGAACCAAAGGTTCAGGCTTAAGAAGTTCGGGTGACTGATGTATGTTTGGAGTGTTTCGAGATATATGGTGAGGGAGAATTTATTATAGAATAAGTTTTTTATTTTCTTTTAAGTATTTTTTCAGTTATTAGGTTTGATTATTCTTTCTTAAAAGAACAATTGACAAAATTCAAAAATTATAAATTAGCATATTTTTATTATGATCAAAAACGAGTAGAGAAAAAAGCCTTTTAATATATTGTTATGAAAGGTAGTTAAAAATGGTATTCTTATGTAAAAGATGTGGAAGAGTTTTAAAATCAGCTAGAAGCATTAAATTAGGGTATGGACCCACATGTTATAGAATTGTAAAATCTCATGATAAACCTATTAATATACAAGAAGAAATTAAGTTCTTGAAAATAGAAATAAATATGTTAAAAAAAATCATCAGAGAATTAAAACCTAATATGGGTATCTCCTATCAAGCTATTCCAATAATGAGGATAAGAAATGAAGAGAAGAACCTCGAGAGAGATATAAATAAGGTGCAAATGAAAGAAGTAATTCAAGAATTAAAGAGTTGTTTTCAAAATTGTAATGGAGATATAAAAAACTTATTAAAACCGATCAATACTGGATTAAATCTTATTAATAAATCTCAGTTAGCTATTGTTTAATTCATTCAAAAGATATAATCATACAAATATTATAACCAAATTTTTTCCTTTTTTTTATTAATAATAAAAGTTTTTTAAAGATTTTCTTTAAGAACTCCAGGTAAGAAAAGTTGAGCATGAGACATAAGTAAAATATTTAGAACGTAGGTTATATCGATTAATAGATTAAGATCTATATGTAATGTCCCATATCTAGCATTTCCTATTAACAGATCAGAAAAAACAAATAAACTTGATGCGATAACAATAAAATAACGGAAAATTTTTGATCTTTGATTATATGCAAGCCCAAACCAAGATATACAAGCCATGGAACCAATAGCAATGACATAAGGGACTACTATTAATGATTCTGTGCCATTCCAAACAAGGATAAAAAAGACTAGTGGTATGAATATAATCCAAAATATTAGAGAAATTAAGAAGATTTTGCGAAGTTTTGGATGACTAAGTTGAATTGATGGGTTGATGATCACTATTCCAGAAAATGCTACTATTAGGGATATTTGCATTAAAAGATATATTATCATTCCAATAATAAAGTCATATGCAATAACGATAGTGGCAACAAGTCCAACGATCATTGCGATGACAATCCAGTTTAAAAAGCGGTTTGGATTAAGTTGACGATTTTCTACAGGATTTGTCTTCTGAATGATTTGTTTAAAATTAATAGAATCTAAAGAATAAAACCTTATAATTAGAGTTGAAATTGTTACTAAAATACTAGCTAGCCAGGCGATAATCAAAATTTTCGATCCTTGAATCTGATTAATCACTTCAGAAACTATAATCATTACAAAACCCGATATTCCTAAAATGATGGGCAAAATCATTCGCATTGATCTTTTATTAATCATTCTTCTATCTCTTCATTCTAAGACAAATATTATACGTTTATATTCATGAAATTATTCAAAAATTTAAAAATTTTATTAATAGAAATGAGCATGCAGCCAAAAGTAGAAGAGGAGGTATTTTTCTCTTTTTTTATGCTATTTTTGCAGTTCAATATAGACAAGAGGGCTGAAGATAGAAAATGGATCAAGTAAAGATAGAAAAAGTTCTATTGAGGAATTTCTATGAAATTTATATTTTTCAATTTTTATTATTAGTGTAAATCTTAAATTGTAATATAACAACAATGATTAGTGAAGATTGTCTTATTTTTTATGGTTTTTCTCCTGAGACTACAAAATTTAGGCAAGTTTATACAGCAATCTCTGATTTTGTGAAGAATAAGAATAAAACTGATCCTTCTGGCAGATTTAATTTTGTCTTATTTCTTCATGATGGACCAAATTATTTAAATCATTTTACTCTCGACTCAGAATATGTTCTAAAGACCTTAAAATTAATAAAGGATGATATTATAAAAGCTAATACTTTTGAGGGCATTTTCATTGCTCTTTCTTTACTCATTGAAAATTTTAAAAGAACTCCAGAAAAATTATTTCGATTACTAGTTCTATTGGATGAAAGTGCTTGCAGAATTCCCACTGATCAATTTCTCGTAATAGAAAAATTAGTTAAAAATCTTAGAAATCTACCATTTTATATAGATATAATAAGCATCGAGGCAAATAATCATGAACAGAATGAAACATTGAACAAAATAGCAACTTCTGGCAATGGCGAATTTTATCAGATAAAAAATGTTCAAGATCTGAAACCTTTATTAAATGAATTGGCAATAAAAAAGTTAAAAATGGATTATCTATACTCAAGATTTAAATTAAAAATCGGTCATAAAGAAGCCTATACTTTTTTTTTAAGCTTAGCTGATAACCCTAAGGCTTTTAATGAACATACTCATTGTTCAATTTGCTTTCAGGAAGATATCGAGGGCATTGTGCAATGTCCTTCATGTGGGACATTCGCACATAAAATTTGTTGGGCACAATGGGCTAAAAGCTCAATTATACAAGTGCCACATGTTTTTAGATGCCATAACTGCTTTTATTTATTGAAACTTGATAAAACTTTTGTATTTAATGTTCAAATCGGAAAAATTCCTCCAATTGCAAAATTAAATAATATAAAAAAGAAAGATATCAACAATTACTTAAAAGAATTAGAATCTCAAATTGAACCGAAGATTATAAAGTCTGAAGATCCAATGGTTGCAGAAGTTAGAGCGATAATTGAGTCAAAAAGGAGTAATTCAGAAATTATTCAAAATGATAAGATTATAACCGTTAATATCTGCCCAATTTGCAATAATATTATAATTGGTGAAATGAAAAATTGCGAAATATGTGGTTTTTTTCTATTATAGAAATAAAATATACTTCGTCTTCTGTACTATTATTTTAATAACGATTTATTTTTACTACCATTATAAATACTATCAAGATAATGAGACAGCTATTGATTATACCAAGCTGCTGGAGCAGATGGAATATAATCAAGGAAACGTATCTCAATATGACTGTATCGTTAGGTCTTTTACCTTAACAAGTAGTTATACGTATTAAATTATTTTAATATAGAAAGCAAAAACTTAACAGAAAGATGCCATTAAAGTTTCAATGTCTTCAATAGACTGGTCAAGTATATTCTTTATGTTATTTCCTATCTCTTGAGAGATTCTTCCATGTTCTAATAAAATGTTTACTTTACAAATTGCTCTTTGTAATTTGAATTGAAGACAATCTAATATGTGATATGGGTTTTTTTCCATTAAAAGAAAAATAATAACGTAATTCAACTTCAAACATGAAGAACTTATCAAACATTGTAAACATCTCATTGAACAACCCTCCATATTATCTCCTATATAATCTAATAAATTTAGCAAGTTTATTTTAATGAATACAACCTCATAAACCAAGTCACTGTCTAAAGAAGCCCCAATCAGGATATAAATAGAGATTCTAATGTTGAGCAATTCATCACTTATAAATTTAGCTTCATCATCAGCTAATCCGTGTATATTTTTTACATGGCTTTCAGTAATCCATAGGAAAAATTCAGCTTTTAACATATATCCCACGCCTTTTTTGAGCTCTCCTTTTTCAAAGTAATAAAAGCCATCTTCTAAACTCTCCTGCGCTAAAGATAATTTATGAATCATACAATATTTGAAATTAAATTCTACATTCGATTCTATATAACTTTTTAAGCTTTCTATTTTACAAATTATAGATTGATACAATTCATTCAAACCAATTTCGAATGTACCATAAATAGAAGAACTTAAAGAATCATTTTCTCTATCATCATCTGCATCACTAGCTTGAATTTCCACATTATTTATGCCACATCCAGAGAGCCATTGATTTTTTAGCACAAAAATAAAATTGTTATCATTTACCTCTATATTTAAAGGAGTAATATCTTCCTCATTTACTAATATATTAAATTCGCTTATTCCACTATAATCAAAAGCGCTTAAAGAAATAATTACAAATTCAAAATCAAACTCTATGATTAAATTAGATAATTCAGGAGGAGTTGCATCATCATCTATAATAAGAATAGTATCTGATGAGGATGCTTCTAAAGGATTTTTCTGTAGATTATTCTTAACTTCTACTACTATGGTGTGATTCCCTAAGCTACATGGAACCTCATATGTTCCAAAACAGTTTCCTATTAATATATCATCAATATAGACTTTAATTGTGTCAGGATTTATTCCACTTTCTTTGTCATACGCAAAAACTTCCCATGCCCCTGGGTTTTCATCTGTTCCCTCTCCTATTGGAAGATAATCAATAGTTATAACTGGTGGTGTTTTATCAACTTTTTCCTTTTTATTTTCATCTGGACCCTCTAATTTTTGATTTGGGTCTTCTGATTTAGATTGTAATACATTTACGCTTACTGAGGTTAAGGTGATGCCTAAAACTACTGCTAATATAACGAACCCCGTTACATTTTTTTTCAAAAAATTAACCCCTTTACTAATCCCAAGATCAAATATGAAACATACTGATATTTAAATTTATGGAGGAAAATTCAATTTATTTGTTTAAATTTTTCCATAATCTCATTAGGAAGGAATATCAGAGAGATTAAATCAAGATGGAACTGAAATATTTTTTTGTCGCACTAATAACACGAACAAACTTATTTTCGTTCTAATAACACAGACATTTTTTACATATTATATGATTTAGGATTGAAAAATTTCAAGTTCAACCAATTACTCAAACTGTTGCTTCACAACCTGAACAAGATAATATAAAGGGCTATATTTTCTGCCCCAATTGCTGATCCAAATTAAGCGAAAAAGTTAAATTCTGTCCCGAGTACGGTTCGTAAATCAGTTTTTTATTACAATGAAACGTAAATATAAGTACACAATTAAGATACGATACTGTCTAAGAAACCATTCTTCGAAAATCATGAAAATTAGCAAATTTTAATAGTTTATAAACCGAATTTTTAAATTTATTAACATTATCTTTTGAAATATAGGATTAGGTGGAATTGATGCAATTAAGTATGGATTCAAAAATCAAATTAAATAATGATGTAGAAATACCCTTATTAGGACTTGGAACTTGGAATCTATTCGGGAATGATGCATATAATGCTGTTTTATGGGCGTTAGACCTTGGATATAGACTTATTGATACGGCTATGATATATAATAATGAGCGAGATGTTGGTAAAGCATTAAAAGATACTCAGATTCCTCGCGACGAGATTTTTGTTACTACAAAAGTATGGAATACAGACCAAGGGTATAAGAGTACTTTAAAAGCTTTTGAAAAAAGCCTTAAACGCTTAAACGTAGAATTTGTGGATCTTTATCTCATCCATTGGCCAGCAACACATCTAAGGAATGAAACTTGGAAGGCTTTAGAGAAAATTTATCAAGACGGAAAAGCACGCTCAATTGGTGTGAGTAATTATACAATACGCCATTTAAATGAACTATTGAGAATAACTAATACAATTCCAGCAGTTAATCAGTTTGAGCTTTCGCCATTTTTATTTCAGAAAGATTTAATTGATTATTGTAATGAAAGAAAAATCGCGGTTGAAGCATATAGTCCGTTAACTAGAGGAAGGAAATTCGATAATGAATTACTTCAATCATTAGGGAAAAAGTACAATAAATCTTCTGCTCAGATTTTAATCAGATGGGGCATACAACAGAATTTTATAGAGATTCCTAAATCTGGAAATAAAGAGCATTTAAAAGAGAATGCAGATATATTTGATTTTAGTTTAGATAATGAAGATATGATTAATCTTAATAACTTAAGTAATGATTACAGAATCGGTGAGGATCCTCATTTAATAGATTAGGATATACTTGCAAATTTAACAGAGTTAGTTAATTTCTGGTACTGGAATTCCTAAAAAAGAAACGCTTTATAATATTCATTGAGAGACAAGCTAAACATACTAAATTTTCTTTTATTGCTATACTAACTGTGATTTAGTCTTTTGGGCATCTTTTATTTCTTGTTCGAGAGCGATCTGACGTTCTTGAACGCTATGGTTAGCTGATTCAATACTTTTTTATCTGCTTTAGTATTTAAATAGTTCTCATTGGTTTAACACCAATTTTTGAACAATTTACTAATGTGATCTGCTATTTTATTTGAAGTTATATCGCACATTCCCAGAGGACTTGAAGAATCAAAATGAAGAATTAAAAATTCTCTGTTTACTATTTCTTTAGTAAAGACTTTGCATCCATCTTCTAAAACATGTATCATTAAAGGAAGATTTGAATATCCCAACTGGAGTCTAATTTCTAATTCTTTTAAAGCACGCCTAAATAGCTTCTGTGACAAACTGAAATTTATTGAGTTTCCAGTAACAAATAATAATGCGGCTCCCAGAATCTCATCTTCAGAGATCAACTCATGAAGATAATTTTCGACTTCTTTGTAATATCCTTCATAACTATCTATTTCCCATTCTCCTGACATTATTGAATCAACAGCGGTATCTAATTCATTACTTTTTATTACAAAGTAATCTTTAGTAGCATCCCACACCGTTTTGGGAGTTCCTTTGACCCTAGCTGGCACTAAATCTTCATAAATATTGTAAAATTGCGTCATTACCATAATTAAATTGTTTCTTAAAAACACCTTGTTCTCGTCAATATCAGCCAAGAGACAAAAGATAAGATTTTGCTTTGGGTTTTCTATGAAATCTTTACTTGATATAAATAGTAGATTCACATTCACCATTTCAAGACTTTCCATTTTTTCTGAAGTAACCTCTTCAGCAAATGAAAAAAACGCTGCAAAGAAATTAGTTACTAAATCAATATCTACCTTTTCAAATTTGTTTGTAAAATTTCTATTATAAATACAAATTCCTGTATCTCTAAGGATAAATAAGCTATGGATCTTCTTCTTCGCTAATTTCAAAATCTCATTCATAATTTTACACCTAATCCGTTTTTATATGAAAAAAAATTGGTTCTAACTCTACCAGATAATTAAACCCATCTTAATATTTAAATCTATATGTCTGGAGAGTTTTGAGAAAGAAATAAAGTGAGAAGAGATGGAATATAATCTCAACCAAATTTTCTATTTTTTTTTTTTTTAATATATTAGGTTATGTCAGAGAAGTTTTATCTCTTACGTCGTTTATATATAATGAATATGGTTATTGCAATAGCTGTAGTAGCAACAATTGTTACAGATGTCCCAAGATCCATGAGACTTGCACCAGAAGCTAAATAAAGCCAAAGTGAGACCTTTAATAATAAATTCCATTCAGAATCTGGATCATAAAGATTATCAAAAGCTGAAGTTCCGTCTCTATTACTATCTTCTTCATATTCAGGGTGGGGGAAACTAAGAAATACGGTACCAGATCCATATCTGAAAGTAATCATACCGGGTTGATTATTATACTGATATGTCATGATAGGATTAATATTGGACATGCCTGCAGAATGGTAATATTGTGATGACCAATAAAGTAAATGATATGTAGCCGGTTCTCCTGAAAGATCTGGTCCATTTGATATTTTATTGACATTCATCTCAATTATATAAGTACCATCCAGCATCGCTGGAGTAGTAGGCAGAAATTCACCCTGAATAAGATTTAATCCATCAGTACCAAATAAAGCACCACCACAGATGCCGAAATATGAACCACCATTCCTAAGAAAATTCCTAACAATCCCTATACCTTCATCCCCTAAAAGTGCTTGATACAAATATGTATTTCCTCCTGGAAAAGCTAATATATCATAACCAGATAAATTACCATTGAGTATATCATGCGAATCTATACTATTTACAGTAGCATTCATCCACTCAAACATTGCTACTAAAGCATCATAACTACTTACTAACGCACCGCTACCATTATATACTGCGACTTTAGCACCCGATAAGTCATTGGGTGGTTGCGAAACTCCATATCTTATACTATGCATATTGATTGTTACGAATAAAATAAATAGGGTAAACAAAAACATCTTCATTGATCGCGATTTTTTATGTTTAAAAAGATGATTTCTCATATTCTTTACACTAATTTACATCAATTTTATGTAGATAATTAAAATTGAACTGCTTAAAAATTAATTTAACTCATTAAGTTATTGTGCTTGATATTATGACTGATGAAGATATTTTGACTAATAATGAATTGATATAAGTGAGGTGTCAAACACTATTACTGTGGACTTTTTTGCTACTTAAATGGCCCATCCATAATGTGGGGCTTAGTAAGGAATTTGGGGTGTCATTTGAGATAAGAAGTACTGTTGGAGTATGTTCATTAGAAAAATTTTTATTTTCTTTTTCTATTTTTCATAAAAGGTAAATTCAGCGTTTGATTTAAATAAAATTTATCAGATGCGTAATCTATCATCGCGTATAAGTTTATTACAAATAAGAGAAGAATTAATAACAAGTGGTCATTTACAAGTAGTAAATTATTGATATGGAAGATGAAAATATTCTGTGGATAAAAAGAATTTATGAAAAATGCAGCGGATGCAGAAGGTGTGAGATTGCGTGTTCTCTACATCATGAAGGGAAAATTTGGCCGGAAGCTTCAAGGGTTAGGGTTTTCATGTTTGTTCCAGGAGTTGAAATACCTCATCTTTGCTTTCAATGTAATGATTACCCTTGTGTTGAGGCATGTCCAGAGGAAGCTCTATCAGTAGATGATCATACAGGAGCCGTAATCACTGACAAATCAAAATGTACCGCATGTGGAATATGTATTAATGCCTGTCCTGGAAGAATACCACATCTCCATCCTCAAGATGATTATATAGTGATTTGCGATTTATGTGGTGGAAAGCCGAAATGTACAGCTAGTTGTCAGGAGGGTAAGTGGGATACTTTGATTCTCTTAGGGAGGCAAGATGTAGAAAAGGAAAAAATACCAGCAAAAACCCCTAAGAAACTCGCATA
This sequence comes from Promethearchaeota archaeon, assembly GCA_048938855.1. Taxonomy (GTDB): domain Archaea; phylum Asgardarchaeota; class Lokiarchaeia; order Sigyniarchaeales; family SOKP01; genus Loki-b32. Next base: position 10,113 of record JBHLLT010000047.1, read on the forward strand.
TGAAACTGCTAGAAAAATATTGGGTGAAAAAGCAACTGAAGAGGTGTATGAATGGTGAATGGCTATGCAGGAAAGTTTCTAGAAATAGATCTGACAACCAAGAAAATTGTAGAATTAACATTTTCAGATAAAATTCTTCAGGAATATATAGGAGGAAGGGGTTTAGGAGTAAAGATATTGTGGGATAGACTCGGAAATAATTGGGAGGCGATTGATCCTTTAAGTCCAGAAAATATTTTGCTCATGCTTACTGGCCCTTTTACGGGATATTTTCTTGGTGCTAGAATTTGCGTAACTGGAAAATCGCCTCAGGGTAATGGAATAATAGGTTCAACCGTTGCGGGAGAGTTTGGTGTGGAATTGAAATGTGCAGGCTATGACGGGATAATTTTTACGGGAAAGGCTGAAAAACCGAGTTACATATTTATTTGTGACAATTACGTAGAGATTAAGGATGCTTCACATATATGGGGAAAAACTAGCAGAGAATCCATGCGTTATCTCATAAAGGATTCGATTAATGATATCAAGAAGATTCACCCTAATTATGGAGAATTTAAGGAACCTTCTGTCCTTTATATAGGCCCTGCTGGAGAAAATAAATCCAGAGTAGCAGTGGTAGAAGCAAAATATGCACATGCTGCTGGTTACGGTGGATATGGTGGCGTAATGGGCTCTAAAAACTTGAAAGCTGTAGTTGTAAAAGGTTTTGGTCCCTTACCAGATGTGGTTGATCAGGATAAAATGCTCGAGTTATCGCAGGAATTTTCAGATAATTGTTTTACGATAGAATTTTTTAGACGTTGGGGTACAGGATCAGGAGGATATACATTTGGTGCTGATTCAAGTTCAGAACCCGTTAGAAATTGGCAAGAAGAATGGCATAATGAGAAAAGTTATAAAGGCACAGAATTCGATAAACTTTGGGTAAAGAAATACTGGGGAGATTACGGTTGTCCAGTTACATGCCTAAAGTTGGCGGTGTTGAAAGATGGAAAATACGCTGGAGCAATCTGTGATAATCCTGATTATGAGCTTGAAGCATTCTTAGGGACAAATTTGGGTATTTTTTCACCAGAACAAAACATTTACTTATCATATATAATAGAAGAATTAGGGTTTTGTGGTATTCAAGGTGGTGCAGTTTTGGGTTTTACTGGAGAATTATTTCAAAGAGGTATTCTTTCAAAAGAAGATTTAGGAGGAATTAATCTTGAATGGGGAAATGTGGACGCGTTTGCAGAATTGGCAAGAAAAATCGCGTTTAGAGAAGGAATTGGGGATATATTAGCAGAAGGTATATATCGGGCGGCTTTGAAACTTGAAAAAATGAAAAAAACAAATGTTCTCAAATATGCAATTCATCTTAAAGGTATGGCAATAGGAGCTCACGGTCTTAAAAGTGGCAAAGATATGGTTACACAAACTCCGATTGGATATAGTGTATCAGTTCAAGCAGGAGACCATACATCATCAGCTGCTCTTCCAATTGATGGAGATGGAAGCGAATTGTACTCAATTCTAAGCGATTCTGGGGTATATTGTTTCTTTACCACCTTTACTCTCGATTTTGATCAAATTGCAAGTTTCTATCAAGCAGTTACAGGTTGGGAATTACTAAAAGAAAGTTGGTTTGGTAAAAAAGGTTTAAAAATTTTACAATTACAGAGAACGGTGTCATTGTTAGGAGGACCGGATGCTGAATGGAGATCGAAGCAAGAAGATACGCTACCGTCTAGATTTTGGGAACCCTTGCCATCGGGACCTTATAAAGGGGAATCAATAGATAAAAACACATTCGAGAAATTAAAATCAGAATATTACACAGCAGTGGGGTGGAACAATGAAGGTGTACCCACTTCTGAAACATTACAAAAGCTAGATTTAAAGGACGTTGAATTGAAGCTTAAAAAAGAGGGTTTGCTATAATTTCAAAGATAAATTCATAGTATGATTTTAATGAAATTTTAGAGAACAATTTCAATCAATAAAAATATACTCACAGTCCTTTTTTCTATTAGCTTCATAAATATTCTAGCGTATCAGAAAAAATACTCTTCCTTATTCTTTTCCCCGTTTTAGTTGCTGCTATTCCACCTTTCCCCGTCTCTTTTAATTCATATGGCAATTTACGACCAACTTTCATCATAGCATCCACAACTTCATCAGCTGGGATAATAGATGTAACTCCTGATAATGCCATTTCAGCAGTTAAAAAAGCGTTAATCACACCTATAGCATTCCTTTTAATACATGGTGAAATTACCAATCCAGCAACAGGATCACAAACAAGTCCTAATAGATTTTTTAATGTTAATGCAATCGCATTGTCGATCTGCATGTGTGTACCCCCAGCCATATAAGTTATAGCCGCCGCCGCCATTGCAGATGCAACTCCAATTTCAGCTTGACAACCTCCTTCACTCCCTGAAAGCATTGCGTTATTTCCAATAATTGCTCCTATTGCTGCAGCAACAATTAACGCATTTAATACATCATCATCCGATTTATTAAGGATTTGTTTAGCTTTAAAAAGAACAGCAGGCAGGGTTCCAGAGGAACCTGCTGTAGGACAAGCAACAATTAAACCCATGCCACTATTATATTCACCTATAGCCATTGCCCAGCCCACAGCTTCTTTTAAATTATTTCCACAGAAAATTCCTGGTGAAAGCATTTTTTTTGCCTGATGGCTTGCTTCTCTGATAGGTAATTCACTATCACTTACAAGTGCTTTTTCGAGAGACTGCTTCATTATAAATAAGGATTTATTGAGTTTTTCGATTATAATATCCTTAGGAATATTATGAAATTCCATTTCATCATTTATTATTAATTCATGTAAGGGAATCCCTTTTATTTTAGATTCATTGAGCAGATTAGAAATTGATTCAAACATTAATTACCCTCACCCAAATTATTTCTGGATACCTTTTTAATTCATCGATTAAATCTTCTGGTATCATTCTATCTGCTTCAAGCCATGTTAAAGCGATCTTTTTTTTTAAATTTCTGGAGATTTTCATCGATCCTATGTTTAGTTTAAACTTTTGAAGTGTAGTTGCTATATTTGCAAGTGCCCCAATCTTGTCATGATTTAATATTACTAACGTATTTGGTTCCCCCCCAAATCCTGCTTCTAAGCTATCAACTTCTTTGATTATTATATTACCTCCTCCAATCGAAGATCCTATTACTTTCATTTTTTCTGATCCATCAAACATCTCTATGCTAACTGAATTTGGATGGTAGTCCCCTCCTAAATCCACAAGTTCAAATGAATAATCAAGTCCCTCCTTTTCAGCAATTTCAAATGCATTTTTGATCATGTCATCCTCAGGTGTAAATCCAAGTAATCCAGCTATAATTGCGATATCCGTGCCGTGCCCTTTATATGTTTCTGCAAATGAACCATGAAGTCCTATTTTTACGGTTTTAGGCTTTTTTCCAAATAATAATCTTGCAACATACGCAATTTGACACGCTCCTGCAGTATGGCTTGAACTTGGTCCGACCATTATATGACCAACTACATCAAAAATAGAAGTATATTTCATAACTTATTTCAACCTAATATTATATTTAAATATAAAGAATATTACAACTATAAGATTATACAATTTTAAAATATATAGTCATCGCAATTATGAGTCCAATATTTCGATATTAATAGTTCGACTATAATAGTATCACTTTCTTCACTCGTATATATTGAACCACCCATAAAATCTGTCTCTGATGAATCAGAACACTAATTTGTGATTCAAGATATTTTAAATCATTCAAATTCTTTTCAAAAGGTTTTAAAATAAAATACATGAACTTCGTTTAAAGAATTGTTAATTATATGAAAAAAGGCATACTTTTATATGAGTTATTTTAAAAAAAAATTATGGTTGCTTCCTATTATAGGAAGTATAATTGCTCTCATTTCACTTTTTACCCCAGCAACTTCATTGGATTATTCAGGTAGTTTCTCTATTCAGTGGATGTTTCAATTAGGTTTGAGAATTGAACCAGTTTTAGAGCTCAGTCTCTGGAGAGGGGTCAGCCCTGAGGTAATACCACTTTTATTTCTTTCTATTACCTTATCTTTATTAAATTTCGCAAGCAGTATTATCTCAATTTTGTTAACTTTAAAGTATAAGAGAAATTCAATGAGTTATCTAAAATTAAAAAAATATTGGTTATTGTTTGGAGTGCTTATTGCATTATCAACATTAGCTTGGATTATCATGATGGAAGTGTTTTATAATATAACATGGGGAAACAGTCATTGGCAATTTTATTCTCCTAATTTTGGTGTGATAGGTCCCTTTATTGGATCAACTCTTATTATTATTGGATTCTTTCAGGTGAAAAACAACGATGATAGAGAATAAAATTACATAAAAATTATAATTAATACAATACCAAATTGGAAGTTGTGCATAATTAATCTACAGTAGATATGGATGGAAATTTAGAGTTAGTAATTTCAAATGCATTTTTGATCATGTCATCTTCAGGTGTAAATCCACGTAATCCAGCAATAATTGTGATATCCGTCTCGTGCCCTTTATAACTCTCACAGTAGAGAAATTATTGGATAATCTAGGAATAACAATTATCGTTTTTTTGTTAACAATCATAATATTTTACTCCCTTGTTATATTTTTAGCAGATAATTTA
>JBHLLT010000048.1:0-14650 GCA_048938855.1 Promethearchaeota archaeon
TTCAAAAGATAACCATTCAATAATATTGGATAAAAATTTAAGATTATCTCCTGCATCAAGTCCAAAATCGCTGTCTTCAATCATCCAATCAGACGAACCAACAGTTACACACCGACCCTCATAAAATTCAGATACAACACAAACTGGTACGACTCCTATGGTATCTACATCTTCATCAACATAATATTTGAATTCAGCTTTTTCAGAAGTCACAATTATGTCATCGACATCTTCTTCTGAAATTGTAAAAAAAGTACAGTTAGGAAACACAACCTCAGAGATTCCTTCTGTTATAGGGTGGTTAAATAACTCTGTTATTAAAAGATTCTTCTTTTTTACTAGAAAGTTAGAGGGTGCTTCGTGGATAATACCGTTCCAAAACCTTCTTACACCGGTTAATTTATAGAGGACTCGAATAGAGCCTTTATTCATAGGTGAATCTCTATCCCCACCATCTCCACTCGTTAAAAGTAATCCGCCACCTTCTCCAATAAATCGTTTTATTGCTTTCAATTCATCTTGAGTGAATTTATCATTTTTCCCTTCATTAGTATGTTGGATATTGCCAATGAATAAGATATCAAAATCCTCTAGCATATCGAATTCAATAGGTCCTTCATTTTTATCAATGTAAGTAATCTCATAATCATCTTCCCCGAGACTAAATTCTGGAAAATCCTCGAGTTTCTCTTTATGAGACAAATCCACTATGATTTCGTAAGGTATTTTAATACACCGCTAAATTTTTGTTTTCTATTGATTAATACTCGTTTAGACCGATATTTCCAAGATCGTTAAAAAGATATTGCTTCTCGTTTAAGAACATGTAAATTAATTTTATAAAAATATGCTATCACTATTATTAAATATTTTCTTTTAAATTTTTTTAAATGAGAATTGTAAAAGAGAAAACTTTAATAGGAAGAAATTAAGATTTTGGGTCTAAATTACCAGAAAAGAAGATCCTAAATAGGAATAAATTCTCGGTCAGCAGGCTTATCTTTATAGATTACAGCAATATCAATACCATTACCACTCGCCATATCTCGTATAATAGATGATGTGACTGCTTTTTTTACAATTTCTTTACCTTGGTCAATAGTTAAGTTATCTTTATATTTAGCTTCTAAAACACCGTAAGAAAAATTCTGTCCACTTCCTACTGCACAATAGGGTTGTGGTAAAATTGAACCGTAAGCACTGATATCTAAAAGTGAAGGCCCTTCTTCCACCGTTACCCCACCTAACATGAGACCTACCTGGAAAGGAAAAAGTTTATTTTGATATAAAATATTAGATAACATTTTAGCAGCTGATTTGACTAAGATGGGTTTACCATCATGTGCTAATTGATATATAGTAGTTTCGGCTTTTAAAACATCAACTAAGTATTGGGTATCAGCAACTCCTCCCGCAGTAGTCATGTACATATGCTCTTGAATTTTATATAATTTTTCAGATATTTTGCTAGCTATGAAATAAGCCATTGTAGCTCTTTTATCTGTTCCAAAAATCACAGCATCTTTACAAATTAAACCTACTGTAGTCGTACCTGTTTTTAGATTATTTGGGTTAATTTTTTGATTTTTGAGTGCTATACTTTCAGAATTTGTTATGAATTTAGAGGGGATTGGCTTTATCATATCTTCTTTTTTCATAATTTCATAAAAGAACTCTTGTTTTTATAATTTTTTTTAATTTTTTATTAATCCTAAATTGATTATGTATTAATTTTTTAAAGCTTTAATAAAATAATTAAAGAATTTTTTTGAGTCTTGGGATTTTAGAATGTATGATGTTATAATCTCTGGTGCTGGACCTGCAGGATCAAAATGCGCTGAAGTATTTGCGAAAGCTGGGTTTAAAGTAGCATTAATCGAAAAAGATATAAACTGGCGCAAACCATGCGGGGGAGCAGTAAATTCAAGGATTTTTAAATATTATCCTCAATTACGGAATTATAATTTTCACCGTATTAATACAATCAATATCTATTCGGCAGAATTTTATAAATTTGGATATAGATGGAATAGAGAAGTTGATTATTCTATAAATGTTGATCGTTTAGAATTTGATAATGCTTTAAGAAACATAGCTATAGACTCTGGGGCTGAACTCTTTGATAAGAATATCTCATATGATTTTATTATCAAAAATAAAAGAAGAATAGGAATAAAAACAAAATCCCCCTCAGGAACTCAAGAGTATAAAGGAAAAATTATTGTAATAGCAGATGGGATGAGTTCAAAATTAGCTATAAAATCAGGATTAAGAAAGAAATGGAAGATTGAGGAAATAATATTAGCAAAAAGTGCAATTTTAGAAGGCAATAATGATATTGATAAAGATACCATTTCTCTTTTCTTTCAATCCTATAAAGGGTATGCATGGTTGTTCCCATTAGGAGAAAATAAGTTTAATATTGGTATTGGTACTATGGGTGAAGATAACTTGAATTATAATCTTAAAAAAGTTTTCAATATGTTCAGAAATGATCCAAAAATAAAGCAATTTTTACCTGAAAATACTTATAGAAAGATATGGGAAGGCGCATGTCCATTACCAGGTTTAGGAATAAAAGAAAAAAGCTTATTTGGTGATAATATGATGCTGATTGGAGATGCGGCTGGCTTTGTTAATCCAATTAGTGGAGAAGGAATATGTCCTAGTGTTGCATCTGGAAAAGCAGCTGCCGAAACAGGAATTAATGCATTGGAAAGTGATGATATTTCTCAACAATCATTAAAAAATTATAAATTCAATCCAACTATAAGAAAAATAAGTAGAAGTTATAAAATGACATTATCTCTTCTTGATTTTTGTTTCGAAAACCAAGGTCAGAATTTTTCTAAAATGTGTAAAATAGCAGAGAAAGATGATAAATTTAGAGAACAAGTTGTAAATATGTTCCTTTTTAGTAAAGCACCACCAAAAGAGTTCATAACAAGATTAAAAAGCGAAGATTAAGCGTAATTTAAAAATATTTTTTAGGGAATTTTGAATTTAAATTCTTAAATGGTAGAGATAATAGGTTTATTTTTCGCGATATTTACAGTATTGGTTTGGGCGTTAGCCTCTTTAGTTTATAAAAAAGGGTTGGAAAAGACAAAACCTAAAGCAAACTTATTTTTTAGATTATGTTGTACTTGTTTAGGAACCCTCATTTTTTCATTGATTTTTGGCAATTTTAGTTTAATTGGAAATTTATCAACTGGACAACGAATTGATTATTTTGTAGCCTGTATTATATCTGGATTAAGTGTTACTGTAGGAGATTTATTCTATTATATGTCCTTATCAAAAATTGATGCTTCACGGACTTATCCTCTTGTTCAACTTTCACTTGTTTTTGTAATTTTCTTTTCAATTCTTTATTTTGGTGACCAAATCTCAATTTCTATCATAATCGGGGGTAGCTTAATACTTTCAAGTGTTTTTATAATTAGCTCAAGGGATAAATCTGAGAAAATAAATGAAAAAAGAAGTCTAAAAGAAAAGATTTCGGAAGATTTAATTTTAGGTATTTTATTTGCAATTTGTACAGCCTTTTTCTGGGCATTAGCATATGTCTCATTTTATCAGGCAAGTTTTATAACTGGAGATGTTTTTGGGGCGAATTTTTTTAGAGTGGCTTTCGGAATGATTACAATTGCTATTTTAGGGCTATTTCAACATGAATACTATGCAGGATTTAAAAAGGAGAATAAAACAAATTTAAAGTATTTTCTATATATTGGAATAGCCGGAATCTTATCTCTGGGTTTTGCTGATGCACTATATATTAAAGCTTCTTTAATTAGTGAATTAATATTAATATCTACATTTACAGTGAATACTCCTATGGTGCAACAGGTACTAGCAATATTAATTCTTAGGGAAAAATTCCGTGTAAGATTTATAATTGCCGTCGCTTTAATTATAGTCGGAAATTATATAATTCTTTTCTTATAAAGAGAATGTTAGAATTCTGTTAACATTCTAACGAAATATTTTGAATTATTAAAATTAATAATAAAGATAAATAAAAATGAAGAAAATTATTATAATTTTATAGAAATAAAATCTTATACTTGAATTTAAAATTATGAGCATAGATTTAATATATAAGAAAAAAATTAAAGCTGATGATTATATCAGTGTTTTAATAGTAGCTAATTATGTTGCGTTTGCTCTTTTTTACCATCTGGAGGCACTCATATCTATAATTGTTTATCCTTTTGTAGCTTTAGCATTTTATGGAGCTATAAAGATTATTAATTTTCTAAATAAAAAGAATACTAAAGAGAGAAGTCCTGTTAAATTTTTCTTTGGGATTGTTGCTATTATGGTTTCAATATTATTTTTATGGTTTATGTTATTACAACCAAACTTTACAACTCGAGTATTAATGAATTTAGTTGCATTTCCATTGATGATTGTTGGATTTGCTGCCATTGTAAAAGGTGTTTTAATTGATATTTATTCACGAAAATACCGAAATGTGACAATAGTTGTAGGTATCATTACAATACTATTATGTTTATCAATTTTCATGAACATATTTAATAATCTTATATTTAGCATTGTTGCTTTATCTATTATTCTTATAATTAACGTAATAAGTAGAGCAGCATTATACTTAAGTGAATTTGGTTTATCTCTAAAACAGATAAGGAATTTTAAAATCTTTTTATATATAATCTCTGATTATTTGATATATATAGATAAAGACGGGAATTTAGTGTTATCTAAAATATAAAAAAAAAGATAAATCCTATATTCACCTATAAATTTATTTTATAGGATCACATACTAAAAATTTTAATTATTCAAAAAATTGAATCCATTATGAGTGATATTCATTTCAATAAAGAGAAAGGTTCACAATTAAAGTTATTTACTCCAGGTCCAGTCTATGTTCCAGAGAGAGTTCTCAAGGAAATAGCAAAACCTAATGACACCCATAGATCTAAACCTTATTCAGAAATGCATCAAATTGCTACAGAAGGCCTTCAAAAACTATTATATACTAAAAATGAATGTTTAATATTTACATCAAGTGCAACAGGAATAATGGAAGCATGTGTACGAAATTTACTTAAAGATGATGAAAGAGGGCTCTTCTTTTCGATTGGGGCATTTGGAGATCGATGGTATGAAATTGGAGAGACTAATGGAAAGAACTCTGTTAAAGAGAGTGTTGAATGGGGGAATCCAATAACACCAGACATTGCTCAAGAAGCATTAGGTAAAGATAGTTATGCAGTTGTATTTATTCAAGCTAATGAAACATCCACGGGAGTTTATAACCCTATTGAGAAACTAGCACCTATTATTAAAGATTCTGGAGCTTTATTATGTGTTGATACAACATCTTCTATGGCAGGAGTTAAAATTGAAGTAGATAACTTAGATATTGATGTGTGTTTGGCATCTGTTCAGAAATGTTTTGCTTTGCCACCAGGATTAGCTGTTTGCTCTATTTCTGAAGCAGCAATAGAGAAAGCAAAAAAAGTAAAAAATCGAGGTTTGTATTTTGATTTCATTGATTTATACAAAAGGCATGTTACAAAACATCAGACTCCAACAACACCACCTATACCTCAAATCAGAGGGTTAACTGCTCAATTAGATTATATACTTAACATTGAAGGATTAGAGAAGAGATTTGAAAGACATAAGCAACTAGGGGAAACCACTCGTAAGTGGGCAACTAATCTGAATCTTGAAATGCTACCTCAAAAGGGGTATGAGTCAAATACTGTTTCGACAATAAAAAATTCTTTAGATCTTGATATCCCAAAGATGGTTTCTTTACTTCTAGACAAAGGTTATAGAATTGTCAATGGATATGGGAGCCTTGTAAATAAGACATTTCGAATTGGCCATATGGGTGAAATTCAACTCAAAGATCTTGAAGAAATGTTAAAAGTTTTAGCTGATATCATTAATAGCTTAAAATAAACCGCAAATGATAATTTACAATAGTTCTTCAATCAAATTTCTATTATTTTTTTGTTTTTTTCTTTAATATCTCTTTAAATTTGAAATGTAAATACATATGAGATCATAAACTCTTTAAAGATTTAAAAACTAAGAAATGCATTCAATGTATTTTAAATCAATCTATGTGAAATAAATGAAAATTTTAATTAGTGATAAACTCCAAGATGCTGGAATTAAGATATTCGAAGATAATGGATTTGAAGTAATTAAAAAATTTACAATTACAAAAGAAGAACTAAAACAGGAAATAGGAGAGTATGATGGTATTGTAATTCGTTCAAGAACTAAATTAACTGCTGATGTGTTAGAAAACGCTAAAAAACTTAAGGTTATTGGAAGAGCAGGAGTTGGTTTAGACAATGTCGATCAAAATGAAGCTGCTAAAATGAACATAGAAGTTTTAAATACTCCCGAAGCTCCTGCTGTATCAGTTGCGGAATTTGCATTAGGGTTAATGTTAACCCTTGCAAGAAAAATTTCATATGCTGATCGCACTACTCATGAAGCTCAATGGAATAAAAATGAATGCTTGGGTTATACTTTAAATGGAAAAAAACTAGGTTTAATTGGTTTTGGAAATATCGCAAAACATTTAGCCAAGATTTCTATAGCTATGGGAGTGGATGTTGCTGTTTACTCTAGATTTAGTAAAGGACAAGTTGCTATTGATGAAGCTAAAGAAATTGGATGCTCAATTTATACCTCAGTTGAAAATTTATTAAGAGACGCGCAAATTATTTCATTACATCTTCCTTCTTCACCCCAAACTGAAAATATAATCAACGAAGAGAGAATAAAATTAATGAGAAAAGATGCGATATTGATAAATACTGCCAGAGGCGATTTAATCGATGAAAAAGCGTTATTAAACGCCTTGAAAAATAAAGATATTGCTGGGGCAGCTATTGATGTATACCGTGAAGAACCTCTTAAAGACGAACAATTAATTAAATGGAATGAAAACCTTGTACTTACTCCCCATATAGCATCCCAGAGTATTGAAAATCAAACGGATGCCGCAACAATGATCGCAGAAAAGATGTCAAATTTCTTAAAAAAAAAATAATCTATTATTTTTTTAATTTTCTTCTAAATCGTGCAAAATTAATCCCGAAAGAACTTTGGGGTCAAACCAAGTACTTTTCGGAGGCATTACTCCCCCCTTATCAGCAATTAATTCAAGATCTCTGATATCTACAGGATATAAATTAATAAATAGAGCATTTCCTTTATTTATGATGAATTTTTCCATTTCTTTAGGATCTTGTGTACCTCCTACGAAGAAGATATTTTCATTTGAACGAGGATCTTTAATATTTAAAATGGGTTCCAAAATTTTGTCCTGAACAATAGTTACATCTAAACTATCTCGCTTTGTTGCAAATTTTTTATTTCTAACTAATAATTTGTACCATTTTCCATTCAAACATATAGCAATCTCATTTTTTTTGGTTGGATTAAATCCGTTCTTAATAGACATTACTTGAAAATCATCCTCAAGCCTTTTCAAAAAATCCTCTTCACTTAATGGTAATTTTCTAATGACACGATTATACGGTAAAATTCGAATTTGATCATCAGAAGCCACATATGAAAGTAAATATTGCCAAGGTGCTTCAATGTCTTTGTCAACATTAGATTCTTTTAGTTTAAATTTACGATATTCAGCAGCACTGGCTGCTCTATGATGCCCATCTGCAATGTAAATCTTTTTATTACTAAATAGTTTTACTAATTTTTGAATTGTATTAGGATCTGTTTCTTGCCATAAAAAATTACGATATCCGTATTTTTTGAAATCAAATTTAGGTTCCTTCTTTTTAATAGTTTCAATTAAAGCCTTTACTTTTTTGTTTGCTTGAAAAACCGTCCAAACTAAACCTGCGGCAACATTTGTTGACACAATATGATTGGTTCGGTCTTTAAGTGGTATTTCCCTTGTGTGTTCATGTTTTACAATATTTCCATCTTCATAATCTTGAAGCGCAACCCCCATAATTAGCCCTTGATGACTAAAATTGGTTGATTCTTGACGATACACAAATATGCTTGGAGATTCTTCTTTTATAACAATCTTTTTCTCTTTAAAATTCTCATAGGCTTTTGCTGCATTTTGATAAATCTCATCTCCTTCCCCACTAGGCAAAATAAGGTGGACTAAGGATTCAGGTATTTTCTTTAACTCTTGTTCTTCTTCTTTACTAATAATATCATACGGATTAGTGGAAAATTCTTCTGGATTTACTGGTATATAAGGTTTTAGAGGAGCTATCAGAACCATAATATTATTTAAAAGTTTCACCGATATAAAATAATTTCTATAATTATGCGTTTTAAAAATGAAGAGATTTGTGTAATAAAATTGGCATTATATTTCGAAAATTATTTAAAACTAATCTCTCATAATAATTACAAATCTTTTTTAAAAAATTTAATAAATATTTTAACTATATTAATATCATAAAATATCTAATTTGAATTATATTTTGGAATTATTCAACAATGCCTAAAGATTTAAGAAAAACATTGGACAGTATTGAATCCAGTGAAAAAGAAATGGCTAATTTACAAGCAAAAACTGATAAATTAACTGCTTTGGTACAACGCCAAAAACGCATAATTAGCGAACAAGAAGGAATTATAGAAGAACAGAAAAAGAAACTTTCAAAAATGTCCGATGTCCCCGAAGATATACTTGAATTGAAAGAACTAATTGGAGAACAACGCATAATGATCAATGAAAAAGAACTTGAATTGGAATATGCAAAAGGCGAGGTTGCTCAATCTCAAAAAGAATTAGAGTTAATAAAAAAACAAATAGGTCCTAGTCAAGCTAAATTAGAAGAAGCTTATGAAACAATGGGTAATTTAAGAGCTGAATTAGCCGAGAAAAATTCTGAATTAATTCTAAGAAATGAGTCAATTAAAAGCCTAGAAAATAAAGTACATGAATTAGAAGCATTTACTGATAAATTTAAGGAAGAACAAGTGAAAATGATCCAAGAACTGGAGGAAAAACATAGAAAAGAAGCAATGGAATTAAAAGAAGAAATCAATAAACTGGATTCATTCTTAATGGATAGTAAGTTGACGTCTACTGAAAAAACATCTGAAGCTAAAGATTTCGCATCTCGATTTGAAAGCATGCGATCAAAATATGATGAATTAATTGCTAAAGTAGGGGATTTGAGTGATAAAAATCGAGATGCAAATGAAGAAATAGAAAAACTAAACAGAGATCTTAATGAAATAAAGACTCTCCAAAAAGATAATATAGATAAAATCAATTATTATGATAAATTAAGGCCAATCATGGAAAAAGAACCCCTCTTCAAGACCTTTTTAATCATAGAAGAAGTAGGAGGAATTACTTTAGATGATCTAAAAAATGCACTTGGCATCCCTATAGTTACTGTTAAAAGGAATGTTCAGACTCTTGAAGGAATAGGCCTTGTTGAAATAGATGATAGGGATAAAATTGTTGTAAAAAATTTGATGGAATCTAAATCCCTCTAAATCTATTATAAATTTTAATGAAGAAGTTAGATAAAATTTAATTATAAAGCAATAAAGTCGCTTTAAACCTTGGCTAACTGATCATACAATCCTGGTAACACATCTCTAAATGAGTCATCTGGTATCTTTTCAAGGATTTCAGCAGCAATAGTTTTTAAAATTTCTCGATACTTCCCTGGTTTCTCATCACGTCGAAGTAAAAGAGCAACAACATAGTTTTCAACTGAAATAAAATCTTGTCCAACTCCAGAGAAAAAGGAAACAACTTTATTATTCTTTAATGCAATGCTTGCAAAGCCAGGTTTAAGAGATTGATAACGATGGCTAGAATAAACTTGTGTAAGTAGATTATTAGTTATTTTTAACGTTTCTGGATAAAAACCTTCGTTGATTGGACCTATCTCATTATCCCACCGAATTACAAGAATACCTACAGGCATGATATAATACCTTTAGATTAACCTATTATAAGATAATTATGAAATTGTATTTGTAGACTTTATAGAATACTACTTATGATATTAATTTAATATCTTACTTTTATTTATTTCTTATTGTTTTTATGTATATTCTATCCGACCATTAATACATATTCTATCCTAAACTCTCTTTTCCCTAAGAAAAAATTTAAATTAAAATTATAACTTTGATTTATTGTCACCCTTAAAAGCTTAGAATTACTGCTTTTAAAATGAAATGTCTTATTTTTTCAATGGAGGGGTTACCGAGCATGGTCAAAGCCATTTTACACCAAAATGGGTCAAGACTATAGGTGCTGGACTTAAGATCCAGTGGCAATTCATCTGCATTTAGCGGTAGAGCCAATAGGCCTTCGTGGGTTCGAATCCTGCTCAATCATTTCGGTAGTAGTAGGAAGTCCCACCTCCTCCACATTTCAAATAATATAATTAGAACTTTTTTAAAAAAAAATAATAATTGATTTTAGAATTACAGAAATAATTAAGATTAATTATTCCATTTGTTTTTTCATTTTCATAACTAAGGGAATCATTTTTGTTGCATCCATCGCAGGGGTGGTTCTCATAACTCTAATATATCCAGGTTTTGCTAGTCTCCAGATCATTGAACCTTTTGCCAACTGTTCTTCATTATCAGCTTCTTCTATAGTAATTCCCCAATAATCTGAAGTGCTTATATAAAAGCCTATTTGATTTACTCCTTCAACAGGGTAAAGTTTTTTACTCATAAGCCTTTGAGCGATGTCAGCTAATTCTGAGGGATCAAAATCTGGATTTAATTCCCAATATGTAATAAATAGCATTTCTTTTTCCTCCTTAATAATATTAATTTTGGATTTACATGTGTATAGAATTCTATCTATACATCAATGTTCATTAAATCTTCATTCATATTTAATGGTTTCTTACATTAAGAGCTTTATTTATGAGATAAAGTTAAGCAATTAAAAAAAGATAAACATAAAGTTATATCAAAAATGTAAGTGAAAGAAAAAATTTAAAAATAAAATTATGCATAAGAATCTAGATCTTCAATTGTATTAGAATTATTACTTTATGTGGTGTATATTTATAGCGCTTTCTTATTATGTGCTACTTAATGGTCTTGTAGTTTTGGGTGTATTAATTTTAAGTATCACAAGTGGGGCATACTTCTATTATAAATCAAGACAATATAACATCAAACTATTATCTTATTTAGCTATAATGATTTTTTTTATGGGCTTTATGTGGTTAGGACCTATTGTGGATTTCGCAACGATTGTCTTTACAACCGTGAATATGGATAACTCATATGGTTTATATAGTATTTTGAGTTATGTGTGGGTACCTATACCATTAATATTCGCAATGCTGATAAGTGCTCAAATTTTAGTTCCAAGTAAGAAATGGTATATTGTTTCCATTTATTTGATATTAGGAATTATTTTTGAACTGTTTTTATTTTTTGATACAAAGAATTCCTTTTTATATGACAATCCAGAATATCCTGGTTGGAGTTTAATTGATGCCAGATTTAATATAACTTCTCCCGCGTTTGTTCTGATATCGATTTTTGATTTTTCTGTTCTTTTAAATGGAATTGGATTTCTTCGTAAGGGGGTTCAAACCAAAGCTATAATTCGGAGAAAAAACTGGTACTTATCAATTGGCTTTTTTATTTTTGTTTTCTTCACAATGTTTGATATATTTGCTGCTCCAGGCTTTTCATTATATCTTTTGAGAATAGGAGTTAATTTTTGTTTTTTGTTTTTTTATTTAGGATTAAAGGAAGAATCTGTTAAACCAAAAAAATCATTACCAAAAAAACAAGCTAAAATTGAGGATTCATTATTTTTCTTTACTGAAAAACCAAAACTAGATACTAAAGAGATAATTGATGAAGAACCCGTGGTACTTCTTATTATAAGAGTCGGTGGTGTTCTCACTTTTTCTTACTCTTTTGTTGATGAGTGGGAACGGAACAATGATATGTTAGGAAGTTTTATGTCGGCCTTTAGATCCTTTAGTGATGCGTTTTTTTCTGAAGAGTTTGATCGCGCGAAATTTGGTAAATATACTGTGCTAATGGAAGCCATCCCAAACTTCTTAGTATGCTATTTATTCAAAGGTCAAACCTACCTCGCCTCGCAAAAATTATCGAAATTTACAGAGCAGATTCAAAAAAGTTCACTTATATGGCAATCTTTAGAAAAATATTATAAGACAAATCAAGTTTTGGAATTAAAAGATTGTCCCTCCCTAAAACCCCTTATAATTGAAATTTTTAAAGAAAAGGGTATTGAATTGAATGTTTAACTTTTGGGGGAAAACTTTTTATGATTTTCTTATCGAGATTTTTTAAAACCAAATCTTTTTCTTCTTTTTAACCTGATAAAAGGCTTTTAAGGAAAAGCTACTTCATTTTTTTTAATTTGAGGTTAATTTTATGAAAAAAGATATCTAATACAGTACTAGAAGTAATTATTTCATATTATATATATAATAATTTCTAAAACATTGATTTTTAATACATTAAATCTTAGACAAAGATTTTAAATATAGGATGCAATATCTTTACTAATCAAGTTCAATTAAACATAAAAATAAGGAGTTAATGAATTGAAATTAACAGATATTATTGGTCTTGATGCGAAGCATGCCAAACTTTTAGAAGGTGAAGGAGTATCGAGTACTGAAGACTTAATTCCACTTACATATAACCAAGTTAGTAAATTAGCGAGAAAAATTGGGGTTAGTGTAAAAACCTTAGATACTTGGCAAGAACATGCTGAGTTAATGCAAATCACTGGTGTAGGTCCTGAAATGGCAAATGCACTAAACCTTATCGGCATCGATTCTGTGAAGGAATTTGCCTATAGAAATCCAAAAAATACTTTAGATAAACTTAAGCAATTAAAAAAAGATAATCCAAAAGTTATAACAAAAATTCCTGCTCAAAAGGATATTGAAACTTGGATAAAGGATGCAAAAGATCTTTCAGGAGCTCTTGAGAAGAAACCTGCTAAAAAACCAGCTAAAAAACCAGTAAAAGAAGAAGAACCAACACCATCCGTTATACCAAAAATTGATTATGTACCTATCGAAAAATTTGAAAGAGATTATGGAGAATATGGCCCCGATTATTGGAATAATAAATGGGAGAAGGCACCTATTATATACACCGGTCGAGCCCTAAGAGCTGAAGCTTATAAAAAACAAATTGATGCAGATGTAAAGATTTTTATTAAAAAAGATGATGCAATACTATGGCACGTTATAACACAGTTGGGATTACGGAAAGAAACACCTAATGAGACCGCATTAGCAATCCAAAATTTCGTTTGTAAATTTCTAAAATATAAATATGATGATTTAACAGCAGAAGTCGAAGAATTCTGGTTATTTCCTTTCGAAAGTATTCAATCAGAGGTAGGAGATTGTGAGGATGGAGCAATCTTAATAGCTGCACTGTTAATCAATGCAGGTATCCCTAGTTGGCGTGTAAAAGTAACAGCCGCAGAAGTTATTGCTGATCCAATATTTTCGCCCTCAGATACTGAAGTTGGGGGGCATTCTTATTGTCTCTATCTAGCAGATCGCCCCGATTCGGATCGCAAGCTTGAATGGGTTATTTTAGATTGGTGTTATCTTCAAGACCCAGAAGTTCCAATTGAAAAAAAACCTCTTGCTCGGGATGGGGGCACTGAGGGAGCTTATAAAGATGTTCTTTTTACGTTCAATGACGAGTACAGTTGGGCTCAAACAGCTCTAGAAATAAAAGAGAGTCGAATAAGTAAGAACAGAACTACTTCTAAAAGTGAGATAATTGCACCATTAGAAGATATCTTAAAACATTTAGCTAGCGATGAGTTGATTAAAGTATTTAGAAAATTAGGTATTGATATTGAATAGATTTACTTAAAAACATTTTTTTTATTTTTTATTAACTTTCTTTTTCAATAAATAACGATTCTCCACACTGAGGGCAATAAGCTACTTCTCGACCGATTTCTGCCCCACATTTAGTACACATGGTTTTAAACTCAAGAGTTGGGGGAATATTATTCATAATATTTTTAAATGTTTCATTAAGAGCACTTTGAATTTCCGAAATCTTTTGGCTCTGGTCTTGTTTGGGAAATGAGCGTATAAAAATTGAGGAGAGTTCCACTAAAAAGTTTTCGACGAATTTAAGTTGATCATAATAATTTTTATTTACTTTAAATTTTAAGAGCTCTTCACCAGCTTTTGTTAAAGAATACACCTTCTTTATAGGGCCTATGGGACTCTTTACTTGCTGTGCTTCTAAAAATCCATCGTTTTCTAATTTTCTCAATATTGGATAAATGGTACCAGATTGAGCTTCCCAAGTGCCTGCAAAACTTCTGTTCAAGTTTTTTATTAAATCATAACCAGAGAGTTGTTTACTATTAAAAATAGTTTCAATAATAGTGAATTCAAGAGGTGTAAGTTTACTTTTTTGAAGGCTATTAAGAATTTCTTTTTTAATTATAGTACCTAATTCTTCAATATCATCCTCAAGATCCAAAAATTTACCTAACCACATTATAAGATTATCCTAACTAGTTTTTTCTGCTTTTTTTCTCATTTTTTCCAATTCTTTTTCGATTGCACGTTCTTTTCTTGATTTAAACTTACCGCCTTCTTCTGCTTTTCCACTCAGATAT
>JBHLLT010000018.1:0-4246 GCA_048938855.1 Promethearchaeota archaeon
AAAAACAATGAAAGTAGTATTATTTAATGGAAGTCCAAGAAAAAAGGGAAATACGTATGAATGTTTAAATATTGTAAGGGAAGAATTGGAAACTGAAGGTATAGATTGTGAAATAATATGGATTGGTAATAAAAGATTACAAGGTTGCACAGCATGTTATCAATGCATAGATAATGACGACCAGAGATGTATCATCGAAGGAGATAATATGAATGAATACATTCAAAAAATGCTTGAAGCAGATGGAATTATTATAGGTTCTCCTACCTATTTTTCTGATTTATCAACAAGCACCAAAGCTTTAATAGAACGTGCAGGCTATGCTACTGGGGGGCATTTAAAATATAAAGTAGGAGCAGCAGTTGTAGCGGTTAGAAGAGCTGGTGCAAATCATGTATTTTCAAGCATAAATTACTTCTTTCTTATCAAACAAATGTTTGTTGTAGGATCAAGTTATTGGAATTTAGGTATTGGAAGGAATCCCGGAGAGGTATTAGATGATGAAGAGGGCATTAGAACATTTAAAAATTTAGGTAAAAATTTTGCTTTCTTGCTTAAGAAACTCAAATCTTAATTTTAAGCTTTTTTTTATTTTAAACAGACTAAAATTGATTGTTCATGGAAACTTTTGAACTGAATAACGTAAACAAATTTGTTATACACAAACATCATCTTACACCTAATTCAAAAATTGATGATATAATACAGATTACAGATGATATATGTGGACTTCATTCTACAGAACTTACAACTTCTTACTTATCACTGTTTGAAAGGACAAATAATTTCAAAAGGGAAAACTTAGAAAAAGAATTATTCGTGAAAAGATCTCTTGGTCGAATTCGAGGGATGCGTAGAACCTTGTTTATCCAAACTAGGAAGATGATCCCAATAGTTTATACTGCAACCTTTAAATTAATTGAAAAAAATTTCGTAAAATATATGGAATTTCATAAAATTTCATTATCCGAATATAATAAAGTTTCAATAGAGATATTAAATCTCTTAAAAGGAAAAGAATTATCTGCATCGGAAATAAGGAAAGAATTAAATTCAAAGTTAAACATTCCGGCAATTATACAATTAATGTGTAATAACGGATTATTAATTAGAGGGCAGCCGATAAATGATTGGAAAGATAGAAGAAATAGATATTCCAAATTCAGCAATTATTTCCCGGATATGGAATTAACGATAGAAAATAAATCTCTTGCAATTCGAATCTTAGTAGAGAATTATTTAAGATGTTATAGTCCTGCTACTGAAAACGATCTTTCTTGGTGGACAGGTCTAACTAAAACAGAAATAAGAAAAATTCTGAGTACAATCGAATCGGAACTCAGCAATATTAAAATCTCTTCAATTCAAGGAACATTTATTTTGTTCAAATCTGATATTGAATTGATGGGAAATCTAACTAATTATGATAAACCTTCATTATCATTACTACCTAGACTTGATCCATATCCAATGGGATATAAGGAGCGGGAGAGATATATCAATTCTAAGAATTATAATGAGATGTTTGACCGTTCAGGAAATGCAACATCAGCAATATTTTTGGATGGAGAAGCAGTTGGTGTGTGGGATATTGAAGATAAACCAGAACCTATAATTAAATACCACTTATTTCATTCCATCGAGAAAGATCTAATTAATGAATTACATTCAAAGGCAAACAAGATAGGAAAATTCTACTTCGATGAAGAGGTTCAAATAAAAGAATGTAAATCTATGATTTCACTAACGGAAAGAAATGCTGGAGGTTTCATGACACCTCTTAAAAATTGTTAAAAACAAGAACAAATTAATAGAAACTTATGAATACTATTAAAATCCTTAAAATATTATTATTTCTCGGGGGAATTGTAGAAATTGGCATAGGGTTGTTATTTTTTATATTGGATTTATTTTTTGAACAGATTGGACTTGAAAATATACCAATTTTTACCCAAATGGCAGGGATATTTATGTTTTGTTATGGAATTCTTCTAATATATTCTACACGAGATATGGAGAAATATTTGATTATTCCCCTATTAAATATTTTGATACGAGTTGTTATGGTTATCTTTAGTTTATTAAATATTATCGAATATCCTCAATTTTATCTGATATTTATCTTTGCTATACCATATGATCTTGTATGGTCAATATTAATGATAGTATTCTTAAAACAAGAGGGTATTCTTTTCAAGAAATTATAAATAGAAAAAGAGGTAAATAATGAGTATAATAATTTTGGGAGCATGTGGAGAAATAGGAAGGTATATTGCCTATGATCTAGTGAAGAGCGGATTGAAAGTTACTCTAGCAGATATAAGAGAATTTGAAGGTAAAAAGCTTGCTGAGAAGTTGGGTACTAATGCCACCTTTTATAAATTAGATGTTATGGACTTTGAAAAGTTGGTGGAACTTCTTAAAAATCACAAAATAGTAGTTAATAATATAGGACCATATTTTATGTTTAAGGATTGGGTTCCACGAGCAGCGATTCAAGCAGGAATCAATTATGTGGATATATGTGATGATCACGATGCTACTCGGACCTTTTTAAAAATGAACAAGTATGTAGAACGTGAAAACTTAACCTTTCTTATTAATTCTGGCGCTTCTGCAGGACTGACAAATATCATGGCAAAAATTGGCGCAAATCAATTAGACAAAATTGACTCTATAAGAGTCTTATGGTTTGAAGATTCAGGTGAAACTATTGGTTTTGGGCAATTGGCTCACTGGGCTCATATTGCTATGGGAAAGGTTCCACAATATATTAGTGGAGAATGGAGAAAAATTAAAGCTCTATCTGATAGGGAAGTTGTTGAATTTCCCCCTCCATTAGGATCAGCTCCTTTATATTATGTTGGGCATCCTGAACCCGTAACACTTCCTCTCTATATAGAAACGAATGAAGCAATCTGTAAGGGAGGTATTCTTCCAGAATCAGATATAATGTTAACTAAAATACTTGACAAAATAATCGTGAATAAGCATGAAAAAATTATGAAATTAGTCTGCAAATTCTTTCTGAAGATTCTTCCCTTAATAACAGGGAAAGTTGAAGAGAGAGAGATAATTTCTTCTTTTAGAACTGATGTTATTGGTCAAAAGAATCAGAAAAAGACTCATCTATCTTTTGCGGTTATTGGTGAAGTTGCCAAACTCACTTCAGTGCCCGCTTCTATTATAGCCCAAATGATATTAAATAATGATATCGTTTCACATGGTTTATTTCCACCTGAAGGTTGTCCAGATCTAAATCTTGAAAAAATGAAAAAGGAATTAGAAAAAAGAAATATTAGAATAGAACAAAAAAAAGTATAAAACATTTAATAGAAACGGATTGATTAGGATTTTATAAAAAGCTTCCTAACAAAATTAACACTCCTGAAGCAGTAAATATTACAGGGCATAGTTTAAATACAATAAAATTTACTTTAAATCCCGTAAATAATGATACTAACGCTAAACTAAAAAGCATTATAGAACTAATCACATTCACATATATTACTACTTCATTATGAAATCCACCCAATAATGAAATAATTAATACTAGCAATCCTATAAATATTAAAGACATTCCTTCAATAATCCATTCCATCGTAATTACGTTTTTGTTATCCTCTGATATTTCACCAAAATCCCTTACAACATTTTTTGTTGGAAATAGGTGTGTAATTCCCCATACCATCGTTAGAATTGCTCCTATTAATACTAAAATTATATTTGCCATAATTTTCTTCCTCTTATTTTTTTATTAAAAGATAATTTATTTTCGATAATTTTAGATATGAACGTTTATATATAAATATTTCGAATGAAGGAAACCTAATATATATTGATCAAGGAAACAATATACCATTTTAACTAAAAATAATTAGAACGTTCGAAATATATAAATATAAATTATATCTATATTAATATAAAGAAAAAAAAATCTGATTATAATGAGTAATAGCAGAAAAAAACAGTTTGATCCCGTCAAATTATTCCAGAATGATACTCGTTTTCAAATGTGGGGCCTATTATCAATGTATCCAGAATTAAGTTTTTCTGAGATATGTAAAAAGCTTGAAAAGAGTAAATCCACAGTACATCATCATCTTCAAAAGTTAATAGAGATTGGATTAATTGAAGTAAAACGGGAAGAAAAAGTTAGGGGTAGTATTCCCGCAAAGATCTATGCCTTAAGGAATGTTGATAGTGGTGATAATGCATTTGTTTGTGGAATTGGAAATAAACCATG
>JBHLLT010000018.1:4346-54391 GCA_048938855.1 Promethearchaeota archaeon
CCCGCAAAGATCTATGCCTTAAGGAATGTTGATAGTGGTGATAATGCATTTGTTTGTGGAATTGGAAATAAACCATGTCCTTCATTGATTACAGGGGAAATAACAGGGACTATTGATGATCTCCTTTCAATTGGAATTGATAAAACTATTAGTGAAAAAATAATCGAAGGTGAAAAAGTTATTGAGACATACAGCAAAAATATCCATCAATCAAGATTTAGATTTTATGAAAATTTATCATCTTTAGACGATACAACTGAACCTATAAAAAAAATTCTTGAAAATAAGGCATTCTTTAATTCAATAATTTTTCTCTCAGAATCACAATATAATAAAGTGAGAGAACTTTTAGAAGATTTCCTCACAAAACTATATGAATTTATTGAAAGTAATAAAAAAGAAAATTCAGAATCATATAAACCATATGTTTTTTTAGCTTCTGCAATGAACTTAAAAGAAATTCTTGAGAAAAATATTTCCTTACAAGATTAAGATTAGATAAATTAGTCAATTTCGCCTTTTGGATAATCCAATAGCTATATATTTCTATGTGTCGTATTGATATTATAAGATTAGATCATATAATTGAATTAATCACTTTTCTGAGATAATTTAATCTGATACATATGAGTGAAAAATTAAATGTTTTATTTATAATCACTGATGCAATGCGCGCAGACCATATGAGTTGTGCTGGTAATCCCATAGTTAGAACTCCTAACCTTGACAAATTAGCTTCGGAGGGAGTTAGATTTATTAATAATTTTTGTACTAATCCTATCTGTATGCCGAATAGAGCTACCTTAATTACTGGACTGTATCCAAATGTTCATGGTGTTAGAAGTAATGGAATAAATTTAAGAGAAGACATTCCTACAATCATTCAAACTCTTAGTAAAAGGGGATGGTATACAGCTGCAATTGGCAAAATCCATCATCAATATTGGTTAGCTCCATTTAAACATAAGAGTAGATCCGCAGAAAGTCTAACTGATTGGGTTCTAAATAGAGATAAGAGCTATCCAGTTAGAGATAATTTTCCTTTACCGTATTATGGATATAAGGAAGTTGAAGTTATCTCTGGAAATGGTTCTGTATGTGCTGGGCATTATACAGAATGGTTGGAGGAAAAAGATCCTCAAATAGCTGAAGATATGAAAATTAGGGTTCAAAATTATGATAATCTTTTTAATCTTTTCTGTGATCCCATTCCTGAAGAATTATATAATACTACTTGGGTTACAGAAAGGACTTTAGCATTCTTAGAAAGATATACAAAAGGAGATTATGGAAATAACCCTTTCTATCTACATTGTTCTTTTCCTGATCCCCATTATCCACTATATCCACCTAAACGCTATCAAGATATGTATAAACAGAAAGATATCGATCTTCCTGCTAATTTTAATAATATTAAAAACTTGTATAATCATGATTTTATGGGTTATCATTTAAGAAATCCTCCCTTTAGAAAACAATTCCTACGTGAAAGTACAGAGCAAGAAGTCCGTGAGATAACGAGATTAACTTATGCTGCAATATCATATGTAGATTATAGTATTGGCTTAATTTTGGCTTCAATGGAGAAATTAGGAATTTTAGACAATACTATTGTGGTTTTTACGAGCGATCATGGAGATTTAATGGGTGAGCATAGCCTTTTATACAAGGGTCCTTGCCCTTTTAATGGAGTTTTACAACTTCCCTTAATATGGAAGGTACCAGAATTTACAAAGCCAGGAGAAGTGTCTAATTCCCTAGTAAGTTCAATAGATTATCCTAAAACAATCTTAAATCTTCTAGATATAAAGGAAAGATACCAACCTCTAGATATGCAAGGATATGATATTTCACCAATTCTATTAGATCCAAAAAGGACCATTAGAAAGAATATCTTAATAGAAAATGATGAGGAAATTGGTCCTTTTAGAGCTCGATTAAGACACCTTGTTACGGAAGATTATAAACTAACGGTTTATTCTGGACTAAATAATTTCGGAGATATTTATGATAGAAAAAATGATCCTCATGAATTGAATAATTTATGGAATGATAAAAGGTTTAGAAATCAGAGATTTGAATTAGTGAATAGCCTACTACAAGAAAATCTTAAAGCTCAAACTCCATATCCTAAACGTATAGCGGGGACTTGACATTAATGAAATATAGTTTTTATGCTTTAGTTTGAATTTTAAAAATGTCCAAGATTTTTTGATTATTATGAGTGAAAAATTGAATGTGTTATTTATAAACACTGACCAACAGAGATATGACCATATGGGTTGCTCAGGAAATGCTCTACTAAAAACGCCTAATCTTGACAAATTATCAAGTGAAGGAGTACATTTTACTAATGCATTTTGTACTAATCCAATGTGTATGCCCAATAGAGCAACATTACTAACGGGATTATACCCAAACGTCCATGGAGTAAGAAGTAATGGCATGATTTTATCAAAAGATGTTCCTACAATAACTCAAACTCTTGTTAAGAGAGGATGGTATACCGCAGCATTTGGAAAACTTCATCATCAATTTAATGTAGCACCCTATAAATCTTATTATAAATCTGCCGAATGTTTTCAGGATTGGGTATTTCCAGATGGAACTAATAAGTTCGTAGGTAAGAACTTTCCAATTCCCTATTATGGATATAATGAAGTTGAAACCGTATTAGGTCATGGAGCATGCTTATGTGGTCATTATTTAGATTGGTTGGAAGAAAAATCCCCTAAGCATGCTAAGAAAATGCGGAATAGATGGAAAACTAATGATAATTTTTTTGCTATATTTACTGAACATGAATTGCCTGTCGAACTTTACTCGACTGCTTATGTGAAAGATCAAACCATCGCCTTTCTTGAAAGACATGCTAATGGAGATTATGGTAAAAAACCATTCTATGTTCATTGCTCATTCCCTGACCCACATCAACCAGTTTGGCCTCCAGGAAGGTATAAGGATATGTACAAACCTGAAGATATTGAATTGCCTAAAAACTTTAGCGACCTTAAGATTCTACGGAGTCATCCATATTTAGCACCGTATATTAATATAATGCCTGGAGCTATTTTAAGAGAAACAACGGAAGAAGAGGCAAAAAAATTTATTGCATATACGTATGGGACTCTTTCATTACTTGATCATAGTATAGGTCAGATTTTAGCGGCTCTGGAAAAGCTAGGATATTCAGATAATACAATAGTAGTGTTTACGAGTGATCATGGCGATTTAATGGGTGAACATGGAATGCTTTTCAAAGGCCCTTCGACTTATAATGGTGTTTTTCATATACCTATGATATGGAAAGTACCAGAATTAACAAACTCAGGGAGAACAGATGCCTTAATGAGTTCTATTGATTACCCTAAAACTCTCTTAAATATATTAGGGATAAATGAACACCATCAACCACCTAATATGCAAGGATATGATCTGACTCTCGTTTTAAAAGATCCTGAAAATATTGATATTCAACCACGGGATTGTTGTTTCATCGAAAATGATGAAGAAGTAGGGGCTCTTAACGTAAGATTGCGCCATCTTATAACAAAAGAATACAAATTAACTATTTATAGGGATTTAGATAATTTTGGAGATGTATTTGATAGAAAGAATGATCCACTTGAAATTAATAATTTATGGTATAATGAAGAGTTTAAGGATAAAAGGTTCCAGTTAGTCAATAAACTTCTACATGAAAATCTTAGAGCTCAAACAAAATACCCCAAAAGAATTGCTGGAACATAGTATTCGAAATAGCACTCTTATTATTTTAAATTTTTAAATACTAGATCGTTTAATATCTAGATATTAGAATTCTAATTTTACAATAATAATTGATTTATATGAGTAATGCTAAAAAGATTACAAAATTTACGACTTTAGTTATATTATTAGCGGCATTTATTGCTTGGATGCATGATGGATATTCCTTAGTGATAATTACGTTATTAGCACCACAATTAAAAACCTTTTTTGGAGTAACAGATGCCGCTATTGGTTTAGTAATTTCATTGCAATTTGTATTTACAGTTCCTGGTGCTATATTATTTGGTGAATTGGGTGATAGATTTGGGAGGAAAAATGCTTTAATTCTTTCTATAGCCTGGGATGCAGTTTTTTCTTCATTAACTTCATTAGTTCCAGCAAATCAATTTATACTCTTCGCTATAATGAGAATGATTTCTGGTTTAGGGGTGAGTTGGGGACTTTCTTTTTCATTAATTTCTGAATATATTTCTTCCAAGAGGCGAGGTGCAGCAGGAGGATTAGTTCATTCAACATTTGTAATAGGCTATATTGGAGCAATTATCGCAACATTATTGATAGGTCAATGGCAATATTGCTTTCTAACAACTCTCTTTCCACTTCCCTTTTTAGTTCTTTTTTGGTTCGCTCTCCCTGAATCCGCGATCTGGTCAGAATATGATCATATTATGAAAGAGAGGAAAGTTAAACAGAAATTACGGATAAGAGAACTATTTAGTAGAAAATGGTTAAAATTAACATTATTGCTAATTCTCCTATTTTGGCTGGCAGAATTAGCATATCATGCTTTAGTAGATTTTGCACCTACGTTTTTCCAATACTTATTTGCTAATGCTGGGGTTATTAATTATGAAAGCGCTTCAAGACTTTTCATGTTAGTTCTTATGGTAATTGCTGCTCTAGGGTTAATTTTCTTTGGATTTCTGAGCGATTACATTGGGAGAAAAAAAGCATTTTTAGTAGATAATTTAGTAGGAATATTTGGTGGCATACTATTTGCGGTTTTTACAAAATTTCTCTTTAATGATAATATACTACTAATATCATCTGTATTTATTACACTTGGTTTTGGCCTTCATGGAATCTTTGGAGTCTGGTCTTCTGAATTATATGATACTGAAATAAGAGCTTCTGCGAATTCTATAATATTTTCAGTTGCCCGTGGATTAGGATTAGGAGGTTTTGTTGTTGGTGTGATATCTGATTGGCTTAATCCATTTAGCGCAGATCCCTTTAGTAATCCATTTATTTCTCTACAAGCACTGGGGACTGGTATGCTCCTTAGTTTAGCGGCTTTTATTGGAATCTTTATTGTACTCCGCTTTGTTCCTGAACCCAAAGATAAGACACTAACAGCACTTAGAAAAGAACGCCCACTAAAATCTTAACTTTTTTTATATTATATTTACCCTAATTTTTATAAGCTTTAATTTTATATGTTAAATAAACTAACGGAAGATATAAATAAATTAATTTATTTTATAGAATTAAGATAAGTTTAAGGGTATTAGGGGTAAATGATTAAAAATATTACTGGAAAAGATAAAATCATAATTACTGTATTTATCTTATTCAATTTTTTTCTAATTTCAAATAATATAATCTCATTTTCAAGTGCTCAGCTTAGTGGTGAAGATTTTTCATTTTCATCTAAATTGCCTTTTAATGAATATTGCCAAATCGAAGGAGGAAAAGAGAATGCTAGTTCAATAATCATCGATTTACCAGAACCTAATTGGTCAATTTCAAATCTTCAAATGAATTTTACTGACATAAGTTTAGGAAGTGAAACTAAAGTTATAGAAGAGACTGAATCAGGGCAGAGCCAGATATGGAATAAAAATACTGTATTCAGGACATTTGCATTAGGGATGCAAATTAAAATTTTGGCAGTTACGGACTTACTAGGTGTTTACATCAAAGGATATAAAACCCCACAAGCAAACGATACAATTAAATTCCAACTTCAAGGGTTTAACGGAATTAATTTGAGCCCTAATGGTACAATTCTTAGATCAATCGATTTAAATATATCTACTGATTTAGATTGGTATTATCAAGATTTTTCTTCAAATCCTATTACTCTACCGATTGGAAATTATTCACTTGTGATGAATGGAACAAATATACCTACCAATCCTGATGCAAAGTATTTTTGGCAGATAGACAGTCTGGATCCAGAAATTCCTTTTTTACATACATCCTCTTATATAACCTCCTGGACGCTAGGCACTGTAAACTCAAGTTTTTTATGCAAATTGAAAGTTTCTAATCCAAATCAATTTTATTTTCCTTCAGAATTAAATATGTCTGCTCAGGTTAATGGAGATAATTATCAAATAATAGATGGCTTGACGAAAGGGAATGGGTTTTTAAATTTATCTAATTTAAATTACTCCTCTGAGGAGATTGATTTAAACATACCAATCTCGATTAATCAATCTCTGATATTAAATTATAATTATAATTATTCAATTACTCTGATAAATAACTTTAATGTCACTACAGATGCTAATATTAAAGAATTGAATAATAAATGGACATTAGAACCAATATTCAATAGAATTACATCAAATTATTATGTAGAATTCAATTTTCCAAAAAATTGGTATAATTTAACGCTGGATCGGAAAATAGGATTGACATGGGAAAATGTTACATCAGAAATTAATATAAATATTAATACAAGCGGGATTATCATTCCTAATGGGAGTATCTCAGATGGAGCTGAATGGAGAATAACAGCGAACTCTCCAAATATTCCGCTTTCGTTAAATGTGCCTTCAACTGAATTCGGACCTAACCAAGAAATTCAGTTTTCTGTTATTGCTCCAATTTATCCTGGAAATTTAACTTTTAGGTTAGTAAATTCTTTAGGTTTTCTAGCTCAATCAGATGTTGTATATATGTTCAAATCAATTGAAACAGAAGATCTTTTGCTTAATTATCAACTTTCAGCCAATCCTCACAAAGGAATTTATAAGGCTTACGTTTTTTGGTATAATGATACAGCGGGAGGAATAATAACTCAAGAATTTAAAGTCAACGTTCCATTTACTATACCTCCTATTTGGATCGTTATTGGTATAACAATTGCAATTACAGGGATTACTGCTGGAGTGATGTCTTATCGAACGATCAAGAAATATAGGATTAGAAAGATGGAAGAAGAGCAAAAACTCTTCCATAAATGTATGGATGTTTTAAATTTATATCATGTTATTGTTTCAGATAAAAAATCTGGCTTAAATATATATCAACAGGATTTTACAGAGAAAAAAATTGACGCAGCTATGATTTCGGGATTTTTACAAGCAATTCATAATTTTGGTATTGAATTGATCAAAATTGAAGATAGTTCCCAGACTATAAAGCTAGAATACAAGGATTCAATCATAATAATGACTGAATTCGTAAATATAAGACTCATCTTAATAATGAAAGCAGCTCCTTCCTCTAATTTCTTATATTCACTTGAAGATTTGGCCTATGATGTCTATAAATATTTTGGTGAGGCAATTGATAAATTTAATGGTGACATTAAACCATTTAAATCAATAGAAAAATTTTTAAAACAACATCTTAATACAACTCTTACTTATCCAACAAAACTTACCAATCTAGCAAATTCAGATAAAATTAGAATAAATCCAAGTGGAAGAGAAATGATAAGTAAAGCAAGATCAATTATGAAAAAAAGAAATTCGGATACTTTTTACCTATCCTCTTTACTGCTCGAAAAAGAGTGCAGTCCCAAAGATTTAGAAGCAATACTGAATTTGATTGATAAAAAAATTATTGAAATAATAGAGTAAGTATTTCACTAATTAGACTATTAATTAGTTGAATATTACGGAGAAAATTATACCCAAATAATATTTAAATCAAATTTTCTTTACACTTTTGAATTAAATTTAGATTATTGATTTAAAATTTTGTAAAGGTTTTAGGATATTTAATTAAAATTTAAATAATCAGATATAGATTAAGATATTAATTCTGAATTGTAATTTTCAAAAAAATATTTAGGGTTAATTATGAGGAAAATCGTCAAAAAATACTATTTAATTATATTCATTCTTTTTTTATCTTTAATCTCTTTAAATTTTTTAGTGAAAAAATCATATGCTCAAATTGATCATGATTCCTTATATTCAAATTCAGATTTCATAATCACTGAACTCTCAGAATATATAAGCAATAGTAATAATATAACTTCCATTGACATTCCATTAGCTTCTGAAACCTGGAATATTACAACTATGGAGATGAATTTCACAGATATTAGATTAGGTGAGGAAGTTAAGACAATTGAGGCTTTAAGTGATGGTAGCTCAAAAATAACAGTTGGTAATGGTCTTAAAGGTTGGGGAGTACAAGTCAATATTACTGAACCTACAATTATCTTTGGTGCCTATATTTTTGGTTATAGAAGTATACAAACTCCAACTACACCACTACATTTTCAATTGACTGGATATGATAGTGGTACTGATACTCCTAACGCTAACATCATAAGTTCCAATTTGTTCAATATCTCAACAATTCCTAATTGGTATCTTCAAACATTTGAAAATGAAGTTTCTCTGGTTCCAGGACAATATTACCTCACATTAAATGGTTCACAATTAATCCCTCAAGAAAAAACAGCATATTATTGGTACTTTAATGACTCAAATTCTGTTAATACAAAATTACATACATCCAAGTATGATGGCTCTAAATGGAATCTCGAAGCAACAGGAGAACCTTTATTATATAAATTAATCCAGAGAGTTAATAGAACATATAATCCTCAAGAAATAAACATGTCTTTGAATATTGAGGGGATTTCTTATCCAATTAATGCAGATGGAAGTTTTTCATTAAATAAAACTATTTCTCCTAATAGTGATGTATTTCATATTCCTGTTACTAATAACCGCTCAATAACTCCATTATTTGACCTAAAGTATCAATTAAAATTAAGAAATCTTCTAAATACCACTGGAAATGTGCTAATCCAAGAAAATTCAGCAAATAATTGGACTATTGAGCCTGATATACAAAGAAGTTTTAGTAATTATTCTATTAAATTTAAATATCCCTTAGGTTGGTATAACCTAAGAGTCTTTAGAGACATAGGAGGAGGCTGGATGGATATAACTTCACAAGTTATTGTAAATACAACAAACTATTTTGTCAGTATACCAGATAATACTATTCTTGAAGGTTCTAATTGGAGAATAACAGCAAACTCTCCAAACATCCCACTTTCCTTAAATGTGCCTACAACTGAATTCGGACCAGGACAACAAATCCAATTTTCTGTTATTGCTCCAATAAATCCTGGAAATTTAACTTTCAGATTAGTTAATTCTTTAGGTTTCCTTGCTCAATCAGATGTTACCTATGTACTAGATTCAATTCGAGTAGAAGATTTATTGATAAGTTATCAACTTTCAAACAATCCCTATCCAGGAACTTATAAAGCCTATGTATTTTGGCATAATGGAACAGCAGGAGGCGTAATTACTCAAGAATATGAAATTATTATTCCTTTTACTTTGGATCCAATGTTAATTGTTATTATTGTTGGGGTAATCGCTTTCATTTCAATATTCAGTTATACCACGTATAAAGTGGCTAAGAATTCCAAATTGAAGCATGAAGCACATAGACAAAAAATATTCAATAAATACATGGATGTCCTAAACTTAGATTATTTTATAATAATCCATAAGAAGTCAGGATTAAACGTTTACGAGCAGATTCTTGCAACAAAAACTATTGATGCATCTCTAATAACTGGATTTTTAGAAGCAATTCGAACATTTGGAATTGAGCTTACCGGTGCTGATGAACAATCTCAAACAATAAAATTGGAATACCATCAATCAAAAGTTCTTATGTCAGAATTTAAAAGCTTCAGAATCTTACTAATTATGAAAGAAAATCCCTCTCAAGACTTTTTAGAATCAATTAAAACTCTTTCATATGATATTGATAATAAATATGGAAGTCAAATAGAAAATTTCAAAGGAAATCTTGATGCGTTTATAGGAATTAGAGATTTACTTGAACAACATCTTCAGACTTCATTGATTTACCCATTGAAAATAGTCGAACAACCGGTTAAATTAAAATCAGATGAAAAATCAATGCTGAATAGAGCAAAAAGTTTTATGAAAAAGAAAAGCACAGACTATTTTATCGTCACAAATCTCCTCTCTATAAGAAAAGGTTTTTACGCAAAAGAAGCTGAAATAATACTTAATTTAATAAAAAAGAAGGTTTTTCAACCTAAAATCTAAAATTTTTTTAATATTAAAAAAAGATAAAAAAAGTTTTTTTTTAATTTTTATTTAGTTTTTTTTCTCCAATAGGCAAAATAAACGATAAGAAGAATAATCGCTACAGGTATACCAATGACAATTACTATCCACATTACAGTCAAGAAGAAAGTACTAACCCAAAATGCATAGCCAAAAGTACCAAATGTGGTGTGGAATGTGCCATTTACACCGTGGTATATACAATATGCTAAGAACATAAAAAAACCACCTCCACCGCCTCCACCAGCAGTTTTAGCATTTTTTCTATTCTTTTCTCTACTCTTAAATGCTTGTTTTTCTTCTTCAGGTAATCTACGCCAAAATAGATATCCTCCTATGCTAAAGAATAAACCAGCTGGGACTCCTATAAATAAAAGTTCCCACAAAAAGATAAGAATAAAAGAAGCTAACAATGCATCGAGAGTCCATTGATCTAATGTCCATGCACCATAATTTCCAATAGGAGAAGAATTGATATACCAAAATATCACAGTAATAGCTCCTAATATTAAACAAACTCCAGCGATGATAACTACGATAAATACTTTCCAGTGTTCCTTGATCTTACTGGTCCAGAATTTCTCATCACTCATTTCATTACTATTTTCCATTGTAATTTCCTTTTATTTTTGTAAAAATTTTGTGTATTAGAAAATCAAAAAGAGTATTTAAAATTAACTAACATTAGATATTGGTACCCCTAAAATATATAAAGAGAGTTCTTCTATATTATCTATTAGAACTATACTTCTATTCAGAGTAAAAAAATAATTAGAATTTTAGACGCCTTTTTTAATGTCCAAATCTTCTCTTCTCCTTTTCAAGATAGCTTTTTTCTGTTAATATGTCCAATTCAGCGTTTAACCAACATAACTCATCATAAGTGCATGAAGATTTAAATACCTGTTCTGCCTTTTGTTTAATATCTTCAATTGAAGGCATGTTAAGGCTGATTTTTTGAATTTTTTCGGCCAAAATCCAACATAGTTCGTCATAGGTATAACCTTTTAGAGATAAATAATATGCTGCTTCTCTAATTTGATATTTAAGGTCATTTTCTTCTGGTTCTTCTTCAATGATTTCTGGTACAGGTTCTAGTATTGATTCAGATTCTGTTATTGGTTCAGGTGCTTCTTTTAGTTCAGGTTCAATTTTAGCTTCGAATTTGAATGTGGGCTTTTCAAACTTAACAAATTTGACAGTACTGGTAGATTCTTGTGTTTCTTTTAATGGTTTAATCTTTCGATGAGCTTTAATTTGTTCAAGCCATTTTATTATTCTCTCCTCAGTCGTAACTTCTCTTTCCTTCGGTATTCCATCAAGTCCTATTGATTTGATTTCTTCTGGAGGAGTCTTAAATATAAATTCTGGTCTGCGCTCAATTGTTTTACCTGGTATAAGCCCCTTTTCAAGATTATGCATCATCGCTAAAAAGGAGCCATATTCTCGTTTTTGTTTCATGATTAAAATTTTTACAGACCCACCACGATCTTTATCAATCTTTCTTGCTATATCAGCTGTTATATCTTTTTGTGATTGTGATACTTCTAACCCGACCCAAATATAAATTGTATTTTTCTCTTTGTCATCAACAAGATATACATCATTTTCCTTAAAATTTAACCTACCTAACTGATTTAGTTCTCCTTTTTCACTAATACTAAATAATTGCATAGCAGTCTCTCATAAGAAGAGTCAAATATTATAAAAATAGATTAATTACAAGTATATAATTTTTTTTGTTTATTCACATCTCTCTTCTTTCATAGAACCAGTTGTTAATATTTGAAATTATCTATAAGTTTTCAGATTCCTTAAGCTTTTTAATACTAACTTTATTATATCTTTAATGAAGATAAGTAAATTACTTATAATTAAATTTAAAATATTAGAAAGATGAGTCAAGAGAATATTGATGGAAAGGATCCGAATCTCATAATAAATAAATTGAGAGAAGAAAATAAGAGTTTAAAGATCAGGATTGCTGAATTAGAAGAAGAGATTAAAATCATTCTTGGACCCAAAGAACCAATTAAGGAATTAAAGCCTCTAGAAGTTAGATATGAACCAATAACACCTATATCAACCCCAGAAAAAGAAGTGATTGTTTCTAGTTCAGATTTTTCTTCAGATACAGTTCCATTAGAAATGGGTAAGGGGCCTATAATAGAAGGTATATCAAGACGAGAGTGTCCTATATGTGGAAATACTAATAAAGCTCTTATCTATGAAAATATTGACAGAACACATCTAATCAGTGCATATCCAAGAATGTACGGCAAGAAATATAAATGTGGTGAGTGTGGTCGTGAGTGGCGGATTCCCCTAGAAATGTAGATTAATTTTTAATTAATTAAACTTATCTAAAAATCCTATCCCTTCAAAAAGATTAGTAACTCTTTAATTTTTTAAACATGTTCGGTTTTAGATTTAAATCATATATTGCTTTTTAATTATTATAAAATAAAATAGCAAAAGAGTAGCTTATGAGCAATCAAAATATCAAAAAGAGTATCTTAAACTTGAACTCTTTACTTGATTATCAAGAAGGATCGGTTGTTAGTCGAGCTTTAATAAATAAAGATGTAGGAACAGTAACTTTATTTTCATTTGATAAAGGTGAAAGCTTAAGTGAACATACTGCGCCGTTCGATGCACTTGTTTATATATTCAATGGCGAAGCAGAAATAATAATTTCAAAAGAAAAATTCATTTTAAAAACTGGTCAGATGATTATTATGCCTGCAAATGAGCCACACGCATTAAAGGCAATAGAGAAATTCAAAATGATGTTAATAATGATAAAATCTTGAATGTCTAAATAAAAAAAATATTTATTTTCCTTTAATTTTTAAAATTTGTGAATGATAAAGACTTCCTAGATGATGAATTAGAAGAAGAACTTGAAAAAGCTCTAGAAGCTAATGAGAAAAAAAGTAATGTTTTCAAAATTATACGCAATGAAAAAGAATCTTTAGATACAAAAGAAAAACGATTTAAAAGGAAGGTTAAGCATTAACATTTCTCTGTTTTTAAAAAAGTAATAATTTAATGACAATTTTTAATCATTTACGAGAATTAATTTCTTCTGAAACTATGCGTTTGGAATAGAGATATAATAACAATGTAACCAATATAAATAAAATAGACGCCATTAATATCGCAAGATAAACTCCTGTAATCCCAAAATTAACAGAAAAAGACGCTAGGGTGAATGGAACAAGCGCAATACCCGTAAAATAACTTGCAGTTAATGATCCTGCTAAAGCTCCACGCCTTTTAGGTGATAAAACTTGACTATAGTAAGTTATTGTTGTAAATAAGATTCCTCCTGAAAGTCCAGCAAGAATCCAACCTATTGCTAATAATAAAAATCTTTCTGGATTTGTTATATCTCCAACAATTAATAAAATAACTAACGAGGATAATAAGATTAATGAACCAATCAATAATGGTATTCTAGCTCCATTCTTTTTAATTTTAAAACCTGTTAGAATTCCTGTTGTTGCAGCACCAACACCAGATAAGCAAAGAATAAATCCTATTATTCTTGTATCTAATACTCCTGAAAGTACTCTAGATGTCCAAATATTTAATGCGATATAGGTATGTGATATAAAAAACGCAGATAATATCATTAGTATTACTGAGAAGCGTCGCCATTCTTTTGAAAGTTGGGATAAAAATATCAAAATTCCTGACTTTTCTGGGACATTTTGATGAGGCCTTCGTGCAAAAGCAAAATATACCAAACAAAAGCAAGTTATAACTATGAATAATATATAAATTGACTGCCACCCAATAAATATCATTTGAGATGCAATTAGAGGACCTAAACCTACTCCTAAATTAGCACTTGCTCCCAAATATCCCAATTTTTTAGCTATATTTGTTGGGGGAGTGATGTCTGTCATTAAAGCTATAAGAACTGGATTTATAAATCCAAAACCTATTCCACCGATAATATTTGCGATTACATACATTCCTAAATTAAAAGATACCGCTGCAATCAGCATTGCAATTCCGAATACGATCAAACCAATTATCAGCACGGGGACTCTACCTTTATTATCTGAAATTGCCCCAGAAAACAGTTGTGTTATCCCAAAGGGGAACATAAATGCTGGAATTGCTAAGAATAAATCATCAGCTGAAACATGAAAACTACTCGATAAAACATCAAATAATACATTTATTATATTTCCAGTTAGAGGACCCAATAAAAACAGTAGAAATATTACAAATTCAAGCCATATAGAATGATTTCTAGGATTTTTTTGGATATTTTGATTCATTATTTTTGCTATTGATAATTCTTATTTAAAGTATTCTTTTTTAAATTAAAGAAGCTAATAATATTGTCTCTAATCAATTACTTTAAGATATTATAATGATACTAATCAGAGAAGCATTTGATAAAGAATTAACAAATCAAGCTCGAAGCCTTTTTATTGAATATGGTGAATCTCTTAATATTGATTTAAGTTTTCAAGACTTTAAGCAAGAATTAAAGTGGCTTCCAAAACCTTATTGTCTTCCAAGAGGATGCCTATTATTAGCATATTTTGATAATAAATTGGCTGGATGCGCAGCTTTAAGAAAGTTAGAAAATGATATTTGTGAAATGAAACGTTTGTATGTTCGTCCAGAATTTCGAAGAAAAAGAATAGGGTTAGAATTATCAAAATCTATTATTACAAGAGCAATAGAATATGGTTATAGATATATGCGCTTGGATACCTTACCTTTTATGAAAGAAGCAATTAATTTATACCATTCTTTAGGATTTAAAGAAATTGCTCCTTATTGTTATAATCCCATTGAGAATGCAAAATTTTTTGAATTAGAACTATAACTTATTGAAAAACTAATAAGAATTATATAGGAATTCTATCAATTTAAGTCATAAATAAAATTATGGATCCTGAGATAATAACTACTGTGCACACAGATAATCCAGAATGGTTTAGTAAGCAATTTGATAATGTCATTCTTTTATAGGTTACTAAACCTTACCTATTTTGATTTTATATTAGTTAAAAAATAAAAAAAAGGGAATCTGTAAGATTAAAATACTACTAAATTTAAGTCCAAAAACTCATTTTCATATATTTCAGATCTTCCAAAATTCCTAATATTTAAACCATTTTCCTTTTTTTAATTAATATTTTAACTAATTAATAAAAAGATTTTCGGCTACGGGAGTTCGATCGTGGACCTTTTTCTACTACTTTCACATTACTAGCTTGTGGACCTTTTTTTCCCTCTGTAATCTCGTATTCAACAATATCACCCTCATAAACAATCTTGAATTCATCTTCTCCACCTTTAATAGCAGAATAATGAATAAAAATATCGGCAGATCCGTCATCTGGGGTAACGAAGCCATAGCCTTTTTTCTTATCAAACCATTTTACAGTTCCTTTTCCCATTGATACAACCATATTACAATATATATTCGGTTAATATTGTACCAATTAAGATTCTTAAGGAATACAGAATAATAAGTTTATGGTAAAAAGAATATAAAATCGTTAAAAAACAATCAAAGAATTTTCATTCGATTCTATCAAAAAAATATTTGAACGGAGTATTATTTTTCTTTTTTAACTCAATACTATTAAAGTAAAATAATGACACTGTGGAATAAAGCCAATTCTGTTCAAGATCAATCAAATTATAGAACATGGCCAGTGTTTTTACTCGCATTTGTAAGATTATTTTATATTGCAATTTTTGAAAGGGCTTTATCTAATTACTTATTATTTGAAATAGGGATTGAATCGAGTGTTTTAGGCTTTATCTCTTCAACAGGAGCGATTACTTATATTTTTGCTCCGATGTTAGGGCAATTAATTACCAATAAATTTTTAGGTATAAGAAATGCACTCATATTAACTTCAATATCAACACCAATTTTCACCGGTCTTCAAATCGTGTATCCCGAAGCGTGGTTTTTAATTATATGTCGAGTATTACTAGGATTGACGTTAGGATTTTTCTGGCCGAATTTACTTAATCTTTTAAGTATCTGGCAGAGATTAGGTACTGCTGAAAAGTCAAAGAAGAATTTTTCTTTTTATAATCTTTCTTGGAATGCAGGATTCATAATTGGGCTTATTGTTGGTTTCTTTTGGGCTCTTATATGGAGCGATTTTTTTGCGATGATTATATCATGGTTATTGTCATTTCTATTAATCCCTGTTAGTTTCTTTATAAAACGAGAAATAAAACCAGATATTTCAAAAGAAATTGTAATATATCAGTCAGAAGATCCCCTCTCTCACTTAGATATGAAAGAAGATTTAACTGTCAATTCACATACTCCTATGATTATATTTCCCATTATTTTTTCATGGCTTTGTATAATGTTCTTAGCAATATCAAAATCAATTTTCATTTTTGGGTATCAATTTCTCGTTGATTACTCTTTGCCTAATGAATTTTCTTATCTCACTTATCTTGCACAATGT
This sequence comes from Promethearchaeota archaeon, assembly GCA_048938855.1. Classification (GTDB taxonomy): domain Archaea; phylum Asgardarchaeota; class Lokiarchaeia; order Sigyniarchaeales; family SOKP01; genus Loki-b32. The sequence continues at coordinate 20,905 of JBHLLT010000018.1, forward strand.
GGATTACAATTCATGCAACTTCTTGGTCTAACATGGATAAATTCAATTAAAACATACAGTAAGAAATTATATTCGTTAGTAAGTGTTATAATCATTGGTGTAATTAGCCTCACAATTGCTCTTATAGGGGATATATGGTATATTTCTATTATAACTCCAATTGTTGGTTTATTTTTAGGATTAATTCATGGTGTTGGCATGAAAATTATGCTTGAATACGGGACAGCAGAAAATACTTCAAAATATTCAACAATAAATGAAATAATAGTAGGATTGGGCTTTGGATTAACCCCAATAGTCGCAGGTTTCATCATCGATATGTATCTATACGGAATACATTGGTTTTTAACTTTCCTTAGCCCTCTTATCTTGATATCTCTAATTATACTTTCCAAAAATATCAAAAGGAAAAAGATGAATATTTTTAGCTAATTATCTGCTAATATTTATCTAAAAGGTAGAGATTTAGCTTCTTACTATTCCATTTAGGTGATCCATCAATTTTAATTCTAAAGTTGGATTAGTAGGATATCCTTTTTCTATTTTGCCTAAAATCAAAGTTCTTAAAAAATCTTCAAGGTCATTTGACTTACCAATTTTATTAATAAGATAATCCATTCCCTGTTCATTATCTAAAATATTGATTAAGTACATGTAAAAGATGATACTTAAAGCTTCTTCTAAATCCCTAGCTCCAACAACAAGAGTAGGACCTTCCCTAAATAAATCTCCTTGATAACTAAAGAGATTTGTATTTCCCCATTTTTTGATCTTATCTTTCAAAAAATCTAAAACACCAAGTATTTCTAACGGAGATTTTTCAGGTTCAAGCTTAAAAAAAATTCCACATTCTGCCTTTTGTTCATAAATCTTAATTAAATTATTTATTTGTATTTTTAATTTAACTTTGAGAGATGCAGAATTAGTCTTTGACATAGAATCATATAGTAGAATTATCAAGACTAATTATAGATTTCCTTATTGTTAATAAATTAAAGGTAAGATTGTTAGAAATGGTAATTATCTCCAAGACAAATGTGCTTAAATTGCTCAGGAAATGTCTTTTTAATCAAATCTACATTTCTAGAGCAATGGCATGCTCCTATTAATTCAATATTTTCTAAATATGACAATTTATTAAATCCATGAAATCCACCTATAATTGCTTTAATCTTAGAAACATGTTGAGCATTTATGATAAATTTCTCTAATCCGGGATGAGCACAACCTACTAATAAAATTAACTCTTTATTTTTTGTTTTTAAAAATACTGATAGTTCAGGTATAAAATCCTTAATTTGTCCAGAAATTACAAGGTTTTTTTCAATTTCGATCATTTCAGAAATACCATGAAATTGACTATTAGGAAATGCCCTAAAAAACGATTTCAAATTATTTATTGGAACATAAATATCTACATTAGGGTTGAATCGAAGAATTCCTTCTAATCCTCCAGCATGGTCATGATGATTATGAGAAATTATAACATTTTTTATAGATGAGATATCCACATTAAATTTTTTTATATTATGAATTAATACATTACTCTTACCACCTGTATCAAAGAGGGAATATGTTTCAGTAAAATAATTAAATATCATAACAGAAAATCCAAAACCTGTTAGAAATCCTGGCTTAGGACATTTATCATCAAATACAATACTGATTTCAAAGGATAAATTTGGTTTCATATATGTTTTATAATATTAAGAACTACTAAAGATTATCATAATATAAAATGATAAAATTTTTTGAAGCTATATATCTATATTAGTTTAATATTGAATAAATGATCAGGTTAATTCTATGTTTTGTCATAATTGCGGTAAAAAACTTGATGGTTCAGCAATCTACTGTGAACAATGTGGTGTAAAAGTAAGAAAAGAAGATGCTTCTAAATGGATTAGTGAATCTGAAGGTCTTAATCGATATCACGAATTAGAGTTTGAATTTGGGGATATAAATGATGAAATTAGAACATTGCCTTCAAAAAATGCTTATTTAAACCGCTTGATTCAATCGAGAGATCAGAAGCATAATCAACTTGAAATGGTGCGAAATATTATGCTCAAAGAAAAAAAAGATTATGATTCTCTTTTAAAAGTAAGTTTTTCTTCTTTAAAAGCCCGATTAGGCGGGGATCTAGATGATAGAAAACGAAAAGAAGAAACAGAATACCTAGAGGCATTAGCAAATTTCGAATTTGTAGAAAAAGAATATAAAAATCTTCAAAACGAGGTTCAAGAGATTCAAAATGAAATAGATCAAATTCAAGTTTTAAAATCGCGTATTCCTACAATAGAATCCGAAATGGAAAAGCTATTAACTCAAATAACTGCCGGTAAAACAACAGATAATCTAAAAGCATTGGAATATCGATATGAAGAATTACAAAAAGAAATTTCTAAAACTCAAGATATTGAAAATAGTTTTAGACAAGCAGATTCACTTTTAGGTGAAGCAGAAAGTTATCTAAACAACTCAGTAAACAGTTTAAAATCAGCAGAAGGACTGGGCACGTGGGATACTTTTTTTAGAGGTGGTTTCTTTGTTGATTCAATGAAACATGGTAATTTAAATACAGCACGTCATGAAATCAATCAAGCTCAAACTCTTGTAAGACGTGCAAAAGATATGGTAGATGTTATTGATGATATTTATATTGATTTTGAAGCGCCTAACCTATTTTTTGATATGTTTTTAGATAATTTCTTCTTTGATATGTTTGGAAATATGAAAATTACTCGAACAAGAGAACGTGTTGAAAATTCTCTTTATCAACTCAATAATAGTAGAAAGACATTAAATAAACAACTAGATCAATGGATACAGAAAAGGAATCAATTAGTTGTTGATATAAATAAATTAAGAAATCAAATTCGAGAAGAACGATTATCCCTGTTATAATATCCTCGCATAAATAAATTTAATTTTTTATTTTCTTAGATAATTATCTATAATTTTAACCCATTGATGATTTTTAATAAAAATCATATCTCTATTTATATCATCATCATTTTGTATATTCAAAATATGTTCTTGAATATTTCCCATTGAATTTACATCACCTACAGTTAAATATTGAGATATTTGATTTATCAAGTTTGTATTGAATTTCAAATTGTGATTGAAAGCAAGTTCATAAATTAAGCAATCAATTAGGTCATAAAAGAAATTTATGATATCTTTATTTTCTTCTCTTATTAACTTACTCTTATTCAACTGTACCATCATATCTGAGATTAGATTAAAAATCTCATACTTTTCAGGTAAAATTAGTGGTAATTTATTGATATTGCTTACCGATATTTCTGTAGTTAAATGCGCTCCTAAATTAAAAACAAAATCATAATAAAAGTTGATGAGTTTTGAATTCATAAACAAGAGAAGATATTTTATAGTAATTTCTTTTTCTATTCTATCTCTAGGGATTATAACAATACATGTACTTAAAGGATAATAATTCTGGTCATCATAAGCTACAGTAAGACTTGAGCTTATTGTTTGCATTATCAGTTTTTCTGGTTTTAAAAATATATTTTCATCCCTGGCTCTATGTAATATTTTTTGACTATAGTATATGTATAAATTGTTGAAATCTATATAATATCGTCCAATATCCTTACCTCTCAAGGTTTTTTTATATTTTTCACTTATTTTATTCTCTTTTAAAAATCTCTCGTCATCACCAGTAGCTATACATGTTTTTGCTTCAAAAAATTTAGATAAATCACAATTTTTAGTCCTTTTAATAAAATTTATAATTTCAAGTTCCTTATATCCAAGATTTAAGTTGATATTATAATTTTCTTGCTCTAAAAAAATATTTTGGAGTATCTCCTTCTGTACTAATCCTTCAGGTGTAAAAAATTTTTGATTTGGAAATCTATTTTTTATCAATATTTTATGATTCTCAGGTGGTGGTTCTGGTTTTAATATAATAACTATTGTCTCAGCTGTTACAAATTGAAAAATTCCTGCCCCCAAATCAATTATTTCGTCAATGGTTGTGCTTTTTAGCAAAAATTTCCTTAACGAATAATAATTGTTCGAACGTATTAGGTTTTTGTGAACGATATTGCTAATTCTTGACGAACAATGGCATAAATCAATTGAACGCTCAATAAACATTCCAAATGTATTCATTAAACCTTTAGGAGTTTTATATCTATCTTCGAATATTGCTTTTTCAAGAGGACTTAATTGTCTATTAGAAATATATGGAGGATTTTGAAGTATAATATCGAACCCTCCATTTAACATAATATCTGGAAACTCTAAAAACCAATGAAATGGTTTTAGCTTATTTACCATTTTTTTTTTTTCTGATTCACTTAAATCTTTCCTTCTTAAATCCTTATGAGTTTGAAACACATTTTTGATTTTGTCATAAAATACATTGGTTATGTTGGTTTGAACTGGTATATTTCTTTCTGGTTTCCTAACAAATCCGACTAATGCATTACCCAATCTAAAATTAGAATCTATATTTGTTAAATTAATAAAATTATTAAACTCATCACTCAACTCCGTTAGTAGCGACAATACCCGTTGTTTAGTAATGTTAATTGCTTCACTTTCAATATCTACTCCATATAAAATATTTGATAAAATGAATTTTCTGATCTGATAATGAGACCACTCAATCAATTTCAGTATTTTTAGACGGATAAAATATGATTCTAATACATTTAAGGCGGCAATTAGTAAATCTCCATTTCCTACTGAAGGATCCAAAATAGAAAGATTCTTTAAAAGGATAAAAATATATTTAAATTGCTCTTTATCTTGCTTAACAAATGAAGATTCGACTAAGAATTGATTTTTCGTATTATCTTGAATGTACTTTTCAAATAATTTATCTAAATTTGTGTTTTTTATACCAAACTTACTGGAAAGATTTTCTACTAAAAAGTGGTCAATAGTAGTTTTCGCTATAAAGTTTGTTATACTTTCTGGTGTATAGACTATTCCCTCTTTTTGTAAACTCATTTTTCTAAGATGAATCTGACCATTAAAATATAGTATTTTTTTTTCTCTTTGTAATAATTATATTAGGTTTATTATGAATTTTAAATGCAAATAATGATTTCATTATTTAGAAAAAATGGCAGAATTAGACAAAATTGATAAAAATTTTAGAAATCTCGGGCTAATAATAATTATAATCGGTATCTTGCTTTTGATTATATGGATTGTGATTATCGTTAATATTCCGCATACAACAATACCATTATTAATGTCAATAGCTATAGCACTGTTAATAGCTGGAATTTTACTTTTTACACGAGTCCAGTATATTATATGGATGAAAAAAAAATATTAGTTAATTATTTTCTATATAAATAGTTTTGGTCATGAGATATAAATTTATTAAATCTAATTCTCATTAATATTTAGATAAGAATATTTTAAGATAAAAATGGGTAAATATTTCTTCAAGATATGTATAGTTGGGGATTTTGGAGTAGGTAAGACTACATTGCTCCATCAATATCTAGAAAGGAGATTTAACCCAAATATAACAACAACTATTGGTTCAAACTTTTTTGTAAAACGTCTTAAAATTCCGAATGTTGAAGGGTTAATTACTTTACAGATTTGGGATCTTGCAGGACAACCACGTTTTAAATGGGTGAGACAGGAATTTTATAAAGGCGCAAAAGGAATAGTTTTTGTATTTGATTTAACTAATCGAGGAACTTTTGAATCTCTTCCAAAATGGAAAAAGGAGATAGAATATGTGGTTGATAGATTCTCTAGTGTAATTGTCGGTAATAAGGTTGATTTATTAGATAATGAACATAGGGTATTTGAGAAAGAAGAGTTAATTTATCTCAAGGAATTTCTTTCTGCATGTCAATATTTTGAAGCTAGTGCAAAATTCGGTAAAAATGTAGAAGAATTTTTTTTAGAATTAGTATCTCACTTGTATAATCATAGTTAGGTAAGTGTCATAGATATTATTATGACTAATATTAAACAATCTTTATTTTCATTATTGTTCCTATCCTTTTATCATCTTAATAAACATCCAAGCAAGGTAGAATTCGATCTCTTCATTTTTAAAAGGAGAATTAGATATTAATTCTTTTATTTCTATTGGAGTGTACCCTGCTTGCAGAGAACCAATTGGTTCCTTAATTTTCTTTAAAGGCTTAGGGACTACTACTTTAGTTGCAAAAGTTAATAATCCATAAAAGAATTTTCTCGAATCTCTACGGAAATCGAAGATCTCTAAAACACCATTGTGCTTCAATACTCGATGTGTTTCTTTTAAAACGATAGAAGGATCCTTCCAATGATGAAGTGAAAGGCTACTTATTATAAAATCGACTGAATTATCTGGGAAAGGTAAATTATCAGCACTCCCTACTTTAAAGTCAACATTACCAGTTAGTTCATTATCTTGTGTTTTTAATCTAGCTAATTCTAATATTTCAGATGAAATGTCAACTCCAATTAGTTCAAGATTAGGATATTTTTTTGAAATCAAGACAAGTAGATTCCCCGATCCACAACCCAAATCTACTAATTTTCCCTCAGGATTATATTTTTTCAGTTCTGATAATATTCTTCTCCTAAGAATTTTAAAAGGAACTAGATTAGTCATTTTTTCAAAGGCTTTAGCTACTTCAGGGTCATCTAGCCCTTCAATACTAGGTTTTCTGGCATTTTTCTTTCTTGGGAGTCCTAATACTAGAAAAATAATTAAGATAATTCCAATGATTAAAAAAGCAATATAAAAATAAGCCAACTATTTACACCATCATGACATTATTTCCATAAACCATTCAAACACAGCTGGAATGTTTTCAATTATGCGATATTTAATACTTTTATGTAAAACTACAACGAAGATTTCTGGACGTTCTCTTACTAATAGATAATAATCATTGTCTTGAATCTCTTTCATATTATTCTTGTCTTCAATATCAATATGAAAAAGATTATAATCTGCGATATTAGAATCTTCAGTACCCCAAGAATACTCAATTTCTTCTTGAACCAGAGATATTAACTCGTCTAAGGATGGCTCCATTGAGATCCATCCCTCGAGATAAGACTCCTCATCTCTATGCAAAACGAAGAAATTAGCAATTTTTTCTGGAGTTTCATTATTCATCATAATTTTTTCAAAATCTGGCACAATGAATTTAAAAATTAAAAATCAGTTAAAAATTTATTATTATCTTATTTACCGATCTGCTTTCCAACACCATAATACATTAAATAAGCCCATAACAGAATCGATAATGAATAGATGGAAATTATTGTTCGAAAAGTCGAATCGTTTAAGAAATATTTAGCGACATAATTATATTAGTTGCTTTAGGAGATGCTTGTGTAATAGAAATCTCAAAAGGACTCCAAAGAGGAAAAAGGGATTTATTAAGACTCATCCATTTACCTATTATAAATTAGTGCTTGGAGATATCTCGAAAGATTCCTTGGATTATAGATTCTCCTCCTATCAAGGTTACGGAAGCTGTGATGTGAACGGGTATTATTTTTCCTGATTTTGTTATTACTGACGCATCCTCATTAAGTGCTCCGCTCTGTTCTATATGTATCTTAAACATCTTTGCATATTGTTCTGACACATCTGGAGGGTGAAGAGTAGTTTGATGTGATCCAATAATCTCTTCTTTTTTCTTCTCCAAAAGGATTTCTGCTTTTTTATTGCAGTTAATAATCAAGCCCGTCTTAACATCTGCCCAAATTATTGCATCTGCTGCATTTTCAAAGGCTAATCTAAATTTTTCTTCTGATTCTCTTAATTTTTGTTCGGCTTCTTTCTTTTCAGAGATATCTAAAAGAGTTGCTAAAAATGCATTTTTTCCTTTATATTGAATGGTTCTGGAATAACTCTCAACCCATTTAATTTCTCCCGATTTAGTAAAAACTCTATAAGGATGAACTATCGAATCTGCTAATTCTGCATCTACTTTCCTTCTTACTCTTTCCATTGCTATTGCTCGATCTTCTGGATGAACAGCTTTAAAAAATTCAAGTGCAGGCCAATTCGTCATTTCTTCAATAGAATAGCCATAAATAATTGATATTGCTTTATTCACATATTTGAGAAGATTATCTTGAATAATTACAACTCCTAAAAATGATTGTTCTGTTATGGTTCTAAATTTTTCCTCACTCTCTTTTAAAGCTTCTTCTATGCTTTTATGTTGAGTAACATCAGAAAAAACACCATCTGCGTATAATACACCTTCCTTCTCATAGACTATTTCTGATCTATCATGTATCCAAATCCATGTTCCATCTTTTCTTTTAATTCTGTACTCTACATCAAATGGACTCCTTTGTTTGAAAAAAGCTTTATAGGCTTCCATTATATTCTCAACACTGTCGGGATCTATCCTTCCAAACCAAATATCTTCCCCTTCCCTACTATAAATTTCTTCAGGACTATACCCATAGATTTTTTCTACATTGGGACTGATAAACGCAGTATTACCATCTTGATCTTTTGTCCAAGCCACATCTGGGATGTTTTCAATCAATTCTTTATATTTAAACTCAGTTTCTTTTAATTTCAACTCTGTAAGCTTGAAAAGTGAAATATCCGAAGTAAGGCCATCAGCATAAAATACTCCAGCTCTCTCATAGACATTGGTAGATACATCCCTTAACCAGATTATATCTCCATCTTTTCTTTTATACTGATACTCAATATTAAATGGTAAATTTTTATGAAACAGCTTATCATAAGCTTGTCTTACATTTTCAACATCATTAGGATGTATTCTCTCATACCAAATCTGTTCACTATCTCCTTTATAAAACTCTGCTTGACTATAACCAAAGATTTTTTCAACATTGGGACTTATGAATGTGATATTCCCTTCAAAATCTTTAGTCCAGATAACATCTGGTATCGTATGAATTAAAAATTCATATTTTTTTTTTAATTCATTTAGTTCTTCTTCATTCTTAGTGAAATTAGGATTGTCCATTACAATTTTTTCTCTTTTTGCACTTTTCTATAAGTAAGATCATATATTTAACTTTATTTATTTTATAGTATTATTTTTCTTGATTAACCCCCATAACTAAGTAACCCAACCAATTCCAGCAAGCAGTCCTTTTTCATTTAAAACGTTATACTTAGATATTCCCACTTGAGTGAAATCTTCTTTAAAATCTTCATCAAAAAAAATTCTTTCTTTTATAGATTCGCCATAAGACTTTAATAAATTATCAGCAAAAAAATTTTGAGTTACTGGTAAATTACCCATTGCACTTAAAAGTATTACACCCCCCTTTTTTGTAACTCTAACACTTTCTTTTAAAATATCTATACGCGATAAATTAAACAAATCGGGATTATGGCAATACCCAGAAATTACCACTGCATCAAAAAAATTATTAGGTTCACGAATAATTCCATTTATAACATCAGAAATCTTTATATCATCATATCCCAATTTACTAAAATCTTCCTGTCTTTCCTTTTTGATTAAAACAAATACATCTTTACTATTTTTAATTGCTAATTCAAGATTTGGCACATTAAAGAAATCTTCTAACATTATTACTAGGGCAGAATCAACGCTGGGACGTCCAACTATTTTTTTAACGATTTCAAACGTCTCTTTTACAAATTGACCTTCATCTATAAATGCATTTCTTAAAAAATGATGAAATATATAATTAATAGCAGAAGCTCCTAATCTAGTTGATTCTACCATTATTCTTTTACTCGATCCTTCTTGTATATATGAAACATATCCCCTACGTTCAAGATTATTTAAACTATTATAAAAACTTGAAGTTGAGAGTGTTTTTGTCTCTTTTAAAAATTGATTTACTTCGATAAATAATACATATCTTATCACTGGTCTGGAATATCGAAGAAGAATCTGAAGGGTAATCATTTCAACTATTGAGATATCAGGAAATTCTTCCAATCTATCTTGAGATTTGCTCTCTTCACTCTGCATTCTTATTCACTTCTTTACTTTCTTTTCAAGAATTTTTTTTATGAAACCCAACCAATTCCTATTAAGTCTCCTTCGAACTTGAAAACCTTCATATTAGAAATACCCACATCTTTAAAATGTTGTTCAAGCTCTTCTATTTCATAGATCGTTTGAGCATTTGCTTTTTCATAAATATCTATTAATTTATTAAGGAGAAATCCTTCGGTTCTTGGCAATTTTGCTTGAGCTGTTATTATAATAACCCCATCTTTCTTGGTAACCCTCACTGCTTCTTTAAGGCAATCAGTAAGATTTAGCCCAAATAGTTCTGAATCTCTATAATAAAAAGGAAAAAATGTCAAATCAAATATTTTATTTGGTTCTCGTATCTTTTTATTATAAATACTTGAAAAATTTATTCCCTTAAAACCAGTATTTTCTAATTCTTTAGAAAAATCTTCTTTTGATAAAATGAACATGGATCTTGAAACATTTTTGGCTATACGAAGAATATTAATATCAATATATTCATTTAGCCAAATAACAAATAAACTTTCAAATTGTATCCTCCCAATTTGTTCAAGTATCGCTTTTTTCATAGCTTCCATAGTAATTTCTTCCGCTCGCACGCCAAAGCGTATAAAATGTCGAAGAATAACTTCTATTAAAGGACGTGTAAGTGAAGTGATCTCAATAGATTCAATTTTTCCTTTTTCGTTAAGATTTGAAGTGATAAGACCTCGTTCTTCAAGATTTTTTAAATTGTTATAAAAACTAGAAGTAGAAAATTTCCTAGATTTTTGTACAAATTGGAAATATCTCTTTTCGTTCGGATCGAGCTTTTTTTTATCAATTGAATCAAGTGAAGTTTGTTCACTATCTAAGAATTGAGCAACTTCTAAAAATAAGGTATGCCTGATAACCGCTTCAGAATGTCGTAATAATAATTCTAAAGTTAGTATTTCGACAAGAGAAAGATCAATAAAATCCGCAATTGAATATGTCAGAATAGAAGAATTATTTTTCATCGATTTTTTAACATTCTCCATAATAAATAATAGCAATTTCATCAATTTAAAATTTTCACTTTTGAAAAAAAAAAATATTATTTTTTGAAAAAAATACTATAGAAAAATAGAAAAAATTGCTTTAGAAAAGTGGAAAACCCCTTAAAACCATAGTTCAAATTTCATAATCATGCTTTCCAAATCTGAAAAAACCAAAGATTTAAATATGAAATTTAATACTTAGAAAATTGAAGAAAAAAAATTATAAAAAATAAAAAAAAAACTTTTTAAAATTTTAAAATTAAAAATTCAAAAATAAAAAAAAGGTTTAGACAGTGATAAAAAGCATTTTAAAACGAGTTTTTTCATCTGATAGAAAAGTAGTTATATGTGGTCTTGACAGCGCTGGAAAAACTACAATGGTAACTTTTCTTCAAACAGGGACATTTTTTGAAAATATCCCAACTATGGGAAAACAAGAAACTATAATGAAGGTTCAGGGGATAAGGCTAAATTTAATGGATATGGGAGGTCAAAAAGATTTCCGTCCTTTATGGTTAGGTGAAATGGATAATGCTGAATGTGTCATTTTTATGCTTGATGCAAGTGCTCAAGAAAGATTTAAGGAAGCTAAAATAGAATTGTGGAAATTAGCATCGATCATGAAAAAAAAGCCACTTATAGTCTTAGCGAATAAATATGATCTTCCTAATGTTGCATCTATTAGTGATATAATAGAAACACTTGAATTAGCTAAATTAGCATCATTTGAGGTTTTGCCAATATCCTGTAAAACGGGATTTGGAATTGTGGATGCATTCTCTAAAATGTACTATAAAATAACGGGTAAACTTCTAAGCAAACGATTATCACCAAAAGCTTTAACGATATTTGATAAAGGAGGGGTTCCTCTGACTACCAAAGCAGGCGAACATCAGGATCAAGATATTTTACGAGGGGGGTTATATTCTGCAATTACTAGCTTTGCTAAGGAATCTTTTAATTCCGAATTAAATCTGTTAAAACTTGAAGGGCTCCTCATAATATTCAAAAGAACTAAACATTTAATGGGGTCAATTATTATTGAGGATACAGAAAATATTGATACTCGTGAAGCAGAGTTAAGATTATCAGAATTACTTGAGCATCTTGAAAATATGTGCCCTGAGCTTGATAGAGACCAGTTAGACCGAGAAAAAATAGATTTTCTTACTAAACAATTTGCTACCAACATACTAAATTAATTTTTTTATTTTTTTTATTTTTTAAATAGAAGAGGGAAATAATAAGAGAAGGGAAAAAAAATGGAATCGACAAAAATTATAATATCCGAACTAAAGGGAACGATTAATTCTAATCCCGAAATTTTATACTCATTTCCTCCACTTGATATAGCTGATTTAGAATCTAAAAATCTAATAACAAAATTTTTACCATTTGGCTCCAAATCAGGGGAATTTATTTCCTCTGCATTTGGTAAGAAAAAATCAATTCTATCCTACATTTTTTCAATTAAAAATTCAAGCAATCGAGATAATTTAGTTTCGATCTCAATAATTATAGCCAAAAAAGATAATCCAGATATATATAAACCAGCTCTGAAGGAAATTATTGATCAACTCGACAATAATAAAGTACTAACAGAAGAAATATTAAAAACTTATTTAGAAGTTATTTTCAAGGGCATAAATAAAGAAGAAGAAATCTATATTGAGAATATTTTGATTAATCTTCCTGAAATTTTTAATGAAATTAAATCTAAAATAATTAAAACAAAACCACAAATAAGGGGGAGTTTTTTCTAATGGTGGATGCGCTAGTTTCTATTTTGGATAAAATAATTAACTGTGTGAATATATTTTTATTACCCATTATCACTCTACTACTTGTCATTAAGATAAAAAATGAGAAAAGCGAGACGGGAAAATATAATATAATTCGCTCTCTTATATGTGGATGTTATGCCTGTTTTAGTTGGCTTGTAATTTGGGAATTTATAGATGAAAATATACCTATAGGACAAACACTCCATGAATTGATTGGAAATCAATCTCACACTTTTGGTTTGTTTAATTTCGGATATGGAATAATGGTTTGCCTAGGTCTTATGATGATTGTCTATGCTAATCAAAAAGAAACCCTATATTATACTCCCATTTTTATTTTTAGTGGGATGGTTATATTTTATTTATTAACCGGTTTTCAAGAATGGTTAATGATATACATTTATACGGGTTCAGTGCTTGGTCTACTTTTTTTATATATTACAGGATTTCGGCTTAAAGATAATGGTTCATTGGGTATAGCAATTATGTTTTCTTTGGCATTTAGTACTATATTCTTACAAAATACGTTATTAGCATCTATTATAAGTTTTGGATATATAATATTCGCAATCGTTTTTGCACTTGGATATTTTGAACCATTTAAAGAACAGGAGGTAAATTAAAATGATCGAAACTCTAATTTGTGAATTAGCATTTCTGATAATAAGTTTTTTATGTTTAATCTATTCGATAAAAACTTATAGAGAAAGGAAGAATAAAATTGATATCGTTATATTTTTATTCATATCTGCTATAATTTCCCAGTCTATTATTCGCTTAGCTCTAATGATTAATTTACCCTTGTTTTTTACTATCGGAGCGTTATTTAATATAACTAATATTGGAATGCTAGTATATGTATGTATTGAACTAGAGTTTTTACTCTACTTGAAGAATGCGAAAAAATTCTATTCTCTCCCATTAGTAATTAGCTTCTATATAGCAAGCGGTTTAATTTTGTATAATAATGGTATCGCATTGTATTTTTTTGCTCTATTCTCGGGGATCTTAACTTTTTATTTACTTGCTCGGGAAGGAGCGAAAAATCAAAATGGAATTGCCTTAAGCATTGCAATATTTATAATTATTAATGGGAGTATTCAAACAATAGACATATTTATATTCAATTTTAGTATTATTGGGCCAATTTTAAGAATAATTTCTATTACTATCATGCTCTTAGGCGCATCAGGATTTATTGATAAACATATCTTGATTGATAAAGAAAAAGAGCAAAATATCACCAATATTTGGATTTCAAAAATTGTTACTAAAACAAATAAATAATAAAAGATGCTGATAAAATGTCAACAACTATCAACAAGATCTTTAACGGGATTACTAATAACTCTTGGATTAAACGAAAACCTCCTAAAAATCTTACAATCTTAAGTAATGGAGGAGTTATTTTGACTAGGAAAGGTGAGCAATACCATTGTGATTCAACTTTTGAAGGGGCTTTTTTAGCAGCAATTACGATGTTTACTGAAACATTTTTTCAAAAACAATTGATTCAAGTAAGATTAAACAGAAATTCCATCATCATCAAGCGCTCAGATCATTTTATTATATATATTATTGCTGAGAATAATAAACATCCTAAAGAGTTAGAAATGGAAGAAGTCTTAGATGATCTTTTAAATTATCTTGAAGTTAATTATCGAATTTTAGAGGATTGCCCAGGATATATCAACCCCCATAAAGTACAATACCTTCTAAAGCAATTTGCTAATATAAATCATAAAATAAAGAAATAAGAAAAAAATGTTTAAAATAGAGACTGAAAAATGGGTTGAATGTTTAATGATCTCAAAAGAAAAACTAATGCGATGGAAAATTGAAGCAGCTCATATCTTTAATGAATGCCGCCCAGTTGATTTTGACACAATTAGGTTATGGAAATTAATTTCTGACATCTTAATTGAATTGGATGGATCTGTTCTTAAACCAAAATTAGATGAAAAAGTGAAATAAGAGTTGATGTTACTTGGAGGATTATACTGAAATTTTACATTTTTTTAATTTAGGTAATCGAACCAGGCAAGAAACGAAAATTTGGTGCTATAAAAAGATATTAAATTTGATGTATAAATATATTGAAAATCCAAATAGAATAGAAATTAAAAATAGCTTAATCCTAATCTTGAACCTATTCTTTATCGATACTCCTGACCATTTTCATTCTCAAGGAAGGGATTATATCACCTTAACTGAGAATGAAAAAAGTCAGGTATTAAAAATATTATCAAAAGAGCTAAGAGGGTGAGATAAATGGTATTAGTAGAGAATAAATTTGAAATAGATTATGTATGTCCCGAATGTAATGGTAATTTAATCTTAGTTGAAGAGAAAGGAGAAACCGTATGTTGTCAGTGTGGACTAATTATCTATGAGAGAGAATTAGATCTCTCACGAAGCGGAAAGAGAGTATATAATGCACAAAAATCAGAAAATCCTCAGATAAGATCTCCTATCTCTCCGCTTATACCAGATATTGGATTATACACCTTTATAGGTAAAAAAAATATTAATAATTCAGATTTAAAGCGAGCTTCTAAAAGGGATTCTCATTTAACTTGGAAGAGCCGTAATTTTTTAATTGCTACTATAGAAATTAAAAGAATTGGTCATGTTTTAAATCTCCCCATTTATGTGAAAGAAGCAATATTAAAACTATATAAAAAAACCTATAGAAGAGATTTACTAAGAGGCCGATCAATCAATGGGATGGTTGCAGCTTGTATATATTATATCTGTAAGCATAAAAAAATCCCAAGAACTTTCTCAGAAGTTATTGCCGAAAGTTCTGCAAAAAAAGAAGATATTATGAATTGCTTTAAAATTTTAATTAAGGAATTTAACTTAAAAATACCAGTTACAGACCCAATATCGCTTATTTCTAAATATTGCGCTAATCTATCATTTACATCTGAAACAGAAATGCTAGCAATTAAAATTCTAAAGACTTATTATGAAAAATATTCGCTTGGTGGAGTAGATCCGAAAGGTTTATGCGCGGGGTCTTTATATTTAGCATCAAAATTGAAAAACCAAAGAATAAATCAAAAAAAAATAGCTGATGTTGTTGGTACCACAGTAGTAACCTTGCGTTCAAGATATAGAGATCTCCTAAAAAGTCTAGAGATATAAAAAAAAGATGAAGGTGTCAATATTTGGTAAGAATCTTTATTGTTGATGATGAGGAAGATATTCGTACCCTCTTTGAAAGGTTTTTAATTTTGAGAGGTTTTGATGTTTTAACTCCCGCATGTAATGGAAAAGAAGCGATTGATATGTTTATTCAATTTAATCCTAAACCTGATATAATTTTAATGGATCATCATATGCCCTTAAAAACCGGGATTGAAGCAGCTAAGGAAATTAAACAACTTAACGGGAATGTAAAAATAATTTTTATTAGTGGGGATACCCAAATAAAAGAAAAAGCGCTTGCTACAGGGGCTATTGACTTTATAATAAAACCATTTAAGGTGAATGATATAATAGAATCAATTACTAATGCATTAGCCTCATAGAATAAAAAACTTAAAATGAAAGGAAAATATGTTATGGATATTTATGATGAAATTTTAAAGCTTTTTGACGAACAAGAATTAAAAAGTGAAATTAATCTTATCTCTATTCTAATAATATTAATCAGAATTTCAAGATATAATTTTAAGATAATCTCAAAAGGTAATTATCTTAATTATTTAATTTTGATTCTTAATTTATTAATGGTAAATATCCCAGATTACTGTCATAGTAAAGGAAAGGCAATCAAGATGCTAAATCTCCCAGAATATAAAATATTCATGGAAGAATTGAGGAGAGAATTTCTACACTAAGACAAATCTAATACAGGAAATAGATCATCAACATTTAGGAAAACTAAATTTAACATGATCGTTGTATATGAGCATTTTGGATCTTCCAATATTTCTCATACCTAAAACAGGCTAGAATGGAATTAATCCTTCATTCTAGCCTTTATTCTTATTCTAATAGATTATTTTTAGTTTGAATTTATTGAAATATTTATTTTTAAATGATTTCGCATTTTATAATTTTATAAAAGATCTATCTGAGATCTTAATAAAATTCAATTATGTAATGAACTAGATTTGGTTTAATAAGATGGTTAAATTATTAACTAAAGAAGATGTAGCTGGGCTATTAAATATGCCAGAAGCATTAGAATACGTAGAAGAAGCTTATAAACAATTAATTCTTGGGAATGCCTTAGTACCTCAAAGGATCGCCATTAAAGAACCAGCGCCCGGATTAACATTAATAATGCCTGGAATTATAGGAGGTAAGATGAATGCTCTTGCTACTAAAATTGTCTCTGTCTATAAACAAAATCCTGAAAAATATAATATGCCTACAGTGTTAGCAAAAATTATGATCCAAGATATAAACACAGGGGATATTGTAGGAATTATGGATGGAAGTCTTATAACTGCTATGAGAACCGGAGCTGCCACAGGGGTTTCAGTTAAATATCTTGCAAGAAAAAATAGTACCACTTTGGGTATTTATAGTGCTGGGGTTCAAGCCAGAAAGCAAGTTCTTGCTGTATATTGGGGATTAAATGAAAAATTAGAAAAGTGTAAAGTTTATGATTTAAAAAGGGATGTCGCTGAAGATTTCAAGAAAGAAATAGAGAGAGAAGTAGGAGTAGATGTGGAAATTACTAATTCTGGAGATGAACTCCTTTCAAATACAGATATTATAGTTGCTGCTACCACAAGTACCACACCTCTCTTTTCAGGAAATAAAGTATCTGAGGGAACACACATCTCTTCCATTGGAGCTCATGCACCTGATGCTCGAGAATTAGATTCCATTATTATAAGAAGAGCTTCTCTCCTTACTGCTGGGTTAAAAGAAGCATGTTTAGCTGAGGCAGGAGATTACATAATTCCTATCGAAGAAGGCTTAATTACTGAAAATGACATAATCTCTATTGGTGAAATTATAACTAATAATAAACCAGGACGTACATCTGATTCAGAAATTACTGTTTTCAAATCTGTTGGAATAAGTGCTCAGGATGTTGCTGTCGGAAAACTTGTATATGATAAAGCATTAAAGAAAGGAATTGGACAAGATATCGAATTTTAAACAAAAAATTGTTAATTTTAATAATTTTCTTCTAATTTTCTAAAAAATTTTAAATTGACTTAATAACTTTTTAGAACAATATGTAAGATATAATCCAAAGTTTTTTAAATTAGATATACTGAATTATCAATAGAAATCAAGAAATATTTAAGATGAATCCTTTTCCAAATTTGAAAAAAACATTAATTTTTATTATTCTCTTCAGTTTTTTTAGTATAGCGTTATCTATTGATATTAGTTATGCATCAGAAGAGGATATGCCGCTATATTTTGATTTTAAATATCAAATGTTTCAAACCTCTATAAAACAAGGAACTTTTCAAAATGCTAGTTCATTTGACATTGAATTACCTTCCTCAGACTGGAACATTAAAGATGTTGAGATAAATTTTACTAATATAAAATTTGATACTGAAACTATTGTAATTGAAGATAATCCTATTGATTCAAACCTTATTTCAAAAGCTAAGCACGGTTGGGGAGTACAAATTAGGATCTTAGATCCAACAATAATATATGGAGTTCAGATTTATGGCAATAATTATTCAACTCAGTCAGCTTTAGTCTATGTTCAGATTAATGGATACAATAACCAAACTAATGCTCCAGATAATGATTTCTATGGATCACCAATACTTCTTAACATGTCATATTCTGCTACACCTGCATGGCATACTCAAACATTTTCATCACCAATTAATTTAGAACCTGGAAATTACTATTTAGTTCTCAACGGAACGGAAATAGGACTTAGACCTCAACCTAAATATTATTGGTATTATAATAATGTTAATCCAACTTATCCTGAATTATACAAATCTAGTTACGACTCTAGCTCATGGTCAGATGGTACGCAAGGAGCTCCTGTTTTATATAAACTAATTCAAAAAATTAACGCTCCTGTTTATCCAGAAGAAATAAATATGACGGCAAATATTAATGGAAATACACTTAGCGTTTCAAATGGAAAATCTCAAAATACAGGGTATCTTAGTAAAATAGATTTTAATTATAAACCAAATACTACCAATCTAAACATCAAAATTAGTAATAATAAAACCTCAACACTGACATTTAATGGTACATATAATTTTGAAATAAATAATATTTTTATGATCCCCAGTCAATTAACCGTGGGGATTAATCAAACAAATAAATGGATTCTGACCCCTCAAATAACTAGATTTTCAAATGATGATACTATAAGATTTGAATACCCAAATAGTTGGTATAACTTAACAATATCTCGAAACTTAGGGTTATTATGGGAAAATATCAATTCAGAAGTTATAATTAATACAATTAATAAATTTATAATAATACCTAATGAAACAATTCAAGATGATGTTCTATGGAAAATAGAAGCAAATTCTCCTAATATTGAATTTGAGCTCAATTATACTCCAAACCCTCTTAAAGTAGATCAAAAATTACTTATCTCTATTAAATCACCTCTTTTAGAAGGTAATTATACATTCAGATTATATGATGCTCAAGAACAAGTATATACAATTACAAAACAACTACCTTTACAAGAAAATACCTTCAATTACAACATAACTCAAGAACCAGTTGGAGGTATTTATTATGCTTATGTAGTATGGAGTAACAAAACAGATGCAGGGGTTCAGATGGCTAAATTTGAAATAATTAGTGGTGATGGTCCAATCCCAATTCCCTGGCTACCTATAATTATTATTATTGGATCAGTTTCAATTGGAGGCTTAGCTATTGGAGAAACTACTTATAAATTAATTAAAAGATTGGAATCTAAGAAAAGAGAAAATATTAAGCTTATTCTTGAGAAATGTACTGAAATTACGAGTTTAAAGCATATAATCGTGCTCCATAGTAAATCAGGGATTGATGTTTATTCTGAATCATATGAAGAAGAGGAACTCGATCCTACTTTAATATCCGGATTTCTTCAGGCGATCCATAATTTTGGTACAGAGGTTTTAGAAAAATCTAAAGAAACGCGAACTGTTAAAGTTGAATATAAAAAATCTATAATTTTAATGACAGAATTTGTTAATTTAAAATTAATAATTATTATGGGAAAAAATCCTTCCAAAAACTTCCTATATTCTGTTGAATCACTTGCTTATTATATATACAAATACTATGGTAATTTACTTGATAACTTTGATGGTGGTCTTAAAAAATTTCTAGGAATAAGTAAATTAATTGAAAAAATCCTCAATGTTTCATTTATTGCACCCCTAAAAATATCAATGAATAAAAATATTAAATTGACCGCAAATGAAAAGGATATGATAAATAAAGCATCTAAGTTTATGCGAGAACATGATTTTGACCATTTCTATTCTCTGTATCTCCTCCCTGATAATGCTTGTAGTCCAAAAGATTATGATATTATTCTTAAATTGATTAAGAAAGGGATATTCAGTCCAATAGAAAAAACTCCTGATTAGTTTTTTTTAAAATTAGAAAAATATAAACGATTCTAAGTTAAGTAGTCCAAACTCACTTTCTATTAAATCACCCAAACGTGAAATAAAACGAGCTGCTGGTGCCCCATCAATTACATCATGATTAATTAATATGGTCATTGGTAAATATTCTCTAATTTTAATTTTATCTCCAATAGCAGCAGGTTTTTTAGTAATACTTCCAACACCAAATGCTAATGGATGACAAGTAGTAGGAATTGGCCATCCATAAAGGTTACCGAACATACCCATCGAAGTCACTATAATAGTACCCATTATTTGTTTGGCTTTAACTGGATCTTTTAGTTTTTTCCTTATCAGATATCTTCTCATCCAACCTGGAAGTGAAAGATAATATTTCATTTTATTTTTTATTTCATTTTCTCCTAAAACTGTTGCTTCACTTAATTCTTCAGATTGTGCTTTTCTAATCTCATCATTGATCTGCATAACAGTTTTTTTATTCGTTTTTCTGATAACGAGCGGCATTGGACTCTTCACACCTTTAATTGTTTTCTCAACTGTTATTGAAATATCAACATCATTAAATGTGATGATTTTATCTTTCCCCATCCTCATTGAATGTACCTCTTTAAATTCATGGGCAGCTTGACCAATGCATTTTAAGAGCCAGGCAGTGAACGATATTTTATTTCCTGTATTCTTTTCATGTTCCCGAATTTTATTTCTACCGTTAGTAACATCAAATTCAATCAAACCCTTTACATAATGGTTTCTATCTCCTAATGAAAGGAAATCTAAACTAGGGATTCTCGCTTTCGGAAAGTCGGTAATTTCATAATAGCCAATATTATCTGATTTTTTCATTTTTTAAAGCCTTTTATAGGTTTCGAATCTAAGATAATTTAGACCGTACAATTTATAAACTTAATCTTGTAATCGATTAGAAGAATAAGATTTTAACTTCTGTTCTATCTTTCAATTGTTTTTTCTAAAAAAACACCAATAATAATTAAAAATACGCTTATATATGGACCTATTATTCCAAATCCTAGTATGGATTGGCTCCTTTGGGTTACTTCTTCAAAATTTTGGCTATATTCATAATTCAAATTCAATATAAGTAAGCAAAATGTTATTACAAAGAAAATAATACTAGCTAAAATCTTTTCAAAATACCAAAATTTCTTGTAAAGTCCTCGAAATTCATTAATCTTTAATGCAAAAATGAAAGTTAGGATGGTACAAATAATGAATATTCCTAAACATGTCATCAAGGAAAAATCAAATAGGATTGTTTGCTCAAATGTAAAATCATATGTAATCACAGGCAATGCTTCAAAAGCAATTCTGATAAGGAATTTATACCCTAGTACCCATATACTCTCAAATCTAATATATCCCTCCATATATGTAGTATTAAATATAAATACATTATAGTTGATGAGAGGTGTAAATAATGATACTATCATGATCACAAATGCTATAAAGTAAAGATAGTTACCAGATTTTTTATAAGATTTATCAAGAGCAATTCTTAGTCCAATAAGTGTAACACTAAGAAACAATCCATAAATCGCAAATCCTGGCGAAAAATAGCTCCAGAAACTATATCTTTGAATATTTGCACTTATATATACTGGTCTTAGAACAATATTTTCATCAGAAAATATTTCCATCATAACAATCCATGATAACACTAAAAAAACTAAAATAACTAATAATTTAATCCAGAGATTTTTGGATTTTTCATAGGTTGTTCTCTTCCTTTTTATTCGAATGGCTATGACTGAAAAAGTTATTCCAATTATTATGATTAGCAAAGTTAAGATCACAGATATAGATGTTAGTATCTGAGATAAATTCAGAAATTCCCCGTTCAAAGAAACACTTGAATATGTAAATGTAGCATAGAAATTCCAAATCCAAAGCATATCGATTGTAGATAAATTTCCAGATGGATATCTATACATTGATGTGTAAGCAGCGGGAAACAAAAGTGATATTAATATTAGTACTCCTGTGCTAAGAGGAATTAACCAATCATATTTTTTATCTAACTTAATTTTGCTATAATCTTTATAAATTTGGAAAGTAGTGAAATCCTCTTCATCTTCCAAATCAGTTTGAATCATGGCGCCCCAAATTAATTTTATGTTCATGATAAGATAGTTAAGACTCCTTATAAAACTATTTATCTAACTTCTCTCTTAATTTGTTATTTACTATAAATTTTAATTGAAGATGAGCCAAACATTTATATATGGAATTCAATATATATTTTTACAGTAAAAAATAGATTTTACTATAAAAAAGTTTTTAAAATATTTTTGGTAAATTTTAATTATGACAAAGAAGAACGATAAGAAGAAAGAAAAAAAGAAACCAATTTTTGAGAAAGTTGGGCTTGTATTTAGAAGTCCTATTAGAGCGGATATCATGAGAGAACTTTCTCAGAATATACAGAGACCTCAAGAAATTTCGGATAAATTCGACCTTCCCAAACAAAACGTCAATTATCACTTAAACGCATTGAAGAAAGGAGGTTTAATAAAGACACATACTGAAGAAGTAGAGGAACCTGAATTACCATCACAAAGAGGTATGAGATTTGATGGAAGAAGTGAGACTGGAAAACTCCAAATTTCTTACGGTGTAGAACTTACCAAAAATGGAAAAAAAATTGTAAATGAATTTATAGATCCTCTTTACGGAGAGGCCGAAAATAAAAATAATGAAAAGGAGGAAGATTAAGTTTGAAAAATGAAAATATACAAATTGTGAATTCTTTGTTTAAAAATCCTTTAAATTTTCTTAAATTAGATACTCCTCAGACTTATGAAAACATGACAGTAATTCCTATTATTTTACAAGATGACAAATTTATTGATTTTATAAGTATAAAAGAAGCAGAAGAATTAGAGCTAATTGAAATTATCGAAACTGATACTGTTAATCAGTTAGAAGTCATTAATAAAAGTGATAAACAGATTTTAATCCCTTTTGGGATGACCGTCCATGGAGGAAAGCAAGATAGAACTATTTGGGAGCCAATATTACTACCTGTCGGAGGAAAACAAAGTATTGTTAGTCAAAATCCTGGAATTCACCCACAAAAATATAACATTCCTGCTAAATGTGTAGAACAATCAAGATGGAATTATAAAAAAGGGCGAGGATTTAAAACCTCAAATACGAGACTTCATCCCAATATTGCTTATGAGGCGATTTCACCAGCAGGACAAGGAGGAGTATGGAATGAGATACAATCCCATAGAGCTGAAATGAACTATTCTCTTGCTGTAGCTCCTTCTCAAAGTTATCTTGAGATGACAAAAGAATCTGAAAAAAGAACTGAAGATTTTGTAAAAAATTTCAGTTTAGTACCCAATCAATGTGGAATCGCTGTATTTATCAATAGTGAATTTATAGGCATTGAATTTTATGCAAACTCTGACGTATGGGCGACTATGAATAATGATATTCTCAATGCGTTTTCTGTCGAAGCATTTAGATTTAAAAACAAACCTCAACATGAAGTTCTTGAATTTCATGAAGAAATCATTAAAATGTTGGGATCTTTAAAGTTAAATTTCTCTTCTAGACAAGGAGTAGCCCTTGGAACTGTAGTAGATATTAAATCTAATAATAATAAATGGCGAGGAATAACATTAGTGCATAAGAAATCTTTCGTTCAATTCTACTTAGTTTCAAAAAGAGGAGGGTATCAAGAGAAACCTCAATCGAATATTCAGTTTCAAACCATTATTAATCAACGGTATGAAATCTAAATTATAATTATTAATCTAAACTTTTTTTTTTCTTATAACTATTATTTTAAAATTAGACGGAAATCATATCATAATTGAAATTCTTCAGGCATCTAAAAAGCAAAAAAAATGTCTTATATGATTTCTTGTTCGTTTTCTTCAGTATTTTCCGATTTATCTTCTTTAGTATTTTCCGATTTATCTTCTTCAGTATTTTCCAAATTATCTTCTTCAGTATTTTCCAATTTATCTTCTTCAGTATTTTCCAATTTATCTTCTTCAGTATATTCCAATTTATCTTCTTCAGTATATTCCAATTTATCTTCTTCAGTATTTTCTGATTTATCTTTTGTTGAGTTAATCTGATCGATATAATTTGCATAATATTCATTAATAAAATCGAATTTGAGAGAATGTTTATCTTTATCTAAGTTAATAATCAAATAATCATTGAAATTCACTTTTTTTTTCATTTTTGCTCTATGTCGAACAATCGGTAAAATTAACGATACAAGAAACAAACCAATGCTAAGGAAAATTGATAATGTTATAGTGTATAGAATAATGCTAACAATAAATCCAATTAAAGACGAGATCAAGATTAACTTACCGCTTTTACTGGCAATTCCCGTTTTCATATTGATTTTTTTATAGCAATCTTCGCAGATTGGTATATTCATAATGTAATCTTCTTTATATTCACTCGTGGGTACAAAAGTACCAAAAAATATTTTTTTTAATTGGTTTTCTGTATTAGTTCCGCATATAACACAAATTTTTGGAAAAAGGATATCTTGAGTTACTTGAAATTCAAGAGTTTTGCGTGTAGATTCTTGACTTTTTGATTTTTTAATTGCATTTCCATATGACATTTATATTACCCTCCCACAATTATAGCAATATTTTGCCGTATTTTGATTTAAACTTCCACACCAACTACATTTCTTTTTAGGTATAGGTTCTTGTTGTGTACTTGAACTAGATGGGCCAGCAGCACGATTTAATGAATCTAGAAGTATATTCTTTATTCTACTATTCATTGGCTCGGGTACGCCTAACATTAATGCAGTGATCATATAATCAAATGCTTTCTTAAAATCTCCTCTATTTATGAGATCAAATGCCATATTTGCTATAAGTAGAGTTTTTCTTCCTTCTTCAGAATAAGGTGTTTTTGGAGGAGGCATGCCATATAAAATGGAATCCCTTATTCTATTGAGATCTGCTTGACCTATTGGAGTGCTTGGTTGAGTTGGTGGCGTATATATTGGCCTAGAAGGAGTATAACTAGGTCTATAAGCATATGGAGATATTTTTGGCTTAGGTTTGGCAGTCTTTCTTACACTTAGAATATTGTAAGACTCTTGGTCTCCTAAGATTGGGAATTTTTCTATTACTCTTTTTTCATCCTTCTTACGTCTTTCTTTAATAACTTGAGTATATACAGCAAAAGATCCTGCACTTACAATTACTACTCCACCTATTATGTTTAAAAAAACTGTTGTTAAAGAGATTCTTGGGTCTAAGGGATTAGTACCCCAAGCTATTTCAAGCCCATCTGAATATCCATCTCCATCAGTATCCGGATTTAAAGGATCTGTTGAATAAGTATTTACTTCCATTCCATCATTTAGTCCATCATTATCAGTATCAGCATCGATTGGATTTGTAGTTTGAATGTATTCCTCTATGTTATCAAGTCCATCATTATCCTCATCATCATAAGCATCATTTCCCATAATCTCCAAACCATACGTATATTCCCAGAAATCAGGCAAAAAATCATTATCAGAATCAGTATCATCAGCATAGGAACCCAATTGACATTCAAGAAGATTATTCAAACCATCGTTATCATAATCTAAGTTAGAATCATCAACAAAAACGTTTAATTCGTGATCATATTCATACCCATCAGGCATGTTGTCATTATCTGTATCCGGATCATTCGCATAACAACCTAATTGACATTCTAGAAGATTATTCAAACCATCATGATCATAATCTAAATTTGAATCATTACTAAATGGATCAAGATTATTATTAACTTCATAGCCATCACCCATACTATCCCCATCTGTATCTGGATTTGTTGCATTTGTTAAGTAAGTTATTATTTCTTCATAATCTGTCAGTTGGTCGTCATCAGTATCTTCATCCCTCGCATCAGTAAAGTAAATTAATAATTCCTCATTATCTAATAAACCGTCATTGTCTGTGTCATTTGAGGAAGGATCTAGACCTAAATTATACTCATATCCATCAGAAAGTCCATCATTATCCGAGTCAGTTTTCCCTGGATCTGAACCCAGCATTATTTCTAACGCGTCATCTAAAGAATCAGAGTCAGTATCCTCTGAGTATGTTCCATTCAACATTATAATCTTATTACCACGAATTTTTGCATAAATTCCATAGCCTGTTAGACCTGAAAAACCATCTAATTGAAGAACCCCTGAATAATTACCAAAACCTGTATCGGATGTTGGTGTAAGGGTTAAATCTGAGACAGTATAATTCATGCCTTGTGAGTTGTTACATACAACTAATTTTAAGTCCTCGATAGATCCAGTTCCATACATGTTGAAAGAATAAGTTAGCAAATTCCCAGATGGAACTAATGAAAGAGCTCCAAAAGCAGTACTTAAAACGGATTCTCCAGATATACCGTCATACTCTTGAGGGTGGTGTGTATAACCTAAGGATCCTGAATAGGATACAACATTTGAATATGCATAATCATAACATTCTTCCATTGATCTAACTCCATCTCCATTTGTGTCTGTTGCTGAATTTATTGATTCAAGAAAATAATTTGTAAAAACACCATGTTGTAGAGTAGGATCTTCTAAGCTAAATTCTTCATCAGCACATGCAGTCATAATATACCTACCAATATCTTGGACTTCAGGAATAATTCCCCCCGAATTACAAGAATCTGTTATAACGTATTTCTCAGCAGCATTCATTGCATCTAACTTTGTATTAATAAGAGAATCCAGATAATAATTACTTGGAGAAGATGGGATTGAATCATAGGAGCATAAGTAATGTGTACCATCATAAGTCATTACTTCATACCGGTCTATACTGAATCCCCACTTCGTAACAGAATAATCAGTAATCATTCTAATATAGATTTTGTTGTCGCTAAGAAGTGGAATCCAACCGGACCAAAAACCATTACTGTATCCGGAATAACCTTCATAAACATAATCATAGACTATGTCACTATCTCCCAAGTATACCCAATCATAATTACCCTCTGTATCAAAATGATCAAAATAGACTCTCATATAGGCAGCATTGGGATGGTAAATACTCCACGTGTGGTCATAGTAATTAGAATATGGATGTGGAGAATCTACATCATAAAAATGTGTCCCATCATTTACTATATTAGCCCCCCCATGTCCAGAATAATAAAAGAAAAATACATCATTTTGAGTTATTTGAGAGTTAATTGTATTAAAAGCGGCATTAATTTGAGCTTTAGTAGCGCTTGAATCCTGTAGATAAATGATATTATCAGATTCAAAATTATACTCATTTATCAGCATAGAATATACATCTTGAGCGTCATCATCGCAATATGTTAAATCATAATCAGATTCAGGGTAATCAGAAATTCCAATAACGATAGCATATGCATTTTTGGCTGTTAGTGGAGCAGAAGTCTCAAACTTCTCATATGGTATTTTAAGATCATCATAATCACATTCTAAAGGTTCATTGGCTTCGAAGCTATTAGGATTCGAGGTATAGATAGTGATTGTGAAAACGCAACTCCCTAAAAACGTCAGCACAAAAATTATCAGATATTTTTTATTTCTCATAGTCTCATACCCTTATCTTTTGGATAGTAAATTGATGTTCGGATTTTTGATTTTATCAAAATTTTTGTATAATAACAAATGGTAATTACTATTATATAAAATCTTTGATGGGATAAAACAAAATTATGCATTGCAAATTAGTTAAACATTTAATAATCTCATGGATTATCTTGCTAAATCTATAATTCGAATTTTATCCCCAGATCAAAGAATTTAGCTGATATAAATTTTTATTTTCAAAGTAAAATTTGCTTTTGTGGTAAAAAAATCAATTTTTCGTTATAATAGAACAGAATCATAAAAGTTCTAAAAACTATAAAAATTTTGAATTTTTTATTTATGTGCGTGGATACAAATGAACTATTTAAAAGAAATGTTATTAAAAACTTCCTTTCAATTCATGATTAAGAATATAGGGTTAAAAAATATCAATGGTTTATTTTCAGATTAGTCCTGTTGGATTTGACTGTGGAACGGATAAAAATAATTGTGAAAGATATCCAGATTTCTGTAAAGAGTGTGTTAAAGCTCAACTTGAAAAACTTGGTCTAAATCTTGATTATAATTTGAAATTTACAATTATAGATTCAGAAGAAAAACGGATTCATATGTTCCAAGACATAATATGGCAAAAATTCTTGGATCTTTTGAATATTAAACATATACTATTAATGGCCAAAGAATCTGGATTGGCAATCGTAGATTATCCAATTTCTGGTGCTGGAGTAAACACACAATTACTAACTGGATTTATTCAGGCAAATGTCTCGTTTTCAGAAACAAGTCTTGCAGATAATGGCAATAACAATGGATTGAATCAACAATTCTATGAATTTCAATATGATGCGTTTAATATCTTGCTTAAAAATGGAGAATTTATTAGAATTTGTTTAGTTTTGGATCATAAATGCTCTGCTAGTCTAAAATCACTAGCAACTGACTTTTTAAATGATTATGAGAGTAAATATTTAGACAAAATTAGAGATCATATACAAAAAGGAAAGATGAAATTTGATGATACAAAAGATTTTATTATCGATACTTTTAACATTAAATTAGTTTTTCCTATGGTTTTAACCCACCAGTTATTACCAGATGAAATTGAGCTAATTAAAAGGAATCCTATTCAAAAAGCAATAATAGATTT
This sequence comes from Promethearchaeota archaeon, assembly GCA_048938855.1. Lineage (GTDB taxonomy): Archaea > Asgardarchaeota > Lokiarchaeia > Sigyniarchaeales > SOKP01 > Loki-b32. Next base: position 49,973 of record JBHLLT010000018.1, read on the forward strand.
CGCAGAAAAATTACTTGCTTCAAAAACATTCTTTTTTATCATTAATCTAATTGATGAAGTAAATAAAATTGTACATATAGATGCGAATAAGATACTTTATGAGATCTACCAACTTATAGAGAAAAAAATCATTCTTCCAACAACGATTGAAATTGCTGAAGATAAATTAAATAATTTCCAAGAATCACGAGCAGTCAGGTTGGCTAATAATGAATTAATTTCTTCAATAACTGCAAATAACGAAGCTTTAGACGAATTAAAGGAAAGAGCGAAACATATGGATGAAGAAGAAGTTAATACTTCTATAAATTCCTTTATACGTAAAGCTGAAACTGCCGAAAAAGGGTTAGCTTACAAAGAAGCGCAAAAAGAATATGAAAAGGCTTTATACTTGGCATCCGGCTTTGATTATACAGAAGAAGTTGGGAGAATATCCTTTATGATTTTAGAACTTGATAAAAAGATTAAAGAATTGGACTTAGAATATGCTTTAAAAATGGGAGATAAAGCTGAGAAAAGGAAGGATTTTATCACAGCAATTAACTATTATAAACAAAGTTTGAAAATACTGGAAGATGTTCAAGAATTTAATGGAAATGAGTCTCGAATCAAAAAATTAAAGAAAAAGATTACAAACCTTCAAAAGAGTTTATAATAGTTTGCTATAATATTTTTATAATTTAAGACCTTCATTAAATGCCTTAATGTTTAATTCTAACGTCATCCCTGAGAAATTAATTGCTAAAGATTTCTCAATATCTTTTTTATTTATAGATAAAAATTTTAAAATGTATCCCAATAAAACACTATTCATAGTTTTTATATTTTCAGTGTGTTTTAAAGCGATATCATTTAAGGGGATGACATAAATATAATCTGAAATTTTATAAATTTCATTTAAAATATAGTCAACAGAAGGATACTTAACGCCAAGAATTTGCTTTTCATAGGAAGATATTATGATTTTAGTAGTTTTATTTGGCTTGGCGTATTTTAATGCATTTAAAATACAACTTTCTTCTAATGCTATTATCATGTCTGCTGTTCCTATCATTGGTATAGGAGAACTTAAAGATTTTCCAAATCGTATGAAACATATAACTTTCCCACCTCTCTGACTCAGACCATGAGTCTCAGAAGTTATTACTTCATACCCATTTATCATTATTGCATTTCCAAGAATTTGAAGCAATTTTATTAAACCTTGTCCACCTAAACCACTAATAACAATAGTATAATTATTTGAACTCATTCAATATCCTCCATCTTTATTGCTTTATTTGGGCAAAGTTCTTCACATATCCCACACCCTGAGCATAAATGTGAATCAATATAGGCTTTTTCTTCTCTCTCATCGATCGCAGGGCATAAAAATTGTGAATAACATATACCACATCTGTTGCATAAATCTTGGACAACATATCTAATTTCTGGTAATCGCCTTTTAATTGTTTTTTGAATACATTCGTCTTTGATAATAATAACATGTAATTCTTTATTTTCCATAACTCGTAATCCAATTTGAAAAATTAACTCTTTTAGCTTCTTAAAATAGCCATCATCTTGCTTATCATTATGCTTAATTACATTAAGGTGAGCTCCAGAACTCTCTACTAAATCTTCTATGATTATATTTCTCTTAGAGGATCCTTCTTTATAATAGCGCGTATCACTGCCTGGATGTGGTTGTTGGCCAGTCATTCCTATCCAACCATTATCTAATATTAAGATTAATATTGGTGCTTTATTATAAACTCCATTTAAAAGTGCTGGAATTCCAGAGTGAAAAAAAGTCCCATCTCCTATAATGGCAATATTGAGACTGTCACTTGTATGAGCAACACCTTGAGCTAAAGCTATACTCGATCCCATACAATATTTTACATTAGCAAAATTAAAAGGTGGAAGTGCAAGTAGCGTATAACAGCCAATATCCTGGTAGAAATAAACATTTTTTCCAGTTTTAGCTTTAATTTTCTTAACAGCCTTTTGTAAAGCATATCCAGTTGTTCTGTGGGGACATCCAGCACACATTACAGGGGTTCTTGGTACTTTTTTATGATCTATCTTATCGATTTCCTTTAAATCTATTTTTGATTTTAAATTTGTAATTTTCGCTAATGCTAGGGCAACTTTTGTTGGATTTAACTCTCCTACAAATGGTAATATTGATTTTTTTTCTGAATAGGAAAAGGGATCTTTGCCATGAACTTTTATATTAAGCCTATTCTTTTGAGCAATAGCAAGAATTTGTGTTTCGAGGTATGGATCATTCTCTTCGACTATAAACAGCCCTTTAATACGACTAAGAAACTTTAAAATTAATTTCTCAGGTAAAGGATTAATAAATCCAAGCTTTAGTATTGGAACTTCGAGTTCAAGAAATCTCAAAGCTTCTATTACATACATATACGACACACCGCTTGTTATTATGCCTATATTAAATTCATTTTTAATCTCCCCATTTTCTATTCTGTTTAGGGAACTATTTTCTGATAAATCTAACGCCCGGTTCATCCTATCATAAATATGGTTTTTCTTCATTTCTAGAAAATAAATTCGTAAAGCAACGTTTACCTCCTTAGATAAATCAAAATTGTTCTCTAGTTTGGATTTAATTATTTCCCCAATACACACATTACTTCTTGCATGAGAAACCATCGTTACGGTTCTTAATATAACTGGTAATTTTAATTCCCTAGATAATTTAAATGCTTCTCTCGTAAATTCTAAACATTCTTGAGGATTACTTGGTTCCAATGCAGGAATTTTAAATATTTTTAAAAAATTTCGAGAATCCATTTCTACAGCACTAGAATGTTGTTGAGGGTCATCAGCAACTAAAATTACTAAAGCACTACTCTCGTTTTTGGGACGTGTAGTTGCTAGAGCCAAGAGAGGATCAGAAGCCACATTCAGCCCTACATTTTTCATACCAACCATAGCTTTAGCTCCTCTTGCATATGCAGCTCCTGCGATCTCAATCGCAACTTTTTCATTTATACTGCTTTCCACCCATTTCATCCCTATATTTTTAAATATCTCTATAAAGATTTCTCCAACTTCAGAACTTGGAGTTCCTGGATAAAAAGTATAAACATCAATCCCACTTTCTAAGGAACCACGAACAATTGCTTCATTACCAAGATAAAATTTTTGTTCACCAGGGTTTCCCATAAAAATTTTTTCATAAATATCTTCCATGTATTATTTAATTCGTCATTACAAATAGATTTTAATTATTTTTAATTCAATTTAATGTGGATCCAGTTACTTTTCTCATTACTTATGGAATATTATTTATTGGTGAATTGGGAGATAAAACTCAATTAATTGTCTTTAATCTTGCTTTAGATTATAAAAATAAAATAATAAAATAATTAAATATTCCAATATCGAAATTATTTATATGAATAGCTTTGAACGAATCTGGACTGCGTTAAATCTTGAGAAACCCGATAGAATCCCAACTCATACCATAAATATTGACGGAAATGTTGCAGATAAGATTTTAGGAAAACCACAAAGAACTGCATTTGATATCTTCAACGAGATGGAACAAGAATATCCAAATGACTGGGTTGAAAGAATTAATAAAATTCTAGATGATATTGAAATAAGTGTATTTGCAAAAACAGTCAGGGCGGGCTATGAATTAGGTTTTGATGGCGTTGGAATACAATATATCCCATTTATTCTTGAAAGTCAAACTGAAATGACAGATATTTTTGGGAAGAGACATAAAGTAAGAAATATTGACGGAAATCCTTACCCAGATTATTATGGAGGATATATTAAGAATAGAGCAGATTGGGAAGTATATCCTAAACCTGATTTGAAAGAAGAATATAGAAGAGCAAAGAAATTCTATAAAGGAGTCTTAAGAAAATGCCGTGATATTAAAAATAACATCTGTATTTTTGCACAAAACGCTCTTACTTCGATCTTTCCACCAGTTTGGCAGGGAATGGGAATGACTAATTTTGTTCGAGCACTGAAAAATGAACCTAAATTAATTAAAGAACGTTTTAGATATACAACAGACTTTGTTCTAACAGTATTTAAAGCATATTCAGATTGTGGTGCTAAAATTTTTTTAGAAGGTGGAGATATTGCACATAGTGGAGGTCCAATGATCAATCCAAAGTATTTTAACCAATATTTATTACCCTGTTATCAAGAAGTAGCAGAAACGATTCATAACTGGGGAGGTAAATATATTTTACATACGGATGGAGATATTACATCTCTCTTAGATTTTATCGTTGAATCTGGTTTTGATGGACTCCAATGCTTAGAACCTCCATTAGTGGATCCTTATTTGGTTAAAAAGAAAATAGGGGATAAATTATGTTTATCTGGAAATATTGATACTAGATATATTTTAGTAAAAGCAAAGAAAGAGGAAGTTATACAAGC
>JBHLLT010000019.1:0-2535 GCA_048938855.1 Promethearchaeota archaeon
ATTTTGAACCAATTGGACTTAGTATTCCCTGTATAGAGGGAAATACTATTTTTGAGGCTGCAAGGAAAGTAGGGATTCCCATAGTTTCATATTGTGGTGGAAAAACTACGTGTGGCCGTTGTAAAATACGTATCATAGATGGAAATGTCTCTCAAGTTAGTAAAAATGAAAGAAATCTTTTAAGTGAAGAAGAAATTACATCTAACTATCGTTTGGCATGTGCTATGCGTGTACATAGTGATATAAAAGTTGAAATACCACTTTTCTCTCTAACAGCTATTCAAAAATTGGAACTATTTGGAACAGAACCTGAGATTGTTTTAAACCCATTAATCAATAAATATGATTTAAAATTACAGAAACCTTCTTTAGAAAATCCAATTGCAATTTGGGAGAGTGTACAAAAGAGTTTAGCTAATACATATGGATTAACAAATCTATATCCAGATATTTCATTTTTACAAAATCTATCGATTAAAAGAAAAGCATTGAACCCAAAAGCATCAGTTGTTATACGGAATAATGAATTAATTGGAATTAATGAGCCAGGTCAAGATCTATATGGTGTAGCAATTGATATTGGGACCACTAAACTGGCGGTCTATTTGGTGGATTTACAAAGTGGAAAAAATGTAGCAATTAGTGGAGCTATGAATCCCCAGATCCTTTTTGGTGAGGATGTAATGAGTCGCATAACATACTTCGTAGAAAATCAGAATGACCAGTTGAGGAAAAGTCTTTTAGAAATACTTAATAAAATTATCATAACCTTAATCGATGAGCCACAGAAAATAGTAGATGTGTGTATAGTCGGAAACACAGCAATGCATCATTTATTTATTGGTCTACCTGTAAAACAATTGGGTCGAGCTCCCTACGTCCCAGCTATTAAACACTCTTTAGATGTCAAAGCTCGCGAACTCGGGCTAAATGTCTCCAAGGGTGCGTATATTCATTTCTTACCTAATATTGCTGGATTTGTAGGTGCGGATCATGTAGCTATGCTTTTAGCATCGGGAATTTATAAAAGTAAAAAAAATGTAATTGGTATTGATATTGGTACTAATACAGAAGTAGCTTTATCTGTGAATGGGAATATTTCTTCTCTTTCTTGCGCCTCTGGTCCCGCTTTTGAAGGTGCGAAAATCAAACATGGTATGAGAGCCAGTAAAGGTGCAATCGAAAAAGTTACAATCAGAAATAACAAAGTTGAGTTCAATGTTATTGGGGATGTTAATCCCGTTGGAATATGTGGATCGGGTATTTTAGATGTGGTTTCACAGCTTCGTGAGCAAAAAATAATAGATGAGCGTGGTAGATTACAAAATCATAATTTGGTACGTCAATGCCAAAATGTTAAAGAATTCCTTTTAGTCTCTAAAGAAAATTCAGGAATCGCTCAGGATATTGTATTTACCCAACAGGATATAAGTGAGATCCAATTAGCTAAAGCGGCGATACGAACTGGATTCAATATTTTACTTTATGAGAGTGATATCACTGAAGATAAAATAGATGAAATTATAATCGCAGGAGCTTTTGGCACGTATATAAACGTAGAGAGTGCAATCAAAATTGGTATGTTTCCTTTTATTCCTCTTGATAAATTTAAGCAAGTAGGAAATGCTGCTGGAGTAGGTGCTAAACTTTGTTTATTATCAAAGGATTATCGTTCTATTACAGAATCGATTGCTAATCGTGTCAAGTATCTTGAATTGACTATTCATCCAAAATTCACTCATGAGTTTTCTCATTCGTTGCAAATTCCGTAAATTGTATTCAAAGTAGATAATTAATAAATAAATTTAGATATAAAATATAAAATTAAAAATGGATATGATCTTGAATGTCGATTAAAAAGACAGCGGTAAGGAGAGGCCTAGCAGGATTGTTATGGCAATTTATTGAGCCTATAAACTTCAAACCAGAATTTAAAGAAGACTTTGGAGATGTAAAATTATACATACTCTTAAATCCTAGTGATCAAAAATGGGCTGCTCTATTAAAAATTGAAAATGGGACACTAGATGTTGAGGGAGTTCGAAACGATGAAGAAACCCTAAAATCACTAGAATATGATTCTTTATTTCAAGCTCCAGCTGAAACCTTTTTAAATTTGTTTAGCGAAGGCTTATCTACCGGTACTTTGCTAAAAAAGTGGATTACAGGCAAAGTAAAACTGCGTGGTTTGAGAAAAATGATGGCATTAAATAAAATATTTGCCCTTTTAGGCTGAAAATAAACATTATTAAACATTTTTTTTTTTTAATTTTTTTATAAGAATAAGCACTACATGAATATTCTATGACTTAATGATCATTTTGTGATTATAAGCATAATTTCCTGTGAATTCATTATAGAAACGTTATCTCTTCAACTAAATATAATAAAAAAAAAAAAAAATTGATTCTATGTAAATTTAAAGAGAGTAGTCCATAAAAATGTCCAAATAGCTGCTCCAAATCTAAACCAAAACTCAACTATAACTCCTAAATTAAAGAATCTCATATTTATAACAAATAACCATAATGCTCC
>JBHLLT010000019.1:2635-25887 GCA_048938855.1 Promethearchaeota archaeon
CCAAATCTAAACCAAAACTCAACTATAACTCCTAAATTAAAGAATCTCATATTTATAACAAATAACCATAATGCTCCATTTACAATAGCAACTAAAATCTGTAACCAATCAGTTGTTTTTGCTTGGGTTTTTTCATACCACCAAGTGATATATATTGCGAGTGCTATTAAAATTAATATAGCTATTTGAGCAGATAATAAATTGACTGCAGCTATACCATCAATAAGAACGGCTACAGCACTGAATAGAGCTATAACATATACTGGGACTGTTTCTTTAAGCCTTTCAATAATTTTAGGTACTGATTCAAGAGTAGGTGATAACTGAGATTTCCTTACATTTGTCATACTTTATAACACCAACTTTAATTATTCTTTTATACTAATTTTTCATTAGGGATAATATTTTTGATTTTTATGATTCGATATAAAAAAAGATAAATAAAAATCAATCTAATCGAAGTAGTTTAAATAAAATTTTTTTTTTTTATTATTCATTCTCAGAATATTAATCGAGATTTAGTGAAAATTTTAGGGAATTTATCAATAATTCGAGATAATAAAATAGTTGGCTTACTCGTTTAAAGCTTTCGGGACTTTTCTTAAATAATCCTTCTTTAATACGATATCCTAGGTAATAGAACGCCGTTAATGCAGTTGCAGATAATAATATTAATGAAACACTAAGTGTTGCTAAAATATTGAAAGTTAAAAAATAAATAATGAGTGCAACTGTAACAGCTAAGATAAAACTCAGTCCAATCACGAGCAAAAATTGTACTATAAACACGCGAAAGGGAATTCTCCATGCATTCCGTATATTTTCAATATCACTATTTATCTGTTCCATTTGAATTTCTCCTAAACCAGGTATTTTGATGAAATTTAGGTGTCCAGAATCCGAAAATGTAGCAATATTATTCACAATATAATCAAGATCAGATCTGGCATTTTTTTGTAAATATTTTTGAACTTTATGATCCGTATAACCTCTATTTTTTCCAATTAACTTTCCTAAAAAATCCGAAAACCTTGCTAAAATAGCTATATCTATTTCCATAAGTTTTCAACAATGCAAAATTTGAGTAAAAATGACTAAGCTTAAGAAGATCAATCATAAATAAAAATATTAGTATTATTTTATTCGTCAGAATAAGCATTTTAACTCAGATCCTTTTCATACTATAGGATTTTTTATAATACTGCATTAATTGTAAAAATTCATAAATGCTTCATTCACAATCCTTTTTCTATTCGCCAGTACATTGCTTTCTAATTCTCTGGAATACGGGATGGTAATTTCGGTACATAGGTGCCCAAATTTGAATGAGATATCGTTTTCTATAAGTATAGCACAGATTACGCCTGACATTCCAAACTTTTTATAGTCTTCATCAACTATTAAGAGCGCTCCAGTTTTTTCTACAGAATTTTTCAATCTTTCTACATTTAACGGACCACACACCTTAAGTCTACATTTATTTAAAGCATAGATTTTGTTTAATCAAAAAAAAAAAAAGAAGTAGTAAATAAGTACATTATTCTATTCTTGAAGCCTTTTTTAATATACTTTTTACTAGCTTTATTTAATTAATTATGTGATTATATTAAATCTACTGAATATTTATGCTACAAAATTTAAAGGATACTCAAAGCTATATACAGCTCCAGGAGGTGAAATATAGCCCCAATAATCCACGAAAATTCTCCAATGATTCAAACCATCATTTTGATAAGGTCTTCTTACCCAGAATTCCCATCTTAAAAGATACTCTCCTCCTGCTGTAAAATAACCAGGTCCAAAGATGTGATACCAATATACGACTTTTGCCAAAATTTCTCTATCAGGAAGTTGCCAAAATTTAGGAATAGGAACAGCATATTCTTGTAAAGGAATTTCCACATTGTTAATATAGAGTTTAACTTCGTATGGCCATTTAGGGATCAAATCATTTTCCATTTCTTCCCAAAACGTTCCCCAACCTACCCAAAATGCTATATTCCAAGAAGAATTAAATGGCCAATATGCATACTGATATTCATACGGAGGATTCTCCCAATCCCAATCTCCCGCAAAAAATGGCATTGCTAAATTTACCCAGTAATCAAATTCCGGTACGAAACCTGGAGGACCTGCACTAACTGCAGGAATTATACCGAGTGCTAAGATACCTACTGTCGCAATCAATATACTTTTTTTTACAATTTTTTGTCTATTCATTTAATTTCGACCTCTTTTTTGCATTTAATTATTTAAATGCTGATCATAATTGATCATCTAATTGGATTTTTTGATCAAGATTGATCAATTATAAAGTAGGACATATACTTATATAAACTTATTGCAGTCTGTTGGATTGTCAAAAAAAAATTATATAAAGATTATGTTCATTATCTTATTGGATAATATAATTCAATTTGAACAGCTCAAACCGCTTTTGATGTCAGAAAAAACCTATAAGAAATTAATATTCACATACAAAGTTTATATTTAATTTTCCAAATAATATTTTTAAAAAAGAACTTAGGTGGAATCAAACGCCAAAATTAAATTATCCACCAAATTTACGATTAATTTTATATGTAATTATTATGGGGGTAATTACATTAATTGTATTAATAATATTTGTATCAATGAGTACCTATTCGCTAGTAAATGCATTCTTTTATTTTCTAATAGTATTATTAATAATTTGTCTACCAATACTCACTCTATTTTTAATATACTTAGAGAGGGCTGGTAAAAAAAGTTAAACTCTAGGAGTAATAAGTTCTAATGAATCATATATTAGGACAATCTAAGGCCCAATTGATATTTTTATAAATACCCCTAAAATTCACTCTTTTAATATTTCTAAAGGAATTATTTGATTCAATATATTTTTGAGCTCTAAATAATCGTCGAATTTAAATTTTACATTAAAGCTAGGAGATTGAGTTAAGCCAAAAATAGGTTTAAAGTGGAATGCAAGATTATAATTTGACCTGATTCTGCTAACAGTGGCTTTTTTAATATTTTTGAAATCAATACATATTAGATCTTTTAAAGTAGAAATATATTCAACTGGAAGGTTTTTCTCGCTAAAATAGATAAGAGATCTATAGTCCTTTTGAATCCACCGTTCATTTGTGAGTAAGTGAATTTGCTGATATGATCTTAAATCTGACAGTTTTAACTCCAATCTCCGAAGTCCTCGTCTAAACAATTTAATTGCATACGCAATAGCAAAGATAGCTCCAGCAATAAATATGGATAAAATTATGATATAAATAATGAGTGGATGTACTATTATATCTGTCCAAAAAAGATAAAAAGTTCCTCCCCAGCTTGGAACATACCAAAAAAATAATCCCAAAAGGGTCATAAATACACTTATCAGAGAAATTGCTATAATAAAAGAATCTATAAATTTCTTTCGGTAGTTTATCACTCTACATTTTTCCCATTTTATTATTTCATTATCTTTAATATTACTTTTTATAACCTCCATTCACGATCACAAGCTAAACATCATTTTTGATTTGAAATTAATTCAGATTAAAGAATAGATCTCAATACAATACTAATAAGGGAATTATATTATTTTCATATAAATATGAATATTTATATTTTAATTATCTACTTGCTTTATCAGGAATTATTACAATGTAACGATTAAATCAATTTTGCTATTTTTTCGCAAGTACGTGCGCAGTCGAGAAAAATCAATCCGAGTCTTACATCTTTCCCGGTTGAGACAGATAGTACTCCATTAGGACCTGCAGGCATAACGAGGAGGTATCCATCATTTCCGCGAATATATAACTGTTCGAATTCCCCACGTTTTATCAAGGTTATAGCACTTTCGGCTAATGAGAGAAGCGCTGCAATCATTACGGCAACTGTGTTTTCCTCAACATCTTTAGGCATTACTGAAGCTAAGATCTCCCCTTCAGTGGAAACGAGGGTTGCCGCATTTAATTCTGGAATTGAATCTATTAAATTTTCTAAGAGGTTGTCAAGGTTATCTAAAACTTGGGATTCAAATGACTCTCTAGTTAAGAAATCTGGAAGATTTACTTTTTTTTTAGGAGGATGTTCGATATTTTGTAGCATTTCAAGTTCTTCTTCTAAATCATCATAACTTTCATTTGTTTTAGAAGCAAGAGTATTAAGTTTCGCCTCGAGCGCAGCAATCTTCTTCTTGACTTCTTTTTTAAAGCTTGGTTCAGACTCAAGATAATCCTTTAATACTTCTACCAACATATTAGTGTCAATTTGAGGTTTTTCCGAGTCTACAGGTGATTTATAGGTGTAGATATATTGCCTTCCTCTTTTTCCGAGAGTTTTAATCTTTTCTTTTTTCTTTAGACGTTGAAGATAAGTACGAGTATCTTGTTTACTTAAACTAAGCTGTTGTGCTATTTCATCACTTGTTAATGATTCAGTTTTAAGTAGATTTAATATACGGTCTTTATTGCTCAGTTCAAATTGAGCGATTGTTCCTCACCCTTTTATATAACACTCTTAACTTTATTGTTATGAAAAATAATTTTGAAATATGTTTTTTTTTATTTGACCTGTATATTAATTGTATATTATCATATATAAATATGTGGGGATAATCATATTAATGATACAAGAACCAAAAAATTTAAATATGCATGTATACAATTAATATACAGTTGTATATACTTTAATATACAGGACAATTATTAAATCCAAAATTGAATGATGAATAATCGGGAAAACAATTACATTCGAATACCAGAGGATATTGATTTTCTTTTAGAGTGTTGTCGAGAATTATTAAGAAAAGTTAAAGATTATAACCCAAATGATGATTTACCTGTTAGTTTTGAACAAATAAGAAGATTAAAAAGTATAGAACAAACATATAGGAAGTGAGTAATTATCAGAGAAGAAAATATTTTTTTAACTGAATTAGAAGCAGTTTTAAAAAAATTATTAGAAAGTAATCGAGAGATAACACTTGCGATAATCACTTCTATAGAAGGTCTACCAATTCTTTCGATATTGCCCCGAGAATATAATGAAACAACATTATCTGCAATGGTTGCTACTCTACTCTCTTTAGCTGAAAGGACTGTTGTAGATATGGAAATTGGGATATTTAATCAAATATATATTAAGGGAAATGATGGTTATTTATTAATTTTTGATGCGGAATTAGCTGCTTTAGCTGTATCGACTACAGAAAAAGCGAAATTAGGGTTAATATTCCTTGAGTGTGAACGTGCTTCACATGAAATATCAAAGATTATGAAAGGAGTGAAATAATTATAAAATTCATTTTTTAATAATATCAAGAATATAACAGATTATTTCTTTACAAATTCTCTTCTCTTTTGAAAGTAATAAACTATGCTTGGTATTGCAATAAATATTGTCAACAAGATAAGAGAAGAAACTCCAATAGTAGTTGGAGATGATGGTTCATTATGAATCATTTTAATTATCAATGTAGATTGCGTACAGATGATTTCGTTATTATGATTTTGGAAAATAGCTGAGTTATCAATACCTCTATTGTTAACTGCAAATATTGTTCTTCGATTTTCTTCTAATAACCAGATATGCAGATCATCATTCCTTCCAATGAGGATACCCTGTTCAACAGAGCAATATCCTAAAGATGGTTCAATGACGGCATTTGGACCATAGATATCGGTGAAATTAGCAAATTCTGTGGTAATTAATTGTTTTTGCATTGACCCATCAGGTATTTTATAGAGGGAGTTATTATATGCTTCATAAATGAAGATATTACCAAATTCATCGACAACTCCATTTGTTTTAGTTGTGTGTGGCATTGTTAATACTTTAGAATAATTCATTGGATCGCCTAAAGGAATTCTATAAACATTTGATTCGTTTTGTAAAGCGTCTTCAGTTATCAGAACAATGTTGTGATTTTTCTCGTCATAAACCATTGTTTTAGTTACTTCAACAATTTCATTTTTAAACCAGCTAGTCATTGTCCCTGCGTGACTAACCTGATAGATTGAAACAGAGTCGTTTAATAAGGTCGCAAATATATGGTTGTCAACATCTACAATGAGTTTATTAACAGATGTATTAATTGGAGCTTGACAAAAAACTGTAGGTCCAGATTGATTAATCTGATAAATAGTATCATCGATCACATAAAGTATTTTTCCATCTCTCGTTTCGATTAATGTGTGAGAATTAACGACGGGTGTTAGTATTTCAGCTACTGATTTCACAGGGTCATAATTCACAAGGCACCCACCAAAACTAACTGCAGCTATGAATGTTTTTAATTTTGGAAACCAGGTTAGTTGTCCCATTCCTAATTTTGACGCCATTATAAATTCATATGAATTATTGGTGTACTTGTAGAATCCTCTCTCGTTTCCATCCGCAGTCATACTATAAAGAGTATCATTGTCATCGACCCCAATGCCGATTACTTCTTGTGTATCTGGTAACCCAATTCCAGTTCTCATTACTTTTGTTGTGAATGATGTTAAATTCAATTGTGTAATAGTTCCAATGTAAGTCTGAGTATAATAGAGAAGGGTTTGATTATTATTCAAAATTATCTGACTGCATCCCTGAACATTCGATACTACAGTAGAGAGATTATTACCATCTGCATCATAGTAAAAAATGTCTGTGTTTTCAAATAGAGAGCCGCAATAAAAAGAATCATCGATTGGATTAATAGCCAATTCACTTATCGGTCCAAAATACGTATAATTTTTCAATAAGGTAATTTGACTGGGAGTTATCGTATAAAAACCAGACATAGTTACTCCTAATAGTCGATTGTGATTTGGTTGATATTCTATATCAGTAAAACTAAGGTTTCCTGTTGATATTACTTCTGAATGTATACCATTTTCATCCATTTTCATCAAAATATGATTTAAATTATCGATATAATATAGATCTCCATTTTCCCCAATACAATTTGTACCTGGAGGGTGTGGAATTTCATAGATTGGATATGCATCCCATCCAGATCTAAGATCTTTTAACGGTAAACTTTCTTGAGCTCTAGCAAATATGATTTGAAAAAATGGGTTGATAAAAAGTGCTATTATTATTAGAACAAAATATAATCTCGAGTTTTTAAACAATACCATCGTTATTTATTGATGACTTTAAAATTATATAAATTTACTTTTTGTATCTAATATAGTTATTCAATCTTTGCTTGTATTTGTTACAATTTTGTAAAGTAATCTTAAAGTGTTTTAACTTATATTTTGACTGACTCGGTTATGTTATTGAATCAAAAAGTCATCGTTCGTGAATTTTTTATTTTAGGATTAATCAAATAACGTTTTATTATCTATAATAAATACCAAGATTCGATGTAAATTTTGAGAACCGATCAAATATGAAAATCCAAAATCAATAATTTTAAATAAAATTTTTTGTTATAATTTCCAGTGGTTCTCCAAGGTATCACCTAAGAGAAAACATATAGAAAGTCTAAAATTAAATTTGTTAATAAGGTTATTAAAATGAAAGCTCTTATTGTTTATGATACAAAGTTTGGAAATACTAAGAAAGTGGCTGAACTAATTGCAGATGGAATTAAATCAGTAGAAGAAAATGAGGTTGAAATTAATCATGTGAATGATTTTGATCTCAGTAAAGATGAGGTCTATGATCTAATAGTAATAGGATCTCCCAATCATGCGGGTACTTACACAGGTAAAGTAAAGAAATTCATAACTAAATTTTCAAAAACTCCTATAAAAGGGAAATCCTTTGCAGTTTTTGATACATATCAATCAAAGACAATTGTAAATAAGTTAGAAAAACTTATACATGAAAAAATACCAGATATGAATATGGCTCTTTCAGGCTTATCGATAAAAGTGACCGGTTTGAAAGGACCAATACTTGAAGAGGATTTACCAAAATGCATGGAGTTTGGTAAACAGTTAACAAAATAATTATTCTTTTTTTTTTAATTATTCAAAATGGAAATTATTTGTATTTATTCATGAAGTTATTTTCTCGTGTTATAGAGAGCTCTATTTAATTATTTTCAAAATTGCATAAATTTATGGAATTAGTTTTATTACTGATAAAAGCAAATAATAATCTATAAATGATAGTTAACATGCGTAAGTTTAGAAGAGTTATAAAATGGATGAAGAATTTGACGTTATTGTAGTTGGTGCAGGATTTGGAGGTCCTGTGGCGGCATTGATATGTGCTGAAGCGAGATTAAAGACGCTTATAATAGAGAGGTCTGAGAATGTAGGAGATAAGGTCATTTCTGGATTAACAATTCCATTTTATGGTTTTTTATTTGGACCAAAATTTATAAGAGACGGAAATCCTCCTATTGAACGCCCTTCAGATGGAATAATTAATTATATTATAAAGGATATAGAGAAAGGAGATATTGAAATTGATGATTCTTTACGGGTACCAAAGCCATTTTCCCCTATAATTGCTTTTGGGTATAATGCATATTGTAAGCCTTTTTGCGAATGGGAAGTGAGAAAGGCAATTGACGCAGGTGCTATCTTGAAGAAATCCACAACAGTAATCGATGTTATAAAAGAAGATGGAAGTATTAAGGGTGTCATAACCGATAAAGGAGAAAAAATACGATGTAAGGTAGTTATTGATGCGGAAGGTTCAAAAGGATTACTGGCAATAAAAGCTGGTGTAAGAGAAAAATATCTTCCTGAGACAATTTCTTTAGCTGATACGTATGATTATGTAATGGAAAAAGAAGATATTGATAGAATTTTCGGTTATTCGGTGAAAATGTGTTGGGGATGGGATGAACAAAGGATAGCTCCTCCTCTTGGATACGGTAACGGTTTGATGGTGTGGCCTTATCGAGATAGTCTTCATTTTATGCAAGATCAATGTTTAAGAATAAATGGAGGTCCCGTTCCTAATTTAAATAAACTTTTTCAAGAATATCATAAAAATATTACAGGAAAGTTACCTTGGTGGAATAATTTAGTAGCACCTCGAGCGAAATTGAGGGCAAGGATGTGGGATGGTTTTGAAATATATGTAGGATTGAATAAGAAACTACGTAAGATGGCTAATCATACAGATGGAATGATATTAATTGGAGATGCTGCGGGACTTGAAAGTACAGAATTATGTGATGGAGTTCCAGCGGCATGGTTCTCTGCAGAAATAGCAGCAAATACTGCAATTGAGGCAATAACTGCAAATAATACTTCAAAATTATTTCTGGAAAAATATGATCAAAAAATAAAAGAACATCCAATAATTCAATGGTCTATTTCTGGAAGAAACAGATATGAATTGCGGAATGCCCAAAAAGAGCATAAAATTAAAAAATTAAGAAAATATATTCATAATGGGTGGGGTTTAGGTGCGTTAACCCATTTTATGACTCCCTTTTTTAAACTACTTTTAGTCTATGTGAAGAATGATCCAACAATTATAACTAAATGGATAAAAATGTTTTTTAGATATTATCAAAATTGGATATATGAGAGTTATGATTACTCTAGTACGGGTAAAGTTAAAGAATTAAATTCCAAAAAATTGAAAAGAATGGAAAAGAAATTCACACGCTATTTAAGAGTAATAGATTCTCTGTTAAAATCATTGAAACCAAAGCAAAAATTTATTTCTGCTATAATAATCCCTATTTCAAATTCCGTAAATACTTTGATGAAAAATATCCTCCCAATTTTTGAACCTCTCTATTCATTTATTTTAAAATTAATAAAACCAATTTCGAATCGCTATGCTATAAAAGTGACAAAATTTGCTGAATATGCTAACCCAATTATATTTAAAAACTTAAGAGGAATTAATTAAAAATGGTAAGAACTTTTAAAGAAATCCCGGGTGTGGAATGGGCACCAGGAACGGGAGATTTTATAAAAATTGATAAAGCGAAATGTACAGGTTGCGCTAATTGTGTAAAAGTGTGTCTCGCGGGATGTTTTGAAATTGTGGAAAAACTAGCTAGGGTTAAAACTTTAGAAAAATGTATGGAGTGCGCTTCATGTTGGTATATCTGTCCTGAGAACGCAATTATATTTACTTGGCCTATTGGTGGAACTGGTTATAAAAGTGATTGGGGCTAAATTTTCATCATGATGAAGATTAAAGAATTTATTCAAATCAAATGACAACATATCATCAATTTTCACATTGATTTAAATATGTAAATCACTATTTTTTTACATAACTGTAATTTGATTACAGACTATAATAGTTTTAGAAGGAAAAAGGGGTATTGGGTTGAAGGTAAATAGACGCCAAATTCGAGTTTTGTATATTTTAATTTTAACATGCTCAATTTTAACGATTTTTTCTATAGATAATATCAGAAATAATAATTTTAATGATAAAGGGGATACCAGTTATGATTTAGATTCACGAATGAAGCTTTCGAGTAATCCTCCAAATCAGGACTATTTTAATTATTATAAAGAGATAACAATAAATCATTTAAAAGTTGCAGAGGATCTTACTAATTTTCCATTATTAATTTCTATATACGATTCTGATTTACATTCAAAGGTTCAATCAGATGGAGATGATATTGCTTTCTCAAATGGCTCAGATTGGTTAGACTATGAGATGGAATTATTTGATCAATCTTATAGTGGTACTGAAGCTCAGTTAGTAGCTTGGGTAACCGTTCCTTCAGTTTCAAGTTCTACGGACACTAAAATTTACATGTATTATGGAAACTCCACCATGGAAGCGCAAGAAAATCCTAGTGGAGTTTGGAGTTCTAATTATAAAGCGGTATGGCACTTAAATACTACCTCGCAAGGTCCAAATATGCTAATAGACTCAACAGTCAATAATAATGATGGAACTAATTTTGAAGCGAATGATGGATCAGCATATATTGTTAACGGTCGGGATTACGATGGAAGTAATGATTACTCAAATATGGGTTCAGGAAGTAGTATAGATAATATATTTAATGGAGGAGCAACAATATCAGCTTGGATTTACCCGGAAGGATGGGGGGGAGGTACTTATGGCCGAATCTTAGATAAAGCAACTGAGACAGCAGGTACAGATGGATGGGTCGTTTGCCTTGATGGTGGTGTTTCACCATGGTACAATCAGTTATTGTTTTATCGTGATTTCACTGGCACTAGGGGACTTTGGATGAGTGGAGATAATACCATAGCACTCGATCAATGGCAATATATAACCATTACTTACGATGATTCTTCTGCATCAAACGATCCAATGCTTTATATCAATGGTGTAGATGAGAGTGGGAAATCAGGTTGGGAAGATGTCACCCCTACGGGTGGTGCAAGTGACGATGCAGCACAATCATTATATATTGGGAACTTTTTGAGTGGAATACGGGGTTTTAACGGTTTAATTGACGAGGTTCGTTTAATATCAGGTATGAAAACCTCCGGTTGGATTCAAACAGAATTTAATAATCAAAATAATCCCAGTACATTTTATACAATTGGTGCTGAAATTTCACTTGATACTATACCTCCTGATATTACAATCAACTCACCATCAACCAATAGTTTATTCGGGAGTATAGCACCAAATTTCAATGTAGAAATAAATGATAGTAGTAGTATAGATTCAAGATGGTATCGATTGTTTAATGGAACAGTTACTACACTTAATACAACTTTTACGACAAATGGAACAATTAATCAAGCACGTTGGGACGAGATGGGAAATGGTACTGTGTCACTTCAATTCTTTGCTAACGATTCTTCAGGTAATATAGGATTTTCAGAGGTAACAGTGCGAAAGGATATCCGTTATCCAACGATTGTTATCAATTCTCCAAACAGTTTTGAGCTTTTTGGTACTACACCTCCTACTTTTAATGTAGAAACTAGTGATGTTAATGGTGTAGATGATATGTGGTATACTTTAAATAATGGAATAGAAACTTATTTCACTACTAATGGTACAATATCACAATCAGTTTGGAATACATGTGGAAATGGTACTGTTTCAATTAAATTTTATGCGAATGACTCCTTAGGTAATGAAGGTTTTTCAGAAGTGATAGTACGAAAAGAAGTAAATTCTCCAACGATTCAGATTAATTCTCCAAATGCTTATGAATGTTTTGGTAAAAGTGCACCAAGTTTCAATGTTTTAATTAGAGATAATTATACAATTGATGATATGTGGTATACTTTAAATAATGGAATAGAAACTTATTTCACTACTAATGGTACAATATCACAATCAGTTTGGAATACATGTGGAAATGGAACTGTTTCAATTAAGTTTTATGCGAATAATTCTTTAGGTAATGGCGCTTTCACTGAAATTATTGTTAGGAAAGATATAATAAATCCTATTATAACAATTAATAGCCCTGATGATTATGATTTATATGGACGATCTGCACCTGCATATAATGTTTTGATTAGTGATCCTAATGGAATCGATTCGAAGTGGTATACCCTTGATGGAGGAACCACTAATACTACCTTTATATCAAATGGGATAATTAATCAGACAAGATGGAATGAAATGGGAAGTGGGATAATAGTGATTAGATTTTATGCAAGTGATACTCTTGGAAATATAGGTTTCTCAGATGTATACGTTGATAAAGATGTTGACAATCCGGATATTACTATTAATTTTCCAGCACCTAATCAGTTATGTGGAGCGATTGCTCCTAGTTTTAATATCGAGATTTCTGACCATAGTAGTATAAGTTTGAGAACATATTCGATTAATAACGGCATAAATGTGACATTTACTACAAATACTTCAATAAATCAAGCGTTATGGAATTTAGAAGGAAACGGCACAGTTAATATTAAGTTTTACGCAAAAGATTCCTTAGGTAATGAGGGTTTTTCAGAAGTCAATGTTCGTAAGGATATAGATCCTCCTACGATATTAATTAATAATCCCATCTCAGATCAAGTATTTGGAACAACTTCACCAGCTTATAATGTTGAAATAACTGATATAAATGGTATCGATGCTATGTGGTATTCTCTCGATGGTGGATTCACAAATACGATCTTTACAACAAATGGATCAATAAATCAAGCGATTTGGGACAGTATAGGAGATGGAAATGTTAATATCCGCTTCTATTCCAACAATAGTATTGGAACAGTCGGATATTCAGAAGTTTCAATCATTAAAGATGTTTATGCTCCAAGGATAACGATAACAATTGATAATCCAATTAATGAAGTATATTGTAAAGAAGCACCAATTATTAACGTATCCGCTTCTGATGTCAATATAGATAAGTTATGGTGTGAAATTGGAAACGATACAATATCACTGATAAATAACGAAGATTTTGAATTAAATAGCTCCATTTGGAATGACTTACCTCAAGGATTATTTCAGATTTTTATTTATGCTAATGATACACTTGGTCATTTAAACAATAGCATAATATTAGATTTTTGTAAGGATACAATTGCTCCAAATGCTCCAATACTAACAGAATTTCCATCGGGAGAGGTTTCTATACCTTTAGTATTTGATTGGCAGGAGGTAATTGATGATTCGGGGATTAAGGAATATCGATTAATCATAGACACCGAACAAAATCCTTTTGCAACTCCAGGTTTTACATTTGAAGAAGTAATTCAAAATAATGGCTCAGGAAGTAGTTATTACGAATTACTTGAGTACTTAGTTCCAAGAAACTACTACTTCTTTATTTATCAAATTGATATGGCTGGAAATCAAGGTAATGCAGCATATGGCACTTTTACCATTAAAGGTGCGTCTGGTCCAGATTCGGGATTTCCATGGTGGATAATTTTGGCAATTGCGGTTCCATTAGGAGTAGCATTACTTGTTGTTGGGCTGAAAAAATCAAAAAAGAAAGAGGTGCAGGTACTTGTAATAGACAAGGAGTTAGATAAATTAAAGGAGAAAAGAACTTTTTTGGATACTGAAGCTAAAAGTGCCCTGAAAGCGTATAATTATGTAAAAGCCGCAGAAATCTATGAAGAATGTGCCCAAATATCATACAATTTATACAATGAAGGAGATAAACTTGAGCAAAGCAGATATAAGCATTTTAAAGACTTAGAGATGGAAGCGCGATCACAAGCGGAAGCCATTCCTATAAGAAATGTTTGTATTAACAAGATACTGACAAAATTTTTTGATGAGAATGGAATAAAGTACTATTCAAATCCTCAAATCTATCCTGAAAATCAAGACACGATAAATGGGTTAATCCTAAATGAGAACAATTTCATAAAAAATAGATTTACAGAACTTGATGATGGCATGGATCTGGCTAAAGAATTACATACTGATCTTACCATCTTAGAAAATATAAATGCTATACAAATCATATATGCTGTAGATTTATCTGCAGATACCTTAATTGATTATTGTCAAAAGTACCAGAATCCAGAGATGATACTTTATATTGTAGGTGTTGAGTGGCCTGCTTATAACTATGATGAAAGAATTAATCTTCCTAGAGATAACAAGATAAAGTACTCACAAAATATCAGTGTAATTAGTGTAAACTTGTTTGCTACAATATTTCTATTAAACGAACAAAATAAAGAAGACCTTCAAAGAATCATTAAATTGAGTGATTTAGATCGATTAAAGGAATTATATGAATCAATGAAAATTGATATACATGGTACAGAAGAATTAAAAGATGAACTTAAGCAGAAAGGATGGTTTTTCTTAATTTAAATTTTTTTTTTTTTATTTTAAAAATATATTTTAAATAAGATTTTTAATAGCTGTTAACATTGCTTTTAATTGATTATGGATTTCTAATTGATAATCTCTACCCATTTTGAAGAAAATAATCGAGCCCATCTTTCGTTCTAATTCCTCATCTATATGAAACTCTTGTATTAATTTTGTCCAATCATTTTGTTCTGATACAAGGATTCCTAACACTAAGACTTTATTTTTATCTAAAAATTCTATAATTTTGCTAACGATATATGTCCATTTGGGATTAATTGAATCCCTATCTCGGGCGTCAAAGATACAGAATACACCATCAGAATCACTGACATCCTTTAAGAAATAGATGCAATTTTTTAATACTAAGCCATTTGAATACTGATAAAATTTTTCATCTTCTTCATCCTTAAAATTTACTAGTTGTTCATTATCACTTGATTCAATCATTATTTGTAAAGCAGGATTCCAAAGAGGATTTTCAGTTATAAAAGTTAAAATTAGATTTTCTCGAAATTGCAAAATATATTCAATTTCGTTGAGCAATTCTTGATTTCTTTGTTGTTTAGCTACTTCTTTACATTTGGTTATGAAATTATATGCTATAAGTCTGAATGCATCTTCAATGTTTTCTCCCGTTAATGCACTAGTCTCGAAATATAAAATATTATTATTTGAGGATCTCGCTAATGAATGTGACATACTAACAGCATCTTGATTGCTAATCGCACGTTTCTCAGTTAAATCTCTTTTATTCCCAATTATCATAACTGGTAAATCCTTACTGTCAATGAATTCATTTAACTCATTATACCAATTTATAACATTTTCAAATGATTTCCTATTTGTTAAATCAAAAACAATAAATCCTGCCTGGGCAGCATTATAATAAGTTTTACGATATCTTCGAAAATATTCTTGTGCGCCTATGTCCCAAAGAGCGACATTGATTTGATTCCCAAAAGATTCGAAGTCATGCGATATAACATTAAGCCCAATTGTAGCCCGATAATCTGAGAGAAATCGATTTTCTGAAAATCTATGGATAATGGAAGTTTTTCCCACATTATGATCTCCTATAATTATGAATTTAAATTTGTAATTACCTTGAGGATCAAAATCTAACTGATATAATTGGTTTTTCATTCTTTTTGCTTGTTCAGCATCATACCTAAAATTAGGAATAGATAATTGAATATGATCATTTTCTTTCAGATTAATAATTTGAGCCGTTTTTTCTGCCAGAAAATACCCATAAGGAGAGTATTGCTCAATTGACGCCATTGTATTTAAAACCATGCTAAGCATTCTGTTTTCATCAACAGATATAAAAATCAATCGATTATGATCTGTTTCAAATGAACATGAACCAAATTTTTTAAAATCAAATTCGTACCTAATTCGGTCCAAAATCGGATTAACAATAGTGGTTAAGACTGATACTATTTCCATGTCAATATCTTTTCTTGTTTCTCCAGCAATAATCAATCCTTCTTCATCAGATACAATTATAGCTTCAGTTTCCTTATTCATTTCTAAAAAATTGTTAAATAATTCATTGAATAGTGTATTTTTATTTAATAACATGGTTGATCCTTCTTACGTCTACTAAAATTTAGAGATTTTAATGAAGCTTTATGATCCAGTTTATCCTTTGAATATAATATGAAGTAATGAATATTTAAATATACTTTCTTGTCAAGTGTAAAGAAGGCAAAATCTTTTGCTTATATATTCTAAAATTGGATAATTTTGTAATTCAATCGTAGAAATATCTTTTTCAAATTCTGTTTTAGATTAATATGTAAATTTTTTAGAAGTACAAAGAAAGAGTTTAGTTTCTTTTTGAGAGTGTATTTATTAGATCCATTAAATGGTTCTTCCCTTCAATAATTCTTTTAATATCCTCTTTAAAAGATTTTAGAAGTGTAACTTTTTCTTGCACTGGTAATGTAAAATGTCCTGTAAATTTCTCTACAAATTTATTTTTTATTTTTCTTAATATTGGATTTATGATTTCTGATTTCGCGTTTGGTTTAGCTTTTATAATAAAGAGGTAGCTTGTTAATTTTTCTCTAATTAAAAAGAATTTATTTCTATCAATATTAACTACTTTAATTTCGTCTTCTTCAATATTTTTTGCTACTGATTGTAAAGCATGGATAAAATGGGTTAATATAGAATGATCAATATCGGAATTTCCGTTAGCATAATTATCATAACTGAAGATAGTTGCTCCAGAGTTATCAATAATGTAAATCCAAATTATCTCATTCATTTTACATCACCTTGTATACTATTTTTTACTGTTATTTACTTGAATTTTGTTAACCATTTAAATCTAAATCAATTGGTATGAATATTTTGTCATTAATTAAGTTGAATATTATTTTGGTTGTCTCAAGATTAAATTTTTGGTCAGGCATTAGAAAAGTCGAATAGAAATAATTTAAGTTAGTTTGTTCCATAACTTCTCTTGCTTTCTCTACAACTGAATTTTCTACATCATTAAGTTTCACTCTTTTAGGCATTACAATTCTTAATGGAGAGGCAAATGAGGCATTTAAATGCATTTCAATTAAATCAGTTATACCGGCAAATTGAGTAATTTGTCCTCCTTTAAATTGTCGTATTAAAACTCCATACTTTTCTTCAATATCTTTTGCTAAATTTGTTATCGCATTTGTGAAATCTTGTGAAGGTTTTTCAGACATGACAATTATTATTCGAAAATCACTTGATTCATTCATCAAGATTATTGAGTCTTCATAATCTAGACTAATTGTTTCAGATTTTCTATAAGCACCTGTTAATTCAACCCCAAAGTTACTTATAGCTTCTAGGAATCCTGAGATTAGGGTGGGATCCATAAATTTTCCCATAAAGAATTTTTCATATACGTTTACCCCCGATTTGATATCTGAAATCATTAAATAATTTAAATTAAGGATATCTTTAAATTTATTTGATATACTTTTAAGTTTAAGCTCATTTCTTTTCTTAGTTCTCTTGACTAGTTGATATGTAGCTACACTACCAACACTCCCACCCCCTATTACCACACCAAGTATAATAATTAAAATATTTAATCCATCATTAGGAGGAGTTTTCGGTCCAGAATCAGCTTTTATTGTGAATGGTTGAGATTGAATTCCAGCATCATAGTGATTGTTCCAATAAATATAGGCAGTCCAATTACCAGGAGGGTCACTTGATGAGATATTATAAGTGTAAATTGCTTTTTCTAAAGTTGCATTTAATGTTTTGGTATCCATTTCTGCTCCGAATCCATTATATAGTTTAATTGTAAATGTTCCTTCTCTAATGGGAGCGGTAACCGAAAATTTTAACTGCTCACCCAAATCAAACTCAGTCCCTTTAGTAAGGCCAATAAGATGATCAGGAAAACTTATCTTTGGTGATTTCGCAGTTATTTCCCAGTTAACTCCCTCAGTAATGGTATTATTTAAGATAGTTAAAAAATTTCCATTAATTACAATTTCTTCTGATGTTATAATATCGAACCCATCTTTAAGTATAGCCAAATCATACCAGTTATTTGGCAGTTTAATTTTGACGGAGTAGTTATAATTATATCTAAAAATATTAGGAAATATTTCCCAAAAGTTATCTTGTTCTTCATTTATGGTCACAAAAGCATTAGAGAGAAATTGATTTTTTAATTTAGTATTATAATTTAAATCGAAGACGAATCTATTGGTTTTAATGGGAATAGTTAATATTGGATCATTAGGACAAAAATCAATCCCTGATACTTTAAGATAACCTGAACCACTGTAAGTATTATTTAGGATTTTATAAGCTTGTCCATTTATTTCAGCAGTCATATTATATTTTTCTGGGTAAATATCTCTCTCTGTAATCTCCTGATCTAATTTATATAAAAATGGTGATCCTTGAGTTCCATTTGTCCAACCCAATTCATCATATTCTGAAGTATATAAATCTGGATTATTTGGATTAATGTTGTTATAATTCCAATGATAATTTGCTCCTGCTTGGATCATACCTACCATGACTAAAAAATAATTACCTTTAGGGAGTGCGATAGGTGATGTAAATTTCTGATAATTCCAACCATCAGCTATAGTATGATTTAAGTCTACATTTCCATAAATAATACTATTTGGTGCATTGATAGATGGGTTGTAACCTAATATTTGTATTGATATATTATCCATTGGATGTGGTTGTGAAACATTTATCTTAATATAAGTCCCATAAATGATTGTAGATGTGTTGAGTATAATCTGAACTCCAAACCCTTTTAAGCCGTGTTTATATAAGAATAGGTTATTTCCAGTAGATATATCTTCAATAGTATTTATTGCTCGCATATAATATTCAATGTTTGAAAAATTAAGTTCTATTTGTGTTATTTGCCAAGTTAATGAAGGCAATTCAATATCTATTGAACTTATATTATCTATTGATCCTTTCTTATCAGAGAATTCAGAAATGGAGAAATTTAGAGGAATCCTTAAAGAATTATTATTAGGGTTAGCAAATGAAGATTTCATATTACTAAATAAAATTAAATAAAAAATTGCCAAAACCAGAACGGTTACACTGATAAGCTTTTTCTTCTGTGAACTTCGCAAAAGCCTTCTCCAAAATATGATTATAATTTATTGTTATTTAAAGTTTTTTGAAGTAGTTTTTATGTGTTTCACCCGAGAAGATGGAGAAAAACCCTTTAAAAGAGTAAATGAAAAGAATTGAGTGTTTGATTCATCTGCATTTAGAATTAATTCTATTAACAACAATGTTATACTGAATAGGAATAATAATGACAATAATGTAAAATTTATATATTTGAATTTTCCTAAGAAACTAGGAAGAAAAATAATAAAATCTTTCAAAAGACTTGTTTATTATAATTATCTATAAATAGAGACCTTCTGCATTCAAATGGGCTTATTAAAACATTGGAGGAAAAGAAGAAGGTTAAGAGATATTACAGGAGAGTTTATTTCTGAATCATTATATCAGACAATTAAAAACTTTAATGAAGATATGCCTGTTAGCGTTAAAGTCTCTAAAAGAAAACTTCCTAAGCAAGAATCTTCTGGAGATAAATTGATATATCGATTACATTTTGAGAGGATATATGATGCTACATATAAAATCGTGTTATTTGGCGAGGCTGGCGCACCAAAGGTAGAATTAGTTCAAAAATTTTTAACTAATTTATTTAAATCAGATGCAAGAATGACAATAGGAGTAGATTTTGAAGTCAAGAGTCTTGAAGTCGATAATAAAAGGATAAAATTACAAGTTTGGGATTTTGGTGGAGAAGAAAGATTCAAATTCTTACTATCTACCTATGTTCGAGGGGCTAATGGAGCTCTCTTCTTATATGATGTTAATAATTATAGTTCCATAGCACATATAGATGATTGGCTAATGATAGTTAAAAAAGAGATTCAAGCTGAAGATCAATTCCCCATACTTGTTGTGGGAATAGTGTCAGAATTAGAAAATCGAGAAGTATCATCAGAAGAAGGAATGAGTATCGCAAAATCAAAAGGAGTAGACGGTTTTATAGAGTGTAGTCCAAGAACAGGTGAGAATGTAGAAGAAACATTTGAAACTCTAACTCGATTAATGCTTACTCATTCTGGAATGGGTATAATGCAATAATTAGATAAAATCTGAGAATTTAAAACTAAAGAGGCAGAACATCTGAATTATTTAACTTTAACCAGTATTTTCCGATATACTTGCTTGATCCATATAGACATCATGAAGGAGATTAAAAAATTTAGAGAAATCAAGAATACGATATTTCTTTGGAGATTTAGAGCCAAATCTCTTTACAATTTTATCTTCTTCGAGGGTTTGCAAAGATCTCCAATAAAAATTAATTTTAGAGTAATCTGATGGGTCGATTTTGTTAAATCTTCTTATTTTTTTAACAGTTATAAGCGAATGGTATTCGAACTTTGTTATATACCCTATAGCGCGTACAGTTTCATCCATGTATTTCTTATGAATATTCATTACTCTCCAACCATATAAATTATATAGTGATTTTTTAATTTTATCATATTTACCTACAATCCAATTTTGTTATTTGCTTCATGACAATTGTATGTATAATTCAATCATGAAATTACTAACGTAATTAAATTAAATAAAAAAGCGTAAATAGCGAAAACTCGATTAAGAAACCGTTATAATATTTATTGTCCAATGAGTTTCTCTTTTTCAAGATTTTTAGTGAGATTTTATGAGATTGTTATTCCTGAAAACTTAAATTTTATAAATTGGGCAGTATGGAGATAGCATATATTATAAAAATTATAAATTGTTCATTATTCTATATTATAGTTAGAAAAAGGAATAATTCATAATGATCTTTTATTTCATAAATTAAAAGACCATTAATCCATTAATATATAATTAGAAATTATTTAAGATGATTAGGATACTTAAATATTATGTTGAATCTATTTATGAGACGGTATTTATTTTCAACTTTGTAAAACTTAACAGATATTTTTAGAGATTATGCCTGAGGAAGATAATATTACATCGAAATTGGAAGTTGTTTTAAAAAAATTATTAGCAAGTAGTCGAGAGATAAAACTTGCGATAATTTCGACAATGGAGGGGCTTCCAATTTTTTCAATATTGCCCCGAGAATATAATGAAACAAGACTTTCTGCTATGGTTGCAACATTACTCTCTTTATCTGAAAGATCTGTAGTAGATATGGAAATAGGCATATTTGAGCAGATATTTATTAAAGGATTAGATGGATATTTACTAATTTTTAATTCGGAACAAGCTGTACTGGCTGTTTCAGCAACAGAGAAAGCAAAACTGGGATTAGTTTTTCTTGAATGCGAGCGGGCATCGCATAATATCTCAACGATTCTAAAAAAGGAGAAATAAAAAGTCAACTATAGTTGTCTTAACTTTTTAAACATAAGTCCTGTTTGTTAAATTTTCTCCGATCAAGAGAAATAAATTCAAAAGAAAGTAATCAGATTTATATCACTAAGTTGAAAAATGGATTATTTCTACAGATAATTTGTGGATCTAATCAAATATCGAGAGAACATTAATATATATGGAATTGGCGGATTTGTGTAATTCAATGAAAGGTATAGAATTAAAAATTTCAGAAAAGGTGGTAAGATTTAAAATTTTAAGTATAATCGGCAGTGGAAGGAAAAATGGACACACATCTAAAATAATTTCATTATTGAAAGAAGAAATCGAGAAACTCTCAACAGAAAATAATAAAAATCTCCTCTTTGAAACGATCTTTTTAAGTGATTATCAGATAGACCATTGCAGGGGATGTCGTGCATGTATGGATTATGGAAAGGATAAATGTCCCATTGAGGATGATCTCCCTTTGATAAAGGCTAAGATGGATGAATCTGATGCAATTATTTTTGCGACTCCTGTATATGTGGGGGATATTAGTTCTGCAATGAAAGCTTTGATTGATCGAATGGCATACATGTGTCATCGACAAGAACTATATAAAAAGAGTGCGATAATCATTGCTACCACTAATGCAACAAGCCTAAAACGCACTATTCATACTATTGGAGCAGCTACATATAGTTGGGGGCTTAAAACAGTCGCAACAAAAGGTTTTAGAACCACTACCTCAAATGATCCAAAAGGAATACTTCAAAAAAGATATCAAAAGGATATTTCAAAACTTTCAAGAAAATTATATTCAGCAGTAGAACAGAAGGCATATTTAGAACCATCAGCCATGGCACTTGCTTCATTTAAACTTCAACAGAAATATAGGGGTAATCCAGAAGTATCAAGTGAGATTGATTATACCTATTGGCAGAAAAAAGGCTGGACGGATTCCAAAAAGAAATACTTTGTCGATGTTAAAGTAGGATTGGGGAAAAGAATAGTTTCTAAAATTTTATATAGTATATTTACGGTTTTTTTTTAATTTAAAAAAATTATATAAAAACTTTTATGGTTGATAAAGAAATTTTTTGAAATTTCCTTCAATTCACGGGACAAAAAAGAATAAAATCGAAATCTTTTTCAATACTCTAGTTTTCCATTAATTATAGCAAGGAAGACAAAAAATTGGTTAACTATTTGAAAAAGATTTAAATATTAATGTTACTATGTATAGAATGCATTATTTTAGTGCAAAAGTTCCTTGCATGCCTATTTTGTAGGAAAGCCTTTTTGGGTGGTTGTGTAATAAAACCATTAGATGTTAAGGGTTAAGGATTAAGATTATCATAGGAGATTAAATAGGATTAATATGTACGATGCAATTTTTAAGGTTGTTATTTTCGGAGATGCTGGTTGCGGTAAAACCACATTAAGAAAGAGATTTATGACTAATCAGTTTATATCAAGCTCACAGCATACTATTGGAGTTGATTTTGAAACCAAACACATAGAAGTGAATGGAAACAAGGTCAAACTGCTAATCTGGGATTTTGCAGGTGAAGAGCGATTTAGATTTATGTTTCCTTCATACATATACGGCGCGATGGGGGGGATTCTAATGTATGATATTACAGATTACTCTTCCTTTTCCCATACAGTTGATTGGTTAACAATCATAA
>JBHLLT010000019.1:25987-48258 GCA_048938855.1 Promethearchaeota archaeon
TTTGTATGAAAAATTCGCCTCAATTCATTTTTCAATTTATTTGAAGAAAAATATAACTAGCAAAGTGAAAGTAATCCCAATTTTTTTATACCCTCAATTTATATTCTGATATGAAACGCTAGTTCATCAATGTAGATTATATTATTTCTTGAAGATAGTTTTTAAAAAGTTCTTTATCTTTAATAAAGCCCTCCGTTAATACAACTTTTTTTGATCTATTTTTTAACCATGAAAATGTTTTTTTAAGCCATTGGATATTATTATGGCCTTCAAATACCAAACATTGCTGAAAATCAATAATGTTATTAATTTCTGGTAAAAATAATAGCCCAAAATTGTCTGAAATTGCTAAATAAAAATTGCATTCATTAATTAAAAAAAGTTCAATATTTTCTAATTTTGAGACGGACAGAAAATATTCAAAGTTTTTATAATTAATAAATTTAATAATATTCTCATAATCTGTAATAATTTCAATCTTCTCGATTTTAAAATCCGCTTCACTAAAACGCATCATTTTTTC
This sequence comes from Promethearchaeota archaeon, assembly GCA_048938855.1. Taxonomy (GTDB): domain Archaea; phylum Asgardarchaeota; class Lokiarchaeia; order Sigyniarchaeales; family SOKP01; genus Loki-b32. The sequence continues at coordinate 26,511 of JBHLLT010000019.1, forward strand.
TTCTATCTCAAGGTTAAAAATTCCCGCAAGTTGAATTTTTGAGAGCTTTTTTATAAATATATTTTTCATCAGGGAAAGTAGAGTTATCATGTCAGGGATGACTTTTAATTCCAACGAAGAAAAATCATTTAACAATTTGGTATTATTGATAGGTAGATCGTGAGTTTTTAAAAAAGGGATTAGAGAGTCTAAGTTTGAGAGATTTTGAAAACAATTCCATATCAATTTAGTATATGCATTACTACAGTATTTATTATCAGTGTGTGTTATTACTCCGAGATCTGTTAGTTGTTTAATGTGATATTCTAAAGTAGAAGGCATAATTTTCAATTGTTTTGCGATCTCATTAAAGTGGAATGATCCATTATTATTCATAAAAAAATTAAGAACTTCTATTCGCGTTTTAGATTTAAATAATCCTAATAGATTGTTATCTATTTTATTCTCATTCATTATTAGAAATAATATTGTTGAAAAGAAAAATCTTCCTTAATCATATACATTCTCTAAATCCTCGACATAAGCAAAAAACTAATATTAACAGATTTATACGAACTTTTTTGTATTATTTGAAATTATTTCTAAAATACAACTATTCTATTAAACAGGCTTAAATATCATAAAATTCTTATAAAGGATAATTACTAAAAAGTTTGAATTATTAATAATTGAATGATTGATGCAAATATGATTATTGCCATAATAAATTTTATTTCCTTTATAATCGCTTGTTTTATTATGAGTTATTTATATCTCTTAAGTATCCAACCTGTAAAGAGAGCAGAGAAACGTGGTGAAAAAGCGTGGAGTGATTGTAAGAAATTTCGAAGTATAGGAGGGTTTTTAGAACTAGTTTCGGTTGTAAATTTATTCCTTTGGATATGGTTTCCCCTACATCTAGTAGATACATGGATAATAAGCCCTAATATCTGGGTAGGAATTATTATCTCAATCTGCATTGCGATTCCTTGTACCACAATACTACTCTTAGGTGTCAAAGCTGCGGGAACTGAAACTCTTAGTCCATCAAAAGATACAGAAATGTATGGAGGAGTTTATAAATACATTCGTCATCCTCAATCATTAGGAGAATTTCCTCTCTTTCCGGCTCTCTGTTTTGCTTTTAATTCATGGTTTTTAGTACTTATTTCCTCAGTATTTATCATAATTTATATCCCAATTATGATTCACTTTGAGGAAAAAGATCTTGTTAAACGGTTTGGTGAAAAATATCTTGAATATAAAACAAAAACTGGAGCTTTGTTTCCAAAACTCAGAAAATGAAATTTTAATTTGACTGATTATGAAAACTACAAATACTAATAAAAACTCAAAATTAAATCGATTTATTAATAATAATATTAAAGAAAATAGATATTTCCTTTTTACTGGAATTTGGTTTATGATCTATTCTCTTATTGAAATCTCTGATTGTATTTATTTATGTTTAATTATTATAAATGTTGCACCAAACGTTTATCTTAATATGGGGATAATTATCCCTGAGATCCAGCAAATTATGACCGATCAACCTATCTACTTTTTACCATTCTTTCTAAGTTTTACTCTTATGCGAATAATTTCGACGATTGGGATATTTAAAAATTATAGATGGGGATTTTATATTGGTTGTGTTAGTTTAATTCTTACAATGATAATGACCTTGTTATTTATACCATTTGGATTTATAGAACTTTTTTTCTGTAGTATTATTTTGGTGTCGCTTATTATTGGTTTTTTTGGTACAAAACCAATTATTTAAAATAAAAATCAAAAGTCATTAAATGAATTGGTTTGGATGAAATTAAAACTGTATTTATATTTTATACTAATTTTCTTCAATTCAGATTAATTTTGAAATTCAAATTTAGATGAATTTAATATTTCGTAATAATTAGATTTTAATCTTTCGATTAAGTTAGTATTCTGAATGATTAAAAAGAAGAAAAAATCATAGAGCGATTTTATAATGAATATAAATCGATATATTATTATTGGTGGAGGTCCTGGAGGGGCTACAGCAGCATTAGAGATAAGGAAGAAAGACCCAAATGGAGAAATTATATTAATTTCTGCTGAGAATTATCAATTCTATAAAAGGAGTAAAATTATCAGTTTTATATCTGAATCTTGTTCTGAAGATGATCTTTTTCTAAAAGGTAAAACGATTTACAATGAAAATAATATTAGGTTTATTCATAATCAAGTAGAAAAAGTTATTCCTGAAAAAAATGAGATTATATTAAAAAATGATACTATTTTAAACTACGATTTTCTTTTAATAGCTTCAGGAGGGCATCCTATTTTATTGCCGTGGAAAGGTGTCGATTTAGAAGGTGTTACAACGCTTTATAACCTTGATGATGCTAAAAAAGTTGCTGAACAAGCTTGCACTGCTAAGAATGCTGTTGTAATAGGCGGGGGATCCATTGCAATGAAAGTAATCCAAAATTTTAAAAAAATTGGTTTAAATGTCTCGATAATTGAAAAAGCTTCACATTTATGGCCTATAGGTTTTGATAGAAAGATTGCTCGAATTGTAGAAAAAAGAATCAAGGAAAATGGAATTCGAATTTATCTTAATGAAGAAGTTGCTGAATTTAGAGGCGAAAACAGTAAGTTATCGGAAGTAGTTTTGAAAAATGGACAAACAATTCCTGCAGACATTGCAGTTATAACAATTGGAATGAAACCTAATATAAATTTTCTTACTGACAGTAATATAACCGTAAATAAGGGTGTTTTAGTAGATATGTATATGAAAACAAATATTCCAAATATATTTGCCGCGGGTGATGTTGCAGAGATATATGATCCTCTTTATCAAACCTCGATACTTCATCCAACTTGGGGAAATGCTAAAAAGCAAGGAAAGATTGCTGCTATAAATATGACTGGGGGAAGTTTAAAATATAAAGGCGCAATTCCAATTCAAACCATTAAAATTTTTGGATTTACTGCTATAGCAGTTGGGATTACTCACTCAAAGAAAAATTTTGATGAAATTTCAATTGTTTCATTCGAGAGAGAAATATGTAGAAAAATTGTCATGAATAATAATCATCTAATTGGAGTGTTAATTCTAGGAAAAAATATTAATAAAAAGGATTTAAAACCAGTTTTAAGAAAAGCTGTTTTTGAACAAATTAAAATACAAGATTACAGTGGTATCCTCTTAGAGAATGAGATTGATTTTATGGCTAATTTTAATAAAGTAAATCTAATTACACAATGAACAAAAAGCCAAATTATCATTACGAAATTTCTTTCAAAAATCATTTATCAAATAAATTATTTGATACATTATGGTAATGAAAAAATATAGGATTTAGTGATATCTCATATCTAAACTAGTGATGCATGTTTTATTGAAAAGTGAAGAAGAAAACTATTGTGCTAAATGCTGCAAAACAATGAATATTATAGAGAGAATGTTTTCTTCGATACCAGAATTTAAAGAGAAAATCGAAGTGAGTTATGAAGATATTTATTTAACTGAAAATGTCAAAAAGTATGGGAACTTAACACCACCAGCAATTATCATTAATAACCAAACTCTAACAGAAGGACACGTTCCAATTATGAAAAAACTCGCACGGGATTTGCTTAACCTAATTGACCTTACAAAATTAGATAAATAGAGTAGATTAATTTTTAGCTTAAGTAAAGTCAAAAAGTAAATCTGTTTATTAAATATTAAAGATATATTATTATTTTTAGAGTTTAATAGATTACATAATATTGCACTAAAATGAATTAAATTCTCAAAATAAAAACTAAAGGTAAATTAAAGTGTATTGTACAAATTGTGGCGCTAAAATCAATGAAAATCAAAAATATTGTGAATTATGTGGTAATGAACTAATCGCAATACATGATATAAAAAAGGAAGATGAGATACCAAAGGCTAATCCCACTCGTTCTAGAAGAAGATGTTGTTAATAATTCATAATTATTTGACTAAAATCTTCTAAAATATTAGATAATAATTAATCTATAGATAGTTCTAAACCATCAAATGCTGCTAGGGTTTCAGGAAATAAAGTTTTTGCCTTTTCTTCTGCATATTTTCTATCCATTAAAGTCTTATAAGAACTGGCGTCAAAATGAGTTAATATTAACTTTTTTACTTCTGATTTCTTTGCTACTTCAGCAGCTTCTTCAGGTTTAAGATGTGGCCATCCCCATTTTTCTTGCCCAGGTTTATAGGAACATTCTGTAATAAGTACATCAGCATTTTTAGCAAGTTCGAATAAATTAGGGCATAAGCCTGTGTCAGTACAATATGTTATAATTTTATTGTTTAATTCTATTCTATATCCTAAACATGCATCTGCATGAGAAAGAAGTTTACAAGTTAATGGAAACCCTAGATCATAATTTCCTTCATTTAGTTCACAATATTTTATATTTAGTGGTAATCCCGATAAAGGGGATGAGTAGGGGTGATCTATTATCAAATTTAACCCTTTGATTGTCCCTTTATACCCATAAATCGTAATGTCTTGATTTAGATGGAATTTTGCAAACGTATGAAGTCCTATTATATGATCCAAATGAAGATGGCTGAGTATTAGAATAATTGGTTTTTCCTCATCAATATATTGATCAATTTTATATATCCCGTCTCCCGCATCAAATATTATATAATAATCATTATGAGAGATTAGAGTAGACGTCGTATTTCCTAATTCTGTTGCATACCAGCCATTAGTTCCTAAAAATGTAATTTTCATATTATATCAAATCATGATTTCTGATAATAATAAGATCGTTCTTTTAATTTTTATATATCAAAAATTTATTTAACATTTTTATTCAATTTGTATAAAACTCATTGAAACAGAACCATGCTGAAATCCTTCATGAAAAAATTCTACTTTAAAATAATCAAAATGTCAAATTATCATTTATTCTGAAGATTTTCAATAACCTTTTGATATTTTTCATGAATTAAAGTTTTATCAAATTCCCAAAATTCTTGGAGCATCTTATTTTGTTCGTCTTTAGTGAAATAGTTCATTACTGGGATAAAAAAGTGCTTATCCTCTTTAACAATATGTTTAGGGTAAAATTCAACTAACTCACTCATTAAAATTAATATAGTATCTAATTCTTCGATATTGCCTTTTACATATTGATTTTTTGCTTCTACTAACTTCCCAACTGTATTTCTTGCCCATATATGTTCTTCAAAAAGTTCCTCCATTATTTTAGTATGATTAGGAGATAGGTCTTTCTTATTTAGGTCTCTAAAAAGAATATCTTCTTCTTTTCCATGATGGGTTCTATCTGCATACATTCTGATAAAGTCAACTGCTATGTCAATGAATAGGGGATTTGCTTTAGCATATTTCTTCATTTTCTTAATCTCCTTTTCCATGAGATTAATCATTTTTTCAATTAGTCTATGTTCTATCATTAAGGGGCCAATTGGCATCATTAAACATTTCACCTCATGCTTTCTTTTTTAAAATTTAATTAAATTAGCTATCAAGTATAAATAAAATTAATTTCGAACATGTTCCGTAATGATTTATTATTTTTTGGGTTGACAATAAATTTTTATTGAAAATAGAATGAAAAAATTAATTCACATAAACTTGCACATTAAGATTAGAAACTATTTAATTTCGAGATTTAATTACTTTGGATTACTGCTTTCTCTTTAAATTAAAATTAATAATTAAGTACCTTATTAGTTAATCCTTAAAAATTTTTTATTATATAGCTGTGGATATATTTTTATATTAAACTCTCTAATTTCTATTTTGATCCATTTGGATCAATGAAATGTAGAGAGAGAAATTTAATGAAAACTAAACAAATAGGTTTAAAATTAGCTCTGGTAGCTACCCTAGGAATCACGGTCTTCAGCTTAATGCCTATGGTTATAGCAGGTCCTCCACGATTCATGCAAGAATTGAATCGTTTTGACAATCTTCTTATGCCATGGTGGTGGGGATGGTTCTATGAAGATCCTCCAGGATCAGGAAATTGGTACTTTCAAGAGGAATATGTGGAATTTGATTCTTCAGCGAACTTATATTTTAGGATAGGAGCTGCTGTGGGTTGGGAAGAACTTGAAAATGATTGGTGGCCAAAACCACCTTGGGAATATCGTCTTTGGATAAATGGAGAAGAAATAGTTATGGAAAGATATGCCGTTAAAGGAAACCAAAGTATTATTCATCCACCTGTATCGATGTTTTGGTATCATATTTTTGGACCAGATTACTTCACAGCTGGGGAAACATATCTATTAAAGTGGGAATTTTGGGTGAAAGGACCATATCAAGGAGATGGGCTTAATTATTGGAGACCCTTTGTAGATTATTGGGGTGTTTACGCGCCACCAGGTACAGTATCAAGCTATGAATATTATTTAAATATTGTTTAAAAATTCAAGGATCAGTTTTAGGTTCTAGCTAACCAATAGGAAAAAAGATAATATTACTTAAATTTAAGATCGAAGAGTTATCTTCTTTCTTTTTTTTTTCAATGATTTTTAAATATTTAATTTATTTTATCCTAATAGCGGAATATGAAAGTTAAATTAATTAAATTATATTTGCTCTTTAAAAATAGGATTATTTAATTTAAATGAGGTAAATTAATCTCTTGCAGAGAAATAAAGTGGAACAAAGAAAACCTCTTCTACAGGTAGCATTAGATGTTGAAAATATAGATGATGCTCTTGCCATATCAGAAGACGTAGCTCCTTTTGTAGATATTATTGAAGCGGGAACACCTTTAATAAAATCCGAAGGTGTACGAGTAATTCAGGCAATAAAGGACGCCCATCCCAATAAACTAGTATGTGCAGATTTAAAGACGGCGGATGCAGGATATCTCGAAGTAAAGATGGCAGCAAAAGCAAAAGCAGATATTGTATCAATTCTCGCTGATGCTTATGATGTTACAATACAGGAAGCTTTACGTGCAGCATATGAATTTAACGTAGAGATAATGGCCGATCTTATAATGTCTCGAGCACCTCCTATTACATTAGCAAGTATTATGGATCTGCATCATAAAAATATTAAAATACATTATGCACTTGTCCATAGTGGTTTAGATCGCCAAGCATCGAGACGAGCACCTTTTTATGAATTAGAATCTGTAGTACGTATACGAGATCATCCACGATTAGCAATCGCAGGTGGTATTCGAGAGGAAGATATATCTAAGTTATTAGGCTATCCACTTAGTATTATAATTGTTGGTGGAGGAATTACTCGTACAAAAAATCCTGGTGAATCAGCAGAGAGGATTAGAAAGGTTATTAGCAATTAATACGATCGTATCATAAAAAATCATAATGGCCATATTATGAAGAAGATTGACCTATTAATAATTGGATATGCTGTAACCCTAATAATAGATTTTGTTTTTCTTATAATAGTCCAGAGAATTGATATTTTATTAATTTCTGGTATTTTAGCATTAATCCCCTTAATAATTACGTTAAATCAGAGGAGGAAGGAATAGTTGGTTACCTATGTTTATTTTTATTTTAGTTTAGTTATTAGTATCTATATTTTAATAGCAGTTTATTATTATTGTACTAAAACTTATGGGATAAAAGCTACATTAATTACGAATCTATGTCTATCATCAATGGTTTTAGCTTTAATATTCACAGGTTTTTATTCAGTAGCAGATTTAGGAACAGATCTGGACATAGGAAACTTTTATTTTTTAGTTAACGATACAATTACAATTTTTACTGTTTTTATTGTTATTTTTGAGTTAGCGCGGTTTTCTTTAAAAAAAACAAAAGGAACTGATTTAACTATGAGAGATATTGTGTTTGTTTCCATTTTAGTGTCCTTATATGGAATTCTTTTTCAGGTTCTTGTGGATCCAACAGCAGCAGCTTTAGGAATTTATTATTATCAAAATACTCCTCCTTTAAATATTTTCGGATATCCAATATGGTTTATAACCTCCTTTGCCATATATGGATTTTATGCGTTTGTTTTTTTAGTGATTGAACGTTATTATTTCCAAAAAGCTAACAGGGATTCTTAGAAATATGTACGAATTCTCTAAAAACGAGGTTAAAATGAAAGTTCTAATCGTATATGATTCAAAAGATGGTAATATCCCTTTAAGTATTGAAAGTCATATTTGCGGATTATTTTCTCCTCAGCATTATAATTAATCCCGTTAAAGCTAAAGCTCCGAGTCCAAAAACAGTTGCATTAATTAATGTCGATCCAACGATTTGCAAAGGGTTAATGGGTGGGGGATTTCCTCCACCGGGAGATCTTTCTGGAATAATTAAACTACCGGGAGGAATTATATCTGGATACAGTATAGTTAATCCAGCTAGTACACCAGCTATGATAAGAGGAAGTACAACTCTCCAGAATATTTTCACTATAGGTAAAGCATCGTATACTCTTAACTGTCCGCCCCTTCTATCGGCTTCTTTCAGAATTTCAAGATTAATCATTTCATCAATAGTTTTATCAATAAGAGGTCTCATGTCTCTCATAGGAGATTCTTGCACTTCCCTTTCAATTTCAAGTGCAACGTTATTTTTAACTTTCTTTTTTAATTGTTTTAATTTTACCCATTCACTTTTGTCTAGGAAATCCTTCATATTTTTTGTAACCCCTTCTTTTATTGAGCCAAAAACTTTAGGATCTGTTTTTGAAAATGTTCTCTCAAATCTAGAAACTCTTCTAAATGCTCTGTTTATTCTTCTTGGAACTCTTCTAAAAGTTCTCCCTACTCTTCTAACAACTCTCCTTGTAACTCCTAGTCGAAAAGCTCGTCTTATAAAAAAAGTTATAGATGTGAAAAATAATAGAAAATTGACAATATTTAAAATCATATAGTAAATGATATTCATAATTTGGACATTCATTATTCTTAACTAATATTGATTTCTATTATGATATAAAGATATTTAATAGTTAATATTTAATGAGAAATAAATAATTTAACATAATTCATTGAAAATAGAATGGATAAAGTACTTGATATTGATTTAGATTTTTTCTTGAATAAGGTTAGTGATTCCAGAGAAGATGGTAAGCGGTTAAACAAGAGAAAGTATTACCCTTGGAGCAAAATTGCATTTAAAAGTTTTCTTGAAAATCGATGTCTATTATCTAAAGAGCACTCCATCCATGGAAGAATAGTAAAAAAGCACCATGAAGTATTTTTTTTTTGGAGAGATTTGATTCAACAAAAAAAAGTTGAAGTACCATTCGAACTTGTTCATATTGATGCGCATTCTGATATTGGTATTGCTGATTGGGGTTGGATTTATATCACAAGTGAATTATTAAACAAACCAATTGAAGAACGTATTCATCCAGACGAATCTCTTTTGTATGGGATAAATGAGGCAAATTACTTGGCATTCGCGTTGGCATGTAGATGGATCAAGAAATTAACATTTGTACTTCATCCGGAATGGAAGAATGATTTAACAGATGTCTATTTTAAAAATTTTGATTCTGAAAGTGGTATTATTCAATTAAAAAAATTTGAAAAAGAGGAGCTACTAAACAAAGGATTCAAGGCTAACCCAAATTTATCTGATCTCGAACCGCAAATTCCTGTCGAGTTTATAGAATTATCAGATTACAAAAGTAATGAAAAATTTACTTTACTGACATGTAGCCATTCAAAGACTTATACTCCCAGGAAATCAGATCAGTTATTAAAAATTATTAGAGATTACATAATAAATTTGTAAATTTTTATTCCTTGTTGAGAGGAATTAGATTTTCAATTATTTTTGGCTGAAAAAGTAAACTTTGATGATATTCGGGTGAATAATATAAAGTATTATTATTAATTTTGTCATAGTATCCTCGAATTTGTAGTTGACTAACATTTCTGATATCAATACTATCCGAACCAAGTGTAAATGACCACTGACCAAAATAAGAGGGAATATACTGTCGATATTGAAATGAATATTTAAAAGTTCGATTAAACAACTTGTAATACTCAATGAAACCCTTCGGATTCATCGCTGAAAGGATTTTTCGTATTTTATTTGTTCTCTCTGAGTAATAGAAGCTATCACCATTTCCAGTTTGAGCTGACAGGATGCCATTTGGTTTTAAGATCCTTTTGATATCTCCATAGAAATTATCTTCAAAAGCAAATTTACAATTTTTCTTGTCATCAGGCAAATCAATAAAAATAACATCATAAAGTTTATCTGTCTGTTTTATATATTGATATCCGTCCTGGATTTTGATATTTAATTTAGGATGTTTATGAATAACTCCAAGTAGAGGTTTGAAATGTTTAACACAGAACTTTATCACATATGAATCCAACTCAATTAGGTCAATTTGTTCAATTTCAGGAAATTTCAAGATTTGCTTAGCTAAAAATAAATCTCCCCCTCCAATAATTAAAATTCTCTTTGGATTGGGGTGTGTAAATAATGCAGGAAAACAAAATAGCTCATGATATATAAACTCATCTAACTCTGCAAGTTGGATTTCATTATCTAAAAAGAGCATCTTACCAAAACTCCTTGTTTTTATAATTTCTATATGGTTAAATTCTGAATAGAAATCCTCTAGGATTTTTTCAATGATTATTTTTAATTTTACAGAATGCAAGACTGTTTTTGTTTTATATTTCAATTTTATTCCCTCATCTCTTTTTCAAAATTCTTATTGGTTATATCATTTTCACTAAATCCTTTCTCAATCAAGAGTATATCGCTCCTAAATTCCAATGCCTTTAAGATTTTTTCTTTGAATTTCAAATGTGTGTTGATATTTATTTCTTTCTTAAGTAATTTTAAATATTTTGAATCTAAGTAATTAAAGGGATATGAATTAAAAGATTTTATTAATCTGGATATGTTTAAATTATTTTTAGCAACAAAGCTATTAATTATTGGCTGAGAATTATCATCATACAATCCATTAAGATAAATTTGAGAAATTTTATCATCTATGATTAACTCTATGATATTTAAAAAATCTTGTAATTCATTTTCTTCATAAGGAGGATCTAAATGAACTATTGAATATTTTTGGTTGAAGAATTCAGAAGATTGTTTTATAACTTTAAAATCAAGATTAAAGACTTTAAAATCTTGGAATTTATTTTTGTTTACAATTTCTTTTAATAGTTTTGTTATTCTCCCATCGATTTCAATTACAGTTATAGATAATTCTGGAATAATAAATTTGCATAGAATGCTGACCAAATCATCATCTCCAATAAATAGTGCTTTTTGAGATTTAAATTGAAGATTTGATGCAATTAATTTCATTCGTTTTATAGAGGTTCTTATTGAACAGGGAAGCTGAAAATTCCTAATACTTAATTTATATCTTGGTCTATAAAGTTTAAGCAGGCTGATTTTTGTTAAATAACGTGGGTTTCTTAAAATATAATACTTTTGGGGGATCTTTCTCGTCAACTTCCAGAAAATGCTAATCTGAGAAGGAATTTTGTAAAGTGAATCAAAAATTTCATCATTTAAAATTTGAATTCGCTTGGTTTTATGTAATTTAATAATACTAACATTTTGTAAAAACTTAATTATACCAAGAAATGATGAAAGAGATATATGAGATTTTTTGACACAAGTTGAAAATTTATTGGAGGTTCTTATTAACTTTAAGATTTTTAAAAAGTTCAGAAATGAAACTGTGTCATAGCTAAGATAATCTCCACTAATTAGGAGATTATATAGATCTAATAATCTTTTATCTTCGTTTATCATCTATTACTTCTCCAATGATTTGGGATGCTTTTCTCATGTCACTTATAACATATTGATATTGTGGTTCATATTTACCCGTCAAACATGCTTGAATTACAATAGCTCCTAAATTTTCAGCGATATTCAAATAATAAGGTTTATCTTCAACAAAAATAGATTGTGCTGGTGAAATATCTAAATCATTAAAAATTCCTTTATAATAAGCTTCATTTAATTTAAGAACATTGATTAAATCTGGACCATAGAGCTTTTTAAAGAAATGTTTAATTCCCATGGCCTCATAATAAAAACCTAATTCAATCGATTCCGATCCGGATGCTAAATATAAATTGTAACCTTTATTATATAGAGCTTTTATGCTTTCTGAGACTCCAGGAAACGCCGCACTTACACGGGAAGCTACGTACTCAGAAGCACCATAATATATTTTTTTATACAAATCCTTCTGAGGACGTTTTATCCCTACAAAATCGAACATCTCATTTATCCATTTTTCAATAAACCACTCTATGAACATTTTAAACGATTTATTTCTATTATCATATAATAATTTTGGAACACCCTCTCCACCAAAATCTTTCATTAATTCTAAATTTGCAGTCCCCCATACTTTAGGTTTACCCCCAAATCTAGGAGAAAAATATTCACCAATTAATTGTTGCCATTGTTTTCCTCGGATTCTATTATCGTTTAGAGTATTTCCATCATCAAAAAAGATATAAATTTCAGAGTTATTAATGGGCATGTTATTGTTGTGAAATTTAAGATTTGAGTAATATAAAAATGTTGAAATTTAATCATCTTGCAAAATTTTAATAACTTTCCTTTTTCAAATACCTAATAAATCCTAAAATTAAAAATTGATTGTGAGTTTTATTTTTAAACACACTTCACAGACATAATTATGAAATTATTATTTGTTTCTGATATACACGGGATTGAATGGAAACATAATAAAATCTTCGAAATTGCGACTTCTTCGGAGGTTGATGTTGTAATTAATGGAGGTGATATGCTTCCATTTAAGGGAAATTTATTAAGTCAAGATAAGTTTATTTCAGGATTTCTTGATGATTATTTTTCGAGATTTGAATCAAAGGGGATTTATTTTCTAGGTATGTTAGGGAACGATGATTTAGGGATATTTGACGATTTATTCCAAAAAACCTGTGATAAATATTCTCATGTTGTAAATATTGCCCAAAAAAAATTCCAAATTGAGGGAAGTAAATATGAGTTTATTGGTATGAATTGGGTAAGTGATTTGCCATTTGGCTTAAAGGATAGAGCACGAAAAGATACTAAAGATTTTAAGCTTCCAAAACAAATTGGAAAGCAATATCTTTCCATACCAAATGGATTTAAACGACTTGAAGATTGGCGCTCATATATAAATACACTTCCTACTATTGAAAATGAACTTAAAAATTTAGTAAAACCTTTTGACATCAATAACACAATCTATATTTTTCACAATCCCCCTGCGAATTTGGAGTTAGATGTTACTTATGATGGTAGAAGGGTTGGATCAATAGCAGAATATGCTTTTATTAAAAAAAATCAACCAAAACTCTCACTTCATGGACATATTCATGAGGCTCCATTAGTAACTGGTAATTGGTCTTCAGTATTAGGCAAAACAGTATGCATTCAACCAGGACAATCACATCAAAATGAAAAATTTTTATTTTACGTTGTAATTGATTTAAAATCGATGAATATTGAAAGATTCACAGCACATAATCATTGATATTTGTAAAATATTAACCTTATATAGTTAATTTTAGATATAAATTGAATTATAATCTTATATAATAGATTTAAAATAAAATTCATTTAAAATTCAGGAGGGCTTTTAATGCAAGGACCATCGAACTTGATTACTCTGACATTTTTAGGAGGTATAGATGAAGTAGGGGGAAATACAATTCTTTTGGAGGATAAGGGATATAATGTTAAGATTTTCTTAGATTTTGGTATAAAAATTAGAAAATATTTAGATTGTTATGAACGTGGTCAACATCCATCAACAGTTGAGGAATTAATTCAAGTCAATTTATTGCCTACAGAAGAAAGTATCCGAATTCATAATTTATATTTGAAAGATTTAAAAAAAGAGCAAGATCTTAAGTCCGCTAATTCAAATTTGGATGGAATTATAATATCCCACGCTCATAAAGATCATTATTTTGGGTTATCATTTGTAAATCGAACGATTCCTATCTATACTGGAGTGGTTACAAAAAGAATTATAAGGGCATTTTGCAAATCAGGTGAAGATGTAACTGATAATAATTTTAATAACTTGAATTGGCACACCTTTCGAACCGGAGATATTTTGAATATAAAGGGTTTGAAGATTACTCCATTTCATATAGATCATTCAGTTCCGGCGGCATATGGTTTCATTATATACACTTCGGCAGGTCCAGTAGTTTACACAGGAGATTTTCGAAGACATGGTCCTTTATCAAATATGACAGAAGAATTTCTAAAGGAGATTAAAACTCACAATACTATTTTAACTAAATATGAACTTGAACAGGAGCAAAAGAGATTAATATCAGCGGGAATAAAAGTGTTAATATGTGAAGGTACTAAGATTTCTAAAGGTATTATTGAATCTGAACAATATGTAGAGGAAAATTTAGAAAAAATATTTGAACATAATCCTTTTGAATATATTTTAGTTAAATACGACAGGATTGATTGGGATAGATTTAGGACATTTTCAAATATGGCAAAAAAGTATGGGTGGAAATATATTATAACGGAAATGGATGCTTATTTTTATTATCTACTGAATAAAAAAGCAATTCATGAAACGATGCGTCAACCAAATATTCTTATAGATGATCATATACTAATCTTAAAAAGAGGTTCCGTTAAGAATAAATGGCAAGAAAGAATCAGGCAAATTATGTATAAAAGAGGAAAATCTGATAGGTTTCTTGAATACCGTGATATAAAAACTTTGAAAGAGAACTTCCTTATATACATTACTCACTTATCTAAAATTTTAATGAAAAATTTAGATTTCAGCAAACGAGGATTATTTATCTCGTCAAGTATCGATCCTTACGCTGAAGAATTTTTTGATAATGCACGCACAATTCGAAGGCAATTAGAGCCTTATGGAATTCCATCCTATCGAGTTCATGCATCAGGACATTCAACTCCTCATGATATTATAAATTTTATTGAGGAGATTAGGCCTGAATTCTTAATTCCAATTCATACAGAACATCCCAGATTTTTTCAAAAATTGTTTCAGAATTCTGATATTCAGGTAATTCTCCCAATTAAAAATAAACCATTAAAATTTTAAGTTAGTAAATTGAAGATCTTGAAATTCTTAATAGTTTAATATTTGCAAAATAAAACAGTAGGCAAATTATTGTTATTATCTTATATCATTATTCTTGGACAGTATAAGGATTAATAATAATAAACATATGATATAGATTGTGGAGGCTTTAATGAAAGAAGTATATATTTTTGATATTGATGGGTGTGTAATGCCCGTAATTTTTAAAAATTTTAATGGTATTGAGCCAAGGAAAAAAATTATCAATGATGCAATTAAAAATGGAAATAAAGCGAGTTTATATCCAGAATTTATTGAATTTTATAAGAAATATTGTAGACAAGCAGAATCAATATACTTTTTAACAGGGAGGAAGTACAAAGAATTTGGGAATCTAACTGAGAAACAATTGCAGATACTAAACGAATTTAGAAATTTTCAAATAGTATATTATCCTGAAGGAAAATCATATAAAAACCGTCAATATTTTGGTTGGAAAGTAAAGGAAATTAAGAAAATTATTAAAAAGAGTATAATTAAAATTTTAAAACAAGAACATTCGAAGGAAATATTGAAATTTATTATTTTTGATGATATGAGCGACCATTTTCCCAAAATAAAAAAAATAGAAGAACTGTCAAATCATCAAGTTCAATTAACAGTTATAGAATCTCAAAAAAATTGGAACCTTCTAAATTTGTAAGAGTTATTTTTAATTCCAAATATTTAGTTTTAAGCTATTGAATAGCAATAACTTTTTATATGTTCTATAGAAGATTTAGCCTATTAATTATACATATTGTATTTATAATGAGTAAAAAGCAAAAAATAATTGTATTAGTTGTTACTGTGAGCTTGTTGACGAGTGTTGCCACAATAATTCCATTAATAGTTAATCTATTTCCAATTATATCTCATACAAGAGAATTAGGCCAAATTGATACTGGTAGGATGACAATTGATGTCGAGGTTCATGGAGACATTGCTTATGTAGTAGATGCTACAGAAAATAACCCTGGTGGATTATTAATAATCAATGTGTCTGATCCTGCTAATCCAATTATTCTAGCGTCATATTATCAAAGTGGTCTTCCTTGGAAAGTCAGCATTGTTGGAGAGATCGCATATTTAGCAAATTCAATGATAGGTTTGGAAGTTCTTAGCATAAGTGATCCAACAAATCCTGTAAAAATTGATCAATATACTGGAAGTGGTGTAGCTTATGATGTAGAAGTAGTTGGGGATGTTGCATATTTAGCAGATTGGTCTAGAGGTTTAGTAATTTTAAATGTAAGTAATCCTTCCAATGTTAGAGAAATAAGGACTTTTTTAATTCCTGGTGCATGTATTCATGTTAGTGTTGCTAATTCTCTTGCTTATATAGTGGATCATCACACAGATTATAGTGGCTTGAGAGTTGTAAACGTGTCTGATCCTTCACATCCATTACAACTTGATAATCATGCTCCTAGTGGTGTGGACTATTGGAATCCATTTGTATATGGAGATTATGTATATATAGGTAACCACGGTCTCGGTGGTGGAGAATTAAGAATATTAAATGCACATGACCCATCAAATATAGTTCAAGTAGGAGTATTTGATCAACAAAGTTTTATCTCAAGTAGTTATGTTAATGGAAACAGAGCTTATCTCGCGGATTATATGAATGGTTTAGTCGTGGTGGACGTTACAATTCCAATCAGTCCAGTAAAAAGAGCTCAGTATTTCGATGGTGGTCATGCTTTTGATGTAGACGTGATATCAAATATTGCTTATGTTGCAGATGGAGTGGATGGTTTAGAAATCATTGAAATTATGAATTAGAGTATAATTAATAGGATGAATGATTTTTAATAACCACCGATTTATTATTTTATAATGAATAGAATTGCTATATTCATTGACAACAGTAATATCTTCAAGGGATTTAGAAAGTTTAATGTCAAAGTAGACTATGAAAAACTAAAACAAGTTATAACTCGAGATCGAGAATTGCAAAACATATTTCTCTATGAGGGTGCTATTTATCCTTTAAGTCCTGAGAAAAAAAAATGGTATAAAGCCTTGAGTAAAAAGAGCGGATATATCATTAACACTAGTTTTGATAAAATAGTTTTAAATGATGCTGTTGAAAAAAAAGTAGATATAAAAATTGCTATCGATATGATCTCCCTTGCATATGACGATGCATATGATACTGCAGTCTTGGTATCGGGAGATGGTGATTTTTTGCCTGTAGTAAAAAAAATTAAAACGTTAGGTAAGGATTTCGAATTATGGGCTTTTAAGTATTCTTTAGCTAACACTCTAAGGGAAGAAGTTGATCAACGCAAGATTTTTTATCTTGACGATATATTAGACAAAATTGAGATATAAATAGTAAGTGAATTCTTTTACAATTTTGGGTAAGAATTTATTTCATTTTTATACAATTGTGTTATATATAATATTAACAATAATATTGGATTGGAAATCTATGTTAAAATCGAACAAATTTTCAACTACTATTTTCTTTTTCATATTAGGTTTGATTTTTATTTGCTATCCTCTTTATACTTCCTTTAACGTAAATCTTTCGGCTACTAGATCTAAAGAGTCTAAGGATCTATCAGAAATGAGATTGAATACAGCCCAGATAAAAAATGAGACAATTAACACTGATGAAACATGGAGTGGTAATATCCTTGTAACCAAGAGTATTACGGTATCTAAAGGGGCGACTCTTACCATTTTACCTGGAACAGTTATTAGATTTAAACATTATAGAGGATATAAAGAACCATATTTAAGGTTAAGTCTTTTTGTATTGGGAGCCATAAAAGCACTAGGAGCATCAGATCAGCAGATTTGGTTTACTTCTGACGCTGAACCGCCTATAAATGGAGATTGGGATGGAATATATATGAATGGTACAACAGGTTCGATATTTAATTATACTATTATAGAATATGGACTTGTTGGAATTGTCCAGTTTCACTCTGAATCGATAGTTGCTAATTCAATAGTTAGATGGGTTAATACAGAAGGACTCTATGCAGAATATTCTATTGTGGAGTATGTTAATAACACGCTATATGGGAATGGGTATCATGAAATTGCTTTAGAGCAATTTAATAACGCAACGGTCAGAAGGAATATATTTAAAAATGGAATAGTTGCCTTTCACTCAGAAAATACTAACTCCTATCTTAAAGGAAATTACTTTGTTAATTATACTGGGGATATTGTTTCAATTGCGGCTCATTCAAATACAACATTGGAAGAAAATATTTTTGATCCCTCTTTACCTCATCCACGTGTAACAATTACTCCGAATTCAAATGTAACCCTAATTAATAATGATAATGGAACAGTTATTACCTTACCAATCCCAGTTTTCGATTATCAAGATTTAAAGAATTATACGTTGGGTTATATTCCAGGGGATCTGTTAGACCAATACAATTATATCTATGATCAAATAGATGAAACAAGAAAAGTCATAAAAAGGATTGGGTTAGGATTAAGTTTTGGTTGGGCATTGGAACATGCAATGGGGTATCTTTGGAGATTTGATTTCTGGAATCCTTCGATTGGAAGTGCGGAGAATTTTATTCGAATGGAACCAGAAACTGGAAATTATATCAATATCCAAAACGATATCATTGAAAATGCTAGGGGATTGGCATGGGATGGTGAACACTTCTTTGTATATGACCATAGCCAACTCAAAATATTTAAGATCAACATATCAGGTGCTGCGATATCTATACTTGATTCATTTGATTTACCAAAAAAAGAAGAGGGGGGTATACAAGGGTTAACTTCAGATGGACAGTTTCTTTATCTTCCAAGTAGAGGAGGAGCTTTAGTAAGAAAGATTAATAAAACTGGGGCGATTATCGAGGAATTCCCAGTTCCTGGAGAGGGTATTAGTGGTGGTTTAGTGTGGACAGGCACTCATTTCTGGGGTGTCTCTGGAGGGGGAAATTTAACTAAATATACCCATGATTGGCAACAGGTTGTAGGACAGACTTATCCCGTTGCTGATGGTACATGGGCAATTGCACATGATGGAGATTACATTTGGGCTCTACAAAGAACGTGTGAAAGCTGGGAAGATGCAAAGATGTTTCAAATTAAACCATTAATCCACACTAAAACTGAATACTTAATCGTAAAGAACGATACTATCCACACTATAATTGTTAAATCTAATTCTTCCGACTTTGGGCTTCGGTTTAATGAAACTCGCAAGGAAATTAGCTTTGAGATCTACGGTCAAACTGGAACTATAGGAGACGCTTTTATTTTTATTCCCAAATCAGTAGTTTTAAAACCGTACGAAGTAAAAATTGATGGAATAACAACTCCTTTTGTTTTAAATGAAGATGATTTAGAGTATAGACTTCATTTAGAATATACACATAGTTACCATGAAATCAAAATTTATTTGATGATTGAACCTATTAACCCCTCTATCTCATGGTTTCATATTATACCTTTTTCCTTGCTATTCATAGTTCTATTAAGTGTTTGGGTATATCTTCTTAGAAAAAGATCTCTATGACTCTAAAACCTAATTATTCTTCTTTTTTTATCATTTCGAGTTGAGATTCGATTCCAAGAAAATTCGCAACTTCAACTAAAGCTTTCCATTCTGAATAGACGTTCTGAGCTTCTCTTACTTTTCCTTGTAATACAAGTAGTTTATGCAAATAGCTCTTGGATCCACAAGCCTTACAAACATAGCTAATTTATCACCTGCATCTCCGGAATTGACATAGGTTCTCAGAGCATTTGCATATCTGGGTGTGAATCAGGACCTAGGGTATTCAATGTGTCCTGGTTTCAGTTAATATCTTTTGATTGTCTTCAAGTAATTTTAATTGAATAAGACAAATATTAATCGTATCTGAATAAGTCTCACTTCCACTTCTTTCTTTGATTTCATCTAACTTATTTTTAACAATATCATTTATCTCTATTGTTGGACTCATTTTGCTATATAGCGATGGGAAATGAATTATTTAATTTTTAATATCTCTGAGTTATAATACTTTAAAGAAATTCATCCAATTACCGAATTAGGATAAAATTGTGAATTCATTAATTTCCTATGAAAAAGTAGTCAAAGTATAAGATTTATATGTCCACATTCCTTTATTACTAACGAGGTAAAAGGTTTTTAAGAGCAGATTTCAAAGTCACACACATAATTAAAATCTATTATGACAAGATTATCAAAAATATTAAGATTTAGGAAAGAAAAAAGATCTAAAAAGAAAGCAAGATCAATAAAAGAAGGTAATATAATTTATAGGCCTCCATATAATTATGATCGCACATTAAAGATTGTTTTATTGGGACATCCTGAAGTGGGAAAGGCAAATTTATCTCAGAAATTATGTTATAATTCTTTCAATCCTTCAGAGAGATTAGTCATTGGAGTAGAATTTCATGTTAAAGCCTTGGAAGTAAAAGGCAAAAAAATAAAAATGCAAATTTGGGATATTGCGGGAGAAGAAAGATTCAGCTTTCTTACCCCAACGTATTGTTTAGGAGCTAATGCAGTGTTAATTGTTTATGATATCACAAACTCTAAAACTGTAGATAAAATAGACAGTTGGATAGAACTAATTAGACAAAAAGCAGGTAATGTTCCTATTGTATTAATTGGAAATAAGATTGATTTAGAAGATTATCGTGAGATACCTAGAGAAGAAGGATTAAAATTAACACAAGAATATAACTTATCTGGATTTTCAGAAATATCCACTAAAACTGGGGAAAATGTTAAGAATTTATTTGAAGATCTTTCAAAATTAATCTTAAATCATTATTAGTTTTGGATAAAAAATTCCATTTTAATAATTCTTTCTAGATAATCTATTATACCGTTTTATAATGAAATATAAATATGTATAAGATGATTTTATTAATGATCACAAAATCAAAAAGCTGAATATTTTATGATTATCATATTATCATATTTTCATACGAAAATTGGACCCTTAATATTTTATTCTTATCCTAAAAAACAATTGGATAAAGAAATAATCTCTAGAATATATGATATTATGGATCAACCAAGTAAAGAAGAATTTCTAATTCAATCATTTGAAAATCTAAAGCTTTTAAATTATTACTTTCAAATAAATTCGGAATGGGCGAGAGGATTAAGTGAAATGCTAATGTTATCATTATTGACTTCTCAGCAAATATCACCTGAAATTGAAGAAACTATCTCAAATTTATGTAAAAAATTTTCAGAAAAAATGCAAACGAGTGAAGACATTTTCACTGGGTTTCATATTAAAGAATTAGATGATTATGATGACAATGATAAAGATCGTATAAGAAAAAGTGATTTCTTAATTAAGAGTTGGGTACAGGAATTATATTGGGAGGTATTAGAAGTTGTTAGAAAGATTTCGGAAGAAGAAAAAATAACTTTACTATTAGATGATAGATATATCGTTGAATCTTTAGAAAGAATGTCACATGAAGTAAAGAAGATATGTAACGAGATTAATTCAAGAAAACATTTATCAAGAACAAACTCAGTTATTAAAGATGCTATTTCAAATCTAAACAACATAATTGATGATTTATATGAGGGATATATAGAAAAAATGACGGAAGTCAATCTTGAAGATGAAGAACCCATGTTGACTTCAGAAGTAGAGCATGACACAGACACGCAAAGAAGCAAAAAAGAGTTATTAACAGCT
>JBHLLT010000019.1:48358-53748 GCA_048938855.1 Promethearchaeota archaeon
GAAGAAGAAGAAGATGATGAATAACCTTTTCTTACTGAGTGGCTTCTGATGGGGTTTTAATTTTTTTTAATTTTATCTGATATTCTGGACAAATCTTACATTCTGGAAAATTACATGAATGTGGATTAATTGGAAGATTACAGGTATGTGCGAAAGGGCACTCGAGTAAAGTATCAGTCAATGATGGATCCATATTCCTCAACCTCAAATAATCTGTTATGAAGAATTTTTTATTCTTCGTGTATATATTTTCTGTTTTTTTTTTATTAATTTCTTGATATTTAATTCAAACTAATAATTTGTATTATATGATATATTTCTATAAGTTCTCATTTTATTATTCATGTGGGAGGACAATGACTAAAACAATAATAAGGATAACCCCACAAAGAAATACTAAGGCTTGAATGACAGATTTTTTTAAGTTCTTTTCTTTTAATAGTTCAGGCATGAGTTCTGTACTCGCTAAGTACAAAAATCCACCCCCTGAAAAAGCCAAAAAGAAGAAATTAAATAATTCAACTTGTACTGATACAAAATAAACAAGTAATCCACCAAGGAGCGCGGCGAGCGCACTTAGAAAATTAAATAAAAGTGCTCTATTTCTTGAGAACCCTCCATATACAAGGATTCCAAAATCACCTATTTCTTGAGGTAATTCATGGAATAATACAGCAAGTGTGACTATTATACCATTTCCAAATCCGCTTAGAAATGCAACCATTATGATAATGCCATCTAAAAAGTTATGAAATCCATCACCAATTAAATTAAGAAGAGCAAAATTTTTAATACCACCACGTTTTTTTATTACTTCATCCTTACTTTCAGTGAGAGTATCATAGCAAACTAATTGGTTTTCTTTTTCATGTGCATGCCCATGAAACCAATATATGAATCGTTCTAGGATGAAAAAAACTACGAAGCCTATTATAACTAAAACGAAAAGGAAACTATCAGCGATATTCATTAATCCTGCATTTAATTCTTCAAGATGGTGAAGAGCTTCTGGGATTAAATCAAATAATGCAGTGGCTAAAATTGAACCAGTAGCAAAAGCAACAAGAACAATTAGAATCTTATCTAATGTTTTTTCTCTTATTGAAATCATAAAGATACCTACTAAACTTATAAGACTGATGATAAATATCATTAAAAAACCAAATATTGCTTCCAACTTGATCAAAACTCTTTGTATATTATTTCCTAATGGTATATCTTAGATTAATTATCAATAAAAAGATTGTTAATTAGTTCTATAAACTAGTTAATATCTTTTAACGAGATTGACTCAATAAATTAAATATATATATAATCTATAAGTGTAATTATTAATAAGGTCAAAAAAGATTAAATTTATCAGTAACTACTAAATTTTTTACTGATTGAATTTAGAAAGATAATAAACGAAAGACCCAGATATGATACACGTGAAGGAACCTGAGGATCCTGAAGAATGGTTTGATCTCGGAGTAAGACTTGGAGAAAAAGGGGATTTTGATGGTGCAATTGAAGCTTTTAAGAAGGGATTAAAACTGAACTCTAAAGATGTGATAGCGTGGATCAATTTAGGAGTAGCATGTGGTCAGATTGGAGATTCTCAAGCTGAAATTAAAGCCTATGAAAAAGCTCTTGAGTTGGATCCAACAAATGTGGAAATTTGGGTCAATCTTGGTGTAGTTTTAGAAGAAACCAATAATTTTAAGGAGGCAATTAAGGCATATCAGAAAGCTTTAGAACTAGATTCAGAAGATACTGATATTTGGTTTGATTTAGGAGTAGCACTTGGGAGAATGGAAGATTTCAATGGTGCCTCTAAAGCTTATCGAAAAGCATTGGATATTAATCCAAGTGATTCTCAAGCGTGGTTAAATCTCGGAGTAGTACAAATACTTTCAGGAACATTTGAAGAAGCGTTAAAAGCATTTAAAAAAGCATTAGAAATTGATCCTGAGGATGAAAAAGCATGGTACAATCTTGGATTAGCACTTAGGCAAACTGGAGATATTGAGGGAGAGATTAGTTCCTATAAGAAAGCTCTCGAGCTCGATTCTGATATTGGATTAGCATGGTACAACCTTGCCGTTGCACTTGAAAAAAAAGGAGACTTTAAAGGTGCTGTAGAAGCATATAAAAAGGTTCTAGTGCTTGATCCAGAGGATAATGAAGTGTGGGATGATCTCGGTTCAGTTCTCGAAAGAATGGGTGATAAAAAAGGTGCGTTAGAGGCGAGAAAAAAAAGCAATCAACTGAAAAAGAATTAAAATTGGAATTTTTATAATATTATTAATTATCTATTTATTCATTAATTTCGATTAAATAAAGAAAAAAAAATGTACTGTCAAAATTGTGGTTCGGAAATTGATCAAAATGCTTCTATATGTCAGTTTTGTGGACAAGCGAATAAAAATACTGATATTATAAGGAGTAAAGATATAAAAATCCAAGAACTAGAACAAAAAATAGCAAAATTAGAACAAGATGTAAAAGCAACATCAAATTCACCATTTAAAAAAAATATCTTTAATGGATTTCCATGGTTTTTTATTGTACCGATTGTGTTTGTAATTGTATTTTTTCTGTTTTTTATATTATTAATAACTATGACATGAATATTTTTTGTCATAGACTTTATTAAAAAAAAAAAGATTTAAAAATTAGTTGTGATAAAACCGAACGCGAAGAATAAGAGTATTCCAGAGAGCAGACTAATTACACCATAAATGTAGTAAGCTCTTATAATTTTATGGCTTAAGAACATTATATCTGTCATATACCAACTCACTAGGCCTCCAAATCCCCAAATTGTTATATCAGTAATAATATTTGGCGGACTATCATTATATACTTTCATTCCAGCCAATATTAGAACGGTATTTTCTAAAATTTCCCATACTGCTGCAATTGCTATAGTAATTGCCCAATACATTACCAATTTCTTGAAACCAGGAGGTTTTAGTGGTGCATGTGGATCACCAGATCGATTTTTTGCTATAAAGCCGAATGTAAAACATACTACAAAGAGAGCAACACCCCAAAGAAGATGTGCTAATGTATAAAAATCAAATGTGGCAATTGAGATATAAGCGTCATCCATAGCGACTATAGGAATTCCAAATAGAGCAGCAACAAGAGGAGTAATAATCAGAATTGCTATAAATCCTAGCAATATTAGCAGAGGTATAAATCTTTTTGGTAAAATCATAACCACCTTGTTAATTCATTTAAAATTGAATTTCTATATAGGTAATTTCGAATAAGAAACCTTGTAATATATAGATTAAGATTTTGGAGTTACTATTGGAATCTTTAGTAATAAAATAATAAAAAAAAATAAGGAAAACTATTATTTACAATTATTCAGCTTCAGCTTCAGCAGTTCTTCTTTCATGTATTCCTTTCTTAATTTTTGAGATAGTGATTCCTTTCAGCTTAATGAATTGAATAATAAATATTATCGTTGAAATAATAATCCCTATTAAATAAAACACTTGTATTGTCCAGAAATATGGCTCGATTGACGTGAAAAAGACGAGATTAAAAGCATAAGATAAGGATGAAATCACCATAATCCAGAACATTGAGATAAGTAAGCCAATCCTTTCATATAACTTAGGATCTCCCTTATCAAATACAATTATTTTAAGCCAAAAAATTAAGCACACAAATGTTATCGGGGTAAAGATAAGAGATCCTACTGCAATTGGGATTATTAGATATACTGCAAATCGACTCCTCCAAACGCTCAAAACTTCTCCCAGCGTCATTTGATCTTGAATTTGAGCCTTAGCATATTTACCTCTCCAAGTGAAATAGCTTTTTTTCACTTTTCTTCCTACCATTTTTGCTCCTTTCTTTATTCGCTTAATTATTCCTGTTTCTACGGCTTCTTGAAATTCCTCTCTAATTAAAGGAATAATGTATAATTGAAGCACCAATGATATAATACCATAAAGAAATATTATAAGGTCAAACCAATATTGTATTCCTGTTGGAGATGTTGCGGGGGGTAAGTTTGAAATAATGCTATAAATAGCATAACCAATAAAGATTCCAGGAATAATTATCTGAGCTATAATTAAAGCTTGAACATGCTTTTTGCTGAATTTATCTGTGAAGCGATTAAGAACCCATAAAATACCATTCGCAACAGTCAATATCAATCCAAAACCAGAAAGAAGCTTCATAGTCCAAAAGAAAATTAAGTATGTAAAACTCAAATCAACAAAGCTAAATAAGAATTCTAGAATCATGAAGATTGTAGTTCCAATGATAGCAATTATGTAGAAAACATCAAATTTTTCAAGTTTAAGATTCATAAATATTATTAATTACTTCAAATCTTAATAATATTCTTGTTTTCATTGGTTAGTATGTAAATTTTCATTGCAATTTAGAAGTGAACTACGAAACGGTTTTTTATCTTTTCATTGTATTGTTGATGATACTCTTCTGCTTTCCAAAATTTTGATGCGGGTACAATTTGTGTTACAATTGGATTTTTAAAGCGTTTAGACTCTTCAAGCCTAACTTTAGAACGCTCTGCTTTTTCTTTTTGATCTTCATTCAAATAAAATATTGCTGATCGATATTGTGAACCAACATCTGGACCTTGACGGTTAAGAGTCGTAGGGTCATGTACTGACCAGAAAACATCTAAAAGTTCATCATAAGATACGACTGATGGGTCAAAGGTAATTTCAATTGCCTCAGCATGACCGGTTTTATGTGAACATACATCTTTATAGGATGGATTTGTGAAGTCTCCACCTGTATATCCTACTCGAGTGGAAATAACACCTTTTACCTTTCTGAAATTAGACTCAACACCCCAAAAACAACCTGCTCCAAAAATAGCTTTTTTAGTCTCCATGTTTAATAATAAAGAAATTTAAAAAGTTAAACATAAGGTTAATTTTCTATAAACTTGAGTTTAATTATTGGTTATTTTTATAATCGTTCTGACAGATACTTTTAATCTCTATAAAACATGGATTATAATACTTAACTCTCTTTTTGAAATCTATGGAATCAAAAATAACAGAAGATAAATGGAAAAAAAAGTTAAACAAAGAACAATATAAAGTTCTCCGTGGAAAAGGAACTGAAGCCCCATTTACAGGGAAATATCTAGATAACCATGAAAAGGGAGTTTACAAGTGTGCTGGTTGTGGTGCTCCTTTATTTTCCTCAGATGATAAATTTAATTCTGGAACAGGATGGCCTAGTTTTTATAAACCTTTAAACAAAGATAACATTGATGAAAAAGAAGATAGAACTCAGGGTATGATCCGTACTGAAGTTTTGTGTAAAAATTGTGGTGGACATCTAGGACATGTGTTTGATGATGTCCCGGAGAACAAGGGTTGTAGATATTGTATTAACTCCAT
>JBHLLT010000073.1:0-3990 GCA_048938855.1 Promethearchaeota archaeon
CGTAAGTTATGAATCTTTTACGTGACATGAATGTTGCAATGTCAAGCAGTAATTCATCATGAAGTTTTTTAGAATCCTGCTGCATTGCTTTGACATATAGTGTCTGGGGAAAGTCTTTCTTTTGTGAATACATTTGCCAATTTCTTGAAGGGAATTTTAACACACTTAGTTTTTTACAATATTGTAGTTTCGCATTTGATGAGAGTATGCGTTGAAGATATACTTTATCGTCACCATACTTGACATCTTGTGGCCATGAACCTACAATTTTTGTTAGTTGCTTGTGATGTAGCCAATTACTCGGGGAGATAGTATATCCTATTGACAATCGATTTTGAATGGTAAAAGTTCCTATTGCTCCTTTTGGTGCAATGAATGCTCCTAGTGAATAAACAAAATCTTGATTTCCGTTTTGTATACAGTTAACTAGCTCTGATAGATGCCAAGGGAACCATAAGTCATCGTGTCCAAGATAAGCTATGAATTGACCTTTGGAACGATTTAGGCCTTCATTTCTAGGTACACTTGGGCCTCCAGAGTTAAATGGGAGATTTACCCATTTGATTCGATCATCTTCAAAAGATGAGACTACGCTTTCACTATCATCAGTACAGCCATCTCCAATAATCCATACTTCGAAATTTTTGAAATCTTGAATTAATACTGTCTGAAGGGCTAGCCTCAATGTCCCACTACGCTTATAGGTGGGAATAATTACGCTGACAAGTGATTCTGTTTTGGGCATAGTGCCCACCAAAATTTAGATTTTAAGTAAGATTCATCGGGATATATCTATTTGTTTATGTGTTTGCCTCGCACTATTATCATTATGATTTATTATTTGGTTTCATCGATTTTTTGGTGCTGTTGGGTTTTATGAATTATAATATGTGGGGATAGAGATATGTCAAATCTGATTTCGGATTTATTTTATCGATAGTTTGCTCGTTTTTGTTGAGTAATGTTTGGATGACGTGGTTGTAAAGCACGCCTCTATGTCTACTTTGTAAAGCAGGATATGTTGTGCTTTTAACAGAATTGATATGGTTTAGGCGTTCTCTGTTCCATAAGAAGTTAGTGTTCATATTGTCTTTTAGATCGGCTATTATGTGTTGGGGATGATACTTTACCTCAGCTCCAAGATAATTCATTCCGTCAGCACCTACAACTAGAAGAAAGTGTGCTGCATGATATCCTGAAAACTCAATTTTATCTTCTACATATCTTGCAGGAAAGGTGAATATTTTAAATTCGTTTGAAAACTCATCTTGATATTCTCTTATTTTTTCTAAGACTCCTAATTGGTTAACACGTTCAGGAGCTCCTGTATCCCAACGGATACACTTTGGATGGAAATAGATCCAATTGGCTCCCGCTCCATCCACTTCATGAGCTAAAAATTGTATTGCATTTGCGTTTTCTTTAGATGTTAATGCGCTGACGCCGATTTCCAGTTTACTGCTGATACTATCGATTCGTGTCTTCAAGTTTTGTATTTTTTTTAGAGTGGTTTTGAGATCTGAATTTCCTGTTCCAGTCCAATCGTATATTGATACTCTAATTGTTGATGCATAGGCGCAGAGGGCTTCGGCAACTTGTTCCTTGTCTAAGAGACTACCATTAGTTACTATGGCTATGTCAATAAATCCATAATCTCTTGCCAGTTTCAGTACTTCTGGAAAAATTGGTGACATTGTTGGTTCTCCTCCAGACAGGAGAAGTCCTCTCGTCTCTCCTTCTAAATGTGCGAATAAGCGTTCGATAAACTTGAGATCGAGATAATGTGAGTAGAGGCCTGTTGTGCTTGGACAGAGCGGACATTTTTTATTACAATCGGTTGTGATGTCTAGCTCTAAGGATGCCGGCATTATCTGCTGATTCTGTAAGTAAGCCTCAAGTTTTTTTCTATGATGTAAAACTTTGTAGGCTGAAGCGATCTCAAGCATGACCACTTGAAGACAATAATCTGATAGATAAGTTAACTGTTAGGAAAAAAGTTGATGAGTCTAACAGGCGCTAAACTAGTTTAGAAAGTAGGAATATCTTCTATAGAATTCCTTGTGATAATATAACAGAAAGAAATCAATTCGAGATTATTTATTCCCGATAATTTCTACAAAATTGTTGGAAATGTTCTAAATATTATTCGGAGATCAAATAGATATCTTTCTTGGAGTGAAGCTTGTGTCTAGAGAACATGTTTGTGGAGAATGTGGGCGCCTCTTTTTGCCTAATGATTCGGGTCAGATAATCTGCACCGAGTGCAACAGTCTGGACGAATATATTATGGCCCGTAGTAACAGATACTGTAGAAACTGTTTCTCTTAACAGGTTTATAGTGTACCCGTAAAGAAAATATTGTACAGAGAAAGTAGCGAGCTTCATGTAAACAATCTAAAAGATGTTGAACAATTTAGAGTACTTGAGAGTTTGTTAGCTGGATTAGATATTTAGCTTGTTGGTTAATTTTTAGTGTATGTAAAAAACTGATAGGACAAGAGTTAGTCAATCATACTATTACGTTTTCAACCTTTTCCAAGAAATAGGTATCAGGTTTGTCGGTTACTCCTGCTCTTTCCATAGCTTTTCTGAGTTCATCTGATTTCGTGAAACTACGTGCTTTCGTTAAGTCGTCCCATTCGAAGAGCATTACGATTTCGTTTGGATTATCAATATTACGGAAAAGTTGTCCGCCTTTTGAACCGCCAGCCTTGCGATTGGCACTATCTTCATCGAACAATGGTTTCCATTTAGCATAATCTTCCACCTTATGTCGAATCAATGCATAAACCAAAGTATCACCTCCAATTACGCAAATGCTAAAATCGAGTAATAGAATTGAGGGCGTACCTACTAAGTTTTATGAAAAGTTATTTCTTTAAAATATAGTGTCTAGAATAACTTGGTTTGCTTGCCAGAAATGCTATTATCTTTCTTAATGTATTTTTTCGCTGGCGGTCGTGGTCTAGTCTGGTCTAGGACGGGAGACGAGAATATTTCTCGACTGAACTTCCCATTTATCTAGGAGATAGCTCTTAACCCGGGTTCGAATCCCGGCGACCGCACCAATATCAGATTATTGTTTTTTTCCACATTTCTTACAGTAGAGGCTGCCTACAGGCATAGAAGCGCCGCATTGGTAACAGTATTCTAATTCTTCTGTATCGGTTGTGCTGGTCTCTGTTTTCCTTCTTTTATATAAAAATAGGATTACGATGAGAACGATAATTATGATTGCTGCAAATATTAGCGGTATTATCCATTCAGACAATTGTTCAAAATTGTTAGATAATGAGGATTGTGGGCTGTGATTTGTTTTCTGGGATTGGTCTGGTGTAAATAGAGATGTTGAAGTTATTTCGTATGTGGAGATTGCTTGTTTTTTTCCTCTTTGGTCTGCAGCTTCA
Organism: Promethearchaeota archaeon; assembly: GCA_048938855.1. Classification (GTDB taxonomy): domain Archaea; phylum Asgardarchaeota; class Lokiarchaeia; order Sigyniarchaeales; family SOKP01; genus Loki-b32. The sequence goes on from JBHLLT010000073.1 coordinate 3,408, forward strand.
TACGTCATATTTTGTGAGACTTTGAGTCCTGTAGATTTTTCGAATTGAAAAATTGCGTTAACAGTTACATTCATGTTAAAATCGGGATCGTAATGACCGGGGCCATTATAGTTGAGTGATATTACGGGAATTTTTTTATCTTTATAATCAAAGGAATCATAGGTTACCGTGTAGATGTCTCCTTTCCAGTAAAAAGCTGTATAGCTGGCTTTCTGTCCTTCCTGGAGGGATGTTGATATGAATTGTCTACTTGGCAGTCCTATTGTGTCCTCTAATATTGGTGTTTCAGTTCCGTCATCTTGTTTTTCCTTTATTGAGGTGTAGGTTAGTGTTTGGCGGTCTATCGTGTATATGACGGTTTGATAGATTGGGTCTGATTCTTCTGTTCCTGTAACTGAATTATGGTATATGCGAAAAGTGGTGAATCCCTCTTCGATTATGATTGATGTTGGGGAGATTTGAACAATCGTAGCTTTGCCTTTGGTAGTTATTTCATCTTTAATTGATTGTTCCATTAGTCCTTCATAGATTTCCATGTTGAGGGTAAGCTTTGAAATATAATTCCAGAACGAACCTTCCTCTA
>JBHLLT010000020.1:0-52612 GCA_048938855.1 Promethearchaeota archaeon
TTTTATTTATTGCTGCAATTTCCATGCTAGGATATTCTATCCTTGAGATCGGCGATAGTATTATAGTTTTCCTAATAGCAATAAATCTGATTCCCAATTTATATTTGGGGTCGCTATTTTCTGTTCCAATTATACAACAACTCTTAGAATCTCAAATTTTAGTCTTGGCACCAATTTTCTGGGCATTTACATTAATGCGAGTTACATCTACAATTGGTCTTTTTAAAAACTTAATTTGGGGATTTTGGATTGCCATTATAAGTTTAATTACCACCATGATAATAACGTTATTATTTCTACCAATTGGGGCAATTGAACTGTTCGGATGTAGTATTATCCTCATGTTGTTAGTCATTGGATATTGCCAAGATAATCCTATAATCAAAGATAAAAAATAACGTAAATAAATAAAATTAAAAATTAAAAGTGTGAAAAAATGGCCAAGAAGGTAAGAAATTTTGAATTTATTGATAAAGAAATGCGAAAAATGTCATTTGGAATCCTAAGCTCCATCGATCAGAATGGAATGTCTCATTCCACGGGAATTATTTATGGCGTTGCTCCGAAAACATCTAAATTTTGTCTATATCTTTTAACTGATAAAAACTATAAGAAAGTTAAGAACATCAAAGCTAACAACTCGGTTTCATTTGTTATTCCTTTTCCTCATCATTTGCTCAGATTTGTTCCCGCAAGTTGCATACAATTCCAAGCAACTGCAGAACTTATACCGTTTACAGATGAAGAAGCTCAGAGCGTTTTTAAAAATGGATCAAAAATTCTTAAAATGAATATTGACCAAATAAATAATTTAAAGGGTCAAGATAATGCAATTTTCATAAAGATCATTCCTCATAATAAACTCTTTTGTTACGGAGTAGGATTAAGTATGATGGAAATTCGCAAAAATATTGAAACCGGATCATATTCTGTAACTATTCCTAAAGAAAAGTCTTTTTAAGACTATTTTTTAATTTAATAAATAGATTTTCAAAATAGAGTTGATTCTAGAGTAGATTCATCCACGATTAATAAATATTATACGTGATTAATTTGGGCTTTGAATTTTTTATTACTTTTTAGCTATTTCTGAATCATTAGAAGTTTGAGTGTTATTTCCAGCAGGCCTTAGCGATTTCCGTTTTGAGATGAGATTTGCGAAAATAATTGGAATGAAAAAAGTAAATATTATACTAGAAGCAATAATAACGGAATATAATCCAGGATCGATTAATCCGCTACTTAATAAGATCGTCATTACTACTATTCCTGTACTGAACTTTACAGATACCCCAATTCCTACTAAAAGAGAATCTTTTTTACCCAGAGCTTTTCTTCCTCCAAGATAGCTACCCAGTAATTTAGCTGCGAACCCTACAATAACAACTAGTATGATAAATATAGGAAACATTAAAAGATAACTCAAATCCATTGAAGCTCCAACCCATAAGAAAAATAAGGGAGCAAAAAGCCCATAACACACTGTTTTAATTTCAGATTCTATGAATTCCAATCGTTCTTTAGGTAGAAATGTTTTTAAACCAATCCCTGCAAATAATGCTGCAAGCGGAGCCGCTTCAGCATAAAAACCTACACCTATAAATAAAAACAAGACAAATACAACAAAAACAAAGAGAGACTCCACTCCAGTATGTTTAAATTTACTCCTTTTTTTCCCAATTTTGATAAAACCAATACTTAAAATAAACAATACGACAAGAGCGACAAGAATTATTACTACATCAACTATGCTTTGAGCACTCGTCCCTACAAATAAAATAACTAAAATTAACGTGAAAATTTCAAAAATGTCATCCAATGTACCAACACCAATTATAGTTTGCCCCAATGGCTCATTGGTTAGCTTAAATTCATCTAATATTGGGATTAAAATTTCTTCTCCTACAGTCGCAAAGGATAAGCTTACAATGATTGAGACAAAAATATTATTCCCAAAAAGAAAACATATGAGAAGTGTTCCCAAAAAAGTTGCTAAAACGATTGTTATTGTTGTAGTTTTAATGATAAATTTGCCTTGCTTTTTCATTTCTTTTAGATCGATCTCAAAACCAATTATAAAGAGTAATAGATACATTCCTAATTGCGCAAGGAAATCAAAGGTCGAGGAGGTTGTTATATCCGTGAATGGATTATATATCGCAAGAGCGAACCCGATAAGTAATGAAGAAAATATCCAAGGAATATGAATTTTTTCAATTAATTTCCCTATAACGAAAGTTAGTAAGAATACTATACTTAAAAACAAAAAAATATTAAAATCCATTAAAAAAGCAGAAGGAAGAAAATATTTAAACCTTTTTTATGAACCCATAATTAAAAATATTATAAATTATAGTTAAAAATAATCTCGAGATTCATCCCAATGGATTAAATAGTAAAATTTAACTTTAAGTAAATGTCCTTGAGCAGAGATTTTTTTATTTATAAAAAAAATTGATTGTTACTGTTATCTTTCTTCATTTATTTTTTCAATTTAAAAATAGTAGTTAATCTGGCTAATTGTGAAAGATCGGTATTATCAAGATTATCTTCTTTGGGATTCCAACCAAAAAGCACTTTAGCAGCTTTTCCGAATTTTGTAATATACCATTTTAATATATTAATTTTTTGTTGCATATCAGAAATACTATCAATTTTAGGTTTGAATTTATGAAATCCGAGCATTATCGTAACAAATTCAGGATAAGCACGTAAGTTCTTAACCCAAGTTGCATTTTCTCCTCTAGCAGCAAAAATTACAATATCTTCTTCGTATTTTCTGTATTCTAAAGGAGTTCTTCTCTTTTTTCCCGTTTTCCATCCTTTTGTAGTTAAGATTAAAAATATTTTCCCTAATCCAAATAGGGGTAACAACTTTACTCGATATAATGGAACCATTAAATACTTATTCAATTTTTGCCATTTTTTTAATGTTTTTCTTTTAGATTGTTCATCTTTAAAATGGAAATTATACATTACTGATCCGGGCCGAGGTAATTCTCCCTCATTAGCTTTCGCGTCTTTAGAATCTAACATATTCCAACAATGGTGAAAACTTAATTTATGAATAATAAAATTATTGATTCTTTTTATGATTGTTTATACTCCAGAAACATACTTTAAATTTTAAGACAATATATTTTTATTGTTTTTATCTGAAGATTATATTATGACAACTTTAGATGAAATAAATAAAAAATTTAATGAAAAGGAAGCCGAAATTCAAAAAGAAATTTCAATAGATTTTGATTCTGTGCTTAGCAAAATCTATACTAAATATGAACAAGACTATCGGGATTTGGGGAATGTTAAGAAGGAAAAAAGAGAATTAAAAGATAGAATCTCAGAATTTAAAATTATCCTGAAATTATTCAAAAAGGAAATTAAGATATTAACTGCTAATAAAAAAAAAGTCCTGAAGCAAAGATTAGCTGAACTAAATAAAGAAAAAGCTGAGGAAATCAAGAAATTGAGTGCTGATGTCTAATAAATCTCTTATATATACAAAAATTTCGTGAGATTCCTTAATTCTTAAAGATCTAACTATGATTTAGAAATCAAATTTTAATCTTATTGGGTTATAGGATCTTTTAATTCTAAATATTTCATCAAAGGATTAAAAATAATTCTTTTAGATTGTCTCTCCCGTAATTCTATTAACTTTTAAGTGTCGAAATCGAGCACTACTTCGAGTGATTTCTTCACTGGTTAATATTTTCTTAACAACTTCATCTGGGAATAAATATTTTGCCAAGTGGATTATCATTTCTTTAGTCTCAATACAATTAAATAATTTCAAACTTTCAATTGAGTAAAATAGTTCACTTATCAAATCATAATTTGTATCTACAGATATATCAAGAAGTTCTAAATTTCTATAAATTCTTTGTACTATATTTTTCAATAAGTTAAAATCCGCTAGCTTTTCGAGAGAGTTTTGCATATAATTTAAAAAAAGAACGTAATATGTAGCTTCAGAAGTAATAAAGCCATCCCGATATTGTTTTATGCCCTGAGGATTGATACGTTTTTCAATTTCGTCAATAATTGCTTTAACATCATCCTCCATATCACTAACTCCTAATTGTCTATATATTTTTAAGATTACCACTAATTGGGAAGTCTCAAGGGTTTGTAAATAGTTAGGTTCGAAAAATCTCGACTCCGTTTTCACAAGTTTATTTATTTGCTGGTGAGTTAACCATAATTTCATTAATATGGTGGATTTGAAAAAATAATAAGCACCATCTGTAGCCTCGATGAGTGGAGATTCATATCTATCTTGAGCTTCGTCTAGTAATTCCAGCAAAAACATAGTAATCTTTTCTTTATCAAGATTTACATTCAAGGCTTTTCCTAAATAAATTCCGCAGAAATAAATATCAGGATTTTTTAAAGAAACTAATGGAACATCTATCAACCACTCATCAAGATTTTCTTCTATATATGATTTTATATGAGAAAAATTAATCAATTTTTGGAGATGGAAGAATTCAATAATTCTATAAATTAAATATATTAGTTGAAGTTTATACTGAGGTTCTTCTAAATCCTCTAGACTTTCAATTTCCTTTTTGCTTTCCCTCAATTTTTCAATGACTTTTTCTTGGATGTGAATATATTTTCTTAAATTCTCAATTTTTTCAGGATCTCTTTCAATTAGAGTTTTTAAATTTCGTAATTCCATTATGAATTCAAGAGTAAGAAACCCCATTTCTTTAAATTTTAACATGAGAGGTGCTAAACCTTCCTCAACAAGATAAGAAGTAATTTTTTCCAAAAAAATCTCATAGACAAGAGGGGCAATTTTTTTATCATAAATCTGAATTGCCGAAGATATAATGTCTTTTTCATCATCCTTTAATTCCAAATAAGGATCTGTAAATTTATTCTCAATTTCAGTTTGTTCAAAGCCTAATTCAATAAAATAATTTATAAGGTCTAAACATAAATTTTTGTTAAATGTATCTAGATTTTCTTTTTCTATTATTTTATTACCATAATTTTCTATGATTTTCGCTTTAAAATGATTTATTACATTATCATAAAAAAAATCGATATTGTTTAAGTACAGTTCTAAAATATTAAATATTCCTTGAAATATCATTGCCAAAAAAAAATACTATAGATAATTTATTTAAATTACAAAAAAAATTAATACTTTTTTATAATAATTTAATTAATGTAAAAAATCTTAAACACTTTCCTTATTTTCTCATTACTTTTTTTCCCTATTAGATTTTGTGCTAAAAATTCAGCATATTTGTGAGATTACTTAATTTCAATATGAAAAATTAATAAACCGCAACTTTTTACGAACCTTTTTAATTAAGTACGCTTATAATTTACTTTTATGTATTGAAGGAATACTATAAAGCAATTTTGCATTAAGAGAGTAAGCTTTTTAATAGTATATCCCTTAAGTCCTCCTTTCTAATCTTATTAGATAAATTTATACGTATAATTTAATTATATAAATATAAAAATTACTTTTTAATAATATAAAAAGATGAGTTTAGTTGAATGGCAAAAAAAAATTCTATCTCTTATTAGGAATATTTCAAATTCTATTGATTTTTATCGTATTATTTTCAGTTGATGGATTAGTAACATTCGTTTCCGCTCAAGTTTCTGATTTTGATTATTATAATTCTCTAACTGCAGGAATGTTAGCAATAGCAGCATCTATCTCACTCGCAGCTTCGGTAATAGGAAGTGGATTAGCGTTAAAGACAGTCGGAACTGCAGCTATCTCTTCACTTTCTGAACGAGAGGAAACTTTTTTCAAAGCTTTTCTAGTAGTTGCTTTGTGTGAAGCTTTGGCAATCTATGGGTTAATAGTTGCTATCCTCTTATGGACAAAGATTCCTAATATAGTAGTAGGATAAATTAATTTTTTATATTTATAAACTTTTTTATCTTAACTACAATCTGGTGGTATATTTTTGAGTACTATTGTTCCATCTTATGCTTATACTTATATTAAAATAGCATTTTTAAGGAGTTTGACTATAGATGAAATTTCTTTAGAGAATTTTAATAAGGCTAAAAATGTCAATAAAGTTTTAGAATCTATAGCTCCTTTTTACCCAGATTTAAATATTAAGGAAAAAACTATCGAAAATATCGAATTAGCGTTATATCATAATTATATTAAATTGGTGGGAAAAATTATGCTTTATTCACCACAAAATATGAGATTATTTCTAAAAAATTTCCTTTTAAAGTTTGAAATAATCAATATTAAACAAATTATAATTGCTTCAATTCTAGGAATAGATCAAAAAAACAAAAGAAAAAAAGTAAATTTTCAAGTTGAAGAATATTTAGATAATACAGAATTTATTGAAGATATGCTAAAAATCTCGTCTTTGGAAGAATTTCAATTATTTTTTAAAAATACTGAATACAGAATTCCAATAAGAGAAGGAATATCATATTTTAAGAATTATAATGAAATTTTTGTCCTAGAAGCTTTTTTAGACAAATTCTATTATGAAAATATGATAAGACAATTAAAGAATTTAAATCCAAAAGAAAAAAAGATTATAACTGATTTTGTAAAATATAAAACAGAAATATACAATATAAACATTATCTATCGAGGATTAAAAAACAATATTGAGAAGGATTTATTAAACCAATTTATTATTGATTATTATTTATTTTTAGACAGACGTAAAATTGATTATTTATTAAGTATTGAAGATCTCAATGTATTAATTTCATTAATAGTGAATTATATCAAAAATTATAAAGAAATAAAAAGATTTTATAAAAATATAGTTATTGACTCGGAACATTTGGTTCATTCAATTGAAAAGATATATCTCAACTATTATTTTAAGAAACTCAAGATACAGATTGATGACATTGATTTAATCACGATTTTCAGGATAGTAGAGCTTATAATTAAAAAAGAAAATGAAATTCGTTTTGAGATTATCCCTAAAGTAATTGAAATTATTAATAAAAAATATGAAGAATTAAAATTATTAAATTAATCGAAAAAAATAGGTTAAAATTATGAAAATATTTGATTGGGTTGAAGAAATCGAGAGTATATATAAAGATTTAATTGATAAAGCAAAGAAAGAAAATCTTACTGAATTAGAAAATCTGAGGTCTGAGCGAGAAAAAAATATGGAAGAAAAAATTGAGGCAAACCACAAAATAGTAAATTCAGCATTGAATTCTCTGATAAAAGAATTGGATAATAAAAATACTTTCATCGCAGAAAAAGTAAAGGAATTTAAGACAAAAATGGAAGAGCAATATCAAAACTCAAAAGACGAATTATTTAATTTATTAATAAAAGATATTGGATTTGATTTTTAATGGCTGGGCAGAAAATTCATATTTTAGGGGGGGAAGACATTGTTTTATTATTTGGACTTTTAGGAATTGATGGTACAATAATTGAAAATAGAGAAGATTTTCTTAAGACATTTGAGAGCTTAATTAAAGAATCTTCAATAGGAATGATAATTATCTTTATGGAGTTGCCCAATGAAACAATAGATTATATCTTGGACTTCAAGATTAGCAATAAAACTCCATTTATATATTTAGTGCCTAATATATTTCAATCCGATGTTAAAAACCGCGATATTTTTTATAATAAAATTTATGAATCTATTGAACAAATTATAACTTCAGAGATGTAGAATTATTTCAGAAACTGACAAATTAAAAGAACGGTTCGGTAGGCTGGGATTATACCTTATTGAAAAAGCTAAAGAAGAAATCAAATTATTAGATCAACAAACTCTTTTTCAAATTGCAGAAACAAAAAAGAAGTATAGTGAAAGAATAGCTGAGAGTTCATCTAAAGTTAAAAATAATTTTATTGAAAATTATAATAAACGTTTAAATAATGCTTTATCTTCAACTCTTTTAAAAATAAAAGAAGAAACTTTGAATGTAAAAAATGAATTAATTTCACACTTAATTATTGACTTAAATCGAGAACTACAAAAGAAAATAAACGATAATTATTCAAATTATATAAAATTTTTATTAGAGATATTTATTTCTATCAAACATTTAATTGATAAACCTCCTGAAATCGTAATAAATTTCAATTCAAGAGATTATGAATACTTTATTAAAAATTTCGATAAAATTCAAAAGATCTTTGAGAATAAAGTGATATTAAATCCTTCCCAAGAAGAATTTATAGGAGGATTTAAAATTTTACAAACCAAAATGAATATTTCATATGATTTTTCAATTACAAGTTTAATAAATAAAAGAAGATCAGTAATTGAAATTGAATTTTCAAAAATCTTTTCTAATATTTATTTTAAAATTAATGAAATAATACAAGACTATGAAAAATTTATCCTAAATCAAAAAAAAGCAATAAATGAATATTTAAAAAATTATGACTAAAACAAGCAAAACTGCATACGAAGAGCTTACTTCAGGTTATATATCATCTATAAATGGGTCATTAATTGAAATTAAAGGTTTTGAGAAAGAAGTGCGCATTCATGATTTAGTGAGAGAATCTGAACATAATATTTTAGGGGAAGTGATCCAGATCTATTCAAATCATGTAACTGCTCAATGTTTCGAAAATACAAATAATTTAAAACTCGGAGAAAAAGTGATTAATCTAAAAGAACCATTGTCAATGGAATTGGGTCCTGGATTACTAGGTAACGTTTTCGATGGTATTCAAAGACCCTTAGATACCACTTTTAAGACAACCCATAAAGGTTTTTTAGAGAGGGGAAATGATCTCCCTTCCTTATCCAGGGTTAAAAAATGGCATTTTAGACCCTTAAAAAAAGTTAAAGATCCGGTAAGTTCAGGTGATATTATTGGAACTGTGCAAGAGACTGATTTAATTGAACATAGAATACTAGTACCGATTGGAGTTTCAGGAAAATTAACTAATATAGTTAAAGAAGGAGATTATACAATCACGGATGAGATATATTCTGTAAGTATTAAAGATCATGAAAAAACTTTCTCTATGTTGCAAAAATGGCCAGTCACTAAAAGTAGACCGTATAAAAGGCGAGAAAGTCCAAATGAACCGTTAATAACGGGTATGCGAGTAATAGATTTATTATTTCCAATAGCAAAAGGAGGAACTGTAGCAGTACCGGGGGGTTTCGGGACTGGTAAGACTGTCATTCAACAATCATTAGCTAAATGGTGTAACGCAGATGTTATCATTTTTGTAGGATGTGGAGAACGAGGAAATGAGATTGCTGATGTTTTAAAACAATTTACAGAAATTATAGATCCAAAAAGTGGAAGACCCTTATTGGATCGTATAATACTAATTGCTAATACATCAAATATGCCAGTATCTGCTCGTGAAGCAAGTATTTTCTCTGGAGTAACAATTGGAGAATATTATCGAGATATGGGGTATGATGTTGCGGTATTAGCAGATAGCACCTCAAGATGGGCAGAATCTTTACGAGAAATTTCAGGTTTATTAGAAGAGATGCCCGCTGAAGAAGGTTATCCCGCATATTTACCTTCAAAAATCTCAAGTTTTTATGAAAGAGCAGGAGTTGTAAATATTTTAGGGGAAAACGATACAAATAACGAAAGATTTGGGTCTTTAACTATTATTGGTTCAGTATCACCACCTTCTGGAGATTTTAGTGAACCGGTAACAGCAACGACTAAACGTTTTGTCCAAGCTTTCTGGGCTTTAGATGCAAGCTTAGCTTATTCTAAACATTATCCTGCTATAAATTGGCTAAATTCATATTCAAATTATCCTGAGTACATAGTCGACTGGTGGGTTGATAAAGATATATTTTGGCCAGAAATAAACGTCGATTGGTATGAATGTAGAAATCAAATAAATAATATCCTCTCACAGGAGAATGAATTGAAAAATATTATGCAATTAATTGGAGAAGAAAACTTGCCCGAAGATCAGCAATTAATTCTGTTTATTACAAAATTGATAAGAAATGGTTATTTAATACAAAATGCGTTTGATAACATAGATAATTTCACCGATATTAAAAAGTTAATAGGGCAAATCAAGTTAATTCTTTTGTTATATAAAGAAGGGAAAGAATTATTAAAATCAGGTTATTTAATTGAAGATATTAAAAGTCTTAGCATGATTGATGATATTCTAAGAATTAGTTATTCAATTTCAAATGACGATTTTTTCAAAATAGAGAACTTAAAGAAAAGGTTAATTAGTGAAATCGAATCATTAAAATTATCATTTGGTGTGTTAAAAGAGAAATGAGTGTAATTTATGGGAAAATCCAACAAATTATTGGACCTTTAATATTCTTAAGTAATGAACATGATGTGCAATATGGAGAGATAGTTAAAATTATTACAAATGATGGAATGGAACGAACTGGTCAAGTCGTTAAAATAAATGAAGCCTCCATAATTGTAGAAGTGTTTGAAGATACCGGCGGTTTATCTTCAGAAAATTCTAAAATTCTTTTCACTGAAGATTCCTTTAAAGTTAAACTATCAAATGATATGTTTGGTAGAACATTCAATTCAATAGGAAAACCTATTGATATAAATACAAAAAGAGTTTTAGATTCTGAGTTGATAACAGAAGTAGAACGTGATATAAATGGTACACCCATTAACCCCTTTGCTAGAGAGTATCCATCTGAAGTAATACAGACAGGTGTATCAGTAATCGATGGCCTTTTTACATTAATAAGAGGACAAAAACTTCCAATATTTAGTGGACAGGGAATGCCTCATAATGCATTAGCCGCTCAAATTGTTACTCAAGCGAAAGTCTTAACAGAAGAACCTTTTTTAATAATTTTTTGTGGAATAGGAATTATCCAAGATGAAGCAATTTATTTCTTAAATAGATTTCAAGAAAGTGGAAACATCCAGAATATAATTTCCTTTATTAATTTTGCAGATGATCCGATAATGGAACGATTAATTATACCTAGAGTAGCATTAACCACTGCAGAATATTTTGCTTTTGACAAAGATATGCATGTTCTTGTTATTTTAATCGATATGACCAATTATGCAGAAGCTTTAAGAGAACTTAGTTCAGCTAAAGAAGAGATTCCTAGTAGAAAAGGTTATCCTGGATACCTTTATACGGATTTTGCGTCAATTTATGAGCGAACAGGTAAAATAAAAGGTAAAAAAGGTACCATAACTCAAATACCAATACTTACAATGCCCAACGATGATATAAGTCATCCAATTCCAGATACTACGGGTTACATTACTGAAGGACAACTTGTACTTAGCAGAAATTTATATAAAACCGGAATATATCCTCCTTTTGAAGTTTTAGCTTCTATTTCTCGTCTTATGAAAGATTCTATAGGCAAAGATACAACAAGAGAAGATCATACAGATATAAGTTCCCAATTATTAGCCTCATATTCCAATTCCCTTGAAATCAGAGATCTAATTTCGATAGTGGGAGAAGATGGGCTGACTCTTAATCAAAAATTTAATCTAAATTTTGGAATAGCTTTTGAAAATAAATTTTTGAATCAAGATATGGATGAAAATCGTGATTTTTCAAAAACATTTGATATTGCATGGACTGCTTTATCGGAGATTCCCAAAAATCAGTTGATTAGAATTCACCAACAATTTATAAATAAATATTATAAAGAACAGGTGTAAAAGTACAATTAGTTTTAGAGAATTTAAGCCAACAAAGACTAATTTAATGAGTTTACAAAAACGGTTAAATTTTGCAGTCAAAGGAGTTAGTTTTTTAGAATTAAAGCAAGAACAACTAATATTTGAGATCAAAAACCTATGGAATAATTCTTATAAAAAGCAACGTAAGGAGTTCCTGAATTTATTAATAGAAGTTATTATAAATTTAAATCAAACGTATAAAGAAATGGGAAAAAATAATTTTAAAATTATAAGTAGCTTAAGTAAAATCCAATTTAAACCATCAATTAATATTAAGTATATTAAAAAAATTGGAAACATCGTACCGGATATAGAATATGAACTTATAAAGGACGAAAATCTTCCTGCTTATTCGTTTGAGTATACCAGTCATTACTTAGACGATTTGATAAATATGTTAATTTCTCTTTTTAATAAAATGATCAAGCTGTCTGAAATTGAAGATATCATGCTAAAACATTCTCTTAGCTATAAGAAAATAACTAGAAGGATTCATGGATTAGAAAATATAATTATTCCATCCCTTAATTCAGATATTAAAAAAATTAAAGATATATTAGAAGAACTTCAACGAGAGAATTTTGTAAGATTAAAAAATACAAAAGATTTAATATATAAAAAAAAAGAAGTGAATGTGTGAATTAGATGACCGACAAAACCGTAATGTGTTTATTCGATATTAATATTCATAATAGTTATAAGGATCTTTTACTTCAAGAAATATCTCAAATACACTTAATTCATATAAGACCAAAGGAAACAGAAGACGAAACCCAAAAAAAGGGAGACCAAGAGATTGATAGAATCAAGAAATTAAGAGCTAATACCGAAGATTTGCTCAAAGCTCTCAAAATCTCGGATTACGATCTGCAAAATTTAAAAGCTAAAAAAGCAGAAAGAATTGAATTCAAAGTGAAAGACGTTGATGAATTAATCACCTACTTATTAGAAGAAGTAGACTTTTATAGTAATCGTGTAGCAGAATTGGAGAGATACATCTCAAAAGTTAATATTGAACTAAGTAAAATGAAAACGATTGAGGAAGGTTATCAATTTATGGAGAGAATGAACCTTACTCGAAATAATTTATCTAAATTAAATGAGTTATCATTTAGAGTATTTATTACGTTTTCAAAAAACTTAATTAACTTAAAAAATCTTTTTGAATTCTCGAAATTTCCAAATTTCTATGAAACACAAGATATTTCAGATGAAAGAACTATTTTTTATACTATTTATCCAGTAGATAAAGAAGATGAATTAAAAGAAAAAATCCGTATAATACATGCTGAAGAAGTCCCAATTTTGAAAAAATATTTACTTTCTGATGGGATTAACTTTAATAGAATTTCTAGTGAATTAAAACTGATAAATAACACATTAGATAAATACCAGAAAGAATTAGAGCGACTCAGGGATGACAATATATTATTATTCGCCGCTATACATGAAGCTGTTATAAATATAGAAGAGTATAACTGGGCTGAACGACAGTTCGAAGAGGTAACCTCCAACCGATCACAACTTAAATTTTTTATTCCAGTGGTTAAAAAAGATGCTATACAACAAAGATTGATAGATGTTTTTAAAGATAAGATAGCCATTCACTCAGTTGAAATTTCAAAAAAGCCGCTTGTAATTTCAGAAGAAGAAAATCAGGAATTAGATTTAAATAAATCTCCTGTTAAAAAACCATATAAAAGTGAAAAATTTGAACCAAATGAAGTAGAAACGAATGAAGATTTAAGAGAAAGCACTCCTAGAATCATGAAAAATAATTTTCTGGTAAGACCTTTTGAAACATTGACTAGAATGTATGGTACCCCTTCATATTCTGAAATTGATCCTACTCCTTTTCTGGCAGTAATGTTTCCACTCTTATTTGGAATTATGTTTGGAGATATCGGACACGGGTTAGTCTTGATAATAGCGGGTCTATTAGGAGCCTTTTTGTTCAGAAATAAAAAAGGGACTGATTTTTTAAATTTTTGTTGGATCATCTTTTATTGTGGTTGGGGGGCTATTTTATTTGGATTTTTGTATGGTGAATCGTTTGGAGCGCCTAATCTTTTTGGCCTCCCATTAACTCCAGTTACTCTACCTTTTACAAGTATCACATTGCATGATCCTATCAATGATCCTTTCACTGTTTTCAAATTCGCAATATTAATTGGGGTGCTCCAGATTAACTTAGGTTGGTTAATTCAATTTTTGAATTATTGGAGACAATCGAGAAAATATTTAGCATTCTCAGATTCTCTAGTCAAGATACTGCTATTGACAGGGGGTGCTATTTTGATTTTTATATACGGGTTTGATATGTATGCATGGTTAGCACCACCATATCCAATCTTGTTACCCTTAATCCCCGGTATATTATTAATTATCTTAAAACCTCTCGGTAAAATCTTTCATATTTCTTATTTAAAGAAGGAATCATATAAAGAATTAATTAGTGAAGGATCAATGGAAACATTTGAAACTCTACTATCTATAATAAGTAATGTTGCTTCATATATTCGATTATTAGCATTAGCTCTTGCGCATATTGCATTAATGATTGCCATAGAAGCAATGGCAGGATTAATCGAAGGAGGAGGAGTCATTGGAGAAATAATTAGAACAGTAGGTTTGGTATTTGGAAATATTGTTGTTATTTTAATAGAAGGCTTATTAGTATTTTTAAATGCTCTAAGGTTAAATTTTTATGAATTCTTTTTCAAATTCTATCATGGTGCCGGTACTAAGTTTTATCCATTCTATTTAGTTGATAATTTTTCAAAAATTGAATTTAAATTAAGCACTGATAAAGATATTATATTCGAAGAGATTGAAAAGGAAATTGAATCGAAAAAAACTCAAAAGGACATCATTGAAGCTACAAAATATATTTCTAAAAAATATTTATAACTCATTTTTTTAACGGATTAAACAATTATGGAGAACCATAAAGAAAAACCCTCGAAGAAAAGTATTATTCGAAATACTTTTAGTTTAATATTACTACTAGTTGGAATTGCTATTCTTTATTATATTTTAATTGAATTTAAAACAAATCTCATAATTATCATTTTAATTGCAATTTTTATTCTTCTGACATTTGCTGGTCTTATTTTTAGAAGTCGAAAAAAAAAAAGGCTATATGATCAATTTTTTCCTGATAAAAAAACACAAACTCAACCTATTAAGAGAAGAGATGAGTTTAGGTTAGATAAAGAGGCTGATTTAAAGAAACTTTCTACTATTAATCTTAATTTTAAATATCATAGACCTCTTATTAAAAAATGTGAAAATTGTGGAATGGTAATTGCAAGTTATGTAAAAAAGTGCCCAATATGTGGGGAAACAATCAAATAATTTAAAGACATAAAGAAATTGTAAAAATTAATGTTTTGGTACATGTGTTATGGGAATCGAGGAAGAAACTAAATATGGAATAATAAAATCAATTAAAGGTTCCTTAGTTGAAGTAAAGGGTTTAGAAAATGAAATTAGACTTCATGATCTTATTAAAATCACTAAGTATAATATATTAAGTGAAGTTATTCAAATATATCCTGATTATATTGTTGCTCAATGCTATGATGACACTTATAGATTAAAACTAAATGACAAAGTTATAAATCTCAAAAGACCATTATCTATGGAACTTGGTCCTGGATTGTTAGCAAATGTTTTTGATGGGATTCAGCGTCCTTTAGAAGCAATTTTTCAAAAGTTTAAAAATGGGCAATTAGAAAGAGGAATAGAATTTTCACCATTATCAAAAACAAAACAATGGCATTTTATTCCAATAAGAAAACTAGGGAAATTTTTAAATAGTGGAGATGTTGTTGGAACAGTTCAAGAAACTAAAAATATTATCCATAAAATAATGGTTCCCCCAGAAAATTCTGGAAAGTTATCTTTTATCGTAGAAGAAGGAGATTACACTGTAATTGATGAAATATATCGTTTAAAACGGGATAATGACGAAAAATCCTATACATTAATGCAGAAATGGCCAATTAATAAGAGAAGGCCATTCACAAAGAAAATTAAACCTTTTGAACCATTAATAACAGGAACGCGTATAATAGATTTACTCTTTCCTATTGCTAAAGGTGGTACATTTGGAGTACCTGGAGGATTTGGAACAGGTAAAACAGTGATATTACAAACTATAGCTAAATATTGTAACGCAGATATTATCATATTTGTAGGATGTGGCGAACCCGGTAATGAAATTGCAAATGTTTTAAAGCAGTTTACAGAAATTCAGGATATCACAAGTAAAACCCCATTAAGCGATCACATTGTTGTGATTGCAAATACATCAAATATGCCTGTTTCTGCTCGAGAAGCTAGTTTATTCTCAGGCGTTACTATTGGAGAATATTATCGAGATATGGGATATGATGTTGCAGTGATAGCTGATAGCATTTCAAGATGGGCAGAATCTCTTAGAGAGATTTCAGGACTATTAGAAGAAATGCCAGCTGAAGAAGGTTATCCTGCATATTTATCAACAAAACTTTCAAGTTTTTATGAACGAGCTGGTGTTTTTGAAACTCTAGGGCAAGATAATTTTGGAAAAAAAACTATAGGTTCATTAACAATAATCGGATCTATATCACCACCTGCGGGTGATTTCAGTGAACCAGTTACAACGGCTACTAAACGTATAGTTCAAGGTTTATTAGCATTAGATGGTAGTTTATCATATCTAAAACATTATCCCGCTATTGATTGGTTAAAATCATATTCTAATTACCCTGAGAATATCTCGGAATGGTGGAATGAAAATGATATTGACTGGTCGGAAATAGATATTAATTGGCTGGAATGCCGAAGACAAGTAGATGAGATACTTTCAAGAGAGAATGATTTAAAATTTATAATTCAATTAATTGGTAAAAAAAATTTAGGAGATGATCAAAAACTTGATCTTTTTATTGCCAATTTAATTCGGAATAGTTTTTTAATACAAAATGCATTTGAGGAAATAGACAATTTTACTGATCATAGAAAGTTATTAGGATTAATCAAGATAATTCTTCTATTATACAATGAAGGAAAAGTGCGATTGAAACAAGATTTTAAGTTTGATGATAGTAAAGAAAATGAAATATTAAATAGTATTATGCAAATCACACATGCTATCCCTAATGAAGATTTTGACCAAATAATTGAATATAAAAACACACTATTTAGTAAAATTATAAATAAGCTTTTTTTAAAATAAATAGCATAATTTTTATTTAACCCTAAAAATGATTAGAAATTTCTGCATTAATAATTTTTAGTGTATTTAGTAAATTTAATAATTAAGGTTTAAACCACTCAAAAAAATAATAACTACAAGTGAGTGGATTAGCAATTACAAATTTCTTTCTCACAGATGTAGCTAGACGCCCTGCTCTAACCATATCTATCGCAGTTATTTCAGAATCATGTGGTAACACATGAACCATAAAAAGAGAATGTTCCAGACCCGGCCCTTTTTTATAAACAACAAAATCTGCACCGAACTTTAATCCAGGTCTCGGAATATAGCCCTTTTTTCTCAAATCATTGTAAATTATGTATTTTTCTTCAAACTTATGATGTATCTTCTTGGCGACTTCATAGAATTCTTTAGGATCCAAATATTTATTCTCTTTAGCATCGAAGATAGTAATCTCATCATTTTCTAATAGATAGTATGCTTCTATTAATGATAATTCGCTAGGTTTAGAAAAATATTCTAATCTAGGCTTGTTAATTCCTAATGGTGATCCAAAAAATCCTTTTTTTACATATAAATACGAAGCATACAAAGGATTAAATATTATCACTCGAGAATTGATGAACTTAGCGGGAATTTTATCTGGAACTTCTATTTCATCAAGAGAGATTTGTTCATCATTTGCTTGATTCATTATTTAGAAAATATATAAAATGATTTAATAATTCTTTCAATTTCTTTTCAATTAGATTAAATTATTTAAGATCTGAAAACATTAAATTTAATATTGAAGTATAAATGATTGGTGAATAGCATAATGGTTATTAGAAGAGCAACCCATGCAGGTAGTTGGTATCCAGGGTCCAAAAAAGGATTACTTGAAGCATTAAAAGGATATTTTTTGGATACAGAATTTGGACCAAATGAAGAACCTAAATCCTTGAATAAAGAAAAAAGGACCATTATTGGGGGAGTTTCACCACATGCCGGAATGGAATATTCAGGGCCGTGTGCTGCATTTACTTATTTAAATGTATTTAAAGAAAAAATCCCTGATACTGTATTAATATTAGGAACGGATCATATAGGATATAATAAAATAGCATTGATGGCAAAAGGAGAATGGGAAACTCCATTAGGAAATTTGAAGATTGATGAAGAATTATCAAACAAAATTTTGGAAGAGAGCAAGCTTATTAAAGAAGATAATTCCGTATTTACTGGATTCTCTGAGCAAGAGCATAATATAGAAATACAATTACCATTTATAAAATTTTGTTCCATGGATACAGATGTCAAAATTGTGCCTCTTAAGATAGCTGTAACAAGAGATTTCAAACCACTTAATGAAATATCTGATGATATTGCCAATGCAATAAGCCAAATGGATAAAGATATCGTTATCATAGCATCATCAGATATGTCACACAAACAAGTAAATAATTCAATGCAATTACAGACTTTTAAAGAGATCGATTTAGCTGTGATTGAGGAATTTATACATTTAAATCCAGAAAAAACTCTTGAAGCTGCTTCAAAAACAACTATTTGTGGTCCACAAACAATTACAACTCTAATGTTAACTAGTAGGAAGCTTAGTGCAAATAAAGGTGAAAAGTTAAAATATTACACAAGTTCTGAAAGAACTGGAAGAATTGGTGGATACTGTGTAGGATATTTTTCAGGAGTAATAATTAAAATTACATAAATTATATTAATAACAAAAAAAGATTAAAAAAGAAAATGCCGGAAGATAATGAAAAAGTTGAAGATTTCATAAGTCTTTGGAGAAAAAAGATGGAAAATGAAGGAGATAAACCTAGCGCTATTAGAGATACTTTAGAAAGAATTCAAGAAGTAGAAAAAGAAAACCAGCTTTTAAGAAATAAAATACAAGATAATATAGATTTGATCAGTAGGACTGAAAAAGTTATTAAGAACACTTTGGATGAAAACGAAAGATTGAAAGCTCAATTAGCACAAGGAGACTCTAGTGACGGAACTAGTGTAAGTGATCTTCAACAAAAGAATAAAGCTCTAAATAATACAATCTTAGACTTAGAAAAAAAATTAGCAAATAAAGAAGTAGAATTACGGGCAAGAAATAACGAAAAGCTTGATTTAGAAGCAAAATTAGAAAAAGCTTCAAAAATAGCAGTAAGTTCACCCGCTATAGATTCTGCTGCAACAAACGCTGTACTAAAAGAACTCAAATCAGATTTAACTAAAAAACAAACTCAGATTGATGAATTACAAAATAAAATAAACCAGCTAACTATAGAAAATGAGGGCTTAAACCAACAATTAATAGAAGTGGAAAAGAGTAAATCATTGCCTATTGATTATGTTGTACCCGTAGAACAATCAAAACCATCGGTACTTAAACCTCAAACAACTCAGTCATCAACTGAAACCCTTGAAATATTATGCCAAGATCTTCAACAAGATCTAAATAAATATAAAAGAAATATCGACCAATTAACTAAAGAAAAAGATGATCTTAAAAAAGCCCTTGAAGCTGGAGGATTTCAATTAGAACCTGAAGAATTGAAAGAATTAAAACGAGAAAATGAAACATTAAAAAATGATATATCCCAATTACAGGAATCTTTAAAAATGAAACAACAAGAATCTCCTCAAATTAGAAAACAAATTAATAGTCTACAAGAACAACTAAAAGAAAAAGATCTATTAATTGCCGAATTGAAATCTAGTCAGCAACCACAGCTCCCAATGCCAAAAGGACCAATGGCAAACCTGGTAGAAGATTTACAGAACAAAATAAACAAATTAAAATCAACCATAGACGAAAAAAATAAAATTATCGAAGAATTAAAAGCATCATAAATGAATACTCAAAATACAAATCATCCCTCTATTATTTTTGCCGGTCACTTTGCAATTGATAATATTATACGATTTAAGCGCTTAAATAAACCTACGCTCGGCGGGAGTGTATCATACTGTACCTTAGCATTGAGGAATTACGCCCAAGATGCTACAATAGGAATAATTTCACATATAGGTAAATTGAATTTTAATAATTCTCTTTTAGACAAGATTAAGAATAAAAAAATTGATCTAAAAGGAATCAAATATTCTCAAGTAAAAAATACTAATTTCGTCTTAGACTACTTTGATCATGCAAGGACTTTAACATTAAAATCTAAGAGTCCTGATCTTGATTTCAAGGATTTACCTATAGATTATCTTAATAATCCTCCAGATATATTTGTCCTTGTTCCTTTATGTAATGAAATTTCTTATGACTATATAATACAAATTCTAACAAAATTTCCTGATGTTTATATTGGTATTGATTTGCAAGGATTTATTAGGAAGATCGATGAGGATGGTAGAGTTGCATACGTTTATGATGATATAATCATCTCTAATATTAAAAAAATTATCAATTCAATTGGAGACAGATTGATTTTAAAAGGTTCAGAAGAAGAGATGAGTATACTAGCAGAAGAATGTGATGATTACGAAAAAATTATGCTTCACTGCAATAAATTTGAAAATGAAGGAATTTACATAATGACTTTAGGAGAAAAAGGATCCATGCTCACAAAAAGAGGAGAAAAGGTTCTTAATATACCTGCTTTTATTCCTAAAAAGGTTGTGGACGAAACTGGAGCAGGAGATGTCTACTTTTCGATATTTTTGTATGAATTCATTCATTCTGATAAATCATGGGATTCAATTGAAAAAATTGCTTTACTCGCATCAGCAGCTGCTTCATTTTTGGTTGAGAAAAAAGGGCCAGCAGGTTTTGTATCTAAAAAAGCAGTTATAAAAAGAATGAGAAAAAAAAAATATATCAAGTAGTCATAAATTACGGGATATTAATCTTATGCACATAAACTTTCATTTTGCTGTTGGAGTTATTTTTACATCTATTTTAAACTCTATTTTTAATTTTACTTTTTATGAATTTCTACTTATCGTGTCTTTCTCTTTTATATGTGATTTTGATATCTTCTTCAATAAATATGCTAAAGACCATAATCACAGATTATTAATAACTCATTCAATAATTCCGAGTGTTATTATTATTGCATTGGGTTATATTTTTCTACTGCCAATTTTAGTTCTCTGTGGTTTGAGTTATGCTATCCATATTTTTGTAGATACATTTGATTGGGGCACTAATTTTTATTATTTTTCCAAAAAACAGGTTGGTTTTAAATTATTAATTTCAAAGGAAGAACTTGAAAATTTACCAAAATATTTAGCAAAATACAAAGTCCCTAGCTCATTTTTTGATGAAAAATATTTCAGGAATAAGGTTTGTTTAGGATTAGAAGCCTTAGTATTTGTATTAATGGTTGTTTTCATTATACTTTTCGCCGTAAATTATTTATTTTTAATTCCAATCTATTTTTTGGGGTTTTACTTTCATTTACATCGTCACTTTACTTTAAAAAAAATAGAAAAGAAATATAAAAATTCAGACTTTTAAATCATAGAAATAAGATTTTAGTATGCGATTTTATTTTATAGTCTAAAAGATACAAAAACATCAATTTTGAGTTTGAAATCAATGGATGAAGATAGGTTAAATGTTTTTGAATGTGATTTAAATGATTCTAATCTCTTTAACTGTATTCTTGAAGAAGTAGGTGAAGAAAATATTAATAAGATTGCAGAATTTTCTCCAGTATTTTCAAATAAGACATTTATTAATTGCTTAAATGCCTCTTTAGTAAATTGTTTGAGAAATAATAGAGAGGAATTAGATTTTCCCCGGATCCAGTTAAAAACAATGAAAAATGAAAGTGGAGAGTTGCTAATTAAAGAAATTAATATTATTGTTAATAAACAATTTAATGATGATTTAATCGATGATAGAATTAAACAATGTCTGAAGTTTGTAAAAAAAGCTTGTAGTATTGACGAATCAATTCAATTATCTATGATTGAATCAGAAGTTAAAGAAAATTTAAAGTACTACAAAATTGAGTTAACCAAAATAAATGAATTGCTAAAGAATGTTAAAGATGATAAATCGAAAAAAGAAAAATTATTTTCTCTTTTTAGAAATATAGCTTCTGATAAATGATTTTCTTTAAAAATAATAAAAATGGGTGATATTTATTTTAAATGAGATAAAAACTAAAGTTGGTTTAAAATTGGCTGATATTGAATCACAAATGGTATTTAAATGTGATTTGGGTAATATTAAAGTAAAAGATTGTTATATTGACGAAGAACATCATGAAGAGGTTGATATGTTAGGACCGAATCCCACTCGGATGATAGCCTTGGGAGTTTTAGGATGTTTAAGTGCTAGTTTTATATTCTGTTTAAAGAAAAGAAATTTCAAAGTGGATGATCTTGAAAGTGAAGCAGAAGTTACAATCGCACGGAATAATGAGGGTTTTTTGAGAATTAAGAAAATAGATATAAATATTGAACCAAAAATAGATAATCTTGAAACTCTTAAAAGAGCAAAGCAATGCTTAAAAATAGTTAAAGATGGTGTAAGTTTCTTTGAGCAATATTGTATGGTAACTCAGTCTGTCCGTGCCGGTATCGAAGTAAATCTTAATATTG
Source organism: Promethearchaeota archaeon (assembly GCA_048938855.1). GTDB lineage: Archaea > Asgardarchaeota > Lokiarchaeia > Sigyniarchaeales > SOKP01 > Loki-b32. The sequence goes on from JBHLLT010000020.1 coordinate 22,412, forward strand.
ATATTTAATTCAAAATTTTATCCTATTTGATGGAGTTGACATTATATTGCCAGATGAATACAAATCTGAAGTAGGTATAAACTTAGAAGAAGAAATGATTTTTAAATGTGATCTAGGGCAAATTGAGATGAAAGATTTATTTATTGACGAACAACATAAAAAGTCAAAAGAAAAAATTGGTCCAGATCCTTCAAAACTATTAGCATTATCTATTCTAGGGTGTATGAGTGCTAGTTTTGCTTTTTGTTTAAAAAAGAAAGATTTCTTATTATCTGATTTCAAGGGAAAAGCCTTGATCACAAGTAAAAGAAATGAAAAAGGACTTTGGAGGATTAAAGAAATAAAATTAGAACTACATCCAAAAATTGATACACCAAAAATGCGTGAAAGAGCAGATCAATGCCAAAAGTTCTTTGAGCAATTCTGTATCATTTCAGAATCGATCAAGGAAGGAATTGAAATAATAACTAATTTATATTATTAATTTTCTCTTAAAATTAATCTGTAATACCGTCTTCAGTGATAGAAAATATACAATCACTTTCAGGAATATTTGGAGCATCTACTACTTTTGCTATTCTTTGTTCGCCTTTTCCCTTTCGAAGAAATATACGTATTGTTGCTCCATGAGCTACGACATGTCCTCCAGTATGCGTTAATGGATTACCGTAGAACACATCTGGCTTAGCAGAGACTTGATTTGTAAAAACAACTGCTAATTCTTCATAAGTTTCAGTTAATCTTAGTAAATCATGTATGTGAGAATTAATAGTCTGCTGTCGACTTGCTAAAGTACCTCTACCGATATATTCACTACGAAAATGACCTATAAGAGAATCAACTATAATTAGTTTAATGTTCTTCTTATCTATGATTTTTGGTGCTTCTTTAGCTAATAAAATCTGGTGGTCGCTGTTATAAGCCCTTCCAATAGTGATATTTTTCAAAATCTTGTTATAATCTAAATCTTTGCCAAGTGCCATTTGAATAATTCTTTCTGGTCTAAAAGTTCCTTCAGTATCTATATATAACGCTCCCCCTTCTAGTCCTCCTTCTTCATAAGAAAATTGAACATTTACACATAATTGGTGGGCTAACTGAGTTTTTCCAGTTCGATATTCACCAAAAATCTCTGTAACCGCACCTGGTTCAATACCCCCAATTAATAAATCGTCTAAATTTTGACTACCGGTAGTTAATTTATGTAATGTTTTTCTCTTTTCCCAGATTTTATCAGCTGATTTGAATCCCATCTTTTCAATATCTTGAGCTACCTTAATTATCTTCTCTGCAGTTTTTTCACCAATACCAGCTTCATCCATTAACTTATTTAACGGATATAAAGCAAGAGTTCTAATTGATAAGATTCCAGCTTCCTCTAATTTTTTAACAGTTGCTTCGCCCACTCCTGGAAGATCTTTTAATGTATAAGATGATTCTGATTTAGGTTTTTCTTTTATGTTTGTATCATCTGCTAAAGCTTTTTTTTTTGCCATAATAAAATATTGTCTATTTAAGTTTATTTGAATATCTGATTTATATGATAATTTATCATGAAATAAATATTAAAAATAATAATAAAAATTTAGTAGAAAAATGAAAATCTATTTTCTATTTTGACTCTAAACCTGAACGAGTTATTAGAAGCAACACCAGAAACAAAACTACTAGGAATAGGAATGTCAATGTCCAGAATCCTGCTGGGAATGGAATCCATATATAACTCAGATAGAGAAAAGGAGCAATGAATATTACACAAAATATAATTATTATTGGCAAAGGTACTTCTTCATCCTTAATATCCAAGACTAAAGGAACAATTACTAACAAGATTAAAAATGTAGCAATAATTTTGAACGTTAATGCGATAGTAGGATCAAATATTGCTGAATGTACATTAGGTAACCAGAAAAACCAGAATTGTTCGACACTAGCTTGTAAAGCAGGATTAGCTTGTGGTATGATAGAACTAATAATTAATTGTATTAGAATACTAATACCTAAATAGATAAGTATCTCATTAATTTCTTTTTTCTTTTTACGATATATACCAATTGTATCTCGGAGTATTGTAACAATCCACAATGAGAATAAAATAATATAAGCAAATAGTGGATCACCTCCCATACCCCAAAAATAATTTACGGGTATTACAGCCACAGGGTAAGCAAGGTAACCGTACTTCTCATTCCTACCGAATAGGTCAAATACTAAAAAGATCATAAAGATAATTACTAAAGTTATTAAAATTATTATACTTGGAATATCCATGATTTTATCAACTTTTTTTTCGGATTATAAGTTATTTTAATATTATAATATAATTTATTCTATTTATTTTAAACCTTAACTCTATAAAATGGATAGGGGAAAATAGATAATAGATTAAAAAAGCTAAACATATCTGTAAAAGAGGAAAAATATTTTTCAATATCTAATTCTTGGATCTATTACAGCATAGAATATATCTATTATAAGAACTGTAAATACATAAATAAATGCTATAACAACCATGCAGACATTAATAACCCAATAATCTTGTTTGAGTGTAGCATCCACTAACATTGAACCTAATCCAGGTAAAGCAAATGTGGATTCTAAAATGACTGTACCTGACAATAATGATGCAAAATTAAATCCTATAACAGTAATCGTAGGAAATAGTGAATTTTTTAAAGCATGTCTATTTATAACAATTTTATCCTTACATCCTTTTGCTCTTGCGGTTCTTATATAATCTTGCTGGAGTATTTCTAGCATACTAGAACGTGTTTGTCTTACTAAAGACGCAATAGATACAAATGAAAGGCAAAAAACTGGTAAAATTAGATGATATAAATAATCGGGTATCTTGTATAGCTGTCCTGCAAGGATAGCATCAATTATATAGAATCCAGATACAAAAGGGGGATCTGCATACTCAAATGATTTATAGTAAGATCTTGGAAATAGATTTAACTGATCACCCAAATAATATTGGAGAAGCATTCCTAACAAAAACACAGGGAAAGCTGCCCCTATGATAGCAAAACTTCTAAAAATGATGTCCCTAATTTTATTTCTATGCTTTGCTGTAATAATTCCTATCTTCATACCTAGTAAAATGCTAATAACCATTGAAAAAAGAGCAAGATCTATAGTTTTAGGTAATCTTAACATAATTAACTCCCAAACTTTTGAACCTCTAGCATAATATACAGAAACACCCCAGTTCCCTGTGAAAATATCTGCGATATATCTAAAATATTGTATATAAAGAGGTTGATCGAGTCCTAATTGATAAAATATTTGCCAATAGACTGCAAAATTATCTTTTTCAGGTTTAACTTGTGCTTGGTAAATTAATTGGATTATTGGATCGCCTGCCATTAATCTTGAGAGGAAAAAAGTTATTGTAAGAACCCCAAATACTACAGGGATCATAACTAATATTCTTTTAAGAATATATCCTATCAAACTCATTATTTTTCAAAATTATTCCAGCTTAATATTCATTATTCTTTTTTTTCACTCTCTGGTTAATAAAGCATAACCAGATCTATGAAAATATCACTCAACAAAATTAAATTGAATTAATCAAAAACACTATAATTTTAGAAAAATCAACATTAATAACTAATTCGAGGATAAAAGAACTCTAGACTTCATGAAACTTTAACAATTTTGAATTTTTAATAGAAAACGAATATACAAAAAGCTTAAAATCTAATTCTAGGATCTACAATTCCATAGATAATATCTAAGATCAAAGTAGTGAAAATGTAAATAAAAGCTATAACTACCATGCACGATATTAATAGCCAATAATCTCTAGCGAGGGCAGCTTCTATAATTAATGAACCCATTCCGGGCAAACCAAATGTAAATTCTAATATGACAACTCCAGATAAAAGGGTGGCAACATTTAAACCAATAACAGTAATAGTCGGGATCAGAGAATTTTTTAACGCATGCTTTTTAATAACTTCTTTTCTGAGACAACCTTTAGCTTTCGCAGTTCTTATATAATCTTGCTGTAACACTTCCAACATACTAGATCGAGTCTGTCTTACTATTCCGGCTAAAGTGACAAAAGTTAAACAAAATATAGGTAAGATTAGATGGTATAGATAATCTGTAATTTTATAAAGTTGTCCTGCGATTAGTGCATCAATCATATAAAATCCAGTTACAAAAGGAGGATCGGGGTATACAATGCTTTTATATAAAGCTATTGGAAAAATTGGAAATTTATATGCTATCCAATATTGTAATAACATTCCTAAAACAAATATAGGAAAAGCTACTCCAATAATACCAATAGTTCGAAATATAGCGTCTCTCATCTTGTTTCTATGAGTTGCTGATATAATTCCAATTTTAATCCCTACAAAAGAAGCGATAACCATTGAAAAAAAAGCAAGATCTATAGTTTTAGGTAATCTAAACATAATTAAATCCCAAACATTTGATCCTCGAGCATAAACAATAGATTCACCCCAGTTTCCAGTAAAGATGTCAGCCAAATATTTAAAATACTGTAAATGAAGTGGTAGATTAAGTCCTAACTGATTCCTAATTTGATTATACATCCCCCAGTCTTGTCTTACTTGAGCTTGTAGTAATAATTGCATTACAGGATCTCCTGGCATTAATCTTGAGAGGAAAAAGGTTATTGTAAGAACTCCAAATACAACAGGGATAGTAATCAGTATTCTCTTGAAGATATATCCAATAAGACCCATTACTTATGTAAATTAATTGTACTTAATATTTATTTATAAAAATTTTAGAGTTCCAATTTCTCAAAAGATTCAAGTTATATAAAACAACGATTGATTTAGTAAAAACGGATCAATATCTAATTCTTGGATCTAAAAAACCGTACAGTATGTCAATTACTAAAGTTGTAATTACATAAATCAATGCTAAGACAACCATACAAGCATTTATAAGCCAATAATCTCTAGATGCTGCAGCATCAATTAACAATAACCCTATTCCCCGCAAACCAAAAGTAGATTCCAAAAGCACAGCTCCAGATAATGTTGTAGCAAAATTTAAACCAATAACTGTTACTGTTGGGATCATTGAGTTTCTTAATGCATGATCCCTAATGACTGCTTTTTCTTTACATCCTTTTGCTCTTGCTGTTCTTATATAATCTTGTTGTAACACTTCTAACATACTAGAGCGAGTTTGTCTTACTATTCCTGCTAAAGTAACAAAAGATAAACAAAACACAGGCAGAGCTAAATGATATAAATAGTCGGGTATTTTATAAAGCTCTCCTGCAAGAAAAGCATCAATAATATAAAATCCGGTTACAAACGGAGGATCCATATATTCTATGCTTTTATAATATGTTACCGGAAATAAATCCCATTTATAGCCAACCCAATATTGTAATAGCATTCCTAATACAAACACTGGAAAAGCAACTCCTATAAGTCCAAAACTCCTAAGAACCGTATCTCTGAGTTTATTTCTGTGTTTTGCTGAAGTTATTCCGATCTTAACCCCAAGATATGAGGCAATAATCATTGAGAAAAAGGCAAGATCTATAGTTTTAGGTAATCTAAAGACTATTAAGTCCCAAACATTTGATCCTCGAGCATAACCTACCGATTGACCCCAATTTCCTGTAAATATATCCACAATATATCTAAAATACTGTATATGAAGAGGTTGGTCAAGTCCCAATTGATGCCTCATTACATTATATATTTCAGGTGTAATTCTTATCTGAGCTTGACTCAATAGTGTTAAAACTGGATCTCCTGGCATTGCTCTTGAAAGAATAAAAGTTATAGTTAAAACTCCAAATACTACTGGTATTACTAATAGGATTCTTTTTAACACATAACTTAGGATGCTCATTGTTCTTGTTAATAGTGTTCAGTTTAAGATCTTTTTTAAAATGTACAGAGACTTTATAGAATGTATGGTATTTAAGTTTTTAAATTATATTTATTATCAATAATAATTCAAAATATTTTGATTAATGTTTAGAATCTTTCTTTGTTTTAATTTTTTTTTAAAATAATTTAAATTTTATAGCATTAAATCTTGAAGTTCTAAGATCAATTTTTCCATTTTAAGGATCATTTTTTGTGCTTTATCTTTGTTTTCTGATTCGGCAGATAGAAGAATTGCATTCCTATAAAGTGCCACTTTAATAATGATGTACGTATCATCTTCAATGATCTTCAACTCATTAATTATATCATGATATCTATATCCATTTTGGTCTGCTAATTCTCTTAAACGATTATGAATGTTATTTATCAACTCTGAAGAAACAGAGACAGTTTTATTAATTTTTATACCTTTTGGAAATCCTCTTGTTAAAGAACTAAGTAGGTCATCTTGGGTAGTCATGATCTCGAGAACTTTAAGTAAGATGAAATTGCCATCCGAAAATGGAGAATATTCTGGGAAATAAAATTTCAACGTATCTGCTGCTGCAAAACATGCCCTTTCTTCTCTTATATGTCTTGAAATCTCTCCGGGATAATTTTCTACTTCCTTTACAGGGAATTTGCTATCTTTAATAAATTCTTTTATAACCGGAGAGATTGAGGGGGTAGTAATAATAGTATTTCCCTTAGATTTTTGTATTCTTTTATCAAATGTAATGAAGAGCATTAATAAATCTTCATAACTAATTTCTAAACCGTTTTCATCAATTATTAATATTCTTGAGCCATCTACATCAAAACAGACACCAAGTTGGCTGTTCGAAGCTTTCACGATGTCTGCTGTATTTCTTATTGTATTAATGCTAGGCACAGGACTAGAAGATCTCTCACGGTAATGTGTGTTTAAAGCGATCACTTCAACACCGATATCATTCATCAAAAGAGGAGTAATTTTCCCAGTTGGCCCATAAGAACAATCCACTACAATCTTTAAATTCGATTCTTTAATCTTCTTTTTATCTACAAATTGCTGAATAGATTTGATATAGATATCTGCAGTTTGTGGTATTGACGTAAGTTGCCCAATTTCATTAGGATCGACTCTTCTTACTCTTTGAGGATAAGTATTGTAGGATTCAATAATTTTTTGTAGTTCTAGTTGCGAATATTCAACTCCCCCTGCATCTAAGAAACGAATTCCTACATCTTCACTATATAAATGACCTCCAGAAAAGTAGAATCCTCCACTTGCACCAAATCGTCTAATTGTAAACTGTAATAACGGAAAAGTACAATCTGAAAGATTTAAAAGATTAACTCCTGCAGACATAACACCTGAAGCATATGCTCTTTTCAACATCCGACTATCATTGTGATAATCTCTCCCCATAACAATTGATTCCCCCGGTTTGAATAAACTACCATGAATTACACCTAAAGAGGTAGAAATTTCGGGGGTAATTATATAATTTGCTTTCCCAATAATTCGACCATTCTTTTTCAATTCTTCAAGATTTTTAACTGGATTATAAACCATTAAGAACTCCTTTTTGAATTCTTGTTAATGTTTCAATTGGAAATAATATATGTTAAAAAGCTAAATAACAATATATAACTTTAACGATTTTGAAAAATATAAGATTCTCTTTAATATTTAAGATATGAAAAATTATAAAATAGAAGTAAATTTCGATTAATTAAACATTCATAAGAGATACTAAAGAATTATGACGGAAATTTTAGGATCATTTAATTTAGTTCTTCATTCTCACCTACCTTGGGTATTGGGTCACGGTGTATGGCCGCATGGAATGGATTGGGTTAATGAAGCGGCTGCAGAGACATATATCCCCCTTTTAATGGAATTGTACAAACTTGTAGATGATGGATACCATCCAAAGCTAACTATAGGCCTCACACCAATATTATGTGAAATGCTCCGTCACCCAAGATTTACTGAAGGATTTATGGGATATTTGGAAGAAAAATATAATGCTGCTTTACATGATTTTGAGGATTTTACAGAAAATAAATATACTGATGGGAGAATTAAGCTAACAAAGTGGTGGCAGGAGTTTTATGAACGAGTTAGAGATAATTTTTTAAATAGCTACAATAAGGATATTGTAGGCGCTTTTGGAAAATTACAAGATATGGGACTTGTTGACATTATTACATGTGGAGCAACTCATGGATATGCTCCATTACTCTCAAAAGAAACATCAATAGATGCCCAATTTAAGACTGCAGTTGATAATTATAAACGTCATTTTGGGAGATCTCCTACAGGTGTATGGTTACCTGAATGTGCGTATCGTCCAGGATATCGTTGGAAAAACCCTATAACTGGAGAAGAATATGATCGCCCTGGTGTTGAATATTTTCTCGCAAAAAATGGATTGAAGTATTTTTTTATAGATACTACTTTACTTCTAGGGGGAAAATCTCAAGGAGTTTATGCTGCTAGGTTTCCTTTGCTGGCAGAACTTTGGAAACAATTTGAATCTCAATATGAAGAAATACCTACTTCTTTTGAAAAATCCCAGTATGAACCTTATTTAGTATCTACCGATCCTAGTACTCCTGGGCCTGTTGGATTTTTTACTAGGGATGAAAAAACAGGAATAGTTGTGTGGAGTGGAGAACATGGATATCCTGGTTGTGCGGAGTATTTAGATTTTCATAAGAAGCACTATCCCGGCGGCCTACGTTACTGGAAAGTAACAGAAGCAAAACTAGATTTAGGAAAAAAAATGCTATATTGGCCAGATGATGTACCTGGTAAATTAGATGAAAATGCAGGTCATTATCTTAATCTTATTAAAGATATTTTAAGGGATTATAAAAATAAAAATGGAACAAGAGGCATTGTTGTAGCTCCTTATGATGCAGAATTATTTGGACATTGGTGGTTTGAAGGCAATTGGTGGTTAGCAAGAGTTCTTCGATGGGTAGAAGATGATCCAGAAGTAGAATTAACGAATTCTCGAATATACTTAGAAGCTAATCCTCCTAATAAGGTAGTTAGCGTGATAGAAGGCTCTTGGGGTCAAGCAAGCTCTCATTGGGTGTGGTTTAACGAGTGGACGACCTGGACATGGGAAAGAATATACGAATGTGAAGCGAAGAGCGAAAATATCATAGCAAAATATAAAGATTCTAATGATCCCAATTTACAGAAAATTCTGAAACAAATGGCAAGGGAGCTATTATTATTAGAAAGTAGTGATTGGCAATTTCTAATAACAACTTGGTCAGCTAGGGATTATGCCGAAAATAGAATTGCGTTGCATTATGAAAACTTTAACAGGTTGTTTAATATGGCAAATATGTATGCATCAGGACAAAATGTTGAAGAGGGTGAATGGCGCTTTTTAGGAACAATGGAATCTGTAGATGATATCTTTAAGGCAATAGACCTTGAACCCTTCGCTAAAAAGTAAAGCTTATTTAAATTTAATTTCTAATTAATTGAATTTTTGTTATCCGCAAAAAAAGTGTAACAATTTTCAAAAAGTGTAAATTTAAATAAAATTTGTGTTATAAGCCATTTAAAAACATAAAAAATTTTGCTTGGTGAAAAATTATAGCATACATAATGTCTACCGAAACAATTTTTTTGATGATCGCCATCATTATTCCAAGTATATTGATATTCTTTCAGAGGAAATTCAAATTAAAAAGAAAATCAATTGGTTTTAAAATATTATTACATATTATGTTATCCACCTCAATTACAATTGCCTGTACTGCCTTTGCCTACAGATTATTTACTGATTCAATTCCTAGAGTAATACTTATTTTAAGTGCCTTTACTTATGTCGTATTTGCTATTTATTATTTACTTAAAATAATTCAGAAACAGGAATTGAAAATATCTACACTATTAAAAGATAGTTCGGATGCGTCTGTAAATGTTTCCAATATAGCTACTGAATTAGCGGCAAGCGCGAGTGAAGTGAACGCTGCCTCAGAAGAAATCGCAAGTTCTACTCAACTTATTACGCAAGAGGCACAAGAGGCTATAAATGCTACCAATAATATAAGGAAAGTTATTGGAGTTGTTACTACTATTGCTGATCAGACTAATTTACTAGCTTTAAATGCCAGTATTGAGGCAGGGAGAGCAGGTGAACATGGTAGAGGATTTGCAGTTGTTGCAGATGAGGTCCGAAAATTAGCAGAAGAATCAAAAACAGCTGTTCTTGATACTAATAAAGACATTACTGATGTTGTTAATAAAATTAATTCCACATTCACTTCTATGGAAGGAATCAGTGCATCTGCAGAACAACAAACAGCCTCGATGGAAGAAATTTCAGCAACAGCAAATAGACTTGGAAATTTTGCTGAAGATTTAAAAAATAAACTAACCATTACTAATAAAGAAAAAACTCAAGTAAAAGAAAAACTCAAAGAAGGAAGGCTTTCAATTAAAAGTCCAAGTTCTTAAAACATAATTTAATACTATAACTTTTTTATCTTATACTGATTTATAAAAATATCAAATTGAGATTTGAGTTTTTTATAAATGCGACCTGTAACTGAAGAAAAGTTTGAAGGTCTCCTCAAATTTCTTGAGGAGAAACAGATTGATGTTTTAATGATCATTGACACTGAAAATGCCCGAAATGTTAATTTGCAATATATTTCAGGACATCCAACAGACGCAATCTTGCTAATAACACAAGAAGGAGAATCTGTTCTTATTCCCGGGGACTACCAATTAGCGAACGAACTTTCGGATGTGGATGAAATCATTGATCTAAGTAATTTTAAATATAATTTTTATTTAGCTATGAAGGAATTGGTAGATAATAGATGGAAAAAAGCATCGATGATTTTTGGAGTTCATGAAACAACCCCGTATGGAACTATAATTAAAATGAAAAAAAATATGTCACAAATAAAATTTTTCAATGATCCTATCCAGATCTCCAAACTTCTTCAAGAGCTAAGAGCGACAAAAAGTGATTATGAATTAAATCAATTAAGAAAAGCAGCGGATATAGGGAATAAAACAATTAAAGATATTAGAAATTTTTGTGAAAGTGCTACAGATAATACCGAAAAAGACTTGTCATTTCTAGTGCAAAAAAAAATGGGAGAATATGGGGCTGATGATATTGCTTTTGAATCCTTAGTGGCGAATACCACACGATCTCATGCATTACATTGTTATCCAAATGCTACTAACCAAAAATTTGTATCACAAGGATTAGCTCTTATTGATTTTGGAGCACAATACCAAGGCTATTGTTCTGATATAACAGTTCCAATAGGTTTTAAGGAATTATCTGAAGAACAACAGAAAATGCGAGATATTAGTATTAAATCTTACGAAGCTGCCACAGAAATTATAGATATTGGAGTACCTCTTTGGAAAATTCATGAAGAAGCTGATAATGTGTTAAAAGCAGATGGATATAGCTTACCATATCCAGTGGGACACGGTCTTGGATTAACTGTGCATGATGCGCCAATTATCGGTAGAAAACCTTCAGATGAATATTCACTAAAGCATTGGAAGGAAGAATTAATACAAGATGGGATGGTATTTACTATTGAGCCTGGAATTTATAAACAAGGATTAGGAGGAGTAAGATTGGAAAATGATGTACTTATAGCAGATGGAAAAGTTGAAATAATAACAAAATCAGAATTTATGCAAATCTGATTATATGATTTGTAATCCTTATAAATCGTTGTTTTTTCTATTCCAGTCACAAGAGTACTTTCTTTAATTTTCGATTTAAAATATGAATAGAGTGTCTTTTAAAATGGGATATCTTGATAATATCTTATTACATTTCCGTCCCATGTTCAATAGTTCTATCTCTTATTTGAGCGTTACTGCTAATTTTACAATGAGGTGCAATGATAGCTCGCTCCAAAATCACATTTTCTCCAATCTCACAGTTATTACAGACTATACTTTCTGTAATAATACACCCAGCACCAATTTTTATTTCATCCCATATTACGCTCTTTTCTATTATTGTGTCTTCCCCGATTGTTACATTATTACCAATAGAGGTTAATTCTTTAATCTTTACCCGATTTGCCAACTGAACAAATTCACCAAAACAAGCAGGTTTTTCGATTATAATATTCTGTCCTGAATTTATTATCCCCATAACAAATACATCATCATATTCCACTCCATTTGGTAAAATTGGCCAAGCATACTTACGTAAAAGATCCCAATTAGCCCATAAATAAGTAGTAGAGTTTCCTGCGTCCATCCAATAATAATTTTCCACAAACCCATATAGATTATATTTATTTTCAAGTAAATATGGAAAAACTTCACCACCAAAATCCATTAAACCTGTTTCGTGTAATATATCACCAATCTCGTTTTTAAAACAATAAATGCCAGTATTAGCTACATTTGTATGTAAAAAAAGATCCTCTCTTTGAGACATGCTACTTAAATATAATTCCATAGGAGCAGGCTTTTCTAAAAAAAGGTATATTTTCCTATTTTTGTCTAGTAGCACTACACCATATTGAGAAATATGACTATCGACAGTCTTCATAGAAATTGTTGCTATTCCCCCTTTTTCAGAATGAAAATCCATAAAACGTTTCATAGGGAGGTTGGTTACTATATCTGCCATTGATACTACAATTTTCTCTGAATCAATTTGATCTGTTAGAAGCCTATATGCATCTGCAGTACCTCTACTGTCTTGAATTTCACATTCTAGTTCAACATCTCCCAGTTTATCTTCCGTCCACGTTTTATTGATGTAATCTTTTAATTCTTTACCCATGTGTGCTAATGCTAAAATAATATGCTTTATATCAGCATATATTAGATGTGCTATTGCATAATCAACCATAGGAACGTTTGTAACCTTAACTAGAGGTTTTGGTACAATTGAAGTTAAAGGCATTAACCGTTTGCCCTGACCACCCGCTAGGACTATAGCAGCCCACTCTCTCAATATTGGTACCTCAAGATAACTTTCAAATATGTAACATATTTTATAGATATAAATCTAATTCAATTTGAATTATAAAGATTTTCAATATAAAAATAATAATGCTTATTCAAGGTATTTCTTTAAAGAATTTCTAATTTCTTCTGCAGCAATGTGAGGTAATTTTCTCGCGACTCGCATATCATCAGCCATTTCAGCTCCTCCTATAACTTCATGTGGAATAATATCTGCAAACATATGAAAGTCAGCATCATAACCGTATGGACAGCAATTAAATAGAATATTACGATTCTTATCTATCTCAATGTCATCTAATGCTTGAAAAATTATCCTTAAGCATTTTGCTAGATCATTAATTTGATTAACTTTAAGTTGGGAAAACCTCCTCAAGTGTTCATTAGGATGAAACCGAATATGATAATTTCTTACGGGACTTCCTGTATTATAAAAAGTCCAGAATTCAGTTTCTAATATAATTCTATCTGTTCCTCCATGACTAGTCTGACACAAATGACAATTATTCCCCATCTCTTTAAATGCTTCGAGATATCCTTCTAATCTACTGCCATGACCATCCATATTTAAATCTATATAGACTTGACTATGTAACCTCGGTTGAGATCCTCCAACTTTAGTTCCAATATTAAAAAAAGGCATTACCGGAATATCATAATAATCTCTATTAATAGCTTCTTCAATACAATAAAGAATCGCCGTTCTCATTGAAAGAAAAACTCCTGATAATACTTCCTCTGGGATCAAATTAAAGCATAATGAGGGATAAAAATCTCGGGAAACAGTCACTAAATTAATTCCTTTAGACAGTTTCAAATGTGGAGGTAATTTTTGTGAAATATATGTTTCAATATCAGAATCAATAACTCTCGCCATTGAGGGATATCGATTTATCAGGGTTATTGCTTTGGTTTTGTCAGGTAATCTCTCAATCCGATGTGGCGATCCTGAAAAGGGATCATCTCGTCTGTTTTCATCTTGAGTGATAATTATAGTAAATCCATCTCCTAAAGCCAACCCCCAATCATCATGCACTACTTGCCCTTCTATTACTGATGAAAATACATCCCTATATTTACCAACTATTTTTTTTGAGCAGTCATATAATTGCTTTTTATCTTCTGATGCCTTAAATCCTTTAGGTCGTTTTCCTCTAATTGGAGATATATAAGAATAATGTCCATAATATCTTTTCTGTTTTCTTAAACCAAAACCTTCAGTATGTATACTTACCGTTGACAAAGGGTCCCATCTTTTAATTGGAACATCATAAGTCGTCTTGCCTTCAAAATTTTCTTTATTAATAATACCCCATTCCATGAATTCTGCGTCGTAATGATTAGAGCCTTTTTCCTTGTCAGAAATATCAATTACCTCTTTTTATTTCTATTTTTTATCTTATAAATATTATTTTAATGGTATTTAATCTTTACCGAAGATTCTAATTTGAACTTGAATTTTTTTTTCTAAAAAAGATTTCTAAAAGCGCCTCTTATTTGCCCATAATAAGTCTATATGTTCAATCGTGAATATAAATTAATTATAAATTATAAATTTATAAACTCGTGATGAATACTATGGTTATGCGCAAGGATAAAAAAGAGTTGTCCCCAGAACAACGTGAAGAACTAATCAGAATATTAAAGACCCGTTTTGAGAAAAATATGAACCGACATAAAAGTCTTGAATGGGATAAAGTACAAGTAAGGCTAGAAGCTAATACTGAAAAACTGTGGTCACTTAATGAAATGGAGAGAACTGGCGGTGAACCAGATGTTGGTGGTTATAATAAAAAGACGGATGAATATATTTTTTATGATTGTTCAGCGGAAAGCCCTAAAGGTCGCAGAAATGTGTGTTACGACCGTGAAGGGCAGGAGGCGAGGGAAAAGAAAGGGGTACATCCAGAAGGAAACGCTATTGATATGGCAGTCGCCATGGGTATTGAGCTGTTAACGGAAGAACAATATCGAGAGTTGCAGAAGCTTGGAAATTTTGATATGAAAACATCGAGCTGGGTGAAAACACCTTCTGATATTAGAAAACTCGGTGGCGCCATCTTTGCTGATCGCCGCTACGACCATGTTTTCGTGTATCATAATAGTGCACCCTCTTTCTATAGCGCTAGGGGATTCCGTGGCTCGCTAAGGGTCTAAATTTGGACTTCACATTTTAAACTCCATAATTTTAAAAAAAAAAGAAAAAAAAGTAAAAAAAATTTCCACTCCAATTTTAATTCATATCTAATCGTGATAATATAAAAAAATTTAATACTCTAATCGTTTGATTATCTTGTAAGTTTTAAATTCTCTCACTGGTTCCTTATCTTCGTTCAGTTTCTCAACAGGCACTCGAACAAAGTTCTCATCATCAAATTCTTCAATGTCAGCTTCCTTGTATTTAGCTAAATTAGTAGCTAGTTTTAATTCTCGTAATAAAAAATCTCTTACGGCAACTCTAATTAACTCAGATCTAGATGGATAAAGCCCATCTTCACCCACTAATTTTTCTATACTATCGAGATAGGATTCAGGAATATTAACAGTTACTATTTTCATTTTATGCACACAACCCACAAAATTTTATGATAAATATGATTAATTCAAAAATCGGCAAAGTGACTAAAGCTATTTTACTACTATCGCCTTTAACCGCAAATTTTTTTATAAGTTATTTTATTACACATTAATATATAAATGTTTTTTTTTATCGGATTAACATATTTAAAGTAATACTTATTTGTCATGTCTTAAATACTCCAGATCATATATTAATGCATTAATTTTTAAAATGTCTCTATACTCCTCAAATTTAAAGTCAGTTTTAGAGTTTTTATTATTATATAAAGCTGTGTGAACAGACATATATTATATCCTATTAAAACCTGAATGAAAATATAAAAAAATTATATAAAATGCAAATCCTTTTACTTATTTAAATAATATTATACAAATTTTCAATTTAAATAGTAATTTGTTTGATTAAATTCAGTATATAAATTACTTTCCAGCAAGTTAGTCGTGACTTTTTAGTTGGATTTATTCTAATTCAATTCTACTAATATTCTTCCTCTAAATTTACTACATTAATAAAATCTTGACGTCCTTGAGCCATTCGAGAAATATTCTCAATTACTTCGTTCCACCTCAGCAGATCATTAAAAGGAGAATAACCTCTATGTGGTGATAAAACAATATTATCAAGAGTATGGAATGGAAAATTAAAGGGAAATTTTCTTCCCTCTTCATCGCTTTCTGGACTATAATTATACCAAACATCAATAGCTGCTCCGAGTATATAATTTTCTTTTAAAGCGATGAATAGACTTTCCTCATCAATAATGTCACCTCTACTCACATTTACTACCAATCCATTTGGTCCCAATTTTTCCAATTCTTTTTTTCCAATTAAATTTCTTGTCAATGTCGTTACTGGTACAGCAATTATGAGAATATCAATCTCTTTAAGGAAGTCATTAAGCTGAGAAAAATCATATTTTGTGATTTTTGTGGGAAGTGGTTTAATTAATTTTTTCCAATGTTTTCTTAAAATAGAAAAATCGATATCAAAACCACTTAAAAAACGATGAACTTTTTGATTTATAGCTCCATATCCAAGTAGTCCTACATTTTTAAACCTTAATGGAATTGATACAGCATCTTCATCTCCCGTTCTCCATTTCCCTTGTTGCATCCATGTATGATGAGGAATAATTTTATTCATCAACGCCAACAATAGTGCAACTGTGTGTTGAGCTACAAAATAAGAATTTCCATGGCCATTAATCAATAAAAGTTTTCTTTCTTTGTTAATCTCCTTGAATAGCGACAAAAGATGATGGATCCCAGCACCGGGGTTAATGAATAATTTTGCTTTTTTAGCATTTTTTAAAATTGTTTTGGAAGGACGCCAACCAATCAATATATCTGCTGTCGGAACTATTTTCAATAATTCTCCTTCTGAAGAATTCTTTCGATATAATAACTTCACATTTTCATATTTTTTTAATTGTTCAATTAGATATTCTTCTATATTTTCTGGGATTGACGATGTAAAACATACGATGCATTTCTTATCTACAACACTCATATTTCTAGATTTCATAAAATTAGTATATTTAAACACTCACTCTTTATTTCCTATATATTATGCTTAATTCAAATAAATTTTTATATCCATACCGTTATATTTTATTCAAAATGATTAACCCAAAAAAAAGGGAAAGAAATTGTCTGATACTGTCTTAAAAAAGCTTTTTCAAGTGTTTGTAAACAAGTTAGAATTTGATCCTGCTGATTATTTAGTCTCTAGTGAAGAGCAAGAATTATCAAATTTTCAAAAAGGTATAATTGAGAACGCAACTTCCATTTTAAAGGATAATATAGTAGGAGAAATTAAATCTTTTGGTGGAAATTTAAAAGTAAATGAGGAAAAATTTAAAGAACTTGAGAAGAGAGCAAATGAGGAATTGGAAAATGAAGAATACGAAGATATAAAAAAAGAATTAAAAACTTATGTTAAAAAGTTAAAAGATTTAATCGAAAAAACATGTATGGCAATAATTCCAGTAAAAGAAATGCCATGGATTGATGTCTTGTTCCGGACTATTCCTCGAATAACATTCAATAAGAAAATAGAATTTTTGGATAATTCAATTGCTTATTATGGAGAAATTAAATGTGTTCTTTCAAGATCAACAATATTTGGAAAAATTAAGAATGAAAAACCATTGTTTGCTCCAGTAATGGGACCACTTGATTTAGGCGGTTATAAACTTGATGATTCTGTTAAAGAACCTAAAAGCCATATTTATCCTTATGTAAGTGCTATCATTGATTCTTTAGATTCAACAATGACACAAAATCATCTCGCAAAATATCATGAAGGGTATCAAAGACATGGAGATCCTATATGTGATTTTTTAATGAAAGATAGTGAATTAATGAATTCAATGGAAAGAATCACTTCTGGTATTGAATCAGAAAGAATAACATCCGATATTGCTGTTTATGGAATAGCAATACCTCAACCTGGTGATAAAACTACTTTACTGTTAATAACGGATGAGGGTAAAGATCCAAACAAATTTTCAAGGTGTTTCGAAGGATTATTACGGTTTTCTGCAGAAAGTTGCAATGTGCCTTCTCAACAACCTCAAATTCCCGCACAAACAGCATCACAACAATCAGAAGTAGTTCGAACTGCTGGTGGTCAAGAACTTAAGACTTGGACTGCTGAGGAACTAGCTGAACAAGCACAAAAGAGAATGGCTTCCCAGCCAGATATGCCAACTTGGACAGAAGAAGAATTGAATAAATTTGCAACTGAGCGAGGAACTGGTTTACCTGAAGGAATGGAAGTGTGGACTGAAGAAGAGTTACAAGAATTAGCAAAAAAGAGACAGGGAGGTTTAGATATTCCAGAATGGAAAGTAGACGAAAGTCTTAAAGAATGTGCTAAATGTGGGTATAGTTTAAGACCGGGATGGAGTCGATGCCCTGTTTGTGAAACACCAGTAGGTGTTAAACTAGAACCGGAGGAAAGTGAGAAGCCAGCTCCTGAACCAGTTAGTGAATCTAAACCTGAACCGGAGGAAAATGAGAAGCCAGCTCCTGAACTAGTTAGTGAATCTAAACCTGAACTGGATGATAAAGCAACAGAGGAGTCTACTGAAATATCAATAGATGAATCTTCAGAGGATAGTGAAGAAAAAGAAGATTAATAATAATTTAAAGGCTTTTTATAGATTTATTTTAAGTTTCTCTTTTAAATCAAAAGAGCGATTTGCTATTATAAATTAAACCAAAAACTTTAAAAGGATTTGAAATCGACAAGATTCCAAACGTTTTTTAAGTTTTTTTTATTTTCAACCATATAGGAATTAAGATTTCTGGAATTATAATTGCTACATAATATCTTTTTATTTAAAGGAAATAAAATTCGAGATTTAGAAGATCTTAATATCTATAGTTATCCTAATGAAATTATTAACATTAATGATAAAATACTCGTTAATAATATCATAAAAGAACACGAGAAAGAATGCTATTGTCAAGAATCAAATGAGAAAAAGTATGCGATTAGTGAGCCTGTTGCTCAATTTCTCAATGATTTAAATCTGTATTCTTGCTGTATTAATAGTAGAATTATAATAGGTTTAATTTTTGATAATGAAGATAATCCTTATGATTATAAGGAAATATTTGAAGAATTATTGGGTGAACTTTTAAATAATGGTAATGGATACTCCTTCGATGATGATATAGAAGTCGATAATTTATTAATTTCAATGTTTATTGATATTCGACGGTTTGGTGATGAGGTGATAGAAAAACCTTATGAATTTGATTATTATTTTCAAAGGGAAACATTTTTCAAGGTTTTTTTATTTGGAATCGATGAAGTGGGTAAATCTAGTTTGGTTAGAAAGTTGAAGACAGGGGAATTTAATGAGAATTATTTCACACCAACAAGAAAATTTAACATTGAATATATTCCAGTAGAAGAAGAAGGATTATTGGCAGTCTGGGATATGCCTGGACAGAAATCCTTTCGACCAAAATGGTTAATAGGGCTTCAAGATTCTAATATTATTATTTATATGGTTGATATTGCTAATCAGAGGAGATTTGAAGAATCAAAAAGTGAATTCTGGAATGTCCTAAATAATGAAGAGTTAAGAGGTATTCCATTACTTATCTTAGGCAATAAAATCGATTTAATTAGGAGCTCTAAAGAAAATCATGACAATCAAATTTACAATTTAGAGAAAGAACTTTTTAACTTTTATAATTTCAAAAATATTAAAAAGAGAAAGTGGAAATTTATATTTACTTCAGTTAAAACTAATTATAACATAGATTCTATCATTCCAGAGATTTTCGATTTACTATCTTCTTAATTTTTTATTGTTAAACAGATATTGACTAAAAATAACGTATCCTTGAGGAAATATCTGGAATTCATGTAGTAAACATTAAATTTAAATACCTAGCCATTTAAATTTCTATTATATGAAATAAAAACTGAATAATTTTCTTTTCACTATAACTTAGGGAGATTATATGTCTAAAAGACTCAAAAAAGAATTACAAATTATGATTGACGAGAAAACAGGTCAATTATATTTTGGTGATGAGAAGAAAGATTTACGCTTGCTAATGCTAAGGCCAATTGATTTAATTGAATTTTCAGAATTTGCAGGCACAAACGCTGATGACATTTTGGTCTGGGTTGGTAAGACTATTGGACGTGACTATGTTGATAAATTTTTCTATAATAAGGATTGGAGTACTGAAAGTATAGTTACAAGAAAAGAAGTCGTTCTTGGAAACCTTGAAGCCTTAGAACTCATGGGCTTTGGAGAAATCAACGGAGTATTTAGAAAAGACCATATCTTAATATTCGTTGCAGATTCATTAGCCTCGGAGGAAAAAGATAATATTATGGCAAAAAACTTGTGTTTACTCTATCAAGGACTCTTTAGTGGTATGTTTGAAGCTCTAAAATTCGACGTTGATGCAGAAGAAATTGAGTGTGTACTTTTAGGGAGTGAAAGATGTGTGTTCAAATTTGATTTAATGGGAGAACAGTTTGATGATGACTTGGTTGATTCTGAGGAAAGTGTGTCTGAATTTCTAGCTACCCTTTAAAATAAATACTACAATTATTGCTTTTTTTTCGGACACCAAGGAATTAATCTAGAAACTCTTTTTTTATAATTAAGATAATCAGGTTTTCTTAATAGGTTCCTCTGTTCCATTAATGGTATACTTATTGCATTGAATAGAATCGTTATAGAAATAGGGCCAATAATAGCCCAATAAAATGATATATTTGCTGATAATCCAAAGAGAAACAAACCCCACCAGAATAGGATTTCACCAAAATAATTGGGATGCCTTGAATATGCCCATAATCCTTTTGTAATAATTTCATGAGGACCTTCACGATTTTGAACAAAATTATATAATTGCTGGTCTGCAATAGCTTCAAAAAGAATAGCAATTATGGTTACAACTATGGCTAATATATCAAGAACTCCAAATAATGCTCCTTCTAAAGAAAGTATGGGATATAATGAAATTGATCCCAAGTACACTAAAATAGTTGGCATTAATTGTAAGCCTATAAGATTAATAACCCAAAAGTTTCTGCCCAATTTTTGTCTATAATTTACGTATCTCCAGTCTTCATGCCTTAATCCTTTCCATTGCCTTAGCCAATTGAAAGTTAATCGAATTGACCAAATAAATATAAAAATTGATACAATAATACTTCTTATATTCCCATAATTGCTTGTTAACGGGAAAATTAAATAATAAAACGTTATAATTAGTGGTGCTACGCTCCAATAAGGATCATAGAAACTTGTATTTTTAAAAATTGAACTAATTACAAAAATGACAAGCGTAGCTGCTAAATCAGCTAATAAAATCATTATTAATGGATGTAAAAATCGGAAGATCACCCCAACTATTACTGCTATAAAAAATGCAATAACATAAGAGACTAAACAATAAACATACCCTTTAAGTTTCTCTTTTCTCATATTTTATTATATTAATAGTTTAAAGCTAATAAATAAAGATAATTAGAATGATGATTTTAGTTTTAGTATGAAATTTCACACTAATTATCCATAAATAAGTTGATTATATCGATTTTAAAACTTAATCAATAGCTTTTATTTTCAGTGTTTAATTGTAACAATTATAATTAAAATTATTTAAATTTCAAAATCAAACAAATCATTATTTTAGAATAAAACATAAGTGAATTATTTATGGAAAAGAGAGGAGCAAAAGTTAAAATAGATGAGTACAAGGGACCTTTCGGAACGATTAAAGGATTTGAATTGACGACTGGGAAAATATCTTACGGGGATGAAACTGAATGGGAACCTATGGGACCTCATCCAGCACCTCATTTGAGAGATTTGAGATCTTGGTTTTTCAAACTCATGGAAAGATATCGCCCCTTTTATATGCCCATATGCGATATGTGTTGTCTGTGCACATACGGCAAATGTAATCTTTCCAAAGGGCGAACAGGGGCTTGTGGTATAAATATGGAAACCCAGCAAGCAAGAATCGTAGAAATCGCTTGCTGTATCGGTGCGGCATGCCATTCAGCGCATGGTGATCATTTGCTGCATTGGTTAAAAGAGAAATATGGTAATGTTCCAATTAATTTTGGGAACAACATCGCAGTCGAAATGCCACATACTAGGTTAGTCATTGGTATGAAGCCAGAGAGTTTAGAAGATCTTGAATCTGCGATGGAGTGGGTTCATTATACGCTTACTCAATTATTAGCAGCTGGACATACTGGTCAAGAATCCAGCTATCTTGATTATGAAGCTAAAAGCTTTTTAGCTGGATTATGTGATTCAGTCGGAATGGAAATTTCAGATGCCGTCCAAATAGCAGCTTATGGTATGCCAGTAGGAGATCCAGATGTTCCTATAGTGGAATTGGGAATGGGGACATTAGATACCGAAAATAAAGCAACAGTTTTAATGATTGGACATAATGTAGCACCTGGAGTTGAAATAGTAGATTATATTAGAGAAAAGGGTTATGATGATAAAGTTGATGTGGGAGCAATTTGCTGTACTGCTCACGATCTTACTCGTTATTATAGTGGAGCAAAAATTATTGGATCTTATTCAAGACAATTACACTATATCCGCTCTGGTTTAGCTGATGTAGTTATGGTTGATGAGCAATGTGTTAATTTAAGAACTTATCAAGAAGCAAAAGCAGTAGGAGCTCCATATATAACTACTAATGAGAAGATAATGGGTGGATTTCCAGATAGAACTGATGATCCAACGATGGAGATCGTAGATGATTTAGTTAGTGGAAAGATGGATGGTGTTCTAATTTTAGATCCAATAAAAGCTGGTGAAGTTGCGGCAGAGACTGCAATTAAAATCAAACCTATCCGAAAAGGCAAAAGTGGAGTTCCAGATGAAAAGGGATGTCAAGATATGGCAATGAGATGTAATGGTTGTGGAAATTGTCAAAGAAATTGCCCAAACGATCTACCTCTTGTAGAGGGTGTTAAATTAGCAAAGGATGCAGATTTCTCAGTTTTAGAGAGTATATTCAGTGATTGCTTAGGATGTGGTAGATGTGAATCTGATTGTATGAAGAATGTTTCACCTTTGACATTAATTCAATATGCAGGTCGTGAATATATTAAAACAGAGAGATATAATTGCCGAGCTGGGAGAGGTCCGATTCAGGACACAGAAATAAGAAATGTTGGTGCTCCTATTGTATTAGGAGAAATTCCTGGAATTGTTGCCATTATTGGATGTGGTAATTATGCTCATGAAATCCAAGAATTATATAAAATGGCAGAAGAATTTCTTGTGAGAAACTATATCGTTGTGGTTTCTGGATGTGGGGCAATGGACATTGGTCTTGTAAAAGATGAAGAGGGTAAAACTTTATATGATCGTTTTCCTGGTGATTTCGACCGAGGAGGTCTAGTTAATGTTGGTTCATGTGTTGCGAATCCTCATATTACGGGAGCAGCAATTAAAGTGGCTAATATTTTTGCAAGGCGTCCACTAAGAGGTAATTTTGAAGAAATTGCAGATTATATTTTAAATAGAGTTGGTGCTGTCGGTGTGGCTTGGGGTGCAATGTCACAAAAAGCTGCAAGTATCGCTAGTATGGCAAATGGATTAGGAGTTCCGGCAGTTGTAGGACCTCACGCTGCTGAATATCGAAGAATGTACATAGGGCGATCTTATGATGAAGATACATGGAAGCTATTTAATGCAAGAGATGGGACAGCAGATCACTTAGTTGGTCCTGGTCCTGAACATTTACTAACTACAGCAGAAAGTATTGAACAAGCTATCTGTTTAGTCGCCAAATTAGCTTTAAGACCCGCAGATAACTCTAAGGGCCGCATGATAAAATTATCTCATTGGATTGATCTTGAACGCAAATATAAGGGAGTTAAATTTCCAAACGATTTAGAAAAATTTGTTCGACTTGAAGCAGATATCCCAATTAATATGAAAGATGAAATTCAAGAATATCTTAAAGAAAAAGGTTGGAAACCAAAAGAAATAGTGGATCCAACACTTCTCAAAAGAATGTGTCGAACATAAATTCATACATCTTTTTTATTTTTCTTTTTTATAACTTTTTTTAAATAGATTAGATCTTTTTAATCATCTATTTTTGGTGCCAGCCAGGCAATTCTATATAAACTATCGTCTGAAATTAATTCCTCTAGCACATTTTGACTAATTTGATTATAAAAAACAGGTTCTAAGAACTTTAACTTTTCTGAATAAGGTTTTATCAAATTTTTCTGGACGAGGGTATCATTTTTAATAAGTTTAGCTAATTTGGTATGAGCATAAACTCGTAAGTAAGAATCAACACTTATTGTAGTTGGGCGATGGATCTTAAAAAAATTGATCATATTTTTAACAGAATTTAGCTTTTCATGTGGGTAACCAACCAATAAATCAATTGCTAACTCTATCGCATATTCTTTACAATACTTAATAATATTCTCTAAGTCATCATATGAATAGTCATTTAATTTTTGAATTCTTGTATCACTGGTAACATTAATAGATATTCTATAAGCATTAGCTTCATGAAGTAATCTAAACAATTCTTTATTATAAGGATAAGGTTTCATAAAAAGCTTCCACTTTATAGGAAGATTTGCCTCGATCAATGTTTTGCAAAACTCGATTGGAAAGTTCAAATCTGAATTAAACTCATTATCGCATAACTGAAAGTGATTATAACCCTGATTGACCAAAAATTTTAACTCTTCTATAATATTTTGGATTTGGTTATACCAAATTCGTGTGTCAGCATTAATGCAGAAAGGACATCGTCCTAAACATCCCTTATGCGTTTCAAAACCAATAGCATCATTGAAAGATAGATACTTAACATAATCAAACTTTTTTCCACGTAAATGAATCAACTTGATATCAGGATAATATTGCCAGCCATCAAAAATTTTACCTTTTAATTGTCCAGACTGTAATAATTCTACAAAATGTGGAAAAACCCCCTCACCGGGCCCTAAAATTCCGTAATCCCCATTAAGATAATCCAAGATTTCATATGGCATAGCAGAAAATCCTGAGCCACCAAGAACCACAGGAATATTACGTTTTTTAACACAATCGACTAATGGCTTAATCGAAGGCAAAAAAAACTCATTGTTGAAATAACCTAAAGAATCTATGTTACGGATTGAGAAACCCACAAGATTGTAAGATGTTATATCTAGGGTTTTAGTTAAAATTTCTATCGGAGATTCATTAAAACATAAATCTAATACATCAACATCATAATTATGTAGCTCTAATGCAGTATTAAGATATTCTAATCCAATGGGAATTATTGGTGGATTTTTAAATCTATTTGGATTTACTAATAATATACTAAATCCCATATTTCTTCATTTTTAATAAATTACTTATTTTATTATAAATGAAATACACTTATAATCTATATGAAAATTTAAAAAATATATCTATGTATTTTGAGTTTAAAAGACATTCCAAATTGATAATAAAAGAAGTGAAATAAATTGGATAAACAAGATAAAGATATTTTAAAATTGACAAAATTATGCAAACATTGGGCCGATCATAATGAGTCACACAAAGAAGGTTTCTTAAAATGGCAGATTATAGCTCAGGAAAAAGGATTAGAATCGGTCGTTGAGAACTTAAAAGGGGCAATTGATATGTTAGATAAATGTAATGAATTTTTGCTAGCAGCAAATAAGGAATTAGAATCACTATAAATACTTTCTACATAATTCAAAAAAAAAATTTAAACCAAAAAAATGTAATAGCTTTTAAAAGGTTTATAAGAATAGATTGATCAGTGGAAGCAACTGTTCTTTAAAGTAATCTATTTTTCCTTCTAACAATTCTGGATTTTGAGAAAGCATCCATAAATATACCGGGATTTGCAACTCTGAGTACTCAAATAATTTTTCTCCACAAATTGTAAAGCCATTTAGAGGTAATTCTAGTTTTATTGATTTTTCTCTAATTAATCCAATTGAATTATAAAAATTTGAAAGAGTTTGAAGTAATAGTGCCGTATTATTTACGAGCATTTCATCTGTATCTGAACCTGTGTAACTCCCGAAAATTAACCCATCCATTGATACTAGGCTTGATGCTTTTGCTTCTATTTGATGAGAAAACTCTTCCAGGATATGTTGGATAACTTCAGAAGTATCAGAAACCTTCTTTAGGGCTACACTAAACATTTGCATTATAGTCTCTCGTTGAAACACAGTCGTATCACAGTAATCGACCTTAAAATCTTCATAATCTGCGACAATACTATTAAATTTGTTTTTTATACTCGTAACATTTTGTTGCCATTGTAAGGTTTTACGTACATCTTGATCACTCTTGCTTAATACAACCAAGACTTCTGGTTTCTCATGTAAATCTTTTAAAACTTTTAAGACTTCACGAAAATAATTGGCAGCTTCTGGAAATCTGTCTGGATCTTGAGTATCAACAACATACAAAAGAATATCTGCTTCTGTAAAAAAAAGTTCAGGCCTATTAAAATAAAGTTTTTCTCTGTATTGAACCTGGCCCCCTAGGTCCCATGAAATTACCGGATATCCGAAAAAGTCTAATTTTTCTCTTTTTACACCTCTTGTAGGTAATAGAGATTTTATGATGGAGAATTTCTCTTGCACTACAGCCAAAATAGAGGTTTTTCCGCCATTGTCAAGCCCTATAAGAAGTAATTTTTTATGTCTACGAAGTTGTTCCTGTACATTCTTTTGGATAACTTGAGCAATTTTAACCCATTTGAGTAGCATATTTGGTAGGATATCTTTTATTTCAGGTAGATTTGAGGCAGAAAGATTGGCTAAATCATCAATTGTCTTTATTCCTTCATTAAATAGGTGGTCCGAACTAATTTTATCAACACCTATAAGTGTTTCTGGTTTGAATCTTAAAACCTCATCAATTTCATTTATTAGGACATTTCGTTTAAAGAAATCTTTAACTGCTACACTCTTACTATTATTATCTGACATTACGCATCAAAATTAATATCAATATTGTTTTTACTAATATTCTTAATGTTAATAGTAAAATTACGCTATATTAAATATTATTTTTTTTTGCAAAAATAAACTTTATCTAATTGAGACAGTATTTATTAATTAGTAATTAATAAACATGTAGAAAAAGAGTAAATTAAAGAGATCATTAGCAACAAATCAAAAAACAGAATCTTTAAGTCCAGTAAATAAAATGTCAGATAATAGAATTCCGGAGAATCTTGTTATATGTATAGATACATCAAGATCGATGTTTAGAAAGGATTTCAGCCCTAATCGGTTAAGTTGTTGTATTTCTGCGGCAAAAACATTGATAAAGGAAAGATTCAATAAAGATAGTTTAAGCGCATTTGCGTTAATAAAATATTCTAATAAACCTAAGAAGTTAGTTGAATTTACGACTGCTAGTTTCAAAAATATACTTGATAAAGCTTTGAATTCATTAAATTGTGGAGGATATTCTGCGATGGGTGATGCAATGGCATTATCAATAAAAACATTAATAGCTGAATTACGTAAAATTGGTGCTAAATCTCCTAGGATAGTTCTGATTTCAGATGGAAATTATATGAAGTCTGCTGTTGATCCTTTAAAAATGGCACGCCTAGCTCAAGGGCTAAATATTAGAATTGACAGTTTTGGGCTAGGAAATGCGAGTAAAGGTAATATCTTAAAAAAAATAAGCGATATCACAGGTGGAAGATATTTTTATAGTAATGATCACGAGTCCTTAATTAGATCCGCAAAAGAGATTGCAGATGATAATTATAAAAAGTATGGAACTGAGCAAAATAATCTTATAGACAACCCTGCATTTCTAAGAAAAATTGCAGCCGATTTACTAAGAGTTCAAGATTTAACAAAAGATCAAGAACAGCGTTTAAAACAAATTCGAGGAGAAGTTGATTTTAAAAAATGTTCTATTTGCTTTTCTGATCAAAATCCTTATACAAAAGGTTCTTTTTATATTACAGGAAGGTATTGTCCTAATTGTACTACGCCTTACCATATTCATTGTTTAGCAGCATGGGCAGACTCTCAAAAAGATCATCAGATAAGAAAATCTGCTACTACACGATGTCCTCATTGCTTTTATCTCTTAAAAATTCCTATAGAAGTCTCACAAATCCAAAAATTACGCACACTTACAAAAGGTTTACAAGAAGAGATTATTAAAAAACCTGAAATTATGCCTGCTAAATATATACAAGATATTGGGTTATTAGGAGAGGAAGCTCTATTTAATGCATGTCCTGTGTGTCATCTAATCTTTGAGAAAGGGCAAGCAGCCGTACAATGTGGGAATCTTCAATGCAATGCTCTTTATCATGAGGAGTGTTTTAAGAAATTAAAAGAAGGTCATTGTCGTAATTGTGACGTCAAATTGCATCTGTTTTAATAAGTTACCCCAAAAATATCATATCTCTTACTTATTTTTTAGTTTCATCGTTATATCTATTTCCGAAATTAAATAGCATAACACATCATAAGTCGGGCCTGAAAAGAAAATTTCTGCCGCTTTTTCTCTTATTTTTTCTTGCTGATTATATGCTGGGTCCCTTTGAATAAATAGTTGCCTTTCTGCTAGCATCCAGCAGAGTTTATCATAAGTGTATCCTTTTTCAGCCAAAAAATATGCAGCTACATTCACTTGTGAAATGATTTCATTATCCATTTTGATCAAATCTATTAATTTTTAGATTATTTATAATTCTTTTCTTATAATAGTTTCACGCTTATAAATTTGAAATATTTTTAAAGCTAAGAAAAATGTACAAAAATATCTCTCTTTTGAAAAGTAAGCAGATTAAATAGGTTTTTATTCCTATTATTTAGTATTAGATTTATTTGTTGATGTTAAAATGAGTAATGCAGAATATTATACCTATGGAGATATAAAATTAGAGCGAGGAAAATTTGATTTACCTCCAATACTTATTGGTACTATATTTTATCAGAATGAGACTTTTGTTGATAGGAAAAATCCTGAACAGTTTAACGCTCAAAAAGCAATTAAACGCATTGAAAAACATTTATCCTTATCAGAACAATATAAGATTCCTAATTTAGTAGAAATTTCTGCTACAACTCCTAACTCAATGGTTAGATATTTAGAGTTTTATTTAGATCATTTTAAACCTCCTTTCATATTGGGAGGTAATTTTGAGTCAAGGGTAGCAGGAATCGAATATCTTAGAGAAAATGGAATAAAACCAGAAGAATATGTATATAATTCAATTTCAAATCTAAAAAACAAGAAAGAAGTAGAAGTTTTACGGAAAAATAAGATAAAATCGGCACTATTATTGATTCTTGGTTCTGAAAACATGACTTCTACCCAAAGATATTCATACATTACTGAAAGAAATCAACCTAATAATCTTAATTTAATTGATGGATTAAAACAAAGTGGAATTGAAAGAATTTGGATTGATGGGGGTGTTATTAATTTAGAAAGTTTAGCTCATATCTTGGAAACTCAACAATTAATCAGTAAATCTTTGAGATTGCCGGTTGGAACGGCACCAAACCTTTTTCTTTTTCAATACTCATCTCCTAGGTTAAATGTTAAATTTCACACCCGATATAGAAGAGCTAGTATTATGTTTATTGTAACTTGGTTCTCAAACTTCATATTTTATGGTGCAATTGAGGATGCTCAAGAATCCTTTGCATCTGCCTATCAATCATTACAATTTAGAGACATAGTAAAATCAAGGAATATTAAGCTCTTTAAGCAATATTAGTAAAACAATATATTAACTTTTAAAGACAAATCCATAAAGAAATTTAGAACTCTATTATAAAAAGCTATTAATACTAAGATTTTAATATCTTAATTAAGTTAAAGTAAATTGTATCGATTTTATAATAAATTCTTTATGCGTATTTCTTATTATTTAAGGAGAAAAACATATGATCAATAATAATTTTGATGATGAAAAAGAGTTAGAAGCAATCAGACTAATTGATCAAGCAGAGACTCTCGCAGATCGGGGGAAAGGAAAAGAAGCAATCCAAATTTATGAAAAAGCCGCATCAATCTACCTTGATCTTGGTAGTTATCTTAAATTGGATGAATTATATATCAGAATTATACAAATTATATCGCAATTTAAAAATAATATTCAAGCTATTTATAGATTAAAATCAATCATCAGAAAAACTGAAGAATTAAAACTTTACGAAGTATCCGCTAAGTTATTGATTCAATTAGGAAATATTTC